>BPAJ01000003.1 GCA_019652555.1 Gammaproteobacteria bacterium | reverse complement strand
TTTTAACATTAAAAAAAATTTTTAACGATATAAATAATGAAGGAAATTAAAAATTTTTTGTAGGGGCCCAATAAATTGAATCGTGGGGTGCTGATTTTAGATTAGATTTTCAATTAATGCCAAGTTTCTTTAAAAATTTATATCTTGCATCTGATAAAAAAATTAAAACATTTCTTTTATCAGCAACTTTTACAGAAAATACTAAGCAATTATTTAAAACTTTATTTGATTATGCAGAAATTGATGAATTGATTTTTCAGAGAATTAGACCTGAAATTAGATTGTTTTATCAAATGAATACTAGTACTGAAAAACGTGACGAAAATGTTTTAGAAGCTTTGAAATATTTACCAAGGCCACTCATTTTATATAACACCACAAAGGAAGATGTTGAAAAACATTATAATTTATTAAAAACTAAAGGGTACAATTCAATTGAAATGTTTGATGGTTCTACATCTGATGAAGATAGAGTTGATATTTTAAATAGGTGGAGAAAAAATGAAATAGAAATTATTGTTGCCACCTCTGCTTTTGGGATGGGAGTAGATAAATTAGATGTAAGAACAGTAATCCATTGCTGTTATCCAGAGAGTTTTCATAGGTTTTACCAAGAAATTGGAAGGGGGGGGCGTGATGGCGCAAACTCCATTAGTTTATTTTTGCCAACGCCTGAAGATAAAAGAATTGCAAAACATTTGCAAACAAAACTTCTTGGAGAAAAAATAGAAAAATACTGGGAAGATTTGTTAGACTCAAAAACTGAACAAAGATCTGGTAAGGTTACATTTTACTTAAATAAAGTTCCACCACATTTAATGCATGGAAGAGTTTATTCTGAACATATTTTATGGAAAAAAAGATTAATTTTAATGCTGGCTAGATATTCAATTATTAAAATTGAAGATTATAAAATTGAGACAAGTGATGAAGATCAAGTTAAAAAAGAATATATCACAATAAAATGTTCTTTTAATCCAAATAATATTAATGAATTACTTCAAAGAATAGAGGAACCAAGAAATAGAGAAAAAAAAAATTTTGGGGAAATTTTTATTTAATTGATAAATTTTTAAAAAAGGGAAAAAATTTTGTATAATCTTAAAAAAAGTTTATGGATTGTCTTTAAAAATTTTTTGTACAGATTGTTTTAATTGTTTAGAAAAAAAAATTTATGATAATAGAGATTTAAAATCAAAAATATTTATAAAGTTTCAAAATAGAAATAGAAATTATAAAATTAAGTTTTGATTTAGAATTAAAAAAAAATATCAAAATTTTTTTTTTTTTTACGAGACATTATTTCACAAAATCAAATTATAATATGTGTTTCAAAAGATTTTTTGAAATTAATGATAAATTTCCTTTTTCCTTTTTTAAAAAAAGTTCCATTTAGACTTGTTTTCCAACAAAAATGAAAGTTAAAGAAAATGATGATTTATTTTTTCATGAAAAACAATAAAAAAAATTTAAAAAATTTAAAAGAACTAAAAAGTTATCACTTTTTAAAAAAAACAAAATTATAGAAAATGAAAACGATTAATATTTCATTATGATAACCAAAGTTTTATCAAGATGAAAACAATGGACAATAGAATTATTTAAGATTTTTTTAGATACAATTAAAGACCAAATAAAGTTGAAAGGTTATAAAGACCAAAATTTTTTTTAAAAAAAGAAAATGCAATCAAACTATTTATGATTTGATCAACCTAAAGAGGTAAATAAAAATGATAAAAAGAACAAATTAAAGAAACTTTTAAAGTTTTAAAAGATTAATTTTATGTAATAAAAAATTAACTTTAAAATTTAAAACCCTGAAGAAGAAAAAAAAGATTATGTTTTAAAATTTTTTGAAAAATTTTTTTGAATGAGAACAGTGAAGAAAAGTGGTTTCTTTTTCTATTTTATATTTTCTGAAAATAAGGAATAGGGGGTGTTAGAACAATTTTCAACAGCATTTAATAAAAATAAATGGAAAAGAAACGTCCAAATCCAAACGGAACAAAGTTGGGGCCCTTTTTTTGTTGGTACAATTACAGGGTTGGCCCAAACCCCAAAAAAACTTTATTTGTAAACCCCTATCATGAAAAAGAAAGTTAAAGATTATTTTTAATGAAAAATAATTTATCTATGGATCAATTTGTAAGGAAAAAGGGGGGCCCCTGTCCCAAAATTTGATGGGGGAATGTATTTAAAATACTTAAAAATGATTGGAGTCTTACTAATAGGAAATTATCGAAAGGTTTACAAAGGAGTTTAGTTCAGTTTACATATTGAAAAAGATTTACAACTAGTCTCAAGGAGTGATGCAAGAGATTTTTGATATTTGAAGATGTTGATCTTTTTAAAGGGAGTGTTGTTGGTTTACTACAAATCAAATTCAGGTGTACACCCTTTGGAGAAAATGAAGACACCTCCATTTCTTGCTGGGAACTAGGTAATATTGATAAAAGCATAAGTAATATAGCATTAGGACTGAAAATGTTCCTTAAGATTTTGAATTGCACATGCACCAATTCGAAATATTATTGATGAAAGCACTAATCAAAATTTAACAGATGAAGAGTTATTTACTCAATTAATTGAATCACCTAAAAAGAAATGTTAGTTGTTTTATATGGAATGGCCAGGCTCAGGAAAATCTCATCTAATTAATTGGCTTAAGATAAAAGTATGATAATGAAATAGAAAATAATGATCTTAAAAATGTTTTACCTGTTTTAATTAAAAGAAGAAATGGAAGTTTAAAAGACGCATTAGACCAATTGATTGAATCAATTGCCATCTAGTTATCAAAATTATGTACAAAAATTTCTGATGCAGTGAATGCAATTTCATAGTGAAGCAAAAGTTAAATTGCTCGCAGAGTTGAATTACGAACTTGATATTCGTTGGAAAGAAAGAGAAGAAGAATATCCTGATGGATTGGAAAATATAAGTAATATTTTTTCTTTCAACTGGTTTTAGAGACTGGTTTTTAAGAGAAGACACTGTTATAGATAAAAATATCAAGTTGCTTCAAAGTGACAGTGAGATTGAAGAAAGAGAAAATTTTCCAGTATTTCAAGCTTCTGATTTTGGACTTAGAAACTAAATATCTGTCAAGACAACTACATAACCCTAATGTACATGAGTTATTAGATTATTATGTGATAATTTCTTCAAAACATAAGAGCAAATCTGCAGACATGTGCAATAAGGTATTAAGAAATGCACAAAAGTTTTGCAGGTTTAAATAACAGAGAACTTAGTTCAGTTCTAGATGACATTAGAAAAGATCTAAAAAAGAGAATAAAATAATATTTTTTGATCGAAGATGTTTCAACTTTGTCAGTTTTAGATAACGAAATAGTTCAGTCTGTTTTTCCTAAAAAATGATGATAACTTATGTGAAATTGCTGCCTGTTATTACATGACACAAAATGAACGTCAGAGATTAGATAAAATCTTTTAACATTTTCTAATTCTTCTTCGAGTTGATTGGTATCAGGATCCTAACTATTTAAATAAATCTGCTGCAAGGTATTTGAATTCAATAAGATTAAATGAACAGGTGCGTCAGATATTTCACAAAACAGAAAGTTTGGAAAAGATATCATAAAAACTGTTCTTCACAAATAAAATTGTTTTTACTGCGTCGCCGCTTGTTTGAAGAACAGTAAGACCGCAATCGCTTTTCTCAACATATTCTTTCAATCCAAGACATTTCAATCTCTTTATCAAGCCAGTCTGGAACAATCTCTAAAGTTCCCTCACCTGCCCTATCTATTGCAAAAGCTAAAGATTTCATTTCTTCAGAACTTGCCTCTGTACCTGGGACATAAACACCGTGAATATCTCTATGTAAAATTGTTCTAGAAGTGCTAAAGCCAAGAGCTCCTGATTCAATAGCTTGTTACGAGGTCAGACATTTTAGAAATCTCTTCCTCGGATGCATCAACTTGACTTTGACATCTTTCATAACCCATCACATAACTTCTTAAAGGACCGTGACCAATCATGAAACCCAAGTCCATTACAAAATCTTTTTTCTCTCAATTGCGTCTAAAAACTCTGGAAAACTCCCAGTTCCAATCTACTCCTCTTCATGAAGCGCGGTACCAGGAATGTCCTCAACTCCTTCCATCAGTTGAATAAGAAACTCTTTCATCACCAGGTTTTACTGGACAAAACCAACACCGCAATTTCCCATCACACCGTGGTGACCATGCCAACTTGATGGAGTTAGGTAAGGATCCCAACATACTTGGCCATCATAGTGAGTATGAATGTCTACCCATCCAGGAGTAACAATATTCCCTTTGCGTCGATTTCTTTTTTTTCCAGGATTCTCAACAATCCCCACTGCAGAAATTTTTCCATTATCAATTGCAACATCTCCGTGGAAAAAGGTTTTTTCCCGCTTCCATCTACTCGTTTCGAATAACTAAGTCGTAAAGCTCTCATGATAATTATTATATTAACAAACCAACAATAAATGTATAAATTTTGTTATTACTGTTAATTCTCAAAAGAAAGTTCTAATTCCTCTTAAGCTTTTGGTTTGTGTTTCAAAGTTTTTAAGTTCTTTTGCCGTCGTATAAAACTTTGAAAAACCATCTCTATTTCTTCATATCGACAGTTTCGATTGAAATTCTTTTGAAATATCAAAGTTCTCAATTTTCATTTCAGTAAAAAAGAAAGTTCCTTCCTGATTTTTGCCATAAAAGATTGGGCCTTCTTCAGTAAGTTCAGAAATATAAAAATCATTTTCCCTCTTCAAATTCAATGTCATTTTCAGCTAATTCATCATATGTTGCATTAAATTCAGCTAAGGTTTGACTACCTCTCAGAAATAATTATTTTCCCATCATTTTCTAGTTGTAAACCGTGCACATGTGCTATGTCATCGCATTCAAACCAAGCTTAACTTTCAAAGGGTCTGTATTTCTGGAAACCTCAATATCTCCATTTATGAAATCAGTTAAAGATACATTTTTTTTCAGTAAAGTAATCTAATACTTCTTGCTCTATTCTACCCAAGGCTATTTCTAAACCATATCCTTCAAGTTTTATTTGTACTTTCATTAAATTTTTTCTAAAAATATTGATTTATTTTTTGTGGAGCTACGCGGGATCGAACCGCGGACCTCCTGAATGCAAATCAGGCGCTCTCCCAGCTGAGCTATAGCCCCAAAGGAGTTGGATTATATAAGAAGTTTACAAATAACTAAACAGATACAAAGCTTGGATTATCTGAAGGATTGGGTAAATTTGCTTGAATTTTTTCTACAATATCTTGCTGAAAAACTTCTTTAGTTTTTTGATACATCGGATGGCCTAAAGTCGCCAAATCTTCAGCCTTTTCCATTGCTCTTGGCATAAGATCATCTGGGGATGAAACAACTTCATCTATCCAGCCCGCGCTCACAGCATCGGACATTTTATAAGGATCTGCATGAAAGAGTGCCCTATAAATATGTTGCTTATCTACTCGACTTGCAGCAATTTCCATAATAGGTACTGGAATGTCCATGTTGTTTCTTACTTCGTTTGCTTGAACCACAAACTCTCCGTCTATCCCAATTCGGTAGTCACAACAACAGACTACAAAAATGCCTAGCGCTACAGCATGACCTGAAATTGCAGCAACTACAGGTCTTGGAAAAGTATACAAATCAAATAAAGTTTTGAAACCCAAAGCTGACATGTTTTTTATTAAATCGACATCGCCCGAGGCAAAAGTTTTAAGATCAAACCCTCCAGAAAACATTCCGTCTCTGCCAGTTATAATTACCGAACCTTTATCTTTAGGTATTTCAGAAAGAATTTTTTGAAGGGTCTCCAACATTGGATAAGAAAAAACGTTCGCCTTCCCATCATCCAAAGTTATTATCGATACATCTCCCTCTGTTTTTAAAGTTGCTAATTCTGACATTTTTATCTCCTATATTAAGTCGCATGCCTCAGCAGGCATCCAATGTGCTTCCTTGCCTTCCCATTTAATATTACAGCCAATAGGGTTGGTAACTGGCACTGATATTTTTTGATTATCAACAAGTTCTTCAAGAACTCTTTCTAAATCGTTAACTTTTATATTAGATGAATCTTTAGGAGAATCAACTCCTCGTCCTGTGTAAACCAGCTTTCTCTCATTATCAAAAACAAAAAAATGCGGGGTTTTTAAGGCTCCGAAATCTTTAGCTGCTTTTTGCGTTTCATCATAAAGGTAAAGCCAAGGAAATTTTAAATCATCCATTCTTTTGACCATGTTTTCAAAACTATCTTCTTCATAGGTATTTTTACTATTTGAGTTAATAGCAATAAACTTAAATTTTGAACTTTGAAATTTTTCTACTGTTTGTCTTGTGACTTCATCTGATCCAGTTACATAAGGACAATGATTACAAGTAAAAAAAATAATAAGATTTTCATATGCTTCAAAAGAATCCAAAGAGTAATAATCTACATCGGTACCAACCAGATCAAAATCTGGAGCATTTTCGCCAATCCTTAATGTATAGGCCAATGTTATTTATAAGAAAGAAGTTTATAAGAAATCTTATCTGGGAGATCTTCAGCTCCAGGGATACCTCTAGCAATCATAAAGGGTTTTAGTGCTTCAATAGCTTTTGGCTCATCAAAATGACATATTTTTGGGTACATATGATGCATTACATGAATTTGCATTGAATGGTTAAAAAATCTTGGAATGCCATTTACCCAAAAACGAGTATCTTTATACCTCTTCTTAGGTAAAGCTTTATGGGGTTGATGAGAGAAAATTACACCAAGATACGAAGTAACTAGCTTTCTAGGCAACCACCATAAAAGAAGGGTCTCTAAAGGAAAATAAAAAGCTATAACCATTTGCAGGAAAAAAAATACAAACGTAAATACCGTGCCTTTTTCGATATCACTTTTAAAGTTTTCATCCTCTTCCATGTAGGACTCAATCATTTTTTGCAGTCTAGAATCTCCTGTACCAGTTTGACCATGTGTATTGATAGCAGCTTGCCACCAATGATCAACATGAGTGTGAAAATAGTCTGGATCCTTTTCTGGATCATTTGTATGAGCATGATGTTTCATGTGTATGGCCTTCAAGACATGATGAGATTGAGCCAAAGGAATCAAAGAAATTTGTCCAACAAGAGCATTGAGCCATTTTAAATTTTTGTACTTTCCAGAAAGATGTCCGTGTTGTCCTGCATGTGATGGTAAATATGAAAAGGAAATAGAGAGTGTACTCAAAAGAAAGCCTCCCCATAAAGGTAATAATCCCATAAGAACCGCGTACCAAATTCCTAGCCAGACAACAAATTGGCCTAAGCCAATGACAATCATCTCCCATTCTATTCTTCCAATAAAGGTCCTTGCTACAAGTCTTTCAGCATCTATTGAGAGATCTTTTTCAGAGTTCAAGGATATTTCACTCATTAATTCACCCACCCCCAGTTTTTATATTTTGCAAAAATGCCAAAAATCAAACCTAACGCATATCCTGAGAAATAAATAATATTCGAACTTTCAAAATTTAGAGTATTTACCAAAATTGCGTTGAAAATACTTCCCCAAAATATAAAACAAAACCAAACTAGTCCCCAATTGGTTAGATGATTAGTAAACGATTCAATAAGCTTAGCCATATCTAAAAATTAATGATAACTTCTAAAACAGAGTAATATTTTACCAATAAATTGACAATAGAATACTAGAAAGAAGGAAATTAAAAATGTCTCAAATAAAAAAATTTAATATAGAAATTCCTCAAAGTAAATTAGATGATCTTCAACAAAGATTAACTCTTACAAGATGGCCAGAAAAAGAAACTCCTGATGATTGGACACAAGGAATTCCGCTTTCATACATGAAAGAAATTCATGACTACTGGTTGAATGATTACGATTGGAGAAAGCATGAAAAAGAAATAAATAAATTTCCTCAATTTCTAACAACTATTAATGAACTTGATGTTCACTTTATTCATTTCAAGTCTCCTCATAAAAATGCAAAACCTTTGATCATTACTCATGGTTGGCCCGGATCAGTAGTTGAATTTTTCAAAGTAATTGAACGATTGGCAGATCCAAAGATTGATGGAAGTAATTCTGAAATTGCGTTCGACATAATTACGCCTTCTCTTCCAGGATTTGGTTTTTCAGGAAAGCCAAAAAAACCTGGATTTGGTGTTGAAAAAATAGCGGATACTTTCTCAAAACTGATGCAAACCCTCGGCTATGAGAAGTACTTTGCTCAAGGTGGAGACTGGGGTGCTGCCGTTACAACTGCCCTAGGAACTCAGGATTCCAATTGCGAAGCAATACATTTGAACATGGCAGTAGTTTCTCCAGATATGGAGACGATGAACGACTTAACTGAATTTGAACAACAAGCTTTAGCAGGATTTCAATTTTATCAAGAATGGGATTCAGGCTACTCTAAACAACAATCTACTAGACCACAAACCTTAGGTTATGGATTAACAGATTCGCCTATAGGTCAAGCTGCATGGATATTAGAAAAATTTTATCAGTGGACAGATTGTGATGGTCATCCAGAGAATGCTGTTTCTCGTGATGAGTTATTGACCAATGTTATGTTTTATTGGTTGACTGAGACTGCAGCCTCTTCAGCAAGACTGTATTGGGAAAGTTTTGGAGATTTTAATGGAGGCGAAGTAAAAACTCCTACTGGAGTTAGTATCTATCCAAAAGAAATTTTTAAAGCCTCGGAAAGATGGTTAAAAAAAAGATATACCGATTTAAGGTACTACAATGTCCTTGATTCGGGAGGACACTTCGCAGCGTTGGAAAAGCCAGACCTTTATGTCAATGAAATAAGAAGTTTTTTTAGTTCCTTATAATTTCATATAAAAATATTTTTATACTACAATCAAATCCGTGATAAGGAAAAAAAGTAAACTCTCAATCATATTTAGCTTTTTCTTGATCTCAAGTATTGCGCTTGGAGAAATAGCTCACGATCATTCAGAAGAAATACTTGATTCTGATCATCATGAGTCTGAATTTCATCATGACTGTCTTAGTTGTATAAATGATCAAGTTAGCGAAGAAGTAGATTTTGTTTCATATCATCACGTTTTCCTTAAACACCTAGAAGTTGAATATCACAACTTCTATCATCAAAAGAACAATAAATATTTTCTTTCTCGAGCTCCGCCTCAATAATTTTTTTACCTAACTTTTTTTAATTTTAATTTTTTAATTTCTTAGGAGGAAATTATGAAAAAATATTTATTTTTTATTTTATTTATAACTGCTTTCAATCTTGCATTTGGACAAGATGAAGAAGTTGTTGTTACATCATCTGTTACAGGAGCAACCCTCGCAGAAATTGATTCGCCAGTTTTCGTTATCAAGGGTGATGAAGTTAATTATTCTGGAACTACTAGTCTTGGCGGAAATTTAAACTACCTTTTGGGTGTAAATTCATCTGATTTTGGTCCCGCTGTAGGTCAGCCTGTAATTAGAGGAATGGGTGGAACTCGAGTCAGGATTCTATCCAATGGTAAGTTAATTAGAGACGTTTCAGGTTTGGGAACGGATCACTTAAATGATGTTGACTTAAATGACATTACACAAATTGAAGTAGTTCGTGGTCCATCGTCATTGCTATATTCAAACGGAACCATGGGAGGAATCATCAATGTTGTTGATCAAACCATCACTAGTAAAGACTTTGAAGGAGATGACTTTAATATTGGTTTGGAAAGACAATCAGTCAATACAGGAAGCTCCGGAAGTTTTTCTTACAAAGGCAATATCAATGGTACAAACCTTACTTATGCAGTTAGAGAAGTGAACTTTGATAGCTATGACGTTCCAATTGGAGCGATAATACACGAGGAAGATGGCGAAGATGATCATGACGAAGATCATGAGGAAGGTCATCTTGATAATTCTGATATCTATACCTTCAGTAATAGATTGGGAACTTCTTGGGTAAGAGATTGGGGATACTTTGGATTTTCACTTGGCAGAATTGAAAATTCTTACGGAATTGCCTTCCATGGCGAAGAGGAAGAGCATGATGACGGCGATGGCGGCGATGGCGGCGATGATCATGATGAACATGAAGGTGAAAGGATTCAAGCTGATACTCTATCCGAAAATATTACAATTGAGGGTGCGTCTACAAACCTTTCCGGTATAGAAAAACTTAGCTATTTCTTTCAATTCAACGATTACTCTTTCACTGAAGGTCATGTAGAAATGCATCACGATGATGACGATGATGGAGGAGATGGTGATGATGATCATGATGAACATGCACCAACAACCTTCACTAATGAATCTTTTGAATTTGGTTTGAAGCTTGATATAGGAGATCAAGCAAGCGGTAACAGACAAAACTTCACAGTAAATCTTAGTCAAGAAGATGTTGCAATTATAGGAGAGGAAGCCTTCATGCAACCTGTCGACTCTAAAATGTTGAGTCTTGGTTATTTCCTAAGTAGGGAGTTGGCTGTCTTTGATTTGGATTTTGGTATCAGAGTCGATCAAGTCGAGAGAGATGGTTCTATGGTTTCTGGAACTCCTGCGGTAACTGTCTTACACGACATCAGCGAGACCGATGTAAGTGCGGCTTTAACCATGGGTTGGGATCTGGATAACAATTTAGGTCTTACTCTAGGTATTTCAAGCGTGGCTAGAGCTCCATCTGAAAAAGAACTTTTCATGAATGGTGTCCATTTGGTTGCGGCAAGAAATGAGTTTGGAGATCCAACTTTAGAGTCTGAGAGATCGAATAATATCGACTTCAGCCTCGATTATGAAAACGACGGTTATTTTGTTAACGCATCGGTTTATACAAATGCAGTTGATAATTATATATATCTTGTTGATTCAGGAAATGATGGCGCTAATAATTTGGATAATTTTAATTATGTTCAAGCAGATGCCAATTTCCATGGCTACGAGGTAGAATTTGGGAAAACCATCAGTTTAAACAATGCTGAACTTCTATTTTCATATGGAAGAGACCAAGTAATTGGAACTTTTTCCGACGGTGGAAACGTCCCAAGAATTACTCCTGTCAAAAATATCTATAGATTCGCTGTTGAACAAGACGATGTTATCTATGACATCAAGGTAAAAGATGTTCAAAGAGAAGATGACCTGGGTGTTGGGGAAACTGCAACAGAAGGTTTCACTATGCTTGACTTAGACATCAGAAGATCAATTGCTATTGGCGACAACGAAGAGTTGGTCTTGTCGATTTTTGGTAGAAACCTCTTAGATGAAAAAGCTAGATCGCATACTTCTTTTGTGAAAGATGAAGTACCTTTGGCTGGAAGAAACTTTGGTATCAAAGTTAATTTTAATTTCTAAGAAAAAATGATCCCCCTGAGCACCCCTTCAATTTTGAAGGGGTGTCTCAAAAGTTTATTTATTTACTTTAGAAATAACTCTCATCAAAGCCTCGGCAATTTCTACTGGAACCTCTTCTTGGAGAAAGTGACCAGCTGAAGTTTTTGTAACCGGTGCATTTGGAAAGTTTTCTTGCATAATCGAAAGCCCCTTTCCGAGAATGGGATCATTCATTCCCCAGACTATCTCAGCTGGGATATCTAAAGTTCTTACATATTTTTCAATCATTCGTAATGAAGCAGCACTGGGATGATTGGGTCCATCTGGAACCATTCTCATCATCGCCAACGGTGCTTTAATGTTTTTACTTTCATAAACAGGTTTGCCATAGAGCTCTACTATTTCCTCTGTCCAAGAATCAGGATCACCTTGAACTCCTTTTAAGTTCTCAAAAATTGAAAAAAAGACTTCAATAATCATTTCTCCAATAATGGGAGTTTTCACAGTCGCATGAGCAGGAGAAAGATCCATTTCTTCAGTTGGGGCATTAAATCCTGTGTTTAATAAAACCGCTCCCTTAAGAAGATTAGGAGATAAAGCTAAAGCACCCATTCCAATTGGGCCGCCCCAATCTTGCCCCGCATATATCAATTCAGATAGTTCTAATTCTTCTAAGACCTTGTTAATCCAACGAATATGATTATCTGCAGTGTGCATGCTTGCAGGAATTTTTGAAGAAAAACCAAGTCCAAGACTGGTAGGCATGATAACTCTGACTCTATCAAGTGGAAGATTTTCAACAACTTTTCTATATAGAAATCCAGATGTTGGATTTCCGTGCATTAAAAATATTGGAAACCCCTTTCCTGTCTCAAGAACGTGAACCTTTAAACCTGGTTCCACTTCTATAAAATAACTTTTATAGCTTTTATCAATCATTTCAAAAGCATAATCGGGTAAAGGGAATCCTTCGAAAGAACCCGAACTGAGTTTTACTTCGCCCTTGCCCTCAGGAATATAAAGTTCTCCGTCTCTGGTTACATAGAAACTAAAAACGCTTACAAAAATAACAAATAGAATTAAGATTCTTAAAAACGCTTTCATTTATTCTCCATAAATTTTGTATAACTAGTTTGACCAATAAATATAATCATCACCAGGTTCATACTCTTGTCCATCATATTTATCAATCAATATTGGAGCTTCAAAAGCTGATGGAAAAAGAGGTTCGCTTTGTTTTTTATTGAATTCAACCAATAAGCTTTCAATAAACTCAGCCTCTTTAGGGTATTTATCTATTACATTATTTTTTTCAAAAGGATCTAAAGAAGTATCAAACAGCCAACGAGCATTTTCTTTAACACTGATTAAGAATTTCCAGTTTTTATGTAAAACCGATTGATGATTACCAGAACGCCAAAAAAGAGTTTCATGAGGTTTGTTAAAAGTCTCATTTTTAATGAAAGGTAATAAATTTTTACCATCAACAACGAGTTTATCCTTGATATCTACATTTGCTGCTGCAGCGATCGTAGAAAAAATATCGAAGTGGTGAATAGCATCATCGAATTTTCCACCAGCTTCAATTTGATCAGGCCAACTAAAAATAAAAGGCACTCTTATACCGCCGTCAAAAAAAGATATTTTCCAGCCCCGATAAGGTTTATTAATATCTTCTAATTCGATGTAGTTAGCACCGCCATTATCGCTGGTAAATATGATCAAAGTTTTCCCATAGATTTCTAGTTCTTTTAGTTTTTTTATAATTTTGCCAACACTTCGATCAAGTGCTCGAATCATACCTGAATATACTTGAAGGTTATGGCCAGACATATGTTGCATGTGCTCAACATCAGATCTTAAAGCTTGTAATGGATTATGAATTGCCCAATGACTTAAGTATAAAAAGAAGGGTCGGTTCCGATTATTTTCAATGACCTTCAATGCTTCATCAGTATAGTAATCTGTAACATATTTATCAGGAGCAAAAGGTTTGCTGCCATTAAATCTAGCTGCATACTGGGAAGTAGACCAAACCATCTTATCAATGCTGGTGTCAAATTTTGCATTTACAACTTCAGGGTCATTCTCAGAAAGATAAGAACTCCCTGCAAGTGACAAAGAGTCAACAAATCCCTGACTTTGAGGATCCATGCCGTTAGTGATTCCTAAATGCCATTTTCCTATGTGAGCGGTGTAATATCCTGCATCCTTGAGAACTTCAGCTATGGTAATTTGTTCTGTTGGCATGCCCATATCAAAATATGAAGGAAGGTTATTTGCTACTTCTCGATCAATTCTACCTTTCAACTCAGCATCATCTTCTTCAGCAAGCCAAGTGAGAATAAATCTTGCTGGATCGGGTACGGGAGTGAATTCATAGCCAAATCTTGTAGCATATTTTCCGGTCATGATTGATGCTCGAGATGGAGCACAAGTCGCATTAGCAGCATAACCTCTTGAAAACCAAACACCACTTGCAGCCAACTCATCAATATGTGACGTTTGCAATGAACCATCGGCAGCTCCACCATTGTGGAGCGAAATATCGTTATAGCCCATATCGTCTGCAAGAATTAAAATTATATTAGGTCGATCGTCCTTTGTTTCTTCTTCTGGCCCAACAGACCAGGATGTTGGAATGTTTTCTTGAATGGGATTTAGGAAGTTCATCATCTTAGGTAAGGACCAAACTAAAATATTGACTTTATATTCCCATGCTATGAGGCCAAAAAAAACTAATGCGAATAGGATATATATTGATTTTCTAACCATTATGATTTTTTTATACGAAGAAAAATATAGTTGATGACTGATTAGTCGTCAAAATAATTTTAATTTACATCAATTAAATTGGTGGGTCTGGCAGAACTCGAATCTGCGACCTCACCCTTATCAGGGGTGCGCTCTAACCAGCTGAGCTACAGACCCAAAATTAGAAGTAAAAATCTTATCTTGCTGATCTTGGAAAAAGGATTATAGGTTTTTTTTCTAGCAGATACTATGTAAAGTAAAAAAACTTTAAAGAATTATTTTTGGAAGAAAGATGAAAAATTTTGATGGAAAAATTGCGGTTATAACTGGCGGTGGAACCGGTATGGGAAGAGAACTTACTTATCAACTTGCAGCAGAGGGTTGTAACGTCTCTATTTGCGATGTCATTGAAGAAAATATGGAAGAAACTTTCGAACAGGCTTCAAAAAAATACCCACAGGTAAAGATTACCAAACATCTATGCGACGTTTCATCTGAAGATGATGTTTTGCGCTTTAGAGATGAAGTTTTGGAACAACAAGAAACCGAGCATATCAATTTACTCTTTAATAATGCAGGGATTGGTGGTGGTGCAAGTTTTGTTCTATCTGGAATCGAAGAATGGGAAAGAACTTTTAAGATTTGTTGGGACGGAGTTTATTTATGCTCTCGAGCATTTATGGACGCCCTACTTAAAAGTGAAGAAGGTCATATGATCAATACCAGCAGTGTAAATGGCTTTTGGGCAACTCTAGGACATTCCCAACCCCACACTTCTTACTCTGCAGCAAAATTTGCTGTTAAAGGTTTTACTGAAGCCTTGATCAATGATTTTCGAATCAATGCACCACACCTTGGTGTATCTTTGGTGATGCCAGGGCATATTGGAACCTCTATCAGTGAAAATTTGGAAAAGTTTGGGAAAAAAAGACATAGCTGATTTGAATGACGAAGAATCCAAGAAATAAAAGACAGATGGTTTAAAGGGGGCTCCAGTGCACAACCTATCTTTAGAAATGTTTCGAACGGTCATGAATAGAAAAAAAGATTTTAAAGAAAAGTTTTTACTCTGCTGAGGCTGCAGCTAAAGTAATTTTAGATGGCGTCAAAGCCAAGGAGTGGCGAATTCTTATAGGTCCTGATGCTAAAGCTTTAGATAGAAGAGTAGAGACATCCAGAAAAAGGGAACCATGACTTTCTCCCATGAGATGACAGCACTTTTAATTTAATGAAGCAACTTAAAAATCTCTTAAGAAGAAAACTAAAAATCTAGTTTTTGGTTTTTTCGACCAGTTATTCTTATCCAAGGGATCATCCCCCGAAGATCTGCCCAACTTTTTCAATAGGGGGTTCTTTAACTCGCGACGATACTTTTTTATTTCTGGTCCGCCTTCAGGGCCATTACTTTTCTGGGATCAGTCACAAACATCGGCAAACCCCCATTTTTAATTCGTTCTAGAATTTTTTTTATCGCTTGTTTGGCTTTAGGTCACAACTTTTGGGGCCAGGATAATCACCATACTCTGCAGATTTGAGATGCTGTAACGCATTTTGCCAAACCCCCTTCATAAATCAAATCGACAATAAGTTTTACTTCATGAACGCATTCAAAGTATGCCATTCAGGTGGATAGCCCGCTTCAACCAAAGTTTCATATCCGGCTTGAATGAGGGGAAATTGCCCCACAAAGAACGCTTTTTCTCTCCAAACAAATCAGTTTTGTTTTCTTTGAAAGTGGTTTTTGAGATGCCAGCCCTTCCCCCACCATGGGGAAAATAAGCCACTGAATTATCTAGCGCATTGCCAGATGATCTTGATTTATAGCTACAAACAAGGGACTCCCGCTCCCATCGATATTGACCCTACAGTATGTCCAGGACCTTTTGGGAAAACATTACCACTCTAAGTCAGCTCTCGGTTTGATTTTTGGGAATAATAAAACCGTGGGGAAATGCCAAAGTTGCCCTTTTTTCAGATTTGGCTCAATTTCTTCAGCATAGGGTTTTTCCTTTTTTCCATCGGAATGAGCATCATTACAAAATCTGCAGCGGGTGCAGCTTTTTTGCCATTACCTCAAAGCCAGCGCCCTTTGCTTTGTCTGCTGAACCAACCTTCCGTAAACCAAAATAACTTGCATGCCAGAATCTTTAAGATTGTTTGCATTTCTGACCTTGGGAACCAAAGCCAATGACTGCTATGGTTTTATCTTTTTTAAGATCCAACTTTGCCTTTATCGAATAAACTTCCCTTTGTTTTCCTCTAATTAATCGTAAGAAATTTTGGGCTGACGTTATTGCTAAAGACTCATTGCCTTTGGTCATACCTGGTACCAGACCGTCACTTCTTAAAATTCTTCTTTTTTTTAATTGACAATAATTTTTATTCTTATATCCCAAGACTTTGAAAAAATGTATTTCTTTTTCATCTAAAATTTCTCTTTTTAAATTCTAATTTTTTAGAAGACCCCTAATCTGCCTTGGTCTTAAATTAATTATTGCAAGTTCCAAAATTAAGGGAAACGGGTCATTAAATTTTAATTACCACATCAACCAATTTTATGCTGTTTTAAAATTTGATTGATTCAGCACCTTCTTTCCCCAAAGGTCATGGTCAACTGGGAAAAGGGTTTTATCTTGTGTTGGGGTTTCCGATAAAAAATCAATGTTGTACCCTCTTGAGAAAATAAGCCTATAAACCCCGGATAAAGCTCCAGGTTTGGTTTTTCCCTTAGTGGCAAATATTCATTCGAAAGTTTTTTCCCTTTTACTCAAGAACATTTTTGAATTCTCCCCCAGCTTTCAACATGGATAGACATGCTCATCAGATCAACATAGACATCAAGAAAAAACCAACTTTTAAGCAAAGCACTCTTCCATTGCAGACTCAAGTTCTGAAAGCTTTTCTACCTTCATCCAAAATGTCCATAGGATTTTGCAAGCTTAATGAAACGGAACGAATCTTCAAAAAGATACTTGAATATCGACCACCGTATTGCATATCCTGCCATTGTTTAACCATCCCAAGTGCTCTGTTATTGAGATTAATAATTTTGATTGGTAGGCCGTACTGTCCGCAAGTAGATAATTCTTGGATACACATTTGAATGCTGCCCTCTCCCGTTATGCAAGCAACCGTTTCATCAGGAAAAGCAAATTTAACTCCCATTGCTGCAGGTAAGCCAAAACCCATGGTTCCTAATCCGCCTGAATTAATCCATTTTCTGGGTTCATTAAAATGATAATACTGCGCCGCGAACATTTGGTGCTGACCGACATCTGAAGTTACAAATGCCTTTCCATCAGTTGCTTTGTAGACAGACTGGATAACTTGTTGTGGCAAAATGATATCGCCCGGATTTTTGGTCCAACATATTGTGATTCAGCCCATGTTCCGCACGCCACTGCATGGCTTTTGTCATCCAACTTTTGAATTTTTTATTGTCAAAATTCATAGCCCTTAATTCTTTATTGATTTGAGAAATAACTTTTTGCATTTCCAGTCATCGCTACATCCACGTCAATGATCTTATCAATTGAAGAAGGGTCGGAATCGATATGTATTTTTTTTGCTTTCAGCCCGAATTTGTTTGGATTGTTGGTAATTCGATCGTCAAATCTAGCTCCTATTGCCATGATCAAATCTGCTTCATGCATCACCATGTTTGCCTCATAAGTGCCATGCATACCTAACATTCCAACAAACTGTTCATCTGAAGCAGGATAAACACCTAGGCCCATTAAAGTGTTTGTTACTGGACAACCCATTAATTTACCAAATTCATATATCTCCTCTGCAGCATTTGAATTAATAGCTCCTCCGCCCGCATAGATGACAGGCCTTTCTGCTTCTGTAAGTAATTTCACAGCTTTTTTACGTCGCTACTCTGCGCTTCATCGTATAGCGCGAATGACCTTAGATATAAATCTGAAGGATACTTGTACTCAAACTTTTCATTTGGATCAGTTAAATTCTTCGGTACATCAATCACTACAGGGCCCGGTCTGCCAGTAGTAGCAATGTGGAAAGCTTTTTAACGATGACAGGGATTTCTTCTGGATTTTGTACCAAAAAGCTATGCTTAACTATGGGTCTTGAAATACCCATCATATCGGTTTCTTGAAAGGCATCAGTACCAATCAAATGATTTGGGACTTGGCCAGAAATAACAACTAAAGGAATGGAATCCATATAGGCGGTTGCAATACCAGTAATCGCATTGGTTGCTCCAGGTCCAGAAGTAACTAAACAAACTCCGGGCTTTCCAGTAGCGCGAGCAAAACCATCAGCTGCGTGAGTAGCAGCTTGTTCATGTCTTACCAAGATATGTTGAACTCGATCTTGCTGATAGATAGCATCATAAATATGCAGGGCTGCACCTCCAGGATAACCGAAGATGATATCTACATTTTCATCAGCTAAAGGCTTTAATTAAAGCTTCGCCGCCAGATGTCATAATTTTTGCCATTTTTCTAAAAAATTTGAAGAAATAACTCAAGGAGCGAATTTTGACAGTACTACTTGGCAAGTCAAGGAAATTATACTTGGTTTATAAGGTTTTCCCTTAATTCTACTAAATCAGAAGGCAACTTTGATTTGAAAGTCACTTCTGCATTCATTGATGGATCTAGAAAGGATAATTCGGATGCATGCAGGGCTTGTCGCGGAAAACCTTCAATCACCTCTCTTAGTTTTTGGTGAGTGTTTTTTGCAAATCTTCTTCTTCTTCCATACAAAGGATCTCCAATTAAGGGGCAGCCTAAATGATTCATATGAACTCTTATTTGATGGGTTCTTCCAGTTTCTAAATTTACTTCTAGATGGGAATAAAAGCCAAAATTCTCAATAAGTTTGTAGTGAGATATTGCTTCTCTCCCAGATTCTATTACAGCTTGTTTCTGTCTATTCCTTGGATCTCTAGCAATTGGGGCATTTATCTTTCCAGACCTTTCTATTTTACCTGCTGTAAATGCTTGATATGTCCTTACTACTTGACGTTTAGAAATTTGATCAGATATGTGTTTAAAACTTTCCTCAGTTCTTGCAACAATCATTAAACCCGATGTGTCTTTATCCAACCTGTGAACAATTCCAGCTCTAGATAATTTATTTAATTCTGGATACTCAAATAATAGAGCATTTAAAAGCGTTCCTGATTTGTTTCCAGCGCCTGGGTGAACGACTAATCCTGCTGGCTTATTGAGAACAATATATTCCTCAGTCGACTTTATGATATTCAATTCTATTTCCTCAGGCAGATCTTCGGTAAGTGGTTCATCTGGGATGGTTAAGTTAATTACCGCAGGAAAAGTTACCTTGTGACTTGGTTTAGTAATTATTTTTTTATCTACAGACACAAATTTATTTTCTAGCCACTTTTTTAATCTGCTTCGAGAGTACTCTGGAAAAGTTTCAGCCAAAGCAATATCAATTCTTTTATTTGAAAGTGATTCTTTAATCTCCCTTGAAAGAAAATTGCTCTTCTTTAAAACCATTTCAGAATGATAAACTTATTTTGTGAAAATTTATTTAAATCTTTTTTTTCTAGTTTTTGGCATTCTTTTTGCAGGATGCGCATCATTGAACGACCAAGACTCGGAAATTTCAGTTTCCCCAGAAAAAAAAATTTATGACTTGGCTCAGGAAAGATTACAAAGCGGAAGCTACTCATCTGCAATTGAAGCTTTGGAAGCTTTGGAAAGAAGATTTCCATTTGGAAAATACGCTGAACAGGCTCAAGCAGAGCTAATTTATGCTTATTATGAAAATGGTTTATATGATGGCGCCGTAGTTGCAGCGGAAAGATTTATAAGTCTTCATCCTAGACATCCAAATACAGATTATGCTTATTTCATGAAAGGGCTAGCAGCTTTTTCAAAAGAAAAAGAATTACTCAGTTCTTTGCCAGTATTGGGAGATATGACACACAAAAGAGACCTATCATCGGCAAAAGTGTCTTTCAATGAACTTACAGAATTTATAACTAGATTTCCAGAAAGCTCTTATGTCGAAGAGGCAAAAAGTAGAATGCTTTTTTTAAGAAACCTTATTGCTAAACAAGAAATTGAAATTGCAGAATTTTATATAAAAAGAAAAGCATACATTGCTGCAGTTTCTAGAGCGGACTACATAATTTCTAACTTACCGAATTCCCCTTTCGTAAAGGAAGCCCTTGAAATTAAAGTTGAAGCATATGACCTTATGGAAAAAAAAGAACTTAAAATTCAGGCAGAAGAAATTTTGAATAAATTCATTAGGGCTTCAAAAGAATAAATCTTTTCTTTTGTTTATGATATTAAATATATTATTTATATTGGCTTTTATTGGAATTCTGCTTGGATTGTCAAAACTCCTTAAGGCTGAAAATTTTGACTTAGATAATGAAAATGATGAATTAATAAAGTGCTCATCTTGTGGAAAGTACTTACCAAAAGGCCTTGCAATAAATTCTCCTCAAGGATTATTTTGCAAAAATTGCAAACCTTAAAACTTGTATCTAATTTTTACTATGAACTTGTCTGTGGTTTGTTCATTCCAAGCGTTTGAATACAGGTTACCAAAAGAATCATTGAGCGCTCCGGAAGATTTTCCGCCTCGAGTATAGACAACATATAAGTTTGATAAGGGTGAAAACTCATATTTATATCTCACTTGAAATGCAACCTCGGAAAGTTGAAACTCGTTTAAGTCATCTATTGCCGCCGTCATAAACCCAGAGGCATTTACCCTAAAAGCTCTCGCGTCGCTTGCTCTAATACCATAAATGAAAGCTTTTAATCTAAACTCCTGATTAGTTCCTGGAAACCAATCAATATCAATTCCAGAAGAAATCATCTCTTTTTCAAAGTAGCCAAATAAATTATCTTCTTGCCAAATAGACCAATTATTTTGTTTTTGATATTCAAAAAAATTCAATGATGCTCTAAGTTGAGTAGAAGTCGTCAAAATAAGTCCTGCTCCAAGTTTTGCTGACTCGCTTTGTAAATCGATGGACGGATCGTCTGATCTGTATCCGTCAGTACCCAAACCAAATTTAACGTAGGGTCTGATTTTGTTTGTTCTAGGAGAATAATAAGCTAGTTGAAGATTGTATTTAGCGAGACTCTCAATGAAGGGTGCATCGACGAAATTCCTCGTTTCAGTAAAGTTTTTTCCTCTCATTACAGTGCAGTCACATTTCAAACTAATATAAGAATTATCTCTCATGAAAAATTCCAGTTCTGTGTTCAGTCCTATGCCACTGCTATAACCTTCGGTAGATCTGTTATGCCCCCCATTAACCCTAAAAATTGTTTGTGATACTTTAGAATTCTCATTCTTGATTGGATTTATATATTGCAAAAAACCGCCAAGACTAATTTTGTTATTTTCCTCTAAATAACCCATATCGTTTATATCAAAATCTTCATCAAGATAATTTAGAGCTCCTAAAACAAACAATTGATCAGAAAAACCTCGCGTGGCAACCAATCTTGCGCCTATTCCTGAAACATCTTGAGAATCGTCTTTTATTTTAGATTGGCTAACCCAGCCATAAAACCTTGAGGGGGCAGAAGGCTTAAAATCGAAATCAATTACCTGTACATATGCTTCCCTATTTATCGAAGGCCTATTCACAGCTGTTAACATGTAACCAAAATTACCATTGGCTTTAGGAACATTTCTCTTGTACCTTCCTGCAAAGTAATCTCTACCGGAAGAAAACTGGCTATTAGCTTCTAAAGCAGAAAAAAAAACCAAATTCATTTTCTGCAGATTTCTGCGTATACCTAAGGGCCAAATCGATATCTGAAGAATCAACTAGACTATTTGAACATTCGCCTCTAAGCGTTTCGTTTGTTGGAGAACACTTGTCAGGGATAGCACCTATTCTTCTTGTGTTTATGAAATATAGATTCCAACCAGTAATTTCAAATAAAGTTTGATTTTCCGTAAAAAAAGGTCTCTTGTCTTTATAAAAAGTCTCTATGGCAGAAAAATTCACAATCAAATCATCGCTTTCAACTTGTCCAAAATCTGGATTAATAGAAATATCTAGTTTTGAACCAGAATTGATATCCCAAAAAATCTCGCCGCCATACTGGATTTTTCTATTATTCTCCTCAAAATTATTGGTGAAACTCAGGTAAGGGAAATAATCGACTCTTGAAGACTTAATATTTTCCGGATTCTTTACTTTAAGGTAAGAAAACTTAGATAAAAAAGGCGATTGTTCAGACCACAAACCAGGAAAGTTATAAAACTTATTTTCGGAATGATGTTTTCTAAAAAAAGATACTTTGATGCTCCTCTCTTTCTCTGCAACAACATTCATAGGCGCAACTTCCCAAGGAATAAAAAATTCTGAGTACCACGCAAATTCTGTTTGATGAGTTTTTGCAAACCATATGGCATCCCAACTCCCTGACTTTTCGTTTTCATTTGTCCAGATCGCGTCTCTTAAAGTATCGCCGAGAGTAACAGAAAATTCATACCCAACATTTGAGTTAGCATCAAAATCAATCATTATGAGATTTCTATCTGCGTCTACGAACCACTTGTCTCTTGGGTGCTTTAAAGGTGTCTGAGTTTCGATCGGTTGTTCATTTAAAAAACCAAAATAAATCCCCTTTTCATTTGAAAAAAATCTTACTTCTGTTTTATATTTAGGAGATGATTTATCGTTGGGATAAACTGTTAAAAAATCTCTGACCAATTGAGCATTTTCCCATTCAGGCTCAGAGAGTTTTCCATCAATCGTTATCGATGCTCCTAAAAAATTAGAAAAGACAAGACAAATTAGAATCTTTAGAAATTTAGGAGACATATTTTCCATCCTGATAGATCAGCGGATTCATATTTCCGGAATGAAATATTTTGTCTACCTCGCCAATAACAAGTGAATGGGAATATAAAGGAATTATCTTTTTACAAGAACAAAATAAATTTGATTGTGCATTTTTTAAATAAGGAATTTCTTCCGTCTCCCAATCATCATGCTCGAATCTTACTTGGCCTTCTTCAGAGCCGCTACATATTTCAGCGATCTCAATTTGATTCGAAGCTAAAAGATTGAGGGAAAATTTATCGTTTACTTGTAAAACATCGTGAATGCCTGCCTGTTGATTAACACTTACCATCATAGACATAGGCTCAAGAGATACCGAAAAGACAGAAGAAACTGTCATAGCATGTTTCTCTTCGCCTTTTTCTGCTGCCAAAACAAAGACATTTTGTTTGGTGGTTCTTAAGACTTCTAGAAATTTTTCTTTCAAGGTTGATGTGGGTAAATCTTTAACAAATTATCTCATGTATTATCATGAATAAAATGAAGAATGCAAAAAAAGGTGAGCTTAGGATTATTGGTGGTAAATGGAAGGGGAAAAAAATTTATTTCGATCTATCTAAAGAACTAAGACCTACTCCCGATAGAGCTAAAGAGATTTTATTCAATTGGTTGGGCCAAGATTTAAGTGGAGCAAGTTGCTTAGACCTTTTTTCAGGAACGGGTGCTCTAGGCTTGGAAGCCCTTTCAAGAGGGGCAAAAAAAGTAACATTTGTTGAGAAAAATAAAGAATATCTTGAGAGGATAATCAAAATTATTAAAGAAAAAGAAGAAGAGAATAACGTAAATTTCTTCTGTGATGAATGTTTAAGTTGGATGAAAAATTATAATTTTCCCGAGAAATTTGATTTAGTATTTGTAGATCCACCTTTTAAAAAAAATCTAATTCATCAGTTGCTAGAAGATATTATTGATAAGGAAATACTATCCGAAAGTGGAAGAATATATTTTGAATTTGAAAAAGAATTAGATTTAAAAGTTCCAAAGCCTTTAAACCTTTTGAAGATAAAGAATATGGGTGGAAAAAGTTATGTTTTGGCAGAAATTATTTGCCCTTCTTCATAGAATCGAAGAACTCGCTATTAGTTTTGTGTTTACTCAACTTGTCAATTAACCAGTCGGTGGCATCAATATCCTCCATTTCATGAAGCAGTTTTCTTAGGATATTAATCCTTGCAAGTTCAGCTTCATCGGTAATGAGTTCCTCTCTCCTAGTTCCAGACCTGCGGATATTGATTGCAGGAAATATTCTTTTTTCAGCAATAGCTCGATCCAAGTGAATTTCTTGATTACCGGTACCTTTGAATTCTTCAAAGATTACCTCGTCCATTCTGGAACCAGTATCAATTAACGCGGTAGCAATAATGGTCAAACTGCCGCCGCCTTCTATATTTCTTGCTGCTCCAAAAAATCTTTTTGGCTTTTCTAAAGCATTTGCATCAACCCCTCCAGTTAAAATTTTTCCAGAAGCTGCTTGAGTGGAATTATAAGCTCTGGCTAATCTCGTAATTGAGTCAAGCAAAATTATAACGTCATGTTTTTTCTCAACTAATCTTTTAGCTTTAGCAATCACCATTTCTGCAACTTGTACATGTCGTGAAGGTGGTTCATCAAAAGTACTTGCAACAACTTCTCCTCTCACAGATCTTTTCATATCTGTGACTTCTTCTGGTCTTTCGTCTACAAGCAAGACCATCAATTTGCTTTCAGGACTATTTTTTTCAATTGAATGAGCAATTGATTGCATTAAAAGAGTTTTACCAGCTTTTGGAGGTGAAACAATAAGTCCTCTTTGCCCCTTTCCTGTTGGCGATACTAAATCGATAATTCTTGCTGAAAGATCCTCAGTAGTTCCATTCCCAGATTCCATGATGATTCTTTCTTCTGGGAACAAAGGTGTAAGGTTTTCAAAAGCAACTTTATTTTTTGTTTTATCAGAAGGCTCAAAATTTATCTGATCTATCTTGAGCAAAGCAAAATATCTCTCACCATCTTTGGGGGGTCTGATATTTCCAGAAACAGAGTCGCCTGTTTTTAATCCAAATCTTCTTATTTGACTTGGTGAAACATAAATATCATCCGGTCCAGCAAGGTAAGAAGACGATGGAGATCTTAAAAATCCAAAACCATCATTTAGTATTTCCAAGACGCCTTCCCCTTCAATATCTTCTCCTCCATTGGAGTGAGTTTTAAGAATATTGAAAATGACGTCTTGTTTTTTTTGACGAGACAAATTTTCAATACCCATGCCCTCAGCAATCGTGAGTAATTCTTCGACTGGTTTTGCTTTAAGTTCCCCTAAATGCATTTTCTAATGTTTGTATAATTTAAAGATTTCGAATGTTTCTACTGGAAGTAGAGCAGCAATGTAACACTATAGAAATTATGAGTCTAGTTTTTTTGAGTATTAAATATGTTCGTTAATGAATTCTTGAAGTTGATTTTTTGTCAAAGCTCCTATTCTTTGATCAACAGGTTGTCCATTCTTAAATAATATAAGAGTCGGTATGCTCATCACATTTTGTTTAGCGGCTGAGTCTCTATTAGAGTCAACGTCAAGCTTGCCAATGGTTAATTTACCATCAAGTTCAGCTGCAAGTTCTTCTAAAACTGGAGCAACCATTTTACAAGGACCACACCATTCGGCCCAATAATCAACAAGCACAGGAACTGAAGAACCTGAAAGAGTTTCTTCTAAGTTATCGTCAGTAAGTTCAATGGGTTTAGACATGCATTAATTATGAGGACGTATTCAAATAAAACAAGTTTTTTTAGTCTGTAACTGCACCTTCAGAAGCCGATTGAACGGTTTTAGCATATTTAGCCAGAACGCCTTTTTTAGGAATTGGTTTTGGATTTTTCCAATTTTTCTTTCTTTTTTCGATTTCGTCAGAGCTTAAATCAGCTTCAATCGTTCCTTTGATTGCGTCAATTGTGATTTTATCACCATCTTCTAGAAGGCCTATTAGTCCTCCTTTAGCAGCCTCAGGGGTTACATGTCCCACAACGAAACCATGTGAGCCTCCAGAGAATCTTCCATCGGTAATAAATGCAACTTTATCTCCTAAGCCTTTACCCATGATTGCTGAAGTTGGTTTTAGCATTTCTCTCATACCCGGTCCACCAACCGGACCCTCGTATCTAACAACAATCACGTCACCCTCTTTAATTTCAGAACCATAAATTGCCTCTAAAGTTTCTTCTTCAGAATTGAAAACTCGAGCTGACCCTGAAAAGCTATGCCCTTCTTTTCCTGTAATTTTTGCAACAGCTCCATCACTTGCAAGGTTTCCTTTTAAGATTTTTAAATGACTATCTTTTTTAATGGGCTTATCCAAAGGCATTATGATTTTTTGTTCTTCTGGATAAGGTTTAACATTTCTCAAATTTTCAGCCATTGTTTTACCTGTAACTGTCAAAGTATCTCCATGAAGAAGATTGGCATCTAAAAGAGTTTTCATTAAAGGTTGTATACCACCAATTTCATTCAATTCAGACATAAGAAAATGTCCTGAAGGCCTCAGGTCAGCCAATAATGGACTGGTTTTACCAATTTCTTCAAAATCATCAATGCTCAATGGGATTTCCACACTTTTTGCCATTGCCAACAAATGAAGTACAGCATTGGTTGATCCACCCAAAGCGATTACAACACGAATAGCATTTTCAAAAGCCTCTCTAGTCATGATATCTGTGGGCTTGATATCTTTTTCAAGAAGATTGTTGATCGCATTACCAATTTTCTTGCAATCTTCTTGTTTATCTGTCGAAACTGCGTCTTGTGAACTGCTTCCAGGTAAGCTCATACCTAAAGCTTCAATCGCGGATGCCATAGTGTTAGCGGTATACATGCCTCCGCAAGAGCCAGGTCCGGGTAGAGCTGTTTTTTCTATCGCAATTAATTCCTCTTCGGAAATTTTATTGCTTGAAAAACTTCCTACTCCTTCCATCACTGTGACCAAATCTGTATGGTTTGCTCCAGGCTTGATTGAGCCACCATAAACAAAAATAGATGGTCGATTTAATCGCGCTAAGCCAATTAAACAACCTGGCATGTTTTTGTCACAGCCCCCAATTGCAACGACGCCATCAAAAGACTGACAACCGACTACTGTCTCGATTGAGTCAGCGATGACTTCTCTTGAAACTAATGAATATCTCATGCCTAAAGTTCCCATTGAGATTCCATCAGAAATTGTGATGGTATTAAATAAAACTGCCTTCAACTCTTCTTGATCAATTGAATCGCAAACCAATGATGCAAGATCGTTGATGTGCATATTGCATGGCGTTACGTTAGACCACGTAGAAGCAACCCCAACTTGAGGTCTTCTAAAATCATCATCATCGAAACCTGCAGCCCTCAGCATTGACCTTGATGGAGCTTGTTCGGGACCATCAACCAATGGAGCTGAATGTTTTCGTTTATTTATTTTCGTCATATAAAAGCTAGTTGTAAGCTGCGTGGATTAACGATTTCGTATACTGTTCTTTAGCATTATAAAAAATATCATCGCGCTTACCTTGTTCAACTATTTTACCTGACTTTAGAACAACTATTTCATCTGCAATAGCGTTAATGACTTTCAGATCATGACTAATCAACAAATAACTCAATCCCCTTTTTGACTGCAAATCTAATAAAAGGTTGATAATTTCCTTTTGGATGGAAATATCAAGTGCTGAGGTTGGTTCGTCTAAAATGAGAAACTCTGGTTCCAAAATTAACACTTTTGCCAGAGCAATTCTCTGTCTTTGTCCGCCGGAAAACTCATGTGGAAATTTAGTAAGACAACTTTCATCCATTTTTACGTCTTCGAGAACGTTCAAAACTTTCTCTTTTTTTTGCAGAATATTTAATGAGGATTCGTGAATATCAAGCCCCTCTTTAACAATATCGAATATTTTTTGTCTTGGCGAAAGAGAGCTAAAAGGATCTTGAAAAACAAGCTGACAATTTTTTTTGAAAAGTTTTTTTTCTTTATTGTTGTAATTCAAGATATTTTTATCTTTGAAGAATATTTCTCCAGAGAATTTTTCAATTCCTAAAATCGATCTTGCCAAAGACGACTTCCCTGATCCAGATTCGCCTACTAAGCCAAGTGCGGAATTTTCTTTAAGAGATAAATTGATGTTCTTAAGAGCAGAAAAATTAGATGTTCTGCCAATAAAGTCTCTTTTTGAGTAAGTTAAATTCAAAGAAGAAATTTTTAAAATTTCATCATTAAGATCTTTAGTCCCTAGTTTGGGTTCAGGGGAGGAATTCATTAATCTCTGTGTATATGGATCCTTAGGATTTTGAAAAATCTCATTCATGGAGTTTTCTTCCTTTATCTCCCCTTTTTGCATAACTAAAACTCTATCTGATATTTTTCTTACAATATTCAGATCATGAGAAATGAAAATAATGCTCATCCCCATCTTTTTTTGTATTTTTTTTAATAACACTAATAAACTTTGCTCAACGCTTACATCGAGAGCTGTTGTAGGTTCGTCGGCAATTAATAAATCTGGTTCATTTGATATAGCCATTGCAATCATGACTCTTTGTCTTTGGCCTCCTGAAATTTGGTGAGGATAGGAGTTAAAGATTTTTTCTGGATCTTCAAATTCAACTTCTTCTAGAAGCTCCATAACTCGACTTTTTCTATCAAGACTAGTGGAACTTGAGAAAATGCTCTCTTTGATTTGTTCTCCACATTTCAAAAAAGGATTTAAAGAAGTCATGGGTTCTTGAAAAATCATTGATATTTTTTTTCCTCGCAACTTACGCATTTGAGGTTTTGATTTTTGAAGAATGTCTTCGCCTTTAAAGAGGATCTTGCTTTCTGATCCATGACCAGCCAAAGGGTAAGGAAGTAACTTCATGATTGACAAGCCAATAATAGTTTTCCCAGAACCAGATTCTCCAACAATAGAGAGTGTTTCGCCCTTTGAAATGGAAAAATTAATATTCGAGGCTGCTAAAATTTGATTGTCTTTATTTGTATTAAAATAAATGGAGAGATTTTTTACTTCCAAAATATTCATATAAAGAAGATTACATGAAAAAAAAATTAATTATAGTTAGCTTTTTTTCTCTCCTGAGTTATGGGCAAATTTTTGACTCAAATAATTTTATTCCTTCTGCTGACGAAGCTTTCACACTTTCAACGGACATAGAAAATCAAAGTATTTTAGTAAGTTTTAAATTGGCACCTGCAACCTATATATATTTAGATAAGATCATTTTAAAAGACTCAAAAGATTCAAATATAAATTTTAAGTTCCTCGGTAAGAAGGAAGAAAAAGAAGATGTATTTTTTGGTCTGATTGAAATTGTTGATTCTGACTTTAAAATTAAATTTGCTTCGAAAGATAAAGAAAAAATAAGCTTAAACTATCAAGGTTGTTATAAAAATAAGGTTTGCTATCCCAGCAAAATGAAAAATATAGTTATAAAATACGATAAAAAAAGCATATCTTCTGTGAAAATCGATTAAATTTCGGCTAAAATCTAAGAAATGAAAAGTTTTCTTCTTTTAAATGGACCAAATCTTAATTTACTTGGTAAGCGAGAAACAGATATCTATGGAGAACATACTTTAGAACAAATAGAAAAAGAATTAATTGCAATTGCTAAAAAAAACAAAGTTGAGCTGATGACGTTTCAAAGCAATGCAGAGCATGAACTTGTAGATAGAATTCAAGCAGGAAAGGAAGAAAAAGTTTCATGTATTTTGTTTAATCCAGGAGCTTTCACTCATACTAGCGTTGCTCTGAGAGATGCTATTCTTGGTGTAGACATTCCGCTTATAGAAATTCATATAAGCAATATTTTCAATAGAGAAGCGTTCAGAGAAAAATCTTATTTTTCTGACATAGCTGTTGGCATAATTTCTGGTTTTGGTGAGCAGGGATACAAAGCTGCTCTAGAACTGGCAATAGAAAGATTTTAAAAAGGAGAAACTATGGATATTAGAAAAGTAAAAAAACTAATAGAAATGTTAGAAGAGTCACAACTCAATGAAATAGAAATTAAAGAAGGAGAAGAATCGGTAAAGCTAGTCAAAGCAATTTCTGTTCCTGTTCAAGAACAAATTGTAACATCCAATGCTGTTGCCCCTGCTCCACAGCCAGCAGTTGTGAATGATAATGTTTCTGCAGATTCAGATACTAGTCAATCAGCTGAAGATGAAACGATTTCTGGACAAACCATTGACTCTCCAATGGTTGGAACTTTTTATGCAGCGCCAAATCCAGGAGCAAAAGACTTTGTATCGGTTGGCGACAAAATTTCAGAGGGAGATGTTCTTTGTATCATTGAAGCTATGAAAATGATGAATGAAGTAAAAGCAGACTCTTCTGGAACCATCAAGCAAGTTCTCATTGAAAACGCTGAACCAGTTGAGTTTGGTCAACCTTTATTTGTAATAGAGTAAATGTTCAAAAAAATTCTCATTGCTAACAGAGGAGAAGTAGCTCTTAGAGTTCTAAGAGCCTGTAAGGAAATGGGAATTGCTACAGTTGCAATCTACTCTGAAGCAGATAAGAACTTAAAGCACGTAAAAATGGCAGACGAATCTGTTTGCATTGGGCCAGCAGAGTCTGCAAAGAGTTATTTAAATATCCCAGCAATTATAAGTGCCTGTGAAGTAACAGACAGTGATGCCATTCATCCTGGAGTAGGCTTTTTAGCAGAAAACGATCACTTCGCAGAACAAGTCCAAGCTAGTGGATATACTTTTATAGGTCCGGACCCTGAAAGTATTAAGATCATGGGAAATAAAATTTCAGCAAAAGAAGCTGTTTCAAGTTCAGGCATGCAATGTGTTCCAGGGACAGGAAGAATTTCTGCTACCAATAGAGAGACAATGGAAATTGCTAGAAACATTGGGTATCCAGTAATCATTAAAGCCGCTGCTGGTGGAGGTGGTAAAGGCATTCAAATAGTTGAGGAAGAAACTGATTTGCTTGACAAGCTACAACTTACACAGAGAGAGGCGTTAAATAGTTTTGGAAGCGATGAAATTTATTTAGAAAAATTTTTAACCTCCCCGAGACATGTTGAAATTCAAATAGCTGCAGATAATGCAGGAAATGTAATTCATTTTTTTGAAAGAGATTGTTCCATCCAAAGAAAAAATCAAAAGATTATTGAAGAAGCGCCAGCTTTTGGAATACCGGAAGAAAAACTGCAAGAGATTAGGCAAGTTGCAGTGGATACTTGTAAAAAACTTAATTATAAGGGCTTGGGAACTTTTGAGTTTCTCTACGAAAATGGAGAATTTTATTTTATTGAAATGAATACACGTCTTCAAGTAGAACATACCATTACCGAAATGATTACAGGAATAGACTTAGTAAAGTTACAAATAAAAATTGCGGCAGGTGAAGAAATAAGGTTTTCTCAAGAGGAGATAAATTGTCGAGGCCACGCAATCGAATGCAGAATAAATGCCGAACATTCTGAGACCTTTATTCCTTCGCCAGGTTTGGTTACAGAATTTCATCCGCCAGGTGGATTTAGAATCAGAACCGACTCACACTTGTATTCGGGGTATAAAGTCCCACAGTATTATGATGCCTTGGTTGCTAAGATTTGTTCTCACTCCAAGGACCGATTGGATGCTATTAGAAAAATGAGAGTGGCTCTTGAAGAAATGTACATAGAAGGAATTGATACCAATACTGATCTGCACGACAAGATCTTTCATGAAAAAAACTTTGTTGAGGGAAATATTTCTATAAATTATCTTAAAGAGATTCTAAATATTTCCTAATGTCAGAAACTGAATATAACTTTCAATTAATCGAAAAAAAAGCCCAAAAGTACTGGGAAGAAAATAAATCTTTTGAGGTTGAGCCCGACCCCAAAAAAGAAAAATTTTATTGCTTGAGTATGTTTCCCTATCCCTCAGGACAGTGTCATATGGGACATGTTAGAAACTATACGATCGGTGATGTGATTTCAAGATATCAAAGACTTAAAGGAAAAAATGTCTTGCAACCAATGGGCTGGGATGCCTTTGGATTACCTGCGGAGAACGCTGCTATCCAAAACAAAGTTTCGCCCAAAGATTGGACAGAGAAAAATATTCAAGAAATGAAGCTCCAACTTAAATCACTTGGCTTTGCTTATGACTGGCGGAGAGAATTAAAAACTTGCAGTGAAGATTACTACAAATGGGAGCAATGGTTATTTTGTAAGCTTTACGAAAAAGGTTTGGTGATTAGAGAAAAAGCAGAAGTTAATTGGGATCCTGTCGATAAAACAGTACTCGCAAATGAACAAGTAATTGACGGTAAAGGTTGGCGATCTGGCGCAGAAGTTGAAAAAAAAATTATCAATCAGTGGTCTTTTAAAATCACCGATTACGCTGACGAGCTTTTGAATGATCTTGATCTTTTAGACGGTTGGCCTGAACAGGTCAAGACAATGCAAAAAAATTGGATAGGGAAATCCAAAGGAGTTTTGTTTCAATTTATTTCTGATTCTGAAGATATTATTGAGGTATTTACTACGAGGCCAGATACCATCATGGGAGTTACTTTCATGGCGTTGTCTTTCAATCATGAAATTGTAGAAAGAGAAGCAGAAAATAATCGCGAATTAGCAGAGTGGATAAAAAACAACTCAAATGTAAAACAGGCAGAAGCAGATTTATCAAAACAAGAAAAAAAAGGTTATAAATTAAAGACTAAAGCAATTCATCCAATTTCAAATAAAGAGATAGATATTTGGGTGGCAAACTTCGTTTTGGCTGATTATGGTTCGGGGGCTTTAATGGGGGTCCCTGGCCATGACCAAAGAGATTTTGAGTTCGCTCAAGCTGAACAGATTGAAATCATTCAGGTTATTGACGATGGTAGAGGAGAATTAGACAAAATAGAAGGCGCCATAGAAGGTAAAGGAATTTTAATTAATTCTGACAAATTGAATGGACTTTCTTTTGAAGAAGCTTTTTCGCTATTAACCGATGAAAATAACTTTGGTTTCAAAGGAACAGAAAAAATCAATTTTCGTTTAAGAAATTGGGGAGTTTCAAGACAAAGAGCTTGGGGAGCTCCAATACCCATGTTCATATCAGATAACGAAAATGAAGTTTTACCATTCAACAATTTAAGTCATGAAGAGATTGCTAAGGAAAAGATCGAATTGAATGGAATAGATTATTTCAAAGAGAAAGATACTTTTGATACTTTTGTTGAATCATCCTGGTATTTTGCAAGATTTGCATCTTATAACTCTTCAGAATCAATGCTTGATGCTGAAGCAGATTATTGGATGCCAGTAGATCAATATATAGGTGGAATAGAGCACGCAATTCTTCACCTTTTGTATTCGCGTTTTTTTTGTAAAGCCATGAATGACTTATCTTTGATTAGTGTAAGAGAGCCATTTAAAAAATTGCTATGTCAAGGCATGGTTCTGAAAGACGGATCGAAGATGTCAAAATCTAAGGGAAATACTGTTAATCCTAATGAGTTGATTGAGAAATACGGTGCTGATACCGTGAGGCTATTTTCCATGTTTGCTGCGCCTCCCGAGCAATCTTTGGAATGGTCTGATTCCGGGGTTAATGGTTCTCATAAGTTCATAAAAAGGCTTTGGTCTTTATCACAAACCTTATTCAACCAAACTGTAGACAACAAAGTGCAATCATTGGATTTAAATGATATCCAAATTAAATTGAATCAAACCATCAAAAAAGTTTCTGAAGACTTTGGAGACAAAAATCAATTTAATACAGCAATTGCAGCGATTATGGAATTATTAAATGCCATTCCCAAAGCAATGTTGAAAAGTTCTGTTTCAAAAGAAAGTAATACAGTTTTTTTAGAAATAATTGAAAAAAGTGTAATTATGCTCTCGCCAATCATTCCTCATGTTTGCCATGAATTATGGGAAGCATTAGATAAAAAATCTCCTATTCATAATGAAACTTGGCCTACCTATGATGCAAATCAATTAGAAGGAAACGAAATGACAATTGCAATTCAGATTAATGGTAAATTAAGAGGAAAGATCCTAGTGGATATTTTAAGCAGTGAAGAAACAATTATTAAAGAAAGTAAAGAATTAGAGAATATAAAAAAATATTTAGAAAAAGAAGATATAAAAAAAACAATATATGTTCCAAAAAAACTCGTCAATTTTGTCATTTGAATTAAAAAGAATCTTCTTAAATTCCTTATTAATTCTTTTTATTGCTGCATGTGGTTTTAAACCACTAAATTATTCTGAAAAAAAGATTACGATTTTTTTTGAGTTTCAAAAAAATCCTCTTAACTTCTCTCTTGTACAAGAATTAAAAAAGAATTTTTTCTTAATGAATGCGAATCTAGCAGAAACTAAAGATGCTGCAGATTTTGTAATTGAAATCAGTAACCATAGACTGGGTAAATTTCTAGAAGCAACAGATGAAAATTTTTTTCCTGCTGTAGTAAGTCTTGATTATCAAGTTAAGTTAAGTATTTTTGAAAAAAATACCAATACCATCCATGAGATTCCAATCTTTACATCAGAAGATTTTTCTTACGACACCGAAAGTATTCTTTCAAATGAAAAACAAGCAGATGAAATTAAACTGGATTTCTTCAGTGAGGCGGTCAATGAGTTATTGATTTTCTTTTCAGAAAAAAGCAATGCGGAATCAGCATAAATTAATTTTAAGCAATGACGAGTTACTTAACTCTAAGTTGAGAGACAAATTCATTTCTAATCTTAAAAAAGAAGGCTTCCTAAGTAGAAAGATTTTCTTTTACAAAAAAGGAATTAAAGAAGAAATAAATATTGAAAATCAACAGGGTAGTTTATTCAGTGAAAAAGAAATAATAGATTTGCGCCTTCAAGAAAAAAGTATCCTTAAAGATGATTTAGATTTTTTTTTGAGCTTATTAGGAGACGATAACTCAGATCGTATAGTAGTTATTTCTTCAATAAATAAAAAAATCAAAACATCTGCTTGGTTTAAAAAAATATCAAAATACCTTGAAATCTCTGAAATTCAGCCGGTCTATTCAAATCAATTCAAAGATTGGATCAAGGACGAGGCGAAAAATATGGATTTACTTTTGAGCGAAGAAGGTATTAATTTAATTGCGTCCCGAAATGAAGAAAATTTATTGTCTGCTTATCAAGAGCTAAAATTTTTAAAATGTTTGGATCAAAATCATACGGATTATGAATTTGTAAAAGATAGCTCTGAATATCATGTCTTTAGCTTAATAAATAGTTGTTTGTCTAACCAAGTTTCAAAATCTTTAGAAATTTTGGAAATTATGAAATTAAATAAAGAAAATGAGCCAGGCATAATCGCTGTCATTCACCAACAGCTAGATCGATTAGAGCAATACAAAAAGAATCCAAATTTTTTTCTAAAAGGTGTTCCAAGAGATTACCTTTCCAAGCTTAAAATAAAAGCAAAGAAGATATCACCACCACAAATTAAAAGTTTAAGAAAAAAAATCGCAGATCTTGATAAAGACTTTAAAACAGGAAAGGCGGAATTCTGGACTGAATTAAGAAAAATTATTGTAAATTTTGGGTATATCTAACCTGAAAGTTTGCTTATGAAAGCTTTAGAAATTTGAAGATATTTTTCACCAGGTAATCCGGATCCTATTTTTTTACCATCAAGTTCAATGATTGGAATGACTCCTTTGGTTGAGTTCGTAACCCAAATCTCTTCTGCTGATAGAAAAGAATCCACAGTAATTTTTGTCTCTTCGTATTCAAAAGAGGTATCTTGAATCAGCTCTAAGATTACTTTTCTTGTTACTCCAGGAAGAATATTTTCAGTTAAAGGCGGCGTTAAGATTTTATTATCGATACAACAAAAAACGTTACTTACCGCACCCTCAGTAATGAATCCGTTTTCAAAAAGAATAGTCTCAAAAACTTCCTGATTTTTAGCCTCAGATCTATAAATGACATTGGCTAATAAAGAAGTAGCCTTTATCTGACTTTTTCTCCATCTAAAATCTTCTAATAAAATTGCCTTCTCGCCAGAACTCGGAGAAAAGTCTGTTTTCAGTTCATGAGAAGATACAAATATGGTTGGTGATAAATCATTACTTGGAATATGGTCTCTTACAATGTCTGTGCCTCTAGAGATTTGGACGTAAATTACCTGATTCAAAAATTTATTTCTGGAAATTACTTCTAGAATTGTTTCTTCTAGGTCAAATTGATCTGATAATGAATACTTTAAGGAAGATATATTTTTTTTTAATCTAGTTAGATGAGCGCCAAGTTCAAAGGGTTTTTTATTTACTGCAATAATTACTTCATAAATTGCATCTCCAAAAAGAAAACCTCTATCCAGTGGTGAGATTTTTGCTTCTTGAAGATCTAGATATTTGTCGTTTAAAAAACAAATTGACATTAATTTATTTCATCTTGCATGAAGAAACTGTAAACGTAAAACATCAAAGACTCTAAAGTTGCGATGACAATCCCTTTTCTTTGTACATTATTTACCGCAACCAAATCTACAGATTGAATGGTTTCTCCATCAACTTTGATATCTAATCTGTCTATAACTGAATCCTTCCTAACAGGTGCTTTTACACCTAAATTTTTTGATGCCTCAATTGTAAGCCTATCAAAAGTAGGTTTAGTTAATGTAACGAAGATATCCTTCTCAGGACCAAGTTCCAATTTATCTTCCATTCCGCCCCAGACATCAACTATAGATATTGGTTGGTATTTGGCGATTATTTTTTTAGTTTGATAATACTTAAAACCATAATCCAGTAATCTTCTAGTATCTTGAAGTCTCGATTTTTCAGAGGCACTATTAAGAACTATCGAAATTAGCCTCATATCTGCTCTTTTGGACGAGGCAACCAAGCAATATCCTGAAGCTCTAGTATGACCTGTCTTGATACCATCTATTGAGTCATCTTGCCAGAGTAAGCTATTTCTATTTAACTGCCTTATATCGTTGTAAGTAAATTCTTTCTCGCTGTAGATTGCATATTCATCAGGAAAGTCGTTTATTAAAACTATACTTAATTTTGCTATATCTTCAGCAGTTGAATAGTGATTAACATTTGGTAAGCCCGTTGGATTGGTAAAGTTCGTATTTTTTAACTCCATTTTTTGAGCATAGTCATTCATGAGACTCGCAAAATCTTCTTGAGTTCCTGCAATATGTTCAGCTAAGGCACAAGCTGCATCATTTCCAGATTGAATAATCATGCCGCGCATCAAATCTTCTATCAAAACCTTTTTGCCTTCTTGGATGAACATTCTCGAGCCTTCCATGCGCCAACATTTTTCACTTACTGTTGTGGAGTCTTTAATGTTTAAAAATCCTTGCTTCAAATAGTCAGCTACTATGTAACTTGTCATTATTTTTGTGATGCTTGCCAACCCTGTTGAAGCTTCTGGGTTTTGTTGAGCAATTATTTTATTTGTTTCAGCATCAATAAGTAAAAAACTAGAGGCGGTGATTTGCGGTAATTTGGGAATTAAAGTTTGCGAGAATGCTACTGCAGAGAATATAAAACTTATCAAGAAAATTTTTTTCATATTTTTACTCTATACGCATAGTCAATTTCTTGGCTCAGAAGAAAGACGGCCATCACATAAAAAGAACTTCTATTATAACGTGATAAGACATATAAATTTTTATGGCCCAACCAAAATTCTTTATCTTCAAAATTTATTTGTAAGTATTTTTTATTTGGTAAATTGATCTTAGATGCCAGTTCCAAAGCATCTGGCTCTTTTAATGATAGTGATGTCTTGAAGTTTGAGTTCACATCATTTTTTGTGAGAGCCTCTGCTATAGTGGCATTTCTTTCCCAGCCATGCTTACTCAAATAATTTGCAACGCTGCCAATTGCATCAATCGGGTTTGTTACGATATTTCTTATTCCGTCGTCATCAAAATCAATTGCATAAGATCGATAAGAGCTTGGAATAAATTGACCATAGCCCATAGCTCCAGCATATGATCCTTTCATAACCAAAGGATCAAGTTTTTCTTCTCTAGTAAGAAGGAGAAAATGCTCTAATTGTTTAGTAAAAAATTTGCTTCGTCTCGGATAATCAAAGGCAAGAGTCGACAACGAATCTATTACTCTTTCCCTGCCAGTAATAGAACCATAACTGGATTCAATCCCGATGATTGCTGCAATAATTTCTTTAGGAACTCCAAATTCTTTTTCTGCTTTTTCAAACTCAGGTAAAAATCTCTGCAGAAAACTTACTCCATTGTTTATTCTTATAGGCGAAATTAATCTGGATTTGTATTGAACCCAAGAAAACTTCTTTTCTGCGGGTCTATTCATAGAATTGATTATTTTTTCTCTTTTTTCAGCACTTTTGAAAATTTCTACCAAATAAGATTTTTCAAATTTATGTTTGGAAACCATTTCATCTATGAAAGACAATGTTTCATAGCTTTTTGAATAATCCATATGGATTAGAGGCACAAAAAAAACTAAAAGCAAAAGCAAACTTATTTTTTTCAAGTCGTTCTCCTTAAAGATAAAATTATACCGATAGTAATCATATTAACCACTAATGCTGTTCCACCTTGACTTATGAATGGCAAAGGCATTCCTACTACAGGAAAGATACCAACTACCATTGAAATGTTTAATGTTATGTAAGCAGCTAAAATAATTGAAAGCGTGGCTGAAACCAATTTTGCAAATTTGGAATTACTGCTTTTAGCAACGTATAAGAGACGATGAATTAAAAAAGCATAAAGAAGAAAAAGTCCAAGAGCACCTAAAAATCCAAACTCCTCAACAATTACTGCAAAAATAAAATCGGTATGGCTTTCGGGGATAAAATCCAGCTGGCTTTGACTTCCTTCCATATAGCCCTTTCCAAAAAATTGCCCAGATCCGATGGCAATCTTTGATTGGGCAATATTCCATCCAGAACCTAAAGCATCAGCTTCGGGACTAATAAAGGTATATATTCTCTCTTTTTGATAATCCATCAAGCTCATCCATAAGAAAGGAAGAGTTCCAATACCTCCTAAAAAACTATAAATAATAAATCTCCAAGGTAGACCAGATAAAATTATTGGCATTATTCCGGAGAGCAAAACTATCGCTGAGGTGCCAAAATCTGGCTGGAGGAAAACTAAAATAAAGGCTACCAATGTTGTAACCAAGACAATTATCCAGTCGGATAATTTTATCTGTGGATTTCGTGTTAAATATGCTGCTGCAGAAATAGGTAATAAAAACCTCATTAGCTCAGAAGGTTGAAATCCAATGAAACCCAAATTTATCCATCGATTGGTGGTTCCAGAATTAGGCAAAATTAAAACTAAAACCAAAAAAAAGAAGCCTATCCAGACTGCATTCAAATAAATAGGTTCCATTTTTCTAAAATTAGACATTGCTGCTGTAATCATCAGAATTACACCAAGAAAAAAGTACATTGCTTGCCTTAAAACCAAAGTGAAGGATCCACTGGCGCTGTAAATCATCGCCAACCCAAAAAGACCCAAAAGAAAAACCGTAAGAACAATAGAATAATCAAAATTTAATAAATTTCTTCTTTGATTCAATCTGATATCTACTGAAAAACTTAATGGCTTATTCTGCATCAAATCCTCCTGTGTAAAAATTTATTGCAGATTTAACAATTGGGGCTGCAACTTCGCTACCTGATTCACCGTTTTCTATGATTACCGCTACAACTAGTTTTGGATCTTCTACTGGCCCATAGCCAACGAAAAGAGCATGATCTCGTAATGCAGGATTTTCACGAATTGCATCGTATTCTTTACCCGGAAGAATACTTTTGATTTGTGCAGTACCTGTTTTACCTGCAATAACGACTGAATTGGCATCAAAAACTTTATGGGCTGTTCCATTTCTCGCAGAAATCACGTCAACTAGAGCTTGTTCCATTTTTTCCCAAGCTTTGTTATCAGAAAGTTGAATTTCAGCTACTTTTTTTGGTTCAAAAGATTTTTCGTCTTCCGGCTGTATAAATTGAGGCTGATAAATTACTCCTTTGTTTGCTAGACCTGAATAAGCCATCGCTAATTGAAGTGGTGTGGCTAAAATATAACCTTGCCCTATTCCTAAATTTATTGTGTCGCCTTTGAACCAAAAATCTCCTTTGTAACCTAACTTCCATTTTTTATCGGGAAGAAGACCATTGGCTTCAAAGTCAGTTAGGCCTGTTTTTTTACCAAATCCAAAACTGTCGAGCATTGGCCTTATCCCCGCTAAAGTTAAATCAAAAGCGATGGTATAAAAATATACATCAGAGGATTCTGCAATCGCTTTCCTCATATCTACTCTGCCATGTCCATTCTCTTTCCAGCCCCGATAAGGCCTTGGATCTCCCTCGACATAAAATTCACCATCGTCTTTAATTGTTTTATCCCAACTGATTACTTCGTTTTCTATTGCAGCAAGACCTACAAAAGGCTTCAAGGTTGACGCAGGAGGATATTGCCCAGAAATGGCTCTATTAAAAATTGGGCTTTCTTTATTTGAAAATAAACTTTCTACCTCATCGGTATCCACAATTGAATTTAATATATTTGGATTGAATGAGGGAGAGCTAATCAAAGCTCTTATCAAGCCGGTTTTTGGCTCTAAGGCTACTAGCGCACCTCTTCTGTTTTCAAAAAGCTTAAAGAGATGGTCTTGTAATTTTTGATCAATAGTTAAGTAAATATCTTTACCGTCTTCTGCTCCTTGAGTATCTAAAATCCTTACCAATTTTCCTTTAACATCTCTTTCTTGAGTTTGAATACCAGGTTTACCTCTTAAAACGTAGTCAAACTCTTTTTCAATACCTGTTTTTCCAATTTGAGTATTTTGTAGTTCAGCTAATAGTTTGTCTCTTCTGATATCATCAGACGAAATATCTCCAACGTAACCTAACACATGAGCCAAGGTCTCCTCATGGAGAACATACCTTTTAAGAGTAGCTTTTACTTCGATACCTGAAATTGAATCTAGGTTTACTTTGGCTTTAGCAATCTGTTCTTCATTAAGAGCCTTCACCAAAGGAAAGGAATCAAATTTCTTTACTTTTTTTACACCCCTTGAGAAGTTTTCGTCCAAAAGTTCATAAGGCACATCTAATAAATTAGACAACTTTAAAATGGTTTCAGCAGAATCTTCAATGTAGGCTGGAGTGACGTAAAGATCTCGCTGGACAATATTCTCTGCTAATAAAGTCCCATTTCTATCATAGATGAAGCCTCTTACAGGACTAATGGGTTTTTGATAAATCCTATTTGACTCAGCTATTGTTTGATATTTATCTCCCTGAAATAAAGTTAAGTTTAAAACTTGAAAAAGTGATATTGAAAAAAGAAGAATAAAAGGTGATAAAAAAAATAAAGCCCTAGAATATTCTTCTCCTGTTTTGAATCTTTCTCTAGAAAAATTATTCATTTCAATTCAAAGCTGGATCCCAAAGACTTTCCAAATCATACAATGCTCTTGAGTCCTTAGACATAATGTTTATTACAAAGTCTCCCAAATCCAATAGGATCCATTCACTAGAATTTTGGCCCTCAACCCCACTGATTGATATCTTATTATTTTTTAAGTCTTCTAATAATTTATCTTTTATAGCCGACATGTGACGGGAAGAAGTCCCTGATGTTATGACTAAAAAGTCTGTAAAACTGTTTAATTTTGATAGATCTAAAAATATTGTATTTTGTGCTTTTATCTCCTCTAAACTATTTTGAATAATTTTTTTTGATTTTTTGGGCATTTAAATTTTATAGAGAGATTTTTTTGAGATGTATTCCAATACTTGATCATCAACCAAGTCTGTTAGGTTTTCATTGTTCTTGATTTTATGTCTAACGTCTGTTGAGGATATGTTTATCAAGTCGTTTTTTAAAATTAGGATTTTTCCATGACCAGAGAAAAAATCATCATAATCAGGTGATATTTTACTTTCTAACTCCTTATTAAGCCCCAAACTATCATTCAATTTTCTTTCCAAGACTAAAAGCGAACACAAAGACAAAATGTTTTCCCAATTTTTCCAAGTCGTAAAGCTATGTAAAGAATCCAAACCTATAATTAGAGATAGATGTTGTTCAGGATAAATCTCTTTCAAGTGTTTAAGCGTTTCGTAAGTATAGGATTTGGTTTTATTTTTTAATTCAATATCATTTAGCTTAATATTTTTTATCTCTTTAAAGCCGATTTCCAGCATTTTTAAACGATGCTTCTCGTCAGTTTGAATATCCTTGTTATGCGGCGATGCATAGTTTGGAATAACTTGGATTTCGTCAATAATTTTAAGATCGCTGATGTATTTTAGAGATTGCGTGTGACCTTTATGAACTGGATCAAACGCTCCGCCAAAGATACCCAATCTTTTTATCATCAATTAAGATCTAAGTTGTCCTTGACCTTTAATTACAAATTTCTGACTTGTTAAACCTTCCAATCCAACAGGCCCTCTGGCATGCAACTTATCTGTGGATATTCCCACTTCTGCTCCAAGTCCATACTCAAATCCATCTGCATAACAAGTAGGAAGATTATGCATAACCGAAGAAGAGTCTACTTCATTGAAAAAAGTTTCTACCGCCGACAAATTCTCAGAAACTATTGAGTCGGTGTGGCCAGAGCCATACATATTTATGTGTGAGATTGCTGATTGAAGATCTGTAACGACTTTCACAGAAAGAATTGGGGCAAGATACTCCGTAATCCAATCTGCATCTGAAGCAGATTTAACATCGATAATTTTTTTTGTTTTTTCACAGCCTCTTAGTTCTACACCCAACTTATCTAATTCGGCTTTGATCTCTGGTAAAACTTTTGCTGCTACTTCTTCTGAAGTTAACAAAGTCTCCATCGTACCGCAGATTCCGTAACGATATGTTTTTGCGTTTACAGATATTTCTATGGCTTTTTTTAAATCAGCATCTTTATCGATGAATACATGACATAAACCTTCATAGTGTTTGAGCACAGGAATTTTGGCTTCATCAGAAACAACTTTTATTAAACTTTTTCCCCCCCTAGGGATTAATAAATCAATATCCCCTTCCCGCTTAATCATTTCACCTACAAGCTTTCTATCTTGATTTTTAATAAGCTGAATAGAGTATTTTGGCAATGATGCTTTATCCAAACCGTCTTGCATGCACTCCTCAATTACAGCATTAGAATTTGCTGCTTCAGATCCTCCTCTTAAGATACATGCATTACCAGACTTCAAGCACAATGCAGATGCGTCCGCTGTAACGTTTGGACGAGATTCATAAATTATCCCTATCACGCCCAGAGGAACACGCATTTTTGATACTTCGAAACCAGATGGCGAAGTGTGAGGTTGCTCGGTTTGACCTACTGGATCATCTAAATTTATGACTTTATCTAATCCAGAAATCATTGAATCTATTCTTTTTTCATTCAGCTCAAGTCGATCAACAAATGAATCTTGTAAGTCTTTTTGACTGGCCAATTCCATATCTATGGTATTGGCATCTATCAGCTTTGCTTTATTCTTCAACAAAAACTCTGCTGCATATTTTAGCGCGTCATTTTTTTTTGCTTTCGAAGATCTCCTTAAATCAATCTTTGCTTCTTGAGCTTGTTTGCAGATTAAATCTAACTCTGAAAGGGATGTTTTTGCACTCATGTACTGTATTATTGCAATAATTTAATTATCTGCCTATGTTCGATTCTATCCTTTCTTTTTTAGAGACAAATCCTGATTGGGTGAATTGGACTATTTTCGCGTTGATTTTTATTGAATCCCTCTTCATTGCAGGTTTGTTTACACCAGCTACATTAATTGTTCCTGGTGTTGGAGCGCTTGCGGCAACAGTCGGAATAAGTCCTTTTGAGATAACTTTTTACGCAACTATGGGAATGGTAGCTGGAGATTCTGTCAGCTATGGCTTGGGCATATTAGTTGGAAACAAACTCTACGATTGGGTACCTGATAATTATCATGGCTATATAAAACAGGCTCAAAAGTTTATGGGCAAATATGGAGTTTTAAGTGTCGCGCTAGGAAGGTTTTTTGGTCCATTAAGATGCGTAGTGCCCTTTACAGCAGGTTCTTTGGGAATGAATAAAAGAGTTTTTTTTCCTGTGACTATTTTATCTGCGCCAATATGGACTTCTTTGTATGTCTTAAGTGGCTACTTTTTGGGGGTTGCATTTATAGAATATTTTAATTATTTCTTAATTGGATTCATTCTTGTCATAACAATTTATACCGTATATAAAGATCCAATGAACTTAAGGGAGGATAAAAAAAATGACTAAAAGAGAAAGTAAAAATAAATTTTTATCTGGAAACTGGTATCCGGTAGAAGAAACATCTACAACTGAATTAAAGATTTCAGGAGAATTACCTAGAGAACTATCAGGTCTATTTCTCAGAAACGGACCTAATCCAAAAGAACCAATAAATCATGAAAATTATCATCCTTTTTTTGGCGACGGAATGATTCATGGCATAAGAGTAGAAGATGGGAAGGCTCTTTGGTATAAGAATAAATTTGTGACCTCACCTTTTGGTTTTGGTCCCAATACTCATGTGCTTAAACACGGCGAAAAAATTTATGCCTTAGTCGAGGGAGGAGTATCTCCAGTAATTATGGACTCTGAGATGAATTTTCTTGAAGAAGAGCCTTTTCCAGCAGCAGATAATAAAAGATTTACTGCCCATCCAAAAATTGATTCAGATACTGGGGAAATGCATGCCGTGAGTTACGATTTTGGGGAATACGTAAATGGATTAGGCCAAGTTCATTATGTAACTATAGATAGCAACGGCAAACTCATCAAAGATCAAATCATTGAAACACCAAGCAGACCAATGGTTCATGATTGTGCTATTACCAAAAATTATGTTCTTATTTTTGATCTGCCTGTTACGTTTAATCTTGGTAGGAGAGACGATGACAATAATCCTATTGGTGGAGATTATCCAGTGGTCTGGAATGATAAACATACTTCCAGAGTAGGATTACAAAACAAGAAAACTGATGAAATTATCTGGATAGAGGTTAATCCAGGGTTTTTATTTCACATAGTTAATTCGTATGAAGATGACAACGGCCAAGTTGTCTTAGACTTTTGTCGATACGAAAGACTGTTTGATTTTGATAATCCTCTTCCCATGGGACAAAAACCTTTTCTTACAAGATGGATTCTAGATCCAAAAACTAAAACATGTTCCGAAGAAATGTTAGATGATAGGCCTATGGAATTTTCCAGAGTTCATCCGGATTTTGATGGCAAACAACATCGTTTTGGATACTTGCTCAATGATGGAAGACTTAACAACTATTTCAAACATGATTTTGAAAAAAGTGAAACCATCGCTCATGATTTTGGCGAAAGTTGCCAAGCTGCTGAGCCGGTTTTTATTCCTAGGAAAAATGCTAAATCAGAAGATGATGGTTTTGTTGTTGGATTTGTCTATGATAAAACAACTGACTTAAGTGATTTTGTTGTTTTGGATGCTCAGAATTTTTCAGATGCGCCCCTAGCCAGAGTAACCTTGCCTCAAAGAGTACCTTTTGGATTTCACGGAAGTTGGATAAATTTAGATTAAATTCTTTCTAAAATGGCTTGATGGATACCATCAAATGAGCCATTAGATAAACAAATTAAGTGAGTATTGTCTAAATCCAAGCTAGAAAGCTTTCTTAAAAATTCTTGCGTAGTGGAACATGCTTCGATATTTTTACTTCCGCTCTCTAGAGCAGAGATTTGCTTCTTGTCTTTTGAAAAAATAAAGACTTGATCGGCTGAAGCTACGGCCTTTGGAATTTTTTTGTCATGATATCCTGAAAGCATCGTATTGGACCGCATTTCCAAAAGGCAAATTATCTTCTCACTTCCAACTTTTTTTCTTAAGCCCTCAAGAGTGTATTTAATTGCAGTCGGATGGTGTGCGAAGTCGTCGTAAACTTTGACGCTGCTTTTATCCCCAACCAGATCCATTCTTCTTGTTACTCCTTTAAACTTGGAGAGTGACTCTGCAATATCCCTTGATTTCAAGCCTAAGGATTTACAAACAAGATAACTGGCTAATCCATTTTGTAGACTATGCTCGCCAATAGACGACCAACTTATAGACGCTTTTTTCTTTTTGTCTTTAAAAATATCAAATTTAGAGGAATCTGCCTTAACTTTCTTGGCATGCCAGCCTCTGGCAAATTTAGTATTGAAAGGAAGGCTTTGACTGTAAAAACCCATTTTCATAACATTTTTAATATTGATGTTATGCTCAGGAAAAATTAACGTTGATTTGGAAGACATCAATCTCAATAGGTGATGAAATTGCTTTTTAATATCACTCAAGCTACTAAAAATATCAGCATGATCAAACTCAAGATTATTGATTAGAAGAGTTTTAGGATGATAGTGAATAAATTTCGATCTTTTATCAAAAAAAGCAGTGTCATACTCGTCAGCCTCTATGACAAAAAACTCATGAGTTCCTAATGAAGCAGTTGCATCTAAATCCTTCGCTCTTCCAGCAATTAAGTAACCACAATCTACTCCATTATCTAGAAGTACTTTTGTCACCATTGAGGATACAGAGGTTTTGCCATGAGTTCCGCTTATAGCTACCACATGTCTCTTGGCTAATAAGTATTTTGATAAAAACTCTGGGCCAGAAATGAAGTCTATACCTTTATTAAGTATTTCTTCGATCATGGGGTTACCACGCGCTATAACATTTCCCACAACAACCAAATCAACATCTTTGGGTAAATTTTTTGGATTGTATCCTTCATCAATCGTAATGCCATTTGAAAGTAAGACTTGGTCCATAGGAGGATATACATTCTCGTCACAGCCAGAAACTTTAATGCCTTTTTCAGCTGCCAACTGCGCAAGTCCGCCCATAAAAGTTCCGCAAATACCTAAAACATATATTTTCATCTGATGATTATATCCTTTTCCCACACAACCTTTTTTCAGTTATATTGCCTCAATGACAAAAGTTAAAAACGCCTTCTATGCTCAATCAGGCGGAGTAACAGCTGTAATAAATGCATCTGCATGTGGTGTCATTGAGACTGTAAATAAATCAAAAAAAATTCACAAGGTGCTTGCTGGGGAGAATGGCATCCTTGGTGCTTTAAATGAAGAACTTATAGATACTTCCAAAGAAACTAAATCGAATATTGCAAAACTGAAACAAACTCCCGGTGGAGCATTTGGTTCTTGCAGATTTAAATTACAGGATCCAATAAAGCAAAAGAAAGAATATGAGAGATTGTTTGAAGTTTTTGCTGCGCATGATATTGAATATTTTTTTTATAACGGGGGAGGAGACAGTCAAGATACTACTTTTAAGGTATCTGAAATGGCAAAAAAACTAAAGTTTCCATTGAAATGTGTTGGGATACCAAAAACGGTTGATAATGATTTGCCTTATACAGACTGCTCACCTGGCTTTGGTTCAGTTGCAAAATACATTGCTACTTCAACTTTAGAAGCCGGACTTGACGTGAAAAGCATGGCTGAAACATCAACGAAAGTTTTCATTTTGGAAGTCATGGGAAGACATGCAGGATGGATTGCTGCAGCATCCTGTTTAGCTGCAACTAAAGCAGGTGATCCGCCTCACATTATTTTGCTTCCCGAAGTGCCTTTTGAGAAAACTAAATTTATTACTCAGGTCAAACAAACTGTTAAAGAGCAAGGCTATTGTGTCATTGTTGCTTCAGAAGGTACTCAAACAAAAAATGGGAAGTTTTTAGCAGACTCAGGGTTAACAGACGCTTTTGGTCACAAACAGCTTGGAGGAGTAGCTCCTGTTTTAGCTGGAATGATTTCAAAGATTGGATTAAAAAATCATTGGGCAGTAGCAGATTATCTTCAGCGCTCAGCAAGACACTTAGCATCAAAAACCGATCTAGATCAGGCTTATGCTGTTGGAGAACATGCGGTGAAACTAGCTATTGCTGGAAAGACAGCTCTAATGCCAATTATTAAAAGAACAAGTGATTCACCTTATAAATGGAAAATAGCAACTGCGCCTCTAAAAAATGTGGCTAATATTGAAAAAACTATGCCTAAAAAATTTATTTCTAAAAATGGTTTTGAAATTACTCAAGCAGGAAAAACATATTTAAGTCCTCTTATAAAAGGAGAGGCACCAATAAAATATGTAAATGGCCTTCCTGATATTGCTGAACTAAAAAAGATAAAAGTAAAAAAGAAATTAAGTTAACTTATTTCTTTATCTTTTTTACTATTCCAGAAAAACTAAAAACAATTTCCCCTTCACATTCAATGTAGCCTTGTCCAAAAGCAAGACTTCTTGTCTCTTTGGTAATCGTAGTAAATATTTCTACCAAGGAGCCAACCTTTGCAGGAGCTACAAATTCCGATCTAAAACTTATGGTTGCTGCATAATTTTCTTTTGATTCCATCGCAACAGAGCACAAACAGTAATCTGCAATACTCATCAACATTCCCCCATGAGCAACTCCACCAGAATTTCCGTTTTCAGGTCTTACCCAAAAAGCCATTATCAAATCTCCTGCTTCATTTCTTTTGTAAAAACCTTGGCCAATATTCGCAATATGATCTTCGGTTTGATTAAGACTTTCGTAACCTTTAGGGGTAGAAAATTTTTTTGCCGTCATGATGATGATTTTAACTCAATGTGTATAATTATCCTTTCATTATGGATTTTAAATTAACTGCAGAACAATTAGAGTTGCAAAAAGTCGCAAGAGATTTTGCTCAAAAAGAATTAACAGCATTGGCTGATGAAATGGAAGAATCAGCAAACCCTGTACCAAAGGATGTGCTGAAAAAAATTGGTGAATTGGGCTTTTTAGGAATCAATACACCAACAGAGTATGGTGGACTGGGCCTCTCTAATCTTGATGCCATTATAGTTCTTGAAGAATTTGGAAAGATATCTTCTGCAGTAGGTTGGCCAGTATTTGAAGCAAATGCAGGTCCTGTAAAAGTCATTGAGCATTTTGGTTCAGATGCACTGAAGAAAAGAGTGATTCCCAAAGTTTGTAAAGGCGAGATGGTGGTAGCTGTAAGTATGTCAGAACCCAATGCTGGAACCGGTTTGACCGATTTAAAAACCAAAGCTGAAATCAAAGGAGACAAAATCGTAATCAATGGAACCAAACGTTGGTGTTCAGGTGCCGGTCATTCTGATGGTTATGTAGTTTATGCCCGAATGTCTGATGCTCCTGCTGCAAAAGGTATTGGTGCTGTTTTTGTTGATATCGATACACCCGGGCTGACTTTCGGAAATAGTGAGAGCCTGATGGGTTGGCGTGGAATACCATCTGCAGATATCTACTTCGATAACGTAGAGGTTCCAATTGATAATTTATTGGTTGAGCCTGAAGATGGGTTCAAAAAATTAATGGAAACCTTTGATTTAGAAAGATGTGGGAATGCAACAATGGCTCTATCTCAAGCAGCAGCAGCTTTAGACTATGTCAAAGAATATGTTCAAGAGAGGGAGCAATTTGGCAAGCAATTGGTTGATTTTCAAGCAGTCCAAATCAAACTTGCAGACATGCTCATTAGAGTGGAAGCATCTAGACTTTTGATTCACCGTGCAGTTTTCAATGCCGCCAATGGTTTGCCAGATATATTGGAATCAAGTACTGCAAAATGTTTTGCCAATGAAATCGCAAGAGAGGTCACAACGAATGCGATGCAGCTTATGGGCGGTTATGGATTCAACAAAGAATACAAAATGGAAAGACGCGTCAGAGATTCTTTTGGTTGGGGAATTGCTGGTGGAACAATTGATGTTCAAAAAGTAAATATTGCTTCAGCAATGATTGGCAGACGTTTCAATCAGAGAGCTAAGTAATTTAGTCAGCTCGATATTCGCTGATAATTTCTTCCAAACTGCTGACAAATTCTTTTTTTTCTTCTTCAGTTAAAAAATTCCCGACAGGAATTTTTTCTCCCTTGGAAGATATGACAATTTTAATTGGATACCAATGGTGAGAAGGTTTTTCAACAAAAACATATGACCATTCCCTGATGAATTCCGAAACTGAATCCGGTCTAAAACGACCCTTTTCAATTGTTAATTTTTCTTTAGTGAGTGTTATGACTTCCTTCTTTGAACTTTTTTTAAAAACAACATATAGAGCTGTCCCGACGATTAAAATTTCCAAGCCTGCAAAGGGAAGAATAATCGGAGCACCATAAAAAAAGAAAGTAATACCGATAATGGATATCGGAAAGGAAATCAGCGCTAAAAATAACAAACTGCCCTGCCAAGAAATTGAACTATTTGGCATCAAAGATAATCTATATCCATTATCTATTTGTTCAGTTATAACCATTAACAAAATACCTTTTTATGAAAAAAACTGTTCAGATTATGATATTTTCAATAATCAATAGCAAAAAATGACAAAGATTAATTCTATAAATAGAACTTCCTTGATGCCGAATTATGCTCCGGCAGCATTTATTCCTGTAAGGGGTAAAAAGTCAGTCCTGTGGGACGAACAAGGTAAAGACTACATCGACTTTGGTGGAGGTATTGCCGTTACTTGTCTTGGTCATTCTCATCCACAACTCAATAAAGTTTTGAAAGAACAATCTTCAAAGCTTTGGCATGTGAGTAATTATTTGTACAACAAACCAGCATTAGAGCTAAGCAGAATGCTTGCTGATAAAACATTTGCCGACAAGGTATTTTTTTCCAATTCTGGAAATGAAGCAAATGAAGCGGCAATTAAATTAGCCAGAAAATATTATTTTGACCAAGGCAAACCAGAAAAACATGAAATCATTGTTTTTACGAATGCTTTTCATGGCAGATCAATGTTGAATATAACAGCCGGTGATTCGACATTCCAAAAAACAGGTTTTGGTCCTCTTCTGCAAGGATTCAAGAGAGCAAAATTTAACGATCTTAACTCTGTCAAAAAAACTATTTCCAAAAAAACCGCCGCTATTTTTGTGGAACCAATTCTGGGAGAGTCAGGAATAATCAGAGCAGAAAATCCTTTCTTAGAGGGTCTTAGAAAATTAGCTAATGAAAAAGACTGTCTATTGATATTTGATGAGGTACAAAGTGGTATTGGAAGAACAGGAACTTTAATGGCTTATATGGGTTATGGCGTTAAGCCAGATATTTCCACTCTAGCAAAAGGCCTTGGTGGAGGAATACCAATTGGGGCAACTTTAACGACCGGCAAAATTGCTAAAGCTTTTCAACCAGGCACTCATGGCAGTACCTTTGGAGGAAATCCCCTTGCCTGCGAAGTTGCTAAGAAAGTTGTAGAAATAGTCTCTTCTCAAAAAGTTTTAAAAGGTGTTATGAAAAAAACATTCATCTTTCATGAAAAATTAAACAAATTATCTGAAAAGTTTGATTTATTTGAAGATGTAAGATCAGCCGGCCTATGGATCTGTTGCGACTTTAAAAAAATAAAAGCAAAAGACTTTATTGATGCCTGCTATAAAAAAGGATTGATATTAGTCCAAGCTGCCGGAGAAAAAACAATTAGAATCGCCCCTTCGTTAATTATTTCAGACAATGAGATTGAAGAAGGTTTTAAAAGATTTGAAAAAGCTGTCAAAGCTTTGAAGTGATTACTCAGAGATTACTTCGACTTTATCAACCTTGCGATAACCCTTAGGTAAGAAGTTTCCCTTTCTACCTCGATTTCCTAGAAAATTTTCTAAATCGTTCGGTTTGATAACAAAATGTTGTTTGCCACTGTAAAGTTTTAAGGACTCTCCTTTTTTGAAAGTTACCAAATACATGAGTTGGTCTTCTTTAGCTTCAAATTTCTTTTTATCAATTGAAATGATTTTATTACCCTTACCTTTTCCTAAAATTGGTAATTCGCCTGCTTCGATAATTAACATTTTGCCTTCTTGAGTAATCGAGGCAATGTAATTTTCCTCAACTGCTGAAAGAATCTTAGGTGTGATTGGCTTAGCATTCTTCGCATTCAAAGCCGCTTTACCGGATTTGTTTTTTGTTTGCAGGTCTCCCAACTTAACCACAAAACCATAGCCTAAATTAGACGCTAACACAGCTAAAGTTTCATCCGATCCTGCAATCACACCGGGAAAAGTTGCTCCGGATTGAGCATTAATCTTTCCTGAAACTGGATCGCCTTGGCCTCTCGCAGATGGCAATTGATGAATAGGTAAAGTATAGGCTTTGCCAAAATTATCCAGTAGAACTGCATTTTGGCTGTTTCTTGCAAAAGACGAAGATAAGTAAGAATCTCCTTCTCTGTATTGCAATCCTTCTACGTCTACATCATGTCCTTTGGCAGCTCGAATCCAACCTTTTTCTGATAGAACCACAGTCATTGGATCGTTTGAAATGAGCTCCTTTTCATCAAAAGCTTTTGCTTCCTCTGCCTCGGCAAGCATGCTGTTTCTTTCATCGCCAAATTCTTCCTGGTCTTCTTTTAATTCTTTTTTAATAAGAGTTTTTAAGCGAGATGCTGAATTAAGTATTTTTTCAATTTCCTTTGCTTCTGCTTTTAATGAATCCCTTTCTTCGATGATGCTTTGTTCTTCAAGCTTTGCGAGCTGGCGCAGGCGAATATCAAGAATGGCGTTTGCCTGAATTTCAGTGAGTTTAAATTTTTTGATTAATTGTTTTTTTGGATCGTCATGAGTTCTGATTATTTTAATTACCTCATCCAAATTTAGATAAGCAATCATCAAACCTTCAAGAATGTGCAATCTATCGTTGAGCCAATCTAATCTGTGTTGCAGTCTCCTTTTGACGGTTTGTGTTCTAAAAGTGATCCATTCTTTTAGAATTTCTCTCAAATCAAAAACTTTTGGCCTTCCGCTTAAACCAATCACATTCAGATTAACTCTGACATTCTTTTGTAAATCTGTTGTAGCAAAGAGATGACTCATCAAAGCATCTTTATCAACCCTATTCGATCTTGGTACGACAATAATTCTTACCGGATTTTCACCATCGCTTTCGTCTCTAAGATCTTCTATTAGATTCATTTTTTTTGAATCAATTTGTGCAGCAATCTGTTCTAGAATCCTTGTTGTTGAAACCTGATATGGAAGAGCTGTAATGACAACCTCGCCATTTTCTATTTCATATGTTGCTCTTAACTTAACTGCTCCTCTTCCGGTCTGATACATTTCCAATAGTTCTTCAGGCGTTGAGATAATTTCTGCCTTAGTTGGAAAGTCAGGGGCTGGAATAATTTTTAAAAGCTCTTTTACAGAAAGTTTAGGAGAGTCAATAAGGGCAATAGTTGCATCTACAACTTCATTTAAATTATGAGGCGGAATATCTGTTGCCATACCAACTGCAATACCGGAAGCACCGTTGAGTAAAACATTTGGAATTCTGGATGATAAAAATCTTGGCTCGATCAAAGTACCATCAAAATTAGGACCCCAATCTACAGTTCCTTGAGATAATTCCGAGAGCAATACTTGTGCGTAGGCTGAAAGTCTACACTCTGTATACCTCACTGCAGCGAAACTCTTTGGATCATCAAGAGAACCCCAATTTCCTTGTCCTTCAATCAAGGGATACCTAGTAGAGAAATTCTGTGCCATTAAGACCATTGCCTCATAGGCGGCATTGTCACCATGAGGATGAAATTTACCTATCACCTCACCGACGGTTCTTGCACTTTTCTTAAACTTGGAAGTAGATTTCAATCCAATTTCGGACATCGCATAAATTATTCTTCTTTGAACTGGTTTTAAACCATCTCCAATAAAAGGTAGCGCCCTATCTAAGATTACATACATGGAGTAATCGAGATAGGCTTTCTCTGCAAAGCCGCCAATACTTAGGCTTTTCTCTTTACTCATTGATACTTGCTAAATCTCCTTTACTTTCTAACCAACTTTTTCTATCTGGAGCTCTTTTTTTTGAGAGCAGCATATTGAACATCGTTGTTGCACTATTTCCTTTTTCTAATTTAAGTTGCAGCAATTTTCTTACATCTTGAGACATGGTAGTTTCTTTCAACTGAGATGGATTCATTTCACCCAAACCTTTGAATCTTTGTATTTCAACTTTGGTTCTTTTATTTTGAGTTGTAAGTTTTTTTACCAAGTCGTCTTTTTCCTTTTCATCCAGGGCATAATAAATATCCTTGCCTTGATCGATTCTGAATAAAGGAGGCTGGGCTACATATAACCTACCTTCCTCTACCAAAGGCCTGAAATGTTTGAGAAATAAAGCACAAATCAACGTTGCAATGTGTAGGCCATCAGAATCTGCGTCTGCCAAGATACATATCTTGCCGTATCTCAGACCGTCCAAGACTCTACATCCTGGTTGCAATCCAATTGCCATGCCAATATCTTTTACCTCTTGCGATTGATTTACCGCATCGGTATCAACTTCCCAAGTATTTAAAATTTTGCCTTTTAAAGCCATAACAGCTTGAAAGTTTCTATCCCTAGCTTGTTTCGCTGAACCTCCAGCAGAATCTCCTTCTACTAAAAACAACTCGGTTTCTTCGTAATTAGACGAAACACAATCAGAGAGTTTTCCTGGAAGAGTTACTCCTTTGGTAACTTTTTTTCTCTCTACAGATTTACTTTCCTTGACTCTTTTTTGTGCGTTATCGATTGCAATATTAGCGATTCTTTCAGCGAGTTCTGTTTCCTTATTAAGCCAAATGGCAAAAGCATCTCTTGTAATATTCGCTGCAATAGTTTGAAAGTCTTTCGAAGAAAGTTTCTCTTTGGTCTGCCCAGAAAATTGTGGGTCTTTTAGTTTTGCGGAAAGAACATAAGAGGCATTTTTCCAGACATCTTCCGCAGTAACTTTTACGCCTTTGGGAATTAAATTTCGATATTCACAAAATTCTTTCAAGGCATCGGTGATTCCAGTTCGCATACCAGCAACATGTGTACCGCCTTGTATAGTAGGAATTAGGTTCACATAACTTTCAGTAATACTATCTTGATCTCGTAATTCCCAAGACACTGCCCAAGCAAGTGAGTTTTCCTCATCCTCGAACTCTCCTTCGATCGGTTCGTCAGGTAGATATTCGCCTTCGCCTAGCGAGGTACTTAAATATTTTCCAAGCCCATCAACGAAACACCACTCTTCTTTTGTCTTATTAACTTCATCCTTAAATTTTATTTTAAGACCTGGGCAAAGAACGGCTTTTGCTTTCAGGGAATTGGAAAGGTATTTTCCGGAAATTTTTTCGGTATCAAAAAATGATGGATCTGCTTTGAATAAAATTTTTGTTCCTGAATTTCTTTGTCCAACACTATCTATAACCTTCAGATCTTTTTTCTTTACGCTATCTTTAAATTTAATTTCATACTTTTTTCCGTCTCGTTTGATTTCCGCATCGAGATAAGTCGAAAGAGCATTTACAACTGAAACACCAACACCATGAAGACCTCCAGAAAAAACATAATCTTTATTTGAAAACTTAGCACCTGCATGCAGTCTTGAAAAAATCAATTCCACACCTGGTACTTTTTCTTCTGGGTGAATATCAACTGGCATACCTCTGCCATCATCTTCAACAGAAACAGAAAAATCTTTATTTAGGACAACTGAAATTTCTTTTGCATAACCTGCCAAAGCCTCATCTACACTATTATCAATCACTTCCATCACCAAGTGATTGGGACTGGTTGTATCGGTATACATTCCAGGCCTTTTTCTAACGGGCTCTAGACCCGAAAGCACCTCAATGGATTCAGATGTGTAGTCTCTATTAGCCAAGCTTATAAGTGTTCTAGAATATTTTCTGCACTGCTTACTTCAAATGCACCGCCTTTTTCTGCAAGTAAGCAATTTATCTTTCCGTCTTCGACAATAGCAGCATATCTCGATGAAACCTTCCCAAGACCAAAGCCGCTGCCGTCCATAATGAGTCCCATGCTCTCTGTGAATTCGCAGTTTCCGTCTGACAGCATGGTAATTTTATCTGCCTTTAAATTTTTTCCCCAAGCATCCATAACCCAAGGATTGGTTACCGAAATACAGATTATTTCATCAACTCCTTTAGCAAGAATTTCATCGGCTTTTTCAATAAACCCAGGGACGTGATTTACAGAACACGTAGGAGTAAAAGCTCCAGGAACTCCTATCAACACTAACTTTTTGTCTTTAGAGTATTCGTTTAATTGAATAGAATCGATGCCCTCAGAGCCTAATTTTCTCAGAGTAGCATCTGAAATTTGATCGCCTTGTTGTTTCATCTTTAGATTTTACTATAAATTTTACTTCCAGATTCACGGAATTCTTTAGCTTTTGCCTTCATAGCAACTTCTTGTTCTTTTACTTGTTTGGCAGCGTAGTCTCTAACATCCTGAGATATTTTCATAGAACAAAATTTCGGACCGCACATTGAACAGAAATGAGCTACTTTTGCGGAATCTTTTGGCAAGGTTTCGTCATGAAACTCTCGTGCTCTTTCAGGATCCAAACCAAGATTAAATTGATCTTCCCACCTGAATTCAAATCTTGCTTGAGAAAGAGCATTGTCTCTGATTTGTGCTGAAGGATGCCCTTTTGCTAGATCAGCCGCGTGCGCCGCAATACGGTAAGCCATCAAGCCTTCTTTGACATCCTCTTTATTGGGTAAGCCCAAATGTTCTTTAGGAGTTACATAGCAGAGCATGGCGCAACCATACCAACCTATCATCGCGGCTCCTATTGCAGAGGTAATGTGATCGTATCCAGGAGCGATATCAGTTGTTAGTGGGCCTAAAGTATAAAAAGGTGCCTCGGCACATTGTTCCAATTGCTTGTCCATGTTTTCCTTAATCAGTTGCATTGGTACGTGCCCTGGACCTTCAATCATAGTTTGCACATCATTTTCCCAGGCAACTGATGTCAATTCGCCTAGAGTTTTTAATTCTCCAAATTGTGCCTCATCGTTGGCGTCTGCAACTGAACCCGGTCTTAATCCATCACCTAGCGAAAAAGTCACATCGTACTTTTTCATAATTTTGCAAATGTCCTCAAAACGGGTGTATAGGAAATTTTCTTCATGATGCGCAAGACACCACTTGGCCATGATAGATCCACCTCGAGAAACAATACCTGTAACTCTTTCTGCGGTCATCGGGACATACCTTAGAAGCACTCCTGCATGAATAGTAAAATAATCCACGCCTTGTTCCGCTTGTTCAATTAAGGTCTCTTCAAACACTTGCCAAGATAAATTTTCCGCAATGCCATCAACCTTTTCCAATGCTTGATAAATTGGAACGGTTCCAATTGGAACCGGAGAATTTCTAATAATCCACTCGCGTGTCTCATGAATATTTTTCCCTGTTGAAAGATCCATTACCGTATCTGCTCCCCAACGAGTAGACCAAGTGAGTTTTTCTACTTCATCATGAATCGATGAAGACAAAGCTGAATTACCTATATTGGCATTCACTTTAGTTTTGAAATTTCTACCGATGATCATCGGCTCGATTTCAGGATGCTTTATGTTTGCTGGAATAACCGCTCTGCCGCTTGCAATTTCATCTCTGACAAACTCAGGTGTATAAAACTCTGGAATATTTGCACCAAAGTTTTCTCCAGTATGAAAACGCCCTTCTTTGAGTTTCGAGTTTTTCTCTAAATTTTGGTTTTCTCTTATTGCAATATATTCCATCTCTTCCGTGATGATGCCTTTTCGAGCAAGAGACATTTGCGTTGAATTTTCTTCTCTTCTGGATAACCAACTCAATCTATTTTTTGGAATTCCAAATTCAATATCTATTTCAACTTCAGGATCGGTATAAGGACCTGAAGTATCGTAAACATAAAGCGGTTTGTTCTTCTGCTTTCCTTCTGCTGTTAAAGAATCCGTTTGCAGAATTTCTCGCATCGGTACTTTGATTTCAGGTTTAGATCCTTCTATATAAATTTTCTTAGAACCTGCAAAAGTTTTTGATGCAGTTTCAAGGATTTCTTTTGATTCGGGAGCGTTATTAAGGTCTTGGGTTATTATTTTTTTCACTTATTTGATTATTTTAATGGTAAAAAAGGTTACAAAAAATTATCATGTCATTCCAAATCATAATTTAACTCAAGAGGAGCATCTTTTGGAAAAATTTGCATCATTTCTAATAACTTTATCCCTTTTATTATTAGGCTCCTTTGCTCATACGGCGACTTTGGCAGACGTCTATGAGCTTGCTCTTACGAACGATCCGCAGCTGAAAATTGATGAAGCAACATTTAATGCTAATAAAGAGATAAAAAATAAAGCCATGGCAGGCTTGCTGCCTAAGTTTTCTCTTAGAGCGGGAACTACTTGGAACGAAAATAAAAATACTGAAAATACTTCATTATTTACTGATACCCAAGGCAGCAACTCTAATTATTACTCAGCTAATTTGATTCAACCAATCTTTAGAGTTGATACATGGTTTCAATTTTCTCAAGGTAAAGCACTTGGCGAAGCTGCAGAAGCAAAATTCGCCCTTTCACAACAAGAAACCATCATCAGAATATCCAACATTTATTTCAATCTTTTAAAAGCTAAAAAAAATCTTGAAGTCGCAAGATTAGAAGAACAGTCAATTAAAAAACAAAGAGATCGAACCAAACGACTTTACGAAGAAGGCGTATCCTCTAAATCTGAATTTCAAGAAGCCCAAGCCTTTTATGATTTAGCAAGAGTTTCAAAAATTGCTTCTGAAGGACAACTTGAATTTGCCAGAGAGGCAATGATCTCAATCATAGGTGATGCTCCTGACATAAAAGATTTAAATGATGATTTTCCTGTGAGTAAGCCTGATCCAGTAGAACAGGATCAGTGGGCAGATTTGGCTTTGGCAAATAGTTTTACCTTGAAAGCATCTAAGTTAAACGCAACGGCAGCTAGGAAAAATTCGCAAGCAAAACTTGCTTCTCATTTCCCAGATATAGACTTAGTAGCTAGCATTACTCAAAATAACTCAAGAGGTATAGTTGGTTTCGATCCACAGAATGGTGCTACTTTTGGTCCAAACGGGATTGAGCAAACTAGATACAGTTTGGAATTCAATTGGCCAATTGTTACAGGCGGCTTGTTGCATGCAGAAAGAAGAGAAGCTAATGCCTTAGCAGAGCAAGCAGATCAGCAAGAACTTCTTACTGAAAGATTTGTAATTCGGGACGTAAAAACAAAATTCACTTCGGTATTGACCAATTTAGCAAATGTGAATGCTAGGAAAGCTTCCTTAGAATCCTCAAATTTTGCGCTCAAAGCAACAATGGTTGGTTATGAAGAAAATACTAGAAATATTGTTGATTTGTTAAACGCAGAAAAAAACTATTTTTCAGCACAAAGAGATCTCATTGCTGCTAAGTACGATTACATCATTAGTACTTTAGAATTGAAATTAGCTTCAGGTATTTTATCGCCAGCAGACATCTATGAGATTAGTGGTTATCTAGATAGTTAATGCCAGAACTGCCTGAGGTTGAAACAACCCTAAGGGGTATAGAAAAAAAAGTTCTCAATAAAAAAATAATCTCTTTTGTGTCACGCGAGAAAAAATTGCGTTGGCTAATTCCTACCAACATAAATAGATTAGTTAAGGGCAAAAAAATTAATAACGCCTTTAGGCGCGGCAAATACATAATTTTTCAACTCGATGAATGCGCCTTGATCATTCATTTAGGTATGTCTGGCAAGTTAAGAGTATTCAATAAGAAAGTATCCCCAAAGAAACATGAACATTGGGATTTAAATTTTTCCGATAACTGGACATTGAGATATACCGATATTAGAAAGTTTGGTGTTCTGGATTTAACCAAGCAAAATCCTCTGGAACATAGATTATTAAAAGACCTAGGTCCAGAACCTTTAGGGAATAGTTTCAATGGATTATATTTATTTGAAAAATCTAGAAAAAAATCTGTGGCAGTCAAACAATTCATTATGAATGCAAAAATTGTGGTTGGTGTTGGAAACATTTATGCCAATGAAGCCTTATATAAGGCAGGTATTAGACCTACAAAGCAGGCAGGCAAAGTAACTAAAAATCAATATGAAGTATTATCTTCTAAAATTATTGAAGTATTGAATGAAGCAATTACTGAAGGAGGAACAACTCTGAAGGACTATAGTAATGCGGAAGAGGCTCCGGGGTATTTCAAAAAAAAATTAGAAGTTTATGGCAGAGGAAAGCAAGAATGCTTTAATTGTAAAAAAGAATTGAAAGAAATTAGACTAGGAAATAGATCAACTGTTTACTGTACTAACTGTCAAAGTTAGCCAAACTTCTTTTTCATTTCTTCCAAAGAAATGGGATCCACAAAAGAAGATACGTCGCCGCCCATTTTACAAATCTCTTTCACCAAACTTGAACTGACAAAGCTGTATTCGGTTACTGGTGTCAGAAATACACTTTCGAGTTCTGGCATCATAGCTCGATTCATATTTGCCAATTGGAACTCATATTCAAAATCTGCTACAACTCGAAGTCCTCTAATTAGAATAGTTGCGTCGTTGTCTTTTGCCAAATCCACTAATAACCCAGAGAAACCAATAATCTCTACTTGATCATTTCCCTTGAAAATCCTTTTTGAGATATCAATTCTTTCTTCAAGAGTGAACAAGGGACTTTTGGCTTCACTTGCTGCTATGGCAAGGACGACTTTATCGAAAAGCTTGCAAGCTCGTTCGACTAAATCTATATGTCCTTTGGTTATTGGGTCGAAAGTTCCAGGGTATATGGCTTTTTGAGACATAAGAACATTATATTCTATTTAAAAGCCAAGAAGAACTTTCGACCTAAGAGATAACGATCTTCTATTAAAAAAGATCGTTATTCATGACTTTGTTCCAAGCTTTCACAAAGTCTTTTTTAAACTTCTCTTCAGAGTCGCTTTGAGCATATACCTCAACGTAAGCTCTAAGTTGAGAATTAGAACCAAACACTAAATCTGCTCTTGAGGCAGTTCTAGCTTTCTCACCTGTCACTCTGTCGAATGCTTCATAGGAGTTTCCGGTACCGTTTGGTTTCCATTGAACTCTCATATCTAGCAAAGTTTTGAAGTACTCATTGGTTAGTTGATCAGAATTTTCCGATACCAAGCCATAATCACTGGCAGTGATGCCTAGGGATCTCATTCCGCCTAAGAGGACTGTCATCTCTGGTGCTGTTATGCCAAGCAACTGTGCTTTATCAAGCATCATTTCCTCTGCAGAAACACTCAAACCAGAACGGTGGTAGTTTCGAAAAGCATCGGATAAAGGCTCAAGATATTCAAAAGACTCGGGGTCGGTTTGATCATCTGATGCATCTCCTCTACCTGGGGTAAATGGAACCTCCATGCCAGAAGCTTTTTCAATGGCTAAGTTTCCTGCAAGGACAATAATATCTGCAACGGAAACACCTGTATCATCTGAAACACCTTGATAAGCTGCAAGTACTTTTGCCAGCTGTTCGGGTTTATTAACTTCCCAGTCTTTTTGCGGAGCCAAACGAATTCTTGCTCCATTTGCACCACCTCTCATGTCCGAGCCACGGTAGGTATAGGCACTAGCCCAAGCGGTTTCTGCCATTTCTTGAATGCTTAATCCAAGTCCAGCAATTTTTTCTTTCACTGCAGCAACATCATAGTCGGAGTTACCAGCAGGGATTGGATCTTGCCAAATCAAATCTTCCTCAGGAACTTCTGGACCTATGTAGTTTGACTTAGGACCCATATCACGATGAAGGAGTTTGAACCAAGCTTTAGCAAAAGCATCAGCAAACTCATCTGGATTTTCATGAAATCTTTTTGAGATTTCTTTGTAACTTGGATCTTCCTTAAGAGCAATATCAGTCGTTGCCATTATGGTTGGTACTTTTTTTGAAGGATCATGAGCATCGGGAGCCATATCTTCTTCTTTTTGATCTATGGCATACCATTGATGCGCACCAGCAGGACTTTTACCAAGTTCCCACTCATAACCGAAGAGCAAGTCAAAGTAACCGTTGTCCCATTTGATAGGATTGGTTGTCCAAGCACCCTCTAATCCACTGGTAATAGAATCTGCGCCCAAACCAGAGCCATGTTTGTTGGTCCAACCTAAACCCATTTGCTCAATTGGAGCGCCTTCTGGCTCAGCTTCAACTAAGTCTGCATCTCCAGCACCGTGGCATTTACCAAAAGTATGCCCACCTGCGATCAAAGCCACTGTTTCATAATCGTTCATTGCCATACGGCCAAAAGTTTCTCTGATATCATGAGCACTGGCTAAAGGATCTGGATTGGCATCAGGACCTTGAGGATTTACATATATCAAACCCATTTGAACTGCAGCTAAAGGGTTATCGAGTTCACGCTCACCTTTGTAACGCTGATTTTCCAACCACTCGTCTTCAACTCCCCAAAGGATGTCTTCTTCAGGGCCCCAAATGTCGTCTCGACCGCCACTGAAACCATAAGTTTTTCCACCCATGGATTCGATTGCCACATTTCCGGCAAGGATCAAAAGATCTGCCCAACTTATTTTATTGCCGTATTTTTCTTTTATCGGCCACAGTAATCTTCTTGCTTTATCTAAGTTACCGTTATCGGGCCAGCTGTTTAGTGGAGCAAATCTCATAGCTCCTGTGCCTCCACCACCTCGGCCATCTGTACTTCTGTAGGTACCAGCAGCATGCCAAGTCAGACGAACAAAAAATGGACCGTAGTGCCCATAGTCTGCGGGCCACCAATCTTGCGAGTCGGTCATCAAGTCGTTTAAGTCTTTTTTCAAAGCCGCATAGTCTAGTTTTTGAAATTCTTCACGGTAATTGAAGTCTTCTCCAAGCGGATTCGATTTTCTGTCATGTTGATGGAGAATATTTAAATTCAACGCATCTGGCCACCAATCTTTATTTGATTGACCGGTCGAGCTGTTGCTTGTCATCGCCCCATGCATTACTGGGCATTTTCCTTCTGTGTTTTCAGCCATCTATTTCACCTCATATAAAAACAAATTCTTCCCATATTAAACTATCTTTTTATGTATTGTTAAATATGTATATTTCTTATTTAATATTCTAAAAAATCGAACATAAATGGTTAGTATCAAGCAAATAAATTATGCCTTAGCGGTTGAAAAAGAGATGCATTTTAAAAATGCTGCAGATAAGTGTTTTGTCTCCGCTTCCACCTTGAGTAATGCTATATCAGAAATGGAAAAACAACTGGGTTTTGAAATTTTTGAAAGAAACAATAAAAAAGTAATTGTTACTAAATTGGGTGAAGAAATTTTAAAGAAATATAAAAGCATTAAGTTGCAACTGGAGGACATTCAAAAAATTTCTGAAAATAATTCACAACCGCTTTCACACCCTATATCTCTTGGAGTCATCCCAACCATAAGTCCCTTTTTGATGCCATACGCCATCAAGTCTTTGAGTGCTAAATTTCCTAAATTGAATTTAAATATTTCTGAAGGTCAGTCAAACGATCTCATTGATAAAGTCAAAAACGGTGATTTGGATATGGCTATTCTTGCACTGCCCTTCAAGCTTCAAGGTCTGATACCAATAAAATTTTGGGCTGAAGATTTTTTTTGGATTACTAAGAAAAATGATGCTCGCTCTAAGGACAATGAAATAAAAGCCAATGAACTTGATCGATCTGAATTACTATTACTAGAAGAAGGACATTGCCTCAAAGATCACATACTGTCTGCGTGCAAAATGACAAAGCAAGCAAGCAATATTTCTTTCAAAGCCTCTTCTTTAAATACACTAATACAATTTGTAAAAAGCGGCATGGGTACTACTTTGGTGCCGAGGATGGCTATTAGTCAGTTGATGGCAGGTAATCCAGACCTTAAAAATTTACATCTTGACGAATCTGGCCCTCACAGAGAAATTGCAATAGTCATAAGACCTAATTATGGGGGCATCCAAGATGTTGAATTGCTCGGCGCGGAGTTAAAGAAAATTCTTGAAGAAAATTCTAGTTAGGTTCTTCGGGTGTAGATTCTAAAACCTTAATTCTCAACTTTAAAATTTGTCTTTTGTTTGCGGCTAAAACAGTGAAGTGAAAATTTTGTATTTCGATTGAGTCATTTACTAAAGGAATTTTTCCAAAAGCGTTTAAGACAATTCCGCCGATGGTATCAAAGTCTGTTGCCTCAAAACTTGAAGAAAAGCGATCGTTGAAAGTTTCAATCTCGGTTAAGGCTGAAACATTAAACTCATTATCGGTTAATTGAATAATATCTTCAGATTCACTGATATCAGTTTCATCGACAATTTCTCCAACAATTTCTTCTAAAACATCTTCAATAGTAACGATTCCACTTATTTCACCAAACTCGTCGACAACTGCAGCCATGTGACTTCGGTTCGTTTTAAATTCTTCCAAGAGAATGTTGATTTTTTTACTTTCAGGGATGAAATTAATTGGCCTTAAAATCTGAGACAAATCGAAATTTATATTTTCGTCTTGTCCTAATAGACCGGGGCCAAATTTCAATAAATCTTTTGCCAACAAGATACCTTTTATTTTTTCTTGAGGCTCATCAAAAACTGGAAATCTTGAATGAGCTGATTCAAGAATTCGAGGCAAAAATTCAGCTAAACCTTCGGTTTCTTTGATGGATATAACTTGAGTTTTTGGCACCATCACTTCTTTTACTGGAGTAGAGGAAAAATCAATGGTTTCTTCCATCATATCCAAAACACCTTTATCGATGAGATTGTTTTCCTCTGCATCTCTTAAAACAGAGGTTAACTCTTCTTGATTTGATGGTTTGAAGGAAATCCTGATGTGGAAATCCCTAAAAAAGCTTTTAATACGTTGTATTAAGCCCAACTTTTCCGGTTGGGCACTTATACTTGGAGGTTCTTCTTTCATTATTTAATAAGGTCTCTCGCCAAGACAGCTGGTGATAATATCATCTTCTACCTTTTCCATCTCTTTTTGTTCGCCTTTTTTTTGATGGTCAAAGCCGAAAAGATGAAGCACGCCATGGACAATCATGTGTTTCAACCTTGTCTCGACAGCTTTTTTATACATTTTTGCTTCTTTTTCGATTTGACTGATACATATGGCAATCTCACCAATTAATCTTTCTTTGCTTTCAGGAGTTTCTTGGTTATTGGTAAAAGCCAAGACATTTGTCACACCCACTTTGTTGTAAAACTTCTCGTTCAACATTTTAATTTCTTCTTCTGATGTATATTTTATGTTGATTTGACCATTTTCAAGTTCTTCAAAGCCAATCTTTTTTAAGACTACATCAATGAGCTTTTTTATTTCCTTTTTCTTAAAAGGCTCAGGAATTTTTTTGTAGTGATCGTTGATTAGCTCAATCTTCATTATTTTTTGAGTTTTTTTCGTAAGCTTCGATGATGCTTTGTACCAGGTTGTGTCTGACTACATCTTTGGATGCAAAATGGAAAAAAGAGATTCCTTTTTGACCTTCTAAAATCTTTACAGCATCTGCCAGACCGGACATTTTTTTAGATGGTAGGTCTATTTGAGTAACATCTCCAGTAACAACCGCTTTGGAATTAAAACCCAATCTTGTTAAAAACATTTTCATTTGCATGGAAGTACAGTTTTGAGCTTCATCTAAAATCAAAAAAGCATCGTTTAAGGTTCTTCCTCTCATATAAGCCAAGGGTGCCAATTCAATATTCCCTCTTTCTATGAATTTGTTGACAGTTTCAAAGCCTAACATTTCATTCAAAGCATCATAGAGCGGCTGCAGGTATGGATCTACTTTTTGAGCCAAATCACCTGGCAAGAACCCTAGTCTCTCACCAGCCTCTACCAAAGGCCTAGTCAAAATAATTTTATTAATTTTCCTCTGAATGAATAAATTCACAGCAACCGCAACAGCCAAATATGTTTTTCCAGTACCAGCTGGTCCGATGCCAAAGGAAATATCATGAGAAGAAATGGAGTTGATAAAATCTTCTTGAGATTGGTTTCTTGGAATGACCTCTAATTTTGGTGTTGCTAGAGAAAAAGCGCTTTTTGATTCCAATTTAAAGTTTTTTGATTCGTTTGGCTGATTCAAAGCTTTGGAAATAAAGAAATGGATTTCTTTTGGAGAGATGTCTTTTGACTGGTCAGCGAAACTAAAGAGCTCTTCAATAACGAGTCGACCTTTTGTAATGTTTTGATCTTCACCAGAAAGAGAAAATAAGCTGCCTCTATTTTTGATTTTAATTGAAAGAGAATCCTCTATCTTTGATAAGTTAGAGTTAACTGGACCGCAAATTATTGATAGTTTTTTTGAATCGTCCGATTCAAGTTTGAATTTCAATTCAGACATAAATTAATTTATTGTGCCTCCAGTAAAATTACCTCTAAGTGAGTTTGGTTTTGCCTCCACAATTTCTAAATCAACAAAACTTCCAATCATATTTTTAGCTGAAGAGAAATTAACGACACGATTATTTTCCGTTCTGGCTTGGAATTCTCCCGGATTCCTCTTTGAAATGTCTGTGACTAAACACTTTTCCGTGGTACCAACCATTTTGCGACTGATCTGACTGGAATAGTTGTTTAGCTTATTTTGGAGGATACTCAATCTTTCTTTTTTTTCATCCAGACTGACATCGTCTTCCATTTTAGCTGCTGGTGTATTGGGTCTTGGGCTGTATATGAAACTAAAAGATTCATCGAACTTAACGCTATCGATAACATCCAAAGTATCTTGAAAGTCTTCTTCTGTCTCGCCCGGAAAACCAACTATAAAATCTGAAGAAAAACTAATGTCGGGACGATTTGTTCTTATACGATTTACTAAATCCAAGTAACTCTCTCGGGTATACCTTCTTCTCATTAACTTCAAAATCCTGTCTGATCCACTTTGAACCGGCAAATGTACATGGCTGACCAACTCAGGTACATCAAGATAAAGTTCTACAAGATCATCTTTAAATTCAAACGGATGACTGGTAGTAAATCTTAGGCGATCTATATTTTTGATCTGAGCAGCATCCCTAATCAATTCCGCTAAAGAGGATTTTTCTCCATCTTTTTCGCCTTTGAAATTATTTACATTTTGTCCTAAAAAATTTATTTCTCTTACTCCTTGATCCGCCAATGATTTCACTTCTTTTAAAATATCATCAAACGGTCTGCTAACCTCATGCCCTCTGGTGTGCGGGACCACACAAAAAGAACAATATTTATTGCATCCTTCCATGACAGAAACAAAAGCGGAAGGTCCTTCGGCTCTAGGCTCAGGAAAGTGATCAAATTTTTCAATTTTTGGAAAGGAAATATCAAGCTTTCTTTTTCCATCTTTTGAAGATTCTTCATACAAATCTGGGAGTTTGTGCAGAGTTTGCGGACCAAAGACAATATCTACTGCAGGAGCTCTTTTAGAAATAGCTTCTCCTTCTTGGCTTGCAACACACCCACCAACGGCAATCTTTAGATTGGGATTATTGTCTTTCAAAGCTTTCCAGCGTCCAACTTGGTGGAATACCCTTTCTTGTGCTTTTTCTCTGATTGAACAAGTATTTAGCACTAATAAATCTGCTTCTGCCTCATTTTCTGTAGTTTGAAAATTACTTTTCTCGCCTAGTAACTCAAGCATTTTGGCTGAATCGTATTCATTCATCTGACAGCCATGGGTTTGGATAAAGACTTTCTTCATATCTTAAAAGGGATGGCAATTATAAAGAAAACGGGGAAAGATACAGTAAAAAAGTTAGTTTTTTGCAAAAAATTCATCTCGGTAAAACCGCAATTCATTTATAGATTCAAAAACATCTGCTCTTGCTCGATGCGCTACTTGCTTAGCTTGTTCCATAGTGACTTCTGGACGCCATCTTTTTGCAACTTCTTTTAAAGAGCTTACATCTATATTTCTGTAGTGAAAATACTCTTCTAGTTGAGGCATATACAAGGTTAAAAATTTTCTGTCGTGGTGAATTGTGTTTCCACAAAGAGGTGATTTATTTTTACCGACATGTTCTTTAATGAAATTCAAAGTCCTCAACTCTGCATCCTCTTGAGAAATCTCACTCTTTTTAACTTCATCTAATAATCCCGATCTAGAATGATGATCTTGATTCCAATCATCCATGTTGTCTAAATATTCACTAGGTTGTGATATAACGATATTTGGTCCTTCGATTACTTCTGTTAAATCTTCATTAGTAATGGCGGTGAAAATCTCTATAATTCTTTCGGATTGCGGTTCTAGACCAGTCATTTCTAAGTCTAGCCAAATTAATTTGTTTTCCATATGAATAAACTACAATACTAACAGATTCCAAAGAAATGAGTAAAAACGAAAACAACGAAACCAACTTTGGTTATAAGAATGTAGATAAAACGGAAAAACCCGAAATGGTTAAGGGTGTTTTTGATTCTGTTGCTGAAAACTACGATCTTATGAACGACCTAATGTCTTTGGGGATTCATCGCTTGTGGAAGAGGGGCACAGTCGAGCTTTCTAATTTGAAACAAGGAGATTCTGTTTTAGATGTCGCCGGAGGAACGGGAGACCTATCTATTTTAATGTCAGATTTGGTTGGGGAGTCAGGTGAAATCATCCTAAGTGATATCAATGAGAAAATGTTAAAGCTAGGCAAAGCAAGAAGTCTTGATAAAAATAAATTGAATATAAAAACTGCTGTTGCTGATGCTGAAAACCTCCCTTTTCCCGATAACAGATTCAATTGCATAACCATAGGTTTCGGAATTAGAAATGTAACGAATAAGCTTGAAGCCTTAAAAAATTTTTACAGATGTTTAAAACCTGGAGGTAGACTTTTGGTCTTGGAATTTTCAAAGCCTGAAGCTCCTTTGATATCTGACTTATACGATTTCTATTCATTTAAGATTTTGCCTAAACTTGGAAAATTTTTTGCTCAAGATGAGGAAAGTTATCAATATCTTGCAGAATCAATAAGGATGCATCCATCGCAAGAAGAATTTAAACAAATGCTTGAGTCTGTAAATTTTAAAAATGTTTCCTATGACATCATGACAGCAGGCATAGTAACTCTTCACATTGCGGAAAAGTAAAATGGCTATTTTCAGTCTGATTCGAATCTCTTATATTTTTTGTAAATACAGATTGGATGAACTACTTGATCCTTTGGCAAACAAAGTTCTTTTATCTCTTTTATTTTTTTTCCCAAAAATCTTCTTCAGAAAACAAAAAGAAATAGAGTATCGTTTAAGCGATGCATTAGAGGAGATGGGTCCGCTCTTTATTAAATTTGGTCAGCTTTTGTCAACCAGACCAGATCTTGTTGGAGAAAAACAATCAAGCGTCTTAAAAAAATTTCAAAACGACTTAAAACCTTTTTCAACAAGAGAGGCTATCAAAATAGTAGAGCAGGATTTGGAAAGTCCTATAGATCAAATTTTCGAGTCATTTAGTGAAGAACCACTCGCTGCAGCTTCTATTGCTCAAGTGCACGAAGCAATTTTAAAAGACGGTGAATCGGTGGTTGTAAAAATTGTTCGGCCCGGTTTGGATAAAAGAATTTCTGCTGATGTTAATTCAATAAAGTTTTTAGGCGGTTTAGCTGAATTAATTCTCTCCGATGCTCGAAGATTAAAACTGATGGATTTGATAAGAGAATATGAATTGGTTATTACTGCTGAAACCGATCTAAAAAAAGAAGCCGCGAACGCCATCCAAACAAAAAACTTCTTCAAAGAAAATTCTCTTTTGTATATTCCAGAGGTTTATGAAAATTTCTCTTCGAAAAACGTCATGACCATGGAAAAAATTTCTGGAATACCGGTAACGGACATAGAGGTACTAAAAAAAGAAAACATAAATTTAAAAGCCCTAGCCGAAACAGGTGTAAAGATTTTCTTCAAACAACTTTTTGATGATAATTTTTTCCATGCCGATATGCATCCAGGAAATATTTTTGTAAACAATTCCAATCCTGAAAATCCTACCTATGTTGCCGTTGATTATGCCATTTGCGGTTCCTTAACTGAGAAAGAACAACTCATCATCGGCAAGATGCTTTCGGAAATGTTCAACAAAAATTATTCTGGAGTTGCCAAGACCATGATAAATGCCGGTTGGGTTGGCGAAGATACAAAAGAAGTTGAACTAGAAGTTGTGATAAGAACGGTTTTGGATCCAATTTTCGAGAAACCCTTCGATGAAATTAAATTTGGAGAAATGTTGCTCTATTTATTCGATGCTACAAGAAAATTTGATTTATCCCTTCCGACTTCATTGTTACTACTCAACAAAACTTTGATTAACATTGAGGGGTTGGGCAGACAAATTTATCCAGAATTGGATTTGTGGACAACAGCCAAGCCATTTATTCAATCTTGGGTTGCAAAAAAATATAGCCCGAAGGCAATGTTTGAAAGATTTAAAAATGATTCTTTTGCTTTGGCAGAAAAAGCTTACGAACTTCCTGAAAAAATTGAAATCATATTAGATAACTTGTCTAGATTAGAAGAATACAACTCGGAAATAAAAAACTTAAAAAAAGAGATCAAGCAATCAAAAAACAATAATAAATTTATATACATAGGTGTTACTGCATTGCTTTTAGTTGCCATAATAGTTATTCAATGAAAAACATCGTAGAAAGATTGAGTGCCTTACTGAAGGAGCGAAAAAATGCCGATCCTTCTTCATCTTATGTAGCTAGTTTGTATGCAAAGGGAAACGAGAAGATTATTGAAAAAATAGCTGAAGAGACTGACGAACTAATTGCCGAAATAACTGAAGATCCAGAGAAAAATAAGGTTATTCATGAAGCTGCAGATTTATGGTTTCACGTCATGGTATTATTGACTAATAACGGAATCGATCCGACTGAGGTTTTAAAAGAACTTGAAAGCAGAGAGGGTCTTTCTGGAATAGAAGAAAAAAAAGGAAGGAAAGAATAAATGGGTTTTGGTGGAATAAGTATTTGGCAATTGCTGATCATTCTAGCAATTATTGTTTTGATCTTCGGCACCAAAAGAATTAGAAATCTTGGTGGAGATTTAGGTTCTTTTGTTAAAGGGTTTAAAAAAGCAGTCAAAGAAGAAGATAAAAGTTTAGACGACAAAAAAGAAGATTAAATGTTCGACATAGGATTCTTTGAAATCTTATTAATAGGAATCATTGCTTTACTTATTTTAGGCCCTAAAAGATTGCCGGGATTTCTCACTAAATTAGAAGAATATGTGAAGCTAATTCGCTCAAAAAGTTCTTCAATCTCGCAAGAGATAAAACAAGAGATATATTCGGAAGACTTCCAAAACAACAAAGAAAATAAAGATGACTGAAAAAAGTTATCTTGAACATTTAAACTCCCTGCGAAATGTTCTTTTAAGAAGCCTTGGCGCAATTGCTCTAATTTTTTTTGTGTTGGTATTTTTTAGAAATGAAATTTTTCTTGTTTTTGCCAATCCCTTAACAGAAATCTTGCCTGCCAATTCTTCAATGATTGCAACTGGTGTGGTGTCACCCTTTTTGACTCCATTAAGGCTTACTTTTTATGTGGCTACATTTGTAGCAATTCCGTATTTACTTTTTGAGTTATGGAACTTCATTGCGCCAGGTTTGTATAAAGAAGAAAAAATAGGTTTTTTTGCGGTTTTGTTTTCCAGCATAGTTTTGTTCCTAGCAGGTATTTGTTTTGCTTTTTTTGTAATTTTTCCACTGATTTTCACTTTTTTTGTTCAAGCCTCTCCCTCGGAAGTTTTGGTAATGACCGACATCAATGAATACATTGATTTTGTTGTTAGAATTCTTTTTGTCTTTGGATTTGCATTTGAAGTACCAATTGTTTTAATGCTGATGATTTGGTCTGGAGTTACAAATGCTCAACAACTCTCTAGTGCCAGACCTTACGTGATCATAGGATGTTTTGTTGTGGGAATGTTTCTTACACCTCCCGATATTTTTTCACAAACACTTTTGGCTCTTCCTGTCTGGCTGCTTTATGAAGTGGGACTTTTAGCCAGTAGATTTTTTATAAATAAATAAAAGACTAGCCTTCTAAGTTTTCTGACCACTCACCTTTTGCTGCCAACATATTCATTTTGGCTCTGTGGCTGAAGGCCTCTTGCGCGGCTTGCTCATTATCTTGTTTACCGCTCCAAGTTTTGAGAGCAGCCTGTTGCAAAGCACGGCCATAAGAAAAACTGAGCTTCCATGGATTGCCACCAATTTTATTCATGGCATCTAAATGAGCTGTGGCGTCAACATCAGATTGTCCCCCAGAAAGAAATGTGATTCCTGGCAGATTGCTAGGCACATTTTCCAATAGACAATTGAGTGTCATTTCAGCAACTTGTTGGATTCCAGCTTGCTCCGAACATTCATTTCCTGAGACCACCATATTGGGTTTTAAAATGGTTCCTTCTACCAAAACGCCTTTCTCTGCCAAAGATTCAAATAGAGTACTCAAACATCTTTTTGTTGCGTCTTCACAAGATTCTATGGAATGACTGCCATCCATCAAAACTTCAGGCTCGACAATTGGAACCATGTTATTTTCCTGAACTATTTTTGCGTAATCAGCAAGAGCATCCATGTTTGCTTTGATAGCCGCTTGGGAAGGCAGGCCGTCGGCAATTTTTATAACTGCACGCCACTTGGTAAATTTAGCACCAAGATCAAAATATTCTGCGCATCTCTCATTAAGTCCTTCTAAGCCACCAGTGATATTTTCTTCAGGAGAAGAATCAAGCGGGCTGATTCCCTTATCTACCTTGATACCTGGCAATGCACCTTGTTCGGAAATTATATCTTTCAAAGGAGTGCCGTCTTTTGCGTCTTGTCTCAAAGTCTCATCAAATAAAATAACTCCGCCAATATTATTTTTCATTCCATCAGCTCGAAAAAGCATCTCACGATAATCCCTTCTGGAGTCTTCCGTGGACTCAGCATTTATTGTTGCAAATCTTTTCCCTATTGTTGGGGTACTCTCATCAGCAGCTAATATGCCCTTTCCATCAGAAACAATATAAGTTGCAATTTCTTCCAGTGATTTCATATTTCTATCCTTTATTTTTAGTTATTATCTTATCTATGCAAGGCAAGGAATTATTTTCTATATATTCTAAGAAAGCTCCTCCCGCAGTGGAAGCATAATCTACAGAATCCATTAAATTAATATTTGCAAAAGAGGTAATCGTCTCCCCGCCGCCAATAATGCTATAGGCTTTAGATTCAGACATGATTTTTGCTACCTCAGAAGTCCCTTCTGAAAATCTTGGATCCTCAAACTTACCCAAAGGGCCATTCCAAAAAACAGTTTTAGCGGAATTAATATGTTTTTGAAAATACTCCAAAGATTTTTTACCTACATCGCAGATAGCTTCATGACTGGCTATATCATCAATATGCTTTTCAAATACAGAATCGTTAGATGTATCTAAAACAACGACATTTTCTGGCAATACAATCTTCTCATTACCAACTAATTTTTCTGCTACATCTAAATAGTCTTCTTCAAATAAAGATTTTCCAATGTTTTTTCCCATTGCCATATAGCAAGTATTTGCCAAAGCACCGCCTATGATTAATTTATCAACGTATGATGTGAGCGAATCAATCACATTAATTTTGGTTGAGATCTTTGAGCCGCCAATAATTCCAATTAGAGGTTTTTTTGGATTCACCAAAATCTTTTTCAAAGCCTCGAGTTCATCTTCAACCAAAAAGCCAACGCCTGCTTCAGCTACTGAGTCAATTACGCCAAAAGTAGATGCTTGCTTACGATGTGCAGTACCGAAAGCATCCATGATGTAAACATCTCCATAATTACCCAGTGTTTTTGAAAGATTTGTAGAGTTTTCTTTTTCTCCTTGAAAAAATCTTATGTTTTCCAACATGATAATTTTTTTGTCTTGCTCTAAATCATCTAAAGAATCAGCTATTGGAACAGGAATATCTAATAATTGAGAGAGTCTTTTTGCTATTGGCTTAATCGAAAATTCAGGCTGAACTTCTCCCGATTCTTGAGGTCTTCCACGATGCGTTATGATTCTGAGAGATTTTGCTTTTTCCAATAAGTGTTTAATGGTCGGTAAAGCTCTGACCATTCTTTCGTCGTTGAGAACTTCTTCGTCTCTGATTGGAATATTGAAATCTACTCTCAATAGAACTCTTTTTCCCTCGAAATCAAAAGAGGATAGTTTTGAATTTGTTAAATCCACTTAAATTGTTTTATTAATTTGTTCGATTATATTTTCAACTGTAAAACCAAAGTGGTTCATCAAATCATCTATTGGAGCTGATTCGCCAAATTTGTCGATACCGACTACTTGATCATCTCCTTCACAATATTTCTTCCAAAAATCACTCTGCCCTGCTTCTATGAAAATTTTTGGCAAGTCACCCAAAGTTTCTCTTTGATATTCTGGTGATTGTTCATCAAATATTTCGGTACATGGCATTGAGACAACTCTTGATGAAATTTTTTGCTCATTAAGCTGATCTCGAACTTTCATGGCTAAGCCCACTTCTGAACCCGAAGCAACCAATGTTATTTTGGGATTTTGGTCTGAAGCAAGTTCGTATCCGCCTAGAAAAATTGGGTCGTTCGTTTCTCTTTTCTGAGCATCCAATGATTGTCTGGATAATATCAATGCTGACGGTGCAGATTTTGACTCCAGCGCAAATTTCCACGCACAAGCAGTTTCAACCCCATCACAAGGTCGCCAAGTATAAATGCCAGGCGTAATTCTTAGCATTGAAATATGTTCCACCGGTTGATGAGTAGGACCATCTTCACCGACCCCGATGGAATCATGCGTATATACATAAATTACAGGTAATTTCATTAAGGCAGACATCCTCACGGCATTTCTAGCGTAATCTAGAAAAGTAAGAAAAGTTCCTGCATAAGGTCTAATACCCCCATGTAGGATCATGCCATTCATGATTGCCGACATACCAAATTCTCGAACGCCATAATTTAAGTAATTACCTGAACCATCTTCAGCAAGATGAGAGGTTCCCTTCCATTCGGTATTGTTTGAAGGAGAAAGATCTGCTGATCCACCTATCAACTCCGGCATGATTGGACCAATAGCATCCAAACACATACCAGAACACTTTCTGCTGGCATAAGAATTTTCATCTTCAGAAAAATTGTTGATTAAATTTTCGATGGTAGATTCAAAATTACTAGGCAAGCTTCCGGTGATTAATCTATGCAGCTCTTTGGAATCTTCAGGATAGTTTTTTTCAAAGTCAGAAAGAATCTCTTGCCATTTTTCTTCACTTTCTTGTCCTTGTTTTTTGTGATCCCAAGCCTCATAAATTTCTTCGGGAATTTCAAAAGGCTCATGCTGCCATTTAATGTTTTCTCTAGTGAGTTTAATTTCTTCTTCGCCGAGGGCTGCGCCATGTGCATCTGCAGAACCTGACTTATTGGGAGATCCTTTCCCGATTTCTGTTTTACAACAAATTAGTGTCGGAAGATTAGATGATTTTGCATCTTGCAAAGCTTTATCGATACTTTGAAAATCATGCCCATCAACTTCTGCTATAACGTTCCAACCATAACTTTTGAATCTTTCGGGCGTATTGTCTGTAAACCAACCTTCAACTTTGCCATCAATGCTGATTTTATTGTCATCGTATAAAACAATTAATTTATTCAGTTTATGAGTACCAGCTAAAGAACAAACCTCGTGAGAAATACCTTCCATCAAACAACCGTCACCACAAAAAACGTAAGTGTAATGATCAATTATTGGACAGTCTTTTTTGTTGAATCTCTTTGCAAGAATTTTTTCTGCCATTGCCATTCCAACTGCGTTCGCTATACCTTGCCCAAGCGGACCGGTCGTTGTTTCCACTCCAGGAGTCACGTCACATTCCGGATGTCCAGGTGTTTTTGAACCCAGTTGACGGAAATTTTTCAACTCATCTATAGAAAGGTCATAACCTGTCAAATGAAGTAGCGAATAAAGAAGCATGGAACCGTGTCCGTTAGATAAAACAAACCTATCCCTATCAAACCAATCGGGATTTGAGGGGTTATATTTAAGATGTTTGGTCCACAAAACCTGTGCGATATCTGCCATTCCCATAGGCATGCCAGGATGACCGCATCCTGCTCTCTGAACTGCATCCATAGATAGAGCTCTTATAGCATTGGCTAGGTTTTGTTGATCAGTCATGAAATTAGAATGTTATTTTCTACTATTTCAAGGTCAGTTCATAGTAGAATTGCTGACTTTATTATTGTCATGTCTGAGTACAAAACTTTCACTTCTGAATCTGTTTCTGAAGGTCACCCCGATAAAATGTGTGATCAAATTTCCGATGCAATTTTGGATGCATACCTAAAAGAGGATCCAAATGCCAGAGTAGCATGTGAAACTTTGGTTAAAACCGATTTGGTAGTGATTGCAGGAGAGATAACCTCCTCTGCTCAACCTAACTTAGAAAAAGTTATTCGAGAAGTAATCAATGAAATTGGCTATGACAATGATGACTTAGGATTCAATGGCAATACAGTTGAAATAATTAATGCCATTGGACAACAGTCAGTTGATATCGCTGCAGGAGTAGATGAGGGTTCTGGAACAGATTTGGATCAAGGCGCGGGTGACCAAGGTTTAATGTTTGGTTACGCAACTAATGAAACAGATGTTCTGATGCCCGCACCAATTCACTACTCCCATCTACTAGTTAAGAAGCAGTCTGAAGTAAGAAAAAATGGAAAATTGAATTGGCTTAGACCGGATGCAAAAAGTCAGTTGAGTTTTTTATACGATGATCAAGGAAATCCATCGAGTGTTTCAGCAATTGTCTTATCAACCCAGCATGATCCAGATATAGCTGCAGAAACAATTGAAGAAGGAGTTATGGAAGAAATAATCAAACCGGTCATTCCAAATGCATGGCTTAATGAAGATACAAAAATTTATATAAATCCAACAGGAAGCTTCGTGATAGGAGGTCCTGTCGGAGATTGTGGATTAACGGGAAGAAAGATAATTGTTGACACTTATGGTGGCATGGCTCGACATGGTGGAGGTGCTTTTTCTGGTAAAGATCCTTCAAAAGTTGATCGATCTGCCGCTTATGCTGGAAGATATGTGGCTAAAAATATTGTTGCCGCAGGTCTCGCAGATAAATGTGAGATTCAGGTGTCTTATGCTATTGGAGTAGCTGAACCGACTTCCATCAGTATCAATACATTTGATACAAATAAAATAGAAGAGCCAAAAATTGTTGACTTAGTTGAAAAGAATTTTGAACTAAAGCCCAAAAAACTTATCGAAATGTTAGATCTTAAAAGGCCTATTTATCAATTAACTGCTTCATATGGTCATTTTGGAAGAGAAGAAGAAAGTTTTTCTTGGGAATCAACTGATAAAATAGAACAACTTAAATAATTATGGAATTCAAAGACTACAAAGTAAAAGATATCTCCCTTGCAGAGTTTGGAAGAAAAGAAATAGAACTGGCTGAATCAGAAATGCCAGCTTTGATTAAACTCAGAGAAAGATATGGCAAGGACAAACCTTTGCAGGGTGCAAAAATTATGGGTTGCATACATATGACAATTCAAACTGCAGTTCTTATAGAAACTTTAGTTGAATTGGGAGCGTCTGTGAGATGGTCGTCTTGTAATATTTTTTCCACACAAGATCATGCGGCGGCGGCAATCGCTCAAAAAGGCATACCTGTTTTTGCCTGGAAAGGTATGAATGAAGAAGAGTTTGATTGGTGTATAGAACAAACTATCCTGTCTGATGGTAAACCGTGGGACGCAAATATGATTTTGGACGACGGTGGTGATTTGACTGCTATGGTGCATGAAAAATATCCAGAAATGTTAGAAAAAATAAATGGTATTTCCGAAGAAACGACCACTGGAGTGTTGAGACTGTATGAAATGTTGGAAAAAGGTACGCTTAAGGTACCTGCCATAAATGTTAACGACTCAGTAACAAAATCTAAAAACGATAACAAATATGGATGCAGACATAGTTTGAATGATGCTATAAAACGTGGCACGGATATGTTGCTTTCTGGAAGGAAAGCCCTGGTGTTTGGTTATGGGGATGTTGGTAAGGGTTCTGCAATGAGTCTCAGACAAGAAGGAATGGTGGTCAAGATTACCGAAATCGATCCTATTTGCGCCATGCAGGCTTGTATGGATGGTTATGAAGTTGTTTCGCCCTATTTAAATGGTGAAAATTTAAACAATGATGAATCAATCAATAAAACGCTTCTGAGTGATATTGATCTTGTGGTAACCGCAACTGGAAACTTCAATGTTTGTGATAAACACATCTTGAATAATTTAAAGTCAGGAGCAATTGTCAGTAATATCGGACATTTTGATAACGAGATAGATACTCAATACATGAGAGATGAATGGACTTGGGAAGAGATTAAACCTCAAGTGCATAAGGTTTACAGAGGTCCAAAGGATAAAAAAGATTATTTGCTTCTTTTAGCAGAAGGTAGATTGGTTAACCTTGGTAATGCAACCGGTCACCCTTCAAGAATTATGGATGGCTCGTTTGCTAACCAAGTTCTTGCACAAATATTTTTATACAAACAAGGTTTTGCTTCAATTAATGATGAAACTACAAAGCAAGAAATGTTAAAAGTCCAAGTTCTTCCTATGGAACTGGATGAAGAAGTTGCATCATATATGGTAGAAGGTTTTGGAGGAGTCATTACAAAGCTTACAAAGGATCAAGCTGACTACATAAATGTAGATGTTGATGGACCTTATAAACCTGATTACTATAAGTATTGATGTCAAAAAAAAATCCCTCGTGGGGAGGAAGATTTTCCAAAAAACCTTCCCAAATTGCTCAGAATTTTTCGTCCTCTGTTGATGTAGATCAGGCCCTCTATAGTCAAGACATTCAAGGTTCGATTGCTTATGCAGAAGCGCTGATGGAAGCCAAAGTGCTATCCAAAAATGAATGCAATAAAATTAAGACTGGTCTTAAAAAAATTAAAAAGAAAATCGAAGCTGGCAATTTTAATTGGAATCCAGCTTTGGAAGATGTTCACATGAATATCGAAGCCGCGCTTGAAAAAGAAATTGGAGTGACTGCAAAAAAACTTCACACAGGTAGATCCAGGAACGATCAAGTCGTGACTGATTTTAAATTGTTTCTCTTGGAAAGAAGTATTGAAATTGAATCTTTGTTAAGAAATTTAATGAAAAACTTAGTTGTTAGAGCAGAGGGAGAGTTAGAAACTCTTATGCCGGGTTTTACCCATCTGCAAAATGCTCAGCCGGTAAGTTTGGCGCACTATCTCTTATCTTGGTACGAAATGATGAAAAGAGATTTGGAAAGAGTTTCAGCAACTAAAAAGGAACTCAAGGTAAGCCCTTTAGGTTCCGGTGCCCTATCCGGTAATAGGTTTAAATTGGATAGACAAAAACTAGCTAAGTCTTTGGGATTCGATTCAGTGACCAGAAATTCCATTGATGCTGTATCCGATAGAGATTTTGCTTTAGAAGTTGCTTTCAATGTAAGTGTCATGGCTATTCATTTTTCAAGAATATGTGAAGAATTGATCATTTGGTCTTCTTCGCAATTTAATTATGCTCAATTGCCTGAAGAATTATGTACGGGTTCTTCGATTATGCCACAGAAGAAAAATCCAGATATGGCTGAGTTAGTCAGAGGAGGTTCTGCTAAAACAGTTGGTAATTTAATGACCTTGTTAAGCTTAATGAAGAATCAGCCTCTGGCTTACAACAGAGACAACCAAGAGGATAAAGCACCTTTAATCAATTCGATAGAATATGCCACAGAAGCATTGAGTATCATGATCGAGATGATCAAAGGCGTATCTTTTAATAACGATCAAATGCTTGCTGATGTCTATGATGATTTCTTAACTGCAACAGATCTTGCCGAATATTTGGTCATTAAAGGGGTGCCATTTAGAGAGGCTCATGAAATTACTGGAACTGCAGTGAAATACGCTGAAGACAATGATCTCTTACTATTTGAAATGTCGCTTGATGAATTTAAGAAAATTTCAAAGAAGATTTCCCAAGACGTTTTTGATTACATAGACCCTAGCGACTCTATTCAAGCAAAAACCTCAATTGGAGGTACTGCTTTGCAACAAATAAAAAAAGAAATTAAAAGAGCAAAAGACTATTTAAAGAAATGAAAATTTTTTTACTTGGGTTATGTCTAATCAGTTTCGGCTTTCTAAGCTCGTGTGGCATAAAAGGTCCTTTATATCTGCCTGAAGATGAAGAAATCAATGAACTTAAAACATTTTAATTTCAACGAAGGTGTCTTACATTCGGAAGACACTAACTTGCTTGAGCTAAGTGATAGCTTAGAAACACCTTTTTATGTTTATTCTGCGGAAACAATTAGAGAAAATTGTCGATCTTATAAAGCTGGCTTATCTTCCTCGGACCTAGCCTGCTATGCCGTAAAAGCTAACAGTAATCTAAGTATTTTGTCTTTGATTAAAGATGAAGGTCTGGGCTTTGACGTAGTATCTGGTGGAGAATTAAAAAGAGTTTTAAAAATCGGTGCAGATCCAAAGAAGATTGTTTTTTCTGGAGTTGGCAAAAGCAAAGAGGAATTGAGACTTGCTTGTGATCATGAAATATTTTCCATCAACGTAGAATCTGAATATGAATTGGAACTGCTTGAACAACTTAATAAGAAGCCAAGAATCTCATTTAGAATAAATCCGGATATTGCTGCAGAATCTCATCCTTATATTGAAACTGGCAAGGCCGATTGCAAATTTGGTATTTCTGAAGAAGAAGCTCTTTCTTTGGCAAAGAAGTATGGAACTGAAAAAATAAACTTAGTTGGTGTTTCAGCCCATATTGGATCCCAAATAATTAATACAGATTTACTGGTTGAAGCTTACGAAAAACTTGAAAATTTAGCGGACCAATTGGTTTCGTTGGGATTTGAAATAGATCACATAGACGTTGGTGGTGGTTTAGCAATCGACTATGAATTAGAAAAAAACTTTTCACCTGACGAACTGATAAAAAAACTAAAAAAGTTTTCTTCAAAATATAATTTAACCTTGGAGCCAGGACGTTCCATTGTTGCGCAAGCAGGTGTTTTGATAACCAAAGTGTTGGGTATCAAAGAGAATGGCAGTCAAAAGTTTCTTATTGTTGATGCCGGCATGAACGATTTGATGAGGCCATCGTTGTATAGCGCAAGACACAAAATAGAGAATTTAGTGGAGTCTTCTGAAAAGAAAGATCTTTATTCTGTAGTTGGGCCCGTCTGTGAGACTGCCGATAGTTTTGGTTCGGATTTCGAGGTCAGTGCAAATGCTGGAGATTATTTGGTTGTATATTCAGCAGGAGCTTATGGTTCAAGTATGGGCTCTAATTACAATACCCGACTTAAGCCTGCTGAAATTTTAGTTGATCAAAAAAGCCATAAAGTTATCAGGAAAGCAGAAACCTTTGATGATCTCATTAAAGAAGAGGAACTTTAATGCCCTATATCCAGTTTATGGAGGCTTTAGGTAACAATTTCATAATTGTAGATTCAGTTACGCAAGATTTTTCTTTCTCTAAAAACAGCATCCCAAAATTTGTTGATAAGGAAGATTTTCTTGAGTTTGATCAAGTCTTGGTAATAGAACCTCCAGAAAAAGAAATTGCAGATTTTTCTGTAAAAATCTTTAATCAAGATGGCAGTGAGGCTGAAAACTGTGTCAACGGCATGAGGTGTGTTGCTAGATATCTATCCGATAGAAATATATCCATCAGTGATACTGTGAAGTTACTCATAGGCGCTAATCAAGTTACTGTTGAGAAAAGAAAAAATGATTACATTGTGGAAAATATATTTTCACTATCTCCTTCTGAAATTGGTCTAAATAAAAATGAGCAGGTTTTTGAGATTGAATTTGATGATAAAAAAGTTCCTTGTTTTGCAGTTTCGATAGGAAATCCACATGCTGTAATTTTTAATGATGAGTTGGCTTTAGATGTGCAAAAGTTTGGAACATTTTTGCAAGAAAGTGATTTTTTTAAAAATGGTGTAAACGTTGGGTTTATTCAAATGAAAAATGCCAAGGAGATAAATTTAAGAGTTTTTGAAAGAGGTGTGGGAGAAACTCAAGCTTGCGGAAGTGGCGCTTGTGCAGCAGCTATCGCATGTGCAATTCAAAAAGAATTGGATCAAGAGTTAAAAATAAACTTTCATCAAGGCCAGGTATTCACTAAAGTAAATTTAGATGATTCAAAAGTTATGCTTCAAGGAAGCGCGGAATATAGAAAACAAGATGTTTTGTTAAATCTTTAAAATGAAACTTTTTAGTAAATCTCTTAAACCCGAAGAAGTAATTAATTTCTTAAAAGAAAATCCTGATTTTTTTATAGATCATCCAGAAGCTATAGAACATTTAGAGATAAAACATGAATCAGGTGAAGCGGTAAGCTTTATTGAAAAACAAGTTGAATTCATAAAATCCAAGAATTTAGCAACAAGTACGCAACTGAAAGACTTTATTTTAAATGCTAATGCGAATGAGCTGCTTTTTGCGAAGGTTAGAAAACTGATAAGCATTATTCTGAGTGCTGAAGACTTAGAAAAATTGTTGATTGCTACAGAAAGTTTTTTTATAAATGAGCTTGGTACAGAAAAATGTAAATTATTGTTCTTTACTCAAGAAGAACTGTATCGAGTATCCGCGAAGAGAATCATTGAGCCAGAAATAGCTACTAAGATTTTCTCTAAAATTTTTAAAGAAGTAGATATTTTTTTAGGAAAGCTTTCCAATGAAATTGCCTCCTTAACTTTTGGTGCTCAAGCTGGTATCAAAGAAGCAGTTATTGGCAAATTGCATTCCAACAAGATTGCAGGAGTATTAATTTTAGGTTCTTCAGTAGATGATAAATATACTCCAGACCAAGATACATTGTTTCTAAGTTTTATAGTGGAAGTTTTGAGCCATCAAATAGATAGATTAATTGAAAACCGAGATTAGCAATTTAATAGAATCTTTTTTAAGTTTTCTTAAAGAAAATCGTAACTACTCAGAACACACTCTTAAGAGTTACAGAAATGATTTGAATAAATTCGAGGTCTTTCTTGATGAAAACAAAATTTTAACCATTGCAAAGGTTAACAATAATCTAGTAAGAAATTTTTTAGGTTTGTACAGAAGAAAAGGTCTTAGCCCGAAGAGTCTTGCAAGAATTTTATCTTCCCTAAGGAGTTTTTTTAAATTTCTCAAGACCGAAGGAAAATTTACCAACGATCCAACAGTTGGTATCAGCGCACCAAAGCAAGATGCTCTTTTACCAAAAGCACTCGATACCGACATGATCGATAAACTCTTGAATTTTGAACCAAAAAACTGGATAGAACATCGAGATAAAGCGATGATGGAATTGATCTATTCTTCTGGACTGAGACTTTCTGAACTTTGCTCCTTGAACTTAAAAGATCTTTTGCTGGAAGAACAAATGTGCAGAGTTCTAGGAAAAGGTAACAAAGAAAGACTTTGTCCTGTTGGCTCTAAAGCGATTGAGGCGTTGGAGCAATGGTTTGCACATAGAGCAACTATTGCCAAACAAGATGAATCTTCGGTTTTTGTGAATAAAGAAGGAAATCGACTGGGTCCAAGAACGGTTCAAATTCGACTTAAAAAAATAAGTCAAGACAGAGGCTTGCCTTACATTCATCCTCATATGTTGAGGCATTCCTTCGCAACTCATATTTTAGAATCCAGTGGCGACCTTAGAGCTGTTCAAGAATTATTAGGACATGCTAATCTAAGTACCACTCAAATCTACACTAAATTGGATTTCCAGCATTTGGCCAAGGTTTACGATAAAAGCCATCCACATGCAAAAAATAAAAAATGAAAATTAAAGCAGTAACTTTTGATCTTGATGACACGCTATGGCCGCTGCGTGAAGTCATCATCCACGCGCACAAAGAATCCAACAACTGGATAATCGATAAATTTCCAAACATGTCCAAAGTTTTGTTCACAGAACAGGAGCAAAAGATGTGGCAAAAGCTCATTGCAAAAGATAATTCTCTAAGACATCGCTTGTCTGAGCTTCGCATGAAAGTTATTGAGACATTATTAACAGAAAATGGTGTTTCCGATGAAGATGCAAAAGCAACGTCAAAAGATGCTTTCGATATTTTTTTAAAATTACGTCACGATATTACTTATTTCGAGGGTACCCTTGAGGTTCTCAAATCTTTGAAAGAAAAATACACTCTTGGCGTTTTAACCAACGGGAATGCCAGCATTGAAACCTTGAAAATCGATCACTTGTTTGATTTTTATTTGAACGCTGAAATGGTAAATGACAGCAAGCCTGGAGCAAAAATGTTTGAAGAAGCTTTGAAAATAACTCAATTAAGCCCTGAAGAAGTATGTCACGTGGGCGATCATCCAGATAATGATGTTGAAGCAGCTGTGAAACTAGGCATGAAAGCAATTTGGCTGAACTTGCTGGATGCCGACTGGCCCGAGGAAAAGCAATTTAAGCCCAACGAAATAGTTTCTTGGTATGACTTAGAAAAGGGAATTGCGGACTTAGAGAGCGTCTAACATATACTGCACAGAAGCTTCCAATTCAGCGTCAGTACAATCCATACACAGACCCATTGCAGGCATAGCATTTAAACCATTTTTAACGTTCATGGTTAGAGTTGCCAGGCCTTTATTAGGTCGATCTCCCCAACTCGATGCATCAGCAAATTTTGGTGCGCCAGCCATTCCAGCAGCATGACAAGTTGTGCAAGCAGCTTCATAAACTGTTTTTCCATCTCGACCGCTGGCATCAGTAACTTGCACTGGAGCAGCAAACATCGAGGTAGAAACTTTCCAACCTGGACCAGAAGTCTTCAAACCGCAGTCTGCAGAAGTGCAGACGGAACCAAGGTGTTGAATTCTTTTTAAAATTGCATCTTCACGCATGTCTGCAGCGAAGAGAAAAGTCATTGTGGATACAACAGCAATTAAGAAGATTTTTTTCATGTCGCGATTATAGACCTCTAAAGAATTAAATCTATCTCTGGTACGGAGAAAAGTTTAAGCTTATTTAAAAATATTTTAAGTATTGAGCCAGTAGTTCAGTGGATTAGAACGTTTGTTTCCGGAGCAAAAGGTCGCAGGTTCAAGTCCTGCCTGGCTCACCAACTTCTAACGATTGTTGATTCTCATCATGCAAAATTTTCAATTGCGATGAATTTAGGTAATCGGTGAGTAAATCATTTCCGATATTTAATTTCAGATGCCACTCGTTATCCTTTATAACCTCATCGCGAACACATCCTTCTTCATAAAGCCTAGCTCTGGCAGCTGACGCTTGATGGGAAATCGATACCCAACCTTTAAAGAGCCCATTACTGATTCTCTCTATTATTTTTTCCTTTAAAGGCTCAATACCGATATTCTTTTCTGCGGAAATAAAAAGTTCTTCAGGATTTTGAAATTCCAACTCTTGTTGCTTTTTTTCAGAAAGATAATCAATTTTATTATTCACTAAAAGTTGTGGAATGTTATCAACATTCAGATCTTTCAAAATTCTTGAAACTTCTTTTTGTTTCAAATCTTTTTCTGGATCATTGATGTCTACCAAATGGATTAATAAATCTGCCGATCTAAGATCATCTAAAGTGGTTTTGAATGATTCAATCAACTCCGTTGGAATTTCAGAAATAAAACCTACAGTGTCAGTAAATAAAATTGCCCTGCTTCCAGGACTTAAATTCTTTCTGGTAACCGAATCTAAAGTTGCAAACAACTGATCCGCTTGATATTCGTCTCCACCGGTTAAAGCATTAAATAATGTTGTTTTACCTGCATTGGTATAACCGACCAAAGCGACTATTTTATTTTTTCCTTTTTTTCTGGCGTAACGATTTAAGGATTTTTGGTTATGACTTTTAGTCAGTTTCTTTTTGAGTGCCTTGATTCTATTACCAATCAATCTTCGATCTGTTTCAAGTTGAGTTTCCCCAGGACCTCTAAGACCAATTCCTCCTTTTTGTCTTTCCAAATGGCTCCAGCCTCTAACTAATCTAGTAGACAGATGTGACAATTGGGCGAGTTCAACTTGAAGTTTTCCAATGTGACTAAAAGCGCGTCTTGCAAAAATATCTAAAATCAAACCAGTTCTATCTAATACTCTGGCCTTTAAATAGCGTTCGATATTTCTCTCCTGCGATGGAGAAAGTGCGTGGTTGAATATCACCAAACCTATTTTATTTTTATGAACGGCTTGCTTTATCTCTTCCAGCTTACCTTTTTGAATAAAATATCTAGGCGATGCGAGTTCCTGCTTGCCTTTAATTTCTTCTAAAATATTGGCTCCAGCCGATCTGGCAAGGTCTCTAAACTCTTCAAAAGAATTTTCAAAATTTAAGATCCGCCTAACCTTCGTGGTCTCAACTTGAACCAATAAAGCTTTTTCAAGAAAAGTATTTTCCTTGGGCATTAAGCTTGTTTGACCTCAAAAACCATATTCGTTCCAGTTCTTGCTGATTCTCTAACATGATTAAAACCAGCAGAATTTAAGACCTCTGTTAATCTTTTTGGTCCAGCTTGAGCCCCTAAACATAGACCTACGTCTTGGGCTCTGGAAGTAGGAACACAAACTATTGTTGAAAATCCATAGGCCAGTCCGCCAAAAGTATTGAGGTTATCTTCTAAATTATCTGCTGCAGCAGGTTCAACCAACATAAAGGTTCCTTCATCGGAAAGTACATTTTTAATATGATTGGCAACGCCTACTGGATCGCCCATGTCATGCAGAGCATCAAAGATACAAGCAAAGTCATAACCATTATCTGGAATATCTCTAGCATCTGATACATGAAACTCAATATTAGTTAATCCCAGTTCCTTTGCTCTAGCGCTAGCCTCTTCAATAGATGGGCCATGAAAATCATATCCATGAATTGTTGAATTCGGATAAGTCTGAGCCATGATAATTGTCGTTGAACCTAATCCACAACCAATGTCGGCAACTTTAGCGCCAGCTTTAAGTTGATCTTCAACTCCAGATAAAGATGGAATCCAATTGCTAACTAAATTCCCAACATACCCAGGCCTAAAAAATCTATCGGTGCCACAAAAACAACACAGATGATGTTCTCCCCATGGTCTGCCTTTTCCTGATTGAAAAGTTTCTACGGCTTTTTCATGTTCTGCATATTGTCCAACAATTGCCTGGAAGTACCCCTGCAAACAGGTAGGCTCACCATCTTTCGCAAAGACAGCTGCTTGCTCTGGCGAAAGGGAAAATTTGTCCTCCGCGGGTTCGTAAGTTACATAGCCATTGGCAGCATTAGACGAGAGAAATTCTCTTAAGTAACGTTCATCGAGACCTGCTTTATCTGCAATTTCTTTTACAGAAGAAGGGCCTAGTTCGTCCATTGTTGTATAGACTTTTGATTGGTCGCCAATGTAAGCAAGTAGCAACCCCACTGCTCCTGCTGCGTCACCAATGACTTTTTGAGTTAATTGACTGAGTTTTTCCGCATCCATGTTTTTCTCTCCTTAATGATTAAATTTAGTTTAATCCTCTAAATTGTTCCTGAAAAGAGTAGGCAGTCTTAATCTTAGTCAACTGAAATGTCTTTATTTAACCAATTTTTGAAAATTTCAGCAGTATGTTCACCAAGTTTTGGTGAGCGTCTAAATTCTTCATCGTGATTAGAAATTTTCACTGGGTTACCAGGCATTTTTACAGACGTTCCACTATCTTGAAGAACCTCGACGATCATATTTCTTTTTAATAGGTCAGCGTCTTCAAAAGTTTCAGAAAGAGTATTAATTGGTCCACAAGGAACACGGTGTTCTTGTAAAATTTTCAACCAATGTTCTGTGGTGTTGGTAATAAAAACTTCTTGCAAAGCCTCATCAATATTTTCTCTGTTTTTTAGTCTACCGATTCTTACTTTATTTTCTTCAGTATCCAATTGTCTTAGATCAAGCGCTTCAATGAGGCTGGGCCAAAAATCTTCAGCAACCACTCCTATTTGAATAAAACCATCCGAAGTTCTATAAGAATTGAACGGCACATGATTCATGTGTTGATTTCCAATCGGCTCAGGATTTTCGCCTGAGAGAAAATGCATGGTAGCCATGTAAGTTAATAAACTCACCTGAGTATCCAGCATGGAAATATCCACATGTTCGCCGGAGTCATTTTTTTCTCGAGACTGTATAGCGCTTAAAATACCGATCACCGCATAAAGTCCAGCTCCTAAGTCAGCTATAGGGATGCCGGATTTAACAGGATTTTCTTTGTCTGTTCCTGTGATGGACATTGCTCCAGCGTAACCTTGAATGAGATTGTCATAGGCAGGTCGATTTAATTCAGTATCGCCAAAGCCACTGATTGAACAGGTAATGATTTTTGGATTAACTTTTTTTAAGCTTTGATGATCAATGCCCAAACGCTGCGTTACGCCTTGACTGAAATTATCTACAACAACATCTGCAACTGAGACCAACTCTTTGAAAAGTTTTAGGCCTTCTTCAGATTTGAGATCCAATTCAACGCTTTTTTTGTTTCTACCTAAAGTTAGATGATATGCACCGATCCCATCCAAAGAATACTTTGGATCGTCTTTCAGCAGATTTCTGGTAATGTCGCCTGTTTTTGGTTGCTCGATTTTTACAACTTCGGCACCCAAATCAGCCAGAATCATAGTCGTGTAAGGACCTGCCAACATGTGGGTTAAATCAAGAACTTTTATGCCTTTTAAAGATTGCTTCAACTTAATAATCGATCTTATCGTCTACCGCATTACCTTTGGTCGGAACTAAAGCTGAGCGTTTGAAGGAAGCTACAACATCCCCATTTTGATTCTTACCAATTGTTTTTACAGTAACGATGCCAGCATTTTTCCTGGATTCGGAAAGACGCGTTTCTAAAACTTCCGACTCTGCATATAGAGTGTCACCGACAAATAATGGATGTGGAAGCACAATGTCGGTCCAACCAAGATTGGCTATGGCTTTTTGACTGATATCACTCACGCTCATACCAACCATCACAGATACGGTGAAAGTACTGTTTACTAAATTTTTCCCGAATTCTGTTGCCTTGCCATACTCCTTATCAAAATGAAGCGGATGAGTATTCATGGTTAAAAGCGTAAACCAGGTGTTGTCCGACTCGGTAATGGTTCTACCAGGACGGTGTTCGTATATGTGGCCTACTTCAAATTCTTCAAAGTAACGACCGAAGGATTCTCTAAATCTATTGTTACCTAAATCTTTGCTGGACTTTGACATGCTAGTCCTCCTGTTCTTTATCTCCTAAAGATAATTTTAAACGCATCGCTTCTGCAATCGGCTCGTCAACCATTTTGCCATCAATTTTAACAGCTCCGCCATCCATCTTTTGGTATTCCTCAAGGACTTTTTTGGCTTCCTCTTTTTCTTCTTTAGTAGGTTCAAACGCATCATTGATAAAATCGATTTGCGAAGGATGAATCGCGGCTTTTCCTGTAAAACCAAGGTTCTTCACTTTTTCAGCCTCTTCTATAAGACCTTCTTCATTATCGATATAGAAAAATGGCGCATCGATGGTAAAGAGGTTGTACATAGCTGCAGCCAAAGCTACTTTATGCCGAGCATACAAAAGCGGTTCCCATGCTAATTTAGAACCCATACCTGCAGAAAAATCAGCAGCTCCAAAGAACAAACCGATGACTCCTTTAAATGCTGCTATTTGTGTAACGGTATCGACTGCTCTAGGCGTCTCAATCAAAGGAACTAATTTGTTTTCGAATGCAATCATTGGTGCAAGCGTTGCTAAGAAATCAAAACTTTGTGTTTTGGGAAGAATGATAGCCTCGATTTGATCTTCAAAATCCGATAAAGCATCAATATCCTGTCTGCCGTTTTCATTCATGGCATCGTTGACTCTTACAAATAAAGGTTTGGTAAATACGTTCCCTTTTTTTAAAAGACCAATCAATTCTTCGCGTGCATCGATTTTTTTATCTTCTGGGCAACCATCTTCAAGGTCGATGATGAGAGCACTGGCATTGCTATTGAGACCTCGATCCAAACGATCGAGCGTGTGACCTGGAATGAACAGGTTTGATTTGTATCTCATGTTATTTCCTTTCTAAGTTAATGAGGTAATCGACCACATCCAAAAGTTCGGAAGTCCCAACTTGTCGTGAGGCTGATACTTTGTATTTTCCATTGACGATAAAAGCAGGTACTCCTCGGATTTCATATTTGAGTCCAAAAGTATCAGCTCTACGGATTTTGTTTTGCATAGCAAAAGAATTAAACAAAGATTGGTACTGATCTTCGGCAATCCCAAAGCTTGCAAAAAAAGGTTGTAACTCTCGATCGGAAGTCATCATACGCTGGTTGGCATGAATGGAAACAAAAGTACTTGCAATGATATCCGGCTTTTTGAAAAATTCTGCAGCATAAAATAATTTGGCATGCGTTTTAGCCATTTCATTCCAAGTGATTGGTGAGCGCCAAAAATCTATATCTGCAGGAAGTTTCTTCTCCCAGCTATTGAGTTGATTTTCTAAGCTGTAACAATGTCCACACCCAAACCAGAAGAACTCGATGACTTCGATTTTTTTTGAATCTCTGGTAGCGATGGGTTCAGATAAAATCTGGTAGTGTTTGCCTGGCTGATAATCTTCGGCAATCAATAGTGAACTGACTGAGAAAATGAAAACTAGTAAAAGTTTTTTAGTAAAGGCCTGAAACATAATTGGCGACCGCCCTAATCTCTTCGATGGTAAGTCTTGAAGCTATTCCTTGCATGATTTTGCCATGTTCGTCGATAGCTCTCTCTCCAGTTTGATAAGCAATCAAACTCGTGACTACGTACTCTGCCTTTTGACCACCAAGCATTGGATATTGCGCTGACTCTAAACCTTTACCCGCAGGTCCATGACAACCGGTGCAAGCCGGAACGCCCGAAGCCAAGTTTCCAGCTCGATAAATCTGTTGGCCTAATTCTAAATTTGTCTCATCAGCTTGGCCGACTTTGGTTTTTTGGCTTGCGTAAAAAGCTGCCATGTCTCTTAAATCATCGTCGGAATAATTATTCAAAAGGCCTTTCATAACCGCGATAACTCGCTCTTCATCTCTGATGTGCTCAAGTTGCTCAAAAAGATAGCTTTCTCTTTGGCCAGCTAAAGTTGGCCACTGGCCCACAACACTATTTCCATCAACGCCATGACAAGCAACGCAAGTTCCAACAAGTTTAGAACCTTTTTCAGCATCCCCTCTTTTCATTGGTTTGGCTTCAGACATTTCTCCAGCAGCAGCTGCAAAAACGCTAAAGGAACTTACCAAAAACGATAGAAGTAATAATTTTTTTATCATTTATTCTTTATTAGTGGGCTAAATGGTTGGCAATTATATACTATAGAATATTGTTTTTCCTGATTTTAGAAGAATGAGTTATAAGTCAAAACCTTTGCCTCTGACCTTTGCTTGTGCTGCAACCGAAAGCAAACTTTTCCCTTCTGACTCGGGTAATGAAATTGCTCTTTGCGGCAGATCAAATTCTGGAAAATCTACTTTGATCAATGCTTTAGCTAATCAAAAAAAATTAGCCAAAACCTCCAATACACCAGGAAGAACCCAATCCATCAATTTTTTTCATTTAACAAATGACGAAGCAAAAAAAATAGTCGATTTACCAGGCTTCGGTTACGCCAAAGCCAGTAAGCAAGATCAAAATGCTTGGGCCAAACTGATTTTGAGTTATTTGGAAAAAAGAGCAGCCCTAACCGATTTGATTTTGATCATGGACATGCGTCACCCTTTTCAAAACAAAGATCTGGAATTTTTAAGTCTTTGCAATTCGTTGAATTTACCCATTCATTTGGTTTTGACCAAAGCCGATAAACTTAATAGCAAAGAAACCCAAAATACTCTTAAAGTTGTCTCGGAAAAAATGGCTGATTACCCAGCTATTGTCGACTCACTGGTATTTTCTGCAACCAAAAAAATAGGTTTGGAAACTTTGTTAAATAAAATTAAACTGCTCTTAGAAGTTTAAACCCGTCAGCAGTTTTCAGGGGAGAGAGATGCTGACGGGCCACAAGGATTATGTATTTCCTTATTTTTTAGGAGAACGTTTTTTAGACTGAGGATGTTTGAAAAAGTTCTTGAACTAGTGGGCTTCGCCCCAATTGGAAGCCAGACCGCTTTCAACTTCCAAAGGCACTTTCAATTTCGCTGCATTTTGCATGATTTTTGAAACTTCTTGCTCGACTTTGGAAGCGTCTTGATCTTTGACCTCTAAAATTACTTCATCGTGAACTTGCATGATCATCCGAGCATCAACTTTGCCTTTGGCTAGCCACTCATGAATTTCAATCATCGCAATTTTCATGATGTCAGCAGCAGTTCCTTGCATGGGCGCATTGATTGCTGCTCTTTCTGCAGCCATGCGACTGCGTCCGCTGTGGATTCCAGGTAAATAAAGTCTTCTACCAAAAAAGGTTTCAACATAACCTTTCTCTTTAGCAAGCTCCTTGGTGCGTTCCATATACAATTTAACGCCAGGGTATTTGTGAAAATATGAATCAATATAGTCAGCAGCTAAAGGTCTAGAAATATTCAAAGCTTTACTCAGACCAAAGGCCGACATGCCATAAATTAAACCGAAGTTGATCGCCTTAGCGCCACGACGTTGTTCTGCAGTGACCTCTTCACCGGGTTCAGCAAAGACTTCTGCCGCTGTAACAGAATGAATGTCTTCGCCATTTTCGAATGCGGTAATCAAGCCTTTATCTTCAGAAAGATGCGCCATGATGCGCAACTCAATTTGCGAATAATCAACTGCTAGCAATTGATATCCCTTGGGCGCAACAAAAGCCGTTCTGATAAGCCTACCCTCATCGGTTTTGATTGGGATGTTTTGTAAATTGGGATCAGCAGAAGACAATCTCCCAGTTGAAGTCACAGCTTGATGAAAAGAAGTATGCACGCGACCCGTCTTTTTCGATATTTGTTGCGGCAGACTATCGGTATAAGTACTTTTCAATTTTGCCAAAGTACGATGTTCCAAGAGAATTTTTGGTAATTCATAATGATTGGCTAATTCTTGTAAAACCGACTCATCGGTAGAAGGTTGGCCGCCAGGAGTTTTTTTCACGACCGGGAGTTCCATCTCATCAAAGAAAATTGCTCTTAAATCTTTGGTAGAAGCCAAGTTGAATTCTTTACCCGCTTCTCGATAAGCTTGTTCTTCAAGCCCACTGATACGTTGTCCTAAATTATTGGATTGAATTTTTAATGCTTCTTCATTAACTAAAGTTCCTGCTTGTTCCATATCGGAGAGCACTGGCACCAAGGGTAATTCAATTTCATGCAGAACTTTTTCCAAAGAAGGTGTCTTTGCTAAAGCTGGTTTTAAATGGGAATAGCAACGAAAAGTGATATCTGCATCTTCTGCTGCATAGTCACTCGCTTTTTCCAAAGGTATCTGATTGAAAGTAAGTTGTTTGACGCCCTTACCAGCAACATCCTCAAAAGTTGTGGTTTTGACATTTAAATAATGACTCGCCATGGCATCCAAATTATGACGGGTCGCAGTTGGATCATAGACGTAAGACATCAACATGGTGTCGTTTTCAATAGCATTCAAATGGATGTCGTAATTTGCTAAAACATTGCGATCGAATTTTAAGTGTTGGCCGATCAAAGGAGTCTTTTCAATAATTGGTTTGAGTTTTTTTAAAACCTCGTCTCGATCGAGTTGCTTAGGCGCACCTTCGTAATCGTGACCTACCGGAATGTAGTATGCATTGTCTTCGTCCGTTGCAACTGATAAACCGACCAAGTTGGCTTGAGTAAAATCCAAGGAATCCGTTTCGGTGTCAAAAGCCAAAACTTTGGCTTTTTTCAATTCCTTAATGAGACCATCCAAATCTTTTTTACTCAGAATGGCGCGGTAATTGTCTTTTGAAGCTGAGCCATTGGAGCTTTTTGCTGGAGTTTTTTTTGTTTCAGCACTTTTTAATAAAGTCTTAAATTCCAGTTCGGTAAATAGCTTGTGCAACTTGGCTTGATCGGTTTCTCCTACTGCCAGATCCTCAATCCCAAAATCCAATGCGACATCTTTTTTAATGGTGGTTAATTGTTGCGAGAGTTTGAGTTGCTCAATGCCTTCGCGTAAGTATTCGCCAACCTTACCGGTAATTTCTTCAGCTTTTTCAATGATGGTTTCAACCGTTCCATATTTGCTTAACCAATTAACGGCAGTTTTGGGACCGACTTTATTTACCCCTGGAATGTTATCCGAGGTGTCCCCAACAAGTGCCAAGTAATCGATGATTTGTTCTGGGGTTACGCCAAACTTTTTCTCCACCCCTTTTTGATCCAGAACTTCATTGGTCATGGTATTCACCAATTTGATATTTTTAGTTACGAGTTGTGCCAAATCTTTATCGCCAGTGGAAATCACAGTCGAAATGCCCTTTTCTTCAGCTTGCTTAGCAAGCGTGCCAATCACATCATCGGCCTCAACGTTATCGACTACAAAAATCTTGATACCCAAGGCTTCAACAATGTCATAAATGGGTTGAATTTGCGGACGTAAGTCATCTGGCATCGGTGGTCGATTGGCTTTGTATTCTTCATACATTTCGTGGCGAAAAGTATCGCCTTTGGCATCGAAGATCATCCCAATGGGTGAATTTGGATGGTCTTCTAAGATACGCATCACCATGGTGGTCACCCCTCTTACCGCACCAGTTGGCTGACCAGAGGAAGTCGTTAAGGGCGGTAAAGCATGGTATGCACGGTATACATATGATGACCCATCGATGAGAATGACGGAGTCGGTATCTGATGCGCTTTCTGGTTTTGCCATAAAATTTTTTACCTAAATTTCGTTATACTTATACCATGAATTTGCTGCAAGAAACGCGTGTTGTTTTAACTTTAATTTTGCTTGCTTGCATCGGTTTAATTGCCACTGCATTTTACATGGAATACCAACTTGGGCTCGAACCCTGTCCCATGTGTATCGTGCAAAGAATAGCTGTTGCTCTAGCTGGAGCTGCAGCATTGATTGGCATACTGCACAACAATTTAGGAAAGTTTTACTTAGCGCTAACGGGCTTTTTTAGTCTGGTGGGAGGTGCTTCCGCGGTGAGGCATTTGTATCTGCAATCATTACCGCCAGATCGAGTCCCCTCTTGCGGACCTGATTTAAATTATCTTTTGGAGAACAACTTCATTTCAGATGCATTGATTCAATTTTTCATTGGAGATGGCAATTGTGCTGAAGTGATGTGGAGTCTCTTAGGTATATCCATTCCAGGCTGGGTACTGATTTGTTGTGCTGGAATATTTCTCTTATCTCTGCGCCAATTAAATTTGAGAGGCTAAAACAAAAGTTATTTTTGGTACAAAATATGAATTACTTAAAAAGTAAATTAATTTGTTTTCTTTTTTGGTTTATTGCTTTCTAAATCTGACTCAAATTTTAGTGCAGCTTTCAAATCTTGTTGAGCTTTTTCTAAGTCTTTAATGTCCTTTTTTCCTCTATCGGTACTGTAGTACCAAGCAAGTGCAACTATACACAAAGGGATTGCAATAAGAATAGCTAGAAGGTCATCATTCATTTTTCAAATTATTTTACTTGAATATATTTTTAAATTTCAAAAATTACTATAATTAATCTATGGCGAAAAAAAAAAAACAGACTAACGACTTGTAATATTTGTGGAAGCCAAGCACCGGCAAATTTCATGGTACGACACCCAAAAAAAATTACAGCAACTTCTCGAAATACCGTTGGTGGCAAAGAGGTTGTAGGTGCCATTTTAGGATTTCAAACTTCTCAAAAAGCTTTAGAAAGATCCTTACTAACGTCAAAAAAAAGAACACACACAACATATAGAACAGTTTGGATGTGTGAAGACTGTTCAGGTAAGAAATCTGAAGGAACTATTGCCAAAGAAAACCAAGAAAGAGAAGCAAAAGATTTACTCAATGAAGAAGCAAAACTTAATAGAGATCTTGAATACCTTGAGACAACGAAACTTCCTGATCAAACAAAAATAGTCAAAGATTGGCAAAATAAATTTGATGCAAAACAAGCTGAATATATAAAAGTACTTGAAGGAGGTGTAGATATTTTTCAAGGAATGAGAAATGAATTTGATTTGATCAAAAAAGATAGTGCAGAAAACTTTGCAACTAATTTAATGAAAAATGAAGCTTTTAATAAGCTCAATAAAAATTATTTAAATACCAATACAAAGACGAGTAAAAATATTAAAGGGACTATGACTCAAGCTGAAAAACTTTCTTTTAAAGTAAAGGTAGAAGAACTTGCTGAGAAAATAGACAAGGAAAGAAAAAATTAGGTACCAGATGGGAAGACAAAGCTGAAATGCGAAGATTACTTGATGAACTTCGCGCAGCTGAGGAAAAACTCAAAGTAACTAAGGAAGCACATGATTTATCTGTTAAACAGAGATTTAGCGGTGGGCTGATAAAAAAATATCAAGACAAAAATCTATTATTGATCTTTACAATGAAAAACATGCGGATGTGTCATTCAATGACGAGACAAATTTATTTTCTTTGAAAAATTTTGCCACAAGGAAGAATCATTAGGGCCAGCCATATCTCCTGAAATTCAAAAAAAAATAGATTTTTGGATCGGGTGGAATGTTATTTTTGGAATTTTAGCCGTCGTGTTGGTTTTCTTTGAGCCCGAAACGGCCTTTGATTCCATTGTGGGAGTTGGCATCATGTTTATGACACCGGCCATAGTTAGAATTCTCGTATTAAAAAGAAAAAAATCTCCTGATAATAAGATTCACAAGTTATTTTCATCATCTTTGGAAGCAAGCTTAAGAGATTGTATCGACAAGCTGAATAAAAAGGTCAAAGAGAACAGTTTATCTTTTGATCTAAATAAATTTGTAGATTACATGAAAGAATCTACTCAAATTGGGACAGAATTAGATGAAATCAGAGATGAATTAGAAACTCATAAGAAAGTTGTGAGTGATGACGAAACTCTAGTGAATGAAATAAAAAGAAAGCTATCTGCAATCACAGACAGATTAGCTGTATTAAACTCTGCAGGCGCCACAAGCTAGATGATTTTAATTTACTTTGTGGGAGCCGTTTTGGTTGTCGCGCTATTGATAAACCTATTTAAAAACGATGATGAATTGAATATCAGGACACTCAAATACTTGTTCCCTGCATTTATAGTGGTTGGTGTTTTATTTGTTGCCTTGTTCTATTTCTTGAAGTGAACTAAAGTTGATATAAATTTAAAAATTAAATTAAATCCATTTTTAAGTCTAATGTCTACAAATAAACTTAAATTGAAAGCAGATAATTTAAACTTTTGTGTTTTTGTAGATCTACTTTTTCTCACTTTCATATCATCCAAGCTTACTATCAATATTTAGAAAAACTCATTAACTCTCAAGGAGGTATTGGATATAAAAAATATTTATACACCTTCAAGATCAGGTTGAATTACAGGAAAACAAGCAAACCATTTATGAATTTATTACGAACAATGACTTTCAATTTGTTTTGCACAACGGAGAACAACCTCATAATAAATTTGATATCAATACAGTACCTCAAAATTTTGAGCAATCCGAATGCGTAGTGTTCTTTGGACTTGATAGAGATGCTTGCAATACATATTTTAATTTCTGTAAGTATGTTTACAGTACTGAAACATTTTCATCTGTAGGTGGTTATGCAGGTATAAGCAAGTTATTTCCCGAATACACCATCACGGCCGCTGTTGATGAGTCTAAAAAAGATTTGGAAGAAAAGTTTAGAAAAGAAAATATAAATCCCATTTTTTGTACAAAAGATAATTTTAAAGATCTGCTTACAAAATATTTCGATAAACAGACGGACAAAGATATGTTCTATGCCTCTGCACTTTTTACCCAGAAAATTTTCAGAGCTAGATGTTGATGAACAAGAAAATTGGGGAGAGAGGTGACTATCTCTTAGACTTATTTTTTGAACATGGAGATGGAGAATTCTTTGATGGCGGAGGCGTATTTTATGAAACAGCTCAAGAGAGACTAACCATAAAAGAGAACAAAGAAAATAAATCTGTTCATTGTTATGCCCCTTTAGATTATTTGGTTTACATGCGCTCTCAAGATATTTTAAAAACCTTTGACAAAACCCTTTCTAGTTGGAAGTTAAGTAAAATAGATAGTCGACTTTTCCGTCCTCAGTTATCAGTCTTCTTCAAGATATATTCAAAGAAACTAACTTGAATGATTTTAATTTTTCTGAAATTTTGGATCAGGCTGTGTTGGGTGTAAACAGAGTTGATGGGAAATCAGATATCCATAGAGGAGATTTTGGCAATATTGCTTTTCAAAACTTCGAAATGGCTCACACAGGTAAATATACCCTTGATCTTTCCTGGCCAAAGATGGAAAGACGGTTAAAGAAAGGATGAGTAGGTATCAAAAGTTAGATTGGGATCAAAAAATATTGACTCTATTAAGCCAGTTACTTACACCTATTTCGACATAGTAAATTTAAGAGAAATTTCAATTGAAGAAGGAACTTTTAAGGCTCAATTCTTTTTAGACATGACTTCAAAAATCCCTGATCCTATAAATATATTATCTTTCAATAATTTAGACTTAGATAAGGCAATGAAAACTAAAATTGTAAAACAAGACGAACTTGAAGGAGATTTCCATTTTTATAGATATTTAATTGACGCAAAATTTGATTTTTTTCCTGTCGTAGATAATTATCCTTTTGATAAACAACTGGTTTTTATTTCATACACCATTACGGATGAAGATAAACATGGAGTTTTACAACCCTTGCCAGTTGAAGAACTAGACAGAGAGTTTAGGCTTGAAGGTTGGCATATAAGAGATACTCGATCTGGGGTCTTTAGAAGAAAAGTTAATTTCAATACTTTCTTAGGCTCTGAAACCATGATTAAAATCGAAAAAGAAAATAGAGTTGGTTGGTTAATAAAAGATCAAGCTCCATGACTCTTTTGAAAGTACTAATCCCTATTTCCTTTCTTTTGGAGTGGTTATGTACAGTGCAGCAATGCCGTCTCAGGATATTGGGCGAGCAGCAGAACTACTAACAATTACATTTCTTGCAAGTATTGCTTTGTATTTTTCCTCAGAAAGACCTCAGCCATTAACAATGACAGTAATTGATTTTATCTTTGCCGGTTTTATGCAATCACTGGAGTTGTTTCAATGTCTGTATTCATATTGGATTTTTTCCGAAAGTGCATACATTATTAGCTGGCTACATATCATTAATTGTTCCAATTGGAAGTGTGATGATGTTTCTATATTTATGGAGAAGAATTAATTCGAGTAAGTATGCTCCAAAAATGCTTTCTTCAGATGAAAATTAACAGCTTAATGATCTAAGCCTACAGGTTCCGGTAAAGGTTTATGAGCTTTTTCTTAAATTCTTCAGCTAATTCACTTCTATAAATAATGAGTTCTACTCTTTTAAGATATCTGCTTCAAGCTCTTTAAACATCTCTTTAATCTCTGATGCGCGTTTTAATAATTTTGAGCGAATAACTTCTTTTTTTTTTTCTTTTGTTTCAGCTGCTAGTTGAGTTAACGATTTTATTTCTTCGTCTGTCTCAAATAAGTTGGTTAGTTCTTCTCTTTTATTTTGCCAAGGCTCAGCTAAAAGTGATACTTCTTCAGATATTTTTGTATAAGCCTTTATATCTTTTGATTCCCGAAATACTCTTCTCCCTTCATATTTAGATTTTTGATTTACTTTGTGAGCATTTTCAATGAATGATAAAATTTGCGCGAAATTTGGGGCTAAAAATACATGCCTTTTTTTTTGGATATTGGTGACTATCCTGAATGGAGAAATTGGAGCCAAATTTGTCTCAATGCAATCCAATTAAAAGATGAAATGTTTTCATTAAAAAGCTCTTGATAAAAATCAGGATAATAGTCATTTAAAAATTGACTCCCTTCTATGGGGTTTGTCTTTTCATCTTCTTTATCAAGAGTTTGGTAATATCTTTTTCCCGTTCGTTTCAAAAAAAGATTTAGATTTTGATGCTTGTTCTTTTAGTTTTTCATCGTCTCGATTTTAATTTTTCCTTTCCTCACCCGATTTTGAATTTTAGAATCTAAATTTATATTGTTACCCGAAAAGAATGAGTCTTTGCTCCGTCCCGAGAGAAGTTCCAATTCTTTAATTGCTCTTTTTGGGGCTGGGGGTAAGGCAATGCTTTTACTCCTCCAAGCCTAAAAAAAACAAATTGGTTTGGGTTTTTGTTTTTCTTGTTTCCTTTAATTTCTTGTAACTCCATTTCTTTTTTCTTTTTTGTTCTTGTTCTTTTCGTTTTTCTCAGCTGCAATTCTTTTTTTTTCCCAAATTCCCTCTTCTAAATTCTTTTCTTTCTTTTTTATAAAACTTTGAAATCTTTTGGGCAATGAAGAAAATTGATCGTTGATGAATTTTTCTAAGGGAATATTTAAATATTTTTCCAAAGTTTGTATTAACGTTATCTACAGTTTTCATTTGCTGAAACTGTATTACTTTGTTCCACTGCTCATTCCCTTTTCAATTTTATTGATTCCTCGATTGAGTTTTGTTCTTGAGGTTCCAGGTTATTTTCTTTTATCCTTTCTCAGAGAGCTTTATGATATTTTTTCCTCCTCCACTATCAGAGAACGATTTTTAGCCCTACAAAAAGTTCTCGACAATCCGATGCAGTTTTTCTGTCTCTGCTTGAACTAGTGTCATAAAATGCACATTCAAATTTTCCAGCTAAGCTCAAACCTAAGTAAAAAGAGCCCAACTCCACTGAATGTTCCACAGATCCTGTTTTTTCTGATTTAGGCAAATGGGCTTCTTAAATCTTTTTTATCTAAGGCAATAAAAGAAGGAAAAAGAAAAAGAAAGTCAGCCAAAATTTATTCATAAAGATGTGCCATAGTTAAAATATTTCCTACCATCCACGATTCAGTTAGTTCCGAAGTATTTATCATAATTTTGGGAGGTCTAGTCTTTAGATTTGTTTTTAAAATCAATCCCTTGTCTAAAGTTTCTACGCTCGTAATGGAACTCAACCTTTCCTTTAAATCTCTAGGGCCGAAGGGCCAAGAAAAAAAAAATGTTTGTTAGTAAAGCTTTTTCCCCCAAACCCAATTTTATTATTTTTCATACCTAATCGGCTGACCTGGGTTGATTGGTTTTATTCTAGTTTTGTTGGAAAGCTGTTTGAAGCCCCTGAGAATGTCCCGCATATCGGGTTTTTTACACCCAAAACTGATCCCCCCCAAAAAGAAGATTGCTTCAAAAGTAAATTCTTCTCCTTTTAGAAATCATGTTTTGAGAATTTGGTTGCAAGCAACTGTAAGGCAGACCCCTTGCGCCTTCAAGGCCTTTTGATCTCAAGTAAAAAGCGTCCATACATTAACTTTTTCCTTCGTCTAACAATAACCTTATTTACTGGAGAAGTTAAATTTTTTCCCCATTCCCAATATATTTTGGTATAGGTCGAATTTTTTGTTATCTATTACTCATCCTAACCATTTATCTACAGCAAACAAAGGGAGCTTGTATGCGGCATTTAATCATGCTATTTAAAAAATTTTTCAGCTTCAATGAATTTTTTTGATAGCTCAGAAATTTTAAAATGGCCAGACAAAAATTTTTTCTTCAATGTTTTTGATCACATGAGATATTCTTTGGGATTTCTTTTCACATTCAGTTTTAACCCCCACATGTTGAAGGGACACCACAATAAGGACAATTCATAGTTATTCTTCAGAACTAATAATTTTTTTTAAATTTACTTAATTTATAATAAGTTTTCTATTTTTTGGGGAAATTTAGAAAAAAATGTTATTTTTCTTTTTTTGAGCTCTTTCGTTTCCTTGATGTTTCCCGATTTGAAAACTTGGTAGGCAGAAAAAAACAATACTTTAAATTTTTTTTGTGAGGGACAAAAAAAACCTTTAAATTATTTTTGTCATCATCAAACAATCTGATTCTCGCATAACACCCTGTATCTAAAAATTTTTTTGAAAATTACTACTTTATTTTCACTTGCAGTTTCTTTTTCCCATATTCCCTGCCCGCTTACGAAACTCTGCCGATATCAATACCGTGTGCTTTAAAAGCTTTTTTGAAAATTTTTTTTCATCCATGTCTTGCCTAGCTGTCACAATGATGACTTTTGATCCCTTTGGGGTCGAAAATGAATAATTCGTTTTGCCCTTTTTATTACTTTAGCAATGGGGTGGAGGTTTCTTTTTTAAAGATTTTGGCTGATTTGAATTCCCCATAATTAAATGACTCACCTTTCTTCAATCGATATGAGTTGTATTGTTGGTTGTCTAAGATTTTGACAATCTTGCCTTCTTTTAAAACTTAAACCCTTTTTGCTTTGGTATGAAAGAGAGTCTCATCAATATCAAAAATAGTAAAAGGGCCCAAATTTTTCTTTTTTAATCCATTTGATACCTAATGAGATCTGGGGATTTCAGTGATTTGTTGACTCAATATTTTAACTGCCAGGTTGAAATTTTCGTAAGAATCCAAATGCTTACCTTCTTTTCCAACAAATTCTCGTAAATATTTTTATAAAATTCAAATTGATTTTCATCCATATGGTCCTATTAGCTTACGACATATATCCTCTAAATTTCCCATATCTTCATTATATTCAGGAGAGCGACAAATTATGTCGTCATTATGATTTAAAATTGCTACTATGAGTAAAGATGAAAACAAAAAAATTATGAATGAAATTCTAACGGATGGTCGAATAATTAAAGAAGGTTTTACCGGTATTTACTTTTTGGTTAAAGGCGAAAAGCTTCTTACGAGTATAGAAATTCATACCAATGCTGGTGGAGATCCAGAAGTGTTCAAAGCTTGGGAAGCATCGCAAAAAGATAAGAAGTACTTTTATAATGAGTGACACTCTTTTGCGTCAAATAAGCATGATGGAGTTGATTCCTCGATATCCAGCGAAAACCTTCACTAACGAAATTAAGGAAAAATTAAGTGATTTAGGCTATGAGGCGACTTTAAGAACCATTCAGAGAGATTTGCAAGAATTATCTAGAGTTTTTCCCATTATCAGTGATGAGCGCAACAGTCCTTTTGGTTGGAGTTGGGAAAAAGATGCTCAAGGTTACGAGTCGCCTGCCATGGACCCCATTCAAGCTCTCACCTTTTCATTGGCTGCTCAATATTTAGAACCGTTGATGCCGAAAGCAAATTTTAAAAGAGTGGAAGATTTTTTTGCTCGAGCTGAAAAAGTCTTGGTGGGTAGTGAAAAAACCAAATTGGCAAGATGGCGCAAACGCGTGAAGGTTGTATCAGAAAATATGAGATTCAAAGATCCTAAGGTTAATTTAGATTTGCGCCAAAAAATTTATAGAGCAGTTTATGAAGGTATACAGATCAAAGCACTTTATAGAAAGCGTGGCGAAAAAGTTGCGGACGAACGCCACATGCATCCGTTGGGAATTGTATTGAAAGGAAGTATGCATTACTTGATTTGTATGATGGATGAAGATCCCATCAACCCAAGATATCTCCCTTTGCAGAGATTTGAGAAAGTAGAACTCTTAGAAGCCGAAGTCAGAGAGCCAAAAGGCTTTGATATCGATGAATTCATTCACAAAAACAATTTGAGTTATGCCTACAGCAATGATCTGTACACATTTGAGGCGGTTTTTGATAAGACCATGGCCTTTCATCTTTTAGAAACGCCTTTAAATGGCTCTCAAAAAGTTACCGAAATGGGAGACGATAAATTACTGATCAAAGCGAGGGTGCCCGATACCTTGCAATTTGAGCAATGGTTGATGAGTTTTGGCAGTGATGTCGAAGTTTTGAAACCAAAAAAATTGAGAAACAAATTTATTTCCTTAACCAAAAAAATGAGGTCAATGTATCAATGAGTTTAAATATTTTAGTTTTATTAATTTCTTTAGGCACCTTGGGTCTGGTCATCTATATTTTCTTAAAATTACGTGACCAAAATCTTCAAGGTGAAAATCAAAATTCGATATTGGATGAGAAGTTCAAAGCTTTCTCTGAAGATATCAATAAGATCGGCCAGGATCTGACCTCAGTTACCACTCCAATAAATGAGTTGAATAGATTTTTGGGTGGCAATGTTACTACTGGAAGATTGGCAGAGTGGAATTTGGAATCGGTTGTGCAAGATATCATGCCCGATGGCAGCTATCACTTTCAGCATCAAATCAATCCCCAAACAGCAGATCGTGTGGATTGTGCGGTGGTTACTGCTGAAGAAATTTTAGTACCCATTGATTCAAAATTTTATTCCGGCCAATACCGTTCCTATCAAAAAGCTGGAACAGATGCCGATCGGCAGATTGTCTTGCGTGATTTACGTACCGCGATTTTGAGAGATGCGGAAGAAATCTCGGAAAAATACATTTTACAAAATTCAACCACCAATTACGCCGTTTTGTATATCGCCTCAGAAAAGCTCATCGATCTAGTTGATAAAATTGAAGATTTGCGTCAAGAATGTTTGACCGATAAGAAGATCTTGATTCAAGGACCCAATACTTTGGCTGCCTTCTTGGATACCATCCGAGTGGGTCATCATTATCTTAAACTCAATCAGACCGCAGAGAAAGTTGCCACAGTGGTTAGAAACATTCAAAAAGAATTCAAAAGCTTTGATTCCAGTACCGAAAAGGTTCTAAGGAAATTGGAAGGCGCTTTGAAAGATGTCAACAGTCTTCAAACCAGAGTAAACGTTTTGGGCAGAACACTCGATAGAGGAGCAGACAGCTTAAATGAAGAAGATCAGTAACTAAACCTTGTAATCTTGAGAAGCAAATTCAATCAAAGAAATATAGAAATTCTGGATTTCCATACTTTTGATGGATTTAGCCTCAGGTTGATGCAAATCTTCACTGCCCACAATAATTGCCAAAGTTTTGGCCCTGGTTACTGCAACATTAAGACGGTTCTTTTCCATAAGAAAGTCTATGCCCCTTGGAGCTTCAAATATATCGCTGGAGGTCATTGAAACAATAACTATCTCTGCTTCTCTCCCTTGAAATTTATCCACCGTACCAACATCAATGTCTTTAGAAAGTCTTTCCTGTAATAATCTTACCTGGTGGTTATAAGGCGCAACCACCAAAATATCCTGATGAGATATTTTCTGAAAGCTTTTTCAGAGGTATCGTATTTTCAATTTGATTAAATCATTGATAATCTTGGATATGCAGTCTGCTTCTTCAAGACTAGCTTGATTGTTTCCAGAATGATTCATAGGTACATACAAAATTCCGGCCTCTTTGCATATTAATTTATTTCCTTACTGATTTTCAAGTACGATTTTTGGCTTCCCCCTCAGAGGAAAGCCTTCCTTCGTAAACCTCGTTTGAAATAAAGTCACAAATTTTTGGATGGAGTCTATGCGTACCTGAAAGTAGAATGCCTTTATCATTTGGAATGGTAGCTGCATCGTCTAAAAAGAATTTTAAAGAGAGAGACCAGCAGAGCCAGGATGCACCCCTTTGGCAGGTTGGGAGAGCTGCATTTGATCTCCAATCAGAACAATATTTTTTAGTTGCTTGGGACATTCCAACAAGATTTGCAACACTTACCTGTCCTGCTCATCAACAAATAAATAGTCTAGCTTATCCTTCATAATCGAGTTACACATAGCCCAAGCTGTGCCACCAAAAACCTTTATTCCCTCCGAAAAAGATATTTCCTTAACATTATCTAATCTCTTGATGCGCTTATTTTGATAAAGAGGTTCATCTTTATTGCCATCGATTTTGATTATTTCTCCCTTGAGTTTTGTGTCGTCCATAACTGTTATCAGTTCTTCGATGATGTTATTGATTGCTTTGTGACTGTTTGAACTTATTCCTACAGTTTTTCCTACTTTTATCAATTCCGCTATTGCTCTTGCTCCAACATAAGTTTTTCCAGAGCCAGGAGGTCCTTGAATACATAATGTTGTTTCTTGCATAGCAGAAATAACGGCTATGGAAGAAGATAAAATATCCTTTCCCCAATTGATTAAATTAGGTTCTCGATCGTCTTTTAAAGTAGGCCTTTCTTTCTTAAAAAAAGTTTCTAAGCAAGGTTTAATTTTTTCTGTTTCATAATATCTCTTCGTTATGTTGAGGAGCGATTCTTCAATTACTTTTGGCGGAACGTGGTTATAGGGTATTAAAGAAACTAAATTTGGTAGCTCTTTAGTCGATTTGAGTTCAAAAATACCTTTCTCAGAATCGATAGAATGTAGAGTTACAGAAAGTTCAGGATTAGATTTTATTTTTACCGAATCATCTTTTTTTATTTTCGACTCTTGAAACTTATCAAATTTATATTCATAAGCTATAGATCTTTTTACTGGAATCTCGTTACCAGTTTTGACGGCATTTGCTAGACAATCTAAATCTAATTCTAAATCTTCGTCCTCTGAAAAGAGCATGTCAAAGTAACGCCACCACATGGGTTTAAGTTCGCGTTTATGATAGAGACATAAGTCCGTTAAAAATTCGATATGTGGCAAATTAAACTATCTGAGAATTGTGACTTAAGCTCATAGGCAATATCAATTGGCGTTGGCTTTAGTTCTTCTTCTGCAGCAGACGCATAAAATAATTTATTTTTATTTTGTTCCTTTCTCATCCAATTTGTTAAATCAATCAAAGAGAAACAATCCTCTCTGTTGTATTCCATAATTTCTTTAAGTATTTTGCTATCTGATTCATCTTGAGAAAGCTCATTAGTTTGAATCCAAATTTCGTATTGAATCATGGACTCTGCTCCACCTTTAACTTCTTCAACCCTATCTTCTCTATAAAGAGGCTCTATATCTTTTAAGCCATAGCCTTCTGCTCCAATACAAAAAGCTTGTTTTACAATTTTGAATAAATCTACAAAAACGTTGTTTCTCAACAGGTGATCAAGCTCATCTTCTCTTGTGGAGAAAAAGCTAACCAAAGATTTAAGAGTGTTTACTTCAAAAGCACCATAATGATATACATGCATTTTGGAGTCTTTGGATAGTCTTTTAGAAATCTCGTCAATGAAGTCTTCTAAGGCTTTCTTCATTTGTCCTTCGTGATGAGCCCAGAACCTGGAAAATTTTCTTTTGTTTGAATCTTCAGCAAATCCCCATAAGTAATGAATGGCTCTGGGAGTTTGTAGGGTATTACTCTCTAAATCAAAAAATAAATCATGTTTGTTTTTTGGTGGGAGAGCAAAAAGACCCAGTCCATTCTCGTCGTGAGGCAAAAGTTGATATTCAAGCTTTGAACTCTTGAGACTTTTAAGTTGCATATCTGCTTGAAGCTTTAGTCGCGCAAGAACTTTCAAAGGAAGTCCTACTTTCTTTAAAAAATCTGATGAAACTAAGGTTTCAAGAGTCTCAATGCCTGCTTCCCCGAGTTTTATTATTTGGCTTTGTCTAATTCCTGCAATAAGAGACAAATTATTATCTTCATGGAGAATTTTTTTTGCATACTCAGAATAATTTCCCCAATTGGAAAATAAGGCAGGATCTGGAACTATTTTGGGATCAAACTCCTTGTGAAATTTTAAGAATTTTTCTTTAAAAGCTTCATAGAAACTTGCATAGTTTTTAAGTTCGATTTCTTGAGGGGCCAAAGTTTCCGTAAACTAAATAAGCTTTTTCAGGCTTGGTTTCTTGGGTTTTTTCTAGTAACTCTGAATAAACGAGAAGTTGGATGATGTGTTCCGGTTTTCCATTTCTGGCAAGTTTTGCATCAAGCGCTTCATAAAAATAATTACCAAATTTTGACTTTCCTTTGTTTTTGACAAGGAAATCTGCCTTGCCGTAAAAGTTTTCATTTTCCAGACTTGCTTGATAAATAATTTCATCTCCTCTTTTCATAGCTTCTAAAGTAGCTAAAATCTTGTCCTCTTTTGAGCCTTCGGGAATGTTTGTTACTGAACTTCGGGAAAGTTTTCTATTGAGCCATACTCGCGGATGAATTGATTGTTCACTGTTAAAATTGTCGAGTACGAGTTTCTCATGTCTATCTCCTAGCTTGGAAATAAGAGCCATGAGAGGATCTTCTGGATCTTTTTGAAAGAGTTTTTTGTCTACTTTGGCAGAATACAAATCTACCCAAACCTCAAAAGGAGAGGTAAAAAACTTCATCAAATCTGAGGGAGAAAATTTGCTTTCTAAATTCATAGCAAAAACTTTAATTTTATAGGGGCGTCCTTCAAGTACAAATTTTAATTAACAAACCAAAGGAGGTTAATGGACTTGAAGGACTTTATCAGTATTGCATAAAAATGAAAATTTTCCCAAATAGGACCTCCCAGTCTGTGACCGGGAGGAATTTAACCATAGGAGAAAATGGTTATTCTGAATTCTGTTTATCATCTACCTCCTCCTTAGAATCATTTGTTGAAAAAGGATTTAGAATTATCGTTGGTGGTTCTTTATATATGGGGTGATCCTCAGGGAGCATTTTCAATCCTAGACGTTTGCTAATTTCACGAAGAGTTTCTTGATATTCTTCCTCAGTAAGTTCAGAAAGTTTTCGGTTTTTATCACTCATATATATATTTTGAGTTTTACACGCGACAAAATGAGTCGCTCTAAAACTTAATTCATAAAGCTTTTATAAATTTACTTAAACTTAGTGATGATTTGTATTTTTTAATATAATCGTCAAAACTCTAATAAAAAAAGTTATATGCAAAATGAGCAAAAAAGAAAAAATAGATATCAATGAGATGACTGATCAAGAATTGTTTGAAGCAGTTCGTAAACACATGATGAAATTTAATAAAACATTAGCTCCAGTAGACGATCCAGAGAAGCTTTTAGATGCTTTTCTTGTGTATGCCATGACGCTTTCATATGAAATGATGCCTGAGGATAGTCCTCGAGCATCTACTCTGATCGGTTTTACTTGGAAAAAAGTTATTGAAGCTACTGAAGAAACGGATTCAATAGTTAGAGAAAAAATAAAAAAAATTTTAAGTGAACTGGATGTCAAAGATACTGATGAAAAACTTCACTAAATAGAAAGTCCATAAAATTTTATACGGTATTGATATTAGTGCTTAAAAAGCTATTTCTTAAAATGCAAAAAATAGCACCCCTCATTCTTTGATTTTTAAGGATTCAATGACGCAGAAAAAACATATTGAATCAATTCATTAAATAAACATAAACGACGTAAATTGTCGCATTTAAACTTCATAATTAATCTCTATGTTTTATAACGAAGCACAAATGTTAGTTTTTGGCCTGGTATTCTGGCTCTTTTGGTTTGGAGATGACCTTCTAGATTTGATAAAGAAATCCAAAAAATCATCTAGTCCGTATGATGAAATATCAGAAGAAGATATTTATTACGATCAAGAGAACAAAGTATGGTTGTGGGAAGTAGAAGGACATTTATTTTCCAACGAGGAATTTCATATCCAGCAAGGTGGCAAAATCGAAGATTTCGAAAATTGGATCAGAGACAAAGAACCCGTCGATTCAGTTGAAGACGTGATTTCTTATAAAGTACACACTAAATTTTTTAGGGTACTTTCAATGAAAACAATTTATTTATTTTTTGGACTTTGCCTCGCAGTAGGTTTTTTTAAATGCTTACACTCCTTTAAAAGATATCCGAGTGGTCGATGTGACCCACGATTCGAGCTGAAGCCAAAAGGGAAGGAAATAAAAATTCGTTTGGTGGAAATTGACGCCCCAGAAATGAATCAGCCCTTTGGTGCACAATCGAAAAACTTTTTAAACAGATTGCTTTATGAAAAAGAGGTGACGTTCATTGCTCAAGGAGAAGATCGCTATGGCAGAGTTCTGGGCAACTTATTTTCCAATGAATTGAACGTGAATATGTTGATGGTAAAGTTTGGTTTTGCCTGGGTTTACGATGAGTACGCAAAAAATTCCTCTTTGTATAAGTATCAAGATCAAGCGAAGGCAGAAAATTTAGGCTTGTGGCGAGCCAAAGATCCAATTGCGCCTTGGGTGTGGCGGAAACAAAAATGAATTAAACTGTTGCTTCCGATGCGTACTTTTCTAACTAAACTTTTATTTAAATTACCTGCAAGCATCCTGATCAGATGGTCAGGTAAAGAGCAGATTGAAAAAGGCTATCGGAAGTTGGACTCTGGTTTTCAATATTTGCTTAAGCTTATGGAACTCTGATGAAAGCAACAATCAGCAGGAACACAACTGCTAGAACTGCGACTTGTAGTGTGGTTGAGGAAATCTCGGAAGAGGTTTCATCCTTGTCGTCATTGCTATCTGGATTTGTTGTGCCACCGTTGTTATTGCCAGTGTTACCAGTATTGCCTGAAGCACCAACATCAACGGTAAATTCGATGGTTGAAGAGTTGGAATTGCCTGACGCATCGGCACTGACTACCGATAGTGTGTAATCGCCATCAGAGAGAATTGTGGTAATGTGTTCGTGGTTTTTCTTGGTCGCAAACTCGTCGGTGTGGATTACTGTACCATCTAGTCTGATCGATTCTGTCGCACTTTCAGAGGTATACCAAGAGATCCTTGCCTTACCATCATCCAAGACTTCAACTGCTAAGTTGAGTAATTCTGGTGGGGTTTCATCAACCACTGTTGAGGTGGTAAAGTTGACCATTTCTGAGGAAATATCGCCAATTGAGACAATACATTCGTATTCAGTTCCTGAAGTTAATCCGGTCGCAGTTACCGTATTGGTCAACTCTTCACTGCTCCATGCCTGATTGACTGCTGCTGTAGTTTCACCTGCAACATTACAAGTTAGATCACCAGATGCTGCTTGTGTTGTCGACCATTCTAAGATGGCTGAATCGGATGTACTACTGACGTACTTGAAACCGTAAATTTGCTGAGCAATTGCTGGCATTTCAAAGCCACTAATTTGCGCATAAACGTGGCCATCTACATCGTAAGAGGATAGCATAGCTTGCTGGCCGTCGCCGTCAAGAATGATATCGACGATGTTTGGATCGTAATCAATTCCATCATCGGCAGCAGGGTCGGCACCGCCACCTAGTCGCCAGGTCTTGGCAGTTGCATCAACATCGCGCCACTTTCCGGTGCCAAAACCGTCTTGGCTACCGATTACGATGATGTAGCGATAGTTCGAGACATCATCGCCAATTACGTCTTTACTAACTGTGAATGTGATGGTTTTGTCATCAACATTACCGGTTACGTCAATGCCTCTGGCCGAGGTACTGCCGGTTTCGGCTTGGACCGCTTGAACGGCACCTGGCTCACCAGTTCCACTGATGGCAACTTCCCAGGCCCAGTCTGGATGGACTTCGGCATTTGCCCCGGTTAGCATCTCTACTTCGCCGTAACTGGTATCGCCTTGGTCAACATAAATCTGCACGATTTGATGGCTGAAACCGTTGGCTAAGCCCCAAATATCGGTCATTTCATCCATTTCGATAATGAATTGAGCATTCCATGCGCTTTGGCGAACTGTGACTTTCTTAGCGTCCCAAAGTCCACCGCCACTGTCGGTGGCAAAGTCGCTAGCTAATGGATAGGTGTAATCTCCATCACCGTTCTCATCACCAACAGCGTCGTCTAATTCGAGGAGCGTAACCCATTCTTCCAAATCGGGTAGCACCAGTTCTGCCGGTGCTGGTGGGGCAATTTCCATGTCTTCACCGTCGCCATAAGATAGCGAGCCAGCCCACGAAGATACGACCTTGATTCGAGTGGTGTATCTTGGTGCAAGCCCAATATCGGCCCAAGGAATAACGAATTCATAGACATCTTCAACCGCACAACTGCCAAGTGAAGATGTACTGGATAGAACCCATTGTTCACTGTCACCAGACTTGCCCTTAGCTTCGAATAAATTCCACTTTGCACGACCGTCATCTCTAACGGTGTCAAAGTCAATTGCGACCATGTATTTAGCTGGGAAACCGAGGATTTGGTTGCCGTAATAGGTACGGAAGTTGGTTTCAACCTCGTTGAAGTTAACCGCATTTGGTTGCATGAAGTAAATTGCCAAGTCTGGCTCATCATATTGTGAATTACGCGATATTGCATCTAATTCGTCAGCAGTAACTGAATCAATTCGCATGAAGATGTTACTTGAATCATAGCCGACATAGAAGTTCTCGATATCGAAATCGCCGCCATCAACCGATGCATCATACTTGGCTGCGCCGTCCCATTCGCCTGGTAGAGCAATACCATCGATCATTGGCTCAATGATGCCACCGTATGGTACAACTGGAGTTGCTGCACCGGTCCACAAGTCTTGCAGATATGGCGGCAAGTCGAGATTGATTGCGCGGTAAATGTTGGAAAGGTGAACCTTGAACAGGACGTCCCAGTTCTCGTCATAGCCGCTGTCTTGGTCTAAGCCGTACCACCAGAACCAGTCGCTACCTTCAGCGATGTACAATGATTCCCAAGCGTTTGCTAGACCTGGGTGAGTTGGATTATCTTCCTCAAAGGCAACCAGTGTTGGGGGGCTTCGACTATTTTGCCCCAAAAACTTTTTCGGCTCCCCCGCCCATTGGGGCAGGGCCTCAATCCATGAACCGGGCCCCAAATTTTCGATTGCGGCAATCGGATTGGTGCAAATTTGTTGGTAGGTGCAAATTGTTGGGGGGGAGGCGATCTTTAGTACCATTCATGCATGAACGGTCGGCGTTTCTTTATGGGAACCGACATGAAATCCCGTTTCACCATCAAGGGGGACGGGTTGGGAAGGCTGGGCTTTTCCCCCGCACGAGAACTTTGTGTTTGTCTGGGGATGAAAAGCGAAACTGCGCCCCTGGGGCATTGTTCCGGTTTTAATGGGATTTGT
>BPAJ01000002.1 GCA_019652555.1 Gammaproteobacteria bacterium | reverse complement strand
AAATAACAAAAATTAAAAGCAAGCTATGGGTAAAGTAACGGGATTTAAAGAATTCAAAGAGAGTTAAACCTTTAAAGAAACCCAAAGAAAAGAGTTTGGATTTCAAAGAAATTATACCGATCAGAGATCCTTTAAACTCAAGCATCAAGATGTATGTTGGGGAGTCCATTTTGCCAATCTGGGAAGGTTGTCCTGTTTATAACTTGATTCCTGAATGGAATGATTGGTTATAACGAAAAGGGGGAAGAAGTTTTGAAGATTTTTTAAAACCAAAACTTTCCGAAGTTACAGGTGGGTTTGCCCTGCGTTTGTGAAGGGCTGTGTTTGGGAAGAAACCCAGTACAATTAAAAACTGAATTTGAATTGCTAAAAAGGGATTGATCAGGTTGGAAAAAACCGTTTTTCCCCAGAAAAGAACAATAAAAAGGGGCATGTTGGTTCAGGTCCTGGGTCATTCCCCAACAGTTTAATGGGTTTTGGTCACCCATAAAGTTTATGAAAGAGCGACAGAATTGGGGCCCCATGATGTATGGAATCCAAATAAAACTTGATAATCCATCATGATATGGAGTGGATATCATGGAAGAAGAAGGAAAAATTTTCATACCAATTGGAGTTGGGGGGAAAGGGAAAAAAATTCTGTATCATGGAAAACTATTAAAGAAAACGATATTGTTTTATTTACACAGGACTTTTGCCAAGGATTTCCTAAAAGAATAGAGATGGTGAAGGGTTTATTTGCTGGATTTTTTGGGTAAAATACAAAAGTCTTTGATAGCGTTTAAAAGAGACAGTTTTATCAAGCTAAAGAAAAGATAAATTGTTTTTGGTGGTGGAGTCCCGGTAATGACTGTTGGAATCCCCTAAGACATGGGAAAAGCCTAAAATTTAAAATTTCTTCCGAATTTCCCAAAGAAAGATTGGGAAAAATCCATGGCCTATCTTCCCAGAGTATAAAAGTTGATTATGGGCACGAAGAATCAGAGAAGTTTGGGAAAGATCCCAAAAGAATATTCTGTTTCAAAAAAGTTTTAAGAAAAAAAGGAAACTTATGGGAAACAAACTGTAAAAGTGATAAAGACTTTAAAGAAATCAAGGGGGGAGAAAATTGGAAAGCTGATTAATCTTCGCAGGGTTTTTTTGGGCCAGACTTTTTTAATAAAAAAAAACTTTTATTTTGATGAAGTTTTAATTTTAAAGCAGACACAATTTTACAAAAATTCCATCCTAAAGTTTTTGCAGCTGGGATTTTCGAAAAGGGGCAATCTTAGTTGTGTGGGCTTTCAACGAAGGGCGAGCTGCAGCTCGGAAGTAAATTAAAGGGGGCTTCACCAGACTACTTATTAAATTAACGCTGATAACTTTGCATACCCGGTCCCTTCATTTGAAGGGCAACCTAGGCAAAAAAGAGCCATCATTACTCAAACTAATAGAATTCCCCAGCTGTCGCCAGATGGACCCCGTATAATATTTCCACTTTGTATCCAAGAACTTCCTTCCAGTCATAAACTTTTTACATAGCCTTGAAATTTTTTGTGAGAGCTAACAGCAAAATTTTTCCGTCTGAATTTAAACTTACATCGCCCAACGTCACCTGCAGAGCCTCCCTGAATGTCACTCCCTTTTAACCCACAAATTCCACCCCATGCAAATACCCACGACCGGCATCATTTCCTTGCCATCATTTAAAATGGCTCCAATACATAGTTGTTCCATCGAACTAATTTGAGCGGGGTGCCAGATTACCCATTTCCTTCTCCATAAATTCATTCCCTAATTGAACATAATTACCATTTGAATATTAAATTGTAAATTTTCACATACCTTTCTTTGTCATGATGAGGAGCGCTAATTGAAAGCTGCCGTTTAAAGCCCCCAACAAATAAACTCATACTAACCCGCCAAACTGTCGCCTGCTACCGAGTCAGCTATGGGGTCGAACCCCCATGTTCCTGGGAACTGGCCCTCCCTAACTCCCCTTTTTCTCCCCTCTCATTAAAAGGAGCGCCAACCCACAACTTACCCATTTAAACATATCAATAGATGCCTGAAAATCTTGGGAGAGCCTCCGTCAGTCGGAGAGATATTTAACCAAGCAGTTCCATTCCATTCATAAAAAATGCATTACCTAAAACCTTTTTTATTGGGGGCCCATGGCATTTTAATCTGATGGTATAGGGGGAAAAATACTCGCTGAGCAGATCTATCCCTCCGCCTTCTCCATCAATGTCAACCCCGCTGCGTCCAAAAGGCTCCATCCATAAGAAACCCTTTACTGTCCTGTATCATTGTTGTTTCCTGGTGCGCCAATTGCTAGCAAGTGCCTCAGGGCTTAAACTTATTGAATGTCCAAATTCGTCTCCATTGGCCTCCCCAACCAAATTCCCCTTTTTTGCGTTTTTGTAGGATTCTACAACATCGGATATTTTACAATCAGAGTTTGGGTTTAAACCCAAGAAGCTTCACCATCACTAACATTTACATTAATACTATAAAAATTTTTTAAGCTTTAATCGGGAAAACATTAAAAATTATAAATTGGGTTATTCGAAATTGATAGAGATGCTGAATCTGTACCGGTCAAAAAATAGGTTAAAGTTCCTGTCTCGGGATCAGGCTGATACAGAAACAACGGAAGTTTGATTTTCGGGAATAGTAATAGAGTTTTCCCAAGCCATTGATAACTGGGGGTTTTTTGTGGGTAAGCCCTGAACTCCCCCTTCCTCCCACAAAAAAAAATAAAAAAATAACAAAATGTTGATCTTGTATTTCAAGAATTATCTATTCCCTTTGGGAAAAGGCATCAAATGTTTATAAAATATAAATTATTTTTATTTCTTTTTGGAGCTTTTGATTTTCCCATAAAACCTTCTTGAATGGCTGAGGCTACCAGTTTTCCATCTTCTGTATAGACGGTTCCCCTATTAAAGCCCTTAGCATTACTCGCACTTGGACTATCTGTAACATATAAGAGCCATTCATCTGCTCTGAAAGGTCTATGAAACCACATTGCATGATCTATGCTTGCTGACATAACTCTTCTATTCATGCCTCCCCAACTAATGCCATGAGGAAGTTGAGCAGTACTCAATAATCCAAAGTCGGAGGCATAAGCCAAAATATTTTGATGGACCAATATATCATCCGGCAGCTTGCCATTAGCTTTCATCCAAGTATGTTTGTAAGGCGGTTTCTTTTCTGAATTCATTGGGCTGTATTGTTCAACAGTTCTGAGTTCAACGGCTTTTTCCCTAAGAAAACCATCTCTAAACTCTTTTGGTATTTCATCAATCATTGCTTCTCTTAATTCTCTTTCGCTCTGTAAATCATTTGGTCCTGGCACATCAGGCATATCAAATTGATGTTCGAAGCCTCCTTCGTCTATTTGAAAAGATACAATCATATTGAATATGACTTCGCCATTTTGGATCGCATCTACAGTTCTTGTGGTAAAGCTTCCACCATCTCGAATTCTGACGACGTTATAGACTATTGGCATATCAATTCTGCCTGGCCTTAAAAAATATGCATGAAAGGAATGAGCATACCTGTTTTCTTCTATGGTGTTGTAAGCAGCGCTAAGAGATTGCCCAAGAACTTGTCCACCGAAAACTCTTCCCCAAGCAGTTTTTTCACATTCACCACGATAAAGATTTTCCTCAAGTCTTTCGAGGTTTAAGGTTTCTACTAAGTCATCTAAACTTTTTTGCGTTGACATGATTTAGGCCTCTTCTATGGTGTGATCAACATCCGTTGCTGGTTTTTCAGAAGACGGTTTTCCAACGACTATTGCTGGCACTCCAGCAACTGTTGTATTTGCCTCTACATCTGAAAGTACTACACTTCCGGCAGCAACCTTAGCTCCCTTTCCAATTTCTACGTTTCCTAAAATTTGTGCTGCTGAGCTTATTAAAACTCCTTCACGAACTTTTGGATGTCTATCTCCAGTTTCTTTTCCTGTACCCCCAAGGGTAACGCCTTGAAATATTGATACATCGTTTTCGACTACCGAAGTCTCTCCAATGACAATTCCAGTTGCATGATCCAACATCACGCCATGTCCTATTTCTGCCTTTGGATGAATATCTACCTCATAAATAGCAGAACTTCTGCTCTGGATGAAATATGCAAAAACTTCTTGTTTTGCTTTCATAAAATAATTTGCAATTCTGTGAGCCTGTAATGCAGCAAATCCTTTTGAAAATAATAATGTAAATACAAAACCGCTTGATGCAGGATCTCTTTCCTTTACTGCTTTTAAGTCAATGACAGCTTTTTCTAAAAAATCGATGTTAGAAAAAACCTCATTGAACTTTTCTTTCAAAATTTCTGACGGATACTCTTTTGTAGCTAAGTCGTCTGCAAGTTTTGCTGATAAAGAATTATCTAGGCCGTTGTATGACAAAATCTTTTCCTGAAAGAGACTTTCCGAATCTGGTTCTAAGGAAATTTTATTTTTGCTTTCTTTGAGAATCTCAGCCCAAATGTCTTCTACAATAACCATAAGATAAATTTTTAAGTCGCAAGTCTAAGGCAAGTTAACTCAAAATTATATATTTTCTTGCTGTTTTTTTTTAAAAAAGGATAATGTTGATTCACCTTTAAGACCAATAAATATATGAAATTCGATAATTTTTCAATCCAAGAGCCCGATGCAAATGTTAAGGTCAAAGATACCTTTGAAATAGACTCAAATTTAAAAGTAGATTCCTTTTCAGAAAGCAATGAATATGTTCCAAAGTTGGATGCTGACTACTGTTTTGATAAGGCTACTACTCTTTCTATTCTTGCTGGTTTTCAAAATAATAGAAGAGTCATGGTCCAAGGACTTCATGGTTCAGGAAAATCAACTCATATTGAACAAGTTGCAGCAAGATTAAATTGGCCTTGTATTCGAATCAATTTAGATAGTCATATCAGCAGAATAGATTTATTGGGTAAAGATGTGATTGCTATTGAAGATAGTAAGCAAATAACAAAATTTCAAGAAGGTATTCTACCTTGGGCTATCCAAAATCCCGTTGCTTTGGTATTTGATGAATACGATGCCGGTAGACCAGATGTAATGTTTGTCATACAAAGAGTTTTAGAGGTCGAAGGTAAACTTACTCTTTTAGATCAAAACAGGGTTCTTACCCCTCATCCTTATTTTAGACTTTTTGCTACAGCAAACACTGTAGGCTTGGGAGATAGCACAGGTCTTTATCATGGGACTCAACAAATTAATCAGGGCCAAATGGATAGATGGCACATTGTTTCGCCGCTAAATTATCTTTCTGAGGATTTGGAACTTAAAGTAATTCTTTCAAAAGTTAAAGATCTAAATAACAAAAAAGGTCAATCTACTGTAAAAGCAATGATTTCACTTGCTAATTTAACAAGAGAAGGTTTTAAAAATGGAGACATTTCTAATCTGATGTCACCAAGAACTGTTATTAGTTGGGCAGAGAACTTTTCTATTTTTAACGATATTGGGAATTCATTTGAATTAAGTTTCTTGAATAAATGTGATGAAACTGAAAAATCAATAATTGCAGAGTACTTTCAAAGATGCTTTGATTCAGAAACCAGCGATTCTATTTTAAATTTAGTTGAACAAGCTTGAGCCAAAAATCTACTGAACAAAACGTCAAAGATGTAATAAATGCTTCCAGTAGAGCAATATCTAAAGATAAGGATCTTAATCTAGAAGTAAATTATCTCCAGCAAGTTGCTGAACCTGGACACAATCTTCAAGAAAATATTGAATCCATTCAACTTTCAAGAGGCGATGCAGACAGACAAGCTCTTTTACAAAAATATAAATTACTCGAGAAACCTCTAAAAAGAACTGGAATTTCTGAGCTGGATTTTCTCCTTAAAGATTTCGAAGCCGTAAGATCAGAAATTTTAGGATCAAAAGAATTTTTGGGAGTAAAACAAAACCTTAGAAATTTATTTTTAAAAAATCTCTCTCAACAAACGATTGAAAGCAAGCAAGATGCCTTAAAAATAGCTGTTGAGATAAGTTTAAAAAATAAACTTTTAAAACAAAAGAATAATAAGCTGGAGGAGGTTTTCTTAAAACCTTGGGAAAAAGCTCTTTCTGAAGTGGAGTCGGATTTTAAGCTTGCAGAAAAATATCTAACAGACAAAGAAAAATTTAATGAGTATTTAATTTCCTTATTTAAAAAATTAGGTTTTGAATTTGAAGAGCCTGAACAAGAAGAGCCTAAATCTGATACCGAAGAAGAAAATGAAGACAATGAAGAGGATGGTACTTCTGACCAAGAACAAGAAGATCAGCCTGATAACGATGCCTCAGAAGTAGATGACGAGAGTGAGACTGAAATTGAAGATTTTGAGATTGAAGAAGGAGATGTTGACGATACAGAAGACTGGGTTGAAAACAGATCTAAACTAGAAGAATTAATTGCACTCAATCAAAATCAAGAATACAAGGTATTTTGTAGAGATTTTGATGAAGTGGTAGATGCGGATAACTTATGCTCTTCAGAAGAATTAAAAAGGTTGAGAGATAGATTGGATCAATTAATTGACCCCTCAAAATCTGTAGTAGCAAAATTGGCAAATAGACTGCAAAGATTGCTTCTGGCTCAACAAAGACGTTCTTGGGAATTTGATAAGGAAGAAGGTATTTTGGATTCTTCTAAACTGCACAAAATCATTACGGATCCACTAACACCCCTTAGTTTTAAAACAGAAAAAGAGACATCCTTTAAAGATACTGTGTTAACAATGTTGGTTGATAGTTCTGGGTCAATGAGAGGAAGATCAATGACCACTGCTGCGATATCTGCTGATATTATTGGGTCAACTTTGGATAAATGTAATATCAAAACTGAAATACTTGGTTTTACAACGAAGCATTGGAAAGGTGGAGACAGTAGAAAACTTTGGGTTGAATGCGGGAAACCAAGTTCTCCTGGCAGGCTTAATGACTTGAGACATATTATATTCAAACCTGCCGACCTAGCCTGGAGAAGAGCTAAAAAAAATCTAGGTTTGATGCTTCGAGAAGGTCTTCTTAAGGAAAATGTTGATGGTGAAGCTCTTTTATGGGCTTCTTCGAGATTGATGAAAAGGCCAGAACAAAGAAAAATACTCATGGTTATTTCGGATGGAGCTCCCGTGGACGACAGCACTTTATCCACTAATTCAACCAGTTATTTGGATAATCATCTGAAACAAGTGATTTCTGAAATTGAAAATCGAACCGAACTAGAATTAATAGCGATAGGGATTGGACACGATGTTACAAAGTATTATAAAAAAGCTGTAACAATCCATAGGGCTGAAGAACTTGGAAACGTAATGTTGGAACAATTAACGGACTTATTTCAAGAGAAATAAGGTTTGGAATTCTAGAAAAGAGGCTTATAATTTACTTATGAAAATTACAAATGTAGACGGACCTCCTGGATTTAAGGAGTTTGATGATATCGAAGATCGTATGACTTCAGAGCATGTTGAAGATGTTAGAGAAATCTTCAACACCCCACTAACTGGATCTTATAACTGGGATTACACTGTAGCCGATAACAGAATCAAAAGGCTTTACGAATTAGGAAAAGAGCTTAATTGGAATGGATCAATAGATCTTGATTGGTCTAATCACATAAAACGTGGCGATCTTCCGGTAAAACCTGAGTTTGATGATTTAGGGAATGTTTATCCTGAATATAACGACATGTCAGAAGATGAAAAAAGGGAAGTCAGCTGGCACGCTTCTGCTTGGGGCTTAAGCCAATTCTTACATGGAGAACAAGGGGCTCTTTTGGTTGCTTCTCAACTTGTATCTTGTGCACCTACTTATCAAGCAAAACTATATGCCGCCTCTCAATGTTTCGATGAAGCCAGGCATGTAGAAGTCTTCAATAGGTATTTACAAGATGTAATGGGCATGTCTTACCCTATCTCACCGAGCCTTAAAGCGCTCTTAGACAAAGGTCTAACAGATCCTAGATGGGATCTTAAATTTATTGCAATGCAAATAATCATTGAAGGTTTAGCTCTTGCAGCTTTTCAATCAACCAAGATGAGCACAAGTTGTCCTTTGCTTAGAGATTTAACTCATTATGTAATTCGTGATGAGGCAAGACACGTAACCTTTGGTATAAATTACTTAGAAGATTTCAATAAGACTTTATCTGAAGATGAGATTGAAGATCGAGCTAGATTTGCCTATGAAGCATGCGTAATCATGAGAGACAGAATTCAAAATTACGAATTAGGTAAGAAATTCTTTGGATACTCTGAACAAGAAGCAAGAGAAGCAATTCTAAAATCTGGTGTTAACGATGACTTTAGAGGTCTATTGTTTAATAGAGTTATGCCAAATTTAAAGAAGATTGGCCTCTTAACAGAATCTGTTCGCCCTCTTTATGACGAGTTGGGCTTATTAGAATATGAAGTTGCTCCGAGTGACTTTGAAATTGATTGGGCTGAAATTTCCAAACCTTTAGAATCATCTGATGAGATAGAATCTCAAGCAGAAGAACAAGCTGAAGTGATTAAGGAAATGTTTCAAAATCACTAGTTTCTAAAGAATAAATTTTTCATCACTTTGGATAATTACTTTTTCAAAGTGATGCAATCTATATTCTTTAAAAAATAGTTCATTCAAAATGAATAATGTCGATATAGGAATTGATTTTGGAATAACTAATTCTGATGTTGTTATTTGTTCCAATAATAATTTTTCTTATAAATCTCTAAGAAGTGAAAAAAACATCCATTTATCTTTAAATAACATCATAAAAACCGTCCAAGAAGAGTCAAAAATCAAAAGTATCTCAGTAACGGGAGGGAAACATTTAGATCTTCCTGATAATTTTGATGGCCAAAAGATAGTAAAGAAAAATGAGATAGATTGCATTGGATTCGGAGCAAAGAAAATATCTCAGCTAGATTCAAATTTTTTAGTCTTGAGCTGTGGATCAGGAACTGCATGTGTCGCTTATGAAAATGAAACTGCTACTCATCTTGGAGGAACCGGTCTAGGAGGTGGCACAATTAGAGGGTTATGCAAGTTAGCAGCTCAAATAGATGATCCAGATGAAATTGATGATCTTTCTAAAAAAGGGAGCCAAATTGGAGACTATACTTTAAAAGACGTGATATCAGGGCCTATAGGAAATTTACCAGAAGATAGTATTGCTGTTCATCTTGGAAATTTAGACATGATGGATAAACTAGAAAAAGAAGATATTTGTAGATCTATCATTTATCTTGTTGCAACAAATATTGCAAGGCTAGCTGCCACTACAGCTCTGGCAGCCAAATTAAATAAAATAGTAGTTGTAGGGAGATCTCCCAATTATTCTTTATACAAAGAAATTCTTACAAAATGGATCGAGTTCTCAGGATTAGAAGTGGTCTATCCTGAAAATAGAGAATTCGCTACAGCATTAGGTACTTTAGAAGGTTAACTAGAAGCCCGACGATGTCCTACTCTCGCATGGACGCACCACACTACCATCGGCGCTAAGTGGTTTCACTTCTGAGTTCGGGATGGAATCAGGTGGGACACACTTGCTAATGTCATCGGGCAAAATTCTAGTTTCGTATTGTAGATCCTTTGTTTAATTTCAGCGTTATTAAACTTTATTAATATAAAGTATTAAGTTAAGCCTCACGAGCAATTAGTACAGGTTAGCTCAATGCCTTACAGCACTTACACACCCTGCCTATCAACGTCCTAGTCTTGAACGGCTCTTCAGGAACCCGAAGGTTCAGGGATATCTCATCTTGAGGTAGGCTTCCCACTTAGTTGCTTTCAGCGGTTATCCTTTCCGAACATAGCTACCGGGCAATGCCACTGGCGTGACAACCCGAACACCAGAGGTTCGTTCACTCCGGTCCTCTCGTACTAGGAGCAACTCCTCTCAAATATCCAACGCGCACGGCAGATAGGGACCGAACTGTCTCACGACGTTCTAAACCCAGCTCGCGTACCACTTTAAATGGCGAACAGCCATACCCTTGGGACCTGCTCCAGCCCCAGGATGTGATGAGCCGACATCGAGGTGCCAAACACCCCCGTCGATGTGAACTCTTGGGGGGTATAAGCCTGTTATCCCCGGCGTACCTTTTATCCGTTGAGCGATGGCCCTTCCATACAGAACCACCGGATCACTATGACCTACTTTCGTACCTGCTCGACTTGTCAGTCTCGCAGTTAAGCATCCTTTTGCCATTGCACTCATTGCATGATGTCTGACCATGCTGAGGATACCTTCGTACTCCTCCGTTACTCTTTGGGAGGAGACCGCCCCAGTCAAACTACCCACCACACACTGTCCTCAACCCGGATAACGGGTCTAAGTTAGAACCTCAAATGTATAAGGGTGGTATTTCAAGGACGACTCCACATAAGCTGACGCCTATGCTTCAAAGTCTCCCACCTATCCTACACATATAAATTCAAAGTCCAGTGTGAAGCTATAGTAAAGGTGCACGGGGTCTTTCCGTCTTGCCGCGCGTATACGGCATCTTCACCGCAAATTCAATTTCACTGAGTCCTGGGTCGAGACAGTATGGCCATCGTTACGCCATTCGTGCAGGTCGGAACTTACCCGACAAGGAATTTCGCTACCTTAGGACCGTTATAGTTACGGCCGCCGTTCACCGGGGCTTCGATCACAAGCTTCGTCCGAGGACTAACCTGATCAATTAACCTTCCGGCACCGGGCAGGCGTCACACCCTATACTTCCACATTAGTGTTTGCAGAGTGCTATGTTTTTAGTAAACAGTCGCAGCCATCTGGTATCTTCGACCTCTTTCCGCTCGAGAAGCAAGTTCTTTCACGTAATAGAGGCGTACCTTCTCCCGAAGTTACGGTACCATTTTGCCTAGTTCCTTAACCCAAGTTCTCTCATGCGCCTTAGTATTCTCTACCTGACCACCTGTGTCGGTTTGCAGTACGGTTCCCTACTACTTATGCTTAGAAGTTTTTCCTGGAAGCGTGGCATCAATCACTTCTTGATTTAAAAAATCAATCGTCATCAGATCTCGACTTAAAGTATTCCGGATTTACCTAAAATACAAGTCTACAGCCTTAAACAGGGACAACCATCGCCCTGCTGATCTAGCCTTCTCCGTCACTCCATCGCAGTAATAGGAAGTACAGGAATGTTAACCTGTTTTCCATCGACTACGGCCTTCGCCCTCGCCTTAGGGGCCGACTTACCCTGTCCCGATTAGCGTTGGACAGGAAACCTTGGTCATTCGGCGGATAGGGTTTTCACCTATCTCTCGTTACTCATGTCAGCATTCTCTCTTCTGATACCTCCAAAGAACCTCTCAGTCCTTCTTCGACGGCTTACAGAATGCTCCTCTACCATAGATATAAATATCTATCCGCAGCTTCGGTTTATGATTTAGCCCCGTTATATCTTCCGCGCGGGCCGACTCGACTAGTGAGCTGTTACGCTATCTTTAAAGGATGGCTGCTTCTAAGCCAACCTCCTAGCTGTTTAAGCCTTCCCACATCGTTTCCCACTTAATCATAATTTGGGACCTTAGCTGGCGGTCTGGGTTGTTTCCCTTTCGACTACGGACGTTAGCACCCGCAGTCTGTCTCCCGTGCTAACACTTCTTGGTATTTGGAGTTTGCGTCGGTTTGGTAAGTCGGGATGACCCCCTAGCCGAGACAGTGCTCTACCCCCAAGAGTGACACACGAGGCGCTACCTAAATAGCTTTCGAGGAGAACCAGATATCTCCGAGCTTGATTAGCCTTTCACTCCGATCCACAGCTCATCCCCTCATTTTTCAACATAAGTGGGTTCGGGCCTCCAGTAAGTGTTACCTTACCTTCACCCTGGCCATGGATAGATCGCCCGGTTTCGGGTCTACTCCCTGCGACTAAACGCCCTATTAAGACTCGGTTTCCCTACGCCTACCTCATAAAGTTAAGCTTGCCACAGACAGTAACTCGCTGACCCATTATACAAAAGGTACGCCGTCACCCCGAAGTTCCGAAGAACTTCTTAAGGCTCCGACAGCTTGTATGCATATGATTTCAGGTTCTATTTCACTCCCCTCTCCGGGGTTCTTTTCGCCTTTCCCTCACGGTACTGGTTCACTATCGGTCAGCTAGGAGTATTTAGCCTTGGAGGATGGTCCCCCCATGTTCAGTCAAGATTTCTCGTGTCCCGACCTACTCGATTTCACTTAAATTAGATTTTTGAATACGGGGCTATCACCCACTATGGCCGAACTTTCCAGAACGTTTTTCTAATCCAATTTAAGCTTAAGGGCTGTTCCGCTTTCGCTCGCCGCTACTAACAGAATCTCGGTTGATTTCTTTTCCTGCAGTTACTTAGATGTTTCAGTTCTCTGCGTTTGCCTCTTTACCCTATGTATTCAGGTAAAGATACCTAGGTTATCCTAGGTGGGTTTTCCCATTCGGAGATCTCCGGGTTATAGCTTGTTTACCAGCTTACCGAAGCTTATCGCAGGTTACCACGTCCTTCATCGCCTCTAGCTGCCAAGGCATCCGTCATATGCACTTAATTACTTAACAAAATACTTTAAATTAATAAAGTTAAGTCTTTCGAATAATAAGCGCCAAAATTTGCCATTAGCATTTTAAGATAATTATCTTAAAACTTGGTGCACTAATAATTGATAACATTAATTATTAGTGTCGTAACTAAATAAATTTAGTTACTGGATCAACAATACTTTTAAAGAACACATCACTTATTTTCCTATGAAAATAGTAAGACAAGTAATTCGAACGGACACTCACAATAAAAGTCGTGTAATTTGTTTAGGAGGTGATCCAGCCCCAGGTTCCCCTAGGGCTACCTTGTTACGACTTCGTCCCAGTCGCGTATCATACCGTGGGGACCGCCCTCCCGAAGGTTAGGCAAGCCACTTCTGGTACAACACACTCCCATGACGTGACGGGCGGTGTGTACAAGGCCCGAGAACGTATTCACCGCGACATTCTGATTCGCGATTACTAGCGATTCCTACTTCATGGAGTCGAGTTGCAGACTCCAATCCGGACTGAGGAAGACTTTGTAGGATTAGCTCCAGCTCGCGCTTTCGCAACCGTCTGTATCTCCCATTGTAGCACGTGTGTAGCCCAACCCGTAAGGGCCATGATGACTTGACGTCGTCCCCACCTTCCTCCGTGTTATTCACGGCAGTCTCCTTAAAGTTCCCACCCGAAGTGCTGGCAAATAAGGATAAGGGTTGCGCTCGTTACTGGACTTAACCATACATCTCACGACACGAGCTGACGACAGCCATGCAACACCTGTCACAGTGTTCCCAAAGGCACAGTTTTATCTCTAAAACTTCCACTGGATGTCAAGGGTTGGTAAGGTTCTTCGCGTTGCATCGAATTAAACCACATGCTCCACCGCTTGTGCGGGCCCCCGTCAATTCATTTGAGTTTTAGCCTTGCGGCCGTACTCCCCAGGCGGAGAACTTAATGCGTTAGCTGCGCCACTGAATCTAAAGATCCAACGGCTAGTTCTCATCGTTTACGGCGTGGACTACCAGGGTATCTAATCCTGTTTGCTACCCACGCTTTCGCACCTCAATGTCAGTCTCGAACCAGAGAGTCGCCTTCGCCACTGGTATTCCTCATGATCTCTACGCATTTCACCGCTACACCATGAATTCTACTCTCCTCTTTCGTACTCTAGTTTATAAGTTTTGAATGCAGTTCCTAGGTTGAGCCCAGGGATTTCACACCCAACTGAATAAACCATCTACGCGCGCTTTACGCCCAGTAATTCCGATTAACGCTTGGACCCTCCGTATTACCGCGGCTGCTGGCACGGAGTTAGCCGGTCCTTATTCTGTGAGTAATGTCAGGGACTTAAAGTATTAATTTAAATCTTTTCTTCCTCACTTAAAGTGCTTTACAACCCTAAGGCCTTCTTCACACACGCGGCATGCCTGGATCAGGGTTGCCCCCATTGTCCAATATTCCCTACTGCTGCCTCCCGTAGGAGTCTGGGCCGTGTCTCAGTCCCAGTGTGGCTGATCGTCCTCTCAGACCAGCTAGAGATCGTAGCCTTGGTAAGCCATTACCTTACCAACAAGCTAATCTCACGCAGGCTCATCTAACAGCGAGAGCTTCCAAGGAGAGGCCCCCTTTCCCCCGAAGGGTGTATGCGGTATTAATTCGAGTTTCCCCGAGCTATCCCCCACTGAAAGGTAGATTCCTACGCGTTACTCACCCGTCCGCCACTTTACTCGCTCCCGAAGGAACTTTCTCGTTCGACTTGCATGTATAAGGGCTGCCGCCAGCGTTCAATCTGAGCCATGATCAAACTCTTCAATTAAATTAAACGATTATTTTTTTTAAAAAAATAATAAAAAATGGGTGACTATCAAATTTTGATAATCTAAAAATTGACACTAACCTTTATTAAAATGGTAAGTGCCCGCACGAATTACTTGTTAATAGTTTTAAAGAACACCCGAGCCTATTTTTTATAGGCACGAGCGAGCGATTATACATGGCTTTGAATAATAAGAAAGCGAAGATTTAGCCTTTTTTTAGCTTTATTTTTAAGTGCTTCAGCTTACCTACTTGATAGGTGTTTTCAGACGGATTTTGAACGGAAATAGCTTCGTCCGAAATCTTTTTTCCATCTATTTTTACTGCGCCTTGAGCGATCATTCTCCTTGCTTCTGATTTACTTTTACAAAGTTTATAGTCTCCCAGTTCCTCACTAGACAATAGGTCTAAAATAGATATTGAAGATGCTTTCATAGAAAGCTTAATCAATTTAATTTCTGCTGGATCATTTCCTTTAGAAAATCTATTTGTGAATTCTTTTTCAGCAAGAAGCGCTTTTTCTTCGCCATGAAATCTTGTCACAATTTCTGCTGAAAGCATTTTTTTTGCTTCCATAGGATTTAAACCTTGTTCAGTTTTTTTCTTTAGTTCTTTGATCTCAACAGATGACTTGAAACTTAATAAATCGAAGTATCGCCACATTAAGTCGTCTGATATTGACATAATTTTGCCAAACATATCATTTGGACTTTCTTTCAGGCCGATATAATTATTTAAAGATTTTGACATTTTCTTGACACCATCCGTCCCTTCCAGAATTGGCAGAGTCATAATGATCTGCTCTTCCATGCCGAAAGATTTTTGAATATCTCTGCCTACTAAAAGATTAAACTTTTGGTCAGTTCCACCGAGCTCTACATCTGATTTGAGTTCAAAAGAATCATATCCTTGAACCAGAGGATATATAAATTCATGAATTGAGATGGGTTTGTTCCCTTTATATCTTTTGCTGAAATCATCTCTTTCAAGCATGCGAGCAACTGTCATCTTTGAGCTTAAATTAATGAGCTCAGCGCTAGTCATTTTTTTGAACCATGTGGAATTAAACTCAATTTTTGTTTTTTTCTTATCTAAAATTTTGAAAATTTGTTCTTGGTAGGTCTCAGAATTTTTTTTAAGTTGCTCTACCGTTAATATTGGACGAGTTTCGCTAACACCCGAAGGGTCGCCTATCATTCCAGTGAAATCTCCAATTAAAAAGACAACCTGATGTCCAAGATCTTGAAATTGTTTTAATTTATTGATCAAAACAGTATGGCCTAAGTGTAAGTCAGGAGCAGTTGGGTCAAATCCAGCTTTGATAATTAAAGGTTTATTTTTATTTAATTTTTTTTCTAAACCTTTTTCAGGGATGATTTCTTCTACCCCGCGTTTTAATATTTCTAATTTTTCTGAAGTTGATAAACTCATGAATGTAATTATTTATTTCTCAAAAAATTTATATATTTCTCTGAAATGATACTCTAAAAATGTAAATGAAAAATTTAATTCTTGATATAAAGTATTATTTGCTCTTTCTATTAGTTGTATTAGCAGCGTTTTATTTGTATTTAAATTTTGGAATGAATTTCAATAAGAATTTCTCTCCAGAAATAATTGCAGATGCATCCTTCAGAGACGAAATAACTCTTCAAGAAAATCAAAGTGAGCAAATCTTTAAAGGAGCCTTATCAAAAAAAATAAAAGTAGATAAAAATGACACTTTAATAAAGATATTAAGCTCTAATGAAGTAGAAAGTAAGTACATAAAAGCCTTAATAAAAACCAAAGGTTCTGAGAAGCTTGCCAATATAAAAACCGGCGATATTGTAGAAATTTCATTCACTGAAAACAAAATACCTAAAGAAATATTTGTAACCAGAAATGGTTTGAAGGGAGTTTTGGCAGAATTCAAGGACAAAACTTACTCCATCGAAAATCACGAAAGAATTCCAGAAGTTATTGAAAGATTTGCATCTGTGACCATTGATGAATCTTTATATCAATCTGCTTTGAAAGAAGGAATATCAGATAGCGTAATTATGGATTTAGTTTTTATATTCGGCTGGGACATAGATTTTGTTTTTGATATTAGATCAGGAGATAGTTTTGAAATTCTTTATGAAGAATATTTTTATAAAGGAGAAAAAATCAAAAATGGAGACATTAAAGCTGCAAGATTTAAAAGAGGAAAAAAAGTTTTTTCAGCGATAAGATTCTTTTCCAACGTGTCAGGAACAAAAGAGTATTTTTCAACTAGAGGAGAAAATGTTAAAAAAGCTTTTTTAAGAACGCCTGTCGAATTTTCTTACATAAGTTCTCGTTACAACCTCAAAAGAAAGCATCCGGTACTGAATAAAATTAGAGCTCATACAGGAGTAGATTATGCAGCGCCCACTGGAACTCCAGTAAGATCAACAAGTTCAGGAACAGTATCTTTCATTGGGAACAAAGGTGGATATGGGAAGCTAATCGAGGTAAAGCATTCCGAAGACTACTCAACTCGCTATGCACACTTATCAAAATTCAATCCGAGACTGAGCAATGGTTCAAAGGTTGAGCAAGGCGAGACTATTGGATACGTTGGCCAAACAGGATTGGCAACCGGACCACATTTACACTATGAATTTAGAGTTGGAGGTAATCACACTAATCCCTTGACCGTGAAGCTACCGGATGCGAAACCAATATCGGAAGTTGAAAAAAAAGAATTTTTTGATCATGCCATTAAAATGATCAATCGGCTTGATGAGCTATTCCTCAAATTTTATGCCGAAGTCTGATTTATATATTGGAGTTCTCTCTGGAACTTCAGCAGATTCTATAGATGCTTTATTAGTTGATTTTTCAAACTCGATTGAAGTTATTGATCGTTTTTCAAAAAAAATACCTAAAGCAGTTAAAAATAAAATATTTGAACTTGTCCTAAATAAAAAAATTACTAAATACGCTAAGCGACAAACGGAGTTAGATGACATTCTAGGTGAACTTATAGGTAAATCTGTTAACCAACTTATTAAAAGAACCAAGATAGATAAGCAAATGGTTAAAGCCATTGGAAGTCATGGGCAGACCATAAAACACAGCTCATCGAGAAAAAATCCTTTTAGTTTGCAAATTGGAAATCCAGAGTTAGTCAGAAAGCTTACAGGCATCAAAGTAGTTTATGGGTTCCGACAAAGCGATATAGCAAACGGGGGAATGGGTGCTCCCCTGACACCAGCTTTTCATAATGAGTATATGTCTCAAGCAAAAGTTAATCGAGCAATTGTCAATATTGGCGGAATAACGAATGTAACTTTGCTGCCTGCAAAAGGAAAAGTTCTTGGATGGGACATTGGACCTGGAAATTGCCTCATAGATCAAGCTATGAAAAATATTACTAATGGAAAAAAGCAATTTGATAACAAGGGATTCCTGGCAAAAAAAGGAAATCCTCATGTATTGAAAAATACCATCAAGAAATTTCTCAATGAGAGTTACTTTAAAAGACCCATTCCTAAAAGTCAGACAGTTGAAAACTATGATTTAAGAAAATTTAAATTTGATCCATTAGAAATAAAGAAGCTTAAAGACGAAGACTTAATTTCAGGCTTAACCGAGATTACATTTCAATCAATTTTGAGAGACCTAAAGAAATACTGTAATAAAAAATATGAGATTTATTTTTGTGGTGGTGGAACAAAAAATAATTATTTAATGGATAGATTTAATGAACTCCATATAGAAAATCTGCAATTCTTTAAAACTTCAGATTTAGGAATTGACCCGCTTGATGTGGAAGCTATGACTTTTGCCTGGTTGGCAAAGAAAAGACTAGAAAAACAAAAAATTAAGCTAACAAGCGTTACCGGATCTAAACCTTGTTTGATGGGCGAAGTAATAAACTAAATTGAAAAAGAAGCTCCACAACCGCAGGTTGTAGTCGCATTTGGATTTTCAATGATGAATTTAGATCCTTCTAAATTTTCTACATAATCCAAAGTTGATCCAAAAAGGTATTGAATACTTAGAGAATCAATCAATACCGATACTTCGTCTTCTTTCAAGACCGTATCATCGTCTTCAGCATTATCATCTAACTTAAAACCATATTGAAAACCTGAACAGCCTCCTCCGGTAACAAAAACCCTGAGGTGAAGATTTTTTTTGTTTTCTTCAGCTATTAGGTTTTTAACCTTTAAAACAGCATTTTCAGTAATGTTAAGTTCTTTTGGAACAAATTTTTCAACCATATCAGCTACTCATTATATCCAAACATTGTATAGCTTGGCTTGCGGCACCCTTTAAAAGGTTATCAATTGCCGAATTAACAACAATTGTATTACTTTGAAAAGCATATGAAACGGATATATCACAATAGAATGTATTAATTACCTCTTTGATTTCAGCAATTTCTCCCTTTTCTTTGACCCTCACTAATTTATGCTTCTCATAATAACTTTCATACAATTCATTTAGGTCTAAATCATTTTGGCTGACTTCACAATAAAGCGTCACGTATTCTCCTCTAAAAAGCGGTAAAAGATGTGGGATGAAAATGATCTCATGATCAAGATTGAATTCTGTTTTTAAGAAGTCTTTTATTTCCGGTTGGTGTCTATGAAAACCAACATTATAAGATTTAAAATTTTCTTTGATATCCTCTTCAAGACCATTTTCTACGGAAGATTTGCCAGCCCCACTTATTCCAGATTTAGCATCCAAAATAATTTTTGAATTTTGTTGTAAGTATGGAATGACTGGAAGTAATCCAAGTATGGAAGCAGTTGGATAACATCCAGGTACTGCGACTAAATTTGCTGCTTTAATTTTTTCTGCAGAATGTTCAGGTAAGCCATATATAGCTTGAGGCAGAAGATCATCTGCCCTATGTTTGCTGTCATAAGTTTCTTGCCAAAGTTTTCCATTTGATAGTCTAAAATCTGCTGATAGATCAATAACTTTTACACCTTTTTTTAAAATCTCCGGAACATAGTCCATTGAGTAGTCATGTTTGGTCGCAAAAAAAACATAATCAAGATTGTCAGGCATTTGATCTATAGGTTGTAAAACTAATTTACTATTCGTTTTTGAATAGATCTCTTTGTATTTCTTTCCTTCATGCGAAAAAGAAGAGACAAAGGCAAGACTTAAATCTTCCCTAGATTCGATAATCGAAGCAAGCTCCTCTCCCACATAGCCTGTAGCGCCAACTATTCCAATATTTAAAGACATTTATTTATTTTTAATTTTGCAAAAACATTATACTTTATTGCATGATCAAGGATGACAACCTAATTCTATCTATTGCCGGACACGACCCCACGGGTGGAGCTGGAATTCAAGTTGATGCGCAAATAGCAAATCATCACGGCAAGCATTGTCTCTCAATTCTCACTTGTGAGACTATTCAAAATTTAAAAAGTTTTGAAAAAATTATTCCTCAAGAGGAAAAATATATTCAAGCATCTTTTAACAATCTTTTAAAAAACTTTTCACTGAAGTATTTCAAGATTGGCTTGGTCCCAAACATCAAAATAGCTCATAAATTGGGTAGCTTAATTGCTTCAAACAAACCTGAATTTGTAGTCATTGATCCCATTTTAAAAACAGGAACTGGAAAAAAACTTTTTTTGAAAAAAGATCTGAATCTACTCATGCAAAAGCTCTATAGGAAAGCGACTTTATTAACGCCAAATATTTACGAATTGAAAACACTCACAAACAAAAAAAATATTTTTGATGGTATTTTATTTTTACTGAATCAAGGCATTGAAAATGTTTATGTAACTGGAGAATTAAAAAAAGGAAAAATTAGAAATCATCTCTACTCAAAAGGCGAGTTAGTAAATATCGATGAAGTTCCTAAGATTAAAACTACCATTCATGGTAGCGGGTGTGCTTTATCAACATCCATCCTATGCTTTTTGGCAAATAAAAAAAGTTTGAAGGAAGCTTGTTCGAAATCACAAAACCTCATGAGAGTTTTAGTAAAAAACTCAAGAAATCATATTCATCAGAATATTCTTAAAATCTAATAATGATCCAAGGACTTTATGCAATTACACCTTCTGGCTTGGAAGAAAACGATTTGCTTACTAAAACCGAAGTCTTGCTCAAAGAAGGAATTAAACTCATTCAGTACAGAGACAAAATTCTTGATAAAAAGACTCTTCAAGAAAAAGCTCATGCGCTTTTGAAATTGACCAAAAAATATGGAGCCAAGTTAGTTATCAATGATCACGTTGAAATTTGCTTGGAAATAAGTGCCGATGGCTTTCACCTGGGTTTAGAGGATTACTCATCTGAAGGAAACGTAGACCTCTTAAAAAAGAATAAAGAATTTATTTCAAAAAATTTGATATGCGGCTTATCTTGCAAATGGAATAAGGAGTTGGTGGTCAATCCTCCTGAAAATGAAATCAAATGGACTTATTTGGCAGTTGGGTCTTTTTATCCATCCAATACTAAGTCAACTATTCCGGAGACAAATGAGAGCGTAAAAAGAAAATTCCTAAGCTATACTGATAAGCCTCTCGTGGCTATTGGAGGTATCAATAAAAAAAACATCGGGGAAGTTAGGAGTTTAGGCTATTCTTGTTTTGCTCTAAGTGAAGCCCTCTTTAAAAATCCTCAACATGTTTTAAATGAGTATAAAAGGTTATGAAAGTTATTGGTTTTGGCGCAGCACTAGTCGATAAGCAATTTCTTATAAAAGATGATGCGCTAAATGCGCTAGGTATTGAAAAAGGTTTAATGACTTTAAATTCTGAAGAGGAGCAGAATGAGCTACTCACTTTTCTACAAAATCAAAATTACGATCAAATATCTTCGTGTGGCGGGTCAGCAACTAATAGTATTTATGCAGCTGCAGCTTTGGGAACCAGTTCTGGCTTCATTGGTAAAGTTGCAGAAGATGAAGATGGCGCAATCTATAATGCCGATTTGAAAGACAATAACATTGAAATATCAAACTGCATCACATCATCAAATGGTAAAACCGGTAACTGTATTGTTTTAATTACTCCGGATGCAGAAAGAACAATGAATACTTATCTAGGAGTGAGTTCTGAAACAAAATTTTCTGAAATAAATTTCGAGCAAGTTTCTGCAACAAATTTGCTCTTTATGGAAGCTTATGTAGTTACTTCACCTGATACAAAAGATACCGCAAAGAAACTCATCAAAAGCTGTCACGAATCCAATATCAAAATAGCTTTGAGTCTTTCTGATCCTGGAATTGTGGCCGGTTTCAAAGATGAACTGAAATCTTGGATGAACGTGAAAATAGATTACGTATTTTGTAACCATGAAGAAGCAAAAACTTTTTGTGATGCCAATGAGTTCGATGACTTACGAAACTATGCAAAAACAATTTTTATCACTAACGGAGTAAACCCAACTATGGTTCTTGAAGAAAATCAAACCTATGAGGTATCCGCTTATGAAGCTAAGGCAGTTGACACTAATGGTGCTGGAGATATGTTTGCGGGTGGCGTAATTCACGGTTTAAGTGAAGGCTGGGAAAACGCAGAATCAGTAAGATTTGGTAACTTTCTGGCTTCAAAAGGGGTTGCTGAAATTGGACCAAGACTTAAAAAAAATAAGTACATGGAACATTTAAAGGAGTTCTCTAAAAAATAAAAAAATTAACTGGATACTTTCATCTTCTTTTGATAAATTCTGCTCTTCAAAATTATGGCTACTAAAAATTCCAAAAAACCAACCAAAGCAAAAAAGCCTGCAGCTAAAAAAGTAACTAAGGTACAAAAAAAACCAGTAAAAAAGACCGTTGCGAAGAAACCAGCTAAACCAGTAAAAAAAGCAGCTGCTGCAAAAAAAGCACCAAAAAAAGCGGCAGCTAAAGTCAGCGCTTCTCCAACGGATTTTTCAGCTTTCTTAAAGAATTTCCAACCTTATAGGTCAAAAAAATCAGAAAAATACATGAACAAAAATCAGCAGAAGCATTTTCTTGGAATGCTGACCGCTTGGAAAGAAGCTCTTATTGAAGAACAAGAAAAAACTGAACAATTAATTCAACAAGATCAAAGTAATTTTCCAGATTCTTTGGATCGTGCTGCAAAAGAAGAAGAATTTATGCTGGAATTAAGAAAAAGAGAAAGAGAACGAAAACTCATAGCAAAGATTGATCTTTCTCTGAAGGACTTAGAGGATAATCTCTACGGTTATTGTGAATCCTGTGGTGTTGAAATTGGTATCAAAAGACTGGAAGCCAGACCGACTGCAACCAAATGCATCGATTGCAAAACCGTCGACGAAATTAAAGAGAAACAACAGTTCGGTTAATGTCGTTGCATCTTGCGTACTTGGTTTTAGGCTCAAACTTAGGAAATCGGTCAACAAATCTCGAAAATGCCAAGACAGAAATAAGAGCACTTTCTGAAACAAAAATTCTAAAAGAAAGCGAAATCTATAAGTCTCCTGCTTACGGTCCAATTGACCAGCCATTTTTTTTCAATCTAGCTTTGGAAGTTGAAACGAAGTTCTCGCCTTTGGTGCTTCTTGAGCATCTACAAAAAATTGAAACGAAACTCAAACGCGAAAAAGATTCTCACATGAAACCTCGAACCATTGATATCGATATTGTATTTTTTGATGATGAAACAATAGAAACGCCTCTTTTAAAAGTGCCGCACTATGATTGGCAAAACCGAGACTTTTTCATAAACCCGCTCAAAGAAATAAATTGCCAAGCTCAAGAATTTAAAAACTTTAGCTTTGACTAAAGTTTTCAAGATAGAATTATTTAATGAAGACTTATTCGGTAAGCGAAGCAAAAAAGAAAAATTCCATAATCTCTGAAGAAGATTTCAATACTGAATATCAAGAGTCAATAAATAATCCAGAGAGCTTCTGGCAAAAAAAAGCTGAAGAAACCTTGGACTGGTTTTCAAATTGGGATGAAGTGACTGCATCTTATTTGGAAGCCGGCGAAGTAGCTTGGTTCAAAACAGGAAAATTGAATGCTTGTTTTAATTGTGTTGACCGTCACTTGGAAAATCATGCGAACAAAACTGCAATCATTTGGGAAGGCGATGATCCTAATGATAGTAAAGAAATTTCCTTTCAAGAGTTGCATAAGAACGTTTGTCAGTTCGCCAACCTCTTAAAATCCAGAAATATAAAAAAAGGTGATCGAGTTTGCATTTACATGCCTATGATTCCTGAGGCGGCTTATGCGATGTTGGCTTGTGCCAGAATTGGTGCGATTCACTCAGTGGTTTTTGGAGGATTTTCCATCGAATCCCTGAAAGATAGAATTTTAGACTCGGATTGCACCGCAGTCATAACCGCAAACGAAGGAATCAGAGGAGGAAAACTTGTCCCGCTAAAAAATAATGTGGATGAAGCTCTGAAGGACTGTCCTAATGTGCACAGCGTAATTGTCGTAAATCGAACGGAAAGAGCTCTTAACAAAGAAAATGAAGTGGATGTCGACTATTACCAAGACATTGAAAACTTTGATGCAGATTGTCCTTGTGAAGAGATGGATGCCGAAGACCCGCTTTTCATTCTTTATACTTCAGGTTCGACAGGAAAACCCAAAGGAGTCCTCCACACCACCGGAGGATATTTGTTGGGTGCAGCCTTGAGTCACAAATACATTTTCAATTTAAAAGAAGACAGTATTTACTGGTGCACCGCTGACGTAGGCTGGGTTACAGGTCATACTTATATTGTCTATGGTCCTTTAGCAAATGCCTCAACTACTTTGATGTTTGAGGGTATACCGACATTCCCCGATGTTTCCAGATTCTGGAATGTGATTGATAAACATCAAGTTAATATTTTCTACACCGCTCCTACTGCGATTAGAGCGCTTATGGCCCATGGCAATGAGCCTTTGCAATCCTCTTCGAGAGAATCTTTGGAGGTATTGGGTACGGTTGGAGAACCTATAAATCCAGAAGCCTGGGAGTGGTATTACCATGAGGTTGGCAAAGGCAAATGTCCAATAGTCGATACTTGGTGGCAAACCGAGACTGGCAGTATCATGATTTCCGGTTTGGCAGGATTTTCTGATCAAAAACCTGGTTGTGCAGGTAAACCTTTCCTTGGAATAAATCCTGCGCTTGTGGATGAAGAAGGCAATGAAATCGAAGGACCGGGTAAAGGCAATCTGGTTGTCAAAAGTTCTTGGCCATCACAAATCAGAACGGTTTATGGAGATCATCAAAGATGTGTTGAAACCTACTATTCAACTTACAAAGGTTTTTATTTCACAGGAGATGGCGCTGAGCGAGATGCGGATGGTTTTTATAGAATCACAGGACGAGTTGATGATGTCTTAAATGTCTCTGGGCATCGCTTGGGTACTGCAGAAATAGAGAGTGCTTTGGTTTTGCACGAAGCAGTCGCAGAAGCTGCGGTAGTTGGTTTTGAACATGAAATCAAGGGACAAGGAATTTATTGTTATGTGAACCTTATGAAAGAAGCACAAGCTTCGGATGAAATCCATCAAGAATTAATTGGACTCATCGTTAAAGAAATTGGTCCCATTGCAAAACCGGATTCCATTCAATTCTGTTACGATTTACCTAAAACGCGATCAGGAAAAATCATGCGTAGGATTTTAAGAAAAATTGCAGAAAACGAATTGGACAATTTGGGAGATACCACTACCCTTGCTGATCCCAGTATCGTAGACATCTTGATCAAAGAAAGATTAAATAAATAAATGTTTGGATTTAAAAGTTTAGAAATACCTATAAAAGAAGATTGTCTGCCTGGTAGGACTCAGGCAATTTACAATCCAGAAAATCACTTTGTGACAGGTGCGCCTATGTCCGAGTGCATGTCTCAAGATAGTCCCAGAATACTTTTTGGTATGGGCTGCTTTTGGGGAGCAGAAAAAATGTTTTGGGATTTGGATTGTGTCAAGGTTACCGGTGTTGGCTATGCTGCTGGACACACGCCCAACCCTACTTATGAAGAAGTTTGTTCAGGATTAACTGCACATTCTGAAATTGTTTTTGTGACTTATGAAGATGCTTCCAATTTAGAAGAATTGTTGCAAGTCTTTTGGGAGGGACACGATCCTACCCAATTCATGCGCCAAGGTGGTGATGTAGGCACGCAATATCGTTCTGGAATTTATTTTTTTGATAAAGCTCAAGAAGAACTGGCCCTCAAAACCAAAGAAATTTATCAAGCAAAATTAGACGCCAATGGCTTTGGTGAAATTGTCACGGAAATCTTACCCGTTTCAGAAGAATTCTATGCTGAAGATTACCACCAACAATATTTGGCGAAGAATCCTAATGGCTACTGTGGACATGGCGGTTGTGGAGTAAGGTTTAAAGATTAACCTTTCCAGTGAAACTCTTCACCTTTGCTTACAGCTTTATCTTCTTCAATTAATTTATTCAAGTGAGCCAATAGAGAAGCTCTTGCAATACCATGTAGCCTTTCATCGACATCATCGTAAACCTTTTCAACCAATTGATCTAAGTTGGCTTTTGAAAATTCTGTCAGAGCGTCTACAACTTTCTTCTCTCTAAACATTCTATGACTGACAATCCAATCTACAACGCTTTTAGGATCTTTCATGAGATTTCCATGCCCTGGTGCAATCATGGAGATATCAAATTGTTTGAGTTTTTCTAGGGACTCAATGTATTGCTTCATATTGCCATCAGGTGGTCCTATGACTACTGTGGAGCCTTCCATAATGTGATCGCCTGTAAAGATCATTTTCTCTTCTTCTAAGAGATAACAAAGGTGATTTGAAGCATGTCCTGGAGTATGAATAGCTTTCAAGGTGTACTCAATTTCTCTAATTTCATCTCCATCCTCTAAAACTTTATTGGCTTTGAAAGTTTTATCCTGAGTTTGTTTATGAAGGGCATACATACCCATAACCGGTGCTGCTGTTCTTTGGTGCAGTAACTTAGCTCCAGGAGAATGATCGGGATGAGTGTGAGTCACTAGTATTTGCTTGATGTCATCACCACAAGCTTTAGCAATATTTTCAATGTGCTCTGGCATTGCAGGACCTGGATCAATAACCGTGATTTCTTCTTTACCTACAAGATAAGTATTCGTTCCAGGACCGGTAAAGACGCTGGAATTACCTGCTGTAATTCTTCTGACTAATGGCGATAACTCAGTGATCGTCATAACCTTCATCTCCTGGCATAAGCAAGACCATTTTTCCATCCTGCATAAATATTTTTGGCTCCACAGTCACAATATTATTTTGGTCTTCCACTTTATTCTTTAACAGTGTTTCAGTGTCAGTGAAACCTCTAATGGATTCTAAATTCTTGATGGTTGGGAAAATTATTGGAAACTCGCCCTTTTCTCCCTGAGCGAGAGCATCCTCAGGTTTGATCCAAATACTTTTTACGCCTTCGCTGCCATCGTGCTTTGCAATTTGACCTTCCGGAAATAACGCAATGAAAAAATGCGTGCTGTATCTTTTAGCTTCGGATTTTGGTGTAACCCAATGTGAGATGTAAGCGAGGCGATCAACAGCAAGTTGCAAGTCCAACTTTTGGCACAATTCCAATAAAACCGGCTCCCCTTTATTTAATTTATCTCGATACTCTTTAAGAATTTCTTTTTCACTTTCGTCTGAAGAGCCAAAGACTTCGCCACTGCTTCTATAAGCAAGCAAGACGCCACATTCCTCAAAACATTCTCTGATGCAAGCTATCCAATAGTTGAGTCCGCCTGATTTAACACCTAATAATTGAGATGCGACTTCGTCAGTCAATCCACGACAGTAATTGTTGATGTCATCTTTTAAATCATATTCATCGAGCTTCCCGCCAGGAAATACCCACGCACCGCCAAAATTTGTTTTGATTGATCTTTGTATCATGAAAACTTCTACTGCTTCTTCGATAGTTCTAACCAGCAACACCGTAGCTGCAGGTTTAGGTTCTGAAGGCGGTAAAGAGGGATCAGCTTCTTGAATGTTGATCTTAGGATTTCTCTCTACTTTGATATCTTTGGAATCTTTTTCTGACATATAAATTTTAGATTTCAGGATTGTTTGTACATAATATATTTAATAAATTTTTATACAAATTGAAAATCAAAGAATTTAAATCTAAAAATATCGAAAAAAAGCTCGTCAGAAACCCTAATTCCAACAAAGGAGACTACGGTCATGTTTTAGTCATTGCAGGAAATCTTGGTTTTGGTGGTGCTGCCCTTCTTTCCTCAAAGGCAGTTCTTGCAAGTGGTGCAGGTTTGGCGACCTTGGCAACGAGAAAAGACCATCTGTCAGCTGCTTTGGCATATTGTCCAGAAGTTATGTCAAAAACCGTGGAAAGCATATCTGACTTAGAAAATCACTTACCTAATAAAACAGTCATTTGTATCGGTCCAGGATTGGGTAGAAATTACTGGGCTGATCAGATGCTTTATAAAACAACAAACTTTGCAGCAAAAGAAAATCTACCGATTTTGATTGATGCAGATGGATTAAATATCCTCTCTGAAAATAGACTAAAAATTAAGTTACCAAAAAAATTAATCCTCACACCTCATCCAGGAGAAGCAGCACGATTGCTTAAGACAAAGGTTTCGACGATTCAAAAAAATAGATCACTAGCATTAGCTAAGCTTTGCGATAAATACAATGCAACGGTCATTCTTAAAGGTCATGAAACATTGGTTGGTAACAAAAGAACTTCATTTGTGTGTAAAAAAGGTAATGCTGGCATGGCTGTAGGTGGCATGGGCGATGTACTCTCTGGACTAGTTTCTGGATTAATAGCTCAAGGTTTATCGTCTATAGATGCCGCTTGCTTGGGAGTTGATATGCATGCAAGCGCAGCAGATAGCTTTGTTGAAAAACATGATATGAAATCGTTGATGCCTTCTGATTTATTTAACTTTATCAAAATGAAGAATGAATAAAGAACTTGTCTTATCGAGTCTAGATGAAACAAAACAGCTTGCCGAAAAAATCGCCTCTTTTCTAACTGAAGAAAATAATCTTCCGATTTCCATTCATCTTTCTGGAGACTTAGGCACAGGAAAGACCACTTTGGTAAAAGAAGTTTTAAATTGTCTGGGTATAGAAAATTTCATCAATAGTCCAACCTTTACTTTGATTGAACCTTATGAAATCAATGATTTGAAAATCTTCCACATCGATTTATACCGTGTAGAAAAAATAACCGAGCTTAGCGCAATCGGTTTAGAAGAATATCTGCAAGAAGCGAATTCCATCAGCTTTATTGAATGGCCGGAAAAAGGATCTGGTTTTTTAAAAGAGCCTGACATTGCCATTTCATTAGATCACCATGGTGAAACTACAAGAAAATGTGAAGTTCAAACTTCTTTAGGCTTAAACCTCTAAGCTAGTTGAGTGGATCCACATCAATTCCAACTCTGACATTTTTTGAATAATCGCTTTGATCGATCATCTTGATAACTTGATTTGCAAGGGCATGTATTTTTTTTCGATTTTCAGATTTTAGAGTTAAGACCCATCGAAAGTAATTTTTTCGCTTTTCGATAAGTTCTGGTTTAGGCCCTATAAATTCATCATCATTTAAGTTTAATGAACGAGAAATTTCCATCAAAACCTTCTCAGGTAGGGGTCGTTTTAGGGACTCCGCATGAATGTTGATTTGATAAACAAAAGGCGGAAGCTTGCTCGTTTGTCTTTCTTCTAAAATTTCGTTGGCAATCCTATCGTAATCAAAAGAAGAAATTTTTTCTAAAAAAGGATGTTCCGGAACAAACGATTGCAAAATGACTCTGCCTTCTTTATCTTCCCTGCCAGCTCTTCCTGAAACCTGAATCAATAACTGAGCCAACCTTTCAGAAGCTTTGTGATCAACTGAAAAAAGACCGCTGTCAGCGTCTACTACTACCACTAAAGTCAAATTGGGCATGTGATGACCTTTGGCTAAAATCTGTGTTCCCACCAAGATCAGAGGCTCTTTGGAATCCGGTAATACCGAGTTGGATCTTAATTGCTCTTTACCCAGAGCTTCTCGATCAACTCTAATAACAGAAGTATTTTTAAAATACTCTTTTAAAAATTCTTCGAGTTTCTCGGTTCCTGTATGAAAAAATTCCAAACTTTCTTCGTTACAGTTCAGACAAGCAACAGGCATAGGATGCTTGGTACCACAATGATGACAAACTAATCTTTTGGGATTGATGTGATAAACCATTGATACGTCGCAATTACTGCATTCCGGGGTCCAGCCGCATTTGTTACAAAAGACCATTGGTGCATAGCCTTTTTTGTTGAGGAAGACTAAAACTTGATTGCCTTTACTCAATTCTTTGGAAATTTCATTAAGACTGTATTCGGTTAAACCTGACTTTAATTCAGATGATCTTAAATCAGAGATTTCAAACTTAGGCTGTCTGGCATCTTTTACCCTTCGAGTTAGTTTATGTAAGCAGTATTTTTTATCCTGACAATTTTTAAGACTTTCCAAGCTTGGCGTTGCTGAGCACATGATGACAGGAATTTTTTCAAGATTTGCTCGATAGACTGCAACGTCTCTTGCTGAATATCTAAAACCATCAATTTGTTTGTATGAAGAATCATGCTCTTCATCTACCACTATCAAGCCTAAATCCTTGAACGGCGTAAAAATTGCTGATCTTGTTCCAATCAAAATAGATTTAAAGCCTTTGTTAATATCATTCCAAGCGTGAGCTCTATCTTTTTCTGACATTTCCGAGTGCAAAAGAGCGACATTGTCTTCACCAAATCTCCTTTCGATTTCAGCTTTTAGATTTGGAGTCAGACCAATTTCTGGAACCAGGATCAGAACTTGTTTACCTTTTTCTATGAAGTCTCTAATGAGATGAAAATATATTTCGGTTTTACCACTTCCCGTAACACCAAAAATTAGATGCGTAAGATTGGCTGATGAATTTTTAATGGACTTATAAATTTTATTTTGCTCATCATTCAATTCAAAAAAAGCTTCTGAGTTAAGTTCCTTGTTAGTTTTCAATTCATTTCGATTGCGGCTTTTTTTCTCAAGATAACCTTTTGAAATTAAAGCATCCAAGATGGCTTTAGAGATTTTGTTTGCTTTTAAACCTGGACGGGATAACTCTAATTTTTGCTGAAAAACTTCTAGGGCTTCAAATTGCTTTTTTGCACGCCCAAAGGATTCTTTGCTTGCTAATTTACCCAAGTTTGTAATTGCGTACACCTCTATGGAATCCTTTATTTCTTTGCCTTTTCTCAAGAAAGGTGGGAAATAGGATTTAAAAATTTCTCCAATAGGTGCCTTGTAGTAATTAGCTATCCAATGAATGAGGTCGTATGAGGGCTTATCGATTAGAGAATTTCTATCTAAAACTTTAGTTATGGGTTTTATAGATTTTACATTTGGGCTGGATTGTTTTTTTAAAACGTATCCGACAATTTCTCGGTTTCTAAATGGAACTTGAACTCTGGAGCCATTGGAAATCTTGATGTTTGAACTGTAAGTAAAAGAGTTTCTTAATGGTAAAGGAAGCGCTACTTCATAATATAAATTTTCCATTTAAGTTTATTTGAGAATAAATAGTCTTCTGGTATAGTGCGGCAGCATATTTTTTTAATCAAGAAGAATAGTGAAAAAAGAAATTCATCCAGAATACAGAACGGTTTTATTTCATGATGTGAGTGTAGATAAGTACTATCTCATTCCATCAACATTGGAAACTGACCAAACTAAAGAATGGGAAGATGGTAATACTTATCCTTACTGTCCTCTTGATGTATCTTCAGCCTCTCATCCTTTCTATACAGGTCAGAATAAAATCATCGATACTGGTGGAAGAGTTGAAAGGTTCAAAAAACGTTTTTCAAAGAAAGCTGCTGTAAAGGCTGCTCCTGTTGAAGAAAGTCCTAAAGAAGAAACTCCTCCAGTAGAAGAAAAAGAAGAAGATGTAAAAGCTTCAGCTCCTGCTGAAGAAGTTACAAAAGAGGCTCCTGAAGCCATAGCTGAAGAAACCGCTGAAGCCGTTGAAGTAGCTCCTTCTGATGCTCCTCAAGAGGAAACTTCTGCTGAAGAAGCTAGTGATGAATCTTCTAATTCTTCAGAAGAAAAATAAATTTTCATACTTGATTTTTTAGACTCCTAATCAGTCACTCATATGAATCCTGAATTTATTAGAAATATCGCCATCATTGCACACGTCGATCATGGGAAAACCACTTTAGTCGATAAATTACTAGAACATTCCGGTACCTTAGATAGAAAAAATATTGGCTCGGAGAGAATCTTAGATTCCAACGATCAAGAAAGAGAAAGAGGAATAACGATTCTTTCTAAAAATACTGCCATCAAGTGGAAAGATCACAAAATCAATATCGTAGACACTCCCGGTCATGCTGATTTTGGTGGGGAAGTGGAAAGAGTTTTGTCTATGGTAGATTCGGTTTTATTGCTAGTTGATGCCGTCGATGGGCCCATGCCACAAACTAGATTTGTGACTCAAAAAGCTTTTGAAAAAGGACTAAATCCCATTCTGGTCATAAATAAAATTGATCGTCCAAGTGCCAGACCTGATTGGGTGCAAGATCAAGTTTTTGATCTCTTCGATAGATTAGGTGGAAATGATCAACAGATGGATTTTCCTACAATCTATACCTCTGCATTGAATGGAACCTCTGGTTTGGATTTGGAGAAAATTGAAGAAGATATGTCGCCACTCTTAGACCTTATTATAAGTAAAGTGAATGAACCCGCTGTAAGTTTGGAAGAACCCTTTCAAATGCAAATCAGCGCTTTAGATAGTAATAGCTATGTGGGTGTAATTGGCATCGGCAGAATATCTCGTGGAAACGTCAAACCAAACGATCAAGTTGTAGTGATCGATGCTGAAGGAGAACAAAAAGCAGGAAAAATTCTCCAAGTTTTAGGTCATGAAGGTTTGGAAAGAGTTGAAGTCGACAAAGCTGAAGCGGGTGACATTGTCTGTGTGACTGGTATTGAAAAATTGTATATCTCAGATACTTTATGTGACCCAGAGAATACAGAACAACTTCCTCCTCTCTCTGTAGATGAGCCGACTGTGAGTATGACCTTTCAAGTGAATGATTCCCCATTTGCTGGTAAAGAAGGTAAGTTTGTAACGTCAAGAAATATTAAAGACCGTCTTGAACAAGAATTACTAAGTAATGTTGCTTTAAGAGTTGAGCAAGGTGAAAGTGCTGATAAATTCAAAGTCTCTGGGCGTGGTGAATTGCATTTATCGGTTTTGATAGAAAACATGCGTCGAGATGGGTTCGAATTGGGAGTTTCAAAACCTGAGGTCATTCAAAAAGAAGTGAATGGCGAAATTCATGAACCTTTTGAACAAATAGTAATTGATATCGAGGAACAACATCAGGGACCTGTAATGGAAGAGATGGGTTCAAGAAAAGCAGAACTGAAAAATATGGAACCCAGCGAAACGGGAAGAATAAAATTGGATTTTATCGCTCCTTCCAGAGGCATGATTGGATTTAGGTCGCAGTTTCTTACCTTAACCAGCGGCACCGGAATTCTAACTAGTATCTTCGATCATTACGGTCCTGCAAAAAAAGGTGAGATTACTACACGTCAAAATGGGGTCTTGGTCTCTATGGCTGAAGGCAAAACCTTAGCCTATTCGTTATTCAACCTACAAAACAGAGGAAAGCTTTTTGTCGGACATGGATTGAACGTTTATAAAGGTCAAATTGTTGGCTTACATTCCAGAGACAACGACTTACCGGTCAATCCAACCAAAGCAAAACAATTAACCAATATCAGAGCCTCAGGCACTGACGAAAATCTTATCTTGGTTCCCCATATTGAACATTCTTTAGAACAGGCATTGGAATTTATCGAAGAGGACGAATTAGTGGAGGTAACGCCTTCGGCGATTAGATTGAGAAAAAAAGCTTTCAGATTTTAATTTATTTGGTACCTGATGAACCAAAGCCCTTGGAGCCCCTTTCCGAGAAATCGAATTCAGAAACCAACTTGAAGTTGGGTGAAGTAACTGCAAAAAACATCATCTGAGCAATCCTATCTCCAGGGAGAACCTCGAATGATTCTTTGGATCTATTCCACAAAGAAACCATGATTTCTCCTTGATAATCTGAATCAATAAGGCCCACAAGGTTTCCTAGGACAATTCCGTATTTATGCCCTAAGCCTGACCTGGGGAGAATTAAGGCTGCATATTTAGAATCCTTAATATGTATTGAAAATCCAGTGGTAAAAAGAAAAGTCTCATCGGGCTGAAGAATTTTTTTTTCTTTGATATTGGTTCTCAAATCTAAGGCTGCGGATCCTGCAGTACTGAATTTAGGTAAGGGAATTTTGTCGCCAAGTTCGTTATCAAGAATTTTAAATTCAACGTTAAGTGCGATATTTGAAGTTGCTTGTTGTCCAGGACTAACCGCTTTTGATATCAAAGAAGGCAGGAAAATTCCTACTAATTTGAGCAAAATCCATCTAATCATTAAGGATGTTTTTTGAAATAAATTGAACTATTTTTCTAGCAACCTTTTCTTTTGAGGTTTTGAGTATTTTTAATTCTTCTTTTTCAGTAATTAATGTCACCTCATTATTGTTTGAATCAAAACCTATAGAACTGTCTGATACATCATTGGCGACAATTAGATTCAAATTCTTTGAAGATAATTTTTTTCTAGCGTTATCAATCATATTTTCCGTTTCTGCTGCAAAACCGACTATTTTTAAATCAGGATTATTATCAGAAACGTGTTTCAAAATGTCTTCATTTTTTTCTAAACTCAGACTCATGTTTTTGGATTGATCTTTTTTAATTTTTTGAGATTCAGCATTTTTCATTTTGAAATCTGCAACTGCAGCCGTTGATATAAATAAATCGATATCGGATAAATTTGCTGTGACGTGCTCTTTCATTTCCTCTGCAGATTCGATATCTATTCTTTTGACCCTTTCGGGTGTCTCTAAAGTAACTGGGCCAGAAATCAAAGTCACTATTGCGGATTCATCAACAGCAGCTTTAGCAAGCGAAAAGCCCATCTTTCCAGAACTTTTGTTGGAGATGTATCTAACAGGATCAATTTTCTCTCTTGTGGGTCCAGCAGTGATGAGCACTTTTTTACCAGCTAACAATCCAGAAGAAAATTCTTTTGCTACCTCTTCAATAATTTCCTTAGGTTCTGACATTCTTCCAGGACCCACATCACCACAAGCTTGATCGCCCTCATTAGGCCCGATTTGGTGAAAAACAGGTTTTTTAAGCAATGAAAGATTCTTCTTTGTACGTTTGTCCTTCCACATGCCTTGATTCATTGCTGGGGCAAAAAATATTTTAGAGTCTGCAGCAAGACATACCGCAGACATTAAATCATCGCCTCTTCCAGCAGCAAGTTTTGCAAGGCTATCTGCCGAACAAGGAGAAATGACAATAGCATCAGCCCATCTTGCTAATTCTATATGCCCCATAGCTGATTCGGCGTTGGTATCTAAAAGATCTGAGTGAACTTCATTGCCAGACAAAGCCTGCATGGTAAGCGGCGTAATGAATTCTTTTGCTGCTTCAGTCATAAGCACACGAACTTCGGAGCCTGAGCTCTTAAATAGCCTTATTAACTCAGCCGCTTTATATGCCGCAATACCTCCTGTGACGCAAAGCAAAATTTGTCTATTAGCTAATTGTTCCATACAAAAATTATAACTCAGATAGGTTTCTTTGAACTTAGGATTCTGGTATAAAGCTCTTCTTGCAAAGGAATATTATGAGCAAAGAGTGTCAAGTAACAGGTAAAACGCCAATGGCAGGGAACAACGTTTCTAAGGCAGTTAACAAAACTAAAAGAAAGTTCATGCCTAATTTGCATCGTCATAAGTTTTGGGTAGAGTCTGAAAACAAATATGTGACTCTAACTCTTTCTGCTAAGGGCATGAGAATCATTGATAAAAAAGGGATTGATGTTGTTTTAAAAGAAATAAGAGATAGAGGTGAAAAGATATGAGAGAAAAAATTAAACTAGTCTCCTCTGCTGGAACGGGTCACTTCTATACTACAGATAAAAATAAGACCAAAACTCCAGACAAAATAGAATTTAAAAAATATGACCCTAGAGTCAAAAAACACGTCATCTACAAAGAAGAAAAAATCAAATAATTTCGATATTTATCTTGCTTCTAGTTCACCTAGAAGAGCCGAAATCCTTGAAAATCTTAAAGTTAATTTTGAAATCCTTAAATGCGATTACGATGAGTCCAACTTTACTGATGAAAGTCCTGAGGATTTCGTTGTCAAAAATACCCAGCAAAAATGTCTCGCTGCTCATGCAATCAGACAACAAAAGAAGTTACCCAATAAGCCAATCTTAACAGCTGATACCATTGTTGCCTTGGATGGCAAAATATTTGGAAAGCCTGAAAACAAAGATCATGCCATTGCCATGCTCCTTGAGTTCTCCGGAAGAAGACACTCGGTCATGACCTGTGTCTGTTTTGGTGAAACCGACCCGCAATCTGATACTGAAGTAAGCATGATGTTTGATCTAGTCAGAACTGAAATTCAATTTGCAAACTTAACTGCTAATCAATGTGCAAAATATTGGGAAACCAATGAACCAAAAGACAAAGCCGGTGCTTATGGCATTCAAGGTTATGGTGGTTTATTTGTTGAATCTTTGGAAGGCAGCTATAGCAACGTTGTAGGGTTGCCGGTCGTTGAGACTTGTAAGATTTTTAAAGAAAAGAATATTGGCTATTGGTTGAATCAATAACTTTTTAATTCAGATAAAATAAAGTGTGAATTTTTCTAAATTTTTCGCTGGGTTTTTTTTAGGTTCTTTAATTGTCTTAGCTTTTCAGCCCTTTAATTATTGGTTTGTAACTTTTCTCATTCCGGGGCTTTTATATCAATTGATTAAGACTGAAGGTGTAAAAAATACTTTTTTTATTTCCTATTTTTTTGGTTTCGGCCTTTGGGCATTTGGAATATTCTGGATAGAAAATAGCATAACTGTTTATGGAGGTGCCTCACCAATATTGGGAAGTTTTCTTACATTATTGTTGGCAGCTTTTTTAAGCTTGTTTCAGGCTATCAGTTTTACCGCATTTAAACTTGTTAGCAGCCAAAGAAAAACTCATGAAATATTTCTTCTTTTTCCAGCTGCTTGGGTATTGAGCGAATGGTTGAGAGAGTTTCTTTTTACTGGTTTTCCATGGTTGTATATAGGTTATACCGCTGTAGATAACAGCCTGTTACAGGGCTACATTCCTATCCTTGGTATTTTTGGCATGGGTTTTCTCATTGTTTTGATCTCTCAAATATTTCTTGCTTTGCTAGACAGCTTAAGAGACTTTACCCAAAGCAAATCTTTATATTTATCTTGCCTAGTCTTAATAATTGTTTTTATCGGCAATCAACCGCTAAAAAATTTCAACTGGACTGAGTCAACTGGGAAGATCTCGGCAACAGTTGTTCAGCCTAATATTGATATTAAAGAAAAATGGACGCAAAAAGGATTGCAAAAAATACAAAGCGCGATAGAAAAGAAATTAAATCAAAATCCACCGCAAAATCTAACTCAATCCTCTGTCATATTTTGGCCAGAGGTAACTCTCACCTCATTGATTCAAAAGGACAAAATAAATGAATTCAGAAATAATATTCTCGACGAAAATAATGTGCTCGGAATGGTCATAGGTGCGTTATCAGAAAATAAGTCAGAAGAAATAAATAATTCATTAATTGGAATTGGCAATATCTCAGGCATTTACGACAAAAAGTTTTTAGTCCCCTTTGGCGAATACGTTCCTCTCTCAGGACTTTTCAGTGTATTTTTTGATTTTTTTAATTTCAATAGGCCACAAATATTTTCAGGTAACAAAAGCGAACTTATTGGGAATGATTTGATAAAAATATCTTCAGCAATATGTTATGAGATTGCCTATCAAAATATATTTTTATCCAATAGCAAAAAAACCAATATCTTGTTCAATGCCAGCAACGACAATTGGTTTGGAACTGGCTTAGGCCCTCATCAACATTTGCAAATTGCAAGATTTAGAGCGGCTGAACACCAAAAATATTTGGTGAGATCGACATCAACTGGTATCAGCGCCTTAATTAACCATCACGGACAGATCATAAAAAAAATTGAAACTTCTACTGACAAAAATGAATTAAAGAGTTTTCAAGAAGATGTGATTCTTAAGTCAGGTCAAACTCCTTATGCATATTTTGGGAAAAACCCTTTCTTATTCATATTGGTTATTATCTTTTTTATATCGGCGATATTAAAATTTAAAAGAGATGAAAACTTTATTTAAGTATTTAATTTTTGTGATTTTTAGTTCTGCCTTTTTTTATGGTTGTAGTTCAGTTCCTTTGGATTATTCATCTTATGAAAATATCAATTTTCAAGAATTTGGTGAAATGAATAAAAACCGAACTCACGTTTTGATAAATTTAGCTAAACAGGAGCTTACTATAAAAACTCCATATTCAAGTAAGACTTACCCGATTTCATCTTCTGCTTATGGAATCGGTAGCGTTCGAGATAGTTTAAAAACTCCTCTTGGTGCGCATATAATTTCTGAAAAAATCGGTAAGGGAGCAAAAATAGGTTCAGTTTTCAAGGCCAGAAAATTTACCGGGGAAATAGTGGTACCAATTACAGAAAAAATTGATATCAAAGAAGATGTCATCACTACTAGGATTCTATGGTTGGATGGTTTGGAAATTGGAAAAAACAAAGGAGGAAATGTAGATTCAAAAAGTCGATACATTTACATTCATGGCACTGCCGAAGAAGGTCTTATTGGTGAGCCTGCCAGCTTGGGTTGCATCAGAATGAAGAATACAGACGTTATAAAGTTATTCAATAGAGTGAGAAAAGGTACACAGGTATTGATTTACTGAACTTTATTATTTAATTTAACATTATGAGATTTGCTTTAATTTTATTTTCCTTCTTTGTCGTCAGTTGCTCTCAAGGAAACGCAGAAATAGAAAATTTTAATGCAATGAACTTTCAACCTGATCTAAACAAAATCCCTGTAGAAGGTTGTCCTGCCATTTTAAATCACAACATCCGTGTGCTTGATTCAAAAGAAATCATCAATTTGTGCGAACACAAAGACAAAGTGGTGCTTGCAGTAAATGTTGCCAGTCGATGCGGTTTCACCTATCAGTACGAAGCTTTGCAAACATTATTTGAAAACTACCAAGGAAAAGATTTTGTGATTCTAGGCTTCCCTTCTAGAGACTTTATGTTTCAGGAATATAGTGATGAAGGCCAAGTAAAAGAGTTTTGTAATTCTAAGTATGGCGTGACCTTTCCCATGTTCGCTACATCAAGTGTCAAAGGAAAAAAGGCCAACAGCTTCTATCAAAACCTTGCAATGATTACTGGAAAATCTCCTGATTGGAATTTCACCAAGTATTTGATATCCAAAGATGGTGAAGTCTTAAAACCTTTCTCCAAGAATATAGAGCCTGATAGCGAAGAAATAATTTCTGCTATCGAATCACTGCTCTAAAACTTCCGGAACTCCATTTTTATCTACAACTAAACAATCTGCCTTTCTTGCAGCAAATATACCGTTGGCTACAACTCCGGGAATATTATTGATTTCGTTTTCAAAGTCATACGGTACATTAAGTTTTAAGTTACGGACGTCTATTATTTGATTACCGTTATCAGACACAAATCCTACTCTGTATTCTGGGGTTCCACCCTTTACCACCATCTGTCGTGCGACATAACTTCTTGCCATTGGAATGACTTCAATAGCAACTGGAAATTTTCCAAGCAGTTTTACTTTTTTAGAAGAATCGCAAATGCAGATAAATTTTTTAGATGCTGAGGCAATTATCTTTTCTCGAGTTAATGCTCCACCACCGCCTTTGATCATTTCAAAACGATCATTGATTTCATCAGCACCATCGATATAAAAATCCGGGGAGCCAACGTCATTTAACTCGGACACTTCCAAACCTGCCTCTTCCAATAATTTCGTGCTTGCAACTGAACTAGATACGATGGCTTTGATTTCAGGTTTTTGATTAATCAATTCTTGGATAAAAAAATTAGTAGTACTTCCTGTACCAATACCCAAAATACAATCTTTATGAAGCTTTGTGGCCAGATACTCATAGGCTTTGCGCGCAACAGCTTGTTTGGTTTCTGAGTTAGAATTTTCCATGTCTATGGCTTATAAGAGAACTCTACGTATAATACCTCGCTTTCCAGAATTTTTATGAAAAAAGTAATCAAAAACTACATAGAAAAAATAGAGAACTCTAAAGTTTATGAGGTTGCTAGTATTTCACCTCTAACTAAGGCTGATAATTTATCAAAAGAACTGGCAAATAGTATTTTCTTAAAAAGAGAAGATTTGCAGCCTACCCACTCTTTTAAAATTAGGGGTGCTTACAACAAGATTGCTCACCTTTATCAATCCAAAAAGATTACTGAAGTGGCAACAGCATCCGCGGGAAATCATGCCCAAGGAGTAGCTTATTCGGCAAAAGAGCTAGGCATCAAGGCCACTATCTTCATGCCAAAGACCACGCCTTTGATCAAAGTTAACGCAGTGAGAGATTTGAAAGCTAAGGTAGTTTTGGTAGGTAATAACTTTGATGATGCGCTTAAAGAATCGAAAACATTCTGTAAAAAAAATAAAGTAAATTTCATCCATCCATTTGATGATCCATTAGTAATTGCAGGACAAGGTACGGTTGGCATGGAAATCTCAGAACAATTTCCTGAAAATCTTTATGCTGTATTCGTTGCCGTTGGTGGTGGTGGTTTGATTGCTGGAATTGGAGCTTACTTAAATAAAGTTCATCCCAATGTAAAAATAATAGGTGTTGAAGCAGCGGATTCAGCAGGATTACATGCCTCTGTGAAGGCAGGTAAAAGAGTGAAACTCAAAGAAGTTGGATTGTTTGCTGATGGAGCTGCGGCAAAACAAATAGGAAAAAATAACTACGAACTTATAAAAAATTTCTTAGATGATTCAATAACCGTTGATACCGATGAAATTTGTGCTGCTGTGAAAGATACTTTCTTGGAAACTAGGACTGTTCCTGAACCAACTGGAGCATTAGCACTTGCAGGATTAAAAAAATACATAAGCCAAAAAAGAATTAAGAATAAAAATCTTATCGCAACTTATTGCGGCTCAAATCTCAATTTTGAGTCTTTGGGACATATTGTTGAAAGATCCAAAATTGGAGAAAAAAAGGAAATTATTTTAAGTATAGCTATAGACGAAAAAAAGGGTTCGTTTAGAAAACTTTGCAGAGACATCGGCCAAAAAAATATCACCGAGTTTAGTTATAGAAAAGATGGCAGTTCTAAAGCAAAAATTCTTTTGGGATTGGAACTTCAAGATTCAAAAAAAAGCAAAGATATTTTTTTAAAAGCCTTAAGAAATAAAAAGTACTCTTTTACAGATTTAAGCAACGATGAAATCTCTAAAAAACATCTTAAATTCATGCATGGTGGTAGAGGACCCCAACTAGAAGGTGAATTCGTAGAAGAAGTTTACAGTGTAGATTTCCCTGAAAAACCAGGTGCCCTTCTCAATTTTTTAACTTTGCTTAAAGACAAATGGGATATCTCCCTTTTTCATTATAAAAATCAAGGTGCAATCTATGGTGGTGCTTTAGTAGGTTTTACAATAAGACAGAAGCAAGTAAAAAGTCTGGAAAGAGATCTCCTAAGGATTTCCTATCCTTTTACCAGAGAGACTGAAAACCAAGGTTACCAAGCTTTTTTAAAGTAATTGCTTATCTGTAAAAACTACATCTAACTTCAAGTCAAAGTCTTCAAGTATTAATTTTTTTATGAATTGAAACTCATAAGCCAAGCCAATAAATTCTGGTTCGGTGACTCCTGAAAAAGTTTTATCATAGAAACCTCCTCCGAATCCCAATCTTTGAAAGTTCTCATTGAAAGCGCGTAAAGGAACAATAACCGCATTTAATTTCTCGAGCTCAATGGTTTCCTCACTCATGGGTTCAAGGATATTTAAAGAATTTTTTCTAAATTTAGTTTTTTTGTTACAAAGTACAAATTCCAATTTATTGCTCTTGGAATTGATTTTTGGTAGGTAAAAATGATTTTTGGAATCTGCTAGAAATTTATTTATTTTCTCAGTTGAAACTTCATGAGGCAGAGACATATAACTTGCAACGTGTGAAAAATTTTTTTTCTCCAAATGATCTTTTATAAAATCTAAGTGGACTTTTTCTTGGTAACTTTTAGAGGAGGCAGTTAAGCTTTTGAAGCCTTTTGAAATTAACTCTCTTGCTTCAGTTTTATTCATATTTAAGAGAGCTTCCCAAGTTATCGCCGTTAAATAAAACCCGAACCGTATAGTTCAGGTCGGGAAGAATCACCATCTATCAGGCTGCCCTAAGGGCGCTCAACAAGAGAAGTATCAAATTCCCTATTTATTTTGCATCGGCTCGAAGTGTTATATAACTAGCAAATAAGCCAGGAAGCATTGAAAATTATAGCAATATTTTAAAGCTTAGATAATTCAGAAATCTCGTCTACTAACTTAAGACTTAAATTTTCTTCTTCAGATGAATCGACTTTTTCTTCTGAAACATTTGCGGCTGATTTTTCATCTGTAGCTGCCGATGATTCATCATTTGCCTCGATTGATGAAGCTCCTTCGTTTGAGAGGAATTCATTCACTACGTCAAGGCCTGCTAATACGGCAACTTTTTCAATTGGAAGATTTCTTGTTTTGCGTTTGATGGATTTGATTCGCTTATCCAAGATTTCACCGGCTTCGATCAAGGTGGATTGTTCCTCAGGAGGACAATATAACTGATACTCGATGCCTGCTATTTTAAGGGTTACTATGTCTTGATCGTCTTCACTCATAAAGCTTCTAATTTTGAAATCAATATTTCTAACTTATTTCTTGATAATTCTATATTATCTTTTAGACGATTATTCTCTTTTTTAAGTCTTAAATTTTTGTTTCTTAAATCTTTATTTGCCTCTCTAAGTTTTTTAGAAAGTTCTAAAAGCTCCTTTAGATTTTTCTCTAATTCCTTCTGCGACACAGATATTATTTTATTCTTATATCAATAACGTTTCTATAAAGACTTTATATTGAAGTAAAATCAACATATGGACATTTTTCTAGAAAGAAGAAAAAAATTAGCTGATCTGTTGCCTGATGGATCGGTAGCAGTCATTCATTCAGCCAATCAAAAAATCAGAAATGGTGATACTGACTATTCTTTCAGACAAGATAGCGATTTTTTGTACTTAACTAACTTTAATGAAGCCGATGCTGCATTAGTTATTGAAAAAAAAGGGAGTACGATTTTTCATCTCCTCTGTGCGGAAAAAGATGAAGTAAGAGAAAAATGGGAGGGACCTCGATTGGGTCCTGAAAATGTGACCCAACTGGGTTTTGAAAGCGGTTTTAAAATAGACGATCTCATTTTAAAAACCACTGAATTTCTTGAAGGTGCAGATCATTTATTTTGTCAAAACAAAAGTCAAAAAAAATTATTCTTTGCATTAACCAAAGGGCTAAAAGGTAAAAAGATCAACTTTGATTTAAATCCAAAAAACATTAAGAGTGTTGATTCTTTAATACACGAATTAAGACTTTTAAAATCTAAAGAAGAAATCAGTATTATTCAAAAAGCATGTGATATCTCATCTTCGGCTCATGAAAGAGCAATGAAAGCTGTAAAACCAGATATGTACGAATATCAACTTGAAGCAGAATATCTGCATGAATTTATGGTCAATGGAGCAAAGGAGTGTGCCTATCCTTCTATCGTGGGAGGAGGAGAAAATGCATGCATTCTTCATTACAGCAAGAATACAGATTTGCTAAAAGACGGTGATTTGGTTCTGGTTGATGCAGGCTGCGAATACAAGGGCTACGCGAGCGATATCACTAGAACTTTTCCTGTTAATGGAAAATTTTCGTCAGAACAGAAACTTATCTACGAGATCGTTTTGGAATCTCAAAAGCAATCTATTGAAAGCATTTCAGAAAAATCTAATCCTCTTGAGACGCATAAAAAATCTTTAGAAGTCATTGTTGAAGGACTATTAAGCTTGGGTTTGTTAAAAGGCTCTAAAGAAGAAGTCATTGAAACTCAATCTTATTCAAAGTTTTATATGCACCGCGTCGGTCATTGGTTGGGTCTTGATGTGCACGATGTCGGTGGCTATGAAAAAGATGGCAAAGTAAGGTCTTATGAAAATGGGATGATTACCACTATCGAACCAGGAATCTACATCAGTAATGAAGAAAACGTACCTGAAAAATTTAAAGGAATTGGAATTCGAATCGAAGATGATGTGTTAGTTGAAAACAATCAGCCAAAAGTTCTTAGTTCAGCCATTAAAGAGCTTGATGACATTCAACAACTGATGGCGAGTTAATGAAATATGATGTCCTCATTGTTGGTGCTGGCGTAACTGGTGCCCTCCTTTTTCTTGCATTGAAGAATAAAAATATAAATGTCGGTCTAATAGACGGTCGAGATAAAGCCCCAAATAGTTACCGCCATCTATCATTGAATAACAAAAGTATGACATTTCTTAAAGAGCTAGATGCATGGAATGTCATAAGTAAAAATGCTTTTGAATACAACCAGATAAAGGTTTGGGATCAAGAAGGCACTGGATTCATAGATTTCAATGTAAATGAATTGGAAAAAAATATTCCGAATATTGGCTTCATAGTCAAAGAAGGAGACATTCAAAATTCTCTGTTATCTCTCGTTTCCGATTCAAAAAATCTTTTGTGGAGTTGTAATTTAGAAAAAATAGAGAAAATTAACGGAGATATTCATTGCGAAACATCAAAGGGAAAGTTGGAGACAAGAATTTTAATAGGTGCAGATGGCATTCAATCAAGTGTAAGAAACCTTTCTTCGATTTCTTCAAGAACTTGGAGTTACAATCAGACAGCAATAGTTGCTAACTTTTCTGTACCCCAAACAGACTCATGCATTAGACAAACTTTCACCTCGGTGGGACCGCTTGCTTTGCTGCCAATGAATGAGACTGAACTTACTATGATATGGTCCATTGACGATACCCAGGCCTATGATTACTTAGGTATGAATGAAGATGACTTCATAAATGAAATTCATCAATCTTTCGGGGAAAAACTTCCAGAAATAAAATTCTCAGCCAAAAGGCAGTCATTTCCCCTAAAACACCTCTCTGCAAAAACTTTTGCCAGAGGTAATGTTTTTCTTGTGGGAGATGCTGCGCACCATATTCATCCGTTAGCAGGATTGGGATTAAACGCAGGAATCGGTGATGTGAAATCTCTATCGGATTTAATTACTCCTGAAAGTTTGCTTCAAGTTAAACAAATTGAAGATAAATATAATAGACAAAGAATTCCAATCAATTTAGCCCTAGCAGCTGCTATGGAAGCTTTCAAAAGAGGTTTCGAGCAAAAAAATATCTGGATAAGACTCATTAGAAATCATGCTTTTAGTCTTACGAATAAACTAACTTTTCTAAAAAATAAATTTATTGAGCTCGCTACTGAGCTTTAGTTCTTAATTAATGATTTGGAAAAATCCTCTACTCTTTTCCAGTCGGTAAATTCAAATCTAGCCTTGGCGTCTGTAGGGCCTTTGGTGATCCACATGATAAGTCTAATCATAAATCTATCGAAAAAATTATATGTTGGGTAATCAACAACGCCAGCAAAAACATCCATTTTGTTTGGTTTCCATTTTGTTGCTTTGAGAAATTTTGCAACATACGGATTAGTATCGGGAGTATTTTTCTCTGGCTTTCTAGCAACGACATTTACACTAAAAAAAGCGTTTTCTTTGCTTGAGAGCTCATCAAGGTTTTTTTCAATAAACTCAAAAAGTTCTTTTCGATAGTTACCATATCTGATGCTGGCCCCAATAATAACTTGTTGATAATTTTTTAAGCTCAGCGATTGAGCGTCAACTAATGAAGTTAAGTCAACGTTTGCGTGATGCTTGATATGTTCAGCAATTTTGCTCGAGATTTTTTGAGTATGACCATCTACAGAAGAATATATTACAAGAGTATTTCTCATCTTATTTCCACTTCGCTGACGGCGGCATGGACATCAGGATAGCTTCTGTAGATCCTCCAGTTTTTAAACCAAACAAAGTACCTCTATCCCAAATCAAATTGAATTCTACGTAACGCCCTCTTTTGATCAATTGTTGTTCTTTTTCTTCTTCAGTCCAGTCTAAGTCTTTTTTGCTAGATACGGTTTCTTTAATAATATTGAGAGTGGTTGAACCAAGCTCTTTTACAAAATCAAAATCGTCTTGCCAGTTGCCGGTATTCAAATGATCAAAAAAAATGCCGCCAACTCCTCTGGGTTCATCTCGATGAGCAAGATAGAAATATTCATCACAATTTTTTTTAAAATCCGAGTAATAGTTATTGTCTGATTTATCACATGCTTCTTTTAACTTAGCGTGAAAAAGTTTAGTTTCTTTATCGTCTGGAATTGATGGAGTCATATCTGTTCCGCCTCCAAACCAATTTTCACCGGTAGCTAAAAATCTCGTATTGAAATGAAAAGCCGGCACCTTGGGCGATTGCATGTGAGCAACCAAACTGATCCCAGAAGCCCAATACTCTGCAGATTTTTCTGTTCCTTTGATTTGAGATTTAAAATCATCAGAAAATTCACCTGCAACAGTTGAAATATTTACCCCAACCTTTTCAAATACCTCGCCCTTTAGAATACTTATTTCGCCACCGCCAGAACCTTTATGATTCCATTTTTTTCTTTCAAACTTTCCGCCATCTAATTCTTCAAAGGCAGTGCAAAATTGGTCTCTCAAAGATCTAAACCATTGAGATGCTGAATCTTTTTTTTCATCTAAACTGCTGATCATAGTTGGGATATTTTATTTGCAATTAAATTATTGATAGCTTCCACATGCTCGTCGTTATCATTTAAGCAAGCTATGTAATGGAAAGCCTCACCACCAGAATCTAGGAATATTTCCTTATTTTCTTCATCGATTTCTTCTATGGTTTCTAAACAATCCATACTAAACCCAGGCGATAAAATTAAGATTTTTTTTACTCCCTCTTCAGGTAATTTTTCCATCAGTTCACTTGTATAGGGTTTTAACCACTCTCTTCCAGCCGCTGCCAATCTCGATTGAAAACTAGTAATGTACTGATTTTCTTCAAGCCCTAAAGCTTCTGCAACCAAGCGAGAAGTCTTCTGACAAAAACAATGGTAAGGATCTCCCTCATCAAAATATTTTTTTGGAATGCCATGATAAGAAAAAACTACCTTGTCTTGTTTTCCATAAAATTCATGAGTTTTAATTGTGTTAGCTAATGAATTTATGTACTCAGAATTATCGTGGTAGCCGCTCACAAAATGCAAACTAGGAACCCAGCGCCATCTTGAAAGAATTGCGCTCACCTTATCGAATATTGTTGCAGCAGTTACTGCAGAATATTGAGGAAACAAAGGTAGAAGTAAAATTTTACGACAATTTTTCTCCTTCAAACTCAACAAAGCTTTTTCAATGCTTGGATTTCCATAGCGCATGGCTAATTCAAATTCTATAGATTCAGAATTTTCATTCAGGTTTTTTATCTTGCTTAAAAATCTCTTTGAATAAACCAGCAACGGCGAGCCTTCTTCAAGCCATACTGATTTATATAGGGCTGCTGATTTTCTGGGTCTAAAAGGCAAAATAAAGAGATTAAGTACCAACCACCAGATTATTTTTGGCACTTCTATGACTCTCGTATCTGATAAAAATTCTCTAAGGTATTTTCTTACATCTTTTGTAGAGTAACTATCTGGCGAACCAAGATTGCAGATAATTACACCAACTTTTTGTTTGTCTTCGTGGGAAAAATTCTCTTCGCCTAAAAAACTCATAAATAAGACCTTACTTTTTTCACAAAATGTTTAACATTTTCTTGAGGTGTGGTCTTGATAACGCCATGACCTAACCCACATACCCATCCTTTTCTATCCTCTATTGAAAGAGAGGAAATATCTTCTAGAAATAAATTTAAAGCTTTATCAAATTCGTTGAAATCCTGAGTAATGATTTTTTCACTGAAATTGCCTTGGATGAACCCATCTTTCCTTTTTGCAAAAATATCTTGAATGCTGACATTTGAATCTACCCCAATTCCTGCAAAAGGAACTTCGAAACTATCAGATGCTTTAAAGATATCATCATAAGAAATTCCGTCTTTTGCATAGTAGCCAACTTGATTTGGAAAAGACTTTACTAACTCATTTAAAACTTTATTGAGGTAAATAGATAAATCATCTTTAGCAAGCTGGTGTGCACAAGAATCAAAAATCATTACAAGTTCAGCTCCAGCCTGCAATTGCAAAGAAATGTTTTTATGTAAAAGAGGATAGATATACTCTTCCAAAATTGCCCATTGGTAACTTTCTATTTTTCCAATCTTATCTAATTTATTTTTAGCTGAGGCAAAAGATAACAATGTCCATGGTCCGCCAATAAAGCCAATCATAGACTTATCGTCTGGAAGTAATTCCAAAGTTCTTTCTATTGCCTCCCCTTGGAATTCCAAAGAAGCAATAGGATTTTTATTGACAAGGATTCTAGAAGCATTTTCTTCTAATAGATGTTCTTTGAATATTGGACCGGGGTCATAAATCAAATCCATACCCAAAGACTCCAAGGGAAAAAGAATGTCGCTGAATAAAATAGCGACATCAAAGTCAAATTCTTCTATTGGACCTAAAGCAGTTTGAGCTGACAAGGCTGGAATTTTACAAAGCTCAACGAAAGAGTGAGATTTCTTGAGATTTTGATAATGATCATGATATCTGCCAGCTTGACGCATAAACCATATCGGCGGAATTTCCTGAGGAACCCGATTCAAAGCATTTTGAAACCTGGAGTTACGCATATCAGAAATTATAGATTTTTTGCTATCTCTTTTGCGGCATAAGTTAAGATGCAATCCGCACCAGCTCGCTTAAATGAAAGAAGCGATTCAAATATTACTTCCTCACTTAGCCAGTTTTTTTCAATTGCTGCCTTCAACATAGCGTATTCTCCGCTTACTTGATAAACAAAGGTTGGCATTTGAAATTTTTCTTTAACTGCCTTTACCACATCAAGATAAGGCATACCTGGTTTTACCATAACAATATCAGCGCCTTCATTTATATCTAAGGCAACCTCGTGAAGAGCTTCATCAATGTTTGCAACAGCCATTTGATAAGAGTCTTTTGTTTTATTTCCAAAAAATTTTGCTGATTCAACTGCTTCCTTAAAAGGACCATAGAACTTAGAACTGTATTTTGCTGAGTAAGCTAGAATCATAGTATTTTTAAAGCCCTTTTCTTCAAGGGCTTTCCTTATGACTCCAACTCTGCCATCCATCATGTCAGATGGAGCAATGATGTCTGTACCTGCTAGAGCTAGCTTCAATGCCTGATCTTCTAGAATTTTGAGCGTCCTATCATTATCAACATCACCGTCAGAATTTAATACACCATCGTGTCCATGAATTGTGTATGGATCTAAAGCAACATCAGCAACAACTAGAATCTCTGGAAAATTTTGTTTTATTGTCTTAATGATATTATTTAAAAAATTATTTTCATTTATTGCCTCAGAGCCCTCCTCATCTTTCTTGTCTTCATCGATTACAGGGAAAATGGCTACCGCTTTTATGCCTAAACTTAAGAGCTCTTCTACCTCTTTAAGAATACTTTTATCCGAATGTCTAAAAATTCCAGGTAAAGATTCTATTTCTTCTTTTTCCTTTAAAGATTCCTTTACGAAAATAGGCTGAATCAAGTCATCGACTGATAATTTATTTTCAGCAACGAGATTCCTGATGGATTTGTTAGCTCTTAGCCTTCTTAGCCTAGAAAGAGGATATTTTCTTTTAAAATTTGCCATAGTCGGTAAACAGGTGCGTAGCTTACTTTGCTTCTTTTACTTTTTCCAGCCAGTCTTCAAAGTTTAAGAAAGCTTTAATTTTATTAGGATAAATATCGTTCAGTTCATCAAATGTTTTCCCCAAACCGCATGAATGTTCAGCATTTTGTAAAGAGGGAAACCTTTTTAGAGCTTCTTTGAAAGAGCTAATAGACATCCAGTAAAAATGCGAGTATTTTGATAAATCTTCTATTTCCTTCTCTGGCTTAAGGCTGTATGTGGCTAAAAGCGTCTTATCTTTCGAAGACGAAGCATCATGAGAAACAAGAAACCACTTTACTTGTTTTCCCAAAGATTCTGGCTTTGATTGATTTTCTCCTAAGCTGTCGGATGAACCATTTACCCAGATGCCTTTTTTTGCCAATTTAAACCAGTTTTCGATACCGCTTGTCCAAACTATATTTGACCGGTCAATTGATGCTCCTTGTTCCAAAGAACTCGCTCTTGAGACATATAGACCAGAGTTTTTTAATGCCTCTATTTTAGAAATGCCATCATCAATTTTTAATCGTGAAAACAAATTAAAGTCTTTTTTTGATTTCGGAAAAAAATTCTCCACTCTTCTTTCGAGTCTTGATAGTTCTTCTTTGAAGGGAACAAAAGTCCTTTCATCAATTTCCTCACTGTCAGGAGTTAAACCTTTTTCAGTAATGACTTTTCCTAGAGGATGGTCTTCTATACTTACTCCAATCTTTTGGTGACAGCCTCCACCGTATTTCTTGAGCTTCTCTCTTTCCTGCTGAACATTATTAAATACTTGTAAATCATTGATTTTATTGAGCAATTCAACGATCTCTCTATTTCCTGTTTTTACTTCCAAAGCAAGTGCACCTTGACCGGGAGCACAAGGATTTTGTGAAGCGGGAATTACCATCCATGAAAATGCTTCCAGATCATTTTGAAATGCAATCAACTCTTTGTCTTCCAATCTATTTGATAACAATCTGTCTATTGCAGCTTTGGCAATTACCACCCCATCTTTATCTGAGTCTTTAAGTTTTTTTATTCTGGTCAAAATATTTCCTCTGATGTCATGGAAGCTGCAAGAATCGATTTCAAAAGGAAAAGCTTTTTGTAAAAACTTAGATAAATTTTCTTTTCGCCTAGGTGAAGAAGTATAAATGTTGATTTTTTTCTTATTAAACGAACTTCTTTTAAAAATTAAAACATCCCTTAAATCAGCCCTTTTGATCGTTGCGGTAACTTCAGTTCCTTCTTCAAGCTCCACAGGAAGATCCTTCCAAGAGTGCACTGCAATGTCAGCTTTCCCAGAGATTAGCTCTTCTCTTATGTCGGAGGTAAATACGCCCATTTCAGGCATTTTGTGAAGCGGCGTATTTAAATCTAAATCTCCTTTTGTTTCTTTGGTGATAAATTTAATTCTGATATCAGGATATTTGTCTTTGATAACATCAGAAACTTCTATAGCTTGAAGTCGTGCTAAAACACTTTTTCTAGAGATGATTTTTAACTCGTCCATTATAACCAATCCTTCTAAACAACTATATTATTATAATTCTATAGGTTTTAATTATTTAGTTTCAACGCTTTTACGTCTATAGTAATGCTTATACCTATTTGGGGATGAAATGAATTACAAAAAATATTTTTCGGATGAGCTAACATCTTTGAAGTCTCAAGGTCTTTATCGAAAGTTTCGAGAAATCAACAGAGACAAGAAGCATTTTCCAAAAGCTACTGAAAGATTTGAAGGTGCTGAAAGGCCTGTTGAAGTTTGGTGTAGTAATGACTATCTAAATCTAAGTCAACATCCAGAAGTAATCCAAAGGTCTGTTGAAGTTATTCAAGAACTAGGAACAGGCTCTGGAGGTACGCGAAACATTTCAGGTACTTCTTCTTATCATGCTGATCTTGAAAGAACTATTGCAAAACTGCATAACAAAGAGTCTAGTCTTATTTTCCCTTCTGCCTATACCGCAAATCAGTCAACTCTCTGGACCTTATGTAAAAAATTGGAAGGTATTGAAGTTTTCTCAGATGAACTTAACCATGCTTCAATGATTCAAGGAATCAAAAATGCAAACGTCCCTTGTCACATTTTTAGTCATAATGATGTTAATCATTTAAGAGAATTATTAAATACATCAAATGCAAGTGTTCCTAAAATCATTGTTTTGGAATCACTCTATTCTATGGAAGGTTTGAGATCGCCTCTCAAGCAAATTCGTTTCTCTGGCTAAAGAATTTAATTGTCTAACCTATCTTGATGAAGTTCATTCGGTTGGTCTTTATGGCTCTGAAGGAAGAGGAATTGCAGATGAACTTAATATTTCTGATGAAATAGATATCATCAATGGCACGTTATCTAAAGCTTTTGGTCAAATGGGTGGTTACGTAGCTGCCAGCGCTGACATAATTGATTTCATCAGAAGTTTTGCGCCAGGTTTTATCTTTACCTCGTCAGCCAATCCAAGTATTGCAGCCGCTTCAATAAAAGCCATAGAAATTGCAAAGGAATCGGAAAATCTTAGAGAAGATATTAGAGAGAATTCAAATTTAATTCGTGAAGGATTGAGAGATTTAGAAATCCCTCATTTGGATAATGACAGTCACATTATTCCTATTCATGTTGAAGATCCAAGGCTTTGTAAAGAGGCAGCAAATGTTTTAATTGAAGAACACGGAATTTACATCCAACCCGTCTTTTATCCAACAGTGCCTAAAGGAGATGAAAGGTTTAGAGTAACAATCACTCCAAAGCATCAAGCTGAAGATATTAAGAGATTCTTGTCTTCTTTGGATAAAGTATGGACAAAGCTTTCTCTTCGAAGAGAGTCAGTTGATGCCCAAAATTTAGAAATCAAGTTTCGAGAATTTATTGATCTTTAAGACGAAATCCCGCTATTAAGCGGGATTTCTTTCTCTCCAAAAAAACTATTATTGATTTACCTAGGGGGAGATCTTTAGTAGATTGGCCATGAGATGAAATGAAAAGGCTTCTCTAAAAATCATCGTAGTATTTCAACTTTAGTCTTTATCAGTTTGGAGAGTGAGCAATCTGTCTTAAAAACATCATCCTTGATGTTTCTTAGCTTCGACAGTTTGCTCATTTTTTTTGCTCTCCCAAAAAATTAATTAAAAACTTTTACTGTAAGAAAGTCTTAAGTTAGCAGACTCACCAACTGTTACCTGATGAGTAGAATGAGAATAAGGATAATAATCTTCATCCAATAAATTCTCGATATTAATTCTAATCGTATCAGTTTCACTTGGTGTAATTGACATAGCCATGTCAAATCTAGTGTAATCAGGTAGTTTAGGAGCTCCTGCTGAAGTAGAACTAATCCACTGCTCATCTTGATAAACAGCTCCAAGACTTACTGAGAACAAGTCACTAGCTCGGTGCGTGTACCAAAGTGACCAAGTTAGCTCAGGAATCTCTTTCTGATCTGCACCAGTATCGGTGTTTGTTGCATCTACTGAAGAAAGTGAGAAATCAATTGAGTTTGCATCATTGATTTGTCCACCAACAGTAAGTTCGATACCTTGAATATCAAAATCTATGATTTCAGCACCACCGGTACCATCTGCCTGACCCTTTACAGTTTCCTGATCAAAATAGGCTACTGAAAGATTTATACCAGAAACAGTATTGTATTTGAAGCCAAGCTCAGTATTTTCAAAGACATCAGGATCAGTAGCAGCTACGTTGTTTACAACACCACTCCAAGCTTTGTACTGATCACCTGATTTAGGCAAGAAAGATTCGCTGTAACTTAAGTAAAGCGACATATTTTCTTGAGGTTTGAAAATTAAACCCAGACGAGGTGACGTAAGGCTGTCTTTTCTTTGAAGAGTATCAGTTGCCGCTAAAGCTAAGTATGTGGCGTTAAAACCAGTTCCAGTTTCATCAGGACGATATTTAGTGATTGTTGTATCAACTTCTTCGTAACGTGCTCCCAAAATCATTTGCCATTGATCAGCAAGATCTATGTCAGCGGTAATGAAAACTGATTCAACTTTAATTTCTGTTTCACTTTTGACTTTAACATCGGTAGTGAAATCCAAAACAGTGCGGTTTCCGAAAGCGTCAACTTTGAAATCTCCTGGATTTGCTAAATTAAAATTATTTCTAATTCCAGATGCACCTAAAGTTGCACCACCAGCTCCAGCAGTATCGGCTGCTTCATTGCTAAAGTGAGAATGATAACGTTCGTTATCATTATCGGTGTCAATAAGATCCAATCCAACAGTAAGAGTTGCTCGATCGAATGTGTTGACATTCGTTAGATTCAAAATAGAGGATTCTCTAAATGTAGTATCTCTATAACCTTCCACACAAGCTACAGTAGTTATGGTTGCACTAGTCTCACATCCTGTGGTTCCATTTGTAACATCTTTTACGTAAATGTTTTGATACATTTTATTAAAGTTGTTGCCCATTATGGATAAATTGATTTTTCCATTATCGGAATAGTTGTGCTCTAAGTTTGCTTTTAAAATAGTTCCTTCCGTTGTGTGAAGGTTTTTGTTTGGGTCTCCATAGACGACCTCATTTAAAGCCTCATTTACTAATGCTCCTGTGGTTGGAATACCTCTATCAATGAATCTTTCGTGATCTAGGTATTCTAAGGAAATGTTTAGCTCAGTTGCTTCATTAAGAGAAAAAGTGAAAGTTGGATTTATGCCAGAACGCGTGCCATCGTAAAGATCTCTGTGATTGGCTAAAGTATCTGAGTGCGCCATTAAACGCAATGCAACTGTATCGTTAAGTTGCATGTTTGTATCAATAGCAAAATCATTAGCGGTAAAAGTATCGTAACCGAGATTCAGGTTTGTGAAAGTCTCACCAAGCTTTGCTTTCTTAGTTACTCTATTAATCAGACCTCCTTCACCACCTCTTCCAAAGAGAAGTGCGTTAGGTCCTTTGAGAACTTCGACTTGCTCAACGTTGTAAAGAGATCTGTAATACTGCACATCATCTCTTTGACCATCTAGGTAAAAACTAGATGTAGTTCTAATACCTCTAATTACCATGGCGTCTCTATGTCCCTCACCTTGAGTTGAGTGTATTCCAGGAACATAACGAACTATGTCTCCGAGAGCTCTAAAGCCTTGGTTCAAAATATCTTCATCTGTGATGATTGATACAGACTGAGGCACATTTAAAATTGGCGCTGGAGGTTTCATGGAGTTGACTTGGTCCTTATAAAGAACGTTACCTTTAACTTCAAGCTCCTCATCTTGTCCAAAAATTGCAGAAGTAGAAACAACTAATGCAACTAAAAAAATTATTTTTTTCATAGGAAATATCTCCTTAAACGATAGTTAGCTTTTAATGATAATGATTATCATTTGCATTGTCAATACAAATGAGTTTCATTCTCAATAAGAAATAAACATCCTATGAGCTTGTGAAGTAAAATCTTCTCCAGAAAAACAAACCTATGATCAAAGAAGTAATCCAAGCATAAAGTTCTACATAATTTGGATTGCTGTTGTACCCAAAAAATCCCTTAAGAAAAGATCCTATACTGCCGCTATCATGCAATATATGAGTGTACTTATTCTCCCCTTTCACATTATAAGAATAAAAAATTGAAATATCTGATTCTTGAAGTTTATCTTTGGGCTTTAAAATGTCCCATGGTCTTGAAATATCACTTTTATCTTCTAGGCCAAGAACTTCCAGGTTATTTGATTTTACGAAATAACTTTCTACTTCATGTGTTCCGTAAGCAATCATTCCTGATGCTAAAAATACTAATAATAAAGTAGTGTATTTAAAAAACTCTCTAATGTTGAATCTTCGACCTTGAATAATCAGTAAATATACTAAGAACAATGCTGCAAACATGCCTCCAAAAAATCCCAGATAGGAGAAACTTTTAGTCATTGAAAAACTTGCAAGTAAAAAGACAACGGTTTCAAAACCTTCTCGAATAATCGAGAAGAATACTAAGAAAAATACTCCCCAGGATGAACTCATTGCAATGGCTGCTCCTTCTTCTAGCTGTTTTCTGTCACTTACATGTTTTGAGAGCCAAAAAATTACGTACCAGATAAAGATAGCAGTGATAAACATAAAGATACCTTCAAAAAGAGCTTTCAAAGACGTATTACCCAATGCTTCTTGGGCGGAGTAAATAAAATAAGCTACTACTATGCTCGCAAATATTGCCGACAATACTGCAAGCCAAAGTTTTTGGGTTGGAGCATTATTATTGGTAAGAAATAGATATATTATTCCAACAATTAAAGCTGCTTCCAGAGTTTCTCTAAAGAGTATTATGAATTCATTCATTAAAATTAAACTAAGTATTAATTAGTTTAATGATAACGATTCTCATTATTATTTCAATAAACGATATCGTCAAAGATATAAGCTTATCTAGCAAATAATTATTTCTTTAAGATTTTATAAATTAAATTTAATTAACTTATCTTTGTGAAAAAAATTGAGATAATATTATTTTCAGTAAAAAATTGATTTTAAAATGACAAAAAAAATTATATTTGCTTTTCTTAATATTGCTCTGCTAGCAAATTATAGCTTTGCCCAAGACGAGCAAGTTACAGTAGTGGGTTCTTTGATAAAAGGAACCCCAATTGATACTGGTTCTCCAATTTCTACTTTCAGTGCAGAAGAAATTTCAGCTCAAGGAAACTTAAATATTGTTGAACTCATAAAAATGGTCCCGGGAAGTTCTGGAATGGATGGTGAAGCCAATCAGTTTGGTGCAAACCAAGCTGAAGGAATCGCAAATATCAATTTAAGAGGCTTAGGAACCAACAGAACTTTGGTTTTGATAAATGGCAAAAGACAGGTGACAGTGCCTTCTAGAACAGGTGCAGGCAGATCGGTAAACCTTCACGACTTACCCATGGCTGCTTTGAGTAGAATTGAAATTTTAAAAGAGGGAGCTGCAGCGACTTATGGCTCAGATGCCATTGCTGGTGTGGTAAATTTTATTACCGACTCTAACTTTGAAGGTTTAAAGGTAAACCTAGCTGCGAAAGGAATGCCTGGTGCAGAAAATCAAGCAAAAGAGTTTTCTATAACTTATGGAAGCGAGCTTGATGATGGTACAAATTTTCTTTTATCACTTGGACAACAACACAAACCGGACTTCTTCTCAAAAAATACCGACTTCACCAAAAAAAGTGTGAGTCAAAATCCTTATGGCGGTTGGTCTACGATTGGAAATCCTGGAACTTTTATCATGCCTCTAAATAATTCTACGTCTCAAGTTGAATTGGGTGATCCAGGATGTAACGCTGCAGGTGGATACCATACACCCGAGAGTGATCAAAACTTTAGTTATACCGATAGCGTCAATGGCGCTAGTACAATTAACCTATTGGGACATGGAGGGAAATGCCGGTTCAATTACGCTTATTTCGACAACGTTCAAGAGAGACAAACCAACTCACAACTTTGGATGGAATTCAATGGATCAGTTGATGAACATGATTTTCACGTCGAATTTGCATATGGCAAAACGGATGTACCCCGTTATGCAACCTCTCCTGCTTATCCGCCAAATGATCCCAACTCAAGTTACGTACCAAACATTCACCCTGGACTACAAAGACTGTTTGCACAATTTCCTGATTTTGAAGGTCTGATGGACAACGTTGAATTCACGGGGGCTGACGGCACTGATCCAGCTTCCTATCACAGAATGAGAACGCGACCTTTTGCAGCGTCGGGTAACCCAAATGGAAACGTAAATGGTGCCCAAGTTGAGATGAGAAAATACGATACCTATAGGTTCGCCTTTGATTTCGAGGAAAACTGAATTCAGAAATTGATTATTCAGCAAGTCTTAATTATTCAATGTCTGAAAGTGCGCTTACCTTTTCCGATACACAAGCACATAAATACACAGCTGCATTATTTGGCTATGGCGGGCCAAATTGTGGTTACACAATTACTGATTTTGGAAACGCAAATAACAATGATCCCATCCCAACTTTGTCAGATGGGAATAATACAATAATTGCTGATATTGCATCCGATTCTAGACCCAATGGATGTGAGTTTTTAAATGTCTTTTCCAATGCTGTTGAACAAGCTCAGCAGCCTTTTTTTGATAATCAAAATAGTCTTACAAATGATAATCAAGTTGGAAATGTTATTGGAGATCGAGTGGGACCAAACCCGAATTACGATTCTAATTTTGCTAACTCCAAGGAGCTTTTAGCCTGGTTAGTTGATACAGGAAGAGTGGAAGCTGAATCTACTTTGTTGACTTTAGATTTCACCCTGCAAGGATTTTTGGGAAATTTTTCTGGAGGAGATGGTGCTTGGGCATTTGGTTATGAAAGACGTGACTACAATATCAAACAATCCTCTCCTGCGTTACCTGGTCTGAATTCATATAATGCTCGGCAAAATATTTTTGATGGGGACCTGTATCCATGTAACCTGCCGTCATTAAACGCTAATACAGCTTCAAGAGAAAATTGTTTAAACAATAATCCCACCGGCCTTTTCATGTTTTTACCTCCAACTTTTGGTAGAGATGACAACCAAAAAATAGATTCTTTGTTTGCTGAATTTGCTCTGCCTCTTCTTGATAATTTTGATTTGCAGTTGGCACTTAGATACGAAGATTACGATAAAGTAAATTCATTAGATCCCAAGATTGTCATGCGATGGATTGCTACAGATGACCTAACGATCAGGTTTACTGGCCAAACTACATTTCGAGCGCCCCACCCAGATGAAATATGGAATAAAAGGTATACAGAACTAGAGTTTATTGGTCAGACTGGTGCTTTCAAAGCAGTGGATAAAACGGGTAATACAAATTTAGATCCAGAAGAGGCAACAACATTTAATCTAGGTTTAATCACGGATTTTGGTACCGATAACTGGCAGGCAACTTTTGATTATTATAATTTTGTTTTCGATAATCCAATCATTGTAGAGAGTGCTCCAAAACTTGCAGCTGCTTATGCTGCTGGAGGTGACCTTAGGACAGCAGTAAGAACACAAGTATTTGGTCCAGGCGGTATAAATGACGGAACTTTTGATGCTTCAGAAATCAACAGAATTACTACTTTATTTGTAAACGGGCCCAAAACTGAGACAGATGGTTTGGATATTTTTGTTAAATATGAAGATGATTACAGAGCTGGTACCATCTCTACAGGTCTGGAAGCAGCTTATATAATTGACTATAAGGTAGCTGCTTACCTCAAAAATGGTGTTCAAGTAGTAGATCCATTATCTTGCAACGGCTTCTTCAATATATCTAATAGTTGTCGCTCAATGCCAAATACAAAAGCAAAAGGTTTTATAAATTACAAAACTAGCAAGCATAACTTTTATGGGGCTCTAAATTATATTTCTGCTTATGAAGATGTAGAAGAATGTCTTCTGAAATCAAAGCACTTCACATACAACTTTGGATGCAACTTATACCTATAACTGGGATAAAACTTTTGATTTTTCTGTTTCGGTTTATAACTTGACCGATAAAAAACCTCCATTTGTTTATTGGGATATGAGTTACGACCCTAATACTCATAATCCTTTGGGACGATTTATCAAGGTTGGTTTTAATTACAAAATGCAATAAATAATTCTTTATTAAAGAAGTTTTTATTTGATGATTCTTAAAAGTTCCTCTTGCACTTGATTGGCAATAATTGGCTGAGCTTTGCTGTTAGGATGAATCCCATCACGCTGCATAAGGTTTTCATCCAATGCAACCTTTTCCAATAAGAACGATAGCATTACAAGATTTTTTTCTTCTGCTATCTGAGAGTAAATGCTTTCAAAAGCGGCAACATATCTTTTTCCATAATTTGGTGGAATTCTAATTTGCATAATCAAAGGCATAGCATTGGCTTCAATGACGGCATCGGATATTTGCAAAAGATTGGATTTAATATTTTCAATTGGATAGCCTCGCATTCCATCATTTCCACCAAGCTCTATTAAGACGAAATCGGGTTTGTATTCTTTCAAGTCGCTTTGGATTCTTGATAAACCACCAATTGTTGTATCCCCGGAGACACTGGAATTCACTATATTTAATTTGGTTCCAAGAGAGTTAACTGAAGTTTCCAATAACCTAACCCAATTATCAGATTCTTTTATTCCATAGCCTGCAGAGATACTGTCTCCTAAAATCAAAAGCGTCTTTGTATGGGCAGTGATAGAATAGAAAAAAGTTAAAAATAAAAAAATAAATATTTTTAATCCATTTTTTTCTAAAAAATTCATTTGATGATTATAGAAGCAAGAAATTTGTCTAAAAAGGTAATTTTTAACGATCAAGAAATTATCATACTAGACGATATAAGTTTAAATTTACAGGCAGCTTCCTCTTTAGCAGTCGTTGGTCCCTCTGGTTCTGGGAAGTCTACTCTTCTTGGAATTTTAGCAGGACTAGATTCACCCACCTCAGGAGAAATTTTCATAAATCAAAAACCTCTGCATTTATTATCAGAAGAAGAAAGAGCTGCTATCAGAAAAGAATCTGTGGCGTTTGTTTTTCAAAATTTTGAACTTTTATCAGGTCTTAATGCACTTGAAAATGTAATGCTGCCTCTTGAGCTCAAAAATAAAAAAGACGCAAAAAATATTGCGATTAATTATCTTGAAAAAGTAGGTATGCAGAACAGACTGCTGCATTATCCTCAAAATCTTTCAGGAGGAGAACAACAACGTGTTGCCATCGCAAGAGCATTTGCCTGTGAAGCAGAAGTACTTTTTTGTGACGAGCCAACTGGAAATTTAGATTCGAATAATAGTGAAATGATTGCAGATCTTATCTTTGATGCTTTCCAAGAATCTTCAAGCGCTCTCATAATTGTCACTCACGACCTTTCTTTAGCAAATAGATGCGATCAAAAAATAGAGTTGATGGATGGAAAAATCCTATGAAAATTTTATTTTTGGCATCAAGAATCTTTTTGAGAGAGTTCAAATCGGGACAGTTACTTCTGATGTTTTTATCTCTGTCTTTGGCTGTTGGGATAGTTGCTTCAATAACTTTTTTTACTGACCGACTCGATGGATCTCTCATGTTTGAATCCAAACAGTTCCTTGGAGGAGATTTAAAATTTGAATCTAGCTCGGCTTTGGATGAGACGCAATTCCCTGAAGGAAATTATGCTTATACGGTAATTTATGAATTTGGATCTGTATTAGCTTCTGAAGAAAAATTTCAACTTGCCTCTATAAAATCTATCTCTTCGCCCTATCCTTTGGTGGGTGAAATCGAATTAGCTAATCATGAGAATATTAGAGAAATAAAGAAAACTCCTCCTGAAGCTGGAACAGTGTGGCTGGATGCTCGTTTGTCCAATCTGCTATCTACTGCGGTGGGAGAAAAAATTAATATTGGCGAGAAGGATTTTCTTGTAAAAGGAATAATTATTTCCGAACCTGATAGAGGTGCTGGATCTCTTGCCTTTGCTCCAAAGGCAATCATGAATTCTGCAGACCTTGTTAGCGCTAATGTGATTCAGCCTGGTTCCAGAGTTAGATACTCATATCTTTTTCTAGCACCTCCAGAGAGCATATCTGAACTGGAAACTTTTTTTCAGTCAATTAAAAAACCTGGAGATGAAATCTCATCTCCTGATAATGAAGCTAGTCCTCTTGGCAGAGCCATTGAAAGAGCTTCAAATTTCTTTCTACTGGGAGCCTTGCTTGCAATAATTTTATCTTCCTTGGCGATAGCAATTTGTTCACTGCAATTTACTAGGAGACACGTCGATTACGTAGCTGTTTTTAAAGCTTTGGGCTTGTCTCCTTCACAGATTAGAAATACTTATATTTTAATTTTTTGTTTTATAGCCTTTTTTTCCTTTGTTGCTGGAATTTCAATTGGCTGGACTGTACAACTGTCCTTCACAGAGCTTTTGAAAGATTACTTTCCAACTAATCTACCCTTACCCGGAGCAGAGCCTTACTTCATTTCTTTTGTTACTGCTTTTTTGTGCTTGCTTGGGTTTGCTTATCCAATGTTAAGAAATCTTTTTAATCTCTCGCCAAATGCAATCTTGAGAAACTCAGAAAGAAATTTAAATAAGTTAAATTCTTCATTCTATTTAATTGGAGGTCTAAGCAGTTTTTACGTTCTTTTAATATTCTTTATTAAAGACTTTGCACTTACAAATATTATTTTCTTCGCAATTTTAACTTTTGCTGGCCTAATTTTTTTCTTGATCTACACCACATTTAATTTCATTAAGCCTTTAGGATTGAATCCTTTAAAACCAATGAAAATGCTTGCCTTCGAATTGAGTCGCAGAAAACTTTTCAATTCAATGCAAATCGTTTCAGTTACCGTGGCAATTGCTTTAAGTTTGGTAGCCTATTCGGCCTCCACAAATTTAGTTTCTTCTTGGGAAAACTCCTTACCTGATAAAGCTCCTAACAATCTTTTATTTAATATTTATGAAGGTCAAAAAGAAAATCTAAAAAAATTTCTAAAGCTTAATGAAATAAGTGCCGAGCCAATCTTTCCTGTAACGAGTGCAAGATTCTTTCGAAAATTATCCGGGCAAGAAATAGACCGTACATTCAATTTCACCTGGATGAAGGATCTTCCAGAAGGAAATGAGCTGGTAGCTGGAAGCTGGTTCCAAGAGTCAGGAAATGGGATATCTATTTCTTCAGAGATTGCAGAAAGATATGATTTAAAGCTTAATGATGAAATTCTTATCGATGTGTCTGGCAGAAAAATTGATAGCTACATACAAAGTATTAGAGAAGTGAATTGGGAAAATTTTAGTCCTAATTTTTTTGCAATCGGATACCCAGATGATTTTAAAGAAATTTCATCTACCTACATTACCTCTTTTCATATTCCTAAAGAAAAGGAAGCCGTTGCTGTTGAATTGGTAAAAACCTTCCCGACTATTTCATTTATTTCTTTAGAAGCTATTATTTCAGAGGTGCAATCCATCATTTCAAGAGTTTCTCAAGCTTTAAAACTAATTCTTGGACTAACATTAGTAGCAGGATTATTCTTGATGCTGGCTACAATTCAAGAAAGCTTTAAACAAAGAGAAAAGCAAAATGCTATTTTAAAAACCTTAGGATTAGATAAAAAAACAATGCAAAAAAATACCTTCTTAGAATATTTATCTATTGGATTTTTTGCTGGAGTACTTGGCAGTTTGCTTGCCGTTGTTACAACTTTTTTCATTGAAGAAATAGTATTTGAAATTAATCCTAAAATTTATTGGGATGTAATTTTAATTGGCGCATTAGGATCTATTTTGGTGATCGGTATTATTGCTGCTTTATTTACTTTTTATTTGACCGCAAAAACGCCTAAAGATGTTTTGAGAGGAGTCGATGCCTAAATCAAGAAATATCATTGCGATTGGAGGTGGGGGATTTGGCGCCAATCCGGGTCAAGGAATAATAGAAGCATATATTTTGAAACAAACAAAAAAGAAAAAGCCAAAAATATGCTTTATTCCCACAGCAACCGGTGATAACGAGGCTTATAAAGTAAATTATTACAGCACTTTTACAAAACTAGATTGTGAACCCACGCATTTAGATTTTTTTAAAAGAACTCCGGACCTTAAAAAACTCATTTTAAATCAAGATGCCATCTTTGTAGGTGGCGGCAATACAAAGAGTATGTTGGCTGTATGGAAGGATTGGGGACTTGATAAAATTTTAAGAACAGCATATCGAAATGGAGTGGTGATGAGCGGCGTAAGCGCTGGAGCGATCTGCTGGTTTCAGCAAGGAGTAACAGATTCTTGGTCTTCGGATTTAAAAATCATGTCTTGTTTAAATTTTGTTAAAGGAACATGTTGCCCTCATTATGATGAGGAACCGGAAAGAAAACCTGCAGTTAAAAAGTTCCTCATGAGTGGAAAAATTAAAGATGTGTATGCAGTTGATGGAGGTGTGGCGTTGCACATAAAAGATGAGAAAGAATTTAAATCCGTAGTATTTAGAAAAGATAAAGGAAGCTATAGAACTTTCCTAGAAAAGAAAGAGATTGTGGAAAAAAAGTTTAGAAAAATTATGCTTGTTTAAAATAATTAATTAATAAAAATCATGACTGAAAATAATTTAAAAAAAGGATATTGGGTTGCAAAAGCAAATGTAATCTCGTCTGATAAACAACAGGAATATGGAAAACTTGCTGAAGAGGTAGTAAAAAAATTTAACGGAAAATTCATTGTAAGAGGCGGTCGTCAAGAAACTAAGGAGGGAGACGAATATTCAAGAAATGTTGTTGTTGAATTTCCTTCGTATGAAATAGCAATAAGTGCTTATGAAAGTGAAGAGTATCAGCAAGCATTAAAAGTATTAGATGGCGGAGCGAAAAGACTCTATGCCGTTGTAGAGGGATATTAGAAAATCTATTATGTTTTATTTTCTATTAATAGCATGGATTATGGCCTCTTATATGGCTTTGTTTTCTCTTAGAATGAAAGGAAGTCCTCTTAAACCTTATGGTTGGTCAATATGGTTTGTTGTAACAATTATTGTCTTAGGAAGTTTGGCTAGTGAATTAATCAGATAATTTTTTGCATTCGGTAAAACCAGCAGATACTTTTTAATCATTCATTATTTCTGAGTTTAAAAATTGCTAGTAAGTTGATACTCATAACGCATGACTTTGATTTACTTTCAAACAAATTTACTTCTACCTCAATAAATTCATGGCCCTTTTTTTCATAGAAATCTTCAACCGACATCTCTGCAATGAGAGAGGTATTAAAAGGGACCGGCTTGTAATTTTGAGATTTAGTTTGTAAATGAACCCAAGGATTCATAAAAGCATTGCCAGCTAATATCCAATTTGAACATCCTAAAAGAAAACATAGGTTTGCAAAACCTCCTCCTTTGGGTTGTAAAATTTCCGGTAAAAGTCCCTCATCAGAAAGGTAAATTAGAGGGTCCTTCCCTCCCCAATGAAACTCAAATGCTCGACAACCTTCTTTTTTAAGTTCATCCCAAATAGCAAAGGAGGCTTTAGGTGCTTTGAAATTCTCTTGAACTAAAGGATCGCCCCTGTATTTTGGTTCTGGGTGTTTATTTTTAATGAGTTTTGATTCGGCATTGGCAATGATTCTTCCCTCTTGGTTTTTTAAAAATGTGTTATGGCAACCTTCCTTCAAGATTTCGGACGAAACTGTAAATGTTTCTCCATCATAGAGAGGTGAAGAAACTTTGCAATTGGCGTAACCATCTGCCAGCCATGCCTCGCCAAATGATTCAATTACCGGATGAAGTAAATAGGCTGAAACGGTAACGCCTGGAACTAAACCTCCTTTGAAACCATACTCTTTTGCAAGTTCATCGCTGTGAATTTGATTTTCAGAATCTGGAGCTGTATTCAGAGCAGTTGCTTGCCAAGAATTCATAACCAAATTTACTCTTTTAATTTCTTTTGTTGATGATTTATTACAAGTCCCAATGCGATTGGCCAACTACCTAAAACAAATTCACCAACAAAAATCTGGTTAAAGTCAGTCCCATGCGCGTATATTGCAACAAGATTAAATATGCCTGCACCTATGTAAATTATCCCAGCTGAAAAAAACCAAACTGGATTTAGGGTTATTACCCCTAAAATGGAAAATAAAAATGTTGCCACAAAGAAAGAAGTGAAGTCTCGTAAAAGAGCATTTTGGGCAGCTGAGTTAAGTTCATACAAGGCAAAGCCAAATTCTGCAGCTGCACTGACTGGGGTAAACACCCAGTTGAGCACTAAACCTAAAATAAAGTAAGCGTAGAAAACTCCCAAAAACCTAATGATGAAAGTGTAATTTTTTTCTTCTGAGATTAATTTATAAAAAAAATATCCACCAAAAAAGCCCGCTCCCCAGTGCAAGATAGTACCAATCAAAGTTCTGTTTCCACCCAGTAATTGAGTTTGAAATAATAATTCCACCATTAAAATCAGAGATACTCCAATTGCTGCAGAACCAGCTACAGCATAAAGATACTTTCCTCCTAAACTGCTGTATCTTGAGATAAGTCCAGCCACGACAAAAGCTACTGTGAAGCCAATACTGACCACTCCTAATAAAACTATTCCTAACCTCTGAAAATCAAACAAAATAACCTCTAAAGAAGAAAACAAGCCAACAGGCATATCAACAGAGGCAAGCCAAATCAAATTGGATAACGAGGAAATGGGTGTTATTAGCATAACTGTAAAAAGAGCTGCAGATAGGACAGCGAATGGATACTTTGCTATTTTCATAATTCTTCCGGTAAAACTTTAATTAATTTTCCTCTAGGCCCGTCGGTAAGAAGATAAATCAAACCGCTCGGAGAAGCTTGAATATTTCTTAATCTAGAATTCAAACTTCCAAAAAGACTTTCTTGAATATCCTTACCACTTTCTGCAAATGTTACTTTCTTTACATCTTTTGAAACCAAAGCAGTAACCAAGAAACTATTGTTTAGTTCAGGATATTTATTCCCTTCATAAAAAATCATATCGGAAGGAGCTATCGATGGCGTCCAATGCAACAAAGGCTGTTGCATGCCATCTTTTTCCGTGAAAGGACTAATCACAGCGCCGGAATAATCTATACCGTAAGTTATTGCAGGCCAGCCATAATTTATAGAAGGTTCTATGAGATTCATTTCATCTCCTCCTCGAGGTCCATGTTCATGTTCATAAATTTGCCCATTCTTCGTAACAATCAAGCCTTGCATATTTCTATGCCCATACGAATAGATATCTGGTAAAGCATCTTTAACATTTACAAATGGATTATCTTTAGGGATTGTTCCATCTTTATTTATTCTTATTATTTTTCCAAAATGATTATCCAAAGTTTGAGCTTTTTCACGATGATCAAATCCGTCTCCGCTTGCTAGAAGTATGGTGCCATCATCTAAAAACGCAATTTTTGCTCCAATGTGGACGGGAACTCTTCTTGGAGCTTGAGCTTCAAAAATTACTTTATTATTCTCAAGTGAATCTTCATTTAATTCAGCAGACATCAAATACAAAGTTGATTTTCCATCAGCATTCCGCGCTGAATAGCTGAGATAAAGAGTTCTATTGGAAGAAAAATCTGGATCCAGGACAACTTCTGAAAGACCTCCTTGGCTGCTGTATTGAACTTTTGGAACATTTTTTATATCAATAGTTGATCCGTTTGAAAAATCTGCGATCTTTAATTTTCCCGGCATCTCGGTATAAATGATTTTATCTTCACTTAAAAATTCAAAGCTCCAAGCATCATCCAGATCACTAAGAATGGTTTCGAATTTATAATCAGAAAAAAGACCGGTAGAAAATAGTAAAATTAAAAAAAGGTTTTGTGCTCTCATATTCCCCCTATATTTAAAAAGCTATTATAAAAGATAATCCGTTTAGCACTAAAATAAATAACGGTTTGATTATCATTGGTTTATCATAATTTTATGAATTTTGAACATTCTCCTAAGACAAAAGAATTAATTCAAAAAGTCTCTCTGTTCATGGATGAAAATGTTTATCCTGCTGAAGAGAAATACACTGCCGAGATGAAAGCTTTTCGTGATGCTGGTAACCCTTGGCAGATCCCTAAGGTTTTAAATGAATTAAAGCAAAAAGCAAAAGATCAGGGTTTGTGGAATTTTTTCTTGCCTGAAAGAGGTGAATTTTTTCTTGCCTGAAGTGGTTTTGGCTTAACTAATTTAGAGTATGCGCCACTTGCAGAAATGATGGGAAAAGTAAGTTTTGCTTCTGAAATTTTTAATTGTTCTGCGCCAGACACAGGCAATATGGAGGTTCTTGATAAATTTGGTTCAGATTTTCAAAAACAAAAATGGTTACAACCCCTTTTAGATGGCGAAATCAGATCAGCTTTTGCTATGACAGAGCCCAACGTGGCCTCTTCTGATGCCACCAACATAGAAAGCAAGATCGAAAAGGACGGAGATGAATATGTAATCAATGGAGAGAAATGGTGGACCTCCGGATTTGGCAGGCCTGATTGTAAAGTAATGATTTTTATGGGTGTTACAAATCCAGAAAACCCTAAACACCAAAGACAATCACAAATCCTTATTCCCACAGATGCCAGAGGCATTGAAAATCTCAGGATGTTGTCTGTCTATGGTGCAGACCATGCCCCTAACGGGCACGCTCACCTTAAACTTAAAAATGTAAGAGTTCCAAAAGAAAACTTAATTTTAGGAGAAGGTAGAGGTTTTGAGATAGCTCAAGGAAGGCTTGGTCCAGGAAGAATACATCATTGTATGCGAATCATTGGAGTTGCAGAAAGAGCTTTAGACCTCTTATGCAAACGTTCACTCAGCAGGAAAGCTTTTGGAAAGCCTCTGGCAGAACTTGGTGGAAATTATGATGTTATAGCAGACTGCAGGATCGAAATTGAAATGTGTAGATTAATGACGCTTAAAGCGGCTCATATGATGGATACCGCAGGAAATAAAATTGCTAAAAGTGAAATTGCCCAGATCAAAGTTGCCATACCTTTGATGGCGACCAGAGTAATTGATAAAGCCATCCAGATTCATGGAGGTGCAGGCGTTTCTCAAGATACACCTCTCGCGAGTTTATATGCTTCCGTGAGGTATTTGAGAATTGGCGATGGTCCTGACGAAGTACATAGACGCACAGTAGCGAGATACGAATTAGGCAAACATCAATCTTTGTAAGGTATAATTTTCATAATGTTGGCTTTTAAAAATCAAAACTGCGAACTAACTCTGGCTGAGGGTCTGGAGATTTATTTAAGCTATTTGAAAGAAAATAATAAAAAAATTGGTACTGACGGCTCAGACGATGACTATAAAATCTGGCAATGTCATGATTGCACCCATGTAATTTTTGGCAATGGTGTGACTTTTGAAGAAGAGACGATTAATGACCTGCATGGCCTTATTTTGTGTTCTTACAAGTGGCACGACTATCTCGCCTACTTTAAAGATCCCTTTTTAAAAAATCACATGAAATATTTATGGAAAGAAGTAGGGCTAAAAAAAACAATTATTTCAATGTTTCATATCTATAAATCTCTTTTAGGCATTTTAAAAATGAGATTTAAAATGAAAAAAAAATGGCCACTTAAAGTTCCAGAATCATACTTAAAAAGAAAAATTTGCGACCTCAGAGAAGAATATGGAATACAAATACTTTCAGTAGATCAAAGACCAAAAAAATTCATTAAATGGTCTGGGGCCGTGAAAAATCCCAAATAAACTAAACTCATTGAAATGTTGAGTTATCAAAATGAATTCTGCGATCTAACCCTTAGAGAAGGCATTGATGAATATCGTGATTATTTAAAAAAAATAACCGTCATGTTTTGGGTGAAAATTGCTCTGAAGCAGAAAATTAAATATTCTTGTCACGATGCGACTCACGTAATTTTTGGTTTAGACACTTCTTTAGAAGAAGAAGCAATGCTGGACTGCTGGATATTTTTTGGTGGAGATTACTTTAAAGTTACGAAAGAATATTTTAAAGGCTCCTTAGATATAAAAGAAACAAATGAAAAAGTTTTTGATCTTGTTAAGGAAGTTGGATATCTAAAATACACTTATCTGTACTTAAGAGTGATATTCCAAAAATGGCCCAAGATTTTTTTCAGAACTAGAAAGATGAAAAAATGGGATTATTTTTTCTCCCTAAATCTTCTTAATAGCAAAATCTCAAAAATTAGAGAAGACTACAATATAAATATTCTTTCGCCGGACGAGCGCGCAATGAAGAAAATTATTTGGTCAAGAGCAATTTAACTCTCAATTGTTTCCAAAACGTCTGATAATTGGTTAATAAGTTCTTAAAAAAATTATCGAGTGAAAAAAGAAACTTTACAAAATATTTTTATAGAAACCTTGCTGATTTCATTTCTCATGAGTTGTGGCGGATCGTCTCTTCAGGCCAAACGCCGTTCCTGCCTATTCTATATCTGGCAACCTTAATGGTATGGATAATATTCGAAATATTGGATTGTCTTTAAATTCCGAAAATTTATCAGTTTCTCAGAATGGAAATTTTTCTTTCAACCGACAACTGGGTGAAGGTGATGCATACGAACTAGATATTGAGAGAAAACCTGCAAGACAAGATTGCACGATAGCAAATGAAACAGGCGTTATAGGACAAAACAATGTGAATGGCATAGAAATAAATTGTGCAAATGACGAGAGTGCTCCTTTGTTTTCTTTAGATCGTCTTCATAAAATTCGCCTCACTATGACCTATGAAGAATGGAAAGCTTTTGAGCTCGACACGCTTCGTTCAAATTACAGTATCAACGATGCCAGTGGACCTGCTTTAACTTGGACATCTTGGACTCACAGTGAAATCTATCGCCAAGCAGATTTTGATTACTTAGATGATCAGGGAGAAGTCCTTGATTCTGTTCCTAAAGTGGGCTTTAAGATGCAAGGAAATACAAGTAGACAGTATCCGGTTGATTATGAAAGCAACCCAGCTAAACCTCGTCGATTTAGCTTTGCCATTAAATTTGATGAAAAGTTTGATGAAGACGAAAGTGTCTATGCATGCATCGATGCTAACGGAATTCCAACATCAGTTGGACCTGGTCAACTACCTTGTTTAGGAATTGTTGCACAAAATATTCCTGAATATCCGGAAGCAGACGATAGAGTATTCATGGGCGTTGAAAAATTAAGATTTCGCTTCAATAGAGACGATCCAAGTTATCAAAGAGAAGTTTTGACGCATCAATTACTGAATCAAATTGGAGTTCCTGTAGCAAGGGCTACACATGCTCAAGTAGAACTCGTAATAACTGGAGCTGTTGGGCAAACCTTGTATGGTCAAGCTCTTCCTCAGACCTACAACATGGGCGTCTTTATTATGATGGAACAAGTTGATAAACCATATTTGAAAAGATACTTTGATAAAAACAATTATTTATTTAAAGTTGGAGCACCCGGAAACTTAGCCGGTGCACCTGTTGTTGCTTCCAATTGTGATCCCTATGAAGACAGAGATAGTGCTACTTTCTTTAATGCAAATTTTTGTGTCATTGGTGTTGAGAAATCAGATCCCGATTCAGCAGAAGAATGGTTGGGAACAGCCAATTATTTGAATCCAAATTTTGTTAACACTGAAATTAATAAAAAAGATGCAAACGGAAACGCTATCGGAAACGTATCGCAGTTTCTGCCCTACAAGCCAACTTATGATCTAAAATCTAAAAAGAAATCTATAGCTGATGCAAGAATAGCTCTAAGAGAATTCGCGCAATTTCTTCAAACAAATCCGCCTCCGTCTGTGGCAGAGTTGGGACAAAAATTTGATATTCCAGGATTTATTAAAGCTCAGGCAGCAGAAATTGTTGTAGGTGCGGTAGATCATTATGTTCGTGTTGCTAATAACTATTATCTTTACTTCAATGAACATTCCAATAAATGGGTTTATATGCCAAACGATTTCGACTACACATTTATTGATGTACCTGGATCTGATTGCGATAACAATCCAACCTTAAACGCGTGTACACCTTTGAATTATGATGCTTTTACAGACATTATCGAGATGAGAGCATTTCCTTCAGGCAATAATCCATATTGGGCAGGAGAGCAATTCTATCCTAATGATCCGCCGATACTCTGGAATTTAGTTTTTAGTGAGCAAAGCAATAAGGCTGCTTTGTATCAAGAAATTCAAAGTATTTTGGACGAATTTTTCAATTGGTCTATAGTTGGTCCTTTACTTCAGGAAAGAAAGAATCGACTTGATCAAGCTATTCTCTCGACTGATGCTGCCATAAGACCAGCAAATTTAGATGGCGGTAGTGGATGTGCGGATGCATATAATCCTGAAGAAATTGAAGGAAATGAAGCTGGGTTTTGTAATCCTGCAAGAGCGTCTATAAAACGTTTTATAGATGAAAGACGAGTGATTTTGCAACAGGAAATTAATGCAAATTAATTTCTACGCTTATTAGGAGGTGTCTTTAAAAAAAATCGTTGCGTTAAATAAAGTGGTGGGCCCGGGAGGACTCGAACCTCCGACCAACGGATTATGAGTCCGCTGCTCTAACCAACTGAGCTACAGGCCCGAATAATAACTAGCATTCTGAATGAATTTATTCGTCTAGGAAAGTTTTAAGATGTCCCGATCTTGATGGGTGTCTGAGTTTTCTCAAAGCTTTGGCTTCAATCTGTCTGATTCTCTCTCTAGTCACATCAAATTGTTTACCGACCTCTTCTAAAGTATGGTCGGTATTCATGCCAATCCCAAATCTCATTCTTAATACTTTAGCCTCTCTGGCAGTTAGGCTGGATAAGACACCGTCAGTAGCATCATGGAGATTATTTTCTGTAGCTGCATCAATTGGAGAATCTTGTAAGGGATCTTCAATGAAATCGCCTAAGGTAGTGTCGTCCTCATCCCCTATTGGGGTTTCAGTAGAAATAGGCTCTTTAGCTATTTTAAGTACTTTTCTAATTTTCTCTTCAGGCATATCCATTTTTTCTGATAATTCTTCCGGAGTGGGCTCTTTGCCATGTTCTTGAAGCATTTGACGAGAAATTCTATTCAGTTTGTTGATAGTCTCAATCATATGAACTGGAATACGAATGGTTCTTGCTTGATCGGCGATAGACCTAGTAATCGCCTGCCTAATCCACCAGGTAGCATAGGTTGAAAATTTGTATCCCCTTCTGTATTCAAATTTATCAACTGCCTTCATCAACCCAATGTTTCCTTCTTGAATAAGATCTAAAAATTGCAGACCTCTATTTGTATATTTTTTTGCAATTGAAATAACAAGTCTTAGGTTTGCTTCAATCATGTCTTTTTTCGCTCTTCTAATTTTGGTCTCGCCTTTTGCCATTTTTGAAGTGATATCTTTTAACTCTTGGACATCCATACCGACATTTTCGGTTAGAGATAAAATTCTTTTTTGGATTTTATTCACATCGGGCTTTACATCTTTAAGCAGCTTTGCGTAATTTTTCTTGGAACGGATAGTGCTATCAAGAAACTTAAGATTCGTTTGGTTATCTCTAAAGATTTCTAAAAAGTCTTTCCTTGGCATGTTGCAATCTTGTGTGCAAATGTCATAGATTTCTCTTTCAGAATCCCTAATTGCTTTTGCCAAAGCCCTAGCTGTGAGAGATATAGTTTCGAATCTTTTTGGTGATAACTTAAGAAATTTAAAAAGTTCTCCAAGTTTATCAAGATCTTTTTGAGCTTTATCGTTATCTCTGCCAGACGAAGCAATGGTTTTTTGTGACTTGTTGTATTGCCTTTTGATGGAAGAGAATCTTTTAGCAAGTTCTTCCATATTGATACCCACGTCTTCCTCTTCCTCATTGCTTCGGCCGAAACTTCTTCCGTAGAAGGTGGAAGATCTTCTTCTTCGTCCATGAAGCCCACTACTAAATCAGTGATTCTTTTGTCTTCTTTTTTGATTAATTCATATTCCAATAAAACATCTTCAATGATTCCTGGATAAAAAGCGCAAGCATGAAGTAAATCTCTTGCACCTTCTTCAATACGCTTTGCAATTGCGATTTCGCCTTCTCTTGTTAACAAGTCAACAGAACCCATTTCTCTCATGTAGAGCCTTACAGGATCGGTAGTTCTGCCAACTTCCGACTCAATGGTACCCATTTCGTTTTCGGTAGGTGTTTCAGGAGTGTCTTGATTTGCAGGAGAAAAGTTAGAACCTTCTTCTGGAGCCTCTTCTAGAACCTGAAGGCCTAAATCATTTATTATCTGGATAACTTCATCTAGTTGATCTGGATCAGACACTTCATCGGGTAAGTAGTCGTTGATGTCAGCAAAGGTGATGTATCCCTGTTCTCTGCCTTTTTCAATGAGCTCTCTCAGCCCACTATTCTCTAAATCGTCGTCAATCATATTTTGGGAAGTAGATTATATATAAGTTTGAAAGTCTTAACTATTAAATTTTTAGCAATTAGAGCTTTTTAAATAAGGATAGTTCGTCCTCGGTAAGTTGTTCAAATTTAGAAGTAAGAAGTTTTTTAAGCTCTATTTTTTCTTTGGAATCCAACTCATTTTTTTCATACTTTATCTTTAATTTTTCCAAAAGATTGTCCCCTTGATTTCTTTCAATGTAATCAACTGCCTGTTTGATGAACTTCAAACCCTCATCAGGACTGATGAGGTTTTGATCGTTTGATAGATCAATCAAAATGTTTTTTTGCTCAGGAAACTCTTGAATAATCATAGGAAAAGAAACGTCTGATTTGGCTCTTAAAAAGGAAATTAAGGGACTAATTAAGAATTCATTATTATCTATAAAATAATCCAGGTATTCAGATTTAGCTAAATCTGGATTATGAATAATGCATTTTAGTAAGCTCTTAGTTACCTTACCCAGATCCATTTCCATGTCCTCTGTTTGAGAATGTTTTTTAGCTTCTGGTTTTGTTGGTGAAACCTCACTGAGATCAATATCCATTTTTTTTGAAAACTCATTGATCAGAATAGTTTTAAAGTTGCCTTCTTGCATGGGCTTCACTAAAGAAACAAACTCTTTGGATGCTGCAGCCTTACCTTCTAAAGAGCTGTCATGTTTTTCAAGAATGCTTTCAAATAAATAGTCGGAAAGATTTGTTGCATCATTAATTAGCTTTGGTAATTCGTCTTTTCCTTTTTCTAGCAGCAGACTTGCTGGATCATGATCATCTGGTAAGAATAAAAACTTAACTCTTTTGCCATCTTTCACAACCGGAATAGCTATTTCGAGTGCTAATTTTGAGGCATTTCTACCTGCCTCATCTCCATCAAAACAAAATATAACTTCATCTGTCTTTTGAAAAAGTGTTTCTAAATGAAATTTATTAGTCGCTATTCCCAATGTTGCAACGGCAATGGGTAAATCAAAACTAAAACAAGCCAAAACATCCATGTAACCTTCAACTACTAAGATCTGACTTGGTCTTGAGCTTCTTGCTAAAACATTTGGAAGTCCATATAGTTCTCTGCTTTTTTTGAATACTTCGGATTCTGGAGTATTGAGGTATTTGGGTTGATCTTGATCATCTAAAACTCTGCCTCCAAATCCAACAATTTTGTTTCTTCTTGAGACAATAGGAAAAATCAATCTGTTTCTGAAAACATCATACTTTCTTTCATTTTTTGCGATTTTAAAAAGTTTAGAAGATTCCTTGGCTTCAATCTTTTTGGATTCAAAATGCTTTACAAGATTATCCCAGCCTTCCAAACTTAAACCCAATTCAAATTCCTTTGAGATTTCTTCTGAAATTCCTCTTTCCTTCAAATAAGATCTTATGTGTTCTCCTTCTTTTGGCTTAAGAAGATTATTCTTATAAAAGTTTTTAGCCTCATCATTAAAACGAAATAATTCATCAAATTTTTCCCTATCGTAGTTTGATTTGGTCCTTGGAATTTCCAAACCAAGGTTTTTCGCTAAAATTTCCACAGCTCCAACAAAATCTTTTGACTGATAATTCATCAAAAAACCAATAGCATTTCCTGAAGCTCTGCATTTAAAACAATAATAAAATTGCTTTTGATCACTCACGCTAAATGATGGGTTACTACCATCATCACAAAAAGGACACTGCGCCCAATGATCTTTGCCTTTTCTTTTTAAAGGAACATAAGAATCAACTAAAGAGACAATATCTGAATCCTCTAGAACTTTTTGAATAAAATCTTCAGGAATAAAATCAGACATTTTTACTTTTTTCTCTTAACCAAGATTCCAAAATTACCTGAGCAGCTAAGGCATCAATTCCTGGATTAGGTTGTATCTTATTTTTTTTAATTATTTCCTTTTGCTCCTTTGCCTCAAAAGAAGACAATCTCTCATCATGAAGTTTACATTCTATGTTTAAAGATTTTTCAATTTTTTCCTTAAAACCTCTAACCTCTTTAGACATTTTACTTTCTGTGTCGTCCATATTTATTGGGAGGCCTAAAATAATTAATTTTACTTCCCACTCGTTTACTAAATCTTGTATTTCTTGAAAGAGTTTTTGTTGATTTTTATAAATAATTGTTCCTTGGGTTGAGGAAGTAAGTGTAATGTCATTACCGATGGCATAACCGATATATTTTTGTCCATAATCTATGCCTAAGATGTTTGCCATTAAAAAGCTTTTTCTATCTGCTCAATTAAGTCCTTGGCGAGGTTTATGCCTTGTTGATCATACAATTCTCTAAAACAAGTAGGACTCGTGATGTTTATTTCGGTCAGAAAAGATCCCAATATGTCTATGCCTGCAACCAAAATGCCTTTTTCGATTAATTTGGGTTTTATGGCATTTACAATCTCAAGATCTCTATCGTTCAATTCTCTTACTTCTGCCTTTCCTCCAGCAGCAAGATTTCCTCGAAAATCATCTCCTTGAGGAATCCTGGTCACAGAAAAACCACAATCTTTGCCTGAAATTAGAATGACTCTTTTATCTCCTTCAAATACTTCAGGAATGAATTTTTGTATCATCATTTTTTCTTTTTTTTGATCAATCAAGTCAAGAGTTTCAAGAAGATCTGAGTCTTCATGATGAAGTCTTTTAATGCCTTCCCCGCCCATCAAACCTAAAGGTTTAATAACTACTTCTGAATTTTTATGAATAAAATCTTTAATAATCTCTTTTGAAGAAGAAACTATGGTATTGGTAATCAAAGAGGGATAATCAAGAATTGCCAATTTTTCATTGTTATCTCTAAGTGCTTTTGGATGATTAAATACTTTGACTCCCAATTTTGTGGCAGCTTCCAAAATATAAGTATTATTTATGAAGTCCATATCGAAAGGAGGATCTTGTCTCATCAATATTGCATCAAAGAAATCTAAAGACGAGATGGTATTTTCCCCTTTTTCATACCAGCTAGATTCTTCATATTTAACTGAAATAGGAGAAAATTCTGCACAAGGTTTGTCAGCATTAAAAAAAAGACAATCTGGCTCTATGTAAAAAATTTCATGCCCTTTTTCTTGAGCCTCAACCATCATAGCTAAAGTAGAATCTTTTTTATAAGAAATCTGAGAGATGGGATCCATTACAAAAGCTAGTTTCATTCTATTTATTTAAAATTTTTAACATTGACAATAATACAGTAGGTACTGTTTCTGTTTTGATGACTAACTCTCCAAGAGAGATGCCTTCTAAACCATTGGATTTCATTTTATCAATTTCCTTAGGAGAAAAGCCTCCTTCTGGGCCTATCGAAAAGTAAATTTCGTCCAATTTCGACAAGGATTCAATATTTTTATTCTCTCCTGGATTTAGAAAAAACTTATTCTCCGATGGTATTTCCATTTGCCATTCATCTAAGGTCTTATGTCCAATTTGTGGCATCCAATTATTTCCAGATTGTTCACAGGCCCCCGTTACAACTTTTTTCCATCTTTCTATTTTTTTTTCTGAAGGTTTTTTCAAAAACTTTGATCTTTCAGATGATAAGCAATCAACTCGATAAACTCCCAATTGAGTCACTTCATTTAAAATTTTTTCAAAATTTTTTATTTCAGAAATGCCTAATGAGATTTTTGGGAAGGTTTTTTTTTGAATCTTTGTCTCACCTATTGAAAAAATTTCACAGGTTTTTTTGTTAATTAGAGAAATAGATGCTTCAAGGAATTGCCCTTTCGAATTAAATACTTCTATCTTATCTCCTTCTCTTTTTTTTATAACTAAAAGGTGGTGAAAACTGTCTTTATCTAGTTTGTAAGTTTTGTTTTTTGTAAGTTCCTGATCGAGAAAAATTCGTGGTATTCTCATACTTTTATCTTACTGCATATATTTAGCTTGTTTTTATTTAAATGAAAATTTTTCTGATTAGACATGGAGAAGCTGCTCAATCTTGGGACCAATCAGCAGATCCAGGATTAAGCGAACTTGGCAAAGAACAAGCTCTGGAGTGTTTTAATACTCTCTATGAAAATGAAGATCTCAATCAATTTAATTTAATCTCCAGTCCACTTAAAAGAGCTCAAGAAACTAGTTTGCATTTCAAAAAAAACTTAGATAAGCAACTGTCCTTGAATGAGGCTTTCAGAGAAATTCCATCTCCAGGTATATCTTTATTAGAGCGTAAAAATTGGTTACAAGAAGTTTTCAAAAAAAATATTAACGAATTGGAAAAGCCTCAACAAATTTGGCAATCAAAAATTCTTTCTACTTTAAAAAGTTTTACCGAACCAACAATCATATTCTCTCACTTCATGGTTATAAATATTGTTGTAAGTACTTTAAAAAATGATCCCAGAGTGGTTTCTTTTTATCCTGACAACTGCTCGATTACTGAAATAGAGAATAAAGAAGGCAAACTAAATTTAATATCTATAGGAAATGAATTACAAACCCACGTAAATTAATGAGAAGTAAAGATCAAAATAAAGAAGATAGAAAGTCGTTAAAATATCAAGTTGGATTAGCCTTAAGAAGATACTTCAAAGAATTGGATGGAAATAAAGCCACTAATGTTTTTGAAATGGTCATAAAAGAGGTGGAAAAACCAATGCTTGAAGAAGTGATGAAATTTTGTAACGGCAATAAATCCCAAGCCAGCAAAATATTAGGTATAAATAGAGTCACACTTAGAACAAAACTTAAACAATACAATATAAAAAATGGCTAAAAATCGTAAAATCAAAATCAAACGAGCTCTTGTCAGTGTTTCTGACAAAACCGGCATTGTAGATTTTGCAAAAAAACTCCATAACTTAAATATAGAAATCATATCGACAGGAGGAACAGAAAAATTATTGAGAAAAAATAAAATTCCAGTAGTTCCTGCTGAAAAATTTTCAGGTTCTCCTGAAATGATGGGTGGCAGAGTAAAAACATTGGTCCCACAAATTCATGGCGGGATTCTTTCTCGCCGAAAAGAAGATAGAGACGAAACAAAAAAACACGGTATCAAAGAAATTGATCTAGTTGTGGTGAATCTCTACCCGTTCGAAGAAACAATAAAAAAAACTAACATTGAATTGGATGAAGCAATTGAAAATATTGATATTGGAGGTCCAACAATGTTGAGATCAGCCGCTAAAAATTTTTTCCATGTCGCTGTAATTTCGTCTCCAAATCTTTATGATTCATTTATCGCTGACTTAAAGAGTGAAAGTGGCAAGTGTTCATATGAAACTCGAAGAAAATTGTCTTTGAAAGCTTTTGAACATGTAGCAAATTATGACATTGCAATAGCAAACTTTTTATCAACTTATGATGATGAGGCTCCAGAAAACTTTTTCAGCAGTCATAAGCTTAAACAAGTATTACGGTATGGAGAAAATCCTCATCAGGAAGCAAATTTTTATATAAATTCTGGGTCTGAAGGAGCAGGCATCACTTCAGCAGAGCAAGTTCAAGGAAAAGAACTTTCTTACAATAATATTGCAGATACCGATGCAGCCATTGAATGCGTTTCAAATTTTGAAAAACCCTCTTGTGTCATTGTCAAACATGCAAATCCTTGTGGTGTAGCTTCAGGGAAGACATTGTTAGAAGCCTATGAGAAAGCTTTTTCTTGTGATGAAACCTCTGCATTTGGCGGCATTATTGCTCTCAATAAAGCACTTGATAAATTTACTGCGAAAAAAATTATCGATAATCAATTTGTTGAAGTTATAGCTGCACCAGCCATTAATCCTGCTGCAAAAAAAATAATAGCTAGAAAGAAAAATGTACGTCTTTTATTAGTTAAAGATTTATTTCAAAAACCAACCGGATTTAAAACCCTAACTATGAACCAAGGTATTCTGGTCCAAAATGTTGATGACGGTGCGGTATCAAAAAAAGATCTCAAAGTAGTAACTAAGAAAAAACCAACTTCCAAACAAGTCAATGATGCTTTATTTGCTTGGCGTGTAGGAAAATATGTCAAATCCAATGCAATTGTTTATGCGAAAAATAATATGACTCTTGGTATAGGAGCGGGTCAAATGAGTAGAATCGATAGTGCTGAAATTGCCGTCAGTAAAGCCAAAAAAGCAGGTTTTAATCTTAAAGGAGCTACTATGGCTTCGGATGCGTTTTTTCCATTTAGAGATAGCATTGATGAAGCTGCAAAGAATGGAATCCAATGTGTGATTCAACCTGGTGGATCGATAAGAGATAAAGAAGTTATTGCAGCAGCTAATGAAGCTAATATGATCATGTTTTTCACCAGCATGCGTCACTTCAGACATTGATATGAAAGTTTTGGTAATAGGTTCTGGCGGAAGAGAACACGCGCTTGTTTGGAAACTTGCTCAAAGCAATTTGTGTGAAAAAGTTTTTGTTGCTCCTGGAAATGCCGGTACTGCTGATGAGCCAAAAACAGAAAACGTTGACTTAAGTGCCGAAGATTTAGACGGACTATTGGATTTTGCAAAAAACAAAGAAATTGATCTAACTATTGTCGGTCCTGAGGCTCCTTTAGTCTTGGGTCTGATTGATTTATTTGAAAAAAATAATTTGCTTTGTTTAGGTCCCAATAAACTTGCTGCGCAAATGGAAGGCTCAAAGATTTTCATGAAAGATGTTTTAAGGAAAGGAAATATTCCTACTGCAACTTATGAAGTATTTTCAGATCCTGAACCTGCTAGAGAATATTTAGAAACATGCGATATCCCAATTGTCCTTAAAGCAGACGGCCTTGCAGGCGGGAAAGGTGTAATCGTTGCTTTTACTAGAGAAGAAGCCTTAGAAGCTTTGAACTCTCTAATGGTAGATCAAAAACTTGGTTCCGCAGGAGATAATCTAGTTATTGAAGAATTCCTTAAAGGCGAAGAAGCTAGTTTCATAGTTTTGTGTGATGGTGAAAATGTAATTCCTTTGGCAAGTTCTCAAGATCATAAACAAAGAGATGATGGTGACAAAGGGCCTAATACAGGTGGGATGGGAGCATATTCCCCTACTCCCTTAATTACTAATGAACTGAATGAAGAGATTATGCAAGAAATAATTTATCCAACCCTGGCTGAATTAAAACGAAGAAACATAGAATATAAGGGTTTTTTGTATGCTGGTTTGATGATCGATGACCAAGAAATTAAAGTCTTGGAATACAACTGTAGGTTTGGGGATCCAGAAACTCAACCGATATTAATGAGAATGAAGAGCGATTTTCTCAGCTTATGTTTAAAGGCTGCAAAACAAGAATTAAGGGGAGAACAAATCGAGTGGGATGAAAGATTTGCATTAGGTGTTGTAATGGCTTCAAAAGGCTATCCTGGAAAATATGAAACTGGTTTTCCAATCTTGGGTATAAGAGAAGAGAATGAAACTACAAAGGTATTTCATTGTGGAACAAAGAAAGAAGGAGAAGAGATTCTTTCAAATGGCGGTCGGGTTCTTTGTGTTACTGGATTAGGAAATGATTTAGATACTGCTTTTGAAAAAGCTTATGAAGCTACTTCTGAAATTAGTTGGAGTGGCGCTTTTTATAGAAAAGATATTGGAAAAAGAAATCAGTAAATTTTAAACAAGTATTTCTCGAAGTGCTTTGCCTGGACTTGGCTTTCGCATGAAACTTTCGCCAATGAGGAAGGAATGAATGCCTTGCTCCTTAGAAGATAAAATATCTTCTCTTGAACTAATACCGCTTTCAGAAACCACAATCACATCTTTAGATATTTGCTTAGCTAATTCTATCGCTAAATTTTTATCGACCTCAAAGGTTGTGAGATCTCTATTATTAATACCTAATAATCTTGGACCGACAGACAAAGCTATATTCAATTCATCTTCTGAGTGAACTTCGATCAAAACATCCAGATTTAACTCTTCTGCTAACTGAGAAAAGTCCTTCAATTGTACTAAATCAAGAGCAGCAACTATCAAAAGTATACAGTCTCCTCCTGAAGCCTTTGTCTCATATATTTGATAAGGATCAATCATGAAATCTTTTCTTAAAATTGGTAATGCACAGGTGTTCCTTACCATGTCCAGGTACTCCAATTTTCCTTGAAAAAATGGTTCGTCTGTGAGGATACTTAAAGAAGTTGCGCCATTTGTTTCATAATCTTCTGCAATCTTTTTCGGCTCAAAGTCTTGCCTTATAAGGCCTTTGCTGGGCGATGCCTTTTTAATTTCAGCAATAATAGCTGTTTCTTCCTTAAAAACCTTCGTCGAAATTGCTTCAATAAAGCCTCTTTTCTCATATTTTTCAAAGTCTTCCTCTAACGAAGAAATCGGCCTATAAGAACTAGACTTTTTGACTGTTTCTTTAGTAGTTTCTATTATTTTATTAAGCTGATTCATTAAAATTATTAGAAAAAGTAGCTAATTCCTTAAGCTTATCAAAGCCTGATCCAGACTTTATTATGTCAATTGCAATCTCAAATGCTTTTTCAAAGCTAGTTACTAAGTCAGAAACATAAATTACAGCAGCGGAGTTTAAACTTGTTATATCTTCGCCAGATTTAAAGCCTTTATTTTGGAGAGTTGTTTTTATGAGTTCTAGACTTTGTGATGGAGAGTCTATTTGAAGATCATTTAAATCATCATGATGAATATCAAAATCTTTTGGATCAATTTCATACTCTTTAATTTTATTATTTTCCAATTCCGCCACAAATGTTTTGTCTACTGAACTAATTTCATCAAGACCATCTTTTGAATGAAAAACCATCGCTTTAATTGTTCCAAGATTTTTTAGAGTTTCTGCAACAGGCAAAACCCATTTAGGATCATAAACCCCAATACATTGTCTTTTTGCACCTGCAGGATTGGTAAGTGGTCCAAGCAAATTAAAAATAGTCTTATCAGCAATTCGTTTTCTTACTGGCATGACAAATTTCATTCCTGGATGAAAATTTTGAGCGAACATAAATCCAATTCCAATTTCCTCAATACATTTAGCAACTTGATTTGGACTAAGACTCAAATTTACATCAGCTGCTTCTAAAACGTCAGCACTGCCACTTTTACCAGTTGCTGTCCTGTTACCGTGTTTTGCAATTTTTATTTTTGCTGCTGCTGATACCAAACCTGCAGTTGTAGATACGTTCATCATACTTTTTCCAAGTCCTCCTGTTCCACAACAGTCAACAAGATTATCTTTCTCTTTCAAATCAACTTTTAAAGACGCAGCTCTCATTGCTAGGACAGCTCCAGTTAATTCATCTGATGTTTCTCCTTTTCCAGAAAGACTAAGAAGAAAGTTTTCAATATCTTGTTCTGAAATCTTTCCAACAAAAATTTCTTGCATGACGTATGCAGTTTCTTCCTGAGAAAGATTTTTTGAGGAAACTTTAGATATGATTTCAGTTGAATTCATATTGTATTTAAAAAATTAGAAAGAAGTTTTTTCCCATCTTCGGTCATGATTGATTCTGGATGAAACTGAACTCCACTCACATTCAATTTGCAATGTTGAATTCCCATGATAGAACCATCAACAGTTCTCGCGTTAATAATAAAATCTTCTGAAAGGGTTTTTTCCTCAATGACTAAAGAGTGATATCTGGTTGCAGTGAAATTATCAGGCATGCCTTCAAATAAGAAATTGCCATCGTGCTGTATTTCAGAGGTTTTGCCATGCATAAGTTCTTTAGCTTTTATGATATTTGCACCAAAGACTGCGCCAATGGCTTGATGTCCCAAACATACGCCTAAAATAGGCTTATTTTCCTTAAAAGAATCAATAACTTGCATCGATATCCCAGACTCTTTTGGGGTACAAGGTCCTGGAGAAATTACAATATATTTAGGATCCAATTTCTTTATTTCTTCTATCGTTATTTGGTCGTTTCTGAAAGTTTTAACCTCTTGCCCTAACTCTCCAAAATACTGAACAAGGTTATAAGTAAAAGAGTCGTAATTGTCGATCATCAATAACATTCAAGAACCTATATTGTTAATTGCTTTGACTATTGCCATTGATTTATTGTTTACTTCTTCCCATTCCTTCTCAGCGACAGAATCGGCAACTATGCCTCCACCTGCTCCAACATATATTTTTTTATCTTTGATGACAGCACTTCTGATGACAATAGCAGTATCCATATTACCTGACCAAGATATGTACCCTACTGCACCGCCATATATTCTTCTTCTTGAAACTTCTAGTTCATCAATAATTTCCATAGCCCTTACTTTGGGGGCACCTGTTAGAGTTCCTGCCGGGAAAGTTGCTCTTAGTGCGTCTATCGGAGAAATATTGTCCCTAACCTTTCCGACTACATTGGAGACCAAATGCATTACATGAGAGTATCTTTCAATAATCATTTTTTCATTAGTATTTACTGACCCAATTTCTGCAACTCTTCCGATATCGTTGCGACCTAAATCTATTAGCATTAAATGTTCCGCCAATTCTTTAGGATCATTTTTGAGTTCGTCCTCAAGTTGTTGGTCTTCTTTTTCATTTTTTCCTCTAGGTTTGGTTCCAGCAATTGGTCTGACGGTAATATCGCCATGCTCAAGTCTTACTAAAATTTCTGGAGATGATCCAACTAATTGGTAATCTCCAAAATCCAAGAAAAACATGTAAGGAGAAGGATTTAATTTTCTGAGAGATTTGTAGAGTTCAAAAGGAGGAAGATCAAAATCTGCTGATCTTTCTTGAGCAAAGACGACCTGCATTACGTCTCCCTCAATTATATAGTCCTTTATTTTTTCAATACACTTTGTGTATTGTTCGAAATTCATATTTGATTTGAAAGTTATTTCATTTTTGGATGTAACTTCTTCAGTTTTACTATCATCTTGAGATTCTAGTCTTTCAATCAACTTATCAATCTCGCTAAATGTTTCTGAGTATGAATTTTCAATATTTGGATTTGAATAAAAAACAACTTCTAAAGTTTTTTCTAGGTTATCAAAAATCATCACTTTGTCAGATATAAGTAAATTTATATCTTCTATTTCATGAGCTTCATTTTTTGAAGTATTTTGAAGTTTAGTTTCTATTAACCTAATGGATTCGTAGCCAAAAAAACCAACTAATCCTCCTGAAAAAATTGGCAAATCTCCTGTATCAGGGTAAAAATTTTCTTCTAAATAATTTTCGATAAATTTTAAGGGATCAGATGACGAAATTTTTTCTTCAACACCATTTAAATTTAGAAAAATTTCAGAATTCTTAACTTTAATTGAAGATTCAGAGGGTAATCCAATAATCGAATATCTACCCCATTTCATGTCAACTTCTGCAGATTCTAGAAAATAAGAGCCTTTTGACTTAAATTTATCAAAAATATCAATAGGTATAAGCTTTTCAGCCTTAATTTTCTTTGATAAAGGTACACGTTTATATGTACCTTTTTGACTGTAGAATTCCTTTTCTTTCATTTAATTTAGGATTAGTTTTGAATTATCCTTAACATTATGTGAAGAAAACCAGCCTTTGGATAGTTCTAAAGCATATTTAGCAGGTTCAGATGAGCAAACAGAATTAAGCGATCTTGGAGATAATTCCTTTACTTCAATCAAAGTCATATCTTCTCTAAAGAAACCAAGATCTAAGGGAATATAAGTATTTTTCATCCACATGCATCTCTTACCTGCATTTTTCCAAACGAACAGCATTCCATCTGAATTTGATAAATCTTTTCTATACATGAGACCTTTTGATTTTTCTCTCTGAGAAATAGCCAATTCTACGCATAAATTTACTTTCTCAATAGAAATTGAACTGCATTGTTTATCAGAACTAGCTAAAACTGGAGCCAGTAAAAGGAGAAAAAGTAATTTAATCAATTAGAGATTTTAAATTTGAGATTGTGTCTTGGTAATCTTTTGTATTAAAAATAGCAGAGCCTGCAACAAAAGTATCGGCACCTGCCTTGGAAACCTCCGAAATATTTTCTTTTGAAATGCCTCCATCTACTTCTAACCTAATTTCTTTATCTAGTGAATCTATTTTCTTTCTTAGCTTTTTAATTTTAGGTATTGTTGAATCTATGAACTTTTGCCCTCCAAAACCGGGGTTAACACTCATTAGTAAAACCAAATCTAATTCAGGCAGAATTGAATTTATTGTGCTTAAAGGTGTAGCTGGATTAAGAACCATACCAGCTTTTAAATCATAATTTTTTATCGTTTGAACACATTTGTGAATATGTTCAGTTGCTTCTGGATGAAAACTTATAACAGATGCGCCTGCTTCAGCAAAATCATCAATCAGTCTTTCTACTGGCTTAACCATCAAATGCACATCAATTGGGGCTTTTATTCCATAATCAATTAACGACTTACATACCATAGGACCAATTGTAAGATTGGGTACATAGTGATTATCCATTACATCAAAGTGAACCCAATCAGCACCAGCCGATAATACAGCATCAACTTCTTTGCCTAACTGCGAAAAGTCTGCAGATAAAATTGATGGAGCGATTACATTCTTTTGTTTGGCCATAAACAGAAGTTTACTATTCGACTACTAACCCGTCTAACAAGTTCAACTCTTTTTTTGAGTTTAAATTTATTAAATCGCCTGAATAAATCTCTCCTGTAACTTCATTTTGTTTTACATATTTTTGAAGTAAATCAGTCCACAAATCATAATAATCCTCTTTTAAACCTTTAAAAATTTTTGGATTTATTACAGCAATGCCTGCATAAGTTAAATTATTTTTTGTTTTTGAATTTTTTACGATGCCAGCTTCAAGATATGCATCTTTTGATTTTTTTTCTCTGACGAAAATTAAATGAGCCGCTTTTTTCAATTTAAAATCTAAAAATTTTTCAATAGGATAATCACTCCAAAGATCTCCGCTGATTAACAAAAAAGGTTCTTTTTGAATAATCTTTTTAGCTGTTACTAAAGCCCCGCCAGTACCTTTAATTTCTTCCTCATGAGAATAAGTGATTTTTAAACCATATTTTTTCCCTGAACCCACCGATCTAATAATTTTATTTGATAGATAGTGAGTGTTTATGACTATATTTTTGAAACCTGCCTTTCTGATCTTTAAAAGGTTCCAATGAATAAGAGGCTTTTTTTTAATTTTTATTAATGGCTTAGGTAATTTTTTTGTAAAAGGTCTTAGCCTTTTTCCAAAACCAGCTGCCAGAATAAAAATTTTCATAGTGTTTTTAACCTTTGCTCCAAAATAGGTATTAAATTTTTAAAGAAATCACTATATCGTTTTGTCTCATCGTATTCTAAAGAAGTAGTCATTAAATATTTAAGAATGGTCTTAAAATCTTTCAATCTCGCTGACCTTTTTAATTCTAAAAATACTTGAGATAATTTACCTAAAATCCTTGTCTGTCTTTGAAGACTAGCAATATCAACCATTCTTTTTACTTCTGCAGTTTTAAGTGAGGCAGTTTTAACAATTTGAGAATTTTCAACATAAAAATCAAGCCATTCTAATATTTCTTCTTTTGTCCACTTCTTGTAGAGATCTTTGAAGATGGAAGCTAAATCTATACCCAAAGGTCCTATCAATGCATCTTGAAAATCAATTACACCAATTTTTTTTTCTGACAATGAAATTAGATTTCTTGATTCAAAGTCATAATGATTTATGACCTTTGGATTATCTTTAAGCTCAGAGATGATTATCGAATAAAATTCGTCAATTTCTTCTTTTAAGTTTTCTAGCTCAGTTACTTCTAAAAACTCTTCTAAAAAGAATCTTTTAAATAGGTATAAATTATTTTCTGTAATTTTTTCAAAATCAGAAAATATCCTTTCGTCTGGCTTTATTACTTCAATTTTATGAATTTGTTCTATAGCTAATTTGATTAATTTGTTTGAATTTTTCTCATTCAAGTAAAATTGCAAAACGTCATCGCCAAAATCTTCAACGATCAAATTTCCAAGCGAGTCATTTTTAAAATAAATGACTGGCACATTAACATTTGCCTTTTTAAAAATTTCTGCTTTTGTGTAAAAAGACTCAATACTTTCATCTATTCCCTCAGGAACCACCATTAATATCGAGCTTTTATCTTTGAAAGGAATTCGAAAAAATGTCCTTTGACTGGACTCTATTCGAAGTTTTTGGCCTTTAGAGAGAATCTCTTCATTTGACACACCAATACTCTCTGATATCCAATTCAGGGATTCAGCAGAAATATCGCCTGACTGAATCAAAGCTTCAGGAGTCTATCGCTGCCTGAGGGGGAGGAATGTCATCTGGCACAAAAAAATCTGGCGCTAACTGAGCAAAAGGCACTTCCGCATATTTTGAAAAGTCTTTCACTCCATTATCGGCTAACAAATTATCATCTATACAAAAGTTACCCGTGAACTCTTTAGAGTCTTTTGTGAGGATTACATAGGCAGCATCTGCCATAATTTCTGGAGTTCGAGAGACTTTAACAGTTTCGTCTCCGCCAAGTATGTTTTTTACTGCTGCGGTTGCAATAGCGGTTCTGGGCCACAAAGCATTTACTGCAACACCTTGTTCTTTAAATTCTTCTGCCATTCCCAATACACAAAGACTCATCCCAAATTTAGCAATCGAGTAAGCCACACTATTTGCAAACCACTTGGGATTCATATCCAAAGGTGGAGATAAATTTAAAATATGTGGATTTTCAGCTTTTAGCAAAAAAGGTAGACACTTCTTTGAAGTTAAAAAAGTTCCCCTTGTATTTATTTGGTTCATTAAATCATATCTTTTCATGTCGGTTTGGAGGGTATTAGTCAATTGAATAGCACTAGCATTATTCACACATATATCAATCCCTCCAAAATGATCAGCTCCCTTGTTCACAGCTTCCTCCAATTGATCTTCAAACCTGACATCACATAGAACAGGAAAAGCCTTTCCTCCAGCTTCTTCAATTTCTTCAGCGGCTGTATAAATTGTTCCTGGAAGTTTTGGGTGCGGTTCAGCTGTTTTAGCAGCTAAAATCACATTTGCTCCATCTTCAGCAGCTTTTTTAGCAATTGCTAGTCCAATTCCTCTAGAGGCTCCTGAAACGAATAAAGTTTTGTTTGTTAATTTGCTCATAAAAGTTCCTTTTTAAAAGAATTATTTTAAACAGAATTAAAATTCTGTATATCTCTAATATTAAATACTTTTAAAGGTAAAATAGCATTCTTGAATAAGATATTTAATTTTCTTTTTTTCACTGCTTTTTATTTTGGAAGCATATTTGCTTCTAATATTGAATTTGAGGCTGACAAGACTTCTTTTGACACTGAAAATGAACTTCTGTTACTTGAAGGTAATGTATCTCTAAAAATAGAAAATCTTTTATTTAAAGCCGATCAAGTAAGTTTAGATAATAAAAATAAAGTATTTTCCAGCGAAAAAATTAGTTTTTCTTCCTTAGATGACTTTCTTTATGGACAAACTAATTTTGTAAGCATTTCTGAAAATGAAACAATAATGAGGAATGTTGAATTTTCAACCTGTCCTTGTGAAGATAAAATTTGGTGGGTTGAGTCGGAAGAATTGAAATTCCTAAACAGTAACAATACCCTTGCAGCAAAAAAAAGTAAGCTCAAAGTGCAAGGTAGGACTCTAGCGTATTTGAATAATGCAAATTTTCCTATAAGCGCAAAAAGAAAAAGTGGCATTCTTCTTCCAGAAATCTCCATAAATGAAAGATCGGGTCTTGATGTAAAAATTCCGGTTTATCTCAACCTTAAAGAAAATCTTGACCTTACTGTTGAGCCGAGATTGATGACTCAAAGAGGATATGGATTAACAAACCAACTTAGATACTTAGGTCAAGGCTATGAGGGATATTTCAATTCTTCTTTTTTAAAAGATGATGAATCTTCATTCAACATTCTTGAAAGAGATGATTTTAGGTGGTCGTATAACTTTTTTCATGAGCAAAAATTTAAAGACTCTATATTTTTAAATTTTGATATTTCTTCTTCAGGAGATCCGTTTTATCTATCAGACTTGGGAAGTTTTCTCAGCGGCTTATCGAGAACTTACATATTACCTCAAAAAATTGATTTAAATTTTTTTAGTAAGAATTTGAAAATAAAAACGGATTTCAACTCTTTCAAACTTACTAATCCACTTGCAAAAAACCAATTTCAAAGGCTTCCCGGGTTAGAGCTGAATTATTTTTTAAATAAAAACAAATTTAATTTCAACCTTAATATGGATTTTGCTTTTTTCAGCAAAGGCGGTGCCTTTAGAAACGCTAATAAACAAAGCCTTATGCGAATCAACTTAAAACCTGAGTTTTCACATGCTTTTACCAAAAATAATTATTTCTTGAGAACTTCTCTTGCTTTAAATTATTCTTACAAAGATTACGACAATCAAAATTTTAGTGAATTTCTTCCTATTTTATATTTGGATCAATCTCTGAAGTTTTTTAAAAAAAATAAAACTTCCAAAGTTTATATTGAGCCTTTTTTAAATTTAGCTTTATCTGATCAAAAAAAAATTATTAACGAAGTCAAGGTTGACTCTGGTTTGAAGCTATCTTCTATAAATGAAGGTCAAACATTTGGGGATGTATTCATGAGCTATCAAAAAGATATAAATGTTGGATCTAAATTTTCAGTTTTTGATACTAATAAAAGTAAATTAAACATAAAGCTTGAAAAGCTCTACACAATAGGTACAAAAAGTTTATTTTATAAGAATTTAAAGATAGATTTTCCGGACCCATTTTCTTTGGAAATAGATTATAGAAAGAATGGAAAAATAAATTACATTTCAAGAATTTCTGTTGATAGTGAAAATAACTTTAGCTCCTATAAAAATACTCTAAATTTTAATTCTGATGATTACAGACTTTCTTTGAAGCATAGTCTCATAAAAAATATTCAAATTTTTGATTTTGATCAAAATGCACTCAGTAAGAAAGAAATTAACTCCTTAGAATTCGTTGCTTCATTAAATTTCTCAAAAAATTGGAGTGGTGGATTTAAATTCATCAACGATATTGAAACGAAAAAAAATATCACTAATGTATTTTCAATTGATTATGAAAATGATGGGTTTATTGTTGGCATTGCCTATATGAAATCTTTGGAGCTAGATTGGATAAGTATTTTGGAAAAAGATATATTTAAAGATTATCATAAGGACCGTTTGAGAATTTATTTTGAACTCAAGGGGCTAGGATCTCTTGGAAGGCCAAAAGAGAGTTATTTAAAAAGAAGAACACTATGATTTTAAGAACGTTAATATTCCTCATTTTCGCAAACACATTAATTTCGGAAATAAGCTTTATAGATCGAATTGCGATTATTGTCGATGAAGGAATAATTATGGAATCTGAATTGAATGAAGCTTTAGAAAATACAGTAAAGAATTTTGAAGAAAGTGGTGAAAGGCTTCCTCCTAGGGAAATTCTTTTTTCGAGAGTTACCGAAAGATTGATTATGGATGAAATACTTTTGCAAAAAGGTGAGAAATTTGGAATCAGAATAAGTGATCAAGAACTTAATGAGTCCTTAGTAAGATATGCTGAAGAGGACGGTCTTAGTCTGCAGGAATTGAAAAAGAAAATTGAAGGTGAAAATAACTCATTCAAAGACTTTAGAGAGTCGTTGAAGAAAGAAATGATTATCAGGAGAGTTCAGTCAGGTTTAGTAAGGCCAAAAATTATTGTTTCAGATCAGGAATTGTTAAATTACATTGACTCTGCTGAAGGTCAAAACTTGATATCCATTGAATATAAGATTAATCAAATTTTATTAAAAAATGACAGTGATGAAGAGAATCAAAGCAAAGCTTTGGAAGTCATTAAAGAGATAAATAACGGACTATCTTTTTCTGAAGCGACAAAAAAATATTCAAGTTTATTCAACAATGGGGACAATGGGAATTTAGACTGGAGAACAAAGTCAAACATTCCTACTTTATTTGTAGATCATTTAAACAAAATGAAAAAAATGGAAGTTTACGGGCCAATAAAAAGTGGAGCCGGACTTCACCTTCTTCAATTAGAAGATATAAGGGGCGAAACTATTCAGATTGAATCTCAAACACTTGTTCAACATATTCTGATAGAAGAATCTGAAATTAGAAGTGAAAAACAATCAAAAGATCTAATAAATGAATTGCATGAAAGACAAAGCAAAGGGGAAGAAATGAGCATCTTGGCGAGAGTATATTCTGACGATCCCGGCTCAAAGCTAGATGGTGGAAAACTCGATTGGGCTCCTGAGGGGATTTATGATAAGACTTTTGAAAAGGTAATGATGGAGACAAAAATTGGTGAGGTAAGTAAGCCATTTAAGAGTGCTTTCGGTTGGCATTTTTTGAAAGTCTTGGATAGAAGAGAAAAAAATATTTCAGATGAACGTTTGAAAGATAAGGCTTTTGGTATTCTTTTTCAAAGAAAATATAGAGAACAACTGCAAAATACCCTTGAAGAAATTAGATCTGAAGCTTTTGTAGACATAAAAATTTCTTCATGACCAAATTTTTTATTTCGCCGGGTGATCCTGCTGGCATTGGCCCCGAAGTAACTCTTAAAGCCTTATCAAAAAATAAAAAGATACAAAACAACTTTATCCTGGCTGGAGATAAAAATTTATATCAAAACCTCATTAGCCAAAACAATCTTGATCTTAATTTGATCGAAGAGGATTCTGATGAAGAAGGCGTTATTTTCAAACATTTTCCTTTAAAGAATAATGTTTCGATAGGCAATCCAGATGTAGGCAATGCAAACTATATTATTGATATTCTTTCTCACGGTGCTCTAGGTTGTCTCAAAAATGAGTTTAAAGGTCTTATTACTGGGCCGGTAAATAAAGAATTGATTAATCAATCTGGATTTGAATTCTCAGGTCATACGGAGTTTCTAGCAGATATTGCTAATGTTAAAAAAGTAGTAATGCTTTTAATGAACAAAAAATTAAAGATTGCTCTTCTTACTACTCACATTCCTCTCTCTGAAGTACCATCCAAAATTTCAAAAAAAAATCTGGAAAATACCATTTCTATTATTTCTGATGAGTTTGAAAATACTTGGAAAATTAAAAATCCGTCTATCTGTCTTTTGGGACTTAATCCACATGCCGGCGAAGGAGGTTATATTGGTCATGAAGAAGAGGAAATATTGAAACCTTTCGTGAATTCCTCCCCTAAAAATGTTTTTGGCCCAATATCTGCAGATACGGCATTTATTGAAGAAAATATAAATAAGTACGATGTTTTTCTTGCCATGTATCATGATCAGGGATTACCCGTAATTAAATCAATGGGTTTTGGCAATACGCTAAATGTAACTATGGGATTACCTTTTATAAGAATTTCGGTAGATCATGGAACAGCTTATGAAATAGCAGGAAAAAATAAAGCTGATTTTTCTAGCATGGACGAAGCTTTAAAGACATCTTTTTCTCTGCTTTAAAATGCAAGCAAAAAAGAGATTTGGGCAAAACTTTTTAACAGACAAAAAACTATTAGAAGATTTAGTTAATCTTATCAATGTTGCTTCTAACGATAGAGTTTTAGAAATTGGTCCGGGAAAGGGAGACTTAACAAAAATCCTCGTAAATATTTGTGACTCCTATTTTGGAATAGAATTAGATAAGGATTTATTAATCTTTTTGAAAAAGAAATTTCCGAAAAATATAAATGCTTTTATTGGTGGAGATATCTTGAAACTAAACCCCTCAGAAATTTATGCCTCAAAAGAGTTTCGAGTTATTGGAAATATTCCCTACAACATATCAAGTCCAATCTTAGATTGGTGCGAAAAGCATTATGAAAAAATACTCGACATGCATTTCATGCTTCAAAAAGAGTTTGCATTAAGATGTGCTGGAAACGAAAAGACTTCATCCTATGGAAGGTTAAGTGTCATTTGCAATTATTTATATGAGGTCACAATTTTAAAAGAAGTTTCAAAGGAATTTTTTAATCCCGAACCCAAAGTAGATAGCTTGTTTGTAAGATTTTACCCAAAGAAAAAAAAAGTGAATCAAAAAGAGTTGCATAATTTAAAGAAAGTTACGCGGGCTTTGTTTAATAAAAAGAGAAAAAAAATTTCCAATTCTCTTGAAGATATCCTTCATAAAGAAAGTATCAAGAAATTAAATCTGAATTTAAATCTTCGTCCAGACGAACTATCTTTAAATGAGTTTCTTCAAATATCTGCATTGGTGAAGGATGATGGCTAATTACGCAGTTGGTGATATTCAAGGTTGTTTTGAAGAGTTCAAAGAAGGTTTAGAGCTAATAAAATTTAAAAGTTCAAAAGATTTTTTGTGGATTACAGGTGATCTAATCAATAGGGGTCCAGACTCTTTTAAAGTTTTAGAATATGTCTTCAAAATTAAAGATTCAGTTCACATAGTCTTAGGTAATCATGACTTACATTATCTAAATTGTTTCTTTAACAATAGAAGTCTTAGTGATGAAGATACTTTTCAATCTCAAATGTTCCATAAAAAAAGTTCAAAAATGGCTAGATTTCTCTTGCAACAGCCTTTTGTATTCTCAAAAAAAATTTTAACTAAAAGAAAAGCTATTCAAGTTGCCATGGTTCACGCAGGAATTCCAAGAAATATGTCGCTTAAAAAGGCTGAAACTTTTTCTAAACTTTGCGAGTTGAAATTAATAAATGATCCAAAAAAAAATTTAAAAAAAATTTTTGAAGATAAAAAAAATTTCCATTCAGTTGACTCTTTTAGTGGTTTAGTAAATTTTTTTACAAGAGTTAGAGTTGTAAATAAAAATGGATTGCCAAATTTTTCATTCAAAGGCAGAAAAAAAAACATTCCTTCTAATTTAGTCGCATGGTTTAAAAAAGAAAATAAAATAATGAATGATGTTGATCTTTTGGTCTTTGGCCATTGGGCAGCTCTTCAGGGCAAGACAGATATATCTAATATCATAGCCTTAGATACTGGATGTTGTTGGGGAAAAGAATTAACATTTTTAAGATTGGAAGATCAAAAAAAATTTGTAATTAAAAGTAAACAAAAATGAAAGTTTTCTTAGTCGGTGGAGCAATAAGAGACGAGTTATTGGGGATTCCTTTCAATGAAAAGGACTGGGTTGTTGTAAATTCATCTCATAAGGAAATGTTAAAACAAGGCTTTAAACAAGTCGGAAAAAACTTTCCGGTTTATTTGCATCCCGAAACAAAAGAAGAATATGCTTTAGCTAGAAAAGAAATAAAAATCGGAAAAGGTCATAAAAATTTTTCTTTTAATACAAAATCTAACGTTTCACTCAATGAAGATTTAAAAAGAAGAGACATTACTATAAATGCTATTGCTAAGGATGAGTCTGGAAAATTATATGACCCTTTTGGAGGAATTAAAGACCTTAAAGACAGAAGAATTAGAATAGTTTCCAAAGCTTTTTCCGAAGATCCCTTGAGGCTTTTTAGAGTTGCAAGATTTAAATCAAAACTAGCTGATTTTAATTTCTCAATTTCCAGAGATTCTTTAAATGTTTTAAAAAAAATGTCTTTAAACAATGAGATAAATTTTCTTTCTGGAGAAAGAATTTGGGATGAAACGCAAAAGGCTCTTAGTTATAAAAATTCTAGTAAATATTTTGCAACTCTAAAAAAAGTTGGAGCTCTCAAATACTTTGATGGAATTGAAAAGACCTACTCTAAAAATCTAAAGTTTCTTAAAAAAATGGATAATGAAACAAATATGATTATTGAAAAATGGGCAATAATTAATCTAAATTCAAATCACGCTGAAATTCTTGAAAGAAAGATTAGGGTTCCAAATAAAATTACAAATTTTAGAAAAACACTTAATGAACTATTTCAAATTATTAAAAAGAAAAATATTAATGAAAAAAAACTTTTAACCAGCCTTAACAAAATGAATTTTTTTAGGAATGAATCATATTTATTAGATTCATTAGACTTACTTCAAAAGTTAAAAATAATTTCTTCAAAAAGAAGTAAAAATTGGAAATCTTTCTTGAAAGAACTTAAAAAAGTTAAAGTAAAAACATCCGGTCTTAGAGCAGAAGAAATTAAAGAAAAAATATTTAATAAGAGATTAAAAGCAATTCAGGATAAAAAAAATGATTTATAAAACTGCCTTAATTACTGGAGGAGCAATAAGAATTGGTAAAGATATATGTAAAAAACTGCATGAAAACGGTTACAACATCATTTGTCATTACAACAAATCAGAAAATGAAGCAAAAGACCTTAAATCCGAACTAAACAAATTAAGAAAAGGTAGTTGTGAGATTTTTAGCTTAGATCTTAATGATTTTGAACAAGTGAAAGAGCTGACAAGTAAGATAAATAATAATTCTAATTCTCTGGATCTTTTGGTAAATAATGCCTCATCTTTTTTTAAAACAGATGTAGAAAATCATAATGACTCTGACTGGGATGATCTTATTAACTCTAATTTACGAGGGCCGTTCTTGTTATCAAGGCACTGTAAAAAAATGCTTTCAGAATCTAAAGGATTAATAATTAATATATCTGATGCAATGGTTAATAGAGGAATGAAAAACTACGTTATTTACTCTATGGCAAAAGCAGGACTTGAAAATTTAACCAAAACTCTTGCACGTGAGTTTGCTCCCGAAGTAAGAGTAAATGCCGTTGCTCCCGGCGCAATATTGTTACCTTCAGATGGCTCATCTGAAGAACAAGACCTGCTAAATGAAATTCCTTTAAACAGAATTGGAACAGAAAGAGATATTTCTGAGGCAGTGCTTGGGTTGACTAAATTTTCCTACGTGACCGGTCAGATTTTAAAAATTGATGGCGGCAGATCTTTAAATTGATGTATATTTACTTTTCTTGAGAAAAGTATGAATAGTAAGTTCAAAGGGGAATATTCAGGTACAAAAAACGTATCAGAAAGACATGAGATTGATCAAAACAAGCTTCAAGAATTTCTCAATGACAAATTAGAAAACTTTGGAGATATAAAATCAATTGAAGAATTCGTTGGAGGGCAATCCAACCCTACTTACCTTTTAAAAACTCAAAGAGAATCTTATGTCTTAAGAAGAAAGCCTCCAGGGAAGCTTTTGAAATCCGCGCATGCAGTTGATAGAGAATACAAAGTAATTGCTGCCTTGAATAAAACAGATGTTCCGGTTCCAAAAGCCTATATACATTGCGAAGACGAATCAGTCATTGGAACAGAATTCTTCTTGATGAGTTTTGTAGACGGGGAAGTAATGTGGGAACCTCATATCCCTCAAGCATCCAATGAAGAAAGACAAAAGATCTATCATTCTATGAACGAAACGATTGCGATGTTACACAGTGTTGATCATGAAAGCATCGGGCTAGAAACTTTTGGAAAACCTGGAAATTATGTTGGTCGACAAGTTGCAAGATGGTCCAAACAATATGTTGCATCGGAAACGAGAGAAATAAAATCTATGAACAATCTTATGGAGTGGTTGCCAAAAAACCTCCCTGCTGAAAAAGCAACAAAACTTGTTCATGGTGACTTTAGTTTAAGCAACGTCATGATTGACTTAAAAACTTTTAAAATTTGCGCAATACTGGATTGGGAGCTTTCTACGCTAGGAGATCCTGCCGCAGATTTTAGTTATCACTGTATTCAATATAAGTTAAACCCCGTTTTATCGGATGAAAAACAATGCAAAGATTTGGGTATTCCTACTGAAATGGAATATTTGGAAATGTATGAAGAGAAAACTGGTTATCAAATCAAACCGGAGTGGAATTTGTACATGGGTTTTAATTTATTTAAGTTAGCAGCAATCAGTCAAGGAATTATGGGCAGAGTCAGAGACGGAACTGCAGCAGGTAAAAATGCTGACTCTTTTGGCGAAAATGCCGTTATGATGGCTGATGAAGCTTGGAAATTAATTAACGAGTGAGGTAAAAATGTCAAAAATAAAAATGCCAGTCGAAAAAAGTCACATCATGATGTTTGCGAGATCAATTGGAGATGCAAATCCTAAATATTATGAAGAAAAAGATGAAAACGTTATTGCACCTCCTACTTTTATTCAATCTAGTGCGCAATTTGATCCTGATTATTTTTTAAGACCAAAAATTGGTGGTGATAATTGGTTTGGATCTGGTAAAGAAGCTACTGGAATGAAATCATCGGGTTCTGGCTCTGGGGGTGGAGGAGCAGCAATGGGCCTTCATGCCGAACAACATTATGAATACCATCAACCTTTGAAAGTGGGCGATGTTATTACTGCTGAAGTTAAACCAGGAAAATCTTGGGAAAAAGAAAGCAAAAGAGCCGGAAAATTAAAATTTAGTGAAAGTGTAACCGAATACAGAAATCAAGATGGTGAGCTCATCATTACTGCAACTTCTGTTGGCGTGGTTACAGAAAAACCTGTAGAAAATTAGGAGAAGGATATGTTGAAGAAAAATGAAATTAAAGTTGGAGATACTTATTCTGAAAAGATCGTAGAAGATTTGAAGAGAACTCAAATTGTTCAATATGCTGGAGCATCTGGTGACTACAACCCTCTCCATTCCGATGATAAATTCACTAAAGAAATTGCCGGTTATCCAGGTGTCTTTGCTCATGGAATGTTGTCGATGGGAATGACGGGTAAGATGCTTACAAACTTCGTAGGTGACGGCACGCTTAAAAAATATGGCGTTCGTTTTACCAATCAAGTTTGGCCTGGAGATTCTTTAGAAAGCACTGCAACAATCATAGATATCAAAGAAGAGGATGGTGAAACCCTCGCTGAGATTGCTATTGAAACAAAGAATCAAGACGGTGTTACTGTTATCACTGGCTCTGCTACTGCAAAAGTAGGCTAATAAATAAGTTTTATGAATAATCCTTCTATTCCAGAAGTCGGTGGCCGTAGTGCAAAATTTGCTCTAATTCTGCTTGTCATAGTCTATGTGTTTAATTTTATAGATAGACAAATCTTAACCATTCTCGCAGAAGATTTAAAAGCAGACTTAAATATCTCTGACAGTGACATTGGCTTCTTGTATGGAACTGCTTTTGCAGTCTTCTACTCAGTGGTTGGAATCCCAATGGGTAAACTTGCTGATACTTGGAATAGAAAAAATTTAATAAGTTTGGGTTTGGCTTTTTGGAGCTTGATGACATTTTTGTCAGGTACTGCAAAGTCTTTTTTATCATTATCAATTTATAGATTTGGTGTTGGCATTGGAGAATCTAGCGCGTCACCAGCATCTTACTCGCTTTTGTCAGACTACTTCTCTCCAAAAGTTAGAGCAACAGTATTATCGATATACGCAAGCGGACTTTACATAGGTTCGGGAATAGGGATATTCATTGGAGGGCTGATAGTAGATAACTGGAATGAAGCTTTTCCAATAATATCTGAGGCCCCCTTTGGATTGAAAGGATGGCAAGTAGCTTTCATGGCGGTTGGTCTTCCAGGAATTTTGCTGGCCCTTATAACATGGCAGATAAAAGAACCACCTAGAGGTTTAAGTGAGGGTTTAACAGAAACCAAAAAAGAAAATCCTCTTAAGGCAGCTTTTGGAGAACTAGTAGGACTAACTCCCATTGGGTTGCTTCAAGCTGAAAATACACAAAAAGAATTATTAAGAAATTTTGCTTTGCTTATTTTTGTTTTATCAGCTGCCTATTGGTTGATTCAAACAACTGGAGATTATTTGCAATGGATTGCCTTTGGAATAGGTTTTTACATTGTGTGCAATTGGATTCAAGGACTAAGAATTAGAGATAAAGTTGCTTTTGAATTGATGTTCAAAAGCAAGGCACTTTTACTTGGCCTGTTAGCTTTTCCTTTTATTACTTTCGTCACCTATGCATTAGGTGCGTTTGGCCCCGCCTTTTACATAAGAAATTTCGGTATGACAGCCTCTGAGGTTGGTGTTATCTATGGCTTGATAACTGCTTTTGGATCCATGGTAGGAGTAATTGGGGGTGGTTTTGTTGGAGATAAACTAAGAGAAAAATACATAAATGGAAAGCTATATTTGATAATGGCTTCTGCCCTAGGTACCGCAGTTACAGGTCTAGGATTTTTGTATTCACCTGAAGCCAATGTCTCTTTTGCATGGAAATTTTTCTATCATGTTTCTTCAACTGCTTGGTTAGGTTGTGCAGCATCAACAGTAACTGAGCTTGTTTTACCAAGGTTAAGAGCGGTGGCAAGTGCATTTTTTATTTTAATGCTTAGTATGGGTGGATTAGCTTTGGGACCTTATCTGACAGGTATGTTGAGTGATATTTATACAATGCAATTTCTTGCTGAAGGGATGAATAAATCAATGGCAGAAGCAATTGGGTTAAAACAAGCCCTAGCTCAGTCTTTAGTGGTTTTATTAGTACCAATGGTTTTATTGGGTTTTGCTTGTAGATTTTTGAAAAAAGATGAAGAGAATCTTTTTGTTAAAGCGAGAAACCTAGGCGAAGCTATTTAACTTCTTTTTCCAAATCTCAGAGATTTTTTCTTGATGCTTTGGATGTATCAAATTAGGGGCAATTTCTGCTAAAGGCTCCAGTACAAATCTATATAGATCAATGTCTTTGTGAGGTATGTCTTTGCCTAAAGCTTTGCCTACGTATTTTCCGTATAGCAACAAATCAATATCAATTTCTCTATCGGAAAACTTTTCTGACCTATCTTTTCTGCCGATTTTTTTTTCGATGTCTTTCAACATACCAACAACCTCTTCTGCAGAATCTTCAGTTGTGAGGCAGACTACTTGATTTAGAAAATCTTCACCTTCAAAGCCTTCTGATTTTGTTTTATAAGTTTTTGATTCTTTTTCTAATTGGTACTCCTGACTTAAAAGCTCTTTTGCTTTATTTAAATTTTCCTCTGGTTTAATGTTACTGCCAAGACTTAAATATATTTTTGGCATTATCTTGAGCGGAAAATTGTAAGCCCTACTTCTTTTGATCCACGAAGAGCGCCAGGCTTGGATACAGATAGAGAAAGATTTAACACCCTTTCGTCTTGCATGATAATTTTTGAAACTTTTTCAGCAAGAGCTTCAATAAGCTGAAAAGATGATTTTTCTACAAATTTTATTATTTTCTTTGATGTAGTTTTATAGTCAAAAGTATCTTCTATATTGTCTGACTTAAAAGCTTTTTTGATATCAACTTCTACTTCGTAAGAAATTTTTATGAGCTGCTTAACCTCTCTTTCCCAATCAAAGATTCCTATTATGGCTTCAATTTCTAAATCTTTTACAAAAATCTTATTGGACATTTTCTAAACTCCATCTTGGAGCAACATCAATACTAAAATCTTTGGTTTGCTCTTTAATTTTTTGGAAACCTGCAAAAGCGATCATCAATCCATTATCGGTACAGTGTTTTTGATCTGGATAATAAAGATTTATGGTTCCTTTGTGCTTTTCAAGTTCCTCTCTAAGGTATTTGTTAGCAGCAACTCCACCGGATAAAACAAGTGATTGGCTTCGTTCAATTAAGCATGCCTTTAGGGATTTTTTAACCAGACAATCTATTGCAGCATTTTGAAACTCAAAAGCAATATCGTTTACTGTATCCTCTGAAAGGTCTTCCTTTTCAGATAAATCTTTCACCTTATAAAGTACAGAAGTTTTTAAGCCACTAAAACTAAAATTTAAATCCTTAGAATCAATCATGGGTCGTGGAAAAGAAAAATGATGTTTTCCTTTAGATAACAAAGCTCTTTTTTCAATTTCTGGACCGCCTGGGTAACCCAATTTCAATAATTTTGCAGTTTTATCAAAAGCCTCCCCCACAGCATCATCTTTTGTTTGTCCAATGACTTTATATGCGTTGGGTGAAGAAACTTTGACTATTAAAGTATGTCCTCCTGAGACTAATAAACTAATAAAAGGATAAGTTAAATCTTCTGCGTCATATTTTGCCATTATCAAATGTGCTTCCATATGATGTATTGGTATTACAGGAATATCTAGGGCATAAGATAAAGAGTTTGCAAAGCCTGCTCCAACCATTAAAGGACCTCTTAAACCAGGACCATTGGTAAAGGCAATTGCTTCTATCTCTTTCATCGAGATGCTTGAATCTTTCATTTTATTTTTTAATAAAGGCAAGAGTCGATTAATGTGATCTCTAGCGGCTAGCTCAGGAACTACCCCTCCATACAAATCATGCTCTTCTGCCTGACTGTATAAAGCTTCGAATACAATTTGGTTGGCTTTACCGTCATATAAAGCAATTCCAGTTTCATCGCACGAAGTCTCTATTCCTAATATTTTCATTTAAATTAAAAGTTATTTTGCAAAATATCTTAACTCTCTATAGAATTGCCAGCCTAATATAAATATGCCTATTATAAAGCTAAAAGATAACGAATCTTTCGATTCTGGACTCAGAAGATTTAAAAGGTCTTGTGATAAAGCTGGAATCATTTCCGAAATAAGAAAAAGAGAATTTTACGAAAAACCTACCTCTGTTAGGAAAAGAAAAGCTGCAGCAGCAGTAAAAAGACAAGCGAAAAGAAGAAAGTTCGGCAAAATGCCGCCTTTGAGAGCAAGAGTCTAAATGTCCAAAGATCTTAAAAGCTTGATTAAAACTCAAGTCACAATTTCTATGAAAGATGGTGACAAGTTTAGAACTACTGTTTTGAGAATGATTCTTGCGGAAATTCAAAAAATTGAAATTGAAGAAAAGTCAGATCTTAATGAACTTCAAATCACTTCAATTCTTGAAAAGATGATTAAACAAAGAAATGATGCAATCGCACAATTTGAACAAGCGAAAAGACAAGAATTGGCTGATAAAGAAAAACAAGAAATAGAAATCATTAAGGAATTTTTACCTGAACAAATGTCAGATGAAGAGGTTTCTGAATTAGTTTCTAAAATTATCTCTGAAGTTGGTGCCCAAGATATGAAAGATATGGGCAAAGTAATGGGGTCTCTAAAACCTTTGATCGCAGGTAAAGCAGATGCTGGTGTTGTTAGCCAATTAGTAAAAAAAGCTTTAAGTTAATTTTTTAACAGTCTCAACTATAGAAATCGTTTGTTGGTCTGCTTCAACATTTACAAAATCACCTTTTTTCAGGAAAGATAAATTAGTTTTAGAGATAGTTTCTGGAATTATAGAAATTGTAAAAAAATTATTTGTCACATTAACGACAGTTAGGCTGATTCCATTTATAGAAACATATCCTTTTTTGAAAATGTATCCTTTCAAATTAGAAGGAATTTTAATTTTTAGAATTCTTTCTTTTTTGTTCTCGAAACTTATTATTTCAGCAATATTATGAACGTGACCAGAGACAAAATGTCCTCCTACTTCATCACCGATCTTCAATGATCTCTCTAAGTTAAATGGTATGGAAGAAAATTTCTCAGAGATGTTGGTTAATTTGATTGATTCGTGTACAACATCAAATTCAATCAGGTCTTTTTTGAAATCAACTACCGTTAAACAAACACCATTGACTGCAACGCTATCGCCCTTCTTTAATTTTTTTGTGAAATTAGCAGGAACGGTGACGGATAACTTATACCCGTAATCCTTTTCTTCAAATTTTACCTTCTTTGATACAGCCTGAACTATTCCACTAAACATTTTTTATTTTTTAAGTTCCGAAATTTTTGCTATTGAATGTATTTTAATGCCTTGCTCAGCATAAAACTCCTGAAAAGTTTTACCCGAGTCATAAGGTTCTTCTCTATCCAAAGCTACTAGTGCTCCCACAAAAGTCCCTCTGTTGCTTTCGATGATTTCTTTTGAGTTCTTAATGGCAGTTCCAGCGGTTAAAACATCATCAATCAATAAAGCTTTCTTGCCTTCCAAATTTCCCATGATGATTCCTCCTTCGCCATGACTTTTCTCTTCCTTTCGGTCAAAAGCTAAAGGAATATTTTGTTTTGTTGCTTCAAAATATTTTGTTGCAACAACTGACGCCAAAGGGATGCCTTTGTATGCAGGGCCAAAAAATAAATCAAAATCTATCTTCAAGTCCAATATTTTAGATACATAGCAATCAGCTAAAAAAGAAAGCGATTCAGAATCAAAAAAAGCAGCAATATTAAAAAAATAATCGCTTTCCATGCCAGATTTCAGTTTAAAACTTCCAAACTTAAGTGCTTCTAATTCAATGGCTTTATCTAAAAAATCTTGCATATTGGTTTCAACGTTTCCATACTTTATCAATGCCTGAAAATCTCCACAAACTTTTTGTTATTTCCAGTCCTTCGGGAGGCGGCAAAACTTCTTTGATAAATAAGCTTTTTGAAGATTCAAGATCTGCAAACTTTGAAAAAAGCATTTCTGACACTTCGAGACAAAAACGTCAAGGAGATTTAGAAGGCAAAGATTATTATTTTTTATCTGAAAAAGATTTCAAAGATAAAATTAAAAAGGAAGAATATGTTGAATACGCAACTGTCTTTGGGAATTTCTATGGTACTTCAAAGGAAGAAATAAAAACAAAATACAATAACTCAAACCTAATTTTAGAATTGGATTGGCAAGGTGCTTATGCTGTTAAAGAACTTTTTGATGATGCTAAGCTAATTTTTTTAGTTCCTCCGTCTCTAGACGATTTGAAGCAAAGACTGATCAAAAGAAATCTAGATTCGTCTGAAGCAATAGAAAACAGACTGTCAGAGGCAAAAAAAGAAATCAGTAAGTCTGAAATGTATGATTATTTAGTCTTAAATGATGATTTCGATAAAGCCTTTGAAGATCTGTCACAAATTCTTTTTGAAGGTATTTCGCCTATAGATTTTAATTCAAGAGCATCTAAAGACTTGATTAAAAGATTAGTAGAATAATCAATAAAAATTAAGTAGAATCCATCTTCCTCAAGAGGTTAATGCATGGCTAGAATTACTGTCGAAGATTGTTTAAAAAAAATCCCAAATAGATACGAAATGGTGAAACTTGCTGCAAAGCGAGTTAAACAACTGGCTATAGACGGAAGAGAACCTACCATTGACCCAGAAGACGATAAGCCTACAGTAATTGCTCTTCGAGAAATTGCTGCTGGAACTGTAACTCTAGAAAACATAGACAGCTTCAATTTTGATGCTTTTGAAGAGGAACTCTCTGACCAATTAACTTCAGACGACGAAGAAGGCATAGAATAACTTTTTTTTGGTAAACTCTCTTTGCTAATGGCAACAGAGACAAAAAACCTTAATAAACTCACCAAAAACCTTGGAAAATATCTTGATCAAGATCAACTTGAACAAGTAAAAAAGGCTTATTTTTTTGCCGCAAATGCTCATTCAGGTCAGTTTCGAGTGAGTGGAGATCCTTACGTATCGCACCCTCTTGCTGTTGCAGAAATACTAGGAAAATTAAAAATGGATCAAGACTGTCTGTCTGCTGCAATGCTTCATGATGTTATTGAAGATTCAGGTATTCCAAAGACCTTTTTAAAGAAGGAATTTAATAAAGAAGTTGCTAACTTGGTTGATGGTGTTAGCAAGCTGGATAAAGTTGAATTAACCTCAAAAAAAGACTTGCAAGCTGAAAGCTTTCAAAAAATGGTTCTTGCAATGTCGGAAGATATAAGAGTCATTGTTGTAAAACTTGCAGATAGATTGCACAACATGAGAACAATAAAATTCCTGAATAAAGAAAAAAAATTAAGAATAGCTAATGAAACCCTTGAAATTTATGCACCAATCGCTCACAGATTAGGCATGCATCAAATTTATAGGGAACTTGAAGACTTGGCCTTTGAAATTTTATATCCTCTGAGGTTTAGAGTTATCGAGGAGGCTGTAAAGAATAACACCAGAGGAAGAAAAAAGATTCTTAAAAAAGTTGAAACTTCCATAAGTCAAAAATTGCAAGAGCAAGACTTGGATTGTGCTATTTCCAGTAGAAGAAAACATTTTTATGGTATTTATAAAAAAATGAAAAGGCAGTCCAAAACTTTAAAAGAAGTTTTGGATGTTTATGCTCTGAAAATCACTACATCAAATGCTATGGATTGTTATAAGGCTTTAGGTGTAATACATAATGCCTTTAATCCTATCGAAGGAAGATTCAAAGACTATATAGCCATACCAAAATCAAATTCTTATCAATCACTGCATACCGGAATCATGACTTTTGAAGGACTACCTGTAGAAATTCAGATTAGAACTAGTGAAATGGACGAATTAGCCGAGTTTGGAATAGCGGCACATTGGGTTTATAAATCTGGAGAAAAGGATAACCCAGTTCAAGCCAGAGCGAGAAGGTGGGTTAATGGCTTGATGGAAATCAATGCTCGATCAGAAGATGCCTCAGATTTTGTTGAAGTAATCAAAACAGGATTGGTATCCAATGAAGTTTACGTTTTTACTCCTCAGGGAGATATCATCGATTTGCCTAAAGATTCAACGCCGATAGATTTCGCCTTCGCTTTGCATTCAGATATTGGACTGCATTGCAGCGGTTGTAGAATCAATAAGAACCTTGCTCCACTGAGCGTTCCTTTAGAAAGTGGTCAGACAGTAGAAATTATTACGGATAAAGTTCCGCAAACAAACCCAAGCTGGTTGGATTTCATTAGGACGTCCAGAGCAAGGTCAGCTATTCGCCATAATTTAAAGAATCTCAAAGAGTCAGAATCAAGAAAATTTGGAAAGCGGCTTTTAGAACAATCTTTATTTCCTCATCAAACAAAACTAAGAGATGTCCCAAAAAATAAAATGAAAAAGCTTCTCACCTCCTTAAACTATAAAAGCGTGAGAGAACTTCTTGAAAGCATTGGCTCAGGAAAAAGATCCAGTCTAGTTGTTGCACATCAAATCATGCAATTTCTCGACGAGAAAGAAAATGAAGAAATTCAATTTTCTAACTTACAAATTACAGGCGCGGAGGGTTTGGTAGTAACTTATTCAAGTTGCTGTCGTCCTATTCCTGGAGATCACGTAATTGCACACTTTTCAACAAGCAGAGGTATTGTTATTCACCAAGAAAGATGTAAAAACATCTTACCAATTCGTCATGACCCTGCCTTATGTTCTCCGGTACAGTGGGAAGATACTCTGTCAGGAGACTTTTCAGTTGAGATAAAAATTGTTGCAGAAGATAAAGCTGGAATACTTGCAGAAGTTTCAGCAGTAATCGCAGAGTACTCAACTAACATTGAAAGTATAAAAAGTGATCCCCCTGCTGGAAACAAGGTGGATCTCTATATTCTGCTCGCAGTAACGGATAGGGATCATTTGGCAAAAATATTAAGAAGATTGCGTCGAAAAGACTTTGTCATATCAGCTACAAGAATACATAGCTGGGAACAAAGAAATGCTACCCTTCCAATTATTGAAGAGGAACTAAGTGAAGATAATTGAAACGGAGAATGCTCCAAAGGCCATTGGGACCTACTCCCAGGCAGTGAAGGTTAACGGCTTTTTATTTATTTCAGGTCAGATACCCTTAGACCCTTCAACGATGGAATTGGTTGAAGGAATTGAAAATCAAATCAATCAAGTTTTTGAAAATATCAACCAAATTTTAAAAGCCGATGGAATGGATTTTTCAAATGTAGTTAAACTTTCTGTATTGCTTGAGGACTTAAGTCACTTTGAGAAAGTAAATGAAATAATGGCCAGCATATTCTCAAAACCCTACCCCGCAAGAGCTGCGTATGAAGTATCAAAATTACCAAAAGGAAGTTCAGTAGAAATCGAAACCATTGCTTTTAAAGAGTGAAAAGCAAATCGCTTCAAAAAAACATCACAGAAATAAAAGGTGTCGGCCCCAAAGTTAAAGAAGAACTTAATAAAATTGGTATTAACTATATCCAAGACGCTCTCTTTTTATTACCCAAGAAATACGAAAATCGAACGAAATTAACTTCCATAAAAGATTTAACTCCAGGAGAGGCGTTTCAATTTGAGGGTGAAATTCTTGAAAGCAAGACCATATTTCCAGGCAGAAGATCTTTTATGGCAAGAATATCTGACGGTACAGGATTCTTACAAATTAGGTTATTTTATTTTTCATTTGCTCAAGCTAAAGCTTTTAAAGTTGGTCTGCATGTTAGAGGCTATGGTGTTATAAGGACCAATGGCTCTTTGCTTCAAGTGTTTCATCCAAGCTATAAAATCTTTGCATCATCCAAACGTCCTGTTTTAGACAATACCCTTACGCCAATTTATTCTCTTGGTTCTACAAAACTAACTCAATTTAGAGCAAGAAACATAATTAAAGAATGTTTAAAAGAAATTGAGGAACTAAATCTCAACGAAAAGGAGATTGATTCAATATTTAAACAACAAAAAATAAGCTCTTTATCTGTTAAAGATGCCTTGCTGAAAATTCATAGTCCTTCTGTTGAAGATGACATCATTAAAATCAATAGTTATAAGCACGAGGCTCAAGAACGTTTAATAGTAGAAGAGTTAGCAACGAATTTAATTGGAGTCAAAATCGCCTCCGAAAAAATAAATAAACTCAAAGCAAAACAAATGCCGGTTTCTAAAGAAGAAGTAGAGTTATTTAAACAAAATTTACCTTTCAAATTAACCAATGCTCAAGAAAGAACAATCAAAGAGATTTCAGATGATATATCTCTTGAAAAGCCTATGAGGAGATTGGTCCAAGGTGATGTGGGATCGGGGAAAACAGTAGTAGCAGCTGTAAGCATGTACATCTCTGCAAAAAATAATACTCAATCTGTTCTGCTTTGTCCCACAGAGGTTTTGGCTGAACAACATTTCAAAAACTTTTCAGCATGGTTTAAAAACTCAAATATAAAAATTGAATTATTAACTGGGAAAATGCCTGTTTCAAAAAGAAGAGGAATCTATCAGGACTTAGAAGATGGCGTAATTGATATTTTGATTGGTACGCATGCAGTCTTTCAAGATAAAGTGAAAATGAAAAATCTTGGTCTTGTGGTAGTCGATGAACAACAAAGGTTTGGTGTAAAACAAAGATTTGATTTGGTTAAGAAAAGTTCCGACCAAATAATGCCACACCAATTATTCATGACTGCTACGCCCATACCAAGAACCTTAGCAATGACAATTTTTGCTGATCTGGAAACTTCGAAAATTGATGAGTTGCCACCAGGCAGAAAACCAGTAGAAACTTTGGTTTACAGCGATAAGAAGAAAGACGAAATAGTAAAAAGATTGGAGACTGTATGTAAATCCGGTAATCAAGTTTTTTGGCTTTGTACTATGATTGAAGAATCTGAAAATCTAGATGTTCAAGCTGCTGATGAAGCCAAAGAATGGATTAAGGAAAATACCAATGGTTTGAATATTGGCCTTGTGCATAGCAAACTTTCAAAAGATCAAAGAGACAAGGCAATAGAGAATTTCAGAAGTGGAAAAACCGATGTGTTGGTTTGTACGACCGTTATTGAAGTCGGCATGGATGTTCCTAATGCCAGCTTGATGGTAATTGAAAATGCCGAAAGACTGGGTTTGAGTCAATTACACCAATTAAGAGGAAGAGTCGGAAGGAAAGCAGATTTAGATGCTTATTGCGTTTTGATTTATCACGGAGAGATTGGTGAAATTGCTAAGGCTAGACTAGAAGCGATGAAATCGACCAATGATGGATTTGAAATCTCAGAAATTGATATGAAGCTGAGAGGTACTGGAGAAATTTTAGGCACCAAACAATCTGGAGGAATAGAACTTAAGATCTCAGATTTATCTAGAGATGCTCATTTAATAAAAAAAGCAGAAAAACTGGTAGAAGGTTTAAATCAAAAAGATGAGGAGATATCTAAAATTCTTCTTGATAGGTGGCTAGGCGATAAACAAAATTTGATTATCGCCCAGTAAGAAAAATTTATAGCAATGGGGAAATAACTAAACTCACTATTGCCATTACATTAATAAGAATATTCATTGAAGGCCCTGAAGTGTCTTTAAATGGATCTCCTACAGTATCTCCAACGACGGCTGCCGAATGAGTATCGGTACCCTTCCCTCCAAGGTTTCCTTTTTCGATATATTTTTTTGCGTTATCCCAAGCTCCACCGGCATTAGCCATCATCAAAGCCATCGCAACGCATCCAATTAGTCCACCGCCAAGCATTCCGCCCAAAGATTCTGCACCTAAACCAAAACCTACTACAGCGGGCGCACCTACTGCGATAACGCCTGGAATGAGCATTCTTTTCAAAGCTGCTGAAGTTGCAATATCAACACACTTAGCAGTATCTGGTTCTGCATTTCCTTCAAGTAATCCTGGAATTTCCCTGAACTGTCTTCTGATTTCATTGATCATTTCAAAGGCAGCATCTCCAACTGCAGTCATTGTGATTGAAGAAATTAAGAAAGGAATTGAGATACCAATGAACATTCCTACTAAAACGCGTGGATCTGAGAGAAGCAGTTCAAACTCTCCTTTATTGTGAGCAACCGTTTCTACGAAGGCTGCGATAATAGCCAAAGCTGCTAATGCAGCTGCACCAATTGCAAAACCTTTTCCTATTGCTGCAGTTGAGTTTCCAACCTCATCTAAGCCATCTGTAATTTCTCTGGTCTCAGGACCCATACCAGCCATTTCTGCTATACCGCCAGCATTGTCTGCAACAGGTCCATAGGCATCTATGGCCATGGTTATCCCAACTGTAGCAAGCATTCCTACGGCAGCTATTCCAACTCCGTATAGACCAGTCAAACTTGTTGATATCCAAATTATTGTTGCAAGCACGAGGATTGGAAGAACCACAGATTGCATACCAACAGCTAATCCAGTGATCATTACAGTTGCTGGACCAGTCTCTCCTGATTTTGCAATCTGCCTAATTGGACTGCTTCCGGTGTAATACTCGGTAATTAATCCTATGAGAACTCCTCCGACTGCACCAGTGAGAACGGCAAGCCAAATATTAACAAAACCTTCTCCGATGAATAATTGGATTAGAAAATATGCGGCTATGATAAATAAAACTGCCGATCCTATGGTGCCGGTTCGTAAGGCAGCATCAGGAGACATAGAAGAGAATGCTTTGACAATAATTATTCCCAGAACTGAAGCTATCAGTCCAATAGAAGCAAGCGCAAGAGGTAAAAGCATCATTCCAGAATCATCTAATGTTGATGCAATGGCAATTGAAGCAATCATTGCTCCGCAATAAGATTCAAAAATATCAGAACCCATTCCAGCAACATCGCCAACATTGTCACCAACGTTATCGGCAATTACACCTGGATTTCTTGGATCGTCTTCAGGAATTCCTGCCTCAACCTTACCCACTAAATCAGCGCCAACATCGGCACTTTTTGTATAAATTCCACCACCTACTCTTGAGAATAACGCTACACAGGACGCTCCCATTCCAAATCCTTCGATAGCTCTTGCAGTTGCTGGATCTCCTCCAAAATAAAAATACAACCCTCCTAAGCCAACTAGTCCTAGAGAAGCAACACACAAACCCATAATGGATCCACCATAAAAGGCAATTGAAAGGGCTACTTTTGAACCTTTTTCAGCAGCAGCAGTTGCTGTTCTGGAGTTTGCTTTGGTAGCAGAAAACATACCCAGCCAACCTGCTAAAGAAGAAGAAAGAGCCCCTGCTGTAACTGCAAGCGCAGTGTTAAAACCAAGGGCAAAATAGGATAATGCGATTAAAACTAAAACAAAGAAAAATAAGTATGTATATTCTCGGCGCATAAAGACCATTGCACCTAAGTGTATTTGGTCAGCAATTTTTTTTACTTTTTCAGAACCTTCGTCATAACTGACAACAATAAAATAAATAACTAAAGCAATTAACAAACCGAAAAGGCCGAAAATTGGCGGCATAGAAATGTAAGTTTCCATAAGTGACTCTCCCGAGAATAAAAACGCTAATTTACCAGATTAGTAACTATTTTTTAACTAATAAAATCTTTTCTTGAGAGCTGATTTTCTGAATTTGCAACAATGCAAGAGATAGTCGCATCTCCTGATACGTTGACCGCTGTTCTTAACATATCTAACAATCTATCAACGCCAATGATTAAAGCGATTCCTTCAACTGGCAAACCTACCTGTTGAAGAACCATGGCTAACATGATGAGTCCTACTCCGGGAACTCCAGCAGTTCCGATTGAGGCTAAAGTTGCTGTGATAATAACCATTAAATATTCCATCATGCTCAAATCAACTTGATATACCTGAGCAATGAATACCGTTGCTACACCCTGCATGATTGCAGTGCCATCCATATTTATGGTCGTTCCCAAAGGGATACAAAAAGAACTTACAGATTTATCGACGCCGAGCTTTTCTTCTACAGTTTTCAAAGTTACTGGCATCGTCGCACTGCTTGAAGATGTGCTGAAAGCAAAAATGATAGCTTCTCTCATTTTTGAGAAGAAAATAAAAGGATTAATTTTTGCTAACGAAGTTAGTAATAAGCTATAAGTAAAAGCAGCATGAAATATTAAGACTCCTACAACGATTAGAAAGTAGTTAATCAAAGTAAAGATAATTGATATTCCCAAAGACGAGAAAGTTGAGAATATCAAGCAGAATACTCCAACTGGGGAAAGCCAAATTACAAAATTAACAATGTTTAAGATAATCTCATTTAAATCTATGAAGAACGATCTTACTTTAGAAGTCTCGTTTGAAATTTTGTTTACACCATAGCCAAATAACATAGCAAATATGATGATCTGAATCATATTACCCTCTGCCATTGCTTCAATTGGATTGCTGGGAAATAAATTTACAAAAGTATCTTTTAGAGATGGAATGGCATCTTGTTCAAAAGACGAATTACTTACCATGCTGACACCATTTGCCATTTCAAAGAAAGAACTCACAAATAAAGCGCTAATAATTGCCAATGCAGTAGTGAATAAATAAAGTGCAATTGCTTTAGAGCTGATAGACAGGAGTTGCTTATCAGAAGTTAGGTTTGAAACTCCCACAACCAAAGATACAAAAACCAATGGAACAACCAGTAATTTAAGAAGAGAAAGAAAAATACTTCCAAGGGCATCAATAAATTCTGAAAAGAAATTTAAAAAGCTAGGTAAATTATCTTGAAAGACAGAATTTGAGATACTTCCTAAAATTATTCCGAGAAGCATCCCTAGAAGGATTTTTGCGGTTAAAGACATTTGAGATTAGTAGCTTTTTCCACCCTCCAAAGGAACCATCTCAAAATCTTCTTTTCCAACTCCGCAGTCAGGACAAACCCAGTCAAAAGGAACATCTTCCCATTTTGTTCCAGGTTCAATGCCGTCTTCAGGCCAACCTTCTGCTTCATCGTAAATCAATCCGCAGACAATGCATTCCCACTTAATGTATTCTTCCATAACTAAATAAGTTTAATATCTTTATGAGGATTGGATTATATTCATGTTGGGCGTTTTAAAAAACTATTTTTTCCTTCTAAGACTAGATAAACCGATTGGTGTGTATCTGCTTTTGTGGCCGTCTTTAGCCGCAGTATGGCTTGCCTCTGAAGGCAATCCAGAGCTTTTAATAGTTATAATTTTTTGTCTTGGCAGTTTTTTTATGAGATCCGCAGGAGTAATCATCAATGATTACTTTGATCAAGACATCGATAGAAAGGTATTGAGAACATTTAATAGGCCTATAGCTAATTATTCTGTCTCAAACAAGGAAGCCCTTGCCTTATTTTTTATATTGGTGATTTTGTCATCAAGTTTGCTTCTTTTTTTAAATCTCAAAAGTTTATATATAGCTTTATTCTGCATTCTATTAATTTCCACCTATCCTCTAATGAAAAGATTTTTACCAATTCCTCAACTTTACTTGGGGATTTGTTATTCCATGGGAATATTTATGGCTTATGCATTCTATCAAGGAGCATTTCCTTTAAATTGTTGGTTATTGTTTTTTGGAAACATTTTTTGGGTACTTGCCTACGATACAGTTTACGCATTGTCAGACAGACAAGATGATTTGTTAATCAATGTAAAAAGCTCAGCAATTTATTTTCAAGGTAAAGAAAAGTTAGTTTTATGGATAAGTTATTTTTTACTTATAACTTTTCTTCTTTTAATAGGAATTTTTAATTCCTTTTCTTTATTATATTTTGTTGCAGTATCAGCAAATATTTTATTGATCTTTATTTTGATGATCTCTACTAATTTTGACAAACCCTCGGATTGCTCAAAATTTTTTAGAAAAAACCATTGGCTAGGCATAGGAATATTTTTAAGCTTTGTTGCTGCTTTTGTATAAATGAAAGAAATTAAATTTAATAATTCAATAAGCTCAATTGATAAGGAAAACTGGAACAAACTAATTCCAGATAATGATTACCCTTTTTTAAAATATGAATTTCTTGAGCTGCTTGAAAAAACAAATTGTGTCGGAAAAAATACTGGTTGGCATCCTGCACACATCTCTATAGAAGAGAATTCTGAGATCTTAGGGGCAATGCCGCTCTACATTAAAACTGATTCCTCTGGTGAGTTTGTTTTTGACTACTCTTGGGCAAACGCTTTTTATCAACATGGCTTGGATTATTACCCTAAATTGGTCTCCTCCATACCCTTTACTCCTGCTACCGGTCCAAGAATTCTTCATCAAGATAAAGAATCCGCTGATCAAATATTTTCTCTGATTCTTTCTGGTGTAAAAAAGCTTAGCGAGGAAAATAATATATCTTCTTGGCATGTCTTGTTTCCAGAAGAAAAGGACATAGGAGTCTTTTCTGAGAAATCTCTCAGTGTTAGGAAAAATGCTCAGTTTATTTGGTTCAATGAAAACTTTAATACATTCGATGACTTCGTTGACACTTTCAGATCTAGACATCGAAAAAACGTAAAAAAAGAAAGAGAAAAAGTTTTAAACCAAGGTATAGACATACAAACTTTCTCAGGAACTGATTTAAACCAGGAGTTAATGATGCAGTTTTATGAATTTTACTTATCAACAAATTTAAAACGCAGTGGGCATTTTGGATATCTTACAAAAGAATTTTTTGAAGGATGCCTTGATACGATAAATGAAAATATCGTTCTTGTGCTTGCAAAAGATACAAACAGTGATTCCTTGGTTGGAGGATCAATGTTTTTTAAAGATAAGGAAAATTTATATGGACGTTATTGGGGCTGCTCAGCTGAGTATGATTGCTTACATTTTGAATGCTGTTATTACCAAGGAATAGAATTTGCAATCAAAAATAAACTCAATAAGTTTGACCCTGGCGTTCAAGGCGAACATAAAATTAAAAGAGGCTTTAAGCCGACAATTACATATTCTGCACATTGGATTTCTGAACCCAACTTCAAAGATGCGATAGAAAATTTTGTGAATAACGAAGAACAACATATAAATGCCTATGTCAAAGCAACAAGCAAATATCTCCCTTTCAAAAGTATTTAAAGATCATAAATCAAAAAAAAAGATTTTTTATCTGGTTAGTAAGGATAAAGATTTGATTGATTTGTTTATAAATTTTTCTAATTTTGGGGAATATAAAAGAGACAAGGGTTTTAAAGGAATTTTGCAATTGATAATTGAGCAACAGCTCTCTGTTGCATCAGCAAATGCAATATATAAAAAACTAAAAGGAAAAATGCTAAATATTTCTCCAGAATCTTTTTTAAAATTAAAAAAATCAGATCTAAAAAATTGTGGCTTAAGCAAACAGAAAATTAATTACTTAACCGAGTTAGCAAAAAAATGTGAAAAAAAGGAAATAAATTTTAGAAAAATTCATAAAATGGATGATGAAAATCTAGTACAAGAAATTACTAAAATTAAGGGTATTGGTCCATGGACAGCTCAATGTTACATGCTTGCTTCATTAAATAGAGATGATGTATGGCCAGTTGCAGACTTGGGTTTAATGGAAGCAGTGAAACGAATAAAAAAACTTAAAGAGAGGCCTTCAGAAGAAGATATGGAAAAAATATCTCAAATTTGGAGGCCTTATAGAAGTACTGTAGCTAATGTGCTATGGGCATCTTATGACTGAATTCTAAAATGAATAAAATCTCTATAGACTGGATAAATGTTTAAAACCTATCGAAATTTAAAAAGCTTGCATAGCCTTTATGAGCAGAATTTTGTTTTGATAAATAAACTCTCTGGCGAGCTTGATAAACATAATAAATTCTCTTTTCAAGTTGGAAATCTTGAAATCAAAAGCAAGGTAAGCATTTCAAAGAAAGAGCTATCAAAATTTACAGACGAATTAAAATTTCAAATCAAAGATGCTACTGGAATAAAAGATATTGTTATCAAATGCAGAATTTACAAGGAAGCTAAAATGATGGAAGTGATTGAATTTCAAAATTTTCATAAAGATTTGTTGTCTATTTTTAAATTAAAAAAAATGAATTTCGAAAAAGACGAACGTCTTCAATGGAATCTTTTTATGAATCAATTTTTGAATTATTCTATTCTTCATGGAAGAGCAATTGAAGATTATTTACCTTCACGGGTTCAATAGTTCAGCAGAATCAAAAAAGTCAAAAATTTTAGATTCTTACTTAGAAAAAGAAAAACTAATTAATCTAGAATCTCCTAACTTAAATAACTCTCCTAAAAAAGCAATCTCTCAAATAGAAAAAATAATTAGAGAAAGTTCAAGTAGGGTTTGTTTAGTAGGAAGTTCTCTCGGGGGGCTTTATGCAACTTTTGTTGCAGATAAATACAATCTTAAATCAGTGACCATAAATCCAGTGGTGACGAATCACATCTCTGGAATGAGAGATCTAGTGGGTTCACATAAAAACTTTCACTCGGACGAAGAATATGAATTTACATTGAAAGACTACTTTGATTTACAAAAATTAGGGTTAGAAAAACTTAAGAAGCCTTTAAATCACTTCTGTCTAATTAAGATGTCTGATGAAGTTTTGGATCACAATATAACTTTCGCGTTTTTTTCAAAATCTTATGTGCTAAGTGAAAAAGGAGGAAATCATAGTTATGATGACTTTTTTGAAAAAATTCCTTTTATTTTAGACTATATGTACTAAAATAGTGCAAACTAAGCTCTAAATAAAGACAAAAAATGCACTATTTTATAGCAATTAGTTTGTTAATATTTTCTTCTAATTTTATTTATACGGAGAATATAATGTCAGATTTTAAAACGTACGAATATATTTGGCTAGACGGATACACTCCCGAAGCAAATATGCGAAGTAAAGTAAAAGCTACTGATGAAGATACAGCACCAGACTGGTCTTTTGATGGTTCATCAACACTACAAGCAGAAGGAGGAAGTTCAGATTGTCTTCTCTTGCCTGTGCAAACTTACGAAAACCCTAATGGGCATGACTTAGTAATGACTCAGGTACAGGCAGCAGATCATACTACTCACCCTTCAAATTTTAGAGCTGCAGCTGCAGAAGTTGTTACAGATGAATGGTGGTTTGGATTCGAACAAGAATTTTTCTTCACCGATGCGAAGACAGGAGAACCACTTGGTTGGGAAGACGGAACCCCTAGAGAACAAGGTGAGTATTACTGTGGTGTAGGAGCTAGTAATGTTGTGGGCAGAGAAATTTCAGATGCTCATTTACATGCTTGTCTTGATCTTGGAATTACTCTAACAGGAACTAATGCTGAGGTTGCCTTAGGACAATGGGAGTACCAGTGTTTTGGAAAAGGTATTAAAGCTGCTGATGACCTTTGGGTAAGCAGATATCTTTTGTTCAAAATTGCCGAAGAATTTGGTGTCGGTGTGAATATTCATCCAAAGCCTAAGACTGGAGACTGGAATGGTTCAGGTATGCACACTAACTTTTCTAATGAAGAAATGAGATCAAAGGGTTCAAAAGAATTATTTGAAGGAATGTGTGAAAAACTTGGAAAGGTTCACGAAGAAGGAATAGCTTCATATGGTTCAGATAATGATATGAGATTAACAGGATTACACGAAACTCAAAAAATCACAGAATTTTCATATGGTGTAAGTGATAGAGGAGCTAGTATAAGAATTCCAGTTTATACGGTTGAACATGACTGGAATGGTTATTTAGAAGATAGAAGACCTGCTTCAAATGCAGATCCATATAAAATTTTGGCTCACATTGTAGGTACTCTTACTAAATAAGTCGCAAAAGTGTAAAAATGTATGAGACCAAAGGAATAACTCTTTCAAAAGAAGTTAAGAGTTTATTCCTAGGTCTCAACATTTCTTGTTCCATAGATTTAAATTTAATGGTTTTCAGAGATGATTTTTTTTGAAAATATCTTAGATGAGTTATCAGCAAAAATTCTTGTTACTGACGATAACTTGGATGTCCTATTTCTTAATAAATCAGCTGAAGACTATCTTTGTACTACTCTTGAGGAATCAAAAGGAGAAAACATAGACAAAGTTTTTAAAGAAAAAATTAGTAATGAATTGGAACTCCAAGAAATTTTAGAGAATAAAAAGTCCCTAAAACGTCACATTACGACAATTTTTTTAAAAGACAATCTTCAAAAAAAAGCTTCTTTCACTGCTTCCTACTTTGCTAATGAAGAATTCAAAGGAATTATTTTTGAATTTTTTGATAATTCTAAGCCGGAGTCTATTGCTGATAAAATGAAGAAAAGAACTGCAGCATCGGTAACTCAAGCCTTCTCTAGGGGACTTGCGCACGAAATCAAAAATCCATTGAGCGGTATTCGTGGTGCAGCTCAGTTACTGGCTCAAAAAATTGAAGATCCAAAGAAAAATAAATTAGCAAATATTATTCTCAAAGAGTCTGACAGACTTGCAGGCATCGTAAACAAGGTTTCTGATAATGGTTTTAAGCTAGAACAGACTTTTCAAAACATTCATACCATCTTGGAAAAGATTCCCGCCTTTGTGAAAAATATAGAAAATCAAAGGGTCCAAATTGTTAAGGATTATGATCCTAGTTTGCCTCTAATTGAAATCGACAATGCTCTTATTTCTCAAGTATTTTTTAACTTAGCGACCAATTCTATTGAAGCGTTTAAAAAAAATAATTCTTCAGGAAAAATTACTATAAGAAGTAGAGTTGCTTATGAAGTCTTCATTAACAACAAAAAATATAATACCGCCTGCCAAGTAGAATTTATTGATAATGGTCCGGGCATTCCAGATGATATTATTGATTCTGTTTTCTTCCCTTTAGTTTCATCTAAAGAAATTGCCTCAGGATTAGGCTTGTCCATTGTTAAAGGAATCATCAATCAGCACCATGGATCTATTGATTGTTCTAGCGATGACACAGGAACAACATTCACAATTCTTTTACCTATTTCAGAAATAAACTTTGAAAAGACAAAAGCAAGCGAAGGGATAAATGGCTAAAAATAAAAAAATCTGGATTGCCGATGACGATGAATCAATAAGATTTGTTCTGGAATCGGGTTTATCAGAAGCTGGTTTTAATGTTTCAACTTTTGAAGACGGTAACGAAGTTGTCAATAAGTTAGATATCGAATCACCCCACCTATTGCTTACCGATCTAAAAATGCCGGGTAGAGATGGAATGGATTTATTAGAAACTTTTCGTAATGAGCATCAAAAAATCCCCATCATTATTATGACCGCGCATTCTGATCTAGATACTACTGTAGAAGCTTTTGAAGCAGGAGCTTGGGATTACATAGCCAAACCTTTCGATTTAAATACAGCAATAGAAAAAATTAATAAGGCCATCTCTGAAAAGAAAAATGTTCAAAAGAAACTTACAGAAAAAGAAGAGATAAGCCTCAGGGCAGGAAAGATTCTTGGAAAGTCACCTGCTATGCAAGATCTGTTTAATTCCATAGGGAAATTGTCTCACTCTGACAGCACGGTATTATTGGTCGGCGAGTCAGGAACCGGAAAAGAATTAGTTTCTCAAGCGATTTTTGAGCACTCAGATAGATCCAATAAAAAGCTTATTTCGCTTAATGTAGCTGATATACCTGTTGAGCTATTAGAGTCTGAATTATTTGGTCACGAAAAAGGAGCATTCAAAGGTGCCGGTGATCAGAGGATAGGTAGATTTGAGCAAGCTGATAAAGGAACTTTGTTTTTAGACGAAGTTGGAGATATGCCTCTAGAAACTCAAACTAGATTAATAAGAGTTTTATCAAGTGGTGAATTTTATAGAATTGGGGGAAATAGCCCTATTAAAGTTGATGTCAGGATTATTGCTGCTACAAACCAAAATCTTGAAGAAAAAGTTAGAAATGGATCATTTCGAGAAGATCTTTATCACAGACTTAATGTCATCAAAATAAATTTACCTCCTTTGAGAGATAGAAAAGAAGATATTCTTTTATTAACCAGTTATTTTTTGAAGAAATTTTCTGAAGAAGCAAAAATCAAAGTCAAAGTGCTCAGCAAAGAAGTTGAAGAGTTATTTGAAAATTTAATCTGGCCTGGAAATGTTTTGCAGTTACAAAATGTTTGCCAGTCACTAACTTTATTATCCTCTGGTCAAGAGATTTCAATAAGTGATATTCCTAAAGACCTTTCTTTGCAGCGTAAAGGTCCAGAAATGAGTTGGAGCGACATGCTTGAATCATGGGCATCAAAAAAACTTCTTAAAGGTGATGATCACATTCTCAATAGCGCTACCCCGATATTTGAAGGAACTATGATTAAAGCAGCATTGAAAGTGACAAAAGGTAAAAAAAGTGAAGCAGCTAAGCTATTGGGCTGGGGAAGAAATACTCTAGCTCGAAAGATTACTGAACTCGACCTTTAATTTACCAAAGGTAATTTTTCCGAAACCCAATTATTTATTCCGCCCTTTAGAACGAAAACACTAATTTCTTCTTTTTTTAAATCTGAAGCCATGCGAGATGAATTTGTCCCATTCTGACAAACCAATATTACTGGTTTGCCATCAGCTTTCGCTATTTCCTTCTTACAAACATCTAAATCAGGACCGACATGTCTTGCTTGACTAATTTTTCCTTCATCGAATTCTTTTTGAGATCTAATATCAATAACGAGAGCATTTTTTTTATTGATCAAAACAACTCCCTTATGAGGTTCTAAATTTATTGCTTTTGAAATCCTATCCAACAAGTAAAGGGCAAATAATGAAAAGATCAAAGGAATAACAATAAACCAATTGTCGATTAAAAATTCAATAAAATATGGCATAAGCGCGATATGATAAACGTAAAACTGATTTGACACTATGAATTCGGAAGAAAATTTTTCTCACTTAGTTCTTGTAAGACATGGACAAAGTGAATGGAATGCAAAGAATCTCTTTACAGGCTGGAAAAATCCGGGTCTTACCGAAAAAGGTTTGGAAGAGGCAAAAATCACAGGAGAAAAAATAAAAGAACAAAACATTATTTTTGATATCCACTTTACCTCGGAACTTAAAAGGGCTCAGTTAACAGGAGAAATAATTCTTTCTGAAATAGAACAAGAATCTTTAGAGACAGTAAAAAATATCGCTTTAAATGAAAGAGACTACGGTGAATTGTCTGGGCTTAATAAAGATGAATCCAGAGAAAAATGGGGAGAGGAACAGATTCACATTTGGAGAAGATCTTTTGATCAGCCTCCACCAGGTGGAGAAAGTTTAAAAGATACTGCTGATAGAGTTATTCCGTATTTTGAGAAAGTTATAGAGCCCGTTCTTAATGAAAAGAAGAATGTACTGATATGTGCTCATGGAAACTCTCTTAGAGCGCTTGTAATGCATATAGAAAAAATATCACCTGAAGAGATTGTTAAAATAGAAATAGCTACGGGCGAACCTATTTTTTATAAATTCCAGAATAAAGAATTTTTCAGAACTTAGAGTCTTACTTCAAAACCTTCAGTTTGCAGAGCTTGTTTAACTTTTTTAATCGAAATTTCCTCGTAATGAAAAATACTAGCTGCAAGTAAAGCGTCAGCTTTTCCAAGCTTTACGGCATCAACTAAATGAGAAAGTTCTCCAGCTCCGCCAGATGCGATAACAGGAATCGATAAATTGTTTGAAAGCTCCATATACAAGTTGTTATCAAAACCGCTTTTAGTTCCATCTTTGTCCATAGAGGTCATGAGAATTTCCCCTGCACCTAAATCCTGACCTTTTTTTGCCCACTCAATAGCATCTAATTCGGTTTTGTTTTTTCCGCCGTGAGTATAGACGTTCCAGATTTCCCCATCCTGTTTAGCATCTATAGCTAAAACAATACATTGAGCTCCATACTCTTTGGAAGCCTCCTCTATAAGATCAGGGTTTAAAATAGCACTTGTATTAATAGAAACTTTATCAGCCCCTGATTTTAGAAGCATATCAATATCTTTAAGAGATTTTATTCCACCTCCAACAGTAAACGGGATGAAGACTTGTGAGGCTATTGATTTAACAGTCTCAATTGTGGTGGAACGTTCCTCAAAAGACGCGTCGATATCCAACATGCATATCTCATCAGCACCTTCAGCATCGTATCTTTTAGCAGCTTCTGCTGGATCTCCAGCGTCAACAATATCCTTGAAATTAATACCTTTAACTACTCTTCCCCCTCTGACATCTAAACAAGGGATAATTCGAACTGCTAAACTCATTTTTTAAAACATCTCTAAGGCTTCTTTGAAGTTTATTTTATTTTCATAAAGCGAAACACCGCAGATAGCTCCGATAACATTTGGAATTTTTGAAAGATTTATCAAATCGTTGATATCTTTTACTCCTCCCGAAGCTATGACAGGAAAAGGAGATAATTTTGCAACTTCGGATGTTTCTTCTAAATTTGGCCCAGAGAGCATACCGTCTTTATTGATGTCTGTATAAATAATTGATTTGATAGGCAGCTCTTTATAAGAACTGATTAAGTCTGAGGCTGATAATTTTGAAGCTTCTGTCCATGCTTCTGCAGCTAGAAAACCATTTATTGCATCGATACCTAGAATAATTTTGTCTGGAAAGGTTGTGCAGGCTTTCGTGAATAGTTCTTTATCCTTTATTGCAATGCTTCCTAAGATTACATTATCAACGCCAGATGAAAAGATTAAATCTAGAGTTTCCAGATCTCTTACTCCTCCTCCCAGCTGAAGATTTACGTCTGGGAATTTTTCTTTAATCTCTAAAACGTATTGTAAGTTTTCAGGTTTGCCCGACTTAGCACCATCTAAATCAACTAAATGCAGTCTTTTTGTTCCTTCTTTTATCCAATGAGCTGCTGCATCGACGGGTTTTTCAAAATAAACTTTAGTTGAGGACAAGTCTCCTTTTTGCAAACGAACACATTTTCCACTTTGAATATCAATTGCAGGAATTGGCAGCATTTAAATTTTCCAATTGATAAAATTTTCTAAAAATTTGAGACCTATCTCTCCACTTTTTTCCGGGTGAAATTGAGTAGCAAAAATATTTTCAGTGGCTAACGACGAAACAAACTCTTCTCCATAGTGTGTAGTGGTGATACTGGTTTCTGTGTTTGAAGCCACAAAAGAATGAACAAAATAAAAAAACTGTTTATCTTCTATTCCTGAAAATAATTCGTGTTTTTTTTCAATCTTTACATTATTCCAACCCATGTGAGGTATTTTTAGATTTTCTTTATTTATGTCTTTTATTTTAGTGATGCTTCCATTAATTACACCTAAACCCTTCTCTTTGCTTTCTTCGCTTGAATCAAAGAGGATTTGAAGGCCTAAACAAATACCAAGAAAAGGTTTCGATTTAATTGCATCCAATAAAGGATTAATCATTTCCGTTTCATTTAATTTTTTTATGCAAGAACCCATAGAACCTTGCCCAGGAAAAACAAGCTTATCGATACTTTTAAATTTATCAGGAGTATCGACAATTGAAACTTTTGAACCAAGTGATTGAAGAGCTCTAGCTACTGAATGTATGTTGCTGGCTCCATAATCAACTACTCCAAGGTGCATTAATTTATAGCAACCCTTTAGTGGAAGGAAGAACATCTCCTTTAGAAGGATCTACCATACATGCGGTTTTGAGAGCTAAAGCAAATGCTTTGAATATAGTTTCAGCTTGGTGATGAGCATTTTCGCCTTTGAGGTTATCAATGTGAACAGTTGCAAGAGCTTTGTTAACAAAACCATGAAAAAATTCTTTTAACAAGCTCAAATCAAAATCGTTAATCGATTCTTTTGTGAAATTTACATTCCAACTTAACCCTGGTCTTCCTGAGAAATCTACAACAACCCTTGATAAAGCCTCATCCAAAGGAGCATATGCAGAGCCAAATCTGAAAATACCTTTTTTATCACCTAGAGCATTATTGAATGCTTCTCCAAGACTAATGCCTACGTCTTCTACTGTATGGTGAGCATCCACCTCTAAGTCCCCTTTTGCATCTAAGTCGATATCAAATCCGCCATGTTTGGATAGCTGATCAATCATGTGAACAAAAAAAGGTAGATCTGCTTTTAGATTGCTTTCTCCTTTACCATCTAAAGCTAGAGAAAGTTTGATTTGAGTCTCTTTGGTATTTCTTTCTAATTCAGCTTTTCGCATCTTAATCCTCTTTCAAAAAGACATTATAGCGGACAGAAATCAGTAAAATAATAAACATGAATCAATTTTCAAAAAAAATTATTGATTGGCAAAAGAACCAAGGAAGAAATAATCTTCCTTGGCAGAAAAAAAGTGCTTATGAGGTTTGGATTTCTGAAATTATGCTTCAACAGACTCAAGTTGAAACTGTAATCCCATACTACAAGGCATTCATAAAAACCTTTCCTGAAATAAAAACTTTGGCTGAAAGCTCTGAAGAACAGGTTATGAGTTTGTGGAGTGGCTTGGGCTATTACTCTAGAGCAAGAAATATTCATAAAACTGCAAAAATAATCTTGAATAAATATAAAGGAAAATTCCCTCAAGATTTTAAAAATTTAGTTGAACTGCCGGGTATCGGTCCCTCTACAGCAGGAGCAATACTTTCCCTTGCATTTGAGTTACCTGGAGTAATTTTAGATGGGAACGTAAAAAGAGTTATTGCTAGGTTTAAAGGCATTACTAATCCAATAGATAATAATGAGACTCAAAAAGAAGTAAAAAGTTTTGCTGAAGGATTTTTACCAAAAGACTCATTTAGAGAATATTCTCAAGGAATAATGGATTTAGGTTCTTTGTTGTGTAGGCCAAAAAATCCTATATGTAATAGTTGTCCCGTAAATAAAAATTGTCAGGCTTTAAGGTTAGGCATTCAAGAAAAAATTCCATTAAAAAAAACTTCCAAACCTAAAAAAGAAAAAAAGATTGATTGGTTATTGATATCTTCGAAAAACAAAATTTTGCTAAAGCGAAATGATAGTAAGGGCATCTGGAAAAATTTATGGCTATTTCCTGATAAAGATATTTTGAGTAAAGACAATATCTCTTTGCTTGAGAAAAAAGAGTCTCTCCCTGAAATTATTCATAATTTATCTCATCGAAAACTAAATATCTCAACGGTCAAATACCAAATAAAAAACAAAGACAGATTAAAAATAGACAGATCCAGCTCAGTTTGGGTTAGCAAAGCAGATTCAGTTAAAATGGGAATGCCCAAACCCATTAAAGAGATAATAGAAAATTATTTATGAAAACTGTTTTTTGTAGAAAATATCAAAAGGATTTGCCTAAGATGGATAGAGCTCCTTTTCCAGGAGAAAAAGGAGAAGAAATTTTTTCAAGCGTTTCCAAACAAGCTTGGATGGAATGGCTTCAACAACAGACAATGCTTGTGAATGAAAAGCAATTAGATTTATCAAAAAAGGAGTCCAGAGATTATCTCAGTCAGCAACTCGAAAACTTTTTGAATAATGAATCTTTTGATAAAGCTGAGGGATTTGTCCCTTTAGATAAATAACTTTATTAGCTTGCTAAATATCTATAGAATTTGATTTTCTTTTTGCCCAGATAGCTCAGTCGGTAGAGCAAAGGACTGAAAATCCTTGTGTCGGTGGTTCGATTCCACCTCTGGGCACCATCAAAAATAATACTTTATGCTTTTGCCTTGAGTAAATAAAAAGTAATTCCTGCAGCAATAAACTCAAAAATCATAAAGAATACAAAAATCGTATCTGGCATTCCATCTAGAATTAAACTGAGTGCTCTTCCAAGGCCAATCCCGAGCATAAAGACAAACATACACCATAAAGCTGGGACTGTTAGACTTTTGTTAAAAGCTCCAAAAACCCACAACAACACACAACCAATATATAGGCCCATTACGGCTCTAAAGATATTGGATAAATTATTATCTGCAACTTCAATTCCATAAAGAACTGGTAGAAACTCTTTTGGATTTAATCCATATCCCAAAGCAGCTGGAAATACTCCGATAGAAATGAATAATAAAAAATAGGATTCTTTGGTCATGATTACCTTCTTACGTTTGATTTTTAAAAATTACTATAATTTTCTAATTAATAATAAAACTTTTCTGCAATGTGTGCGCGTCCTTGTGTAATATTTATCCATGTCTGAAAAATTACTTTTAGAAGGTTTAAAGGTTATTGATGCGGGAAGTTTTATCGCAGGACCAGTATCAACCACAATCCTTTCTGATTTTGGTGCAGAAGTTATCAAGATTGAACCGCCAAAAATCGGTGATAGCTTAAGACATTTAATTGCTCGAACAAAAAGAGTAAATCCTGTTTCCGATAAGGACTATTGTTGGCATTTAACCTCAAGAAATAAAAAAAGCTTGGCCTTAAATCTTGGCGACCCAAAGGGACAAAAAATTTTGCAAGAATTGGTAAAGGTTTCTGATGTATTTGTAACCAATATGCCCCAAAGGATAAGAGATAAATTGAAAATTAATGCCTCAGACTTACTCCCTTTGAACGAGAGACTTATCTACGGATCTTTGACAGGCTATGGCGAAGATGGTCCAGACTCGCACAGAACTGCCTTTGATACGATGGCTTGGTGGGCAAGAAGTGGTTTGATGGATATCGTAAGACCGTCAGATAATTCAACTCCGGGGATGCCGCCAATAGGCATGGGTGATCAACCTACTGGAGTATCTTTATTTGCAAGCATCATGACAGCTCTTTATAGAAGAGAAAAAACAGGCAAAGGTGGTGAAGTAAATACTTCTTTGATGGCCAATGGTGCGTGGTCTAATGGATCTTTCATTCAAGCAGCCCTTTTTGATGCTGATTTTCCAGAGAGACAGACTGAAGTTACTCCTCACCCTTTTGGTGGAAGATATGAAACTAAAGATGGCAGATATCTTTTGTTAGCAATCATTGATGCAGCTAAAGAATGGCCAAAATTATTAAAAGCTCTCGATATAGAATATTTAAATGTTGATGAAAGATTTTCAACTTTTCAAAAAATGAACGAAAATCATCAAGAGCTTTATAAAGAACTTGAAAAAATCTTTAAGCAATATGATTTGAATGAAATAGTTGAAAAATTAAGATTCTCTGAAGTTACCTTTGGAATTCTTAGTAAATCTACGGATCATAAAAAAGACGAACAATTTCTAAAAAGTGAGGTATTGGTTAACTTTTCAAAAGACAGTTTTGAAACAGAAAACTTAACCGTTAATAGTCCAGTATTTCTTAAAGATGAGCCTAAAAAAACCCCCTCCAGAGGTCCTGACTTAGGAGAGCATTCCAAAGAAATTCTTTCTGGCATTGGTATAGATTCAAACGAACTGGACAAGCTTAAAGAAGATGGGATTATAGATTTTTAGAAACTAGAGAAAGAATTTATAAAAAAAACTAGAATATAATATTCAAAACAGGGGAAATCATGAGAACAATAGAAAATCTATTAGAGGGCTTAATTTATGCCAGCAGATGGCTTTTAGCACCCATTTATATGATTTTGTGTCTTTGCTTGGCACTGATCGCCATAACTACAATTCAACACTTCATTCAATATGCTCCGGGTTTAATGAGCATGAAGTTAAAAGAAGTACTTTTATTTGTTCTGCAAGTGGTAGACCTTGCTTTGATCGCTAACCTTGTTGTGATGATTATTTTTTCCGGTTACGAAAACTTTATTTCTAAAATTGATGTAGCAAAAGATGACAGAGATAGACCGGATTGGATGGGCTCGGTAGATTTTAGTGATCTAAAAATTAAACTGGTTGCCTCAATTTTGGCTATATCTGGTATTGGACTGCTTGAAACCTTTCTTAAAATAGCTGGTTCGGGCGATGTTGCAGTGAGCGAAGTAGAGATTAAGTGGATGGTGATCATTCATATTATTTTCATAATCTCTGGATTGCTTTTAGCGATGATGGATTATGTAGCCCATCGAAGCAGCAAACATTAAATTTTAAAAATATCTTTTTGCTAAAAGCCAAAAAAAGAAAGGTATTACCGCAATACCTATGAATGCTATTGAGGCAGATTGACTAGTAAGGGCTGCTGTTCCTATGAAGGCGTAAACTAATGAAACCAAAAAATTACTAACAATCATTACGGCTAGAAAAGTACTCCATTTCATACCAGCTAGACCAGCAGCCACAGTTGAAATTTCTGCTAGAGCTGGAGCAGGTCTTGCAATCAATAAAATACTGACGCCAAATTTTTTTGCCGCTTCTTCTGATCTTTCTAAATCTTCTTGACTGAGTATTTTTTTTGCTAAGGGTTTGGCAGCATACTTTCCTATCGCAAAGCCGATTATTGATCCCAGAGTAAGTCCTATCCATATGACAGGTATAGATAAATAAAATCCCAGAATGGCTCCAGCAAAAGTATTGGTAACGCCATTTGGAATAGGCAAAAAAACATCTGCTGCTAATGCGAAAATAACCAAAATAGAGTTTAAAAATTGGTTGTTTCCACTCCATTCAATAAATTGATCTGTTAAGTCAGCTATCGATGACTCAAGTAATGACAAGGGTAATATGATTGAGGTCAAAACAATTATGATAAAACCCAGAATCTTTAAGAGAGTATAGATATTCATTACTTTTTACATTTTATATGTTTGTCCAATAGGAAAGAATTTAATTCAAGATTTTTGTGAATGTTAGAATATGGCAGTTATACTGTCATTTCCGATGTTTAAAAATATATTTTTTTTCTTATTTGTAATTACTTTTTTTTTCTCTTGTTCTGAATTTGAAAGAAAAACAGAAAAAGAATTAGCTCAAGAAAAATTCGGAGATATTCCTTTAGTCGAATACAAGCCTAGTCCAAATCCAGATAAAAATGCCTATTTTGGCGACTTGCATGTTCATACGGAAAATTCTTTTGATGCCTATGCCTTTGGAACTACAGCTTCTCCTACTGATGCTTATAAATACGCTAAAGGTGAAGCAATAAAACACCCTACGGGTTATCAAGTTCAGTTATCAAGGCCTTTGGATTTTTATGCTGTTACCGATCATGGGGTATTTCTGGGTGTGGTTAAAGAAGCTGCTGATCCAGATAGTGAAATTGGACAATATGAACTTACTAAGCCTCTACATAATTTCAATGAAAATGTAAGTAACAGTATTTTCTCAATTATAAGAAGAGCAAATCTTTTTAGGCCATTTGCTCAAGAATTAGCAAATAACGTCCAAGATGGAACTGTAGACATAAAACTCTTAGAGAAAGTGAGTAGTGACGTTTGGCTCAAAACGATTGAAGCTGCAGATCAAGCCTACGTTCCAGGTTCATTTACAACCTTTGCTGCCTATGAATATTCTTCATCGGTTGAGATTTATGATACTTATTTGCACAGAAATGTAATTTTTAGAGACACAAAAAACTTACCAAAAAGAATTTTTACTAGAGCTGACAGTTTAAATCCGGAAGACCTTTGGAAATGGATGGATGGACTCAGACGCAAAGGAGTAGAGAGTTTAGCAATTCCTCATAATTCAAATATTTCTGGTGGTGCTGCTTTTAAAATGACTTACTATGACGGCAAACCCATAGATGAAGCATATGCTTCACAAAGAATAAGAAATGAGCCTTTGGTTGAAGTTACTCAAGCAAAAGGTTCTTCCGAAACACATCCTTTGCTATCAAAAAATGATGAATGGGCAGCATTTGAAATACCGGTAGAAAAGCAAGCTAAAGTTTTAGAAAATGCTAAGGGGAGCTACGTTCGTAACGCTTACTTAAGGGGTCTGACTTTAGCTGAACAAGGCTTAACAAATCCCTACAAATTTGGCCTTGCAGGGGCAAGTGACACTCATGTTGCTGGAGGTTCTTACAGTGAAGAAACTTTCTTTTCAAAAATTGGTTTATTGGATGGAACTCCAGAACTAAGAGGTTCTGTTCCTTTCAATTGGGCTTTTGCTAAAGCTGCAAAAATCTTTAGACCAGAATCTTTTGCTGAAATTAATGGTAAAGACTATATGGCAGTAACAGACAGGTTGATAGGCTTCTCAGCTTCAGGCCTTACTGGAGTTTGGGCGAAAGAAAATACTCGCGAGAAAATTTATGAAGCCTTTAGAAGAAAAGAAACCTTTGCTACTTCTGGTCCAAGAATAAAAGTACGTTTTTTTTCAGGATATGATTTTGAAGATGCCAAAATTAATGACTTAGATCTTGTTAAAAAAGCTTATGAGGGTAATTTATCTATGGGTTCTACCATTAGTATAGAAGAAGCAAAAGAACCAAAATTTTTGGTATGGGCTTCTGCAGATTCATTGGGTGCCCCGCTTCAAAGAATTCAAATTATCAAAGGTTGGTTGGAAAATGGAGAACACCAAGAAAAAGTTTATGACGTTGTGTGTTCAGATGGATTAATTGTCAATTCATCAACAAATCGTTGTCCTGATAATGGTGCTAAAGTTGATATTGAAAATTGTTCTGTAATTGAAAATTCTGGGGCCTCAGAGTTGAAGACTTTTTGGTCAGATCCTGATTTCTTGATGGATCATAAAGCTTTTTATTACGTAAGGGTTTTAGAGAATCCAGTTTGTCGATGGTCAACTTGGGACTCGATTCGAGAAGGATTTGAACCAAGATCTGATATTCCAGCAACCATACAAGAAAGGGCTTGGACTTCACCAATTTGGTTTGAACCAGCCAAATCTTGAAATATTTGTTTCTCTGTTAGAAAATTCTTTCATAAGTTATGAAATCCTTTTTTTCAAAATTTAAAAATCTTTTACTAATAGGAGCTTACAAAACCCTAGTGATTTTTGAAAAACTCACCAATAAAGGAATAGCCTTAGACTTCATTTCGAAAGATTACATAGACAATCCTTATAAGACTTACAACTTGATGAGATCTCACAAACCCATTTTGTTTTCTCAGACAACAAGATTGCATTGGGTTACAAAAATGGAGTTTGCGCAAGAAATGTTAAGGGATAAAAGATTTAGTGTTGACGATCGAAAATACCCCATTGCTGAAAAGAGGAGAAAAGAATTTAAAAAAGCTGGCAGAGAAATCATGTTAGAACAGTTTGAAAATCCCAGTATGTTAAAGCTTGATCCTCCTGATCATTCTAGAATTAGAAAACTAGTTCAATATGGTTTTACCAATAGGTATATAACCTCGCTTGAACCAGAAATAAAAAAAATAGTTGAAGATTGTCTTGATAAAGTTCATAACCAAGATTCTTTTGACTTAATTGAAGATTTGGCAAAACCCCTGCCAGCAATTGTAATTGCAAAGATGATGGGCCTACCCAATGAAGACCTTGATCAATTTCAAGCTTGGTCAGAAGATTTATTGGTTGGTGTAGGTGGAATTGGTACTTCAAAAGAAGATATAAAAAAATCAGGAGATGCTTATGAAGCCCTAATAAGGTATTTTGAAGAAATCATTTTAAGTCGAAAAAATTCTCCAGGAGATGACTTTATTGGCAAATTAATTCAGGCAGAGGAAGAAGGAGATAAATTAAATATCAAAGAAATGTATGGGACCTGTTTGCTTCTGCTAATTGCAGGTCATGAGACAACAACAAGGTTAATTGGTAATGGGATGTTCACTCTTTTTAATCATCAAGATCAAATGATGCATCTCAAAAATAATTATGATTTAATTCCTAATGCTATTGAAGAAATGTTGAGATATGAGCCTCCAGTTCATGCAACTGTAAGATTTGCTGAAAATGATATGATTTATGATGGAAAAACTTACAAAAGAGGAACTCCTTTTGCGGTAAGTATAGCTGGTGCAAATAGAGATCCTGAAGCAAACGCAAATCCTAATGAATTCGATATTTTAAGAGAAGATATCAAACACATATCTTTTGGTTATGGTCCTCATATGTGTATCGGTGCAAGTCTTGCAAGGATCGAATCAAGAATTGCTTTTGAAAGTCTTTTTGAGAGGTTTTAAAAACTTAGAGCTCTTAGATCAAAATCCTTCTTGGGGAAGAAACTTAATTTTCAGAGGTTTTGATCATTTAAATTTAAAAGCTAGTTAAAAAAAAGGCGCCATCAGGCGCCTTTTTTTTAAAAATGAAGATTAGAATCTGATGAACTACTTCTATTCCAGCTCTTAAACCTTCATAGTACTTAATTCTAGCTCCACCACCCTGATCTCCAGGATATATAAGCGTAAATCCAATATCATCATCTACATCAAGACAGTTTGTACAAAACCCTCTCAAGGAAGTACCATTATTGAATTCAATAGTGGTTGAAAAATTTAGTCTCGCAAATTCATCTAAGAACGTAAGATCATCAACCCTCTCATCAGCATTCGCAATATTAGTTTTGTATGAATAACTTGCATTGATCACAACATCACCAAAATTGGTAGGCTCAATGTGCTCAACAGATAAGACCATTGCATTATCTGGAGTCCAAGGCATTTTTCCTCCTGCTCTGCTATAAGCTCCTAGGAGTTCCTGTTTTACAAGTTGTGAAAGATCCATGAACTTCAGTCCAATCTCTAGAATCATCACAATAAACATCGTACTGAGCATCAATGTAAGCGTAGTTAAAATTGATGAACGTTTGATCAGCAACTCTGGCTCTTAAATTCAAATCAAGACCATTGATTGTTGATTCACCAGCATTTCTAGTAAGACCTAGAGGCAATCCTTGTATAACAGCTACTTTAATAACTTGCTTATTTGTCCAATCGTAAGTGTAACCTACTGCACTCAAATTTAGAGAATCATTCAAGAAAGAGCCTTTGTAACCAATTTCATTCATTTCAAGCTCTTCAGGATCAAAACCTTGTTGAACTAGTTCTCAAAGTAAGTAGCAAATTGCCAACCACCGCCTTTAAAACCAGTTGAATAGGTATACCAAACCATACTGTTGTCATTAGGTTTGAAGTCGATTGTCATTTTTGGATCTACCGAACTCCAAGATGCTGATCGGACTTCTTGGAATGTTTGTGCTGCTGAAGCAATCGGTGCAATACCTACTCCTTGAAGAGCCGCTATTGCTGAAAAATTAGCAATACAATCTGCGGTTTTACCTTCAGTTGCATCTTCTCCTGCAGCCAAAAGAGGGTTTGGGTTTGTCGATGCCGATACACAATTTGCATTTGGCAATGCTGCACCTAAAGCTGGAACAGCTGTAACAGCTCCAGCAACCACTCTAACTTGTCCTATGTACTGTTCGTCGGTGTATAACACTGTTCCAGGAATTGGAGCTCCATCATCTGCAGTAAGCTACTCCATCAGCGCCTAAGGCAGTAGCAGCAGCAGTAGCATATGCGGCACATCCAGGCGCTCCGTCTTGAACAGTTGCATTTGCAGTTCCTGGAGTACACCCAGGAAGAATTAAGGAGTGAGGAATTCCCACTGAGTTTGAGCTGGTTGTATAAACCATTCCTTTAGTATCGTAAGTGTATCTAGCTCCAAGGGTTATATTCCATTGATCCGCCATAGGGATGGTAACTTGTCCAAAAGCAGCAGAAGATTTGTTATTAATCTTCAATTCCAATTGTGCAGGGACCATAGTATCTGTAGTAGAACCTGTTGCGACATTACAAGTTGCAGCTATTACTGCAGATAAACCGGCTGTATTACAAAAGGTAGCAACATTTGCACCAGCAAAATTTGTCAATGAAGTATTGTCATGAAGAATTCCATTATTTGCTCCATGTAGGTAAGCGCTTGCTGCGATGGCAGCCTGATTAAAGACGCTGTCCGGTCCAGTTCTGAAAATATCTGTTCTTTCTCCATAATCTAAAAATGAATAAACTCCTGCTACCCATTGAATTTCATCTTCAGGTTTTGCATTCCATCTTAATTCGATTGAAGATTGATTGGTTTTTTGATCACTGCCTTGAACAAAAGATTTTGCTGCAGTTGAGTCAAAGTCTTTAAGCTCTTCTCCAATATTTTGGTTAGTTGAAACCAAAAGGGTTAAATCGTAATCATCACGAAAAGATTTGTATTTAGCAGAAAACATCGTGTCCTCTCTTCTGCCAAACGTATCTTCACTTAAATTTGCAGAATATTTATCACTTGTAATTTGACCTTTAGCCAAAGCATCGTATTGAGCTGCTGTCCAGCACCACCATTGGCAGCCATATAAGCTCCAATGTAGGGAGCTGATGTAGCGAAATCAGTAACAAAAATATCTAAACCAGAGTTATGAGCAAATATGGTTGGTTGAATTAGAGCTTTTTGGGAATTCGTACAAGTAGTCGAGTCCCTTTCACAAATAATGGCTTCTGAGACCATTGCATCGTCTTTTGAGACGCTGTTATCAGCAGTCAGTGACCACTCATAATCGATTACCCTCACCAAAAAGGAAAATCTCATATTTTCATTGGAAGGACCAGTTTCTCCACCAAAAGTATTGTCTTTGTGAACTCCATCATCATCTTGATAGCTCAATATCATTCGGCCAAAAAGTCCATCCGCAAGTTCTCCGGAAAGGAGATAACTAAATTTTTCTTGACCATTGTCTCCTGCCCCAACTTTGATTCTTTGTTCGGTTTCACTAGTTGGTTTTTTGTAGAAAACACTAATGGCTCCACCAAGAGCATTTCTTCCATATAGCGTTCCTTGTGGTCCTTTTAAAACCTCAATTCTTTCAAGATCAACAAGTCCAGTTAAAATGGACTGACCTCGAGCCATGTATATTTCGTCAACGAAGAAAGCATTTGATCCTTCTGAACCAATGTCAAATTTAGTTGAGCCGATACCTCTTAACCAGATATTAGCTCGACCAGCATCCTCTCCTGACATGAGCATATCAGGAATCATAGTTACTAGGTCATCAGTGTCCCTTACTCCTGCTCCCTCTAACATGCTGCCAGAGAATGCTTGAAGTGCTGAAGGTACATCCAAAAGGTTTTGTTCTCTCTTTTTGAGAGTCACCACCATTTCTTCCAAAGCAATTTGCGCCAAAGAAAAAGTGGAAGTAAAAAATAGTGAAACAGTCACTATTAATTTAATAAAGGTTTATACATTGTTCCCCCTAAATTATTTAAAAAAAGACACGACATGGTGTCGAGTAAAAAAGGATTCTATCAAAGTAATGAAATATTTGTGCACTAAAATAGTGCTGAGCATCATGTAAAGAGTTCATGTCAAAGTGACATTAAAAATGGTTTGGTTGAATAAATAAGGACTTCCACCAAGAAACTAAATATGATTATATTTAACTTAAGTTAATTGAGGAGGTGACATGCAACTGAGATATTTTAATCAACCCCATTTTGAAAATGGTTCGCTTAAACTTATATCGCAAGTTTTGAAAGAACAAGGGATAAGCAGGCCGCTTATTTGTACAGATCCTGGTTTAGTGCAATCGGTATGACCGACAAAATCCAATCTTCTCTCCAATGAATTATCACCAACTTTTTATACAGAGACTCCAGCCAATCCGACTGAACAAGCTGTAAATGATGCCTTAGAACTTTATAAACAGAATAATTGTGATGGTGTAGTAGGTTTTGGAGGAGGATCAAGTATGGATCTTGCTAAAGCTGTAGCGCTTATGGCAAATCATGAAGGTAATGTTGTTGATTATTCAGTAAACGAAGGTGGAACTGGAAAAATTCAAGAAACTGTTCCAACTGTTGCCATTCCTACTACATCTGGAACGGGTAGTGAAGTTTCATTGGGGGCTGTGATAATTATGAACGATGGCAGAAAATTAATTCTTGCGAGTAACCATTTAGTTCCGAATGCCGCAATCTGTGATCCAGAGTTAACTCTAGGCTTACCTCCTGTTTTAACAGCAGGAGCAGGAATGGATGCTTTAACTCATTGTATAGAGGCAATTTTGTCTCCTATGGATGATCCTCCGGCTGAAGCAATAGGACTGGATGGCGTAGAACGAATCATAAGAAAAGAAAGCCTCATAAGAGCTTGTGAAGATGGTCAAGATAAAGATGCCAGGTGGAATATGATGATGGCATCCACTGAAGGAGCAATGGCCTTTTCTAAAGGACTTGGGAGCAGTTCATTCAATGAGTCATGCTGTTGGAGCAGATCAAGAGCTAAGATTGCATCATGGCACTTTGAATGGAGTGATTTTGCCAACAATCTTGAGATTTAATAAAGATCATGTGGGAGATAAATACGCAAGAATTTCTAGAGCAATGGGTAAAGATGAATCAACTGATTTGGCAGATGAAATAGAAAAATTAAATGAAAAAATTGGTCTTCCGAGTGGACTAGCTGCAATGGGTGTCACAGAAGATATGATTCCTGCTTTAGTTGCTCATTCAATGACTGATCCTAGTAATATGACAACACCAAGATTGCCGTCTCAAGATGAATGGGAAAAACTATTTTTAGAGGCAATGTAATTTAAAAAGGATTTATTTATGGAAAAAGTTTGTTTAGTAATTGGAGCTGGAGCTGGTATTGGTGGAACAGTAGCTAAAAGATTTGCTAAAGAAGGATACCATGCATATTTGGCTAGAAGAACCGATGAAGAAGGTCTTAATAAACTAATAAAAGAAATTTCTGATGCAGGTGGAAAAGCTTCTGGTTCTTTGCTCAATGTAATTGAAGAAAATTCAATTGAAGATCTGGTAAATAAAATTGAATCAGACATTGGTCCTATTGATACAGTCATTTATAACATCGGAGCCCAAATAGGAGATCGTGCTTTAGCTGAAACTAGTTATAAAGCTTTTGAGATGGGTTGGCGTATGGCCACTTTTGGCTTATTTAGACTTGCTCAAGTTGTCACGCCAAAGATGAAAGAAAGACAAGGAGGAAATATCATTGTGACTTCTGCTACCTCTGCAGTAAGAGGAAATAAAGGTCAACATTCTCATGCAGCTGCAATGGGAGGCAGAAGAATGTTATGTCAGTCTTTAAATGCTGAATTTGCTAAAGATGGAATTCATGTTGCTCATGTCATTATTGATGGCGCAGTAGATGCTCCAGATACTCTGGGAAAAATGTTAGGTCCTGATTTATTTGAAAAATTTAAAGAACAAAAAGGGGATGACGGTATGATCTTGCCTGAGAATGTTGCTGACACTTACCTCTTTTTAGCACAACAAACCAAATCAACTTGGACTCATGAAATTGATATAAGAGCTTTTTCAGACCAAGCTTGGTGGAATCATTAATTTTTATTGGAGAATTTCATGAGATATCTTTCATTACTTTTACTAATTACCTCCACTTCTATTTTTGGCATGCATCATGAAAAACTTGATGTCATAGTTTTTGCAATTGATTTGGAAATTATTGATGGGCAAAAAAAGAGTGCTAGGAACTTTGTTTCAAGAATCACTGACAACGTAAAAAATAAAGAGCCTCAAACTCTAGTTTATCAATACCATTTTTCAAAAGAAGAAAATAAAGTTTTTCTTTTAGAAATTTATCCAAATAACGAAGCTGCCCTTATTCATATGAACAACTTTCTAGGAAGCAAATGGGAAGCAGAGTTTGTTAAAAACTTTTCAATTAGCAATTTCCAGGTTTTAGGAAATGCAAATTCTAAACTTAAGAAATCTTTAGAGCCATTCACTAAAGATTTCCGAAGTAACCTAATAGGTTTTGATAGAGTTGCTGAGCAACTTGGTGAAGAAATTTCTAAGATTAAATAATTTTTCTTAACTTACAAAATTATTAAGTCTCTCAAAAGCGTTAATAAAATCCTCTTTAAACTCTTGCACAACATCACTTGCAGAGATGCTTTGGTTCATCAAACCAACGCCCTGTCCTACCCAATAAGTTGCAAGATCTTTTGCTCCTTCATGGCCTCCAGCAGCTAATTTATTAACCTTTTGTAAAGCTGGCTCTGCGACCATTGGTTGTAATGGCATTGGCAAAGGTTCTGGAGCACTTTCTGCTTCCCATGCCTGAGTCCATGGAGTGACTAACTGTCTAGAATGTTTTCCAGTTCTACTTCTTGACCTAACCGTTTGACTAGAATTAGCAGCAACCATTTTTTCTTTTATCACAGGCTCTACTTCTGACTCAATTGTAGTTAACCAAACTGAGCCACACCAAGCCCCTGAAGCACCCATAGCCATAGCTGCCGCCATTTGCTTACCAGTTACAATTCCACCAGCAGCTAAGATAGGAACATCGCCATATGGCTGAATAGCTTGGTGAACCTCTGGAATTAAAACCATAGTAGAGACACTTCCACAATGTCCTCCTGCTTCGGTTCCGGAAACAACTAAAATATCAACTCCGGCTTTAACTTGATTGATTGCATGTTCTGCGGTTCCTAATAATGCAGCAACTTTACAATCGTTATCTTTACCCATTTGAATCATCCAGTCTGGAGGAACGCCAAGTGCATTGGCAATGATTTTAATTGGGTGTTTAAAAGCAACATCTAGAAGAGCCTTTGCTCCATCGGATTGTGTGTTTTGAGCAAAACTCGAACCGCCGGTGTCTATTTCTCTTAATTCAGGAGCTTCAATACCATGATTTTCTAAAACATCAGTTCTGAAATCTGCATATTCTTGAGGAATCATTTTTACTAATTTATCAGCATCAAATTTTTCATCTTTTCCAACCATTTTGTTTGGAATTAATACGTCTACTCCATATGGTTTTCCATCAATGTGTTCATCGATCCATTTCAGCTCTTTTTCCAATTGTTCTGGAGACATACCGACTGCACCTAAAACTCCACAGCCTCCTGCTTTGGAAACTGCTACAACAACATCTCTACAGTGTGTAAATGCTACAAGTGGAAACTCTATGTCTAACATTTCACAAATTCTTGAATTCATCATTTCTATACCTCTTTATTTCTAATGATTAATATCTTCTAAATTTCAATTCAAATCAAGAATTTTGTATTAAAATTTATTGATGCCAAATAAGACTACCATCCCAGCATCTTTCATTGTCATATTGCTATCTACTCTAATAGCTTTTGCTGCCAATCAAGGGAGTGTTTCTATATCAAACATCCCACTCTTTGGGTTTGTAGTGTTTCTGATTTTTGTAATTCAATGGCTTGTTTTTGTACCCTCTTTTATTAATAGAACAGAACATTTTTTTGACTTAACAGGCTCGCTTACTTTTATGTCGGCTGCTCTTTTTACCCTTATGGCAATCCCAGAAATTTATTTAAGGGACATCGTAATCACGTTGTTAGTCGTTGTCTGGGCTACCAGACTTGGTTCCTTTTTGTTTTTTCGAGTAAGAAAAGATGGAGGCGATGGAAGATTTGACATCATGAAAACTAAATTTTGGTGGTTTTTAATGACCTGGAATATTCAAGGCATGTGGGTATTTTTGTCTTTAGCAGCTGGACTCGCTGCGATGACTTCGCAAAATAAGATTGAGGCGGATATCTTTTTAGTCTTGGGTGCTTTGATTTGGATTTTGGGTTTCTCTATAGAAGTAATCGCAGATAATCAAAAATCTAAATTTAGATCAAATCCAGAAAATAAAGACAAATTTATTACAACTGGAATTTGGTCCTGGTCTAGGCATCCAAATTATTTTGGCGAAATTCTTTTGTGGATTGGGATTACAGTAATAGCTTTACCGGTTCTTCAGGGCTGGCAATTTATAACGCTCATCTCTCCTATCTTTATAATAATCCTTTTGACTCAAATAAGCGGAGTGAGGTTACTTGAGTTAAGAGGTAGAAAAAAATGGGGAGACGATGAAGAATATAAAAACTACATTAGAAATACTTCAGTTTTAATTCCCTTGCCGCCTAAAAAATAATAGGAAAACTAATCTTTAGGCATTCATTAAATTTGATAACTCAATCCTGCAGCTTCTACTCCTGCTATTGCACAAATCTCATCACGATCGGGTAAATCTCCTGAAACGCCAACCGAACCGATTACATCATCTCCTTTCTTAATCATTATCCCTCCAGGAGATGGCGCTATTTTATTTCCAGATATAGCTCTGGCCGCATTAAAAAAATGAGTTTGTTCAGGTTGAGCGCCATAGAGATCTCTCATTGTTCTGCTGGAAAAACCAATTCCAACACAGCCCCATGCTTTGGCAAATGCTATATCGGGTCTAATGAGAGCTGAATTATCTTCCATTGCTGAACTTACTAATACTCCTCGAGTATCAAGAACTGCAATTGTTATAGGATTCATATTCTCTTCTCTGGCTTTTTTTAAACAACCTTCAACTATTTTTTGTGCATCTTTAAGGGTAATCATATTTATCTCCTAGATTAAAAAATTTTATTATTTCTCTTCAAACTTATAAGACTTAGATCTTTTAAAGGCCTCTCTTTCAAAAAGCATATCCGTGTATCTTTTAATATTAGGTTTGAATGCTTGATCTATTCCAAGTGATTCTGCAACAACAAAAGCATAGCTCACACAGATATCTGCAATCGTAAAACGATTTGAGCATAAGTATTCTCTGTCATTTAAAGTTGTCTCTAATAATTTACATCTTGAAACAAACCATCTGCTGTAACCTTCTACAGCAGCATCTGCAACACCCGGCTCTTGAAGTTTGTATCTAAGAACAACCGTCTGAGGGAAGGTTAAAGTTGCATCAGAGTGGAACAGCCAATTTAAATAAGCTGGATAGTCAGGCTCATCAGGCATAACTCTCAAATCGGTCGGTCCATATTTCTCAACTAAATATTGAGACATTGCAACAGATTCGGTCATTTTCACATCACCGTCTATCAAATAAGGAATTGTTCCTAACATGTTGATATCCAAATACTCTTTCATGAACATCCTCGGCGGAAAAGGCATCATTTCGAGCTCGTAATCTATGCCCATTTCCTCTGCGGTCCAAATTGGTCTCATTGCCCTTGAGGCTTCGGTTCCCCAAATCTTAATCATTTTCTTTTCTCCCAATATGATTTAGCCTTATATACTAAACTTTTAAATAATATTTATTATAGGAGAAATCATGATAGGAGTACTTGTTAAATTAAACATTAAAGAAGGTAGCGAAAAAGACTTTGAAGAAAATATGCTCAAGCTTGTTGAGGCAACAAATGCAAATGAACCTGGAGTCTTTTACTATGGTTTATTAAAAACAGATAATCCTCAAACCTATCAAATGATAGAGATCTACAAAGATGCTGAAAGTCATGCGCATCATTCTCAAACTGAACACTTTAAAACACTGGGTGGAGCACTTGCGCCATTTCTTGCTGGCGCTCCAGAGATTACTGTTCATGAGGAAATAAAATAGCTCTAAAAGAAAACTATTTAAAAGCGGTCTCAAACCAAGAAATTTCTTTAGATGATGCTCAGCTCAAATTAGCTGAGCGTCTGGATATTTCCCTTCAAGAAATTAATAAGAAAAAAAGTATTCTGCAGTTTTTTTCTAAGCCAGATCCTCAAAGAATTTATATTCATGGAGATGTCGGACGTGGAAAGACGTTTCTCATGGATATGCTGTTTGAGGAAATCAATCATGAAAAAAAAATTAGACTTCACTTTCACCGTTTCATGCAAAATCTTCATGAAAGCCTAAAACAACATGAAGGAACAGATCCTTTAAAAAAAATTGTTAAAGATTTGTCAAAAAAATATGAATGTCTTTGCTTTGATGAGTTCTATGTTGAAGATATTGCAGATGCCATGTTGCTTGGCAAATTTATGACTGAACTTTTTGAATCGGATTTATCTTTTTTTGCAACTTCAAATATAGCGCCAATAAATCTTTATGAGGGGGGGTTACAGAGAAAGCTGTTCATGCCAGCTATAAAAGCTATTGAAACTGCTTGCGAAATCTATCATCTAAATTCTAATATTGATTTTAGATTAAGAGCTTTAGAAAAAAGTGGAAGTTACTTTTATCCATCTGATAAAAATAGTGAAATCATTGAAAAGATTTTCAACGAAATTACCCAGAACAAAAAAAATAAAGAAAGTTTTATAACCATAAACAATAGAAAAATAGATATCTTGGCTTTTTCCAAAGGGGTCTTGTGGGTTAATTTTTTACAAATCTGTTCTTCTCCTAGAAGTGCTGCAGATTACATAGAAATATCAAGAGAGTTTCATACCGTTGTTCTGTCAGATGTACCCATCATCAATTCTGATGACGAGGCAAGACGTTTCATTTCTTTTATAGATGAATGTTATGACAGAAGAGTAAAATTAATAATTTCAGCAGCTGAACTACCCGAAAAAATTTATGTCAAATCTAGGCTTGAAGAAAAGTTTAAAAGGACTATCAGCAGATTAACTGAGATGCAGTCTAAAGATTACCTTTCTCAGGCTCATTTGGCTTGAAAATATAAGGATAGACTCCATATAAAAGGTATAAATGTTAATATGTAAATATGAAAGATATAGTAGAAACTAATTTCGCAATTGGCCAGGTAGTCAGACATAAACACCTAGATTTTAGGGGTGTAATATTTGATGTTGATCCTGAATTTAACAATACTGAAGAGTGGTACCAAAGCATACCTGCTCAAATAAGGCCAAAAAAAGATCAACCCTTCTATCATGTCTATGCTGAGAATGAGGAAGTCTTTTACACTGCGTATGTTTCTCAACAGAATTTACTAGCTGATAACTCTTTAGAGCCCGTAGCTCATCCAGATGTTCATGAAAACTTCGGTCCATTTGATGGGAAAAAATACGAGATTTTAGAAGTTACTAGGAACTAGCTTTCTTCGGCTAGTAATACGCAAATACAAAATAAATCCATAGCGTCTGATAGTTCTTTAAGTTCCACCTGAGTGGGAGCTATACGAATATTTTTATTTTCCAAGTCTTTGCCATAAGGAAAGGTTGCTCCCAAGGGAGTGAGTTTTAGACCTGCTTCCTCACAAAGCTTATGAATTTTTGAAGCATTACCATTTAAAGAATCAAAGGAAACAAAATAACCACCAGTTGGTTTGGTCCACTTTGCTAAACCATCCGGCAATTCATGCAACTTTTCTTGAACAAGATCAAACTTAGGTTTGATTATTTTTGCTAATTTTTGCATGTGCTCTGTAAGTGCTTTCTTTGAATTAAAAATCCTAGTGTGTCTTGCTTGATTTACTTTGTCAGAGCCCAAAGAAAACTTAGAAAAATAATTAACAAAATTTTCCATATTTTTTGGCGACAAAGAAATAAACGCCAAACCCGATCCAGCTAATGAGATCTTACTGGTACTTCCAAGCATAATGAGAGAATCATGTGAATTTTTATCAATGAAAATTTTTTCTATATCAGGAAGTTTTTTTGAATCATCAAAATCATGAACTGCATAGGCGTTATCAAGAATAATTTTGAAACCATCCTTGTTTATGCTTGCCAAAGCTTCTATTTTTTCTCTAGAAAAAATCTCTCCAGTGGGATTTGAATGTTTGGGTACGCAAATCATCCCTTTTATAGATTCATCAGTTTCTAACAAATTTTCTATTGAATCCAAATCAGGACCATCTCCTTCTAAAGGAACAGGAATCATTTTTATTCCTAATTTTTCCAACATTGCAAAGTGACGATCATATCCGGGAACCGGACACAAAAAAGTTACTTTATCTAGGTCTTTCCAGGCTACTTGCCCATCGCCATGAAAAATCATGCTGTGCAAATAATGTCCTAGCAAAGTCAAACTACTAGTACCGTTTACAAGAATATTTTTTGGATCAGCGTTAAGAACCCAGCCGGCTAATTTTCTAGCAGAAGGAAGTCCTTCAAGAAGTCCATAATTTCTTGTATCAACCTTATCTTGAATAAAGTCTCCTTTCATTACAGTTTCCAAATTATCAGACAAATCTAGTTGTTCAGAGGAAGGTCTGCCCCTAGTTAAGTCTAGAAGTTTTTTTGAATTTTTGAATTTTTGATATTCTTCTTTTATCTTAGATATATCGTCACTTAGATTCATAAGATTTGGCTATCTGTTAATTATTTGTAAATTATTATTTTCTGCGTGCTTTTTAAGCCTTTCATCAGGTGATACTACTATAGAATTTTTACATTTTTCTACTAAAGGCAAATCATGTATTGAGTCTGTGTAGAAAGTAGCCATTTCTAAGTTTAATTTTTTATTTCTACACCATTCTGAAACATGCACTAATTTGCCCTTATCAAAATTTGGCTCTCCTGTAGTTTCGCCTGTCACTTTACCTTCCACGAACTCTGTTTTTGTTCCTATGAACTCATCTACTCCGAAATAATTAGCAAACCCCTGAACTATAAAATCTAAAGCTCCTGAAGCAATTAGCAAATCATCTTTTTTATGTTTTTCTAATAGCTCGAAAGTTAAATCATCAATCAAAATATCCTTCGAAGAATTTATAAAACTTGTAACCAATAAATCTACTTCTTTTTTGGTTTTTCCAATCAATGGATACAAAAGAAATCTCATGTAATCATTAAAATTTAAATTTCCAGAGCGATAGTCTTTGTCAAATGCTTTAATTTTCTCAAGGTAAAAATCTTTATCTAAAATCCCTTGTTTAACGATATATTTAGTGAAATGAAATTCACTATCAGCACATAAAAGCGTATCGTCTAAGTCAAAAATTACTAACTTACTCATATTTTTATTTGATTCTTAAGCTCTATTAAAGCACTTCTGTATGCTTCTTTTTTAAAATCTACAACTTGATTTAATGGGTACCAAAAAGGCACCCAACTATACTTATCAAATTCAGGAGTATTTTCTATATTTAAATCTACATCTCCAGAAATAAGTTTGAGTAAGAAATATTTTTGAGCCTGACCTCTAAATTTTCCGCCAAGAACTCTAGATCGAATATTTTTTGGAATATCATAGTAAATTAAATTTTGACTTACGGCTTTTATTTCAACATTATCCTTTTCTAGGCCTACTTCTTCATTTAATTCTCTGAACATTGCACTCTCGATATTTTCGTTTTCATCTACACCTCCTTGAGGAAATTGCCAATTTTCTGTATTTCTTCTTTTGCAGAATAAAACCTTGTTATCTTTATTAAGAACAATCATTGCGACATTCAATCGATAACCAGTCTTAATTTTTAAAGTCATTTAATCTCAAGTTTAAATTTTTTCGATTTAACTATTTCTCTGGCTTCGTTGAAAGAAGTTTCCTCTATTTCGGCTTCATTATTTTTATCAATTATTATGGATGTTGTAGATCTAGTTCCATAAATATCTGTAGCTATAAATCTGTAAGGGAACTCCCTACCATGATTTTCTTTAGTGAAGGCTTCGGAGAATTCCAATGGTTTGTTGACCGGTGCTTGCATCATTTCAAAAAGATTTTTTCCAGAAATTTCAGAAGATAAGATTTTTACAAAATCTTCTTCTGCGCTAAGTATTTTTTCTGATTTATTTTCTATAGGTTTATTCCCTATTGCGTAGGTTTCTCCTTCGTTGAGTTTTTTCTCAAAGCCTCTATTTGAGCAAATCAATCCATCAGTTCCATCAAATAAAATCAAATTAAAGCCTTGATAATTTAAACAATCAATTTCGTTTAAATATTCTGATGCGGAATAGTTTGATAAGACAAAATCTTTTACCAAATCTCCTCTGCTTGCTAAATTTTCTAGAGATTTTTTTTGAGTACTCAACGAAGTAAATTCTCTTACATTTGTAACAGCTGCAAACTTCCCTTTTTCGCTTAAAGCCATCCATGTTCCATCAAAGTTTTTATCTTTTCCAGCTAAAACTCTTGGACTTGAATCCCACCAATGCATACTCTTTGTTGGTCTTTCATAAAATTCATCTCGATTTGAAGTAAGAACTAATTTGTAGTCACTTTTTGGATTGAGGGATAAAACAATTAGGCACATAAAAAAAGGAAAAAGTTTATCAGACTGTTTTAATAAGGGATAATCATACTTCTACATGTTTGAATTTTTTCTTGGCTTAGTTTTATTAGGCATCTTAGCTGGTCTTTTGTCTGGATTCTTTGGAATTGGCAGTGGAGTGATTTTAGTTCCTGCTTATGTTTTTTTATTCAATTTATTAGATCTACCTCCTGAAATAATTCCCATATTAGCTACTGGTACATCTATGACGACCATGGCTATAACCATTCCAATGGCTGCATTTATTCATTTTAAAAATAACAATGTCGAGCTTGAAATCGTAAAAAAAATGTTTTGGATGGCTTTTGCCATGACTTTATTAGGTAGATATGTAGCTTTGTTTATAGAAAGCTCAACTCTACAGATTATTATTGCTATTTCCTTAATTTTGGCAGCTCTTCAAATAGCTTTTGACTTTTCACCAAAAACAAAAAACCTTCACAAAAGTTCTTTTGAATTGATTTTTGTTGCAGGATTATTGGGATTAGTCACTTCTTTCGTTGGGATAGGCGGAGGAATTCTTATGGTTCCCTATTTTTTATATAAAGGATTGGATCCTCATAAGGCAATTGGCACTTCTTCTTTGATGGGCTTTGCCTTAGCAGTATCCGGAGCCTTGGGAGCATTATTGTTTGCCCCCATTGCCTCAAAAGATATTGAATTTTTTGTAGGTTCAGCATTCGTGCCCGCAGTAATAATTACAGGCTTATCAAGCATTTACTTTGCAAGGCTTGGAGCCAATCTTTCTGCAAAAACTGATAGTAGATACCTCAAGCAAGCATTTTCTGTTCTCATCATAATTGCTGCTTTAAGAGTCTTTTACATTACTTTCGTATGACTGTAGAAATAGATCCCATAGCATTTTATATACCTCTTCCATTTTTTGGTTGGTGGCCAATCTATTGGTATGGAATTTCTTGGTTAGTTGCAATTTTGTCAATTAATTACGTTGCTAGACTCAATGCACCCAAAAATGGAACTATTAATAAGAAGCTTATTGACGACTTTATTTTTTATGGTGTTTTGGGAGCAATAATTGGAGGAAGAATTGGCTATATGTTCTTTTATGGATTTGAAAATCTAATTAGGGATCCAATGGCTCTCTTTAGAATTTGGGAAGGAGGTTTGTCATTTCACGGAGGGCTGCTTGGCGTACTAACAAGCTTTTTAATTTTTTCAGAAAGCAGAAAAATTTCTTTTTTTGATTTATCGGATCATATGGCAATTTATCTGCCATTAGGTTTGGGTTCTGTAAGAATTGGAAATTTTTTGGGAGGAGAGCTTCTTGGAAGACCAACTGAAATGCCTTGGGGAATTATTTATTCAAATGATCCCTTGAGCCTAGTAAGACATCCCTCACAACTTTATCAAGCATTTTTTGAAGGTCTTGTAATGTTTGTTATTTTATTTTTAGTCGCAAAGAAAAATCCGCCAAAAATGCTTTTATCGGGAATGTTCTTGCTTTTGTATGGCACTTTTAGATCGATTACAGAAAATTTTAGAACCCCCGATTCTCACATAGGATTTGATTTGTTTGATACTTTTACTAGAGGACAGCTCTTATCATTACCAATGATAATTTTTGGTATAGTTTTAATATATTTAAGTTTAAAAAAAAATAATGAAACAGTATCTTGAATTAGTAGAAAAAATACTTGAAGAAGGTGTAGAGAGATCTGACAGAACCGGAACAGGAAGGAAAAGCATCTTTGGATACCAAATGCATTTTGATTTAGAAAAAGGATTCCCTTTAGTAACTACTAAGAAAGTTCATTTGAAATCAATCATCCACGAACTAATATGGTTCTTAGCTGGTTCGACAAATATTAAATATCTTAAAGATAATGGGGTTTCAATTTGGGATGAGTGGGCAGATGAAAATGGAGATTTAGGTCCGGTTTATGGGGCACAATGGCGATCTTGGCCAGATCCCAATGGTGGAAAGGTTGATCAGATTAAAAACCTTGTTGAAAGTATAAAAAATAATCCAAATTCAACAAGACACATTGTTAGTGCTTGGAATCCTGCGCTGGTTGATGAAATGGCTCTCCCACCTTGTCATGCTTTATTCCAATTTTTCGTGGCGGATTCAAAAATCTCATGTCAGCTCTATCAGAGAAGTGCGGATGTCTTCCTTGGAGTGCCTTTTAATATTGCTTCTTATGCTCTCTTAACGATGATGATTGCTCAAGTTTGTAACTTGAAACCTGGTAAATTTGTTCATACTCTAGGAGATGCGCATTTGTATTTAAATCATTTGGATCAGGCAAGGCTTCAAATATCTAGAAAACCTTTTAATTTACCGACTATCAAAATCAATTCTGAGATAAGTAAATTAGAAGATTTTACCTATGAAGATTTCGAAATTTTAAACTATGAAAGCCATCCAGGTATTTCCGCGCCAATTTCAGTTTAATGTCCATCAAGCTAATTTGTGCTATTTCTAAAAATAACGTCATTGGTAATGAAAACAAACTTCCTTGGAATATTTCTGAAGATTTAAAAAGATTTAAAGAGCTTACTTCAAATAATTGGATTGTGATGGGCAGAAAAACATTTGACTCTATTGGAAGGCCCCTTCCCAATAGAAAAAATATTGTTTTGAGCAAAAATAAAAATCTCAAAATTGATTCTGTAGAAGTATTTAATTCGCCTAAAGATGTAATTGATTCCTATAAAAACAATTCCGAACAAAAAGATCTCTACGTCATAGGAGGAACTTATATTTACGAACTATTTTTTGAATACTGTGAATATCTATACATTACCTATGTAGATAAAGAATATTTAGGAGATGCTTTCTTCCCAAAAGTGGATTGGAATAAATGGAAATTAATTAGCGAAGATAGTAGATATGACGACAAAGAAGAAGTTAACTTTTATTTTAGAGACTATGAAAGAATTTAACTTTCTTCTAGGTCTTTGATCCTGAGTTGAAGCATCTCAACTCTTTTCTTTTCTTTCTCGGTATAGGTAAGCCAATTTAAAGCTTGGGTTCTCAACTTATCTTGTTTTTTCTCTCGAGCTTCTTTATCTTTTATTTTGATATCTGACAATCTATCGATTGCAGTTCTGAAAAATTTTGTTGCGTCTTCAAAATCTTGAAGCTCATAAGCAACTTGGCCTAAAAGAATATTTACAGTAACCGGATCCTTTAACTTTCCTTTTTTAAGACCTAACTGAAGTGCTTGTTTTGCTTTTTTATATCTATCAGTAGCTAGATAGATTTGGCCAAGAAAAACATACAATTCTCCTTCTTCTGATTTTATTGCTGCTTTTTCATAAACTGGTTCTGCTTTATCGAGCTCTTGAGCCATATGCCAACCTTGAGCAAGATATTTAAGATGTTTTTCATTTTCTTTAACAAATTCTTTTTCTATTCCGTACTGCATCACTCTTGCAGCCTTAAGAGGAGCTTCTGCTCTCATTAGCAACTGATAAAGAGAAACGTACTCTGTTTCTTTATCTAAAAGCCTCTGATCATGAGCTGCTTCTAAAGAAGAGAGTTGTTTTTTTTCTTCTTTTAGCTCTCCATAAACTCCTGAAAGTTGAGTCCAATACCTTTTCTTCGGATAAAACCTAACCAATTCTTCAAACAAAGGAAGCATGTCCTTTATTCTTTGGTTTTCGTTGTATAAAGCAATTAATAAATTGTAAGTTGATTCTTTCGGTTTAGATTTGTTTGCTTTTGCAACACACAAAGCACGCTCGGAAAACTTAAGAGCCTTTTTTTTATCTTTTAATTGCCAATAAGATGCAGCGATAATGTCAAAACCAAGAGAACTTGGGTTAGCTTCCATAGAAATCCACTGTTCCATGTAATCTATGGCAGTTTTGTAATTTCCCTCAGAGTAAGATAACTGACCTAACATGGAAATAACGTTTGATTTTAATCTTGGATCGGCATCTTCAATAGACAAGAACTTTTTATAGTTATTTTTAGCGGATTTAAGATCTTCGTTTATTGAATCAATATAAGCAAAGTAATAATACATTTGAGCTTTGTCAGACTCAGTTAATCCTTGATCTGATTGCATTCTATTTAAAACATTTTTTGCTTTAACAAGGTCTTCGGTTTCAGCTCGTAAGAAAGGAAAAAGATCTTTTAAATAGGCCTGAGCTCTTTTACTAGGTAACTTTGCAACTTGCCTTTTAGGCTTTGATAAGTCTGATCCTAAACATCCCTTAATGGTATACCCTGGGAAGTCAAACTTTGTTTGTTCTTTTTGATTCTTTTCTTGAGAAAAAATAATTCCAGAGAAAAATAAAGAAAATATAAAAATCTTAATCATAGTTTAACCTTGAACCCCTCTACAATTTTCAGGAACATAACCTGGTCCTTTTCCATCTCCCTCAAGAACAAAAGTAATTCTTTGAGTAACACCTTCAACTTCAACTGCATTTCCATCCCTAATAAGTGGTTTATATTTATATCTTAACGCAGCTCTGATTGCAGCTCTATCGAAAATTCCTTGTGGAATGGATTGAACGACTTCTGGATCTCTTACTGAACCAACTTCTGTGACAACATATTTAAGGACAACACACCCTTCTATACCTCTTTCTGCTGCTCTTCGAGGATATTGAGGAGGAACTTGAAAGATTGGAACGTATGAACCATCCATGAAAACTCCAGATCTTCTTCTTTTGAAATTCAAATTTGGATTGACTGATTGATCGAGAAGTTCTTCAATATTTTCGATATCGACTTCTGGAGGTAATTGATCTGGCTCAGGCTCAGCTTCTTCCGGTCTTTCTACAGAATCAATTAATTCGGGGTCTCTCACTGGCATGACAACGTCTACAATTTTTCTAAGATTTGAATCATCTAAAGAAACTTCTCCAGTGGCTATTAATAAGGCCATTAATAAAATGGATGCAAAAGAAACTACTGTCCCACCTGCAGCAGCTAATCCATACTTTTGATAAGGACTATCGTCAACCATAAGTTTTCTCATAGAAAAAGAATTTTCATCTTTTAAATGAGAATTTAAAGCTTTGTTAAAAAAGTTTGATAATAATTGTCTTATTTGTTTTTCCATTAGAAATTAGGTTCTGAAGCAATGGATATGTCAATCACTCCAGCTTCTCTTACTTCATCCATAACGTCAATAATTGTATCAGCCGTCGATTTTTCATCAGCCTGAATGACAACAGTCCCTTGAGGATTTTCTGCAATCATTCTTATGACATTTGCTTTAACCTGTCTTACGTCAATTCTTCTGCCGTCCATATATATTTCACCGGCAGAGCCAATTGCGATAAGAATCGCAGCATTTTCGGTTACCTCAGCTGTCTCTGAGTCAGGTCTATTTATTTCTAAGCCAGGTTCTTTAATAAAGTTTGCAGTAACAATGAAGAAAATCAAAAGAATAAATACAACATCCAGCATGGGAGTAATATTCGGCTCGTCCTTTTCTTCTACTGCTTGACTAATTAGTGATCTTCTCATTTTTTTTACTCAAAAGTTAAATGTTCTTGTAATAAATCCGATTGTTTTTTTGCTTTTTGTTCCAATATTCTTGAAGCAAAAGTTGCAGGTATTGCAGCCATCAAACCAGCCATTGCTGGAATGGTAGATTTAGCCACGCCACCAGCCATTGCTTTTGCATCACCTCCACCAGTTACAGCCAAGATGTGAAAAACTTCTATCATGCCCAAAATGGTTCCTAACAAACCCAGTAATGGAGCTAATACAATGGCTACTCTTATGTACTCTAAGTTACTTTGTATTTTTACATTTGCTTTTGAAATCAACATGGATCTTATCTGATGACCTGACCATGATTTGCGATCTGAAGTTTCCTTCCAAGCGTTCTGTATATCTTTTTCTACATCAGCATGTATGTATTTAAAATACCAAAAACGCTCCAAAATAAAACTCCACATCAAGATAATTAAGAAGCCTATGAAGACAACAACTCCACCTCCCTTTTCAAAAAAATCAAGGAGAGTATCTTGTAATCCAAATAGGAAAGCCATGATTATTAAGCTTTGTTTTCTTCAGATGCTGCAGCCACCATTCCTGTACTTTGTTCTTCAAGAACAGTAAGAATGTTCTTAGCATAATTTGCCATGATAGCAGCCATAAAAGTTGCTGGAATAGCAGTCATCAAGCCAAGCATGGTTGTAACAAGAGCCTCGGAAATACCATTTGCCATTGTTTTTGGATCTCCAGTACCAAATAAAGTAATAGCTTGGAAAGTATTTATCATCCCGGTGATAGTTCCGAACAATCCTAACAAAGGGGCTACAACTGAAATTAATCTAACTAACCAAATACCAGTATCTATAGATGCTCTCTCAACTAATATTTGTTCTGCTAATTTTAATTCTAATGTTTCAACATCTGATCCTTTATTTTGTTCAGCAACATCAAATATTCTTGATAGAGGATTATTCCCTTGTCTGGAGCCAGAAGCTTCTTTCTTCACGTTTTTATCAAGATTAAACAAGATATAAGTTCTCCAACCAAAAATTCCTGTGGCTAACAAGAAGAGAAGGATGATGGTATAACCTGTGATTCTTCCATACTGAATCTGCTCAAAAAAACTTGGAAGAGAAATTAGGTTTGTAAGCAAAGCTCCTCCTTGAGGTCCTGTAGGATCAACTGCAAACTCAACAAATCCTGTTGAAGTATCATGTACGTCATACGTTCCCCCAAGATATCTACCAGGTTGTCTTGGAAGGGTTTCATAAGCGCCTCTGGCAGGAAGGTAAGTTAAATATTGCCCTTCAGTTACAGCATTGAAGTTTCCTACCCTAACTACATTTTGTTGAGATGTTTGACCTTCGTTATCTACTACCGTAGCTTGGAATTTTTGAACATTTCCTGAAGCAACTAACTCTCTTGATAATTCATACCAAAGTCTTTCAAGTTCTTCTATGGAGGCCAAACTAATACCTTCGCCCATTCTTTTTGCTAGGTCCTTCAAGAAAATTTCCCTATCCTGGCCAAATTGTCCAGAAGTTACTGCCGACTCAAATTGTTGTTGTGTATCTGAAGCTACTCCTTGCAGATGACCAAAAGTTTCATACAAAGATCCCAGTCTAGTTTTTAACTGTTCTTCTAAAACAACAAGTTTTGCATCATTAGCTTCAAATCTTGATTCTAGTTCTGTAGCAATTGCTTCAAGCCTTGACCTTTCTGCTTTTGCATTTGCCAATAATGTTGCTTGGCGACTTCTTTCCCTAGCAAATTTCTGTTCTCTTTCAGTTGCTTCTTCAGATTCTGCAAATTTACCCTGTTGAACAAGTTCTAAAAGCTGTTCCAAAGACAGTGCAGTATCAGGCTTCTCTTCTTGTGAATATGAAAAGGGAAGAAATAAAGCAAAAATAATTATTAGTAACTTTGATTTCATTGGGTCACCTCCGCAGCTGGAACGGGTAACTCCAGAATATCAACGGTTTTTACTTTTTTAGCCATTGCTATACCGTCTCTGATTGAGTTTCTGTATCTGCCAGGTAGAGATTCCCAAGACTGAGTTTCTTTGTTGTAGATACCAGTCTCAGAAAGATCAGAGGTTTGGTAAGCAAGAACCAATCTACCAATCCTAAGGATATTTACATCTCTTTCTTGGTCGTCAATCAAAATTGTATCTTTATAAGTGTCTATCTTTCGTCCATATTCAGACTCCACAGAATAACCATCCAAAACCTGTCTGAGTTTTTCAGCAGGAGACACAACTGGGTTATCTAAAGCTGCTTGAATAAAAGATAATCTTTCCGTTCTTTCTCCAGCTCTGAAGGGGATATCAAGAGCTATGAATTGCTTTAAACCTTCAAACATTCTTCTTGCTAACGGGGGAATTTGACGTTGTAGAACAGTTGAGTCTTTCATAGTTTTTTCAATCTCTTTCATTCTTTCAACTTGACGTTTTATCTGTTTTCTTTTCTGAGCGTTATAGACCTTCAAACCTTCGATTTGCTTGCTAACACTTTTGTATTCAGCAGAGTCTTTATCGGTTTTTTCTTGAAAAGAATCTATTTTTTGTTGTGAAGCTTGGGCAAGAAGTGCTCTTTCTTTATTAACTTCCAATACTGGCTCAAGTTGAGCGCTTAAATATAATGATGCAGTTAATAAAAAAAGCGTTAAAATTGCCCTATTTAACTTAGTTATAAACATTATTAATCCCCTGATTATTTTAAGATTAAAGCAAAAAAAATGGTCTAAAACTAGCACTGTTTTGACCACAAGAAAGAAACTTTATGGTTAAAACAAGATATTTGCAACTTGTATTATTCTTTTTAAAAAGGTAAGGGTTAGAAGCAACGAAATGAGTCAAATTAGCACGAATGAATTTAAACAAGGATTAAAAATAGTTCTGGATAAATCGCCATGTGAAATCATTGAACATGAATTTCATAAGCCAGGAAAGGGACAGGCTGTGATGAGAATTAAATACAGAGATCTCTTGTCCAATAGAGTTCTAGAAAAAACTTTTAAGACAGGAGAATCTGTTGAAAAAGCTGAAATTTCTAGTAAGGAAATGCAATTTTTATATCAACAAGATAATAAAGTTATTCTTATGGACACAACGAATTACGAACAATTCGAATGCGATCAATCAAAAATTGAAAAACAGGTAGTTTGGATGAAAGAAGGAGCTAACTACGAAATCATTTTCTGGGAAGATACTTTAATTACTGTTGAAATTGATAATTTTGTCGATATTTCTGTAAAAGATACAGATCCCGGATTAAAAGGAGATACAGCAACAAATACTTTTAAACCAGCTATTTTAGAAAATGGAATTGAAATAAAAGTTCCTCTATTTATTTCTCCAGGAGATTTCATTTCAGTCGATACAAGAAGTATGGAATACCAAGGAAGAGTTAATAAATGAAGGATGAAATTTTTAGTTCTTTACAGAAAGCCTCTTTAAAAATTTCTCCAGAGTTCGCTGGCAGCTTTCAAGTTACCAAACCTCAAGATTCACAACATGGGGATTGGTCTTCAAATATAGCCTTGATTATGGCTAAAGAAATGAAAAAAAATCCGCGTGAACTTGCGGTTGAAATTATAAGTGCTCTTGAGGGATTAGATTATTCAGAAAAGATAGAAGTTGCCGGGGCTGGATTTATAAATATTTATCTAAAGGAGGATTTATTTTTTAGTCAGATAAAAAACTATGCCTTAGGAGATTTCAAAGGTCTATTACAAGAAAAAGAACCAAAAAAAATTCTTCTGGAATATGTTTCCAGCAATCCAACTGGTCCCATCCATGTCGGACATGGAAGATCTGCGGCCTTTGGTTCAGCTTTAGCAAATCTATTAAAAGTAGCGGGAAATAAAGTAACCCAAGAATATTATGTAAACGATAGAGGTCTTCAGGCCAAAACTTTGGGTTTGAGTGTCTTTATTAGAATGCAAGAATTGGATAATAAAAAGATTGTATTACCTGAAGGTTGTTATGCAGGAGAATACATAAAAGATCTTGCTACGAAAGCAAAAAAACATTTTAAAGGAAAATATCTTGTCAAAAAGGATGACAATCTTTTCTTTGAAACGCTCAACGAATGGTTTGAGTATGTAGATGCAACGTATGAAAATTTTTTAGAATTAGCAAACTACGTCATTGAGCTTCAGACAGAAGAAATAAAAAAGGATTTGGAGGTTTTTCAAGTTGAATATGACAACTGGTTCAATGAATCAAGCTTGTATGAAAAAGATCTGATTCAAAAAAGCATAAAAAATTTAAAAAATAATGAAGTAGAAAAAAAAGATGGCGCTTTATGGTTCAAATCTACTAATTATGGTGATGAAAAGGACAGAGTCCTAATAAGAGACAATGAAGAGCCCACATATTTTGCATCGGATATTGCTTATCACAAGGATAAGTATGATAGGGATTTTGATGAAATCATAAATATTTGGGGAGCAGACCATCATGGTTATATTCCCAGAGTAAAGGCATCCATTGAATCCTTAGGTTTAGACGCTAAAAAGCTTAAAACTCTGCTCATACAGTTTGTTTCTCTCAAAGAGAAAGGGCAAAAGGTCCAAATGTCTACAAGATCTGGAGAATTTGTTGAGTTATCTGATCTGGTAGATGAAGTTGGTATCGATTCGGCTAGATATTATTTCTTGGCGAGAAAGCCTGAGCAAGCCCTAGAATTTGATATAGATTTAGCTAAAAAAACAAACAAAGATAATCACGTTTATTATATCCAGTATGCTCATGCGAGGATTTGCAGTATAAAAAAAGAGCTTAAAAAAAGAAAAATAGATTTCAACCTTAAAGAATCATTAGAAAAGTTAAGTTTATTAAAAGAGACTGAAAAAGAAATCATATCGTTGGTTAATGGCTATCCTGAAATACTTGAGCAATGCTATAAAAATAATGAGCTTCATCCGTTATGTTTTTACCTAAGGGATTTAAGTTCTAAATTTCATAGCTTTTACAATGCTGAAAAGATTATTTCTGATGATAAAGATTATTCAGATGCCAAGATTGCGCTTTCTATTGCAATAAAAGAAATAATAAATAATGGTCTTAATATTTTGGGAATTGGCTGTCCGGAAAAAATGTAATGGAAAGCATCAAAGAAAAAATAAAAATAGTCCAATCCAAGATAGATGCGTCGAAAACAGATAAAAATGTAAAACTTGTTGCAGTTAGTAAAAAAAAGTCATGGCAAGAAATTTCAGAGGCTTATGAAAATGGAATTTCTGATTTTGGAGAAAATTATTTGCAAGAGTCTTTGGAAAAGATTTCTAAACTGAAAGATTTAAAAATTAATTGGCATTTTATTGGGAATATTCAATCAAATAAATGCGAAGAAATAGCTAAAAATTTCGACTGGGTTCATACGATTGATAGATTAAAAATTGCTAAGTTAATTGATAAGTATTGCCCAGATGACAAGTGTATAAAGTGCCTGATACAAATAAATATAGATAATGAAGAATCAAAATCCGGCATAAGAGTGGAAGAAGTAGAAAATTTTTTAAATGAGTTATCTGACTTAAAAAAAATCAAAATTTGTGGATTAATGATTATTCCCAATCCAAATGTAGCATTGTCAGATCTTCAACAAACCTTTAAGAAAATTAAGATGCTTGCAGATAGGCTAATTGAAAATTATGAGAATCTAACTGAGATCTCTATGGGAATGTCTAGAGATTTCGAATTAGCAATCAAAGAAGGTTCTACTATAGTAAGATTGGGTGAGACTATATTTGGGGCAAGAAATTAAATGAAAATAGGTTTTATCGGTGTCGGGAATCTTGGAGAAAAAGCAGTTACAAAGCTTTCTAAAGATTATGATCTATTTTTGTCTGATCCAATTGAAAAAGACGAACTCAAAAAAGTTACAAATGGTTATTTTTCTTTAGAGGAGACAATAAATTCTTCTGATGTAATCTTTTTTACTATTAAACCTAATATGATTGGGGAGTTATTTTCTAAAAATGACTTTAACTTGCAAGATAAAACCTTTATCTCATTTATGGCAGGATTAAGTCTTGATAAAATTCATGCGCTAATAGGGAAAAAAACAAACCTCATCAGAGGTATGCCAACTGTTGGCATTGGAACAGGAGACAGTACCATTGCCATTACATCAAACTTTTCCATATCTGAAGAGGTTAAGAATATGCTTTCCAATCTTGGCTCAGTAATTGAAATGAAAGAAGAACATTTTGATGCTTTTACTGCCATAGTTGGAGCCGGACCTGCATACTTTGCCCTTTTGGCAGAAACTTTAGTTGAGATTGCTCAGAAGGAAGGTTTTGAAAAACCTGAATCCTGGGTAAATACTCTCATGTTGGGAACATCAAAAATATATGATGAAGAGAAAGAAATTGGTTTTGAGAGCATCATGTCCATGGTGGCCTCAAAAGGCGGAGTTACTGAAAAGGCATTAGAAACAATGAAAGAAAATGGCTTCAAGACAATAGTTTCTGATGCTATAAAAAAGGCAATAGAAAGATCAAAAGATTTAGGTAAATAAATATGAATCCAAACTTTGTGATATTCACATTCATTAATTTGATATCGATTGTTCTTTCTATTTACTTTTTTTTTAGGATCTTTGAAGTAAATTTCAACAATATTATTGTTAGTCGTTCTTACTCTTTTATAGAGCCTTTTTTAAGACCCTTTCGCATGATTCTTCCAGTGATATATCGAATAGATTTATCCTGTTTGGCTCTAATCTTTTTCTTTAAAGCTTTAGGTTTTTATATCTTTCTTTCAGGGAGTGAAATAGATTTTAACTTGAATGAGGCTTTGGCTTGGACAGCAATCAGTGTGTTGTTGATGTTTAGTCAAATCTTAAGATATGGGTTATTCATATCCATCATCGGTAGCTGGGCTTTTCCTGCATCAACTAATCAGTTTTTATCACTTTGTAACTCCATCACCAATGTCTTATTAAAGCCATTTCAAAAATTTACTATTTTTGGTGGAATGGACTTCTCACCCATAATTGTTTTTTTTCTTTTGATACAAATTGATAGAATTTTGTATAACGCAAAATTTTCTTTAGGTTTAACCAGTCTAATATAAATGTCAGAAGATAATCACCTCATTGTTGAGCCACGAAAGTTTAAACACCGCCAAAGTTTTCGCCTTGAATCTGGGGAGAGTTTGAATGGTTTTGAACTCATTTATGAAACTTATGGAGAGTTAAATAAAGAAAAATCTAATGCCATTTTGATATGTCATGCTCTAAGTGGTAATCATCATGCCGCTGGTGTTTATTCAAAGGAAGACAAGAAACCTGGATGGTGGGATGAACTTATTGGACCAGAAAAAGCCTTTGACACGAACAAATACTTTATTGTTTCTTTGAATAACCTTGGCGGATGTCATGGCTCTACCGGACCAGGTTCAATTGACGATCAAACCGGTAAAGAATTTGGTGCTAATTTTCCAATCGTTACAGTTTCCGATTGGGTTAACAGCCAAAATCTTTTAAGAGAAGAGCTCAATATTGAAAAATGGCTTAGTGTTGCTGGAGGTAGTCTTGGAGGGATGCAAGCCTTGCAATGGGCGATTGAATTTCCTAATAAATTATCAAAGGCTATCATCATTGCAGCTGCTCCAAAGCTAAGTACTCAAAATATCGCTTTCAATGAAGTTGCAAGACAATCAATTATTTCAGATCCTGATTTTACAAAAGGAGATGCGCACCCTGAAAAGGGATTGGGACTTGCAAGAATGTTAGGACACATTACATATCTTTCTGAAGAATCAATGAAAAATAAATTTGGCAGAGAGTTGAAGAAGGAAAAAATTGCATACGGCTATGATGTTGAGTTTGAAATAGAAAGTTATTTAAGATATCAAGGAGCAAATTTTTCAAAAAGTTTTAATGCACATACGTACTTACTGATGACGAAAGCTTTAGATTATTTTGATCCTGCAAAAAAGAACGACGGGAATCTATCTGAAACCCTTTCAAAGGCAACATGTCAGTTCTTAGTTGTGTCTTTTAAATCTGATTGGAGATTTCCCTCAGAAAGATCCAAAGAAATCGTAGACGCCTTAATTCATGCAGAAAAAAAAGTAAGTTACTTGGATATTGATTCCATTCAAGGCCACGATAGTTTTTTAATGAAAAACGATAGATATGAAAATGCTATTAATAGTTTTTTAGAGGCAGATGTTTAAGATAAATGATTGGATTTCTCGAGACTCCAAAGTTCTAGATCTTGGTTGTGGAGATGGGTCTCTTCTTAACGATTTAAGGAAAGAAAAGTCTGCTTCCGGTTTAGGTATTGAAATAGATGCCGAAAAAATAAAAAGCTGTTTAAAAAAAGGAATCTCAGTTATCGAACAAGATATCGATAGTGGTTTGGAAAATTTTAGCAACCAATCTTTTGATTATGTTGTGATGAGTCAATCTATCCAGGCTCTTAAAAAACCGGAAGTAGCATTAGAAGAGATTGTTCGAATTGGAAAAGAATGTATTGTTTCTATTCCAAATTTTGCAAATATCAAATGCAGGCTTCAACTTTTTTTTAAGGGACAAATGCCAGTTTCGAGTGCTTTGCCTTACGATTGGTACTCAACGCCAAATTTACATCTTTGCTCTTTGGAGGATTTCGAGGAACTTTGTAAGAAATCTAATATCAAAATTGTTGAGAGAAAACTTTCAAAAATAAATGGTGAAGAAAGCATTCTAATGAAACTTTTACCAAATCTATTTTCAGAAGTGGCCCTTTATAAGCTTGTCAAAGAAAATTGAAGATAGTTATTGCAACTTTTAACAAAGGTAAATTCAAAGAATTCAAAGACTTATTTAGCAACTCCAGTTTTGAGATTCTGTCGTTAAAAGACTTCACAACTGAAGACATTGATGAGACCGGAAGCTCTTATGAAGAAAATGCGATGTTAAAAGCTAAAAAAGCGAGTGAGCTTAGTAATCATCCCTCGCTTGGAGATGACTCAGGCCTTGAAGTTAAATTACTAAATAACGATCCCGGGCTTTTTTCTGCTAGATATTCAGGAAAACATGCAACTGATGAGACAAATATAAAAAAATTGCTCAAAGCAGTTAAAAATTTAGAAAATACTAAAGCAAAATTTGTTTCCACATTAGCGTTTTACGATCCACAAAAGAATCTTGAGCTTTTTTCTTTTGGCGAATTAGAAGGAGAAATCATCAAAGAAAAAAAAGGCGATAAAGGATTTGGTTATGACCCAATTTTTAAAATTAAAAATTCTTGTCAAACTTTGGCAGAGGTCTCATTTGAAGAGAGAATGAAAATAAGTCACAGAGCAAAATCTACTCAAGAAATGCTTAAGCATTTAAATCAGTTATATAAGTAAAAACTTCTCTACCCTCTTCTATCGCTTTCCCCTCATATTTTGTTTGTATGGGTTTGAGTGACTGCAAAACATTTGAATCATGCAATACTTTGAATTCTGCAAAGTCTTTTTTTATATCATCGGCATAATCTTGCCAGTCTGTCTTGACGATTAAGCGTCCCTTTTCTTTTAGATTTTGTTTTATGAGATTTAGAAAATTTTGGTCTATCAACCTTCTTTTCCAATGTTTTTTTTTCGGCCAAGGATCTGGAAATAAAATAAAAATAAAATCAAAAAAAGGTTTTTCAATTTTTACTAAAAAATCTTTTGCATCGCCATAAAACAAACATATGTTTTTTAAATCATGAATTTGCACCTGTTTCAAAACGGAGGCAATACCAGACTTAAAAACTTCGATCCCATAAAAGTTCATATTAGAGTTGGCCATTGCCTTTTCAATTAAGTTGTTACCATCTCCAAAGCCTATTTCAAGAATATTAATTTTTTTTTCCGGAAGTAATTTTGATATATGGCTAACTTCTTTTGAATCAAAAAAATTCTTATTTTTAAATTTCTCGAAAATTTCTAGATCTTTTTTGGATGTTCTGCTGCGAACATGCACAAAAGATTTAACCTCTCTTTTCAAGACTCAATGATGCCTTTTTCTGGAGAGCTAGGACTAGGTTGGGATTTAGGAATTCTTCCTGATTTGTGGGCAAGCCTTCCTGATTCAACTGCTAATTTCATTGCTAAGGCCATCTGAGTAGGATTTTCAGATTTTGCAATGGCGGTGTTTAATAAAACTGCATCAGCCCCCATTTCCATTGCTATTGAAGCATCTGAAGCAGTACCAATACCAGCATCAATAATGACTGGCACAGAAACTGAATCAATAATTTTTTGAATTTTTTGAGGCTCTGCAATACCCTGGCCAGAACCAATGGGTGCAGCTAATGGCATTATGGAAACACATCCAATATCTTCAAGTTTCATGCAACTTTCATAATCAGCTGTGCAATAAACCATTACCTCAAAACCGTCTCTTACTAAAATTTCTGCTGCCTCTATGGTCGAATCCATATTTGGTAGTAACGTTTTTGGATCATCAAGTACTTCTAACTTTAGTAAGTTTTTACCGCCCAAAATCTCTCTACCTAATTTTGCCATCCGCACTGCATCTTTTGTTGAATAGGCACCAGCAGTATTAGGAAGAATTGTGTATTTATCCGGAGATATATAATCAAGAATTGAAGAATCTTTATCGTTTTGAAGGTCTATTCTTCTAACAGCAACGGTAACAATTTCTGCTCCCGAAGCTTCAATAGAGGCGATTGCTTCAGCTTCATCTTTATATTTACCTGTACCTACTAGAAGTCTTGATGAGTAGTTTTTTCCCGCAACGACTAAGCTGTCCTGAGTCAATTAACCACCACCTATCGCTTTTACAATTTCTACTTTATCTCCATCTTTAAGATTGGTTTCCTGCCAATCCGATCTAAAAACCAAATTTTCATTTATTTCAATTGCAATGTGTTTGGAAGATATATTTAGAGACTCTAAGACAGAGACGATATTTGTTTCTTGAGGAAATTTTTTTAAATCGCCGTTTATGAAGATTTTTATTGGAGAGCTTACCAAAATTTAGCTCAATTTTTCCTTTATCACGTCCATGGCAGATTTTTCAATTTGCCTTATTCGTTCTGCGCTAACTCCATATTTATCAGATAGTTCGTGAAGAGTGGGTTTCATGTCACTAAGCCAACGATCCATTAAAATTTCTTTGCTTCTTTGATCTAATTCAGAAATAGCAGAAAGAAGTTCGCTATTGTTGTGTTTTTCTAAATCATTTTTTTCAATGAGCTCTGCTGGATCCATGCTTGAATCAGAAATGTAATTAGCGGGGCTGTAAGATGCCTGATCGTCATTGGCTTCTGCAGGTGGGTCAAAAGAAACATCTGAAGAATTCATTCTGGATTCCATTTCTTTTACAGATTTTTCATCTACACCTAATTCGGAGGAAATCATTTTTACTTCATCAGAAGAGAGCCAATTTAACTCTTTTCTTTTACTTCTAAGATTAAAGAAAAGCTTTCTTTGAGCTTTGGTAGTTGCTACTTTGACGATTTTCCAATTTTTTAAAATGTATTCATGAATTTCAGATTTTATCCAATGAATCGCAAAGGATATGAGCCTGACGCCAACTTCTGGATTGAATTTCCTTACAGCTTTCATAAGGCCAACGTTTCCTTCTTGAATAAGATCTGCTTGAGGAAGGCCATATCCGGAATAGCCTCTGGCCACATGAGCGACAAACCTCAAATGTGCCATTACAAGCTTTCTAGCCGCTTCCAAGTCATTATTATAGTAAAGCTCTTCGGCAAGTTTTTTCTCCTCTTCGGGAGTCAAAATAGAGATATTTTGAATAGAATTAAGATAGGACTCCAGGTTTTGTCCTGGAGAAGAAATATCCATAGGTTGTAGTTCTTTACCCATAATTGCGAATTTTATACCTTTTTTTCATCTTTTTAGAAATAATTTACTAAAAAAGTTATAAAAATAGTTTAAGAATCTATTTGCCTCAGAAAATCCAACCTATTTTTATTAGAAAAAGCAAAAAATCCCTTAATTAACTGTTTTTCGTTCATATCATAAGAAATCTCTTGAAGGTCTGTATCCAATACATCTCCTCCAAAAGCTTTTAAAATAGCGTGTCCAGCTGCGATATCCCAGGAATAAATATCTCCAAATCTAGGATAAAGGTCTGCTATTCCTTCACAAATCCTACAAAACTTTATCGAACTTCCCATTCTAATAACTTTAGATCCCTTAAATTTAGACATTACTTTTGCACAAAAATCCATTTCTTCTTCACTGCTGTGAGATTTACTAATTAAAACATTGCAGATTTGATTGTTCTTATTAGAAAGAGACACCATTTTTTCATCAATAATTTTTTTTGGTGGTAAATCAGTACCGCCTAAAAAGATGCTATCTTTCATGGGTTGATAGATAGCGCCAAGTATTGGTTTTTGTTTGTTAATTAGGGCAATGTTTAAAGTAAATTCATCACTGCCATTTATTAATTCTTTTGTACCATCTATAGGATCTATGATCCAAGCGTATTCAGAATTTGCTTGTTCTTGGCTAGTCTCTTCAGAGATGAGTGCAAAATCTTGATTAATTTTTTTTAGCTCTTTTCTTATGAATTGGTCTACCTCGGTATCTAAGATTGTCAGAGGAGAGTTATCTTTTTTATAACTTACCTTAAGATCTATTGAGTCAAAATTAACAAAAAACTTTTTCGCGCTTTTGAATATTTTAATTAACTTTTCTGAGATATGAGTTTGATTCACTTTATTCATCATTATTTTTATAAATACTATTTATAAATTACAATAACACTCTAATTAGAGAACATATTATGGTTGATAAAGAAGATTTATTGAAACAAGCTGAAGACATTCATTCCGGTCTAAAGAGACTTAGTCTGAAAAATAGAAAGGTTGTAATGCCTCATCATAAAGAGTTTGAGTTAATTGAGGAACTTGAAGAGCTTTCAATAGATTTGATTGAAAAACTTAAAAAGTAAAAAGGAGTTGAAATGACAAATAAATATACTTGTTTTGATTTAGAAATAAAAAACAAAGTGGCGTATGTAACCATGTGTCGACCAGATGAATACAATACAATGAATAAAGCATTTTGGTCAGAATTGCCTCATCTTGTTGAAAAAATATCTGATGATGCCAGTGCAAGGGTAATAGTCCTATCTTCTACAGGAAAACATTTTTGTGCCGGAATGGATTTAGCTAACTTTTCATTGAGCGACAATCCCACTGAGCCAAAATCTTCCAATACCCATAATGGAATGAAAAAGGAAGCAGGTTTTAGAATCACTCTTGACCTTCAACATACAATCACTTCTCTTGAAAAAGCAAGAATTCCAGTTATTTCAGCTATTCAAGGAGGTTGTATAGGTGGTGGTTTAGACCTGGCAACAGCAACAGATATGAGATTCTGTACTAAAGAAGCTTTCTTTTGTATCCAAGAAATTAATATTGGGATGGCAGCAGATGTTGGAACTTTGCAAAGAATTCCAAGATTGATTCCAGAAGGAGTAGTAAGAGAATTAGCCTACACAGGCAGAAGGTTTTTTGCTGATGAAGCAAAAGCTCATGGCTTGGTAAACAAAGTTTTTGATTCCCATGAAGAAATGATGTCAGCGGTGAAAATTATTGCAGAAGAAATTGCTTCCAAAGGTCCTTTGGCAGTTGCGGGAACAAAAGAAATTCTTAATTATGGACGAGATCATACAATTGAAGAGTCTCTAAATCATGTTGCTTTGTGGAATGCTGCAATGGGAATTAGTGATGAGATGTCTGTAGCCTTTGAAGCAAAAGCAAATAATAAAGACCCAGAGTTTGATGATTTAATTCCAAGAACTGGAAAAAAATATCTTGATGGTGGATATCAAGGGTAGATTATTTTCTTAGAAAAACTGGGCTATCTTCAGTCGAATCTTTTTTGGAAAATTTATAGCCGTCTAGATTGAATTTTTGAAGATCTTCAGAAGTTTTAGCTCGATTTTCAATCAAATACTTGGCCATTAATCCTCTAGCCTTTTTCGCGTAAAAGCTAATTATCTTGAATTGGCCGTTTTTAAAATCTTTGAAGACCGGACTGATGACTCGGCTTTTCAACTTTTCAGTATCAACAGATGAAAAATATTCAATAGAAGCAAGATTCACCAAAATAGAAGTTGCTTTGAGATCTTTGTTTAAATGATTGGTAATTTCTTCTTTCCAAAACTCATACAAGTCCTTGTTTTTTGCAACAGAAATTTTAGTACCCATCTCAAGACGGTAAGGCGAAATAATATCTAATGGTTTTAAAACTCCATAAAGTCCAGAAAGGATCCTGAGGTGTTTTTGTGCAAAATTTATGTCTTGTTTTGAAAGTTTTTCAAACTCCAGTCCTTGATAGACATCTCCTTTAAAAACAAATCCAGCTTGTTTCGCATGAGCTGAAGGTTTGGTTGCTTGAGACCAATTCTGGAATCTATCATGGTTTAAAGCAGAAATTTTTTCACTGACTCCCATTAAAGAAGACAACTCAGATTTATTGAATTTCTTCATAGTAGACACTAAATTTTTAGATTTAGGCAAAAAAGGCGGTACTGAGAAATCCAGTCCCTTTTCTGAAAAAGAATAATCTAACGTCTTAGCTGGAGATAGAACTATAATCATTACAGTATTATTAAATCATATTTCAATGCTCAAAAAAATTACCAAAACCATTGAGAATATACTTAATTTATTTCCTTTCTTTTTCGGAAATATTTCTTCTTGGCTCATTTTATTAATGATTTTTCTAAGCTCGATGATTGTCATCTTAAGATACGTTTTTGAAATCGGAGTAGTTGCAATGCAAGAACTGCTCGTCTATTCACATGGGATGCTTTTTCTATTTTATGCCGCATTAGCTCTTAAAGATGATGCGCATGTCAGAGTAGACATTTTCTACAGAGAATTGTCGGATAAAAGAAAAAGAATGGTAAATATTTTTGGGAATCTGTTTTTTTTACAACCCTTTGCTTGGGTAATTTTAATATTTTCATTTGAATACGTTTACTTCGCTTGGTCTATCAATGAAATTTCTCCAGAACCAGGTGGTCTTCCTTTTGTGTATCTTTTCAAAACAAGCTTAATTATTTTTCCTGTTCTTTTGATCCTTCAGAGCTTTTCAGAGCTGATTAAATTGGTTTTCAAACATGATTGATTTTCTGCCACTAATCCTTTTTGCCTTGGTTTGTATCTTTTTACTTTTTGGTTTCCCTGTTGCTTTTACTTTGGCTGGGGTTTCAATAATTTTTGCATTGATAACAAGTTTTTTTGGTGTTTTTGATTTGTTTCTTTTAGAAACTCTGCCAAATAGGATTTTCGGCGTGATGACAAATTCTACTTTGATAGCAGTTCCTTTGTTTATTTTTATGGGAGTATTATTGGAAAAATCAAAAGTTGCAGAAGAACTTCTGCTTAAAATGTCTGACTTTTTTTCTGGTTTTAGAGGTGGGCTTGGTCTTTCGGTAATTTTTGTTGGAGCTTTACTTGCAGCCAGTACAGGCATTGTTGGAGCTACAGTTATTGCGATGGGTTTGATTTCTTTACCCGCATTTTTAAAACAAGGATATCCACACGATCTTTCTACTGGCTTAATTTCTGCTACCGGTACTTTGGGACAAATCATCCCTCCTTCTATTGCCTTGGTTATTTTAGGAGATGTGTTGTCTTCAGCTTATCAACAATCGCAACTTAGCCAGGGTATTTTTACTGCCAAAACAATTTCTGTGGGTGATCTATTCTTGGCAGCTATAGTTCCAGGATTAATGTTGCTGTGTTTTTATGCAATTTATTTTCTTTTCAAATCAAGAAACTTGGAACTTACTTCAAATGATGTACAAAGCTCAATAAAAGCTATTGATTTAATAAAAGTCATTGCCCCGCCTTTTATTTTGATCATAACTGTTTTGGGGAGCATTATTTTTGGAATTGCTTCACCAACAGAGGCATCCGGTTTGGGCGCTTTGGGAGCAATTCTGATTGCAATGCTAAATAATAAATTAAATTTTCAAACTTTAGCTGAAACTGTAAAACAATCAGCCGCCATAACTTCCATGGTTTTCGTCATTTTAATAGGTGCTTCTGTTTTTTCTTTGGTTTTTAGAGGTTTGGGAGGAGAAGAACTCATCGAGCAAATATTTAACTCTATTCCAGGAGGCCTTTTCGGTTCCATGATTTTAGTTATGGTTTTAATCTTTCTGTTGGGTTTTATCCTGGATTTCATCGAAATAAGTTTTGTCATAGTGCCAATTGTAGGGCCAGTGTTGATGGCAATGGGAGCAGATCCAATTTGGCTTGGTATTATGATTGCAATCAATTTACAAACTTCTTTCTTAACTCCACCATTTGGTTTTGCTTTGTTTTATCTGAGAGGTGTTGCACCAGAAAACATCAAAACAATTTCTCTATATAAAGGAGTGATACCATTTATAATAATCCAACTGGGTCTTTTGATTTTATTAGCCATTTTTCCAACAATCGTAACTTTTTTACCAAGTTATTTATATTAAATGAATAACAAACATCTAGTTAACTTGGGATATTTCTTCATATGGGGAGATTTTTTGTTAGTTATATTTTTTGTTCATTCTCTGTTTGTGAGTCCAATTACCGTTGAGATGTATTTTTCTGAGTATCTGCAAATAGCCTTATATTTATTCAATTGGATTAAAACTTGGAGCGAATTTTTTGATTGGTGGGTGGGAATTATTTATACCTGGCCAGCAGCACTAATTTTCTTTATCAGATATTTTGTTTCAACCTCGATAGGTATTTGGTTGGTAAGAAAATACAGTTAGTTTAGTTCCCTCATTTCATACACTGCTTTTTCTGAAATTTTGTGATACTCGGAAACATTCTTTTTGAAATTTTCTTGAGACTCAAATATCCTTTTGGATAAAGAATCTTCAGCAATCAACTCTTTCAAAAGTTTAGAAGTAATTTCTTTAAATTTTTTCAAAACATCGTCAGGAAGTCTTTTTAGTATCACCCCGTGAGTATTTACCAATGTTTCCAAAGCTTGATTATTCCTAGCAGTGTATTCATCCAACATATCCTGATTCACTGCCCTGCTTGCAGTTCTTACTATTTCTTGAAGATCAGAAGGTAAAGAAGCGAAAGCTTCTTTATTGATAATTACTTCTAAAGTGGGACCTGGTTCATGCCACCCTGGATAGTAATAATATTTTGCTGCTTGGTGTAGTCCAAAGGTCTGGTCATTATATGGTCCAATCCATTCTGCAGCATCTATAACTCCTGTTTGGAGATTCGTAAAGATTTCGCTTCCTGGCATTAAGACTGCTTCCCCACCTGCCTCTGTCCAAACTTTTCCAGCCAAGCCAGGAATTCTCATTCTGGTTCCTTTGATATCCTCTAAAGAATTTATTTCTTTATTAAACCAGCCTGCCATTTGCACACCAGTATTACCGCCTGCCAGAGGAATCAAATTAAATTTATCATAAGCTTCCTCCCAAAGCTCTAAGCCACCTCCATAATGGAGCCAAGCATTCATCTCTTGAGCGTTTAAGCCAAAGGGCAAAGCAGTAAAAAATTGTGCCGAAGGAGCTTTGCCAATCCAGTAATAAGATGCTCCATGACCGATCTCAACTGTACCGCGAGAAACCGCATCAAAAACCTCTAAAGCAGGAACGAGCTCTCCACTGCCATAAACTTTTATTTGCAGTCTGCCTGCTGACATTTTGTTTACTAATTTGGAAAGATTCTCAGCTCCTAAGCCGACCCCAGGGTAATTTTTGGGCCAAGTAGTTACCATTCGCCAAGTGAATGTCTTTTCGGATTCTTTAAATACAGTATTTGCTTCTTCTTGCTCACATGCGATGAAGAAAGTTAATACAAAAAGTAAAACTAAACTTTTTTTAAATTTGCGAAACTTAAAACCAGCCATTTTATTCCTTCTTTGGTGAAATTAACTTCAACTCTAGCATTGGCACCCTCTCCTTCATAGTTAAGAATGGTTCCTTCACCAAATACATCGTGCGTTACCAAGTCACCCAAAGAAAACTCTTCGCCTTTAAACTCAGTACCACCAACAATTTTGGGTACGAAACCTTTTGAACTTGGTGTTTCTGATGACATTCTTATCTCATACTTCAACTCATCAGGAATTTCTTTTAAGAATCTAGATATCGGACTGAAACTTTCCATCCCATACATGTTTCTTACTTCTGCATAGGTTAAATAAAGTCTTTCCATTGCTCTAGTGATGCCAACGTAACAGAGCCTTCTTTCTTCTGCCAATTGCCTTGGGTCTTCTAAAGATCTTTTGTGAGGGAATAAACCTTCTTCGCATCCAGCCATAAATACCAGTGGGAATTCTAAACCCTTAGCTGAATGGAGAGTCATCATTTGTATTGCATCTTCGTCAATATCTGCTTGATTTTCGCCTGCATCTAAAGAAGCTTGGTCAAGAAATATCTCCAATTCGTTTCTATCGTCATCAGCGTCTTCACCTATGGGATTGAAACCAGATGCTGCAGAAACAAGTTCCTCTAAATTCTCTTTTCTTGATCTGCCTTTTTCCCCAGGTTCTTTTGCGTGAAAATCTTTCAAACCAGTTGTGTTGATAATTTCATCAAAAATTTCTCCAAGACCTTTGTTTTCAGTATCAGTTTTTAGCTGAGAAACTGTTTCGATGAAATGAGATAAGGCTCTGGAAGATTTCTTTAAATTGTCTTTAGAAATAGATTCTGCTGCTTTCCATAAGGATATGTTTTCAGCTCTGGCATGCTCTCGCACGCTGTCTAAGGTTTTTGCACCAATGCCTCTTGTAGGTACATTTACTATTCGCTCAAAAGCTGCGTCATTATCAAAATCTACGAGTAATTTTGAGTAACTCAGAGCATTTTTAATCTCCATTCTTTCATAGAACCTTACGCCGCCATAAATTCTATAAGGCAACTCGGCCCGCAAAATACTATCCTCCAAAACACGGGATTGGGCATTTGATCTGTACAAAATTGCTACATCATTAAGAGACCTTCCCTCGTCGATCCAGTTTTTTATGATATCGACAATAAAACTTGCCTCATCTCTTTCGTTGAATGCGCGGTAAATTTTTAAAGGCTCGCCTTCTTTGTTCTCCGACCAAAGTTTTTTGCCTAATCTTTCGGGATTATTTGCAATAACTGCATTAGCAGAGGAAAGAATATTTTTTGTGGATCTATAGTTTTGCTCGAGCTTAATGGTTTTCACTTTCTTAAAATCTTTTTGAAACCTTTTGATGTTTGCGCTTTTTGCCCCTCTCCAGCTGTAAATTGATTGATCATCATCTCCAACAACTGTCATAAAACTTTTTTTACCTAAGAGTTTTTTTAATAAAAGATATTGAATTTCATTGGTATCTTGAAATTCATCAACCAAAATATGTTCAAACCTATTCTGATAGTGCTCTAAAATTGCTTTGTTATTGGATAGCAATTCAAAAGACCGCAAGAGGATTTCAGCGAAATCAACTAGTCCTTCTTGGTCACAAACTTTTTGGTACTCATTCATGATGTCGACCATTTTTTCTTCAACAAAAGAAGCACTGGACTTTATTTTTGCTTTTCTTCTGCCTTCTTCTTTTTGATTGTTAATAAACCATTGTGCTTGTGAGGGCTGCCAGGTTGCATCATCTAATTCTAGAGATTTTATGACTCTCTTTATCACCCTATTCTGATCTTCCGAATCTAGAATAGAAAAGCTTTTTGGTAAGCCAGCTTCTTCCCAATGTCTTCTTAACATCCTATGAAATAAAGAGTGAAAAGTGCCACACCACATCTGATTAAGTTGTTCGCCAAGAATGTTTTCTATTCGGCCTCTCATTTCTTTTGCTGCTTTATTGGTAAAGGTAACAGTTAATAAAGACATGGGGTTTAGGTTGTGAACCTTACACAACCAAGCAACCTTATGCGTGATAACTCGGGTTTTTCCTGAGCCAGCTCCTGCTAGAATCAAAGAGAACTGAGATTCGTCTGATACGGCTTCTCTCTGAGGAGAATTTAGATCATCCAATATATAAGATACATCCATATATTTTTATTTTAAGCTAAAGTAGATTCTTTATATTAATAACATTTATGAAAGATTTTGAAAATTCTTTAGATACAATGCTTGAAAAAGCTTTTTTGACTATATCAAGCGGAGTTGATGATGCTAAAAGTTACTTTCATACGCCAACCGTTTGTACTTTTGAAGGTCAAGATATATCAGCAAGAACTGTTGTACTCAGGGATTTTAATGAACAAGAAAGAGTTTTAAGGTTTCATACCGATCAAAGGTCGCCAAAAATTTCTCAAATTAAAGAAAATAACAATGCTACGGTTCATGCTTATGATCAAGAGGAAAAAATTCAGATTAGATTAAAAGGAAGTATTGAAGTTCATCATCAAGATTCCGTAACTGAAAAGGCATGGGAAAATACTAGAGAAATGTCCAAAGAATGTTACTCGGTAAAAGACTCTCCCAGCAAAAAGATAGACAATCCTGTTGAATTTGATATTGATAAAAACCAAATTGATAGGGAAATGGGTTATGAAAATTTTGCAGTAAATCTTTTTACCTTTCAAAGCCTAGAAATCTTATATTTAAAAAGAGCAGGTCATAGAAGAGCAATTTTTGAATGGCTTAATAATGATGTAAAAAAGAACTGGTTAATACCTTAATTAACGGTATTAGCTAAAACTAAAATAACGCCAGTTACGATTAAAAGGATTCCAAAAGAAACAAGCAAAGACGGAAACTCTTGATATTTGATTGCTCCCAAAATTGCTATTAAGACAATTCCTACCCCCGACCAAATTGCATAAGCAACTGAAACCGAAATATGTTGAAAAGTTAAAGACAAAAAATAGAAACTTGCAGCATAGCTAAAGACAACAACGAGGTTAGGAATCATTTTTGTGAAGCCTTCTGTATCTCTTAAAAAAAGAGTACCAACAACTTCTAAAACGATTGCTAAAAAGAGAAAGGTGTAAGGTAAAACCATAATTCTTTTCTGAGATTGTAATCAAAAAATTAAAAACTATCTCGGAAAGTTAAGCTATTCAATTATTTAAATTTCAAGTTAAAATTAACGCATGAGTAAACATAAAGCTTTGGACATGTTCGGCAGGTCTGGGAATCCCACATTGAGTGATGCGACTTTTGCTGATTTTGAAAACGTAAATCAAAAAACCATGACCTTACAGGGAACTGTAAACAAGGTTGGTATTCTTTTAGCTCTTGTAGTGTTAAGTGCCGCCTACACTTGGAATGTTTATTTTGTAACTGGCAGTCCTGGAGCATTGATGCCAATTGGACTTTTTGGTGGCATGATTTTTGCTCTTATTACCATCTTCAAAAAAAACTGGGCGATGTACACTGCGCCAATTTACGCCATATTAGAAGGTTTCTTTTTAGGTGGAATTTCCGCCATTTTTGAAAGTCAGTATCCAGGAATTGTGATTCAAGCAACTGGCTTAACTTTTGGTACTTTGGCTTCTTTATTGGTGCTCTATAAAACAGGGGTTATAAAGCCTACCGAGAATTTCAGACTGATGGTGGTTTCAGCCACTATGGGGATTGCATTGCTCTATGTGGTTAGCTTCATTATGAGTATGTTTGGAACAGGTATCGGTTTTATTCATGACAATGGTATTTTTGGTATTGGATTTAGCCTTTTTGTTGTGGGTATTGCGGCTTTGAATTTGGTTCTAGACTTTGACTTCATTGAAGAAGGATCTGAAAAAAATGCTCCAAAATATATGGAGTGGTTTGGTGCTTTTGCCTTAATGGTCACCCTGATTTGGCTTTACTTGGAAATGCTTAGACTGCTTGCAAAGCTCAGAAGCAGATAGCGTGTCACTGACAAATATCTTTTTTTTGCTCCTAACGATTGTCTCCCTTGCAGTATTCTTTTTTTTTGGTCGCTTTAGAGCATCAGAAAAACAACTAAATAGAGAAGATCGGATCGATTGGTCCAACAGAAGATATGATTTTCTAAAATACTTTCTGCTTATTCTTTTTTTGGCGATAGGTATAGCGTTTTTGATCAGAACTTTCGCCTAGAATAATTTTAATGATTGATACCGAAGTTTTAATAATTGGTGGTGGTGCTGCTGGGTTAACTGCAGCAATTGAGCTTAGTCAGAAGCATAAGGTATCTGTTATTTCAAAAGAAACCATTGTTGATAGCTCTACTTGGTATGCCCAAGGTGGAATAGCTGCAGTCATGGGAGAAAAAGATACGGTCGAAGAGCATATTGCTGATACCTTGGAGGTTGGAGATGGAATTTGTGATAAGGATGCTGTTGCCCACTGCGTAAAAAATAGTAAATCAGCAATTGATTGGCTTATTGAGATGGGCGTCAACTTTACAATGACGCAAGATGGAGAAAAATTACATCTTACTCAAGAAGGCGGACATTCAAAAAGACGTGTTGCGCACTCTAAAGATACCACTGGCAAAGAAGTATCAAATTCTTTAATAGCTAGAGCAAGAAAAATAAAGAACATAACAATTTATGAAAATCATCTTGCAGTTGATTTGATAACAAGCAATCGCTCATGTTTGGGAGCTTACGTATTCGATAAGAAAAAAGAAGAAGTCATAACTTTTAAATCAAATGCAACAATTCTGGCATCTGGAGGAGCGAGTAAGGTTTATTTATATACAAGCAATCCAGATGGAACTAGCGGCGATGGTATGGCACTGGCTTGGCGAGCAGGCTGTGAATTATCCAATATGGAATTTAATCAGTTTCACCCAACTTGTCTTTATCATCCAGAAGCAAAATCTTTTTTAATTAGTGAAGCTCTAAGAGGCGAAGGTGCTTATTTACTTAATCATGAAAATGAAAGATTCATGAAAAAGTATCACAAAAAAAATGAGTTAGCGCCAAGAGATGTGGTAGCTAGATCCATAGACGAAGAAATGAAAAAAACAGGTAAAGACTTTATGTTTCTTGATATAAGCCATAAGCCAAAAAATATGATTTTAAAATCATTTCCTGCAATTCATAAAAAATGTTTGAGTTATGGATTTGATATCACAAAGGACAAAATACCCATTGTTCCCGCAGCTCACTACTCATGTGGCGGTGTTAAGACGGGCTTGTCAGGTGAGACAAATATAAAGAATCTCTATGCTATTGGAGAAACAGCATGTACTGGGCTACATGGTGCCAACAGAATGGCAAGCAACTCTCTATTGGAATGTGTTGTGTTTGCAAAGTCTGCGGCTTTACACATCGAAAAGAATTTCAATGTAAATAAGAAAAAGCTAAAGGATTGGGACTCTTCAAAAGTTATCAGGTCAGGAGAGAATGTTCTTATCTCTCATAATTGGGATGAAACGAGAAGATTGATGTGGGACTACGTTGGCGTTGTCAGATCAAATGATCGGTTGTTAAAAGCAAAAGAAAAAATAAAAATCATCCAAAATGAAGTAGAAAGTTTTTACAAAAACTTTGAGTTAAATTCTGATTTTATTGAGTTGAGAAATTTAGTTCTTGTTGCAAGATTGATTATTGAAAGTGCTATTTTGAGAAAGGAAAGCAGAGGTCTTCACTACAACATAGATTTCCCAAATAAAATCAGAAGCGGAGCTTCTTCAGTAATTTCAAAAAAAGAACTTAAAGTTGCTTGATTAAGTCTCGCATGGAAAGAACTCCAACGAGTTTTTCATCATCCATAACCGCAAGGTGGCGAATCTGATTTTCCATCATAAGGTCAAGAGCCTCTAGCTTTGTACATTGTGGCGTAACGCTAATGATATTTTTAGACATTATTTCTTTGACCTCATTATTTAAGGCTTCTTTTCCTTTTCTGGAAATGAGTTCGATAACATCTCTTTCTGTAACTATGCCCTCAAGGTCTTGTGGGTCATTCGTGTCAGAACAGTAAACCAATAAAGCTCCGATTCTATTTTTGTCCATTATTCTACATGCCTCATCAATTGAAGAGTTTCTAGCAACAGCAAATATGTCCCAATATCTTTGGTTTAAGAGCAATGATTCTATGTTTTCAGGCATTAAGTGAGATGATTTATGGAGTTTTTTGTTTATAATACTTCAAATCTTAGGAGATTTAAAAATGATATTTAAAAAAGGAATTAAATTATTGTCTCTATCTATTCTTTTTTTAGGGCTAAGTGCCTTAATACATGCTGATAAGGGCTTTATTACTGTCGACGGAAAAAACATCGAAATGGATGTTGAAAGACAATATCAAGCACCTGCAAGCTATCCAAGAAAAGCTTTGAGACTTGCTAAAGAAGGTTACGTAATTGTTGAATTCGATGTCAGCGCTGATGGCGATGTCATAGATCCTTTTGTTTTAGAAGGAGAGCCTGCCGGACTTTTCGATAGAGCAGCAATGAAATCTATTAGAAAGTGGATTTACCAGCCGCCAATATATGAAGGCGTGCCTGTCCAAGTAAATGATGTGCAAGTTAAATTATCTTTTCGAGTTCAATAAGATCTTAAATTTTTGCGCGTAAATGCGTATCAGAACAGTATTAATTGGGATTGGCCTAGCAGGAAACTTACTGCTAGCCCTTTCCTTATTTTTTTTGTTCAACTATAGGGATACCACACAAAAAAGTTTTGCCAATGAGTCTCTGGTTTCAACGTATGAGGCTGCATGGTTTCAGACCCTCGAAACTTCAATTGATGCGATTTCTGCCTGGCTTCCAATAACTGGAGAAAGAGGAAATTTTTGGGACCCCGAAAATCCTATATATCCTGAAGAGGAACTTTCCTCGCCTGATGACGCTTATGCCAATCCGTTAATCCAATTCATCACGGATAAAAACATTGGGGAAGCAGGATATCTCTTGGATCTAATGTTTGAATTTGATTTGGATGAAGGGAATTTAAGTTTTATTAAAGCTTATTATCCAAATGGGCAGAGGTTTTATTGTTCTAGCGCACTAGACTTATCTGGAATCGATGCATGTAGTCCTCAAGCTAAAAATGAATACGATAATAATCTTGACGAATTTCTTATTGATGCAGGCAAGAGGCCAAGAAGATTTTTACAAAAGATCGTAGACTCATCTGGAGAAAAAATTTCTACCTTAAACCAAATGATGGCTTTCCCGATAAAGGCTTTTAGTAGAAATGCTGAAGCAATTATTGTCATGGGAATAGATGTAAGAAAGTCTATGGAGACCTTTGGTGATGAATTTGAACTTGTTACTGCAGTACAAACAGAAGAAGGAATCATTTCATTAGGCGATGATTATGCGAGATATGAGTCAGGCTTGGAGTTAGACGAAACTTCTAATTTTGGAATTACCAACATTAAAGGTCATGTTGATAAGGCAAATTCAAACTTAGAAGAGTTTGGCAATAGAACTTCTACAAGAGATTCAGACTTAGGATCCCTCATCACACTTCTTCCATTGAGTTCATACCTTTCATCAGATAAAGCACAATTATTTATTTTTAGAGATGAAAGCGAAAGTATCGCTCAAGAAAATGCTATCTTAAATTCAATCTACATAATAATTACAATTGTAATTTTTCTAGTGATTGCTTTAACTTCAGGAATTCTTGCTAATGTTTTTGGATCAGTAAATAAAGCAATTGAAGTTCTTCAGGCTCTTACCAGTGGAGACTTATCTAAAACCATGCCGCAAAGAAGAGGTCTTTTGAGGTCAGAAAATGATGAGGTTGGTGAGCTTGCAAAGGCTCTAGAAATTTATAGAGGCCATCTTAATGAGATGGAAAATATCAGAACTGAACAGGCACGCAGAAGAAAAGAAAGGGATACTGCGATCATAGAAAAAATGAGTATTCTTGCCGATGAGCTTGAAGGAGATTCAAGAACGTTAATTCTTAACGATATTAATAAGATGCAAAATCTTGCTCAAGAAAGCTCTCAGGAGAAAGGAGAAGAAGCTTCGGTTGAATTAATGACAGTTGCATTCACAAGAATGGCAGATGAAGTACAAGTTCTTATAGACACAAGGACCAAAGAGATGGAGGAGTCTCGAGATGAAGCGCTTGAGGCAAATGAACAGAGAAGTAAATTTTTTGCCAATATGAGTCACGAACTCAGAACGCCATTGAACGCAATTTTAGGATACGGCGAAATGCTTTACGAAGAATGCGAAGACTTAGGTTATGAAGATTTAATGCCTGATCTTAAGAAGATAACTACTTCTGGAACACATCTATTGTCTCTGATTAATAATATTTTGGATCTTTCAAAAATTGAGTCTGGAAAAATGGAGCTTTTCATCACCAGCTTCGAAATTGAAAAAGTGGTTGAAACTCTTAGAGATATCAATGCACCTTTGGCAGCGAAAAATGACAATGGCTTCAAGATAAATATTCAAGAAGCTATAGGATCAATGTCTCAAGACGAAACGAAGCTTAGACAATGTGTTACAAATTTCTTAAGTAATGCCTTCAAATTTACAAATAACGGCTTAGTAACCTTAGATGTTAATTCTTTCATGAAGGATGAAGTTGAGATGATTGAATTCAAGGTAACTGATGATGGGGAAGGTATGAGCGAAGAAGGAGTAGCAAAAGTCTTCGAAGAATATGAGCAAGCCGAAAGATCTACCTCGGCAACTCATGGCGGAACAGGCCTAGGCCTGCCTATTAGTAAAAGATTTGCTGAATTAATGGGTGGTGGTGTAACAGTATCCAGTGAAAAAGGAGTTGGATCTGTATTTTCAATTTTTATTCCAAGAATCTGTGATGAATCTGAAGAACTCGAAAATGAAGAAATTTCTTCCTTAGAGGGTGAAAACTTATGTGTGCTAATTGATGATGATATAGCAATGCATGATTTGATTAAAAGAACTGTCAAAAAAGCTGGAATGACATTAATTGGTGCTACTAATGGGGAGCAAGGCTTAAATATGATCAGGGAATCTAAGCCTAAATTAATTCTTTTAGATGTTTTGATGCCAGGCAGAGATGGTTGGTCCATCTTAAAAGAATGCAAATCTGATGAATCTATAAAAGATATTCCTGTAATCATGGTTTCTCAAATGTCGCAGGAAACATTAGCTTTTTCTTTAGGAGCAGATGATTATCTTACTAAACCGATAGATAGGGATAAGTTTCTTAAAATGGTTACAAACCTTTTAGGTAGTTCAAAAAATAAAAAAATCCTCATAGTCGATGATGACTCTAATACAAGAGATATTCTCGGGAGAGCTCTTAAAGACGTTGGCTATGAGCCTTACTTAGCAAAAGATGGTAAAGAAGGATTGGAAAACCTAGATAAAAATCCTGCGCTCATAGTTTTAGATTTGGAAATGCCTAGAATGGATGGTTTTGAATTTTTGGAGAATTTTGTAGAAATGGAATTTGAAGAAAAGCCAAATATTCTTGTCTACTCGGGTAAGGATTTATCAGAAGTTCAGGAAGATCTTCTTAAGAAAAATGTTGCTGGATTAGTCAAGAAAGATGAAGTATCCATCAATCAATTGCCAGGTATGGTTACCAAATTGTTAGGAGCTAAAACCTAAGAATTCAAATTAGTTTCGATTTTTTCAAGAAGCCTTTTGAAATCGACTGGTTTTGTGTCAAAGTCATCTGCGCCGCATTCTAAAGCTTTCTGCCTATCGTGTTCCATGGCATGGGCGGTCAATGCGATGATTGGTATGCTAGAAATTTCTGGATCAGCTTTAGCTTTTGTCGTAGCTTCCCAGCCGTCTAGAACGGGAAGCCCCATGTCCATTAAAACTAAATCAGGGCTTTCAGATTTCATCTTATCAAGACCTTCTTGACCATCGAAGGCAAAAATAACTTCGAATTCTCTTCTAGTCAGCCTTCTTCCAAGCATGTCACGGTTCATTTCGTTATCTTCTACATAAAGAATTTTTTTCATAACTGTCTCCTTCAGCTATAGATAAACTGATTTCTTCCCCCTTCTTTAGCTTTGTAGAGTCTTTCATCTGCAATATTTACAAACTCTTCCTGATCTTTTACTTCAGAAGATTTAATGACTCCACCACTAATAGTAATATTTATTTTATTATCTTGGAAGGGTATTGATAAATCGATCACAGATTTTCTTATACTTTCACAATACTCTTCTAAAGTTTTATCTTTCTTGGATTCAATTATTGCAATAAATTCTTCACCCCCGACCCTGCCTACAATATTTTCACCACATGCATCTCTTAAAGTATTTGCAACTGCCTTCAAAACTTCATCGCCGCCAGGATGGCCATACGTATCGTTGATGGATTTAAAAAAGTCGATGTCCATTGATAATAGGGCAAATTCTTTTTTATTCGATTTTTTTTGGTCATCGAAACATTCTTCAATTTTGTCAAAGACAACTTGCCTATTATATATTCCAGTCAAAGGACACGTTGTTGCCTTCAAATTAAGCTCCTTTAAAAGCTCTTGTTCTCTAGCTCTAAAATATTTTGCTTCAAGACTTGCAATAGATTTTGCCATCAAGATTGTTCCATTAAGGGGTTTAGGAAGATAATCTGATGCACCTAATTTGATACATTTAGCTGTACTATCTACATCATTAAATGCTGAAACCATTATGATTGGTAATTCATCTCTTTCATGATTTTCTCTGAATCTTTTTAAAAGTTCTAATCCATTTATGTCTGGCAGCATTACATCTAATAAAATTAAATCTGGTGTTTTTGATTCAACCTCTTGAATGGCAGTAGTACCGTCTAATGCTACTCTACAAGAGAGGCCGTTTTGAGATAATCTTCTTTCCAAAACTTCACAGTTTGTCTTGTTGTCATCAACAATCAAGACGTCCGATCCCATTAGATGCTCATCAATATCCAGACTGTAATCTATATCTCCAAGAGACCTGAATAAAGACTCTGCATTTTGAATCTGCCCTTGCTCTGAATCATCTGTAGCAGACTCATTCAAATCTCCTTTTATAAAATCGACAAATCTCTCTATTGCCGTTTCTGTTTCTCTTGATAAAGATAAAATTGTATTGAGGTCCTTGATACATTCTTCAGACAGATCGTCTTCAAAATCTTCAATTAAAATTTCACTATAGCCTATGATTGCATTAAGTGGCGTTCGAAGATTATGTCTAAGTTCAGAATACTCTTGCGATGTTTTGGTTTTTTTATCTGCCGACGTATTTTCTCTAAAAGCTTCTTCATACTGACTTAACAATTTGTCTTCAGCCTCCTTAATTTGACTTATCTCTGAGCTGATATCTAAATTTTTTTGTGATGCAAATTGTTCAACTAAATCAATATACTGTTCAATGGCTTCTGCAGGTGCAGAAAACTCCTGTTTAATTTGAGCTAGTAATATTTTTTCTGCGCCTTTTGAAGGTTTCTCAACACCCATTACTCAAACTCCTTTTTGAAATCATCTAAAAACTGAGGACGATGATGAAAAAAACCTTGTCCTTTCTGGCAACCTAACTTTGTAAATGTATCTTCTTGCTCTTTTGTCTCAATGCCTTCTGCAAGCATTCCTAATTCCATATTTTTACAGATAGTCACAACGAATCTAACCAGTTCTTGAGTGTCTTCTTCCGATACAGTTTGAGAAAAGTCTTTATCTAGTTTTACAAGTGTTATTGGCAGATCCCTTAAATAACTCAATGATGAATATCCTGCTCCAAAATCATCAAGCGCAAGAGGTATGCCGTGTTCTTTAAGTTTTTCGAAATATTTTGCAGCTCGCGCTCGATCTTCCAACTCTGCAGTTTCAGTAATTTCTAATCCAAGATCGCCAGGATTTAGGTCATTTTCTTCGACAAAATCTAAAATAAGTTTACAAAAATTTTCCTGCATAGCGGTATAAGCTGAAACATTTAAAAAAACTGTGAAATCAAGATTCTTTTCTTTTTTAAAAAGGAATATATCTTTGAGTTTTTGCATGGAGGCTAAAACAACCAATGAAAATAAGCTCTCTCCTTCAACAAGAGGAATAAGTTCATTATTAGGAATGATCTCGCCTTTTTCGTCTTTTAACCTTAACAAAGTTTCAACACTAGCTAGGTTTCCTGTTTGGAGATCATATTGCTTTTGATAAGCCATGTCGATGCGATCATTTTCCAAACAAGCGATGGTATTTTTCAAAGCGCTTAAAGCAGCTTCAGATTGGGCTAAGACCTCTATGAGAAAAAAAGAATCTTCCTTATCCAAAGGTATTTCATGAATTCTGGAACGAAGGAAAAATTTTATTTTTCTTAAAGAAAGTTCCAAATCAGATTGAAAAGACGAACCAATAGCCTCGATTTTTTTTGATGCTCCGTGGGATACAATTGGAGCAATGTCAATATCACTGATTTCTGTGGTATCAAAAACGTATTGGGCAGATTTATTCATCCACTCAACCCCAGCTTCTTTAGTAAGAATTAAATAGGGACTAGGATGGTGTTGAAGTGACTTAATTAAGTATTGAGCCTGTTGGTCTTCAATTATTGTCATTTTCTATAAGCTCCTCGACAACTTCGACAAAACTATCATTAAAAGTGGTTTTCATAAAAGACCATAATTTTAGATGGTATTCAGATCTAAAAAGAGTTTTAAAAGATCTTTTGTAATTTTCCCACTCACCTTTATCTATCATTCCAATGGTATATTGATAATGTTGGTTTTCTCTTGATCTCAACATAATGCTGAAATAAGACATATACTTAGCATCCTCTTCAGGAGTCAATTCTTCATTGTTTTTTAGTTTTAGTTTAATTTTTACCATAGACTTTTTCATGCCTTCAAGAGCAATTTCCTGATGGCTATCAGCCACATTTTGCCTTGCATTTGCTCTTGCTACCCTGTTTTGTTCTCTCATTTCTTGTATCAAATAGTAAATTGACGCAATGGCACCTACAGCAGCTAGTCCGCCTAAAATTTGACTCAGGTAATCTAACAATATTCCCATATTAAAACTCAGCCATTAAGAATAATAGGTTTTGCTAATTTTTTGAAATTATTTTTACTATTTCAGGTCAAAGGAAGGTAATTCATCGAGTGTCAGCCCTTCTTTATCCTTTCTGGAAATACTTTTTGGAGGAAAAGGTAATTTTATATTTATTTTTTATCGTCAAATCTAAGTGTGTATTCGTCTTTTGGATTCCAAAATCTGAAACTTTATAAAATACTTTTGTCTCATCGGATAAAGATAGAAATCCATGTGCAAAACCTTCAGGAATAAAAATTTGTTTTTTATTTTTGCTAGAAATTTTAAAAGCAGCCCAGTCTCCAAATGATTTTGAAAATTTTCTTAGATCAACCACAATGTCCAAAATTTCTCCTGAAATTACTGAAACTAGCTTTGCCTGAGGAAATTTGTGTTGGAAATGTAATCCTCTAAAAACACCTTTTTTTGATGTACTTAGATTATCCTGTACAAAATTTATGTCTTTCCTAACTAAAGCTTTAAATTTCTTTGAGTTAAAGTTTTCAATAAAACTGCCACGATTATCTTTAAATTCCACCTGAGATATTTCAATAACTCCTTTTAAAGTTTTTCTTTTCATTTTTTTAACTGATTACTTGCTTAAGATATTTTCCATAAGAACTTGACGAAATTTCTATAATTTCAAGAACTTTCTTTTTTGAAATCCATTTATTTTTATAAGCAATTTCTTCAAGGCATGCAATTTTATTCTGTTGTTTAAGTTGAGTTTTGGCAACGAAATTTGATGCTTTTAAAAGACTATCAAAAGTTCCACAATCAAGCCATGTAGAATTTTTACCAAGCTCGGTAACAGATAACTGATTAATTTTTAAAAAGAACTGATTAAGATCTGAAATTTCAAGTTCTCCTCTTTTAGAGGGAATAAGTTTTTTTGCTTCCTTACTAACATTCTCTGGATAAAAGTAGATCCCTGTGATGGCTCTTTTGCTCTTTGGTTTTTTGGGCTTTTCAATAATTTTATAAGGTTTATTATTTCTTTTTTCGAGAACTCCAAATCTTTGTGGGTTTTTAACTGGATAAGTTACAACTGAAGCATTTTTTATATCTTGATCTGCCTTTTTCAAGGAAAGTAGAAGATCTTTCCCATGAAATAAATTGTCACCTAGTATTAGACAACTAGGATCAGATTTTAAAAACTTTTCTCCTAGAATTAAAGCTTGAGCAATACCATTTGGTTTTTTTTGAATTTTAAATGAAAAGTTAATTCCCCATTTTTTACCATTACCAAGAAGTGATTTATACCTGGGCATATCCATGGGTGAGGAAATTATCAATATGTCTTTTATCCCTATTGCCATCAGAATTGACAAAGGATAATAGATCATTGGCTTATCATAGACTGGCAAAAGTTGTTTTGATGAAACATCTGTAATTGGATGAAGTCTTGATCCAGATCCACCTGCTAAGATAATTCCCTTTCTATTCGTCATTCAATTAATCTAATAACTTTAAGATGCTTTTATCCCAATCAGGAAGTGTGAGAGATAAATTATTCTTTATTTTATCAGACGATAGGTGAGAATATTTTGGCCTATTTGCTTTAAAATTCATTTCTTCAGAAGAAACAGGAATGATATTTATATCTGCAAACTTAGATTGTTTCTTGTGATTTTTACAAATCCTTTGAGCGAATTTACTGAATTCAAACCAAGTACCCGAAGAAGGTCCAACTAAATTATATATTTCACCTAGAGAGCTTACTTTCTCCATTTTAAAAGAAGAAAGAATTTTATTTATTGCTTCTGCTAAAAAATCAGAATGATTGAGAGAGGTAATTTGGTCATCAACTATTTTGAGTTCTTTTTGTGTTTCTGCTGCCAACATAATTTTATTGATAAAGTTATTTGTGTTATTTGAAATAACACCGCTGGTTCTGAAAATAATATAATTTTTCATATTATCTGAAATAATTTTTTCTCCTAAAAGTTTACTGTTGCCGTATGTAGAAATAGGATTGGGTGTATCATCTTCATGATATGGCGTGTTTTTATTTCCATCAAAAACATAATCCGTAGAAAAGTGAAGTAATATTAAATCAAGGGTTTCACAAGCACTTGCAATATATTTCAATGCCTCGCTGTTTATTTGATTAGCCAGGTTTTCATTGGATTCAGCCCCTTCTACGTCTGTGTAAGCTGCAGCATTTATTACAAGGCTGGGTTTACTTTTTTTTAAAATATCTAAGAAATTGGTGGGGTTCAAAAAATCAAATTTTTTTTTGTCTGCGCACTCTAACTCATGGAATGCTTCAAGATGATTTTTAAGGGATTTGCCTAATTGGCCATTTGGTCCAAGCAGCAAAATCTTAAGTTTTTTTTGCAATCCAGATTCAATCAATTTTTTCAGTTAGATACCACTCAATTGTTTTTCTTAATCCAGTTTCAAAATTTTCTTTTGGTTGCCATCCAATTTCACTTTCGATCTTAGATATGTTTAAGCCATATCTAAAATCATGGCCAAGCCTATCTTCCACAAAAGTAATTTGATCTGAGTATGAGTTACCATTTTTTTTAGGCTTGAGTTCGTCTAATAAGGTACATATATTTTGTACAACACTAATGTTCTCAATTTCATTTTTTCCCCTTATGTTATACGTTTCTCCTATTTTGCCCTTTTCAGCAACCATCGATATTGCTTCACAGTGATCTAATACATAGAGCCAATCTCTAATATTTTTTCCGTCGCCATAAATTGGTAATTTTTCATCGTTTAAACAGTGATTGATAATCTTGGGAATTAGTTTTTCTGGGTGCTGATAGGGGCCGTAATTGTTTGTGCAATTAGTCGTAATTGTTGGAAGCCCAAACGTCTCATGCCAAGCTCTTACTAAATGATCTCCTGAAGCTTTAGAAGCTGAATAAGGACTATTAGGAAAGTATGGGCTTTCTTCTATAGACTGTGGATCAGAATCTTTTAAAGAGCCGTAAACTTCATCCGTTGAAATTTGAATAAATCTAAATGCGTCTTTTTCTTCACCCTTCAAGCTTTCAAAATAAACTAAACAAGCCTTTAAAAGAGTATGAGTACCTATTATGTTTGTATTTATAAACTCATCGGAACTTGAAATAGAACGATCAACATGACTTTCTGCTGCAAAATTGATAATCAACCTTGGTTGGTATTTTTTTAACAAAGCAGATAGCAGTGAATAATCATCAATTGAGCCTTTTTCAAAAAAGTAATTTTCCAGCGTCTCAACTTCTTTCAAATTTTTTTGATTTGCTGCATACGTAAGCTTATCTAGATTTATAATAGGCTCTTTTTTCTTATGTAACGAATTGACTATGAAATTAGCTCCAATAAAACCACTTCCCCCAGTAACTAAAATCATTCTAAATCCTCTCTTATTCCTTCCATCACTCCTTCATAAAAAGAAAGATATTTAGCTCTTTTTCTTTTGGAAAATAACATTTCAACTGACATTAATTGAATGATAGCAAAGAAAATGCATTTCAATTTATAGTTCTTAATCTGATATTTTTTCATTGCATATACTCTTGATTTGCCCATATGAAAACCTTTCAGCTTCGCTATTGAAGGACTTCTTGAAGATGAGCTTCCGCCATCGTGAAAAATCTTAGCCTGAGGGCAATACATCAATGAGCCCACTTCATTTTTAAGCCTTAGAGAAAGATCATCATCTTCATGATACAAAAATATATTTTCATCAAAGCCACCTACCTTAGAGAAAATTGTTTTTTTTAAAAAAATAGCTGCACCTCCCATCACAGGAATTTCACTCAAAACCTTTGGAGGACCTTTTAACCACTGTCCCCTATCTAAAAGAATTGAGCGACGTTTGAAGTCTTCTTTATTTTTTTTATTAGTTATTTTTGGAGTAAAAGCAGAAGCATTAGGAAAATCTTTGCAAACTTTTAATAGATTTTCTAAACAATGATCTTTTAGAAAAGTATCGGGGTTAAGGAGAAATATAAAATCTTTAGATGCTTTAGTAACACCAATGTTACATGCCGTTCCAAATCCTTTGTTTTCAGAGTTATGAATTTCAATAAAATGTCTCGATTTTTTTAATTCTTGTGGCAAAGAATTTGATGCGTTATTTACAATTATTAATTCGCAATTCTCAGGAATGGATGGAAATAATTCAAATAGTTTTTCTTCGCTGTTAAAGCTTACAATAACTATTGAAACATTCGATAACTCATACACTACGAAATTTTAAAACAAAAAAGGAATTAGCCTAGCTTTTACTTTCTTACAGTAATCGTCATAGCCCTCTAAATCATTGAGGAGAGTTTTTTCTTCAATATTAATTCTTGATCTCAAAGCAATAGCAAGAAAAGTTAAACTCAACAAAAGAGAAAGATATGTTCCTAGCCAAAGATTTACTCCAGTTATAAAAAAAATAAAGCCTGTATACATCGGATGTCGCACCAGAGAGTAAACTCCTGTGTCTATAACCTTCTGACCTCTCTCTTCTTGAATATTTACTGTGGTTTCTGCAAATTCGTTTGCATTTATAGAAGCCATGAACAGTATCATTCCAAGAGTGTAGATACCTAATCCAATATTTTTGGTTAAACCTTCAAAAGCAGGTGAAAAATTTAAGTGGAAAATATCAATAGGAGCTAAACAAAGCCCAAAGATAATTGCACTAAACATAAGAGATGTTGCGAATTTATCCTCTTGGGGTTGAGCTTCAGAATCGTAATTTAGTCGCGCTTGTATGCTATCGGGTTTGTAAACAAGCAAGTATCCAGAAGCCAAGATAGTCATTGAAAAGTGAATACAAAGAAATAAAAATGCCTCGAACCAACTCAAAGTAAAGGCGGGTAAATACAAAAAAAGGCCTAATAGTAATGTTTGAAAAAGAATCCCAAAAAAGGTTTTTAGCCACAACATTAAACTTTCTCCTTTTAAATTAACATCCTGAGTCAATGTAGTTTGAATGATCATATTCAAAACTTATTTTATTTGGATCAAACTTTACTCTATAAAGTCTTTCAAAAAAGTTGATTGTCTCAACTTTACTCTCCTTAATTTCGAATTTTATCTTTTTATTTTTTAAATAATTTTCCCAGCAACTTTTATTCAAAGTGGATTGTTGATGAAATGCTAAATAAGCATTTTCTACAATTATCTTATTTGCCTCTGCTCTTGCTTGAGAATCAGGAAATTCAAACTTTTTATCAATCTTGAAATCAAAACTATATTCTGAAGCCAAGATAAATGAGGAGGAAACAATAAGAAATATACTAAAAATCTTCTTCGTCATCTCCAGAAGAGCCTCCTCCTGTCATTCCTGTTTCCTCAGACCAAGAACCACCTGAAGGCTTACTAGAAGAAGAGGTAGAATCTGTTTTTTTCATTTTTTTAGCTAAATTTGAATCTGAAGGAGTCCAAGTTAAAATGACTCCAGCAACTGGCTTTTTGGTTATTGGGTGTGCAGGTATCGCCCAAGAACCATATTGGACAACTCCAGAAACTTTGAGCTTGGAGCTAGCTGCAATTCTCTCTTCGGTATTTCTTTCTGAGTAGTAGTCCTTCATATCGCTATTTTTGAATCCAGTTTCAATTTCTATATCTTCTAATTTGCTTCTAACATCAACATTCTCTTTGCTCAATTGAGCAATTTGAGCTTCTGCTTTCAGTTTTGCGACATTCATAGCACTTTTCATGGCGGTAGGGTCAGATCTCATTGCAGAAGCTTGACCATAACTTATGACGCCAATTTCACCATTTTCATTTCTGGCTATATAAGCTCCGAAGCGAGATAACAATTTTTCAACTCCTTTTGCTGATTTATGATTAGGAATTCTTTGTGAAAAGGGCTTTCCAGGCTTCAAATTTTGCAGAATTTTAAAGTCTCCTGTCGCAAGAGCGTCTGCTTGTTTCGAAGTGTTCTCGGACCAGGCTGATACCGCACAAACTCCCGTTTCGGAAAGTCCCGCATAGGTAGTTTTCATACCTCTTATTTGTGCTTGAGCTGAAGTATTCACCGTTTGTTGAAAACTATTCTGATCAGTAATGTTATCGATTGCTCTTGCAAGTTCTTCAGCCTCCAATTGGTCATTTTCAATTTTTTCTTGAGTTTCATCGCTCATCATGTCGTTGAGTTTTTGATGCATTATCAATCTTGCTTTTTCAAGGAGGGAAAGTTCCCCATCTTCATTTTTAGATTTTTCTTCTGCAAGTAAATCCTGAGGTTTTTTACCCTCAGAAAGTCTCTCGACCAGAGATGTCTTCAAATCATTAGTAACTTCTTTTCCCCAGTACTCTGCAAGTTCTTTTTTTGCTTGCAAGGCAGCTGATGTGTAGGCATTTTGAATTGAATCTACATACCTAAGACTATTTTTAGGAGCCTTAATGCCTGAGAACCCAACTGCAAAATAAACCTCCTTTCCTCCTTTCAAGGTATTTAATCCAGTAGTCCACCCTTTATTACTGAGATAGTCATCACACATTTCTGAAGGTAGAGATAAGATTTCAATCACGAAATCACTTTCTTCTTGATTATCTATTTCTTGTGCCAACAAAGGAGACACAAAAAAAGCTGTTGCTAAAGATACTTTAATTAATCGGTTTAATTTACTCATAGTTTTTCTCTTTTAAATTTAATATAAATCCTCAAAATCTTTTTCTATTTGTTTTCTTACTTCCTTAGTCTTTTTCTTCAAAGCTTGTTTTTTACTTGAATTGCTCAATCTTAAAATATACATCTTCGGTTTAAAGTTTGTTTCAAGATTTGAAGTTTCGTTTATCAAGGTAGCTTTCCCTCTAGATTGTTTCGGAGAGACTTGGGTAATTTCAACTGTACCTATCTTTGTCTCTCTTTTTCCAAGAGATTCCTTTGTATAAGCATCTTTTATTTTTTCTCCCAACAACATCAGGTCAAAAACTTGACCTACAGAAACAACATCTCCTCCTGTATTAAGGTCAACAACAATTTTCTCGGTGACACCGGTAACCTGAATAGGATAAATCGCATTGAGAACTGTAAATCCAACTCGCTCGCCAACTTTTTTTGAAATAGTGAAAATGTCACTTCCAAGATTTAGATCTAAATCTTTTGGATTCATTCTCAGAGAAGAAGAAAATTTAATTTGACCTGTAGCAGTGTCAATTATCCTGATGTTTGTCGCAATATTTCCAGTTAAATATTCTAAAACTCGATCAGAAGTATTCATTTTTCTTTGTGCCTTTTGAAGACGGATGGAATTTAAATTCCCAACAAGAATCATGTCTGCAAATAGTTCCTGACCTAATTTAGCTAACTCTTTAACAGGCATATTTTCAGAAGTTTTAAGAGTATTTCTCTCAGTTTCTGCAAATCCTTGGAATGATCTATCTAAAACAGTGAATTTTCTACTTTGAACAAGAAAATTAGAAATAGCACTTGAAACTTCATAAGCTGCAACATCTGGATTAAGTTCGCCCTCCACTGTTAGGCAACATCCTTGTCTACCTATCAAATCAATTACGGCTATTCTTTTTCGATTTGCAGATTTCGAAGTTTTGAACCTAGCAATTTGTGCTGTAATTTCAGCAACCCATAAACCAGAATCATCTTTTGCATTAGATAGTATCGAATAACTTTCTACTACTCCTTTAGTTTTAGATTTGATTGATTCTTTGAAATCTCTACTGGAAAGGTAATCTGACTCATCATTTTTAGTGGAGGTTTTTTCTGTTGTCGTAAGTAAACTATCAGAATCTATGGATCTTCCATTCACTTGTCCAATGGCCTGAGTCAAAGCAGAATTTAATGCAGACTCTGGTCCGTCTCCATAGCCTTTGGAATTTACTGATACAGTTTCTATTTGGCTAAAGCCAAAAGTTACAAATGTAGAAAGCGTGACAAAGAATAGAAATTTTCTTAAAAACATTTTTAGTTACATACTAGGTATACCGTCTGCTGCTCCTGCTTTTTTTGCATCACTCTGAACTTTTTTCATATCTATCTTGTTCGCTTTAGCAAAACCAAAAAGTTTTTTTGAAGAAGCTCCAAGTTTTTTGAATAGATCAGGAACCTTTTTTCCTGTTTTTACTCCTAAGTCAAATTGTTTTTTCACTTTCATAATTTGCATAGGATTTTTAATGCTTTTAATCTCGTCTACTGAGGCTTGCAAAAATTCAGGCGCTACTTTTGCCATTTTAATCATTGAGGCCATTCCTATTGCATAAGGCAAAAGTCCTTCAGCTAAATCTTTTTTTCCTTCCGCACTTAATTCCTTTCCGGAATCAATGAAGGATTGCATTTTTATATCTGCCTCACCACTTGCCTTGATCTTTGCTTCAAGTTTTTTGTCATTCTCAGAAGGCTCTTCCACAAGATTTAGAAGCTTTTTCGCTTCTGCATCTTGGCCAATTGCACTCATAAACTTAGCGTCTGCTTTCAAGAAAGAGTTCATTGCGACACTCATTCCTAAAATCAGTTCAGCCTGTAAAGCTAATGCGTTTCCTCCTCCAGAGGAATCTCCTCCTCCAATAGCATCCTTTAAGCCTCCCAATCCACCAAATTGTGCAAAGCTTAATGATGACAATAAAATACCTAATGTAAAAAGTATTGTTTTATAAATATTTTTCATTTTTTCTCTCCTAAAAAATTTTTTTTTGTTTTATAAAGCAAAATTTAAATTTGCGTAAATAAACCTTCTATCGCAGTCTTTGCAGCTTTTTTTAGTGCTGCTGATTGTGCCTCCTCTTGAGTTTCTGCAACTGCGTTATAAGATTCATTAGCAGTTGCAAGAACAAAATTTCCATCCATTGTAGCTTCATATAGTTCAATATTTACTATAGCTGTAACTCTCGGTAACCCTGATTGTTGATCTACTCTAGCTTCGCTAAGATCTATAGAACCTAAAACAATAAATTGATAGGCTCCAATATCCATAGAAAAATTTTCGAGATTTGCTAAAGTATTAAATGAATAATTTCCTTCCTGTATAAACTCGTCTCTCAAAGTATTTAAAAAGCTCGCATCCACTCCCATTCTTTCCGACCTTGCCACCATATTTGCAGGAAAAGTGGCTCTCATTTTGAATCTTCTCAATGCTCTCGTAGCTGAAGCCTGAGCATCTTGTTGATTACCTATCTTGTATATATTTCTAGAGGCTGTGGTACTTCCACCTTTAATGATTGCATTCTTTTCAATAGACCTTTCTGAAATAGAAGCCGAATTATTATCAACATCGCTAACTTCATCACCTTCGAAACTGGATCGTTTTTCGGTTACGTCGGCTCTCTTGGCATCTATTCTTGTAGCTACTACTCTTGGATAAAGCAAGATTAAAGTTGTTTGCCCTGCTAGAGCTCCCTGTCTTGATGTATTACCAGTCGCTTTCGTTAAAAACCTGTTGAAAGCTCTGTCGTCTATTGACAGCCTTACTATCAATTCATATGTTTTGCTTGATTTATCGCATTCTTGATTTAGAACTGACATATCCAAAATGAAGTCATCTAAGTTTTCTAGAATTTCATCCTCATTTTCATCATAAACATCTATAACATCATCTTCTTGTTTATTGATAAATCTTTTCCAAGCCTTTTCTTTTGCCTTTTCCATTGTAGCTTCATGCAATCCTTTATCGCGAGGTTTGTTTTTGCTACATCCTTTCGAGAAAGAGTTAAAACCAGTTCCTTTTACAACAACCTCAGTCGAAGCATAAGATGGAAAAAATCCTATGCCTAATATGCTCAAAGAAACGAAGATTATTTTGATTTTATTTTTCATATCCCACCTTACTTAAAATAGTTTTAGCAAAATTCCTAAATTCTTTTGATGATATTTCTGAACTCTCTTTCATCCAATTTTTATTTTGTTTGATTAAGTTTTGACTAATTTCTCTTATACCCACTTGTGTTGTTTCATCAAAATTATCCCAGTCATTTATTATATCCGTTTTATTATATTGTTCAGCTGTACTTTGAGTAAAAGGAATGGTTGCTAGAGTTTTTATATCTTCAGGTTCTTCGCCTAAAACAACTCCAAATTTTATTCCAGAATAAACAGACCAAACGCTTCCTTTTTGTGTCTGAGTTTCTCCCACATCAACTTTTCTAAAACCTCTTAATACATAATCAAATCCATAACTCAATTCAGGTTTTTTTAGATTCAAAGCTTCAGCAGAGTTAGAAAATGTAGTTCCTATATTTAAAGTTAAGCCCTCTCCTTCGTAAAAAGGAACAATAGAAATTTTTAAATCTTGAGTTAGCCATTTTGAGAATTCAGCACCCAACCATTCTTTGAGTTCTTTGAGATTTAATCCATTGTTAGAAATATAATCTTGATGCGGAGAAAAATCTCCCTTTCCTGTGAGTTGATTATTTGCATATTCAGAAACACTTACTTGCCTAACGCCAATTGGTTGATTTCCCTTAGCAAATATATTCTTCAGGGTTAAGATCTTTTCCATTTGTTCTTGAAGCATGCCGCTCGTTTCTAAGTTTGCAGAATTGTAATTACTGGTAAAATCTGAGCCTACTCCAATCTTTGCAAAATCAGAGCCCCACAAAATATCAGCAAATCTTGCTTTATGGAGGTTTAAGCTTACAGTTGAGTTTTTACAAGCTTCCTTGTCATCTCCATCAATGAATGTTTTTTTGGTTGTGCTTGGAAATGCTTTGAGGATTTTTTTGTCATTTAAAGAGTACAAAACAACTTGAGAGCCAAGCAAATAAGTTCTGTAGCACAAATGAGAGCCATCTAATGGATTTTTTCCTCTATAGTTGGAGAATATTTTTTCCGAAGTAATTGCTAAAAGTACGCTGTTAAGGCCTTCATCGCTCGATATGTTCCCTGAGCCGCCAATAATAATATTTTCGTTTCCAGAAAACTTATCAGAAATTAGCCTTGCTAGATTCAAATCCTTCTAAAGAATTTAAAATTTTGGGATATGTAGAGGATGTTTTCCCGGGAGTCAAAAAAGTACCCAATTCCACTCCAAATAACTGGGTCAGAATTAAAAATAGTTGCTTAAAAAAAGCAGTAAAGCCCCAAAAATTTTTTTCCCCCATAGGACTAAATATCTAAGCAAATTATTATTAAAACAACATTTGATTATTTTTTTTTAAGAAACTTAAAATAGCAGCCTGAAAATATCTTTTTTGTCGCCGCCACCATAGGGCGGCATTTTCAATCTCTTCAAATTCTGCATGTTTTATTTTTCAAAAAAAAACCTTTTCTTCGTCTGTCAAAACATCACCAAAGCCCCTCTAATTAATAGAGTTGGTTGTTTTATTTTGCTAGCAGCCAGTTCAAGGGGTTTTAAAATACTCCTTACTATTTCTTCCTTCTCTTCCTTCTAAAATTTAGGATCCCAGTGCCAAAAAAACCGGTTATCGTCTTTCTTCTTAAATTTTTGTTAAGCCCTGACAAGTCTTTGGGTTTTTTTATGAGGTAAAAACTTTGAAATGTGATTAGCAGTCTTCTAAAGATTCAAACCATTTTTAGCGGAACTCATAAAGTCTAGAATTTTTCTGAGCCTTTTTGGGTTTGGATAAATGCCGATATCCACCATGATCAAAGTTTTACAAAACCAGATTTTTTCGTCACCAACAAAAAACAAGGAGGTCATTCCCCCTAAAGAAGCGCCGACTAAATTTGCGGTTTATTCGCTCTTGAGCAATGCTGCTAAATCTTGTTTATGATCTTCGCCCTTGAATTTCCTTTTTTTCAGCCCAAAAAGCTATCTCCATGCCCTTTTAAATCATAAGTAATTACATAGAAACCTTGCTGAAACTTTAGCTACCTTTTCCTGCAAATCTAGTTTGTCCCCCCCATGAAGAAAAAAAAAGAGGTTTTTTTTTTATATCCATATGTTGAAGCAGCTAACTCCTGTCCATAGATTTTTTAAAAACTTTTTCCATCAAGAGGTTAGATCCACTGTAACGAATTCCGAAATATTCATTTCAGGAATTTTTTTGCTTTCCTGTAGGATTTACATAAAGAAAACCCAAATTTTTTGGTTATTTTTCAATTTTAAATATTTTAAAATTTTTTTCATTAAGTGCAAAAACTCCAGTTCTCCACATACCAGCATAATTTAGAGCATTTAACGCAAGTAATATATTTTCCGCAGCGGCCGCAGTAGAGAGCATTTGCTCTATTTCAGGAACTTTTGGATGCGTCTTGATTTCAGAAATTAGAATGACAATCATTGGTGCGCGAAAAGGTGCCTCTCTATATTTTTGCAATGTCTCATCGGTAACATCCTCAATGTTGTCCTTAGCAAAATCTACAAAAATAGATGAAAGTTTTTCTAGGCCCTTGCCCGTTACTTGAATAAATCTTGAGGGTCTTTGCCAAGCATGATCGGGTGCTCTAAGAGCAGCCTGATAAATTAGCTCCATTTCTTTTTCAGAAGGATAAGGTTCAGACAATTCTCTGGGAGAGTTTCTATTGAGAATATTATTTAGTGCTTCATTCATTGTTACTTAATTTTCCTTATATCCTGACATCTTATCCCAAGTTTTGACTTTATTTTCTGAAATACCAGCTTCGATTACATCGCCACGATATCTTTTATAAGTATAAGGAATAATAAGTTTTCTCGTATTGAAGATAAAAACTGCTATTCCCCAAACGTTGAACAAAATGCAAATGATAAAAATTTCTACTCTGATCAGGTCGGAAAACAATAAAAACATGGTAATTGAAAGATATGTCTCAGGCTTAGTTAAAAACATAGCTATTCCCGTTTTTCCAGGAGGCATGATCATCCACAAAAGCATCATAATTAGTGCTAGACCTATAAATAGGAGTTCAATTTCAAATCTAGTGACTGCGCCCTCTATGATGCCGTTTAGAGCAATGAAACCGAGAAAAAAACAAACAATGGCATGAAATTTATGTTGCATTTTGTCTTCCATGAATAAATACGCATTTAATTTTCCATTGAGTTTTGTCCAAGAAGGCAGTTTTCTAAAAAAATCATCAAAGATTTCAAAGATACCTAGGCCTAAATAAACTATTGCTTCAACCCAAAGAACTATTTTTAGAGCGAGTGTTAATTCAAAAAGCTCTGTTGAAGTCACTTATTCTGGAATAAAAGTTTTAACCAAATACAGTGGTTACCAAGACAGGTCCTGAAATGATGAAATAATCATTGCCCATATTGCTTGAATCAATATCACTAACCAAGAGAAAAGAATGCCCATTTGTCTAAAAATGACGTGTCCACCACCAGTTAATGCATAAGCATGCAAAACTCTAGCAAAGACGAATAAATCCCCCAAAATAATAATTGCTAAGTCTGGGATCTCGGCAATAATTTCGAGTGCAAACGATAAAGCAAGAAAAATAAGAGCATATTCAATAAAGTTCCCATGTGCTCTTTGAGCAGCCAATAATTCTTCACTATCCCCAGTACCAAGGCTAATTTCAGTTTTAAGTCTTTGTCTTACAGTAAGAAAAGATAGAATAATTGCAAAAAGACCGAGAGCCCCTGCATAGAACAAACTTATCATTTAAAATTAATTGTAGTTATTGCTGCTGAGCTCAAGACCTTTGAGATCCCCTTTATCACGCCATTTTTTCATAAGTTTGAAAAAATTCAGAGCTCCTCCGCCGTAAGGATTATTTTGTGGAGCCTGCATAGGCTTACCTTCATTATTGTAATAACCTGGGGTGCAACTTTCTTGAAAACTCAACATGTCTCTTGAGTTATCTATGATAGTTTTTACCCAATTTTCCTCACCTTCTTTTGAAGCCTCAACTAGAGACATATTCTTTTCTCTCATGGATTTTAAAATATATGCAAGGTGGATACTCTGTTCATCTAAAGAATGAGTATAGTTTGCTGTGAAGCCAGCTTGTTGAGGGCCAAAGAAAAAACTATTTGGGAATCCGCGACTATGCATACCATGCATAGTAGATAGACCATCTTTCCACTTATCCATTATTGAAAGACCTTTTCTGCCATAAATTTCATAACCACTTCTTCTGGTGTAGTCAGTTCCCACCTCAAAGCCTGTAGCAAATATGATGCAGTCAACTTCATATTCTTTGCCGTCAAAGAAAATGCCCTTTTCAGTGATTTTATCTAGGCCCTTACCTTGAGTATCAACCAAAGTCACATTTTCGCGATTGTAAGTATCTAGGTATTCATCATGGAAACATGGGCGTTTGCAAAATTGTCGGTAATAAGGCTTTAAAGATTCCGCTACGTTTGGATCTTTTACTATTTCTTCAGCTCTAGCTCTGATTTGCTCCATTTTGGCAAAATCTACCATTTCAACTTTATTCGAGATATTTTCTTTCCCAACAAAGTTCATGAATTTATCGGCCATATATGGCTTGAGGCCTTTTTTATAAAAATCTTTATTGAATGGTGCAAGTAATGCCCACAAAGCCATTCTGAGTTTAGATGGTCCTGATGCCCTGAATGCTGACAATATAGTTCTGAAAATTTCAGTCCAACCATCGTTTACTAAATCTTCTCCGCTGAATTCTCCTGCTAAAAATCCTTCAAAGTTAGCTCTTCTTTTTTCATGCCAACCAGGCTTCATAGAATTAAACCAGTCTTCGTCGGTTTCTCTATTTGCTCTTACGTCTATCGACGAAGGAGTTCTTTGAAAAACATAAAGCTCTTTTGCAGATGCTCCCAAATGAGGAATGCACTGTACAGCAGTTGCTCCTGTACCAATGATGGCTACTTTTTTGTCGGAAAGATTTTTCAGGTCTCCGTGAGAAGATCCTCCGGTATATTCGTAGTCCCAACGACTTGTATGAAAAGTATGTCCTTTGTAGTCATTAATTCCATCGATTGCAGGTAGCTTTGGTCTGTTCAAAGGTCCATTTGAATGAACAACAAAGTTTGCAGTTATTTCATCGCCTTTGTTGGTTTTAATTGTCCATAATCCAGAATCATCCGACCACTTTGTCTCAGTGACTTCAGTTTGCAAAATTGAGTTTTCATAAAGATTAAACTTTTCAGCAATAACTCCACAGTACTCTAGAGTCTCAGGAGCATTGGTGTATTTTCTTTTAGGGATAAATCCAGTTTCTTCAAGCAAAGGAAAGTAAATATAAGATTCAATGTCACATGAGGCTCCAGGATATCTATTCCAATACCAAGTCCCTCCAAAGTCTCCCCCTTTTTCAATTATTTTAAAATCATCAAATCCTGCTTCTCTTATCCTTGCAGCAGCCAGCATTCCACCAAAACCACCGCCGATAATTGCAATTTCAGTATGAAGTTTTAAAGGTGCCCTTTCCATTTTTTCTTCGACATATGGATCTTCTACAAAATATGAGAAATCTCCTTTTACTTCCTGATATTGGTCGTTGCCATCAGGGCGAAGACGTTTATCTCTTTCCTCTCTATATTTTTGACGAAGTTTTTCCGGATCAAAATCAAATTTTTCTATATTTGCTGCCATATCGAATTACCTTAATAAATTAAAAAAAAATATAACTTATGACATTTGTCGTGTCAAAAGATTGTTTTTTCGAAAAGAATTATATAAGAAAAATAGAAATAATAGGTTTATAGACAAGTATCCTGCCAATGGCAGAGTGTATTTGTTTGCCTCGGGAAGAAAAAAAGAAGTTAAGAAAACTCCTATTAAAAAAACTATTCTGAAAACATCTGCCAGCAAAGCCTTCTTGCTGTCCAACCACAAAGAAACACAATATGCGGTTGAAACCATTGCAATAGCAACAACAATCCCTTGCGGTAGGTTCAGTTCGCCCAGTTCAATAAAGACTGTGCTGATAAGAGACACGAATATCAGTTGAAAAAAAGCGTAACTTTTAGATGCCAAAGAGGAATTAGGATTGTATTTTTTAAAATTGTGAACATCGAAATCTGTTTTTGGAGATAAATGACCTGAATCGGTTGGAATCCACCTGGTTGGTGCAACCAAGACATAAAGCTTATCCTTAAGATTTTTTGTATGAAATATTTCTCTTAGCATCTTCACATAAATATGAAGATTTGCCCAAACAGGATTAAAGGTTTTTAAAGGACCTCTAATGCCATAGATAGGAGAAAGATTGTCTTCCTCCTCCTTGAAAGTTCCGAACAATCTATCCCAAATAATAAATACCCCGCCATAATTCTTATCTATGTATTCCTCATTTTGAGCATGGTGAACTCTGTGATTAGAGGGAGAAACGAAAAATAACTCGAACCATCCCAATTTAGGAACATGTTCTGTGTGAACCCAAAATTGATAAATCAAATTAATGGAAGCTACCGAAACAAAAACATAAGAAGGCACGCCGATAATGAAAAGCGGAATATAAAATACCCAAGTCAAAAAGAAACCTGTGCCAGTCTGTCTTAAAGCCGTAGATAAATTGTAATCCTCGCTTTGGTGATGAGCTACATGCGATGCCCAAAAAATTTGTCTCTCGTGACTGATTCTGTGAAACCAATAATAAAAGAAGTCATAGGCAACAAAGGCAATGATCCAAGTAAGAATTGAACTTGAATCCCATCTTGGCAATGAAAAATGTGTTTCCACAAAGAAGAAAACTGCGCCACCTAAACCTATTTTCAATGCCGAACTAGTAGACCGAAGCGCTCCCATAAACATACTAGACAAAGCATCATTGGCTCGGTAAGTATTGTTATTTTTTAACCAACCATAAGATAGTTCTATTAGGATGGCTAATAAGAAAAACGGAACTGCATACGGAACATAATCCATAATTTCTATAGTTGTTTAATTGCACAAAGCTTGTTGCCTGAGGGATCTCTCAAATAAGCTAAGTACATTTTCATGCCTTCAAATTCTCTAACGCCAGGCGCATCTTCAATGGAAATTCCACCAGCTTCAAGGCCTGCTGCATGCCATTTATCTCCCTGAGCTTCATCTTCTATATTGAATCCGATAGTTGAGCCATTTCCTGCTGAAGCTGGCTCCCCGTCAATAGGCTCTGAAATACAGAAAGTCATTCCCTCTAAAAAATAAAAGTAACGAGTTTGACCAGTAAGATTTGGAACCATGAGTCCTGGTTTTGCACCTAAAACTCCTAAAACATTGTCGTAAAAAGTTTTAGATTCCTCTATATCATTTGCTCCAACCATAATATGACTAAACATAATTTCCCCTGTGATTTATTTTTAATTTTTAGTAGGGTCTGTCGCCTACGACTGTAACCCTTTCAACTTTTCTTACTTGCGGCCAATAATCTGATACTGCATAGTGTTGGCACGCTCTATTATCCCAAAAAGCAATCGAATCCTTTTCCCAGATAAATCGACACTGATACTCAGGTATTGCCGCTTGGGCATATAAGAAATCTAGCATAATGGAAGATTCTGTAGCATCCCAGTCTTTTATATATTGTGTAAAAGCTTTGTTTACGTATATAACTTTTTGTTTTGTATCCGGATGCGTACGAATCACAGGATGTTCAGGGCTTGGATACTTTTGATTAAAAGCCTCTATTTCTGCTTCACTTTTGCCTTGTTTTATCAATCTTTGTCTAAAACCAGCAAAATCATGAACAGCAATTGCTCCTTCTAACTTTTTCTTCACTTCATCAGACAGCCCATCATAGGCCATACACATGTCAGAAAATAAGGTATCGCCTCCAACCTGAGGACCCTCGATCATGCGCAGAATAGATCCCAAGGAAGGTTCTTCCCTCCAAGTAACATCAGAGTGCCAAGTGTTTTCTCTACCTTTGCTCTTTTCGTTGTGAGTTATGCTGAGAACTTCTGGGTATCCTTCTTTGTGCGGCGCAAAAGGATGAACTTCCAGTTCACCAAATTGTTTTGCAAACCTTAAATGATCCTCGGTACTGAGATTCTGCTTGCGAAAAAAAATTACTTTGTAAATGAGTAGAGCTTGGTAAATCAATTCATAAGTTTCCTTATTGAAATCTTCTCTTAAATCGATTTCCAGAAGCTCTGCTCCAATATTTGGAGACAATCGATTAACTTTGAAAGGCAAATCCAATTTTTCAAAATTTTCAAAATTCAAATTTTTCATTTAAATATAGATTAAAAAATTTAAAGTTTATTTACAACCTCATCATAGGATGGCATTGATTTAGCAGCACCTTTTTTGGTCACTGATAACGATGCTGCACAATTTGCAAATTTAACGGCAGAAAACATATCTGGATTTTCCGAAAGAGAAAATCCCAGGGCCCCTACGAAGCAATCTCCTGCTCCAACTGTATCAATAGCTTTAACTTTTCTTGATTTGAAATATTTTCTTTTTCCTTTTTCATATGCAATTACTCCTGAATCTCCCAGGGTAATAACAACATTTACATGCGAGGGAATATTTAATGAGGAAAAATTCTTATCAATGAAATCTATATCAACTGACTGAGGAGCCTTATTAAGAAGGCCTAAAAATTCAGTCTCATTAATTACTAAAATGTCTGTTTGCTCCAGTAGTAATTTTGAAGGTTCTTTATACGGAGCTAAATTAAGTATTGTTAAACAATTGTTTTGTTTCGCGCGCTTGAATAAATCTGAAGTCTCAACTTCTTCCAACTCCATCGTGCCAATTACAATTGAGCAAGCTTCTAATTCCTGATTGCTTACTTGTTTGCTTTTGGAATTCTTATTTATGCCTGGAAAAGCGACGACTTCATTTCTGCCATCTTCTAGTACGTTAATTAATGCAACGCCTGATTGTCCTTTCTTCCTGCTCAAGTTCTTAATATTTACATTTTCTCTCTCGATCAAAGACTCTAGATCCTGACCAAATAAATCTTTGCCAACGGTTCCTACAAAACTTACCTTTGCGCCCAGTCTCGCCAAGGCTACTGCTTGATTCGCACCTTTTCCTCCCAAAAAGAATTCTATTGAGTTTGCTTCAATTGTTTCGCCTTCTTCAGGAGATCTAGGAAGATAAGCAAAAAGATCCATATTAATGCCACCAAAAACAATAAAGTCAGACATCTTTTATGATTTTTTTAATTGCGAACTTATATTTTCTCGGAGATTCTCTGTTCTTTGAATAAGATTTTCTAAACTTAATTCTCCTATGCCGGATATGGTAGTGTTAACTTTACCTTTCCAAGGATCGGTCCACTTTGATGGAATCTCGCCATTAGCAAGACCAAACAATCCGCCAACAGTTGCTCCATTGCAATCGGTGTCCCATCCCGCTGAAACTGCTTCACCTACTGCTTCATCAAAAGAATCTTGAAAACTTAAAAAAGCCCAAACAACTATGGCTAAATTATTGAGGCTATGGACTGGGGAAAGATCTTTATATTTGTCTATGATTTTGTTGCAAGCTTTACCGAAATTTTTTATCCCTACTTCCACTGCTTTATAGGCATCTGAAGTTTTGTCTATGTATTTTAAAGCTTCTTCAACTGCATCTATTCTCTTTTCTTTAACTGGTATTAGAGCTGCAAGAGCAGCAATATATGCAGAACATTCTACGGCACACCCTCTATGAGATAGGCGCGCATCTTTCCTTGCCAAATCTGCAGCTATTGCCGGATTGCCAGGCAGAACCCAACCATACATATCGATTCTTATTTGTGCTCCAATCCAATCATTAAACTCATTATCGCTCAGAGTATCGATATCAAATTTTCTTTCCCCGCCCCACTGATAATCAAAGTTCATATTTTTTAGTAACTTGATGTACGCCTCTCTTTCTGCCGTAAAAGTAGCACCAGCTGGCAGTTTGTTAATCCATGTCCTTGCAATGTCATCTGTATCAAGTTTTAAGCCATGTTCTTCGAGCATCATTAAAGCTAAAACTGTGTAAGTGATGTCGTCATCTTGTTCAGCTCTATTAATTTTTCCCTTGCAACAATTAATTGATAAGCCTTTTATTAATGGATGCTCGACATGATTTATATAATCCCTCAACGGGAAAGACTTTGCTTCTTTAAGGTAGTTTTCTAAAGAATCTTTTCCTTCTCGCATTGATAAAATTTCTATGGGCTTACCAAGCAAACAACCTGAAATCCTTCCTTCCCAAGCTGCTTTTATTCTGTTCATCATTTTTTAATTTTTATAGCTTTGAGAAAAAGCCCAAAAGAATTTTATTTTCCTCTGATTCTTTCAATTATTAAGCCAATTAGTAACAAAAATACAAACAAGGCAAACCTTAAATCAGTAATAAAGGGGGTTTCTACAGGAATGGCTATCGTCTTATCTAAGGCCTCAACTTTGTATTCATGCCTTTCATCAAAAACAGGATTCAGACCGATTTCAAACAAATCTCTTCTGCTTCTGTATCTAAATATTGCAACAATGTCCCAGTCCTCCATTCCTTGGGCGGCAACGATATCCAGAGCAGGATTTAAAACAAAAGCAAAGAATACTGGATGTGAGGCTCTTTTAAACTGTTGTGGCCACATGTATTCCATGTAGTGCATCTGCAAATCTAATGAAGTTGCTCCCTCTCCAGTAGCTTCCATAGTTCGTGGTGATTCGTTCCTATCAAGAAAGTTCACCATATAAAAGTCTTTGCCATCATCCTCAATCATGAACTTGAATGCTTTTTCCCATTGCCCAGAATCTCTTCTTGCTGAGTTACTCTCATCGAAGATTTTTTTGTAACTTTCTATTTCTTGCTCTGTAAGAGGGCCAGATAAATTTGTATACCAGAGAAAAAATAAAATATAGACCAAGCTAATTGGCAACCAAATTTTTACATTACATCCCTCTTAGTGAATAAAAAACATTACCATTTTATGCCTTTTTCTAGGTAGCTTTAAAAAATTATGCGATAGAAGTTTTTTTAAAGTTTGATGAAATTGCTCCGGAAAAGGTATTTTTCAAAATATGAGCTTCTGAATATCCACATGATTTTAGAAATTTGTATTGACTCAATGCAGTTCTCATAATAATTTGTCATTTCAAGCTCCAAAGAAATAACTGGAGAATCCTTTATTAGAATATCTTTAGCTCCTCTTAAAACAGCTTATTCATGCCCTTCTACATCTATTTTTATGAAGGATATTTTCCCTAAACTATTTTCCTTTTTAAAATTATCTAAGTTTCTCAACCTTTAAGATAGTATTGGATTGCTCCGGAGAAGAAACAATGCCTGAGTAGCATTTCCAATATCAACAAAAGCTATTTGCGCTGGTAATTCTTTTGAAGCATCGGAAAAACCAAAATTAAGTCACTTGAATGTTATCAACTGATGAAGCATTGATTTCTAAAAGATTAAAAACTTTGTTATTTGGTTCAAAAGCTAAAACTTCTTTGAAAGATTCTTGAAAAAAATAATGAATGATTTCCTATGTTCGCTCCTATGTCGAGACATAATCTTTTAGAAAAATTGCATTGAGAGAAAAAAGATTTCAAAGCATTTAATTCTCTCGTTTCTCAAACCAGCCGTCTAAAATTATTTTTGGGGAAATGTAATCGTTTGCAAAAGTAGCAATAGGTATTGGTTATAGAACTTTTTTTTGAGCAAGAGAATTCTAGTATTAAATGATAATTTTTAAAAATCTTCTATTTTTTGTTGTCCCAAAATTTAAGCATCTTTTTGGTTGTATCATCTTTTGCAAAAAATTGATGATACAGCGCGGCAAGAATATGAATAACAATCAATGCAATGATTGCGTTGGTACAAAATTCGTGAAATCCTCTTATTATAAAAAATGTATTTTGGTTATGCGCTGCAAAAGCCAAATCGATGCCAAAAACTATTATTGGGTCTGAAGCAAAGCTCGCCATTGATATTCCAGTAATTATGAGTCCTGCCATAAGAAAATATAAAGAATAATGTCCTAATTTTGCAGAAGCTACCTGCCAGGCAGGCATCGTTGAAGGTAGTTTTGGGGCTCCATAAAAATATCGTAATATTATTCTTAATATAAATAAGAAAGTTACGATCATACCGGCTGTTGCATGATCAGATCGTGACTCAAGTCTGTCCCATAGTTCCATATTGCCGCCAAACTTTTGGGCGACATTAAGATCCAACATGATAATAATTGCCATAAGCCAATGAATTATTTTCTGTGTCTTTAAGTAATCAATAGTCATAAATTATCAAGAAAAAAACTTCTTATATTCATATGAGAATGCGTTGAGATCATTTGAAGTATTCTAGTCCAGTGAATATTGTTTTGCTTCATAAAAATTTAAGAATTTCCGATAATTCTGCTTTGTATCACGGCTGTAATGCTGACAAATCTTTGATCATATACGCATACGATAAAGACTATTGGAGTAACAACGGAAAATCAGAAAGACAATTTCAATTTTGTCTCGACTCTTTAGGAGAGTTAGATGAAAAGCTCAATAAACTCAATAGAGATTTGTTCATCTTTGAGGGCGATCTTGATGAACTTGCTTTGTGGATAGACAAAAACTTTCCTCAGTCTAAGATTTTTTTGAATCAATCAACCGACATTCATTATCACAGAAATCTTAAAGCAAAGTTCTTTAGCAAGTTTGAAGACTCTGGAAGGTTGTATGAATTTGAAGATTTTGGAATTCAAACAAAAAATCACAACAGAGATGACTGGTCTTCAAATTGGCATAGAATAATGACTCAGAAGATATTGCCACCTCCACAAATTAACCATTCCTCAAAAATTAAGCCCAAAGATTTATTAGATTTTAAAGCATTTAAAAAAAAGCAGTCTCTTGTAGATCCAAAAAATAATAGTTTTCAGCTTGGTGGCGAAGATAAAGCAAAAAAACTTCTTTCATCTTTTTTAGAAAAGCGGATGGATGGATATTCTATAAAAATGTCCAGTCCCGTTGAAGCTGAACATTCTTGTTCTAGATTATCCCCACACATATCGTTTGGAACAATATCATTAAGAACTATTTTTCAAGAAGTTCAGAAAAATATGAATAGCTCCATTTTCAGGAAAGACCTCTACTCATTTAAAAAAAGACTTCACTGGCATTGTCATTTTATTCAAAAGCTTGAAACCGAGCCTGAATTAGAATTTAAATCCATGCATCCAATGTGTGATTCTTTGAGAGAGGATGAGAATGATGAACTTATTGAGAAATGGATTGCAGGAGAAACAGGTTTTCCGTTCTTAGACGCTTGCATGGTTTTCTTGAAAGAAAAAGGTTGGATTAATTTTAGAATGCGAGCAATGATCATGTCTTTTGCCTCTTATAACTTATGGCAGCCTTGGCAAAAAACTTCACCTCGTCTTGCTGAACTTTTTGTAGATTACGAACCAGGCATTCACATATGCCAAGTGCAAATGCAAAGCGGCGTAACGGGTATCAATCTCCCAAGAATATACTCAGTCTTAAAACAAAGTAGCGACCAAGATCCATCTGCAATGTGGATTAAAGGCCAAATTAATTCTTTAAAAAATATAGAGCCGAAAAACATTCACGTAGCAGAATTAAATGAAATCTATCATGAAAAAATAGTAGACCTGAAAGCTTCGGCAAAAAAAGCTCGAGAAACAATTTGGTCGGTAAGAAAAGGTTCTGACTTCAAGAAAATTGCTAAAGACGTTTACCTGAAACACGGCAGCAGACTCAGAAGAGCTTAGCCTTTAGTCTAAGTCAATTGCATATTTCTTAAGAATCTCTAAATCAATAATTTTTATAGACTTTCTATTTGTTCTTCTTAAAAAGATTTTAGGAGCCTTATCGTTCTCATAAGCTTCTTTCCAACGTTCTGCACAAACGCACCAGTGATCACCCTCCTTTAGGCCTGGAAAATTAAATTCTTCTCTTGGCGTAGAAAGATCATTGCCTCTTGATTTAGAAAATTCTAGAAAATCATCTGTTATGTATGCACAAACAACATGCAAGCCCTGATCCAAATTATCGGTGTGACAAAATCCATCTCGAAAGAAACCAGTAATAGGATTTGAACAACATTCCTCTATTTCTTCTTCAAAAACATTGAATTGTTTTTCCATTTTAGGTGACCACCAAAATTATAAGACAGAGTACTAAAGTCAATAAAGTAAGTATTACACTCAATAAGTGCAGATACTTAAAACTTTTATCTCTTCCTTCATCCCTTGCCTTGTTTGTCGCCGGAACTATCAAATACGAAATACTCATTAATAAAAAAGAAACAAAAAAAAGTATTTGAAGCGAAAGACGATCACCAATTACTGATAAGACAACTCCTATGAGACTAAGAACTGCCACATTTAAAAATAATTTTGGAAAAATTGCTCTTAGAAAGGGTCCGGCTTGTTCTTCAGAGTACACTTTAAAAATAGTAGGAGCATTTAAAGCAGCCTGAAATAAAATCATTCCAGCCATTAGTCCCGCAAGAAAAAGATATAAATTGTTCATAAGATTACTCTTCTGTTAGTGATTTTGCCCATAAAGAAATATCTGGTACTTCTTGGGCGTCGAAAATAAATTCTTGGCCAGGGCCAATATTTGTATCGACTAATAATTTTCTATTGTCTTTCCATTTTAGACGGTTTAAAAAAATATTACTCTTCTTCTTAGCAGCACTAGCAAAATATTTTTTGGGAAACTGCCACATAGATTTCTTGTGGTTAGGAGCGCTAAGCACTAGTTTTTTAGAGAATTTTTTAAATAAACCAAAATTTTTTCTTGATACATAAATTGTATTGTTTTTATATTTTCGATATTTTGGATCGTGTGGATGTGAAAGATTGTGTTTTTTTAAAAAATTAGAAATCTGTTTGTCGCCTTCCAAGATTTCTTCAATTTGTAACCAACCAAAAATTTTATGGATATCTATTTTTGGATTTTCTGTCTTTTTAAACCAGCCAAAAAATAAAAAAAGATCTCCTATACCTACACCATTATTTTTAAGCTCAGATTGTGCGCTACCCGCCTGACCAAAAAGTCCAATTTTGTCATTAAGAGCGGGATCATAATGGCAAAAGTCTTCTGAAGTAACCTGTGTGGCTGAAACTTCCTTCAAAGCTTGAGTTCCATTGATACCATTGAATTTAAGCTCATGATATTTTTTTGGAGATTTTCCATTTTGAGGAATGGGAAGAGAGAAAATATCATCATTCTTAAATATGGGTGAAGGTCTACCTCCATATTTTGAATCAAATCCTTTTCTGCTTAAAATAACTCTTTTCATAAGATGATTTGTAACTATGGCCAAAGCTTTTCTTTTTCACAACCCTAGATGCAGCAAGTCTAGACAAGCCCTAAACCTCCTTGAGAAAGAAAAAGAAAATTTTGAGGTTTTCATGTACCTTGATGAGAAACTCGAAAAAAACTTTTTGAAAGAAATAATTCAAAAACTTGGCATGAGCCCAAGAGATCTTTTGAGAACAGGAGAATCTGCATATAAAGAGAATAACTTAAAAGATTCTAATATTTCAGAAGAAGAAATCATTAATTTAATGATTGAATATCCCAAGCTCATTGAAAGACCAATTTATGTAAAAGGGTCTAAAGCTATAGTTGGCAGGCCGCCAGAAAATGTTTTGAAGATTATTTAATTAATCTCTCAAAAGTTTTTTAGGTTTAAAAATATTTGTTAGTCCTATACCAACTAAAATACACAAAGAGCCCAATATCACCTTCTGATCTATATTCTCATTTAAAAATATTGCTCCCCAGAAAATTCCAGTTATGGGTACCAAGAAAATTATCGAAGAGGCTTGAACTGGGGAAGATCTTTGTAACAAAACAACATACGCAATAAATGAGATGCCCGTTGAAACCAGGCCAAGGAATAAGGTTGCTAAATAAGTTTTTAGTGACAGATCAAAAGAAAAAGATTGTGGCTCGGACAGAAATAAAGGAATTGAAAAAACAAAACCTGACAGCATAGTTGCAGAAGCAAGAGCTGAAGAATTTATATGATTCAATTTAAATAAGACATTGTTTGAATATGCATAACAAAAAGCTCCTATTAGGCATAAAGTTACTGGGAAAAATACTACTCTAATTTCATCAAGTCCTATAAAAATCAATAGTCCAATAAAGCCCAAAAAGAAGACCTATTACTTGAAGGAAGGTGTATTTTGTCTAAAAAGGGCTATTGCAATAATTAATGCAAATAAAGGTGAAGTTCCATTTAAAATAGAAAGCATGCCAGCAGTAAGTTCTTGAGCAGACCAAGCAAAAAGAAAAAATGGCAAGGCGGCATTTATTATTCCAAGCAAAATCAAAGAAGGGATCACTTTAGACATCTTTAAAAATTCTTCTTTATTAATGAACAAAGGTCCTAGTAGAAGAGCAGCAAGTAAAAGTCTTATTGATACTAAGTGCGATGGGGGCATTTCTTCTACAACGATTCTAGTGAACATATAGGAGGCTCCCCAACTAAGACTCACAAATAAAACCAGCAGCCAATTGATAATTGTTGTCTTCATGATTACCTAAGCTTTTCTGAACTAATTCAAAGCTTCTTTTTCGTGAGTGGTTGGTGGGCCAAAAAAATGGTCCATAGCTTGTCTCAAGCTTGAAGCTTTTTTCATATCAAGAAATATTTTATTCCAACCCATGAATGTTATTTTAATTGGGTTAAAGGTATTTACATTATTTACAAGACCATAATTCACAGGCCTTTCCTCGGGCTGAAAAGTACCAAACAGGCGGTCCCAAATAATAAGTAAGTTTCCATAATTTTTATCTATGTATTCTGGGTTTGAGCCATGATGAACTCTGTGGTGGGAAGGAGTATTGAAAAGCCATTCTAGTGGGCCTAGCTTGCCGATAATTTGGGTATGCCCCACTACTCCCCATAAAGTACTTATGACTCCTGCAACTGCAATCATTAAGGGGTCTAAGCCTAAAATTGGTAACACCATAAAAAAAGGCACTTTTGAAATTGGACCAAACCAAGCCTGTCTGAAGGAAACTGCAAAATTCATTTCTTCGCTGGAATGATGACTCATATGAATTGCCCAAAGAAATCTAACCCGATGAGAAAGCCTATGGTAAATATAAAATACTAAGTCTATTAAAACGAAAGTTAAGATCCATAAAACCCAATTTGGCAAGATGGTTACTAAATCAACAATTCGAAACTGATATAAAAAGAAATGAAACCCAACAATGGATCCTTTGATGGCAAATCCCATTAAGATATTTCCAAAGAGAAGTCCTGAGGTACACCAAGTATCGCCAGAGTTGTAGTAATTCTTGTTTTGCCAGTTTGAAATCAAGACCTCAAATAAAATAAGGGCCAATATGATAGGAACGCCAAAGGCATAAACATCTGTGATGGTGAGTTCTGTCATTTTTCGGAACATTATATAGTCAGTTAAATCAATATTCTTGTTTTCTAAAAACTTCTGGTTTAAATTGCCCCATCTAAAAAAGGAAACCAATGAAAATAGTAGTCGATAGCCTGATAAGCAAACTTTATGAGTCGGAAATTCTAGAGCTTGATCCTAATATGGAAATTATTGTGCTGAACCCTGAGGATCATACAAATCCTGCTTGGGGAGATGTTCCGGAAGTTGATGCCTTATTTTTGTCTTATCAATTTCTTTTTGCGGTGCGAGACCACAAACATCTTTTCGAGCCTATGTTGGAAGTTGCGAAGAAAGCTAAATTCATCCAAAGCGGATATTCGGGAATGGATGATCCTTTTTTGCAAGCAGTCTTGAAAGAAACGAACGCAATTGTTGCAAATGCAAGCAGCATATATGGCAAACCCATGGCCAATTACGTTTTAGCGCAAATGTTGAGATGGAACAAAAGAATTGATCTTCATATTGAACTTCAAAAGGAAAAAAAATGGATGCCAAATGGAGGGGACGGGGAATTAACGAATAAGAATTTAGTCATTTATGGATATGGTGGTATAGGAAAAGAAATTGCTCGAATTGCAAAGTCATTTGAAATGAACGTTACTGGTGTTAGGAGATCGCCTGTAACTTGCGAATTTGCTGACGAAGTCAAAACTCCAGAAGATTTAATGGATATGTTGCCTTTTGCAGATTTTCTTGTAACGGTATTGCCGGATAGCGAACATACTAGGAATGTAATCGACAAAAAAGTTTTCAAACAAATGAATCCGCAAAGTATGTTCATTAATGTCGGTCGAGGCAGCGCTGTGAATGAAGCAGATCTTGCAGAAGCATTAAATACTGGTGAAATTGCTGCTGCAGCTTTGGATACCACAAGAAAAGAACCTCTAGAGACAGAGTCCCCCCTTTGGGAGGCAAACAATTGTTACATTACTCCTCACGATTCTGCTCATTCTTTAATGTCTCTGCCGAGATCGTTTAATCTTTTCCTTGAGAATGTCGCTAATCTAAAAGATGGCAAACCGATAAAAAATCTATTTGAGCTGTAAAAAATGAAAATAAATCTTCTTGGCATGTCTTTAGATGCCATGGAAAAATTTTTCGTATCCTTAGGAGAAAAGCCTTATCGAGCAAGGCAAGTTTTTCAATGGATTCATCAAAAAGGAATCTCAAACTATGATGGGATGAGCAATCTATCAAAGGACCTTAAAAGTATTTTGGAGGAAAAAACAGAAATTAAGCCTCCAGAAATTGTTTACGAGAAAGATTCCAAAGATGGCACTCGTAAATGGGTTTTAAGCGTTGGAGAAGGTGATTTAGTTGAGATGGTCTTAATTCCTGAGGGTAAAAGAGCTACTTTATGCGTTTCCTCTCAAGTGGGCTGCGCTGTTGACTGTAGTTTTTGTGCTACTGGAAAACAGGGTTTTTCAAGAAACTTATCGACAGCAGAAATCATAGGGCAAGTTTGGGTAGCAGAAAATTCTTTTGGAACACCCAGGGATCATGGCTCAAAGAACGTAACAAATGTTGTGATGATGGGTATGGGAGAGCCTTTGCTGAATTTCGAACCAGTAACTGAGGCTATGAACTTGATGATGCACGATAAAGCATATGGACTATCCAAAAGAAAGGTTACTTTAAGTACCTCTGGATTGGTGCCGATGATAGATAAGCTTTCTGAGGTAACCGATGCAGCATTGACCATTTCCCTTCATGCTCCCAATGACAAATTACGTAATGATCTGGTGCCCTTAAATAAAAAATATCCAATTAAAAAGCTATTGGAGGCTGTAATGCGTTATGTTGAAAAATGCGGCGATCAAAGAAAAACTACCATGGAATATATTTTAATTAATAAAGTTAACGACTCTATAGATAACGCAAAAGAATTGGCAAAAATATTAAGAGATATTCCAAGCAAGATTAATTTGATTCCCTTCAATCCATTTCCTGGAACAGAATACAAAAGACCTTCCAACATGCGGGTGGAAACTTTCAAAAAAATTCTTCAAAAAGAAGGTTATATCACAACTGTTAGAACCACTAGAGGAGAAGACATCATGGCAGCATGTGGTCAACTGGTTGGTAAAGTAAATGATAAAACCAGACGAAAAGAGAGATCTCAAAACAAAGGAAAACGAATTGCTACTAAGTTAATTAGTTAGATTGTCTGAAGATTTTTTTAGACGATTTTTACGAAAGATAAAAAATGCTACGGGTATACCAATAATATAAAGGATCCCAACCACAGAAAGAAACTGCCATAAAAAATTTATCATAAGTAAAACTAAAACTACGAAGCCGACAAAAAACCTCAAGAAAAACTTCCTATTAACAGTGATGTTTAACTCTTTTAGTGAAAATGTTGGAATTTTGCTGACCATCAGTAAGCCAACCAGGCTAGTGTATATTGCAACCACCTCAGGATTTTCTATGCCCCAATTGAAACCGAGAAAAGAATGAATCAAGGGTAGCAAAATCAGCCCTGCACCTGATGGCGTTGGTACTCCTAAAAAATAACCTTGTTTTTGGGCATCCTCTGTTGGCGGCAAGTTTAAGTTGAATATTGCAAGCCTTAAACAAGCAAAAACAATAAAGGCAGTAACAGCAAGATATCCCCAAATAGCTAATTCTTCAAGAATTCCAAAATAAACTAAAATTCCAGGAGCCACGCCAAAACTCAAAAAATCAGCCAAAGAATCGAGTTCAGCTCCCAAGTCTGATTGAGTTTTTAAGAGCCTAGAAAATAATCCATCTAAGACATCGCAGATTGCTGCAATAAGAATACACACAACTGCAGCTTTAAAATCTTCTAAAACTGCAAACCTTATAGAACTTAGACCAAAACAAAGTCCGGTTAAAGTTATTAAGTTTGGAATAAAATTCTTGATGCTTCTTTCAGACATGATTATTAACTCGCAATGATGCTCTCTCCAGCAATGACCTTTTGTCCCAGTTCTACTTTTGGATCGTAATTGGAAGGTAGATAGACATCAACTCGAGAACCAAACCTAATCAGACCAAATCTTTCGCCAATCTTTAGTGAATCAAAAAGGTTTACAAAAGAAAGGATTCTTCTTGCAATGAGCCCTGCTATTTGGACGACAATAATTTCTTCATTTTTATTATTTTCTAGCACAAGAATATTACGCTCATTGTGTTCGCTTGCTTTGTCTAAGCTGGCGTTTATAAATTTTCCAGGAACATAGATTATGTCTTTGATGTTGCCTGCAACAGGAGCTCTGTTTACATGGACATTGAAAACATTCATAAAAACCGAAATTTTTAATAATTCTTCAGAGCTTTTTACCTCTTTAGGCGGAAGGGTTTTTTCTATTTTGCAGATAACGCCATCTGCAGGAGAAATGATGCCTGCTTCAGATGAAGGAACCATTCTTTCTGGATCTCTAAAAAACCATAAAACGAAAATCGTTAAAAGGAAACCTATAATTCCCAGAGGAAAGTAAAAAAAGCCCAAAACAGAAGAAAGTAAAATAAATATCAAAAAAAACTTATAACCTTCAGGATGAACTCGCTCAAGAGATAGCCAAAAAATAACTACTCCCATAGAAGAAATCAAAAGGTTTTGTGAACCAGAAAAAGTAACAAATCCGATTAGTTCGCCTACTAAGCTTGAAATCGCTCCAGCAGCAACAAAAAGCAGTCCAAAAAACATCAATAGTTTTCTTAAAATTCTCATCGGAGGGAGAATTATACATATCTAAAATGTTTTAAATAAATTTCTCTATGTTTTAGATTCAATAAGATTACAATAGCGCTTCAAAATGCAAACTAATTTCCATGCAAAAAAAATTAATATTCCTTATCTTATTTTCCAGTCTTCTAATGTCTGACGAGAGATTTAAAAATACCAACAATATGCCAAATTTAAAAAGTTTTGGAGACTTTTTGAAATGGAGTTTTAATAGAAAAAGACCAACCCCAATAAAAATAGAATCATCAGATGAATGGAAAAACTTTTCTGATTATGAGAAAAACTATTTAATTTGGATTGGGCACTCCACTTTTTTAATCAATATAGAAGGGACGATTGTCTTAACTGATCCAGTTTTTTCTGATCGGGCTTCTCCAGTGAAGATAGCTGGCCCAAAAAGAATTATCCCTCCAGCCATGCAAATTACAGACTTACCTGAAATAGACGTCGTTACGGTAAGTCATAATCATTATGATCACTTGGACATCCCTTCATTAAAAAAACTTTCAAAAAAAAATCCAAAAACTTTGTTTTTAGTTCCGAAAGGAGACCAAAAATTATTAAATCGAAAGGGTATTAAAAATACTAGAGAATTTTTGTGGTGGGAAAATATTGAAATTAAAGGAACTAAATTTACATTCACTCCTACTCAACATTGGTCGGCTAGAGGTTTAGCAGATAGAAACAAAAGCCTTTGGGGTGGATGGTTCATGTCCTTTCCAAATTTTAAAAGCTTTCATGCAGGAGATTCAGGTTACTCTAAAGATTTCCAAGATACGCAAGCAAAACTTGGCAAACCCGATCTGTCTTTGATACCAATAGGAGCGTATGCGCCTAGGTGGTTCATGAAAGCAAATCATGTGAACCCTGAAGAAGCTTTGCAGGTTGCTCTTGATTTAGGATCAAAGAAAAATTACGCCATGCATTGGGGAACTTTCCAACTTACTGATGAAGAAACGTTGGAGCCACCAGCTTTGCTTGAAGAAGCCTTGACAAAAAATGGACTGCCTAAAACCTTTTTTGAAATTTTAAAGCCTGGACAACTAAAAAAAGTTACACTCAATTAGGAGATGAAATATGGATTGTGGCTGTGGAAGAAGTCCAACGGGCAAATGTATCGGTTGGCATAAACTTTCAGAAGAAGAATACGCAGAAGCTTTGAAAAAATATAAAGCTAAAGAAGCTAACTAGTTTTTTTCTTCAATTAATAATTTGAGTTTGGTGGTTGAGCCTCCGATCCCGCTATACCCTCCTATTGAGCCATCTGATCTTATTGCTCTGTGACAGGGTATTTTTATAGGATAAGGATTTTTTCCACAAGCGTTTGCAACGGCTCTTGCGGCTTTGGGATAACCTATTGAAATAGCAATTTCTTTATAAGATCTTGTTTGCCCTTTTGGGATCTTTAGCAATTCTTGCCAAACTTTTTTTTGAAAGGTTGTTCCTTCCAAATTTAAAAATATTTTGTCCTTTATCTCCAAAAATCTTTAACCCAAGGAGTCGGCAATACCTTTCGGTACCACTTACCACTTTTGCCTGCAATGGCCTCTGGAGGGTTTGGCTTTCCATGAAAGATAACAATTCTTGTATTTTCTGGTAATTCAGGTGGATAAAAGAATTGTTTAAATCCTTTGTGAATGCAATGCTTTTTAAAGCTCTTGCACCAATCTTCAGGCCAGTAGCTCAATTGATTTTTTTTATCCATAAAGGCGGATAAATATTCTTGTTCGTTTCTGTGTTTATTCTTTATATCAGTAAAGTTATTTTTGAAATTTTCAATTACGTCTTCGTGTTGACCTATCTCAAATCTATAAACTGAACTGTTACCAGTAACATCTTTTCTGATGAAATCCTTAACTATTAAAAAATCACCTTCGATCTCAAAGAGCTCATCTAAGCTTCCCGTGATAATCAAATCTAAATCTAAAAAAAGAGCTTTTCCCTCTAAATCTCCTAGAGTTTTTGAAAAAGTTGTAAGTTTAAGCCAGCCTCTTTCAGGTATGTTATTTGGTAAATTTAAACTTGGAAGATCGAAAACTTCTACTTGTTCATTTATGCCTTTTGGATCGTCAGTGAAGCAAACAAACCTAAAAGGGATGCTTAAATTTCTTGAAACCATATTGAATAATATGTTCACGTAATCTGCTGAGTATTTATCCCCCCACTTCATACAGATAACGTTATTGAGAGGAGCTGTCATCCAGATTTGTCTAGCTTTTCGATGATTTCAATGACTTCGTGGGCCCAATTTCCGATAATAGGAATAAATTCAAACTGAGCCAATATTTGGATAAAAATAGTTACCAGAACTGTAGCGCCAACAACAGATCCAAGGCCAATCGCCAAACCTCTCAAGAGGTTGTAGTACATGAACTTCCATGCAGATTCATGAATTTTCATGAAATTGTGATCTTTTAACTCTTCCAGAGCATCGGCAAGTCTTTTTTGGTCTTCTTCCATTTTTCCCCCTCTAAGTGAGCAGCTTGAATTGTTAAGAGGTAAGATTATAAAGTATTAACAAGTAAAAATTATATCGACGATGAAAAAAATTGAGTATTACCTAGACTGCAGTAGTCCTTGGACCTACCTTTCGTTTAGGGGTATTTTAGAACTTCAAAAAAACAAAGAATTTGAAATAATTTGGAAGCCCATATTGGTTGGGGGAATTTTCAATTCAACAAATCCTAGCGTCTACGAAAGTAGAAAAAATCCAGTTAAAGAAAAATTGGAATATTCTCAAAAGGACATGGCCGATTGGGCAAAACTAAGGAACATTGTATTCAACTGGCCAAAAATCTTTCCAATCAATAGCGTAAAGTCTATGCGCGGTGCTTTTTACTTTATTGATAAAAACAAAGATATAGAGGAATACTTAGAAAAAGTTTTTAAAGCTTATTGGACAGAAGGTAAGGACATTTCAAGCGATGCTTGTTTGAATGAAATTGTCACTTCTCTATCGATAAAAGCTGATGATTTCTTAGAATTTATTGCATTACCAGAAACCAAAGAAAGACTTGTAAAAAACACACAAGAATTAATGGATCGTAAAGGTTTTGGTTCGCCAACTTTCTTTTTAGAAAAAGAAGACATGTATTTCGGTAACGATAGAATTCAGCTTATCGAAAAAAAATTATAGGATTTATTCTTTTTCTTTTTTCTTTGCCATTTCAGCAATGCTTTTGGCATCTTGTTTAAACATGGTCTTTAAACTTTCTTTAGAAATGCCTTCACCAAAATTTCTGGCTTCCTTACCCACATCAATTCCTCTGCGAACAGCAGGCCTGGCTTTAATTGCATCAAACCATCTACGGACGTTCGCGAATAAATCCAAATTTACTTCATATCTTTTATAGGCAGTTACCCAGGGAAAAGATGCCATGTCGGCAATGGAATAATCGCCAGCTAAGTATTCTCGCTCATTAAGAATTCTATCCATTACGCCAAGCAATCTATCGTATTCATTTTTATATCTTTCTTCTGAGTAAGAATGATCTCCCGGAAAATTTGGTGCGTAGTTAACGAAATGACTTACTTGGCCGGCCATAGGTCCTAATCCACCTACTTGCCAAAACAACCACTCTAAAACCTTTTCTCTCTCTGGAGATTTTTGGGGGAAAAATTTTCCAGCTTTTTCTCCCAGATACATCAATATGGCTCCGGACTCAAAAATGCTCATTGGCTCTCCATTAATAATATTTTCGTGATCTACAATCACAGGCATTCTGTTGTTTGGGCTAATTTTTAAAAATTCTGGGGTAAATTGATCGCCTTTGCCAAGATTTACCGGTACGACCTGATAATCCATTTCACATTCTTCAAGCATGATGGATATTTTCCAGCCATTCGGGGTTGGAGCATAATATAAATCTATCATCTTAAGATTCGATTATTGGAAGTTTTTGCAAGCCTAAAGCCTCTCTGTACGTATTGTGATAATGATGTAATGCCGGCTCATTCCTGCCAAAAGTTAAAAAGTTTAAGTTTCCTGATTGCAATCCTTTATGTGAAGATGCCGCCGCTACATAATCTTCATCTCTGATAACGCTGCCGAAAGCGCTGTAAAGTTCTTCTAAAGGATTTTGGCCTGTTTCTGGAGAAACGCCCATTTTCTCAGCAGCTTCGAGTGCCTCGGGATAAAAGTAAAAGGAAATTTTTGAAACACTTTTATGAGGAGAATTTTCAAGCGGATATTCTCTCACTAAAAAAGCTCCTTCCGGTGTTGGCATAAATATTATATTTGGAAATAAATAATAGACTGGCAAGGTACCGGTACAAATGTTCCAATCTTGCTCAGGCAATTTTCTCATTTCATCAATATCTCTTTTGCATAAGATCAGCCTTCCATTTCTTTCAAAGCTATCAAACATCTGACAATTACCATGAAAAGACTGGAAGAGAGAATCTTTGTGTAAAACTGAAAAATGATAAGTTTCTCCAAAAGTATCAATTGCAAGTTTCCAATTCATATCAGTTTCATAAGCTTCTTCATTAGAAAGAATTAATCTGTCAAAACTCCAAGCCTTAAATTCTTTTTCTAATTTTTCACCAAGCAATTTTGACAAGTCTATTTTTCCTTCTTTATTAGGATGAACCCATAGAAAACCATATTTTTCTATACTTGGAAGCTCAGCTAATCCGTAACAAGATTTATCGATTTTTCCAAACTGTTCGCTTTTAGGATAGCCAACGAGAGAGCCTTTGTTATCAAAAGTCCAGCCATGAAATGGGCAGGAGAATTTTGACTTATTGCCTCTTTTTTCATTTTCAATTTGAACTCCTCTGTGTGTGCAAACATTTGCATATGCCCTAAATACGCCATTTTCATCTCGTGTGGCAATAATTGAAGAGCCAAAATCATCTATGGTCAAAAAGCTATTTGGTTCTGCCAAGTCTCCTGACATACCAATTATTTGAGGATAATCTTGAAAAAAAGATTGCCATTCAAGGTCAAACCTTTCTTTGCTGGTATAAGTATCTGATGGCGTTTGCATAATACCGCCAGCATCTACATTGGTTTTTGCATCCAAGTGATTGAGCAAGCCTTTTAAGAGTCGTAGTTGTTCGTTCTTAAGCATTCGAAAATGATAAATATTTTTTTTGATTTTTCCAATTCATAGCTTATAAAAAACTTAGGGTTTTTTAAACAATAAAGTCATGCGGTCGCTTTCTCCGATAGCTAGATATTTGGCTTTATTTTTCTCTTTTAATCTTAACGACGGAGGTAAGGTCCACACCCCTTTTTCATAACTTTTCAAATCTTTAGGATTTGAATTTATTTCAGACTTCGAAACTAAAACAAAGCCATGTTTTTTTGCCATCTCAATGGCATGTTCTTCGGTCACATATCCGCTTTTCTTCATATTTTGGATTGAAGTGCCAGCTTCAGCTCTATGCTCGACTACTCCAAAAATTCCTCCTGATTTGAGAGCTTTGAAACTATTAGCAAAAATTGTATCCATAGTGGAGCCCAGCCAATTATGTAAATTCCTAAATGTCAAAACAGCATCCGCTGACCTAGGCTCTGTTAGCCCTGAAGTTAAGTCAACAATTTTCACACCTTCATATATTGAATTTGAATCCATTTTTTTTTCAAAATTTTTTCTGATTTTTTTTAAAAAATTACTATTAGAATTCTCATCAAAATGAGCTGCTATAAGCTCTCCCGAGTTATTTAGGTAGTTTGCTAGAATTTCTGTATACCAACCTCCTCCTGGAGAAAGCTCAACCACTTTCATTGAGGGCTCTATTCCAAAAAAAGTTAAAGTTTCATAAGGATTGCGAAATTCATCCCTAATGATATTTTCAGGATCACGATATTCACTCTTAATGGCTGCCATGAGCTCGTCAGCTGACAAGCAAGATCCAAAGAAAATAAGAAGCGTCAGAAAAATTTTTGCCATGCTCGATATTATTATTCTATAGGAAAGACTTTAAAACTTAGGGTACCTGCAAATAGGTCGACCTTACCTTTAGCATAATTCATCACGCCATTGGTTACGCCATCCAAAGTATACATAGTCACAATGGTTCCCTCTCTTTCCCAAATGCCTTGTAAGGATGCAAATCTCATCTCTCCATCTTTATTTATCGTTCTTGCTTGACCGACAAAATCGCCAGAAGACCCTTCTGGGTTATTGGAGCTAAAAGTGTGAGTCAAATAAACTTTTCCATAGCCTTCACCGACTATGCCTTCCGAGGTGATTACGCTTCCGCTTTTAGTAGCCGTCCAAGACGAAATTTTGAAATTTGCGTCGAAACTTTCGCCGCTTACCTGAAAGCCAAAAATAGATGAAATACCAAAAAGCAATATTCCAAAAGTTAAAGCTGTAATTGATTTGATTTTATTAAAAATAGACATACTTTCTCCTATGAAAAACTTAAAATTATTAGAAGAAAATTAAGAACTTTCTAAATTGTGACAATCACAATTTAATTCTTTACAAACTTGATGATTTTTATAGTGGGCGTATATAACAAATAATGAGCCCAATACGGTCAAAGACTTTTCTCCTATTTCTCCAATAATACTCGCAGTGAGCACAGCAAAAGATAATAGAAATAGGCCAAAAGAACCAAAAACAAAATAAGACAATTTGTTATGGTTTTTATACCCTCTAACTAAGGCAAAAGCACTCACAGGAATAGCAACAGTTAAAATTACATAATGAATGAACTCATTATTGATCGAAAAGGCAACAAACCAAGAAGATAAAATGAGAAAGGAAGGCATGAAAAGACAGTGCAATACACAAATTGCCGACAAGGAAATTGCCAGTTTATCCGTAAAGAGTTGCGTGTTCATAAATTTTCCCAAGAGTTGCAGTCTAAAGAAAAAACACTGTTGTTACAATTTTTTTGTACTTTGTAAATGCAAATTTGAATTTATTAAACCAAACTGCTGTCAATGAGCACTGCAATCAACAAAGCAGGCTCGGTACCATGATTTACCCAAGCATGATTGGTCCTTCTTTGTACAACGACATCATGGGGCTTCAGCTTAACTTCTTCTTCATCAAGAATCAGACTTACATCGCCTTTTAAAAGAATGATGTAATCAATTGTGTCGGTTTCATGCATGGCAGCATTTCTGGAAGTATCCACTCTGTGATGGGCAGCGCCTATTTTTTCGAAAGCTTCTGCAGTAGCTGCTTCAATCGCTTCTTGAGGAACTCCCTCTGGAATAGGATTTATCTGGAAATATCTAAACTTGGTTCCGCTTTTAACAGGGGAAAGAAGAATATCTATATCCGCACGATCCGTTTTTGATTTTGTATCAAAGCCAGATCCATCCGTATTCCAAATCTCAAACAAACCTCCTGCTTCTTCGCCAATTGATCTTGCTGGAGGACCGTCTATTGAAATTACCGATTTTCCCTCTTCGTTGTGGCCAGTGATAATTCTTCTCATTTTTTTAAGATGCAGAAGCTTGGTTAATCAAATCGGCAGCTTTTTCAGCAATCATAATCGATGGTGCATTGGTATTGCCTCCAATTAGTGTTGGCATAATCGATGCGTCTATAACCCTCAAGTTTTCAACACCTTTTACTTTCAAATGGTCATCGACAACAGCCATGTCATCATCGCCCATCTTGCAAGTACCAACTGGGTGATACAAGGTTTCTCCAGTATCGCGAATCCATTGATCTACTTCATCATCGTTATCGATGTTAACCTCTGGACCAGGCTTAGATTCTTCTCCTCGGTATTCATCAAAAGCAGGTTGAAGGAATACCCTTCTGGATTCTCTAAAAGCATTTCTTGTATCAATAACATCTTGCTCTTCGGAAAGATAATTGGGATACATTAGAGGTGCTTCACTTGGATCAGCACTTTTAAGCTCTATATGCCCTCTGCTTTGCGGTCTAAGGATACAAATTACTGCACTAAATCCATGATTTGAATCGATCCCATCTCTACCATGCAGATCAGATGTTTGGTAAGAGGCATAATGAATTTGAGTATCAGGAATATCCTTTTCAGGACTCGACTTAATAAATGCTCCTCCACTAGAAGGAGGATTTGCTGCATCCCCTGTTCCTAGAAGCAAATATTGCAAGCCTGACAATTGCGTTCTTAAAAAACTTGCCGATCTATGCAAGGTAACCGGCTTGGTACAGTTAAAAGAATTTATGACGGCGTAGTGATCTTGTAAGTTTTTGCCAACACCTTTTAATTCGTGGACCATGGATATGCCATGTTTCGCTAAGTTCTGCAGAATCGCCAATACCACTGTTCATTAAAATTTGTGGTGAATTTATCGCCCCCGCAGAAAGAATGACTTCTTTGTTTGCCTTGACACTCAATGTTTTGCCTTTGTGAGAATATTCAACTCCAGTAGCTTTTTTTCCCTCAAAGAGTACTTTATTTACTTGCACATTAGTCTCTGTGCTTAAATTTTTTCTTTTTAAGGCTGGATGTAAGTATGCTCGAGCAGAGCTCCATCTTCTGGGGCCCCATTTGGTGTCATACATTGTATGTTCATACCTTGAAAAGCCTTCTTGCTTTTCACCATTAAAATCGTTGGTTAAAGGAAAGCCAGCTTGTCCTCCTGCCTCTACAAAAACATCAAGTAATTCATCGTCCTCTCTCTCCGATTTCTTTACATGTAAAGGTCCGTCGTACCCATGAAAGTCTTTGTCTCCCTCGCCATTAAAAGACTCGGCTTTTTTAAAATATGGAAGCACGTCATCATAAGACCAACCGCTATTTCCCATTTGTCTCCACAAGTCATAATCATGGGCATGGCCTCTTATATAAATCATTGCATTTATCGAAGATGAGCCTCCCCAGCCCCTACCTCTTGGCCAATATAATTTTCTATTGTTTGTAGTTGATTCAGGTTCTGTTTCAAAACCGTAATTCAGATTACTTTTCGTTGGCACAATCTGCGAATAGCCTGAAGGCATGTGTATAAAGAAATTTCTATCTTTGCCGCCTGCTTCTAAAATTAATACCGTATTCTTACCATTTTCTGAAAGCCTGTTGGCCATCACACATCCAGAGCTTCCAGCTCCAACAATTACATAATCAAAAGTCTTTTCCATAGTTTCTCTCCCTCAAAGAGATTATCAATAGGAAAAAATATGTGCAATAGATTAATTCAGAACTTTTTATATGAAGTCTTTGTAATCAAAGTAATTGATGCCTGCTTTTGCTTGCAGAGAATTTTTAACAACTGCGACAGAGAGTTTTTCTGCAGAAATGCTTCTGAATTTTTTTAAAGGGCCAAATAAGAAAGGATCAAAGATTAAAGATACTGCATCAGCCAAAAGTATATCCAGCCTGAACTTATTTCCTGTGAGATGGCCTGGTTGAAAAATATTGGTACTTTCAAAACCAAGTTTGATTATTTCCTCTTCAAGCATACCCTTGGTTTTAAGATAATAATTCCAAGAATTTGAATCTGCTGCTACTGCCGAAATAAGAGAAATATTTTTCGCACCTGCTTCTTTGGCTTTTTTGGCTATTTCTAGCTGATAAGTAAAATCTACCAAGAAAAAGTCTTTTTTAAGACTTTTACTCATGAGCCCCATCACATTGAAGTAAATCAAAGGGTACCCCATGGATAGGTAGACATGATCAATATCCGGAAACCTCAATCCTTCAAGATTATCAAAATCAATTATTAACTCTTCTGCATCATCTGGCAGATTAGAAACGGGTCTTCTGCCTAGAGCTATAGTTGGGCTTTTGTTAAAGCCTAGTTCTTTGAGAATGTTATTTCCAAGGAATCCTGTTGAGCCTGCAAGTAAATTCATTTTTGATTTAAAAAAATATAATCCCTAAGGCTGGAACAATTAATCCAAAAAAACCAATAAAAGTTAATGACATGCCGCCAATCCTTAAGTATCCATTTTTCTTCATAAATGAAAATGCTATGCCATGCATCAGTCTGCCCAAAGTAAAAATAATCCCGCATGCGTAAAGTAATGTTTTCGATGCTTCGCTTAATTCAAGTGCCAACATTAATATCAAAAACAAAGGGGCATACTCAATCAAATTACCGTGCCCCCGAATAGCTCTTTCTAAGTCGTTTGGATCGATTTGTCTGTCAGGTTTATGAAAAGACTTCGTAACTGGGCTGCCTCTAAGATCTAAAACCCTTACAGCAAGAACTATCATGAATACAGATAATACTGTGGTGAAAAGAAGAGTTACTTCCATGATGCTTTACTCGATAACTTTTACTTCAATAATCTCAGAAACAAGAGGAGGATCATGGGGTACATGATATTTATCTCCCAAGATTAATTGAAGCTTGTGTCTACCTGGTGGCAAACTAAGTTTTGTTTCTGTTTGCCCTAAACCAAAATGCAAATGTTGTTTTGAGGATGGAATGGGCATCGAATAGTTAACTTCGTCAACATTTATTAAAAGATGATGATGGCCAGTATTATCGACATCTGTTCCTGCAGGAGCAATGCCTTTGCCAGATAAGCCAAATTGAATAAGAAAAGGAGATTTTAATTCATCTCCATCTTTAAGGTTTATGAAATAGACTTTTTCGGAAAACGAGTTGATTGAAAACAAAATTAGCAAGATTCTCAGGAATAGTTTCATTTTTCTTCTATATTTATTTAACAACTTTACCGTCTCGGGCGACCTTTTGTCCTAAATTTTTCCTGTCTTTCAACTGAGATGTAGATGTTGTTACTTGCTTATAAGAGTTCAATACATTCCATTTATGAAAGCCTTCCATCAACTCTTTAATGTCGTCCTCGATAAGATACTCAGGAGGAATATTTAACGTTTTTACATATTCTTCTATTGAAATATCTTCTTTTTTCAGAGATCTTGAAAATTCCAATACATAATCCAAATAAGAAATATATTTCTCTACTATGTCGCCATCAGAGATTTGTCCATGCCCGGCTACAATAATTTTAGGATCGATTTTTCTTTGAAAATTTTTCATGGACTTCAAATAGTCTGAAACGATTTCAGATCTGGCCCATGGAATGCTTCCCTTTCCAAAAATTAAATTTCCTGTCCAAGCCGCTCTGGCATCTGGGACATATACAACCGTATCACTTGGCGACATGCCAGGTCCAAAGTAATACAATTCAACGATTTTATTTCCTAGATTTAATTTTTTCTTCGTCTTAAAAGACTCAGTCGGGAGTCTGTCTACAACATCTCTGAATAATTCAGTACTGCCGCCAACTGTAACCGAAATTATTTCTTTCCTTTTTTGCAAGGAGTTTTCCTTGAGAAAATCTATGGTCTTTTCATGCGCGATAATTTCAGTAGATTCAGGAAAAACATAGTTACCAAAAACATGATCGCCAAATGCATTTAGATTTACCAAATACTTTATTGGCAAGTCTGTAACCTTTTTCACGGCATCAATAATTTGCTTTCCCATATTTCCCGTAAAATGAGCATCAATTACCAAAACGGCATCGTCGCCTACAACAAACCCTGAATTGTCTGCAAAAGGAGTATTGGACATTAAAGCAAAAACTCCATCGTGTAATTTAACCGTCTCCAGCACTACTCCAGAAGGGTCTAAAGGCGGAGGAACAAACCATTCTGGCCTAGCATTTGCGTAAAAGATGCTGCAAAACAGAAATGTGCTTATCAGGCATAAAGTTTTTAGATTAAACATTTGGATTTAATAAGAGCTTTTCAATTCGCTCCTAACTGAATTGCTATATGCTCAGGTCCTCTAAGTTGTAGTCTATTAAATCTTTGCGGGCATTTTCATTCCACACATAAGAAGTTTTGGATGCTTCAAACGGCTTGTAAACATAAGGCTCTTCATCTTTGTATTTGGCTTTTCTGGCTTCAATAGCGTAGCCAATGGATTTGGATCTTCTATTTATGGTTTCTGCATCAAAAACTTGTGACTCACTGTGAATGCCGCCTCCTTTGGTACCTAAAACCGAAGATCTCTTATGAAATCCAAAATTTACTGTTACTCTTTTTTCAAAGCCACAATTTGGAAACGAACCATGCAAAAGTTGTCTGTTGCACATGACAACATCACCTGGGTTACAGATCATGGGGACAGCGCCTTTCAATCTTTCGCTTCCTGACTCAGCAACCAGCTTTTTAATATCAATTTTTCCATCTTTGTGTGTGCCTGGCAGAACCCATACGCCGTTTACCGCAGTACTGCCATAAACCTGAGCCATGAAATTAAAGCCATGGATATCTTCATCAAAATCTTTACTGTCCCAATGAGTTACTCCATCCTGATGCCAAGAAACTGCAGCTCCCACTCCGGGTTCTTTAATGAATAAAGCTTCATTGAACGGAGCAAAATCTTCTCCGTTTATGGACGCTGCGACCTGTAAAAGTTTTGGGTGAGCATAAGTTCGAAGGCAGGCATCTGAAAATTGCAAAGTGCCCAATAAAATAACCGGTACAGCTTGAGGAGCATCATCAGCAGCTTCAGGCTCAAAGAGTTTTACTTGGTGTCGACCATTCGCTAGTTCGGTTCCTCCTAAGGGATCGCCTAGAGGTTTTGACCACACTAGGGTTAATGCCTTCGAATCTGCATTGAATGCGGGCTTGCCGTTTGCATCTAGAGTTGTCTCTGGTCCAGCAGGAAAATTTTCTCTTAATTGCTCGAGATCCTCTTTGATGTCCTCGAGTTCTTTGGCATCAATTACATTTTCAAAAATGTAAAAACCATTTTTTGAATATGCTTCACGAATTTCTTTAGATAGCTCTCCATTTTCATCAAATGAAATGGGACCTCTATTGCCTAACTCTAAAGCTCTTTTTTCTCCATCTAGCAAATAAGCTTCCATCTCATCTGCATTTTCCCCATAGTAGGCTGCGCAAGCCTTTATTGAACGAGTTGAATCAATCATAGTTGTGTCTTTTTGTTGTAAATAATTTGTTCTGGGAATTGTATCTTTAAATAGATCCAGATTGAATAATTCTTATGTAAGATCTGATTCCATTTAGAAAATCTTCTTTCTTGATGCGTTCATCAATTCCATGTAGACCGCTTAGCTCGCTTGCAGATAATGGAAAAGGGTTAAATCGGTATGAATTTTTAGCGGCTTTGCCATAATGTTTTGAGTCAGAACCGCCTACCATTAGGCCTGGAGCTACAATAATGTCGCCATAAACTTCTCTCACTGAATTGCTGATTACCCTGTATCCATCAGTGTCCCAATCAGATACAGAGCTTGCCAAAGTTCCTGAGCTAAGTTTTTTCACTTCGATATTTTCATTGCCAATCAAATTGTTAACGAAATTGACGATGGTTTCTGGGTTGTCTCTGGGATGGAGTCTAAAATTAACTGTTCCTTTCGCCTCGCTTGCAAGCACATTAATTCGATTACTGGCCGATAACATTGTTGGGGCTGTAGTGGTTCTTATTACAGCGTTCATGGTTGGGCTATTGGAAAGAAAACTGTTTATTACTGGCTCAAATAACCATAAGTTCGCAAATAAAATTTTATACTGAAAAGGCATTTGCTTGCTGACTTCATCAAAAAGGCCTAGAGAAATACCTTCCAGCTTTCCAGGAATGGGATTATCCTCAAGCTTCAGTAAAGCTTCAGCCAAATATCCAACAGATGAATTTGAGGATGGCATGGAGGAGTGACCGCCTTCTGCTTTACCAATAACCTCGATGGTTAAACTGCCTTTTTCAGCGACATTAATAACCGCGACGGGTTTGTTGACTCCAGGAATTATGTCTTTGAGTAAGAAAGAACCTTCGTCTAAAGTCCATTCAAGTTCCACTCCTTCATTGATAAGAAATTCAGCAACTTTGCCAGCGCCCCTTCTGCCACCAATTTCTTCATCATGGCCAAAACTTAAATAAATTGTTCTATTAGGGACAAAGTCTTGAGTTAACAAATAATCAACGGCTTCCAAAATTGCGATGACCCCGCTTTTGTCATCTAGCGCGCCTCTGCCCCAAACATATTCATCATCGATTTTTCCCGAGAAAGGTTTTTCTTGCCAGATTGAGTTTGCATCCTCTCTAACAGGAACCACATCGTAATGACCTGTTAGTAAAATAGGGTCTAGGCTTGGATCTTCTCCTTTCCATTTTAATAAGAGCGTCTCGCCAAGATATTTTTTTTCTAAATTTTTGAAAACTTGAAAGTATTCTTCTTCGAGCCAAGCAAGAAATCTTTGAAACTCATCGTAATCAAATTTTTCATAATCCGGATGAGATATGGTTTCAAATTGTATGGATCTTGAAAGGTTATTAATTGATTTTGTTTCATCAAAAATTATTGGCTCACTAATTTTAGCTTGGTAAGCATCTGGCTGATGCAAATAAGCTCTAAGCAAAACGATTAATACCAGTATCAGAAATATTGCAAAAGTATATTTAAGAATTTTGGTTGCCATAATTATTATTTATCTCCTAACAACATTAATTTTATGTCTCCTTTGCAAACATAACTTAAGTAAATGAGATAGAAAGCTAAATATGGCGCTCCAAGAAAAAAAGCTCCAATCCCAAGCGCGATTCCTTGCAAAGAGAAATTATTTCTCCAACAAGTCCAAAAGGCTGATAACAAAAGAAAGGCTAAAAAATCTGTATTAAATTGTCCTTGCCAACTCATACTTAGGATTTCACCAAAAAAAGATGGGAATAAAGTTAAAAGTCCGTCGCTCTGAATGACAGGAATTGTATAAACAACAACCGCTAAAGCTATAAATCCGAGAAAAAATCTAAAAAACATCATAATAACCTCCTTAAGTTTGTTATTTTGAGAAAAGCTTCCATTGCTGAACTCTATCAGTTGCGCTTAACACAAGCAGCCCGGCAAAGATTGCTAAGTTTTTCACAAAGTTCTGAGTTTCATGCCCCGCATCTGTATTCGGATACTCATTCCAAAAATCATGCATGCCGATATTTATAAAAATGGTTAAAGCAGCAAGGATTAAAGCAGATTCTTTGATGCGATAACCTATGATGAGCATCACTCCCAAGCCTATTTGCAAAACTATTGTGATGGGCAGCAGAATGCTTGCCAACGGGATGTTATGCAGCAACATGTATTCAGTTGTACCTGTATAAGTTGGAATTTTAGAAATTCCGGGGAGCAAAAAATAAAGGCCTAGCAGCATTCTGCCAACAGTGATAAAAGTTTTTTCCATAAGCTCCCCCTTTTTTATTTAAGACTAAATTTAGTCTATATCTTAGTTTTCAATTTTAAAGGTAAGTCCTGCATTGTCTTGCAACCTTTTTATGAGTTTGATTCCCATTGAAGGTGCTGGTGTGTAAATACCTCCAGCAAGATCGGCACACTCTTTTACCAAGCATATTGCACTCTCAGCAATCATCTTTGAGGTTGAGCCATAACCAGGATCCATATCCCCAGCGACAGAAACATGAACGCTTTCTTCATTAATGTCTCCGCAAAACAAGACATCGTAGTTTCCATTTTCTCTGGATTCTCTTGAGGGGCCTTCGCCAGGTTCTGGAGCATCGCTAAGAGGATTCGCGGAAGAGACTGCATCGGCTGCAGCTTTGCCATCGTCGCCAGGCCCCATAATCCACATCTCGTTGTAACAAAAATCCTCCCCATACATATGATTCATCAATGCATTGGATCTGTGAACGTTCTTGGTATTAATTGGCGCCATAAAAAATGGAGCCACCCATGTGTCTAGCTTTTCATCAAGCATGGGTTTGTTGTCAGCGGGTTGTTCTGGTCCTGTAAAGCCATCTGAAAGTGCAAATGGATTGGCAAGAACTGCAAAAAGTTCCGGCTTTTCTTTCAATGCTGCCATAGTCGCACCAAGTGATGCTGCCGTACCGCCAGAAAATTCACCATTCATTGCCCTGACTCTCCCCCTGACACTTGAAGCTGGTTTGCCATGTCTTTTAATAACTTCGTTTTGCAAAAATAAAACACCCAAATCAAAAGGAATGCTGTCGAACCCACAGGAAAAAACTATTCTCGAACCGGATTCTTTTGCGATATCACCTAGCTCATTAATCTTTTCATGCATCCAACCTGGCTCACCACACAGATCAACATAGTCTGTTCCGGATTTTGCACATGCAGCAACAATGTCGTCGCCATAAAGTTGATATGGACCAACAGTAGTTAAAACACATTTGGTTTTTGAAACTAAGGTTTCAATGCTTGAAACATCATTGCTATCAACTACCAAAAGCTCTGTATTTTCAGGAACGCCAATAGAGTCAGCAACAGATTTAAGCTTTTCGAGATTTCGGCCTGCTAAAGCCCAGGTTACTTCAGAATCATTGCTGTATTTTTCTACCAAATACTCAACGACTAACTTTCCTGTAAAACCTGTAGCTCCATAAACTACAAAATCATATTCTTTTCCATTACCCATATTTATCCCCTTTTTATTTATTTTTTGATTCTTCTATAAGCTTAACAAGATTTTCATGAATTATAAGGGCAGTATTTGGACCTAGAGACACTACCTCGCCATAAGTTTCTTCATTCTCTCCATAAATCCAAGGGGCGTCTTCATCCCATTCGCTTTTTGGAATGATGTAACCAATAGCATCGTTTGCTAAATTCACCATCAAATTAAGTTTGTCTGGAAATTGACTTCGTAAATGTGGAACTTCTTGTGGAGCCATCACGTAATCTGCGCCTATAGGATTTTCTATGCCTCCAACAGCAATTTCTGGATAGAGTTCTCCAGGAACGCCGGTAATGGATGCGTCTCCTATTTGTATAAATGCCACTTCGCTGAGATATCGTATAAATGGTGGCATCAGACTGAATTTAGGATCGGAATCAATGACGCCAAGCAAAGTACCTAATGAGAGCATGAAATTTTCTATGCCTAATTCTATTTCTGTCGAGTGGACAGTTATCGATGGCTTTGGAGACTGCTTGAAATCTCCTGCTTGAAAAGCCTCGATGACACTGTTTGCTAAGCTATATCCATACGCGCGTGCTTTAGCATGACTTGGTTTCGTGAGCATTTTTTCTAAAACAGGATCATAAATTGGATCGGTTGGCCCTGAAGTCATTAAGCCTCCTATATTTCCTGTAAGCCATAAAGTGGTTCCGCCAAGTCCAGTTCTAATTAGCTGATCATCATAGTAAATACCCTCGCTGATGCCTCTTCTTAAGTAGCCTGCAACATCAGCAGTTAATTCTAGATTTTTATCCCATGTAAGTTCGACATGAATTCCAAAGTTAATTAACGAGCCAATAATTGAGCCATCAGGTCTATTAAACAAAATTGCTCTGATGTCATCGTCTATCACGATGGGTTTTCTTTTGTCTTTGATAGGCGTAAGAGGATTAGTCGGAATTAAAGCCAAGCTCATTTCTGCAGGCTCCAAGTTATCTATAGCCATTTTTAATGAGCGTATGAAAGCTGTTTTGAGCTGCTCCATATAATCTTCATCAACGCCGCTTTTTAAAAAACCCGGGCCCCAAAGACCTTGGGTATCTGGGCCCTCATGATTATGAGTGGCATGCACCATGATGTAATCTAGACCCCACTCTGCGGGAACATCCTCACGCACACTGAGTACAAATTTTCTCATTAGCCCTATAGTGTCAGCGCTAATTATTCCTATCCGAGTCTGGCCATCATCAATTACGGCGGTTACCGCCATGAGGTCATCTTTAACTCCTTGAGCGGCTCGTTTATTTTGAAACCCTGCCATCCACACGGCATCAAATTTGTTGTTGCCATTCACATCAGTCCATCTATCAATATCCGAATCAAATTGAGCGTCGTTATTTATATCTTCCCATTCATCGATTAGCTCAGGGGTAATTGAAAGCTCAGCAAACCCAACTTTAAATTCGTTTGCATAAATTTGAGGAGCCAAAAAAATGCTCAACATTATAAAAATGTAAAGTCTGCATTTTGGAAAACTAAAGAAAATCAAAAACTACTCTACCGTGACAGACTTGGCTAAGTTTCTTGGCTGGTCGATGTCGGTACCTCTAAGCAGGGCTACTTCGTAAGAAAGAATCTGTAGGGGTACGGTGTACAAAATCGGTGTCAGTAAGAAATCGCATTCTGGCAGATTGATCAGATTTTTTGCTTTCAATTTCATATTGCCTGCTGCATTTCCTACGACAAACAGTTTTCCGCCTCTTGCTTTCACTTCCTCTAAATTAGAGATCAATTTTTCTGCCAATTCATTTTCGGGCGCCAAAGCAATAACAGGCATATTTTTATCGATAAGAGCAAGCGGTCCGTGTTTGAGCTCTCCTGCAGGATAGGCTTCAGCATGAATATAAGAAATTTCTTTGAGTTTTAGAGAGCCTTCTTGAGCTATCGGATAAAAGATACCTCTTCCTAAAAATAAAGCATTGTCTTTTTTAGCTATTTCTTTAGCGATTTTTATGATCTTAGGTTTTCAACTCCAACGACTCAGTTATTTTCTCTGGCAAAGCTCGTAAAGCGCCAACGACTCTTCCTCTTAATCTTGGATTTAGGTTTCTTGCTTTTGCCAAGGACAAAGTAAGTAACATCAAGGCAGTTAGTTGCGTCGTAAAGGCTTTGGTCGAGGCAACGCCTATTTCAGGACCTGCGTTGGTCAACAAAACAAAATCAGATTCTCTGGCCAGCGAGCTTGTGGGTACGTTGCAAATGGTAAGAGAACCCAAATAGCTTCTTTCTTTGGCATATCTTAATGCGCCTAAAGTATCTGCAGTCTCTCCCGATTGAGAAATGGTTAACAAGAGGGTGTTTTTATCAACATACGGATTTTTGTAGCGGTATTCGCTCGCATAATCTATTTGCGTTGGGAGATTTGCTATTGCTGAAAACCAATTGGCTGCTACTCTGCCTGCATGCAGACTTGTGCCTGCAGCAACGATTTGAATTCTTTCTACTTTTGAAAGCAACTCATTAGAACCTTCGCCAAATATATTTTCGAGTACATCCTCGCCTCCAATCCTGCCATCTAAAGTATTTAAAATTGCAGTTGGCTGCTCATAAATTTCTTTTTCCATGAAATGGCGATAGCCGTTTTTGCCCATCGCCTCGCTTGAAACATCGATAGTGGTAATTTTTCTAATGGCCCTTTTCTGGTTCTTATCTAAAATCTTGTACTCTTTTGCAGATACCTCAGCGACATCGCCATCTTCTAAGAAAACAAATTCGTTGGTTAGATCAGCAAGCGCCAAAGGGTCGGATGCAGCAAACATGCCTGAATCGGATTGACCCAAAAGCAGCGGTGATTTATTTCGCATGAGATAAAAATGCGATTCATTTTTTAAATCAATGGCAGCAACAGCGTAAGCTCCTTCTAGTTTTTCTTTCAACAAAGACATAGCTTCCAGCATCTCACTTCCTTGGTTTAAGAAAAAATCCAGTTGATGCGCTATCAACTCTGAGTCGGTTTGGGAATTAAATTGGTAACCTTTTTTAATGAGTTGTTCTTTCAAAGCAACATAATTTTCAATGATGCCGTTATGCACGATGAACACTCTATTATTAGAAACGTGTGGATGGGCGTTCTCTTCTGAAGGCTTGCCATGGGTAGCCCACCTTGTGTGAGCAATACCAATTTTGCCCTTGGGCTTTTCTTTAACCATTTTGGATTCGAGCTTTTTAACTTTGCCTAAAGATCTAAGGTGTGCAATATCGTCTATTTGATGCAAAGCCACACCTGCAGAGTCGTAGCCCCGATATTCCATCTTGTACAAACCCTGCACTAAGAGTTTGCCAACGCTTTTTTCAGTAGCTGCTGCAATTATTCCGCACATTATTTTTTCTTTATATTCCTTTGTCTTGATCTGCCCAAGGCCAGTCTTTCAGCCGGAACGTCGCTCGTAACAACCGAGCCAGCACCAATCATACTATTTTGTCCGATTTTTATAGGGGCAATCAAAGAGCTGTTGGAGCCAATAAAAGCACCTTTGCCCACTTTAGTTTTGTTTTTATTTTTACCGTCGTAATTTACAAAAATAGTCCCCGCTCCAACATTTACTTTTTCTGCAACTTGCCCATCGCCAATATAAGCCAAGTGCTTGGCTTTTGTGCCTTTGCCAATTTTGCTGCGTTTTACTTCAACAAAGTTTCCAATCTCAGAACTTTCTTCAAGGTGAGCATCGGGTCCGATGTGCGCATATGGGCCGGCAGTGACGTTTTTTTCTAATATTGCATTTTCAATGAGAGTGTAGGGCTCAATTCTTGAGCCGTCGCCTATCTTGGAATTTCTTATGATCGCGCCTGGACCAATGATGACGTTTTTTCCAATTTCGACCTTTCCTTCAAAGACGCAGTTGATATCGATACTACTGCCTTTTTGAATTTTGACTTCGCCTCTAAAATCCACTCTGGCCGGATCAAAGATAATCACTCCTTTTTTTGAAAACTCCTTGGCTTTCAACAGTTGATAGTTTCGCTCGAGTTGATTGAGCTCTTCTAGATTGTTTGCTCCCAAAACTTCCTCCTTGCTATCAAGTTTGACAGCTTTTACTGGTATTTTGTTCTCATTTGCTAGGCTTACAATATCGGTTAAATAATATTCTTTTGCAGCATTTTTATTTTTCAAGCCCTTAAGAAGCTCTTCAAGCTTATTTGAAGCAACTGCCATAATTCCAGAATTTACTTCAGTGATTTTCTTTTGCTCTGTTGTTGCGTCTTTCTCTTCAACAATTCCAAGTACCTTGCCTCTGGGACTTCTGATGATTCTGCCATAGCCTTTTGGTGTTTGTTGCTCAAATGAAAGGAGGGCGAGACTGCTTTTTCCAGCTGCCTTAACTAAGTTGTTCATCGTAGAGCTTTTCACTAATGGAACATCGCCATAAAGAATAAGCGCTATCGATCCAGCTCTTAAGCCTTTTAAAGATTGTTTTACCGCGTGTCCTGTGCCCAATTGTTTTGCTTGTTTGGACCATTTGCTGTTTTTAGGAGCAGATACAGAAGCTTTTACCAAAGAGGCTTGGTCGCCAACAACAATGTGAGGCTGACAACTTTTTAATTCGAGAGAAGTATCTAAAACATGCTGCAGCAAAGCTTTTCCGGCAACTTGTTGCAATACTTTTGGCGAAGCAGATTGCATTCTCTTGCCTTTGCCAGCAGCTAAAATAATTGCATCGATTTTCATGAACAGCCCAGATTAGAGCGTATTCTAGATTTTTAAGGGGCTTTTGACTATTTCTTTCGCATTTTGCGAAGCGTTTGCAATCTCGCAGCAACTTCAGCAAGTTCAGCTTTGGCTTTGGAAAAATCTACATCCGAACTGGCATTATCTCTTGCCCTTTCTGCTAACTCTCTAGCTCTCTCAGCTTCTGCCTCATCAATATCTTCCGCTCTTTCAGCAACATCGGAAAGCAAGGTTACTGCATCTGGCTGGACTTCGATGAACCCACCGGACAGAAAAAATACTTTTTCTTCGCCGCCCTCTAAAATTACCTTCACCGGACCTGCTTTGATACCTGTGAGAAGTTGAGAGTGTCCTGGTGTTATGCCGAGTTCTCCTAAAGTTCCAGTTGCAACCACCATTTCAACTTGGCCAGAAAAAATTTCCGACTCAGCGCTTACGATGTTGCAAAGAATTGTCGACATGCTTACAGAGCTTTTGCGTTTTCTACCACTTCCTCAATAGGACCTGCCATTAAGAATGCTTGCTCTGGAATGTCATCGTACTCGCCATCAAGAATTCCTTTAAAGCCTCTCACTGTATCTTTGATAGAAACAAATTTTCCTGGAGAGTTGGTGAAAATTTCTGCGACAAAGAAAGGCTGTGATAAGTATTTCTCAACTTTTCTGGCTCTATCTACCGTTTGCTTATCCTCTTCGGAAAGTTCATCCATTCCAAGAATAGCAATGATGTCTTTGAGTTCTTGATATCTTTGCAGCACTTGCTGAACACCCATTGCAGTGTCGTAATGTTCTTGGCCCACAATATTTGGATCCAATTGACGACTGGAAGACTCAAGCGGATCTACTGCAGGATAAATTCCAAGAGCTGCGATTTGACGTGACAAAACCACAGTTGCATCGAGGTGAGCAAATGTCGTTGCCGGAGATGGGTCTGTTAGATCATCTGCCGGAACATAAATTGCCTGCACTGAAGTAATCGAACCTGTTTTGGTCGAAGTAATTCTTTCTTGTAGGACTCCCATCTCTTCAGCCAAGGTAGGTTGATAACCCACTGCTGAAGGCATTCTTCCTAGCAAAGAAGAACATTCCACTCCGGCTAAGGTATAACGATAAATATTATCGATGAATAATAAAACGTCTCGACCTTCGTCTCTGAATTTCTCTGCGATGGTTAAACCAGAAAGAGCAACCCTCATTCTGTTTCCAGGAGGTTCATTCATCTGGCCATAAACCAGGGCCACTTTGTCCAATACTTGTGACTCGGTCATTTCTAGGTAAAAGTCATTTCCTTCTCTGGTTCTTTCACCTACTCCAGCGAAAACTGAATAACCGCTGGTTTCATAAGCAATGTTTCGAATGAGCTCCATCATGTTCACGGTTTTTCCAACACCAGCTCCGCCAAACAAACCAACCTTTCCTCCCTTAGCAAAAGGACACATAAGGTCGATTACCTTGATTCCGGTTTCCAATAGCTCAGAGGATTCTGCCTGTTCTTCATAAGAAGGAGGATTTCTGTGTATTGGCATTCTTTCTTTCTCACCAACTTCGCCTTTACCGTCTATTGGTTTACCCAAGACATTTAAAATTCTACCTAAAGTTTTTTCACCAACAGGAACTGTTACGGGTTCACCAGTGTTTTCTGCCTCGGCTCCTCTCTTCAGTCCTTCAGTGATTCCCATAGCAATAGTTCTTACTACACCATCTCCAAGCTGTTGCTGTACCTCTAAGATAAGATCTGCCTCTTTTACGACAAGCGCGTCATAAATCTTAGGCAGCTCCTCTTTAGAAAACTCTACGTCGATTACCGCTCCGATAACCTGTACTACTGTTCCTTTGCTCATTTTTTTACCTCAATAATTTTTATAGTGCTGCAGCTCCACCGACAATTTCAGAAAGTTCCTGAGTAATTGCCGCTTGTCTGGCATTGTTGTAAATAAGTTGTAATTCGTCGATGAGGGTGCCGGCATTTTCTGTAGCATTTTTCATCGCAATCATTTTTGCCGCTTGCTCGCAGGCTATATTTTCAATCACGGCTTGGTAGACTAAAGATTCGATATAACGCTGCATCAAACCGTCTAGCAATTCTTTCGCATCTGGCTCATAGATGTAGTCCCATCTGTGTTTCAACTCGGGTGTATCTTCTGCTAAGAGCGGCAGAAGTTGTTTGATTTCTGGCTGCTGCGTCATGGTATTAACAAATCTGTTACTAGCTAAATAAACCTTATCGATTTCTCCTGCTTCAAATTTTTCCAACAAAATTTTTATCGAGCCAATCAAATCCTCTAAAGCTGGAACGTCTCCAAGCTTTTCAGCAGCCGCAACAACGTTGCCCCCATATGAGTTAAAGAATACCTTTGCCTTGGTGCCAACCGAACAAAACTGTTGGCCAATTCCTTGATCAGCCTGTTCCTTTAAAAAGCCGACCAAGTTTCTAAACAAGTTTATGTTTAAACCGCCACACAAGCCTTTGTCAGAACTTACGACAATGATGCCGATGTTCTTGGTTTCTCTTTCTGTCATATACAAAGGCTTATATTCAGGATTTGAATTAGCCAAGTGACCAATAACGGAGAGCATGCGATCTGCATAGGGTCTGCCCATTTCCATTCTGTCTTGGGTTTTGCGCATCTTACTAGAAGCGACCATTTCCATGGCGCTCGTAATTTTTTGCGTATTTGAAATACTGGAAATTTGTTTTCTTATTTCTTTTGTATTTGCCATGCTACCAAGTTTGTGTTGATTTGAATTTTTCTAGCGCTTCTTTGAAACTAGCAAGCACGTCATCGGAATATTCTCCGGTTTCGTCTAAGTTGGCCATGAGTTCTTTATATTCAGATGCCATAAAAGACAACAAGGCAGACTCAAAATCAGCTACTTTGTTGAGCTCTACATCTTTCATATAACCTTCGTTAACGGCAAAAAGCATTACCGACATCTCCCCAACTGACATTGGCGAGTACTGTTTTTGTTTCATAACTTCGGTTACTTTTTGTCCTTGTTCCAACTGTTCTCGAGAAGCGTCATCCAGGTCAGAGGCAAATTGTGCAAATGCCTCGAGTTCTCTAAATTGGGCCAAAGCTATCCTTACTCCTCCGCCAAGCTTTCTAATCGATGGCAATTGAGCTGCTCCACCCACCCTAGATACTGAAATTCCTGGATCCATAGCAGGCAAAATACCTTTGTTGAAATAAGAAGTATCTAAGAAGATTTGTCCGTCAGTAATTGAAATCACATTCGTGGGCACGAAAGCCGATACGTCCCCTGCTTGAGTTTCAATTATAGGAAGCGCAGTCAAAGAACCCGTTTTCCCTTTTACCTTTCCACCAGTTTCTTGTTCAACATATTCTTCGTTGACTCGTGAGGCTCTTTCGAGCAACCTTGAGTGAAGGTAGAAAATATCGCCTGGGTATGCCTCTCTTCCTGGCGGTCTTTTTAGCAGCAATGAAATTTGTCTGTAAGCAACCGCTTGTTTAGATAAGTCGTCATAAATGATCAAAGCATCTTCGCCTTTGTCTCTAAAGTACTCCCCCATAGAACAAGCAGAATATGGAGCCAAGAATTGCATGGGTGCTGGGTCTGCCGATGCGGCAGCTACAACAATGGTGTGATCCATTGCGCCAAATTCTTCCAACTTTCTTACTGTTGCAGCTATTGAGGATTGTTTCTGGCCAACTGCCACATAAATGCAAGTCATGTTCTTGCCTTTTTGATTTATGATCGCGTCGATGGCGATAGCCGTTTTTCCTGTCTGTCTGTCGCCAATAATGAGTTCCCTTTGACCTCGCCCAATAGGCACCATGCTATCTACCGCTTTTAGACCGATTTGAACTGGCTGATCTACTGGCTTTCTGAACATTACCCCAGGAGCAACTTTCTCAACTGGCGAAGTTAACTTGGAACCAATGTCGCCTTTACCATCGATTGGGTTTCCAAGCGCATCTACTACTCTGCCAACAAGCTCATCGCCGACTGGGACTTCAAGAATTCTGCCAGTACATTTTGCGGTATCTCCTTCAGAGAGCAGCTTGTAATCACCAAAAATTACGACTCCCACAGAGTCGCGTTCCAAGTTCAACGCCATGCCAAATACGCCGCCGGTGAATTCGATTAACTCCCCATACATGGCTTCACTGAGTCCATGAACCCTGGCAATACCGTCAGCAAGAAACACAATTGTGCCTTCGTTCGATTCTTCAGCAGACACATCCAACTTATTAATTCGATCTTTTATAATCTTGCTAATTTCTGATGGGTTTAAATCTTCCATTTGTAACCTCTTATGTTCTAAGTTGAGTTTTCAACTTTTCTAGTTTGTTTTTTATCGACAAATCAATTACTTGATCGTCATAAGAAATTTTTAGGCCGCCAATAAGACTTTTGTCTATTTCTGTAACAATGCTTACTTCGGCTTTCATTCTTTTCTTTAAAGCTGCTTCAATTTGCTTTAGTTGTTCTTTGTCAATTCTGTAAGAAGAAGCAACGGTAATGTTCTTTAAATTTTTTTCCTTGGCAACGAGTTCCTTGAAGTTTTTGCTGATGTCAGTCAAAAGCCTCAATCTATTTGCGCTTCCCGCAACGGAAAGAAAATTTACAAATTTTTCTTGAACCTCATCTTTGAACAAATCACAGAAAATATTTGTTTTTTCACTTTGTGAGATACTTGGCGTCTCTACGAGTTGAGATATTTTTTGATCTTCAAGAGCAAGTTCTATCAACGAAAAATCTGCTGTCCACGCATCTAAAGCGTCATCTGCTAGAGCAACTTCAAAAGCTGCTTCAGCATAAGGTCTAGATTGTGTTCTTATTTCTGACATTAAATCTTTTTAATCAACGAATCGATGATGTCTTTATTTGCCTTGGCGTTTATCTCTTTGTCTAAAATCTTCTGGGCACCGGCAATAACAAGCGCAGCGACTTCATCCCTTAAGCCATCTTTAGCCTTGTTAGCGCTTTGCTCGATATCTGCTTCTGCTGAGAGTTTGATTTTCTTTGCTTCTTCCACGGCTTGTTCTTTCGCCTCATCGACAATTTGATCTGCTCTGGAGTTTGCTTGATTTATCAGGGAAGAGGCTTCCGCCTTCGCTTCATCTAATATCGTTGCTGACTCCTTATTTGCTTCTTCAAGTTTTCTTTGAGATTGACTGGCGGCCTCGAGACCATCAGAAATTTCTTTTCTTCTGTCCTCGAGAAGGTTTTCCATACTAGGCCAAATGTATCTATAAGTAATGAACACAAAGATACAAAAAGCTAAAAGCTCTGCAAAAAAAGTAGCGTTTATATTCATGTTTTTAAGTGAACAAGAATAGTAGCCCTACAGCCAAAGAAATAATTGGCAATGCATCTGTAAGCCCAAGAGCAATCAAAACCTGCGCGAACAATTGTCCTTGAAGCTCGGGCTGTCTGGCCACAGCTTCAATATATTTTGAAGTTAGACTTCCGATACCTATCCCGGCACCTAAAGCGCCAAGACCGGTAAGCAGTGCTCCTGCTATTAATCTACCTACTTCTACTTCCATATTAGTCTCCTAATTTTTTAGCTAGTGTTTGGTACTAGCCAAGTTTAAATAAGCTATTGTAAGCATCATGAAAATGTATGCCTGCAACGCAACAATTAAAATGTGAAATAACGCCCAAGATAAATTCAAGATCAATCCAGGCAAAAACCACAAAGTTTGGGAAAAAGACATTGCAAATTGGCCAAACATAATGGCAATCAGGATAAAGATCATTTCTCCTGCAAATAAATTTCCGTAAAGTCTTAAAGCCAGTGCAACATGTTTAGAGACATAGCTTATAAATTCTAATGGCCCAAGCGGCACGATAAAAAGCTCTTTCAGGAATCCTCCTGCCCCATGAGTTTTTACGCTGTAATAAGTAACAAGAATCATCACCACGATTGCAAGAGCAAGGGGAGCATTCAAATCAGCCGTTGGTAAAATTTTGAAATAGTTGAATCCGCCTCCAAAATGTCCAAAGAAACTAGCCATTTCTACCGGCAACAAATCCATTAAGTTCCAAGAGATGATCCAGAGACAGCTAGCAAAAGCCAAGGGGCCAACTATTTTAGAGGTGCCGTGGTAACCCGAATTGACTGCGCTTGCAATAAACTCATGAACAAATTCAGCAAAATTTTGTAACTTACTGGGCACGCCCTTTTTTGCTGCCCTATTGACCAAACCAAAAAAACCGAAGACGACGGCACCAAGCAGAATTGACATAAAAATTGTGTCTAGGTGAAAGGACCAAAAACCCATTTCTGAAACCTTACATGCCGAGTCCAGTCCTTTGAAGAGTTCTTGCTGATGATTAGCAAAACCCCAAGAAGAAGTTTTTTCACACCAGCCAAAAGTTAGATTTACTAAGTGGTGACCTATGTAATCTGAGGTTTCGATTAAATTTTGTGCGTTCTCTTTAGCCATGTTTTTTTGGGCAGTGCATTATAGTGATTACCCCGCCCAATTCTCAAGGCTTAGATGCAATTTATTTGCCATTATTCTTTTTTAAAGGGCTTGATGATTTGTTCGAGCTGGTCGAGGTCTTTATAAGAGAAAGAAATTTTTCCGCTACCATTCTTTTTGTGAGAAATTATTACTTGTGAATTAAGCGCGTCACTAAGAGAGTTCTCTAGCGCCACAATGTTTGGGTCTTTCGAAGAGCTTCGTGCTCTACCGGTTTTTTTGTTTAAGTATGAGCTTGCTAATTTTTCGGCTTGCCTTACTGAAAGACCCGAAGAGATTATTTTATTTCCTATTTGCTCTTGATAAGCTGGGGGCAGCGGCAACAAGGCTCTGGCATGTCCCATGGTTAACTGGCCATCAAAAAGCATTTTTTGAATTGGTTTTGATAGCTGTAAAAGCCTCAAAGAGTTTGCAATAGCCGATCTTGATTTTCCTAATGCCTCTCCCATGGATTGTTGAGTAAGTCCAAATTCCTTTTGTAGCCTTAAGATTCCTTCTGCCTCTTCAAGCGGGTTCAAATCCTCCCTTTGCAAGTTCTCAATGAGGCCTACAGTCAAGGCCGATTCCTCAGAGTCTTCTCTAATTAGAACAGGAACAGAATTCAAACCAGCCAGTTTTGATGCTCTAAGCCTTCTTTCTCCTGCTACCAACTCATAACCCTTAGCAAGCTTTCTGACTATTAAAGGCTGAATTACGCCTTGGGTTTTAATTGAGTCGGAGAGCTCTTTGATGCTTTCTGGCGGGATGTTTTTTCTTGCTTGGAACCTGCTTGGTTTAATGCTGCTAATTTCAGCTTGAGTAATGCCAAGGCTGGGCTTATTGGTTGCCTCTGCTTTTTTGGCTGGCAAGGTTTCTTCAGAGCCGACAAAGGCGCCCATACCTCTGTTTTTTTTCTTTTCTTGCTCAGGCGACAAAAAAGCTGAAAGCCCTCTTTTCTTTTTTTCAGGCGACATTTTTATCCTCAAACTTCATTATTATCTCACCAGCAAGCGCAAAATATGCCAATGTTCCTTTGGCGTCTGGGTCAATGTACATAATTGGTTTTCCTTCAGAAGGGGCCTCGGCAAGCAGGTCGCATCTAGGGATTATGGTACTAAATACCTGCTGAGATAGAGACTTTTCGAGCTTTTCAGATATTTCTCTAGCTCTTTGTTTTTCTTGATCAAACATAGTTCTTAAAATTCCATCAATCTTTAGGTTGCTACCCGTGGCTTCGTTTATCTCAATTATTGTCCTCTGCATTGCAGCCAAACCTTCAATTGAAAAGTGCTCACATTGCAACGGTATGATTATTTTGTCCGCTGCTCTCAAAGCACTAACAGACAGCATGCCTAATGAAGGCGGGCTGTCTATCAAGCAATAATCATATTTGTGCGCCAATAGGTTTAGCTTTCCTTTCAAAATTGAAGTTGGATCGGGAACCCTTGCCATTTCTAACTCTGCGGATATCAGATCTGGGCTGCCTGGAATTACGTCAAAATTAAAATCAGGCTTTCTTTGAATTAAGCTCTCTAATGAAGCATCGTCAAGCAGCACGTCTGTGATGGTAGTTTCTTCATATGTCTTCTTTCCACCGAGCCCAGTGGTTAGGTTGGCCTGTGAGTCAATATCCAACAAAAGAATTTTTCTTCCCGCGGCCGCCAAGCTTGCAGCCAGATTTAAAGTTGTAGTGGTTTTTCCTACGCCCCCCTTTTGGTTTGCTACAACAAGAATTTTCACAAGCTTACTATAGCAGTTTTAGGACATTTGAATTTCCAAGAAACCTCTTTTTTTTCCAAGAATTTTAGATGCCTCTGACTCTTTGTAGGCGATATCAAAACCTTGAGCAGAAAGGGGTTCCTTCTCAGAAACCATTAAAATTATTTTGTTTTTTTTCGTGATTTTGTTTTCCAAACTTTTTAACAAGGCATCTGGTTCTTTGAATGCCCTGCAAACAATATTTGTTTCATTTATTTGTTCAATTTCCTCCACCCTTAAATTCTTTATTGAGACTGAATTCAACCCGAGCTCGTTTTTTATGTGTATTAAAAAGGAAGTTTTTTTTCTGTTTGAATCCACCAAGGTTAGCTCTCTATTAGGATCTATAATCCCCAGGCAAATTCCTGGAAAACCTGATCCCGTTCCTAGATCAATTACCGATCCAGGCATAAGATGTTTTTGCAAAACGGCACAGTCCAGAAAATGCTCTGCTAAATCATTCTTTCTCAAATTTCTGGATACTAAGTTTCGCGTTTTGTTCCATTTCAAGATTTGATTTAAATACTTATCAGCCTGGCTGACTTGAATGTCAGTTAGATTCAGGCTTGAAGCCGCAATCAGTTCTTTAAGATCCAATTTTTTCTTTGAGCAGGCTTTGTTCTTTTTTGATGTGAACTAATAAAAGAGATATGGCAGCAGGCGTAATCCCCGGGATTCTCTGAGCGTGAGCTATGGTTTTAGGCAAAACCTTTTCCAGCTTTTGCTTTACCTCATTAGACAGTCCTGTTATTTCAGAAAAAATAATTTCTCTTGGAATTTTTGCGTTTTCGTATTTCTTTATTTTTTTTATTTCTTTGTTTTGTCTTTCAATATAACCAGCATATTTTTTTGTTGTCTCTATATCTAAAAGCACGCCTTTTTCTGGAAGCGGTCTTTTTATTAAGTTGTAAATATCCACCAGCTTTGCTTCTGGCCTTTTCAAAACGGAAAGAACAGGTTGTTTTGATTTGTTTTTTCCTCCAAATGAAGAAGGGTCAATTTTTATTTTTTCAAGCGCTTTTGTTTCGGCGTCTATTTTCGCCATTTTCTTTTGAAAAGTTTCCCACCTATCGTTGCTTATAATTCCCAAGGAATGTGCATAAGGGGTCATTCAGGAGTTTGGTCTGCGTTATCTTCTCTGAGAAGCAACCTGTGCTCTGCTCTGCTTGTAAACATCCTGTAAGGCTCTTTCGTGCCCAGAGTTATTAAATCGTCTATCAAAACTCCTATGTAACTATTACCTCTTGACTCTATCCAGGGATCTTTGTCGTCTAAACTCAGCGCAGCGTTTATTCCTGCCACCAACCCTTGCGCTGCTGCCTCTTCATAACCTGTAGTGCCGTTTATTTGCCCAGCAAAGTAAAGGTTTTCTATTCTCTTTGTCTCCAAAGTTTGAGAAAGGTTTCTCGGATCGAAAAAATCATATTCAACCGCGTATCCAAATTGACTGATCTTAGCCTTTTCAAATCCTAAGATACTTTTAACCATTTTTTCTTGAATATCTTTCGGCATGCTTGTTGATATGCCATTTGGATAAACTTCCTCAGATGTAAGTCCTTCGGGCTCTATAAATATTTGATGAGATTCTTTGTCAGCAAATCTATGAATCTTGTCTTCTATTGAAGGGCAATATCGTGGTCCAACCCCGTCAATTCTTCCTGAAAACATCGGAGACCTATCGAGTCCAGATCTTATAAAATCATGAGTTTTTTTGTTCGTTCTTGTGATAAAACAATTCATTTGTTTAGGGTGCATATCAGGCGAGCCAATGAAAGACATACATGGTCTTGGCGAATCTCCAGGTTGAACTTCTAATACTGAAAAGTCTATTGACGATGTGAGTATCCTAGGAGGGGTTCCTGTTTTTAATCTTGCATCCCCTAAGTCTAAAGACCTCAAACAGTTTGCAAGTATCTTTGATGATTTTGACCTTTTTCTTCCTCCTTCTTCTTCCTCTTCTCCAGTAAACAACTTTCCATTTAAAAAAGTTCCTGCGGTTAAAATAATTTTTTTTGCGCTTATTATTTCTCCGTTTTTTAGCTTTACCCCAGTGGCCTTACCATTTTTTACTTCTATATCAACCACCTCATCAGATACAGATGTTAGTAAGTCCTTACTATCAATTAAAGACTTGACTGCCTTACTATACAAAATCCTATCTGACTGAGATCTGGTGGCCCTAACAGCTGGTCCTTTAGAGGCATTCAAGACCTTGAAGTGAATACCTGCTTTGTCAGCACAAACTCCCATCAGCCCACCCATAGCATCTATTTCTCGAACAAGATGGCTTTTGCCTAAGCCCCCAATGGCAGGATTACAAGACATCTGTCCTATTGTTGAAACATCGTGAGTAACAAGCAAAACTTTCTTTTTAAATCTAGAGGCGGCATAGGCAGCTTCACATCCGGCATGACCTCCTCCGATTACAATGATATCCACACTCATAAATAAATATTATATAAATTATTTATATTAATTAGTTTATATTGTTATTGTTATAGGGCAGCGCATATTCTGTTGATAACCTACCTATGTTAGGAGTTGAAAGCATTGGAGCTAATGATATCTTCTTAAATAGTCTGTATATATTTTGAGAACAAAACTGTATTACTTGTGAGTAAAGACAAACTTTAAAATTAGCTTCAAAACTTTTAACAATTTATACATTCTTATCAACAGCATTATTTACCAATGCAAAATTTATTAAATATCTTTCCTAGCATATCGTCAGAAGAGATAGGATCATATATCTCTCCCAAAAGCTCATCGCAGTTTCTTAAATTTTCAGCCACCAGTTCTAAATTAGAACTAACCAAGCCAGGGGAAATTAAAGCTATATTCTTGTATGCTTTTTTTATTAAATCTAAATGTCTAATATTTACTGACAAGAGCTCTTCTTGGTTAAGTTTCAAAAAATTATGAGCAAGGGCCTTTTTAAGCGACTTAAGGTTTTTTTTCGTTTTTGCGGAAATCGCAAACCCTCCAACAGGAGCCTTCTTATTAGTAAGATCAATCTTGTTCAAAACAAAAATATTTTTTTTATTCTTTGCAATTGGCAATTTATCAAAATCATTTTCCTTATCAGCTAAGTAAATAACAATGTCAGCGCTTTTAAGTGCTTTTTTGGATAATTCGATGCCTTCTTTTTCGATTTTGTTTAAAGTTTTTCTAATTCCAGCAGTATCGCTGAAAACAAACCTGATTCCATCAATTAAGCAAGAAGAAGTAACCACATCTCTGGTAGTTCCTTGTTTTTCGTTAACAATAGATACTTTTTTGCCGATTATAGCGTTAATTAGGGTGGATTTCCCTGAATTTGGAGGGCCAATAACAACAACTTTTACATCGTTAGAAATTGAACTATATGCCTTCATATCCTCATTAAATGAAGCGAAAAACAGCTTAAATTCATTAATTTTGCTTTTAACCTCTTCGATATAAACATTTACATCTTCATCCGTAAAGTCAATTAAAGTTTCAACTAGAACCCGTGTCTCTCTCAATTTATCTTGAATAGCTGATATTTTTACTTTTAGCCCGCCTTCAAGGCTGTTTTGCGCGGCTTTCAAAGAAGCTTTTGAATTGGCATTTATAATTTCTATTACAGCCTCAGACTGATCTAGAGAAAGCTTATTATTTAAAAAAGCTCTTAAAGTAAATTCGCCTGGCTTAGCTATTTTTGCCCCTGAGTCCAAGCATTTCTTTATTACTTCTTCCACAATATAAGGATTCCCATGGGTTGAAATTTCTACAATATCTTCCCCTGTGTAAGAATTAGGAGCCTTAAAGATAGTAAGTACACACTTCTCAATTAAATCAGCATCTAAAGGAAACTTAACCACAGATATCTGTTTTTTAAGCTTATTTTTTGTTATTTTTTTAATAATAGAAAAGGCCTTATCGCCCGAAAGCCTTATTACAGAAATAGCACCTCTTCCAGGCGGAGATGAACAAGCTACTATAGTATCTTTTTCACTAAGCACTTCTAGGAGAATGCATGAGCATTTGTATTGCAGACACCAAAGAGTTAATGAGCCAATACAGAACTAAGCCCGCAGGGAAGAAAGCAAACATTACACCAAATATTAACGGCATAAACTTAAATATCTTTGCTTGCATTGGGTCTATCCCAGCAGGTTGTGGTTGAAGCATTTGCATAGCCCACATGGCTCCAATATTGAGAATAGGCAATATAAAAAGAGGGTCTCTTGATGATAAATCTGTGATCCATATCATAAAAGGAGCATATCTTAGCTCAACGGTTTCAATTAAAACCCAATAAAAAGCAAGAAAAAAAGGCATTTGAAGCAACATCGGCAGACATCCAAGGGCAGGATTAACTTTCTCATCCTTATAAAGCTTCATCATTGCTTGTGACATCGCCTGACGGTCTCCAGAATGTCTTTCCTGAAGATCTTTGAGTTGAGGCTGAATTTGCCTCATTTTGCCCATAGATTTGTATGAAACGTAAGATAAAGGCCATAAAATTACTTTAATTAGCAAAGTAACTAAAACAATAGCCCATCCCCAATTTCCGACCATATCATAGAAGAATTGCATAGCCAGAAACATTGGCTGCCCTATCCAGTATAAAAACCCATAATCTACAGCCAAAGGAAGGTCTTGGTTTGCCTTGGATAACTCTGACTGAACTTTTGGACCAAAATACAGTGAATAACTAAAAGAAGTCTCTTCAAATGGCTGAATTTTTATTGGCCTTCCGACGACTCCAACCGAAAACTTCTCGTTTGTCTTGTTTTTTTTCCCAACGAAAACATTTATGTTTTCTTGGTCAGGAATAATAGCAGTTAAGAAATAGTGTTCTAAGAAAGCAGTCCAGCCTTTTATAGAATTTTCTTTAAAATCGTTTTCCTCTAGCTCTCCCAGATTAACTTTTTGATAATTATCAGATTCAGTAGAAAAAACCGGACCAAGGTAAGCAAAGTTTGCAGGGTCTCCAAAAAATGCGCCTTCAGTCCCAGGAGGCTTAAGGGAGTTTCTTTCTATTTTTGAATAAGACGAAGAATTTATAACTTCTGAAGATAAGTTTCTAATGATGTGCTTAACTTCTACAAAATAATTTTCAGGTTGAAAAGATATAATCTTTGATTCTTTAACAGAAGCAGACTCTCTCACAAACGTGTAGCTATTTGTATCTGAACTCCTTTTTATGTCTTCAATCTTGAAAGAAGAAAAATCTTGGTTAACATTATTTCCAAATACGAATCCAGATAATTGTGAATATTCGTTTCTACCACAAGCATCAAACATAAGTTTGTTGTTATTTGAGCCAATTTCGTCTGGATAACTTTTTAATTCAGCTTTTTTTAAGGAACCGTCTATTAAGTCAACAGAAATTTTCCAATTATTGGAATCTATTTCGTAGTCTCCGCCTGAGGCACAGGTTGCTGATACGGAATTTGTAATTAATTCTTCAGGCTCATTTTTTATGCTTTCATCAATAAAGCCAAAGTCTTCTGTTTGTGAGTAAGTACTTACTTCGGTTTTAACCTCTTTGATTTACTGGTATATTAGATGGTGGATCCCATCTAATAATTAGGAAATAGCTCATAATGAATACACAAGCTATTAGAAAATATCTTTGAAAATTTTCCATTACTCTTCTTTTCCAGGAACCGGATCATATCCTTTGGACCCCAAAGGATGACACTTAGAAATTCTTTTAATTCCTAGACTTACTCCTTTTAAAACACCATGAAGGTTTATAGCCTCTATCATGTATTGACTGCATGTCGGCTGAAATCTGCAATTTGAACCTAACAAGGGGCTTAATGTAATTTGATAAAATTTAATTAAATATATAATTATTTTTTTCATTCAATTTCTTAGTTAAATTCAAAAACAGAGTCTTTATTTCTCTCCTTAATTTTTCTTTTTTAAAATCTAAAATTCTTTTTTTTGAAACCACAATCAATGATACTTTAGATTCCGCAAAGATATCGATAGATAAATTCCTAATAATTCTCTTTAAATAATTTCTGTGAACCGCAAGTTTAATATTTTTTTTAGGAAGAATCATGCCCAGCTTAAAATTGTCGTTTGTAATTAGTATCAAAGCTCTAAAATTTTCTGAACTTATATTTTGGCTGGAATTATTGAAGACTTCATCGAAGTCATCCTTTCCCACTAAAGGCTTATAAGACAACTTAAACTGTGAGAGACTTTCTTCCCTTACTTCTTCTACTTTTTAAAACCTGTTTTCCTGAAACGCTAGAATTTCTCGCCCTGAAACCATGAGTTCTTTTTCTTTTTATCTTGCTGGGTTGATACGTTCTTTTCATTTTTTTAAGATTTGATTGAGCAAAAGAATAATATAGATTGAAAAGATAAAAGCAAGAAAAAATAAATAGAAATAAATAAAAAAAACTAAGAACTAACAGGTTATCCACAGAAAATTAATAGCATATCCTGTGGATAACTTTGTGTATAAGGTATATTATCTTTTTATCTGTCATGATGATCAAATCTTGGAAAAAATGTAAAAAAGCTCTTCAAAAGGAAATGTCTCAGGAAGAATTTAACGCCTGGATTAATCCTTTAGAGTTTTCCATAAATAAGTCTCCTTCAGGAAGCAAGGATCTTTTTATACTTGCTCCCAACGCTTTCATTAAAGAACATGTGAGAGAAAATTACGATGAAATCATTAGAAAACACTTATTAAAAGAAGATTTATCCGATATGCCGCTTGTATATGAGCTCATATCTGTCCGTAAGCCATTGATTAATAAGGAAAATAATAAAAATTTAAGTCTTTTTCTTAACAAAGAGAACACTCTTAATGATGATTACACTTTCGAAACATTTGTAGAGGGCAAATCTAATAACATAGCACTTGCAGCTGCTAAACAGGTTTCTGAGTCTAAAAATGCAGCTTATAACCCACTGTTTATATATGGGGGGGTTGGACTGGGGAAGACCCATCTAATGCATGCTGTCGGAAATAAGCTAAAAGAGCAGGACAAATCCAAAAATATTGTCTATGTACATTCAGAAAGGTTCGTAAGCGACATGGTGAAGTGTTTGCAGCTAGGATCAATAAACGATTTTAAAAATTTTTATAGATCTGTTGACGCTCTTCTAATTGATGATATTCAATTTTTTGCTGGCAAAGAACAATCTCAGGAAGAGCTTTTTCACACTTTTAACACTTTATTAGAAGGCGGCCAACAAATGATTCTAACTTGTGACAAATATCCTAAAGAAATAGACGGTTTAGAAGAGAGGCTCAAATCTAGGCTTGGATGGGGCCTTCCAGTAAGCATAGAGCCGCCTGAATTAGAAACAAGAGTCGCAATTTTGTTAACTAAAGCCTCTGAAATGGAATTAAACCTGTCAGAAGACTCAGCTTTTTATATTGCAGAAAAAATTAGATCTAATGTTAGAGAGCTTGAAGGGGCATTAAGAAGAGTAGGTGCTAACGCGAAATTTACGAATAGAGAAATTGATGTAAATTTGATTAAAGAGTCGCTAAAAGACTTACTTGCTATTCAACAAAGACAAATAAGCATAGAAAACATACAAAAAACCGTCTCTGATTACTACAACATAAGGGTTTCTGATCTTTTATCTAGCAAAAGAACGCGCTCTCTAGCAAGGCCCAGACAAGTCTCAATGTGTTTATCAAAAGAATTAACTAATCACAGTTTGCCAGAAATAGGAGATTCTTTTGGCGGCAGGGATCATACGACTGTATTGCACGCATGTAGACGAATTACAGCCCTTAGAGAAGAAGATGCTGACATAGCAGAAGATTACACTAAATTAATAAGAACATTGACAGCATGAAATTTTCAGCAAAAAAAGAGGCTTTAGCGGATAAACTTTCATTATGTTCGTCAATTGCTGAGAAAAGACAAACAATTCCTATACTTTCTAACGTTTTATTGAAGGCAAATAATGGAAATTTAACGATTGTTGCTACTGATTTAGAAAGACAGTTATCTCTTATTGTTTCAGATTGCTCGATATCGGATGATGGAGAAACAACTGTATCAGCTAGAAAACTATTTGAACTCATAAGGTCTGTTCCAGATGATACAGAGTTAAATTTCGAAGTTATTGAAAACCAACTTGAAATTTCAGCATTAAGCTTTCAAGCAGACTTGGCCGTTTTACCTGTTCAGGATTTTCCATTCGTGGATCTAGAGGATCATAATTTTAATATTACTTTGGATGGCAGCAAATTTGGCAAGGTCTTAGAAAGCACCAGTTTTGCTATGGCATCAGCAGACGTTAGATATTATCTAAATGGATTGTTATTTGAGACTGCTCAAAAGAAAATAAATATGGTTGCTACTGATGGTCACAGACTTGCCTGGGGATCTTATTCACATTCTGAAGATTTGGAAGATAAAAAATTAATCATTCCCAGATCTACTGCACTAGAGTTACAAAGAATTTTAAATTTATTTCCTGAGGAAATTTCTTTCTCTTCAAACAATTCTCAATTAAAAATTGAATCTGATAATTTTACTTTTATAAGCAAATTAATTGAAGGAGCTTATCCAGATTATAAAAAAGTCTTTCCTTCGGGGGAGGAACAATCTCTTGCAACTTCTAAGTCTCCCATTCTTACCGCGCTGTCGCGATCAGCAGTTCTTTCTAATGAAAAATTTAGAGGCGTTAAATTTGAACTTAGCAAAGACAAATTAAAAATCCTTGCTAATAATCCAAACAAAGAAAGTGCAGAAGAAGAGTTGGATGTAGATTATTCTGGACAAGATTTGGAAATAGGCTTCAATATAAATTACGTTCAAGAATCTTTAAATTATCTTCCGGGCGATGATATTGAATTTGTTTTTTTTGGTTCGGAAAATTCCTGCTTAGTTAAAAATTCTTCCAGTGATGATTTAGTACACGTAATCATGCCGATGAGGTTATGATGAAATGCCGCTATCAAAAATCAATTTAAACAATTTCAGATCTTTTAAAAACTCTTCTTTTGACCTTGCAAAAAAGAATTTAATTCTTGGAAAAAATGGGGCAGGGAAGTCTTCTTTTTTAGAGGCGATTTTTTTCATTCTATCTAAAAAGTCTTTCAGAACATCTTCTGCAAATGCAATGATTAATTTTGGATCAAATTTTTTTAAAGTCGATGCGATCTTAAATGGAGAAAAATTTTCTTTAACAAAGGAATTATCATCCTCAGTAAAATCTAAATCAGTAAATATTCAAAACGACTTTCTGCCTCTGGTGCTAAATAATTTTTCTTTGAGCCTTTTGGAAGCACCAAAGGAGAACAGAAGGTCATTTATAGATTACCTAATGTTTCACGTGGAACACGATTACAAAATAGATCACTTGAAGTTTAAAAAAGCCCTTGCCCAAAGAAATAGGGCACTGAAAAAAAGCTCTTCTTCTGAGCTTAAATCTTGGACAAAAGTCTTCATTGATTTGTCTCAGAAATTAACCAAAAAGAAGCTTCAGTTTATAGATTCTTTTTTAAAAAGCTTTCCGTCTTTTGTAGATTCCTTGTCTATACCTGAAAACCTAAAAGATAAGTTTAAGGAGATCTCAATTACTTACGATAAAGGATGGAAAGATAACTTATTAGAGGAGTTAAGGGAGTCTTTTGTTAAGGATCAGTCAAGGGGATTTACCTCTTTAGGGCCGCAAACTTCTGATTTAAGCGTTAAAATAAATAAACAAGATTCTGGAAATATTTTATCAAGAGGTGAACAAAAGCTATTGATTTTATTAATTTATTTATTTTTTATAAAAGCTTACAACGATCTTAGACCAAACAAAACAATTTTCTTGCTTGACGACTTGCCTTCTGAGCTTGATGATAAAAATTTGGACTTAGCACTAAGTCTTCTCCAAGATGCTGATTGTCAATTATTTATAACTTCTTTGGAAAACTTAGAAAAATATAAGTTTGATTTTGTAATTGATTTATAATACTTGATGCCTAAAAAAGCTCCTAAAAAAGAAGTTTATGACTCTTCGAACATTAAAGTTCTGAAGGGGCTAGAAGCTGTCAAAAAAAGACCAGGAATGTACATTGGAGATACCGATGACGGTACTGGTTTACACCACATGATCTTCGAAATTGTAGACAACTCTATAGATGAAGCGTTAGCGGGTTTTTGTGATGAAATTAAAGTTGTTATTCATTCCGATGCAAAAGTTAGTGTCAGTGACAATGGCAGAGGTATACCAGTAGACATTCATAAAGATGAAGGCATTTCTGCAGCTGAAGTGATAATGACAAAGTTACATGCCGGCGGAAAGTTTGACGATAATTCCTACAAAGTTTCTGGGGGACTTCATGGCGTTGGCGTTTCAGTGGTAAATGCTTTATCAGAAACTCTAGAGCTGGAAATCAAAAGAGAAGGAAATGTTTACAAGCAATCCTACAAGGATGGTGTTCCAAAAAATAAGATTAAAAAAAGTGGATCTACAAAAGATCAAGGCACGTCTTTAACGATCGTTCCTTCAGAATCTACTTTTGGCAAGAACAGGGTATTTGATTACGAGATCGTTCAAAAAAAATTAAGAGAGTTGTCTTTTTTAAATTCAGGAGTGCAAATAGAACTCATTGATGAGAGATCTTCAAAAAGTAACGTTTTCAAATCTACTGGCGGCCTAGAAGAATTTGTTTCTTATAAAAATAAAAATAAAACCGCGCTAAATAAAATCTTTTCTTTCAGCAAAGAAGCAGGCAAGGGTATCTCTATAGAAATTGCTTTACAGTGGAATGATTCTTATCAGGAAAACATTCAATGTTTCACCAATAACATTCCTCAACGCGATGGAGGAAGTCATTTGGTAGGTTTTAGGACTGCCCTAACTAGAACTCTAAATAATTTCATGGAGAAAGAAGGGTATTTAAAAAATGAAACATCTCCGCCAAGCGGTGAGGATGCCCGTGAAGGACTCACTGCAATTATTTCAACCAAGCTTCCTGATCCCAAATTTTCATCTCAAACAAAAGACAAGTTGGTCTCTTCAGAAATAAAACCGGTTGTCGAGCAAGAAACCTATAAACACCTTTCTGATTATTTATTAGAAAATCCAAACGAGGCAAAAATAATTGTCTCAAAAATATTGGAAGCTTCAAGAGCGAGAGAAGCTGCCAGAAAGGCGAGGGAAATGACTCGTAAACAAGGTAGATTGGATGGATCTGGATTGCCTGGAAAACTTGCAGACTGTCAGGAAAAGAAACCGGAATTAAGTGAAATTTATCTCGTTGAGGGAGAATCAGCTGGCGGTTCAGCCAAACAGGGCAGAAACAGACAAAACCAAGCAATTTTGCCATTAAAAGGAAAAATCTTAAATGTAGAGAAAGCAAGACTGGACAAAGTATTAAGCAGTCAGGAAATAGTCATCTTGATTACCGCTCTTGGCTGTGGAATTAGAGACGAATTTACTCTAGAAAAACTTAGATATCACTCAATTGTTATCATGACCGATGCTGATGTAGATGGTTCTCACATCAGAACTCTTCTTTTAACTTTCTTTTACAGACAAATGCCTGAGTTAATAGAAGCTGGCCATATCTTTATTGCCCAACCTCCCCTTTATAAAGTAAAGAAAGGCAAAAAAGATATTTATTTAAAAGATGAAGAAGCTCTCCAAGAATTTTTGGTGGACAAAGCAGTGGATGAAACTGAACTGTTTGCAACAGCATCTAAAAAAATAGAAGCTGGAAAATTCAAAGAATTATTAAAACTCTTCAATAGTTTTCAATCTACTATTGCAAACCCATCGGTTTCTTTAGACCAAGATATTCTCATTTCAATGTTGAATTCAGATGAATTTCCTTCTTCGCCATCTGCTGAAAATGTAAAAAAATGGATAAAAGTCTTTCTAAAAAATATCGAACAGAAAAAAGGTGTCGCATGGAAGGCTTCTATTGATGAGAAAAATAAGCAGTCTATTTTGGTTGAAAGGTCTGAACACGGGCACTCATCCTTTTCTATAATTCCTTTTTCGTTTTTCAAATCTAATCAGACAACTCCTTACAAGATTATCAAGGCTTACAAAAAAGCACTTAAAGATCTCAAATTAAAAACAAGTTATCTTGTTATTTCTGAAGAAAAAATAAAAATAGAAGATTTTCTTAAACCATTCAATAAATTAATGGACTCTACAAGAAAAGGTTTATCTCTTCAGAGATACAAAGGGTTAGGCGAAATGAATCCAGAACAACTATGGGACACCACTATGAACCCTGTTGGCAGAAGATTGGTTCAAGTAAAGATTGAAGATGCCGATGAAGCTAGTGATTTGTTTGAGCAACTTATGGGAGATAATGTCGAAAATAGAAGAGAGTTTATTGAAACCAATGCCTCTTTAATTGGCAATATAGATATTTAATTCAAAAAAGTTCTGAATATTTTTTTTCCGTCCAGTCCCTAACTTTCTTTGTTGTTTCAGAGGAGCTTTCTGTTGGCTGAATAGGGTCTCCAATAAAAAAAATTACATCACCTGGCCTTATAATAAAATCTCCGCCATACCAAGATTCTCCTGCATTATGGACGATAGGGATAATTTCACTATCTGTTTGCAAAGCTAATTCCGCTCCCGTTTTTTTGTAAATACCAAGTTCTCCCGGTTTTCTTCTAGTGCCTTCTGGGTAATAGATTAAAGAAAAACCAGAATCTAATAATTCCTTTCCCATAGAAAAAATCTTTTTTACAGCCTCCGAGCCCTTACCTCTATCAATTGGAATTGAACTAAGCAGTCTCAAAGCCCAGCCAATAATTGGCCATGATAATAAAACATCTTTCAGGATAGTTGCTGTAGGAACAAATCTTTCATACAAAACCAAAGTTTCTATAAAACCTTGATGGTTAGGAAAGTAAATTTTTTTTCTTGGCGAGTTTATGACCTCAACATTTCCCTCAAAAACAATCTTTACTCCGCAACAAATTCTTATCCACCAACGAAAGAAAGCAACCCAGGAAAGAATAATTTTCTGTCTGAATTTTCTATCAATAAAAATACAAGCTGGGAAGGTTAAAGATATGACGATTAAAGAAATTCCTAAAACCACATAAAAGAGAAAAGATCTTACGTATGAAATCATTGGCAGATAAATTTTGTTGCTGACAATAGATTTTCAAAAACTTGAGCTTGAGAAGTATCATGATTTTTCAACGTGATCTCTCCATAACCAGTTTTAACCAATAAAGGTTTGCATTCATGAGCGAGAGCACATTGAACATCAGAAAATTTATCTCCAACAAAATAACTGCCTTTAAGATTAATATCTAAAGCTTTCTCTGCTTGGAGCAAAAGGCCGGTTTTTGGTTTTCTGCATTCACAATTATCTTCGGGTCTGTGGGGACAAACTTCTACATGAATAATATCTGATCCGTGTTCTCTAACTTTTTGTTTCATGTGAGAATTGACGTTATCTATTTGATCTTTAGAAGCTATGCCGAGACTAATGCAGGCCTGATTTGTGGCAACAACAATTTTAAAATTATTCTCGGATAATATAGATAATGCTTCTAGGCTTCCATCCTCGAATTTAAAATCTGCCGGCTTTGTAACATAATCAAAGAGATCAACGTTAATAACGCCATCTCTATCAAGAATAATGTACTTCTGGTCTGACATCCTTAGCCCTTAAACAGCTTCAGAATGCTTGTTTCTATGTCTTTTAAGTCGATTACTTCTTGCTCCATAGTATCTCTATCTCTAAAAGTAACTTTGTTCTTTTCTATGGTGTCATAGTCAACTGTTATACAAATTGGGGTGCCAATTTCATCATGTTTTCGATAACTCTTTCCTATATTTCCGGTGTTTTCAACTGCAACTCTTCCAATATTTAGCTTTAAAAGCCTGTTTTTTATTTCTACAGAAGCGCTTACTATTGCTTCTACGTTCTTTTTAAGAGGAATTACAGCTATTTTTATAGGAGATAGATGCTTTTTCAAAGACAATACTACCCTTTTCGTATCATTTTCAAGATTTTCTTCCTTATATGCGTCGTTTAGAATAGCTAAAAATGCCCTTTCGACCCCTGCACTTGGCTCAATAACATAGGGCACAAGCCATTTATTTGATATTTTATCCTGGAAAGCAAGTTTCGCTTTTGAAGCCTTATTTTCCTTGGTTTTAGCTTGTATGTTGAATTCTCCTTGAGACTTGGTATGAGATCCTAAATCGAAATCTGTTCTATTCGCAATCCCCTCCAGTTCTTCTGTTCCATGAGGAAATTTATACATAATATCTGCCGTTGCTTTGGAGTAATGAGATAATTCCTCTTTGGGGACATTTAAAATCTCTAAATTTTCTTCACTTAGGCCCTGATCTATCCACCATTTCATTCTTTCTTTAATCCAATATTCATGAAATTTCTCATCATCTTTCGGTTCTACAAAATACTCCATTTCCATTTGCTCAAATTCTCTTTTCCTAAAGATAAAATTTCTGGCCGTTATTTCATTTCTAAACGCTTTACCAATTTGGGCAATTCCAAAAGGCAGCGTTCTAGAAGTGCTGTCTAAAACATTCTTAAAATTAATAAAAATATGCTGAGCTGTTTCTGGACGAAGATAGGCAATGGAGGAGCCATCGTCTACTGGCCCGATATTAGTTTTAAACATCAGATTAAAATCTCTAGGCTCGGTTAAATTTGTTGACCCACAATTTGGACACTTCATTTCATCTAGAGTATCTGCTCGCATTCTGAATTTACAATCCTTGCAATCAATTAAAGGATCAGTGAAAGTATCTTCGTGACCTGACTGAGCAAAGATGTTTTGGCTGCCCAAAATTGAAGAATCCAAGCCTTCTATATCATCTCTTTGGTAAATCATAGATTCCCACCAAGCTCTCTTGATATTGTTGGCAAGTTCAACACCGAGCGGCCCATAATCATAGACGCCCTGCATTCCTCCATATATCTCTGCGGTTTGAAAAATAAAACCTCTTCTCTTACAAAGAGAAACAATTTTATCCATTTTATTTTCAGCCATTCTTGTATCTTATTAGAAGTAAGTACTTACTATTCTTTCCAGAAGAATGCAGTAAATAATACCAACAAAGTATAGATTTCTAATCTTCCAAGTATCATTACAAAAGCCAAAAGGACTTTCGTAAACGCATCCATTCCTGCGTAATTATAAGCTACTTCACCAAGTCCTGGACCTAAATTATTTAGACATGCTGCTATTGCAGAAAAAGCAGTTTCTGTATCTATCCCCTGCCCCATTAAGATAAAAGATCCAACTAAAAAAGTGAGAAGATAAACTGTTAAAAATCCCCAAACTGAATCAGCAACTTCACTGTTGATTTTCTTTTTACCAATTTTTAAAGGCAAGACAAGATTTGGGTGTATAAGTTTTTTAAGCTCTCTTCTCGCATGATTCAAAAGTACCAAGCCTCTTATCGCTTTAAATCCTCCAGCAGTTGATCCTGCACAAGCTCCTATCATGCCAATAAAAATTAGTAGTTGAGGGAGGTAAGTTGGAAATGAAGTATGATCCAAAACCGTAAACCCTGTAGTTGTCGCAAACGAAGTGACAGTAAATAAGGAAGATACAATTAGATTCGAAGAAATCTCGGAGCTACTAAACCAAATAGTTAATAAGAATACAAGAAAAGCAAGAAAAAGCATTTTCCAATAAAACCCGAATTCAGGATCTTTTAAATAGTTGAATAATCTAAAATTCGAAAAAGAAAGGTAATGCAGAGAAAAACTTATGCCAGAAATAAACATAAAAATAACAGCCAAAATATAAATTGTGTTGTTGTTGAAGAAGGCGAAACTCTCGTTGTAATTAGAAAAGCCTCCAATCGCAATCGTAGTAAAAGAGTGAACTATTGCGTCAAAATATTCCATTCCAGCTATGAAGTAGGATAGGAAACAAATCAAAGTAAGAATCAGATATATGTACACCAAGACCATAGCAGTTTCAGCAATTTTCGGCCTTAACTTGCTCTGATTTATTGGGCCTTGAGTTTCACCCCTATATAGCTGCATTCCACCAACCCCCAAAAGCGGCATCAGTGCAATGGCTAATACAATAATACCAAGACCACCTATCCATTGGAGCAAGCCCCTATAAAACAGAATAGAGTAATATTCTCCGGATAAATCTGAAAATATCGTTGCGCCTGTAGTTGTTAAACCTGAAGTAGCTTCAAAGTAAGCACTTACTATAGTTAAACCGCTTTTAGTTCCTAATATAAGTGGCAAAGTTGCAAAAATAGTAAAGAATAACCAAAGAAGAACAGTTAACAAAAAACCCTCTTTAACTCTTATGCCTTCATATTTCTTTTCAAAATTAACCAAATAAAGAAAAGAGCCAAATGCAAGGGTAATAAGGAAGGAATAGGCAAAAGCTGCAATATTATCTTCGCTATAGATAATTGAAACTATAATTGGTGTTAGTTGTAAAAAAGAAAAGGCGATCAAACCTATTCCCAAAACTCTTGAAATTAACCTAAACTTCATTTAAATTTCTTAAAAAGCATCTAATGTCTTCTTAACTCATTAAACTTGTTTCTAGGGCTGGGAACAGCTTTTTATCAGATAAGAAGATAATTATATGGTCATCTTCGTGAATTTTAACATCATGATGAGCGATTTTTACTTCTTTTCCACGTATTACAGCGCTTATAGTACAACCATTTGGCAGCTTAATATCATCTATTCCTTGACCTATGATTTTAGGAGTTGTTTCGGGGCTGGCTATTAGCTCCAAAGCTTCTGATTTACCTTTTTTAAATGTATGTGCCCTTTCAATCTTTGCTTTAGTTATGTTTTTCAGAACAACCCCAATTGTAATCTCATTTGGAATTACTGTAATGTCTACTTCACCTTGATGAATCAAGTCTAAAAAAGATTGTTTATTCATTAAAGAAAGCACTTTTTTTGCTCCAAGTTTTTTTGCCAACAAGGAAGACATTACATTTGCTTCATCACTATCAGTGACTGCACAAAACATATCAATCGATTCTATGCCTTCTTCAATTAATAAATCTTCATCTGTTGAATCGCCATTGAGGACTAATGCAGAATCTAAATTTTCAGATAGGTAATCTCCTCTTTTTCTACTTTTTTCAATAATCTTTACAACGCTAAATTTATCTTCAAGGATCTTTGCCAATCTTCTGCCAATCTTTCCGCCACCCGCAATCATTATATTTTTGTACTTAGAATCTCTTGGTCTAATTTCGGACATTACTTTCTTTATGTTCCCTTTTGCAGAGATAAAGAAAACTTCATCGCCATCTTTTATGTAATCCTCGCCACTAGGAATAATGATCTCTTCTTCTCGATAGATAGCGGCAACTCTAGTATCTGCATTAGGAATGTGCTCTCTTAGTTCTGAAACTTTATGACCAGTAATTGGGGCTCCTTCAACAGCTTTTACACTCACCATCGAAGCTCGTCCATCACCAAAATCTAAAACTTGAAGAGCTCCTGGAAGCTGAACCAATTTTGAAATGTATTCCGTGATAAGAGTCTCTGGAGAAATTAAAACGTCAATCGAATATTCCCCATTTTCAAAAATCTGACTACCCTTGCCTTTAAGATATTCTCTAGCTCGAATTCGAGCCATTGTTCTAGTTTTCTTATTGAGATGTTTAATCATCTGACAGGCAACCAAATTAACTTCATCATATTCGGTCATGGCAATAGCTAACTCTGTATCTTGAATATTTGCGTCTTCGAGAGTTTGTGGATAGCAACAATTACCACACACAATTTTAATATCGTGTTGTTCCGACTCTTTTTCGAGTTTTTCTTCGTTAAGATCGACGAGGGTTATGCTGTGACCATCTTCGGATAGAATTTCGGTTAATTCTGATCCAACTTGGCCGGCACCTAAAATTAAGATGTTCAATTATTACTCCAATAAAAATTATACTCTCAGAAAAATAATATTGTGAATTTGATTATCACTATTTAAAGCTTTCATCGGAGTTAAAAAAATCTTTTGATCCATTGTAGAAACTTTTGTATTCCATTCGTTTTTTATTCTGCCTGGCAAGCTCTTTAATTTCGACACACTGATCTATTCCAGAGACTAAAAATTCGTTTTTATCAGCCTTAATAACTTTTCCAGGATCCGAAGCGGGCAGGGCATTTATTTTTGCACGGTGAATGATAATTCTTTCATTTTTATATTCTGAAAATGCACAAGGATTAGGACAAAGACCGTTAATTTTGCCAACTATTTCTTCCGCTGATTTTGTCCAATCTATTCTAGCTTCATCTTTGGTTACTTTAGGAGCATAAGAAGATTCGTTTTCATTTTGTTCTGTAAGTGAAAATGTATTTTCCTCAATAGAATCAATAACTTGTAGTATATTTCTAGATGAAATATCGCTCATAATTTCCTCTAAATCTTCGGTATTCGTTCCTTCCTCAATAGGAAATTTTACGCTGGTTACAATTGGACCCGTATCTAGACCAGCATCCATTTTCATGAATGTAATTCCTGTTTCTCGGTCGCAGTTAATTATGCTTCTTTGAATTGGTGCAGCACCTCTGTACTTAGGTAATAAAGATGTGTGAATGTTAAAGCTTCCATGTTTTGCCACATTCAAAAGTTCTTCACTAATGATGTGTCCAAAAGCAAAGACAAGAAGAAGATCAATATTGAGTTTTTCCAAGGTAGGTCTGAACTTTCTATCTTTGATTTCATCATATGAAAAAATTTTAATTTTTTTCTCTTCCGCAAAAACTCTAATTGGACTTTTAACAAATTTTAAACCTCTACCCGAACGCTTTTCTTCTGCACAAATTACTCCAACTAAATCGTGTTCAGATTCGTAGAGTGTTTCTAAAGTTTTAAGAGCAATTTTTGGCGTAGCAGCAAATAGGATTTTCATTATTTCTGTTTGACAATTTTATTTCGGATTCTTCTTCTTTTCAGTTCAGAAATATGATCAACGAATAGCCGACCATTGAGGTGATCAAGTTCATGCTGGACAACTTTGGTCAATAGTCCTTCGGGTTTAATTTCTTGTTTTTTTCCATTTAGGTCTTGATAGGTGAGCTTAATATCTGATGGTCTAGAAATTTTCTCAAAAAAACCTGGAACACTTAAACAGCCTTCATCGTAATCCTCAGTTTTAGAAGGATCCAAAATTTGGATTGCAGGATTGACGATTACTAAAGGTTCATTTTTTTCTGGACTGATGTCGATAACAGCTACTTGTTTAGCAACGCCAATTTGAGTTGCAGCCAGACCAATGCCATTTACAGAGTGCATGGTTTCGAACATATCGTCCGTTAAAGTTTTCAACTCGTCATCAAAACTTTCGACAGGCTTTGCTTTAATACGCAAATCTTGATCAGGAAATTTTAAAATTTTTCTAATTGCCACGATTGTTATTCAATTTATTTTTATCATCTGTAAAATAACATTTTAGTTAAGGAGATCAAAAATGAAAGTTTCAATTGTCATGGGTTCAAAATCAGATTTAGATTTAGCAAAAGCTGCGGGAGAAATTCTCGATACACTCGACGTTCCATACACAATAAATATTTTAAGTGCGCACAGAACACCAGAGCTATTGCATGCTCATATAGATGAGGCCATAGCAGATGGAGTGAGAGTTTTTATCGGCATTGCAGGTTTGGCTGCTCACTTGGCAGGAAATGTTGCCTCCAAAACCACTTTGCCAGTCATTGGCGTTCCAGGAGATGGCGGACCTTTGAATGGATTTGATGCTCTTTTATCTACTGTGCAAATGCCTAAAGGCGTTCCAGTAGCAACGGTTGCCATTGGTAAAGCAGGGGCAATAAATGCAGGATATTTAGCTGCTCAAATGTTATCCACAGGCAACGAGGAACTCGCTGAAAAGGTAAAAAACCTCAGAGAAGAGCAAAAAGAGGCTTTAAAAAAGGAAAACGAGGAGCTTCAAAGCTAAATTATCAAGGAAAATGATTTACGCATACCCAACTGAGGGAGTTTGGGGTTTAGGCTGTCTGCCTAATTCAGAAGAAGATGTAAAAAAAATTTGTTTTCTTAAACAAAGAACATTAGACAAGGGCTTAATTTTAGTTTCAGGACATTTTTCCCATTTTGATGCCTACCTATCACACTTGTCTGAAGATTTGATAAACAAAACAAAAAGTAAATGGCCTGGAGCTCATACTTGGTTGGTTCCAGCAAACGATAATGTTCCATCTTGGATAAAAGGTAACAGCGACTTTGTGGCTTTGAGGCAAAGCGTTCATCCTTCAATTATTGAACTCTCTGAAAAGTTAAATAGTGTTATCACTTCCACTTCAGCGAATATTTCATCAGAACCTCCAGCAAAAAATGCTGATGAGGTAAGAAACTTATTTGGAGATGAGGTATCTATATTGGAAGGAGAGCTTGGCGGGGCAGATAAACCTACCCCAATACAAAACTTAATAACTGATGAATGGATAAGAAATTGAAACTTGCTGTAATAGGTAAGCCAATTGGTCACTCAAAGTCTCCGGAGATTCATCAAGACTTTGCCAATCAATTTGATGCAAAAATTGAATTCAGAAAAGATGAAGTTACACCAGAAACTTTAGAAACATGGCTTGCTGACTTTTTTAAGGATGGTGGCAAAGGTGTTTCCATAACACTACCACTTAAAGAAGCGGCTTTAAATTATGCAGATGAAATTTCTGATCGGGCCAGACTTGCCTCAGCATGCAATGTTATTTATGCGAAAGATGAAAAGTTGTTTGCAGACTGCACCGATGGATTTGGTCTAATAAAAGATCTAGAAGAAAATTTAAAAGTCTCTTTAAAGGATAAGAAAATATTGATTTTGGGAGCTGGAGGAGCTGCTCGTGGAATTATTCCTTCCATTATCGAAAAAAAACCAGCGAAGCTGAAAGTGGCTAATAGAACTGAAAGCAAAGCTCTTTTATTAAGACAAGATTTAGAAGCAAAGGTTAATCTAAAAGAAAAGAACACAATATTTGAAGCTGGAGACCTTTCAGATGACTTTTTGTTGGATGATTCCTATGATCTTGTTATCAACTCAACTTCAATTTCAACGCAAGCTGGAGAATCCATAGGGCTTCCAAAAGCCTTATTTACAGGGACAAAGCTAGCATACGATCTCTTTTATTCTGCTAAAAAGACAGCCTTTATGCAGGATGCCTTAGCAGCTGGAGCTGAAAAAGTATCGGATGGCTGGGGCATGCTGGTTGAGCAGGGCGCAGAGTCATTTAGATTATGGACTAATCTTATTCCAGATACTTCTAGATTGCTGGAAAAGCCTATTGATTAAGGCTTATTCATATATAATTCTTGCACGTAACGCCCACAAAAAAACTTTTTGAGATGTATTTGAAAAAACTTATTCTGTGCCTCACGGCATTGTTCTTAGCGCCTCTGTCTTTTTCGGCCTGGGACGACATCAATATGACCCCTGGCGTTAACGCCATTGCCCAAGAAATCTTTGGCTTACACATGACCATTTTTTGGATTTGTGTCGTCATTGGCGCATTGGTTTTGGGCTTCATGGTTTTCCTTATTATCAAGTATCGTAAGAAAGAAGGCGTTGAACCTGCTGATTTTGATGACAATCCAAAACTAGAACTGACCTGGACAATATTGTTTGCGGTCATTTTGGTCGGTATGGCAATTCCTGCTACTACCACCATGATCAAGGCTTACGATGACGAAGAGGGTGACATCAACATTCTGATCACCGGTCATCAGTGGAAGTGGCAGTATGAGTATATGGAAGATGAGGTGAGTTTTTTCAGTAACCTCCTGACTTCTCTCGATGCAAGAAACAACATTGCACCCAAAACGGAGAACTATCTTTTGGAGGTCGACGAGCCTTTGGTTATTCCGGTCAACAAAAGAGTAAGATTTTTAATCACTGCCAACGACGTGATCCATTCTTGGTGGGTTCCAGATTTTGCCGTGAAGCAAGATGCCATTCCGGGATTTATTAATACCGCTTGGACTTATGTTGATGAGCCTGGCGTATATCGTGGGCAATGTACTGAGCTATGTGGGGTTTACCATGGGTATATGCCGATTGTAGTGAAAGCTGTATCGGATTCTGAATACAAAGATTTCATTCAAGGAAAAAGAGACTTGAAAGCCCAACAAGCTCTTCTCACAGAAAAACTTTGGGAAACAGATGAGCTATTTGCGATAGGTGAAGAAGTCTACTTAAAAAATTGCGTGGCTTGTCACCAAGTTAACGGTGCGGGTATTCCGCCAGTTTTCCCAGCCCTAGCGGGTAGTGAAATTGTCATGAACGATAAAGGCAGACAAGTAGAGATTTTAATGGAAGGTGTTCAAGGTGCAGCGATGCAATCTTATGCAGAACAACTTACCGAAGTAGAAATTGCAGCAGTAATTACTTACACCCGAAAGGCATGGGGTAATGACGCTGGAGGCGACGGCGAAATTGTCGTGCCTAAAGAAATTTTAGATTATAAAAATAACAAACTATAAAAAGGAGCTTTAAAAAATGAGCGCAGTAATAGAAGGACATCACGACGATCATCACCATGGTCCAGCCAAGGGCATAACCCGTTGGCTTTACACCACTAACCATAAGGACATTGGTTCACTATACTTGTGGTTCAGTTTCATCATGCTTTTCATTGGTGGAGCAATGGCTATGGTCATTAGGGCTGAGCTTTTTGAGCCTGGAAGTCAGATTGTTTCCCCAGAATTTTATAACCAAATGGTCACCAATCATGGATTGATCATGGTATTTGGTGTAATCATGCCTGCTTTTGTTGGTCTGGCTAATTGGTTAATTCCAATGCAAATTGGTGCGCCGGATATGGCTCTGCCAAGATTGAATAACTTAAGCTTTTGGATTTTACCTGCTGCTTTTGGAGTTTTACTTGCTACTTTCTTTATGGAAGGAGGAGCGCCAAACTTTGGCTGGACTTTTTATGCGCCTTTATCAACTGAATATGCACCACCCACAGTAACTTACTTTATTTTTGCTGTGCACATTATGGGAGCTTCTTCCATCATGGGTTCAATCAACGTGATAACCACAATTTTGAATATGAGAGCACCAGGCATGACTCTTATGAAAATGCCTCTTTTCGTATGGTCTTGGTTAATTACTGCTTACTTATTAATAGCAGTGATGCCGGTTCTTGCTGGAGCAGTAACAATGATGTTGATGGACATCCATTTTGGCACCAGTTTCTTTAAAGCCGGTGGTGGAGGTGATCCAGTTTTATTCCAACACATATTCTGGTTCTTCGGTCACCCTGAGGTCTACATCATGATCTTGCCAGCTTTTGGAATTGTGTCTCATATTATTGAAACTTTTTCTAGAAAACCTATTTTTGGATACGACTCCATGGTCTATGCGATAGCCTCAATTGCGTTACTATCTTTTGTAGTTTGGGCACATCATATGTTTACTGTTGGAATGCCAATAGCTGGAGAACTATTCTTTATGTACTCCACCATGCTAATTGCAATTCCAACTGGAGTTAAAGTTTTCAACTGGCTTTCTACTATGTTCAAAGGTTCGCTAACTTTTGAAACACCAATGCTTTTTGCAATCGCATTTGTGGCGTTGTTCACCATTGGTGGTTTATCAGGTTTGATGTTGGCAATTGCTCCAGCAGATTTTCAATACCATGATACTTATTTTGTTGTCGCTCACTTCCATTATGTATTAGTCCCAGGAGCCTTATTCTCAATCATTGCTGCTGTATATTATTGGTTACCAAAATGGACTGGTTACATGTACGACGAATTTATGGGCAAGACTCACTTCTGGTTATCTTTTGTGTCAGTAAATTTAACTTTCTTCCCAATGCATTTTGTAGGCCTTGCCGGCATGCCAAGAAGAATTCCAGATTACGCTATGCAATTTGCTGACTACAACATGATAGTTAGTGTTGGAGCGTTTTTGTTTGGATTGTCACAGCTACTCTTTTTATATGTAGTTCTGAAAGCAATCTTTTACGGCAAAAAAGCTACTGGTCAAGTATGGGAAGGCGCACAAGGTCTTGAGTGGACTTTAGATTCACCGCCTGCTTACCATACCTTTGAAACTCCTCCTAACTTAGAGGCTGGAGAAGCTAAAGGCTAAAATGAGCAGTATTAAAAAAAGCGTTTCAAAACTTTTTTTAGCAACGGTTGGAATGTTTTTGTTTGGTTTTGCCTTGGTACCAATTTATGACGTGTTTTGTGAAATCACAGGACTGAATGGAAAAGTCACTGGACCTACTTTTTCCGAGTATGAGGATATTGGTAACCGTGAAATCAAAATTACCTTTACTACTACCAACAACAATGGCATGCCATGGTTTTTTGATTCAGACAGATCTCAAATGAAAGTGAAGACTGGCGAGCAAAATTTAATGTCTTATGTTTTTACCAACACCACCGATAAGCCAATGATTGCTCAAGCAATTCCCAGCGTTTCTCCAGGCAAGGGGGCGCAATATTTTCACAAAACCGAGTGTTTCTGTTTTGAGCAACAATACCTTGAGCCCGGTGAGAGCATTTCGATCCCTTTGAAATTTGTCATTGATCCTGATTTGCCAGCAGATATTTCTTCTTTGGCTTTGGGGTATACTTTGTTCGACATTACAAAAGATCAAATGACGAAACAAGCGAGCAACTAATATGAGTTCAGATTCTTCTTATTACGTACCTGAAAGCAGCAAGCTGCCAATTTTCATGGCTTTTGGCTTGCTTCTTTTCGTATTGGGCGCGGGTAGTACGATTAATGATTTGGGCAAAGAAAGTTCAAATTCTTATATCCTTCTTATGACTTCTTTTGCTGTTATTTGGGGAGTAATGTTTGTTTGGTTCAGCAATGTAATCAATGAAAACAACAAAGGCATGTATAGCGATCAGCTCAACCAATCTTTTGTTTGGGGCATGGCTTGGTTTATTTTTTCTGAAGTCATGTTTTTCTTTGCATTTTTCCTAGCACTTGGCTATGTCAGAATGTTTTCTGTGCCGTGGCTCGGTGGGGAAGGCGAAAAAGCGATAACGAATATTTTGTGGCCAGCCTTCGAAGCAACTTGGCCGGTCATGGTAACTCCTGACAACGAAACTTTTCCTGGAGCTGAAAAAAACATGAACATGCCAGGGATAACCAAACTGCATACTTGGTTGCCTTTCTGGAATACTTTGTGTTTGGTGACTTCAAGCGGAACCATTGCCTTAGCTGAGGCAGCACTTAAAAAAGGCAAACGAGCAGCCTTTAAAAGCTGGATGGTGGTAACCATTTCCTTAGGTTTTATTTTTGTCTTCTTGCAAGGCTTGGAGTATTACGAAGCCTATGCACACATGGGTTTAACCTTAGGCGCCGGTATTTATGGCACAACGTTCTTTTTGCTTACTGGATTTCATGGTTTTCATGTTTGCTTAGGAGCAATCATCCTAACAATCATGACCATACGTGGCTTTGGCGGCGCTTTTTCTGAACACGATCACTTTGGCTTAGCCGCCGGATCTTGGTATTGGCATTTTGTGGATGTTGTTTGGATCTTATTGGTACTAGTAGTTTATGTGTTTTAACCCCAAGGGGAGTTAAGACCAAGTTGACCTGTGTATAGACCGTATCCAATAGTCAATAAAAGCAGCATCGCTATAGTAACTCTTACTCGTAAAGTATAAATCGCCCTAGAGGTATTGCCTTTGTCTTTCAAAAGAAAAAACGCGCTTGAAAAAAGGCTTACCAGCATGGCAAGGGCGAGGACTGCGATTATGAATTTAAGCATTGGTTATGAAAGTTTCTGAATATTTGATTTTGTTGATTTTTCTCGTTGTTTTTATAGGATCATTATCTCTTGGTATTTGGCAAATAGACAGAGGCTATGACAAAAAGGCATTAGAAAATACTTTTTCTCAGAGACAATCTTTGCCAGTCGAAACAAACCCAGGCGAGCTCAATCAAAATTTATATTATAGGAATATACAAATTTCTGGGATTTTCGGTAAAAAAAATTTTTTTGTGGATAATAAAACACTTAACGGCAAAGCTGGATATGTGGTTTTTTCGCCATTTACTTTAGCTGACAGTAAAAAAATACTCGTTTCTAGAGGCTGGATAGAATCTGATCAAAGAGATTCTTTACCAGAGCTTTCTTTGCCTCAAACAAATTTAAAACTAGATGGAATGATAAGACCTTTTTCAAAAGACTTCGTATTAGAAGATCAGGCAAAACAAATTGCAAACAACTTTATTATTCAAGGATTGGATAAAGAATTGATGGAAGATTTAAGTGGCTATAAGTTTTTACCTTATGTATTTGAACTCTCTGCCTTATCGAATTTAAGTTTGGAGCCTATTTGGCGACCAACCTCATTGAAATCAACTAGGCATTTTGGTTACGCCATCCAGTGGTTCGCCCTAGCTCTAGTAGTTTTATTCGGTGGTTATTATTTATTTAGAAAAAAGCAGGCGACATGAAAAACAAAGGCTTTCTTATAGCAATGATAATCTTTGGGACGCCATTTTTGGTTATCTCTTTGTCTACCTTTTGGTATTACGCAGGCCTTGGACCCAAAGCAACGGTTAATTATGGAACCATGATAAATCCGCCGGTTGACCTCGGTAGCTTGGAACTTGAATTGGATTATCAACCGCTAAATATAGATTCGATGGAAAGAAAGTGGATGATCATCCACTTCATAGATGAGCGTTGCAATGAAGCTTGCTTGGAAGCCTTTTATTTTTCCAGACAAATTAATACTGCAATCGGCAGAGAAAAAGATAGGGTAAAGCGCTTTTATGTTGCCTCATCAAATACAAATGAAAAGATAAAAAAACTTTTTCAAGACGAAACCAACTTGACTCCCATATCTGCAAAGAATTTAGATCTCTTAAAACAAAAAATGATTGAAGCTGGCATAAATCCATTCGTTCAGCCTGGTTTTTTCCTGGCAGATCCTCTGGGAAATATTATTTTGTCTTATCAAGGAGACATAGATCCAAAAAAAATCTTATCGGATATTAAAAAATTATTGAGAGCATCAAAAATTGGCTAATTTAAAAAGAATACAATTAATCGCTTTGCTTGGCATTTTTCTGGCTTTCACTGTAGTGGGGCTTGGTGCTTGGACAAGACTAGTTGATGCAGGTTTAGGTTGCCCAGACTGGCCTGGCTGTTATGGTTTTGCCATTTGGCCTATGTCAGAAACGGAAATATCTTTAGCCAACGAACTTTATCCAGAAAGAAAATTTGAAATTGAAAAAGCAGTTCCGGAAGTGGTGCATAGATATTTTGCCGGTTCTTTGGGTCTCTTGATTATTGGACTTTTTCTTTATGCGGTTTTTTCCAAACCTCGAAACTCCTTCATTGTCAAAATAACTTCAACCATGACAGCACTCGTTTTGTTTCAATCATTACTTGGCTATTTCACAGTAAGTTTAAAATTATGGCCTCAGGTTGTTACTGCACATTTACTTGGAGGTTTTGCGACCACCACCTTGCTCTTTTTAACTTATCTGAAATTAAAAGAAATAAATTTAGGCAACATCAATTATTTTTCTGTATCCAAGAGTACTCTTAGGATTTTAAATATAGCTTTCCCAATCTTGATTATTCAAATAATCCTCGGAGTTTGGCTTAGTTCTAATTATGCAGCTTTGGCTTGTTCAGATTTTCCTCTTTGCAAAGGACAAATTCTGCCTGATGCAGACTATGTTAAGGGCCTAAATTTTGCTCAAAGAATAGGCCCTGATTATTTAGGCGGTCAGTTGGATCACCAATCAAGGGTTGCAATTCATCTGGTACATAGATTTGGTGCATTAATTGTGACTTTGTATTTTTTATTTTTGGCATATTTATTCGCGAAAGAAAAAAATTATTTTGTTTCTGGTCTAATTGGTGGCTTGCTTTTTCTCCAACTTGCCTTAGGTATATCAAACATCATTTATAGACTTCCGCTTTACGTCGCGATTGCACATAATCTTGGAGCTCTTTTCCTATTGTTGGGATTATCGTATGCTAGGTTAAGGTCTCGTGAATACTGAAGCAATTTCTCAATCTCAAAAGTTTCCAATATCTGGATACTTAAAGCTTACCAAACCCTCCATAATTTATTTGTTGGTATTAACTGCAGCAACTGCAATGTTTTTAGCAGATGGTTTTGCTGGAGACTTATCTAAAGTCATCTTCGGTCTTTTTGGTATAGCCTTAATTGCCTCTTCAAGTGCAGTCATCAACCAAATTTTAGACGTTGAAATTGATAGCAAGATGGCAAGAACCAAGAACAGACCTTTAGTTAAAGGAGAAATTTCAGCTACTAGCGCAAAAGTATTTTCGGGAATCTTGTTAGCCTCTGGAACGATACTCTTATTAATTTTCAACAATGTTTTGACTCTCTTGCTGACTTTGCTTACTTGGGCTTTTTATTCTTTCTTTTATACGAAAATTCTTAAGTTTGCCGGTACGCAAAATATTGTTATTGGCGGTATTGCTGGCGCAATGCCTCCACTTCTTGGGTGGACGGCAATAACCAATTCTATAGACGCTCTCCCTTTATTAATGGTCTTAATTATTTTTATTTGGACGCCACCTCACTTTTGGGCTCTGTCTATTAACAGAAAAGAAGACTACATTGCAGCAAAGGTCCCAATGATGCCAGTTATAAAAGGAACCGAGTATACAAAATTACAAATTGCACTTTACTCAGTTTTGTTAGCTGTGATTTCAATATTTCCTTTTGCAACCGGCTATCTTGGTGGGTTTTATTTCATAAGCGCAACAGTCTTAAATGCTGCCTTCATTGGTCTAGCAATTGCACTGATTTTTGATAAAAGCAACAGATTAGCTTTGCCCTTATTTCTTTACTCTATTGTTTTTTTAACAATATTGTTTATTTGTATGGCCCTTGATAAATTAATCCCAATTCAACTATGAGCAATAATAAATCCATAAGAATAACCGTTGCTTCTTGTCTCCTCATTGTATCGATGGTTGCAGGACTTTTCGTTTACTCAACTATTTCGCCGAAAGAACTTACCGCAGAAGAATACAAACAAATAGGATTTTATAAATTAGTTAGGACCAGACAAATCAATAATTTTGAGCTTATTGAAGGAGATACTGAGTTTTCAAATAATGATTTGATTGGTGCTTGGGACGTATTATTTTTAGGCTTTGCATCTTGCCCTGACATGTGCCCCATGACGATGAAAAAAATGGCAATGGCAAATAGCAATTTGTCAGAAGAAGCATCCTCAAAAGTAAATTTTAGAATGATATCTGTTGATCCAGATCGCGATACTCCAGAAAAGATGCAAGAATATGCAAAAGCTTTTAATCCCGATTTCACTGGAATTACTGGAGATATTGAAGTTATTTATAAGTTGGCTACGGATTTAACCTTGCCTTTTGTACCAGTGATAGGCTCTGATAATTCTAATTATGATATGGATCACAGTATGAATCTTGCTGTAATAGATCCAAATGGTAATTATTTTGGATTCTTCAAGTCGCCCCACACCCCAGAAAAAATGGCAGAAGTTCTTGAAAGCATTGTAGCTTTCAACTAAAAATTTTCACCTTTTTAACAAAAAAAATAAAAAAATAAGATATATTTAATGAGAATTATTCTTATTAATTTTTTTGGGAGAAAAATATGGATGAATATCAAGTGTGGATGCTTTTAGCAGTCCAGTTTATGGGGGCAGCAATATTTTTTGCAGCAACTGCTTTTTTAATTTGGGTTGCGTTTAGAGTCTCTAAATCAATAAACGAATCAGGAGGAAATCTCTTATCAAAAGTAATAGGTACGGTATTTGGTTTAGGAGTAGTCTGGCCTGGTTATAATATTGCTAATTTTACTGACTTACTTAATAAGAACGCATCTTATACGCTTTCTGAACTAAAAAAGAGTGGAGTAGAAATTTCAGCCGGAGCAGAAAGATTTGTTTCTGATAATGGAGACACTTTACCTGAGTATTCCTTTTTTACAGATCCAATAGGCGCTATATGGTGGTTATCGGTTTTATTGATAATTCTCGTTGGAATATGGGGACCTAAAAATAGTTAAAAATTATTAAATAAGAGGAGGATTAACCTCCTCTTGTTTAAATCTCGATTACTACTTTTCCAGTGGCAGTTCTATCCTCTAAAGACTTTATTGCCGCAACTGCTTCATCAAGCGAGTAGCTTTTTGTAATTTCAGGCTTCAACTTACCTTCTGCATGTAAAGCAAAGAGCTCATCAAAGTTTTTGTTATTTTCTTCAGGCTCTCTACCTGTAAAACTTCCCCAGAAAACACCTACTATTGAACAACCTTTTAAAAGGGCTAGATTAGTCGGAACTTTAGGAATCCCTGCAGGAAAACCTATAACCAATACTCTGCCTTTCCAATTTATACATCTCATGCACTGCAAAAATATGTCTCCACCAACAGCATCGTAGATTACGTCCGCACCCAACCCATCAGTTAATTCTTTTACTTTTTCTTTAAGCTCTCCATCTCCATAGTTCACTATTTCGTCAGCACCCAATCTTTTAGCTATATCCAATTTTTCCTGATTACTAGCAGCTGCTATTACTCTTGCACCCATCGCTTTGCCAATTTCTATAGCAGTTGTACCAACCCCGCCTCCTGCACCAGTTACCAAAAGAGTCTCACCTTTTTTTAATTCTCCTCTTTGTTTCAAAGCATAGTAAGTTGTTCCATAGTTAAGAGGAAAAGCAGCTCCATCTTTGAAATCCATCGATTCAGGTAAAGGCATTAAAGTTGCTGCGTAAGCAGACGTTTTTTCCGCTATCCCGCCATTACCTACCATTGCAATCACTCGATCTCCTTCTTTCCAATCAGCAACACCTTCACCTACCTCAGAAATTACTCCTGCAATTTCACCACCTGGAGAGAAAGGAAAGGGAGGCTGAAACTGATATTTTCCTTGCACAATCAAAACATCCGGAAAACTCACTCCAGCAGCTTTGACATCAATCACAACCATTCCTGGCTCTGCTCTGGGATCTTCTACTTCCTCAACCTTATGTGAATCTACGGGACCGAATTCTCTACAAACGTATGCTTTCATATTTCTCCTAATACCAAATTAATTATTTTTTATAAAAATAAACCTTATATATCGTTCACAAATTTATCAAGATAAACCTCAAACTCTTCTTCTTGATGGTCTCCTAACTCATAGAACTTTTCTAAAGAACTTTTTGCTTCTCTTGAAAGATAATCTAGGTCTGTTTCAATTCTTTTAAAAGATTGAGAATGTTCTCCAGCAAGCTCTAAATTAAGCTCTTCCCAAGATTTATTATTATTTTGTAATTCAGAAACAATACGACCTGAGGGGGTAAGAGAAGAGTCATTCAATTTTTCTTCTTGCTTATTCAAAGATTTCATAACTTTTTCAACATAGCCACTCATTTCAGAGGGCATTTGCTCAAAAACTTCTCTTAAATAATCTATAACTTTCATTCCTGAATCTTTAACAGTTATTTTTTCTTTATTCTTTAAAATTTTCAGATCTGGGTTTCTTCCTTCTTTTACCACATTTTCCCAATTCACTAGAAGCTCTTTAATTTCATCTTGACTAGATTTTTTATCCTCGCCAAAAAAACAGCCAATAAGATAGGCTTCTAAAAAATAACTTGTATCTTCATCGATACCGCTTGGTAAAAAGGAATTATTATCCAATGCTCGAATCTCTACATAATCTATACCTTCAGCTCTTAAAATATTTAAAGGCCTTTCACCTGGTGGAGTTACTCTCTTAGGCCTAATTGAGCTGTAATATTCATTTTCAATTTGAATGATAGACGTATTTATTTGTATTCTTTTGCCATCTTTAAGCACACCAACTTCGCCATACCTTTTATGTTCTTTGGTCAGCGCGTGTTTTAAATCTTTCAAATACTCATCTATGTTGTTGTAAGCAATATAAAGATTATCCTGTGCCTTGGACATATAGCCCAGTTCGCTCATTCTTAGACAAGTCGCATACTCTAAAAACAAATCTTCTTCATTTAAATCTTCAAGGAAGTTTTCTCTGTTAGTAATAAATGTTTTCGGTACAACTGGACTCGAGCCAAAAAGATAAAGGATCATCCAAGCATTTCGTCTAAAATTTCTTATGAGACTGAGATAAGTTTTATTCTTAAAGCTCTGAAGGTCTTCATTGCCCTTTAAGGTTTCGAAGAATCCATCACTGAAAGAAAAGTTATAGTGGATGCCAGAGACTGTTTGCATCATCGAGCCATATCTATAGCTTAAACCTGATCTGTACAAAGTTTTAAGAAGCCCAGAATTTGAGGTCCCATAATCAGCCAGCCTGATGGAATCTTCATTCTCTATCTTACATGGGATACTGCTTGGCCAAATAGTTTCAGAAGTTTTCTCAACAACAAATTTACATATTTCTTCTAGATTTTTAAGGGCATCTTCTACTGAGGAATGAGTAGGCGTTATTAACTCTAACAAGGCTTCAGAAAAATCTGTTGTGATGTATTTATTTGTAAGAGCCGAACCTAAGGAGGGAGGGTGATCAGCGCTAGAAATGGTGTTATTTTTCGAGACCCTAAGGGATTCTTTTTCAATTCCCCGAGAAATTGAATTTTCTAGGTTTATATTACCCTTATCGGCTAGAAGCGATAAGGCCTCTCCCAAAGACCTTGTCATAAATTTTTTAGATAATTGGCCCAGCCTGTCTAATTTTGTCTGAGATATCGAACTTATCTATATTTTCCTTAAATTTGGCTGCTAATTCTCTTGCCGCCTTATCATAATCGATCTTACTAGACCACGTTTCAGCTGGGTTTAAAAGCTTCGTGTCAACATCATTAAGCTTTGTAGGTACTTCCACATTCATTATTTCCAGTTTTTCAGTTTCAACATCATTTATAGAGCCATCTTGTATGGCTTTAATAACCGCTCTGGTAACAGGGATGTCAAAGCGCTTTCCAACTCCATAAGGCCCACCAGTCCATCCAGAATTAACGATAAAAACCTTGCTGCCAAATTCCTCTATTCTTTTTATTAGTAATTCTGCGTAAACCTTAGCAGGTCTTGGGAAAAAGGGAGCACCATAACAGTTTGAAAAAGTAGAGTCGATGTCAGATGACGAGCCTAATTCTGTAGAACCTACTTTAGCCGTGTAACCACTAAGAAAATGATAGGCAGCAGCCTCTTTAGACAAAATCGAAACTGGTGGCATGACGCCTGTTAAATCGCAGGTAAGAAAAATTATGTTTTGAGGCTCTCCACCATAATTTTTCTCTAGGTGTTGATCCACATGACTTAAAGGGTAAACTGCTCGGGTATTTTCAGTGAGAGTTTGATCGGTATAGTCAATTTCCAAAGTAGAAGGGTTAAAGATAACATTTTCAACAACTGAGCCATGTTTTATAGCATTCCATATGACAGGTTCATTTTTTTGAGATAAATCAACAGTCTTGGCATAGCAACCACCTTCAATATTGAAGACTATGCCATTTCCCCAACCATGTTCGTCATCTCCGATGAGCCATCTTTCCGGATCAGCAGAAAGAGTAGTTTTTCCTGTGCCTGATAAACCAAAGAATAAAGATACATCTCCATTTGCTCCAGCATTGGCAGCACAGTGCATGGGCAACACATCTACGTCTGGCAAGATGAAATTCATTACGCCAAACATAGACTTTTTCATTTCTCCGGCATATGCAATTCCAAGAATCAGGACTTTCTTTTCAGTGAAATTGACCATGATAGCGCCATCTGAGTTTGTGCCGTGTAGCTCAGGTTTACACTCAAAGTTTGGTAGAGACCTCAAAGTCCATACATCTTTTTTTGCAGGATTAAATGAGCTTGGTTTTATGAATAAACTTTGACAAAAAACATTATGCCAAGCTAATTCATTTTCAACATGAACCGGCTGATAGTGTTCTTCACTTGCACCAACATGCATGTCGGCAGTGAAAATATTTTTTCCTTTTACGTAATCTTCAGATTCTTGCCAAAGTTTAGAGAATTTTTCAGGTTCTATTGGCTGACTATCAGCATTCCAATTGACGGCATCGTGAGTAATTTCGTCATCGACTATGAATTTATCTGCTGGACTCCTACCCGTCCTTTTTCCTGTAGTAACGACTAGTGCACCATTACTCGCAATGACACCTTCTTTACTATTAACGGCAATTTTTAATAGTTCGTCGATTGGCAGGTTATTGTTCAAAATTTAATCCAGAATTAAAAATTATTTAAAAAAGGTAGATTATTATGCCAAACTTCTCTAATACTTCTCAAGGGAGATGGGAATTGTTCTTATTTTATAATGAATGAAACTATAGAGTTTAAAAGCGGTCAGCAAGGATATTTAGAATACAAATCATCTAATCCTTTCGAGTTCTATCATATTTTAAATGAGCTGGATAAAGCACCTCAAATCGATGCACAAGGTTGGTTGATATTTCCCGAAAAAGGCAAAGGACCGTTTCCAGTTATATTTTGTGTTCACGGCAGTGACAATTGGGCAGGGCACCATCATGAGCACATATTAAATTTTTTAGAAGCAGGGTTTGCAATTTTCAGAGTACATAGCTTTGACTCGCGAGGCGTTGCATCAACTGTTGAAGATCAGATGTCTGTCACTGCGGCTATGATGATGGTAGATACTTTCGAGGCTCTTAAAATCGTATCTAGACACCCAGATATTGACCCTTCAAGAATTGGTATTACCGGTTGGAGTTTAGGCGGGACAGTAAGTTTTTATTCGTTTTGGGAGCCTTTAGCTGAAAAATTAGCTCCCAATGGTGAAAGATTCAAATGTTGTTTGCCTTTTTATCCTGCCACATACATTAAGCCTGAAGAAAACCGATGGAACAGTGGACCGATTTTAAATTTAGTTGGCGAGAGTGACAATTACACTCCTGCGTCTCTTGTTCACCAAATGTCAGACATAGTAAATTCTTTTGGAGGCAATTCTTCAGTAATCTCTTACCCTGGTGGAGAACATAGTTTCGACTCAATTAACCCTGTCACTCATTGGCCAGATGCGATTGCCGTTTCAGAAAAGTTCTGTACCGTTTCCAAAGACGGAAATATGACTTATGAAACCGATTCAGGAGAAAAATTAGGGATGAACCAACCCGAAGATAGGCTGACAATTTTTGAATCAGGTGAAATTCACTTTGGCGCTAGTACCGGAGGAGACTGGACAATTAGAAGACAGTGTCAGAAAGATGCTGTTAACTTTTTTAAGGAAAATCTTTAATAAAAAATAATATTCTTTCTCTGCTTGTTCAATTGAATAACTTCTTCTGGGCAATCATAAGTTTTGATCGATGTTTTCAGCTAAAGCTTCAAATACTTCTGAATTATCCAATTTGCCTTCATAAACTTTATCTCCATAAATCTTAGCAATTGGTTTAGATTGAGAAAATTTTGGCCAATTTCCTCTTGGTTCTCCAAATTTTGCAAAATTAGTCCAGTCGGAAATCATTATTTCACTGAGCCTATCATCCCATTCGTTCCTAGCGACAAAAGGGAAAAAGCTCCCAAAAAGATAGGCCAGCTCTAAGGCATGAGTAGCCCCAAGAGTTTGTCTGTCAGCTGGCACAGCTCTCGAGAAAAGATACAAATAAGTATCTAAATCATCCTTACTTCTTTTTTGCGCGGCAAAATATGCTGGGCCTCCAAAATAAACATCACCCCAAATTTGAGCTGCAGCATCATAAGGATCTAGTCCAAGAGATTTTTCATAATCTATTACTTCCTTAGGCAGATCAGATTTTGGCCCAGAAACAAAAATAGCTTGCCACAACTCATTAAGCCAATCATCAGAGATTGAGATCTCCTTAAAAACTTCTTCAGAAAAAATTAATGGAAATAAGGAAGTGCCCTCATTTGCGTTGAAACCAGTAATGTATGGCACATCGTGCGTAGATCCATTCTTGTAAGCCTCATGAAATTCATAAGGAAAAATATAGCCATCAGCGATTTGAGCCATATTTCCAATCAGCTCCGCATCTTTCAAGGGATCAGAAAGCTGTACAAATTCTGTAGCAGGTATATTCCTTAATTTTTCTAAAGCCAAACTATTATTTTCTACCCCAAAGTGTTCTGCTAAAGCCAATCCTTTTTCTTCACCAGACATTCCAAAAGAAGCATCTCGTAGTTTGCCAGTTGTGTAAATTCCAGAGCCGCTTTGAGATATGGCCTTATGAAACAAATCTTTTGTGAACGGAGATGCAAGCAGTGTCCCAACGGCCTGTCCCCCAGCAGATTCTCCAAAAATCGTCACATTATTTGGGTCACCCCCAAAAGCTTCAATATTTTTTTGTACCCATTTAAGTGCTTCAATCATATCCAAAGAACCATAGTTTCCAGATACGTTATTTTCAGATTCTTCGGATAATTTAGGATGAGCAAACCAACCCAATGAGCCTAGTCGATAATTCGTGGTTACTAAAATTACTTCTTTTTCTGCGAACTTTGTCGTTTTGTAGATATCTTCACCGCCCGAGCCAAATCTACTCGCTCCACCGTGAATCCAAAACATCACGGGAAGATTTTTTGCGTCTTTTGGAGCTATTACATTGAGGAATAAACAATCTTCAGAATACTCGGTCCCATTGCTAAAATTAAGTAAAGCTAAAAAATTAATTATTGCTTTTTCATACCAAGCTAACCCAAAGCCATCTAGCATAAGTTCCAAAAATAATGAATTTCCAATATTGGTAGGTTGCATACACGCCGCTCCAAAGCTGGTTGCTTCTAAAATTCCATCCCATTTTTCTAAAGATTGAGGAGCTTTCCACCTTAAATCTCCAATTGGCGGTTCGGCAAAAGGAATTCCTAGGAAATAAGAAACTCCATCTTCTTCATAACCTTGAATACTTCCATAGGAAGTTTCAACTATATCTGACGAGTCTCTGGCACAGCCCACCATAAAAACTAAGAATAAGATAATTGAAGAAAGTTTCATTAGAAAATAAAGTCCCTTTTAGTGTATCTCCAGTAAGCAATAACAAATACGATCAATTCATTGGCAAAAATTAAAGCCGTTCCAGTACCAAAGCTATTATCGAGAAAAAAGCTTATCGATCTGCCTACTAAAAAACTACCCATCAAAATACTGAAGGTTAAGTAAACTTTTTTTCTAAGCCTTACGCGATAGATACTAAATAAAGACATTAAACCTAGTATTGTGAAAAAGGAATACCAAGCTCGTGTTTCATTGATATAAATGTCTGATGTTTGGCTTATTCCAATTAAGTTGGAAATAATCTCAGGGAAGAAAAGACCTAAGATACCGAAACCAAACCATTCAATTCCAAAAATGAAAAGAAATATTTTATCTAACATGATTTCCTAACTTTTTTTGATAGCATATGAAATTATTTAAGCACATAAATTAGAAATGAGTAAAAGAGGTTTTATAATTTTATTGAGCATTTTGTTTGTCGCTATTCTTTCAGGATGGTTTGCTTACGAAAAATACTGGGAATATAGAGTCAAAGAAGGAGCAAAAGCTCTTGGATATGAGCTAAATGAGGAAGAAGTTAAATACTGGGTTAAAAGAATACGAAGTTACAACAGGTTAGACGGATTTGACGAAGATATTGATAAATTTCTTGATCAAGACAGAATAGACCCGCCTCCTGAAAATGCATTTTTATTTATAGGAAGTTCTTCTATTAGGCTATGGAAAACTTTAGAAGAAGATATGAAACCTCTCAAAATAATAAATCGTGGTTTTGGGGGAGCGCATACCAAACACATTAATCGCCATAAGGATAAAATTGTTTTTCCATATGAGCCTAAGGCAATTGTTTTTTTCTGCGGTACAAATGATATAAATGGTTGGAATTCTCCAGAAGATGTTTTTTCTGAATTTAAAAACTTTTATTTTTCTGTAAGAGAAAGGCTGCCGAATACCATTTTTTTTACAATTAGCATTCAACCTTCGCCAAGTCGCTTCGACCAAAGACAAAGACAAATAGAATGGAACGAGGCAGTTAACTTTTTAGCCGATAAGGAAGAAAATTTAGTTTTCATTGATGTCTCTCCACCCATGCTTTCTGAAGATAAAAGACCAAGGCCTGAGCTATATACAGAAGATATGCTTCATATGAATGAAGAGGGCTACAAAATCTGGACCAAATTGGTTCGAGAAAATTTAATCACATATTTTCCAGAAGATTTCAAAAAATGAAACTCAAGCTTTATCACGCTAGGTGGTCTTTGTGTAGTCAAATGGTACGTGTGGCAATGGCAGAGAAAGGACTATCTTATGAGAGCAAGCCGATAAAACTTTGTGATCAATATCCTGAAGCGGAGAATCTTTCCCTTGAGTACTTGGCAGTAAACCCAAAAGGAATTGTGCCCTCCTTGGAAATCGATGGCGAAATAGTGACCGAAAGTACAAACATCATAAAAAGACTCAATGAGCTTTCAGGAGAAATAGATGTTGACTTATGGCCAGATGACGTAGATCAAGATTTATTGAACGCTTGGGTAGCCGATACTACTTTAACTGACGGTGTGCCTTTAGGGAAAACTTTAGGAACCGCAATACCTCCTTTTTCGGTAATACTTATTAATTTCATGGTCAAAAAATATTTGTCTTTTTTTCAGGCAATAAAAGTTTATTGGAAACACCCCCTAAGAGATAGAGGCCGTTTCTTTCTTATTATGAAATTTTTCAATATTTAAAAACCAGTCGCAGAAAGTTGTTACAAAGTTTTAGTAAATAGTCTCCTAGATATAGAAAAACATTTGAAAAAATCAGGACCATTTTTTTTAGGTAAGTTTACGCATATAGACATCAACCTTATGTGTTGTTTTCATCGTCTTATAGATATAAGGCTAGATAGTCTGTTAGAAATGGACGAATTACCAAATCTGAAAGCCTATTGGAATAAGCTCAAAGAGCGAGAAAGTTACAAAAAGGGTATTCTCAATTTTTATGGGGAAAAAGAGATTGGAGATGTTGAAGAATTATTTGGATCGGATGTTTCTATGCATTTGAAGCCACTTACAAAAATGATACAAAATTCAACAGACTCGCTTTAAATCGTTTATGAAGGCTTTCAACATGCAATATAATCCTATTGACTCGTATCTCTGGTAATTTAAAATTGATAATGAAATGTTTTTGAAAAAATTATTCTTCTTAGCAACCTTTATCATAAGCTTTTCCGTATTTACGTCGGAAGAAAAAGCTAAGTCGGAAGAAAAAGCTAAGAAGCCCATAATGATTGAGACAATTAAGTTTAAAGAACTGACGGAATTTGACGCATGTTTTTTAATTTATCGAGCGCCAGTAAGTTTTAATATAAAAGATATGCTAAGAGATTATATGAAGTTTAGAGAATTTGAATGTACGAAATATGATGAAATTCTTAAACGTGCCACCATCATAAGAGGTTCTTTTCCAAAGGATTCCATAGCCCATCAAGCTACAAAACATAAATAATTTTTAGGTTTTAATCTTATATACTTTTCTTTATGACAAAAAGTAACCACCCTCTGAGTATGTTATCCGCTTCAGAGATAAATGATGCTGTATCAATTCTTAAGGAAAGCAAAATTGACCATGAAAATTCTTCCTTTAGTTACATAAATTTAGAAGAGCCTGATAAAAAAACACTTAAAGAAAAAAGTACTTTAGATCGAATCGTAAAGATCGTAGGAGTGGATAAAAACTCTAACGGATTTGAGGCGGAAATAAATCTTTCAAATAAAAAACTCTTAAATGAAGAACCAATTTCAAGTCATGCAGGCCCGACCTATACCTTGGGAGAAATTTTTTCAGCAATTCAACTTACTTTAGAGGATTCCAATTATCAAAAGGCTCTCGCAAAAAGAGGCATTAAAGATTTAAATCTTATTCAGATAGACCCTTGGCCTGGAGGCGGATTTGTAAATAAAAATATTAAAAAAGGAAATAGAGCTTTAAAGGCTATTTCCTTTCTTAAAGATAGCGAAAAAGATAATGCTTATGCTAGGCCAATCCAAGGTTTGATTGCTCATGTAGATCTTACAGAAAAAAAAGTTGTAGAAATTGAAGATCATGGTCTTGTAAAAGTACCTGAAGCACATGCGAGATATGATAAAGATGGGCAGGAGACTCTAAGAAAAAATCCAAAGGAAATCGAAATATCACAACCTGAAGGAGTGAGTTTTACTGTAGATGATAATTTAATCAACTGGGAGGGATGGAAGCTAAGAGTTTCTATTGATCCTATTGAAGGCTTAGCTTTGCATCAAGTTTCTTTAAACGACAGATCAATTTTTTTCAGAGCAGGAATGTCAGACATGGTTGTGCCTTATGGCTCCTCTGATCCATTGCATTGGTGGAAAGCAGTTCATGATGGAACAGAATATGGCTTTGGTACTATGACTAGCTCTTTAACACTTGGATGCGACTGCCTTGGCGAGATTCACTATTTGGATGCATATAAGCTTGCTTTTAATGGCTCTGCAGAGAAAATTGATAATGCGATTTGTATTCATGAAGAAGATTTTGGCGTGCAATGGAAACACAATGATTCTACCGGGATGGGATATAACGAGGTTCGACGCTCTCGACGTTTGGTTATAAGTTCCTTTGCTACTGTTGGTAACTATGACTATGGAATATTTTGGTACTTATACTTGGATGGAACGATTCAGTTAGAAATGAAACTTACTGGGATAGTTGGTATTAGCGCTTATCATGAAGATATACATAAATCTGGACAAGATTTTAAGATTTCACCAGAGCTCTCTTCGCCTATCCACCAACATTTATTCAATGTCAGAATAGATTGGGACTTAGACGATGGAGACAATCAGTTATTCGAAACAAATGTTGAAACCTTGCCAATAACCAACAACAACCCAGAGGGAACACAATTTCATGCAGTTTCATCACACCTAATAAAAGAAAGCCAAGCTAAGCGAAATATTGCTCCGGAAAAAAGCCGTACATGGAAAGTAGTTAATCCTAATAAATTGAACAAAGTGGGTTCCCCTACAGCCTACAAGATACTTTATGGAAATACGCCTACTTTGTTATCTAGTCCTGAATCTCCTCCAGGGATAAGAGCTTCGTTTGCTAAACATAATATTTGGGCAACACCTTTTCAAGCTGAAGAAAGATTTGGCGGGGGAAGACATACTGTAATGCATTCTGGAGAGGGCGGTTTAGACGACATGACTTCTAAAGATAGGAGTATCAGCGAATGTGATTTAGTCACATGGCATACCTTTGGAGTGACCCATTTACCACGTCCAGAAGACTGGCCAGTTATGCCCGTTGAATATTGTGGATTTCATTTGATCCCGGTTGGTTTTTTTGATCAAAATCCAACGATTAATCTTCCTCCCAGCTGTTCTTCTAAATCAAAAAGTAATAAATGAATTGATCTGTAATGAGCATAGATGATTCTTTCCAGCCTGGAGAAACACAAACAGGACCAAAAGGTCAGTTAGCTCATCCCAAAACCTTAGAACACAGTAAAAGGCTTGAAAAAAAACTTTATAAGGTTGGTAAAAAAGCATGGTCGCTAATTGGTAACGGTCTTTCAAACCAATCTTTTGTGGAAGGACCAGATGGTTTAATTTGCATTGATACCGGAGAGAGTAACCAAGAAATGGCTGCAGCGCTTACGGAAATTAGAAAAGAAACTCAAGCTGAAATTGCTGCATGTATTTATACTCACTTTCATTATGTAGGAGGTACTCAAACACTTATTGAACAAAATAAAAATTTACCCATTTGGGGACATAAGGGTATACAAGCTAATTTAGATAGATTCGGCGGAGAAGTTGCTCCAAGAGTAAGTAGAGGATTGGCTCATCAATTTGCGACATCAATGCCCCAAGAGGGTCCAGATGGCATTGTTAATTTAGGATTAGGAAATTTTTTTAGAAATCCAGACCATGCTCCATTTACTAACGGTTATATTCCTCCAAAAAATACTTTTGATAAGCCAACAAAGGCAAACATTGCGGGCTTAAAAGTAGAATTCTTTCCCGCTCCATCAGATGCCACCGACTCAATAACGATTTGGTTTCCTGATCTTAAACTAGCAATTAATAATCTTTTATGGCCTGTTTTATTCAATGTTTTTGCAATAAGAGGTGAAGAGTATCGAGATCCCAGAATCATGATAAGAGGTTTGGAGCAACTTGCTTCACTTGAACCAGAAAATTTAATAGGCGCCCATGGACCACCTTTTTCAGGTCAGCAAGAAATTAAAAAAATTATTATCAATTACCGAGATACGCTTCAGTTTTTATGGGATCAAACTGTGAGATGTGCCAACAAGGGGTTAACCCTTAATGAAACCATAAATGTAATTAAGCTTCCTAGGCAATTTAGTGATCATTACACAACGCAACAATTGTATGGATTAGTGGAACATCATGTGCGGCAGATCTATACAGGCCTTTTTGGCTGGTTTGATGAGGATGAAGCAAATCTTTTTCCAGTTCCCTTACCTGAACGCTCTCAAAGATTGGTTGAGGGCTTTGGCGGAAAAGCAAGAGTTAGAGAAATCATTGATGCTTCTTTGACAAAAAATGATTTTAGGTGGGCAATAGAGTTATCTTCATGGCTGGTAAGAGGAAATCTTAACGATTTGGGAATAGCTGATGCAGGAGAGCTAGAGGATAGAAATCGTCTAGCCAGTGCCTTAAGAGGTGTGGCTTATACAACTTCAGCTGCCAATATTAGAAATTGGTGTATAACAAGAGCGCTTGAGTTGGATGAAACATTAAATTTGAGTAGATTTAGAAAACATAGATTTAGCAAAAGAGAGCTTTCAAGAAGAACTGTTTCTGACTCTTTAAAACTTTTAAGAGTTTTGTTGATACCTGAATTTCGGAAAGGCTTGAAAAACTTTATGTATTAATTTTACGGATGAAAAAGCCATCTATTATTCAATTAGAAATTCGATAGCAATAATTGATGAGAAAAAAGATGAAACCCCTTATTTAAATTTAACTTCTGAAACTTGGTATGACATCTTAAGTAGAAAACTTACTTTATCTCAGGCTGAAGAAGAAGGATTATTGGAAATGAGCGATTCAAATGAAGTAAAAAGTTTTTTTGCCTGCTTCGACTTAGATTCTTTGAATAGTTGAGAGGACAATTATGAAAAGATTAAATCCTGATACTGGTAAACCTTTTAAAATCGGCGACCCAAGGCCAAGTACTGATGTTCAAGATGGTAAAGTTTTTGGAGGATATTACACCTCTCTTTACAAAGAACGACCCCAAAAAGGAAATTATTTTGAAGAATTTTGGGTACAAAAGAATAATTTAAATTAGCTTTTCTTTCATAAAAGACTAATCATTTATAAGTCCATACTCTTTTGCACTTTCGGCAGCTGATTTTACTGCTTCCTTAGCTGATCTGGGACTCCATCCTAGTAAGTTTTTTGCTTGAGAAGAATCCATACTCCTTTCCTTGCCTAAGCCTTCTGCAATCATTTTTAGTGGCGGTAAAAAAAAGGCTAAAAATTTTATAAGCCAATTTGGGGCAACTCTTTTTGGAATTTTTGAGGCAGATTCAGGAAAGATTTCTGATAAATATTCATTTTGTTCTTTCATAAACATATTTTCTGCTGAACACACAAAGCGTTTCCCTGCAGCCTCAGGTTTAGTCATAGCTAACAATTCAAGAGCAGCTACATCTCTTACATCAACAATACCCATATCCCAATTTGGCACTATGGGGTACTTACCATTCATCATATCTAAAATAACACCAACACTTACTCCAAAATCTTCTTCTAAAATCGGACCAAAAACCATTGCCGGCAAAACCGTAGATAACTCCATTCCAGAATTATCTTTCTCAATAAAATCCCAAGCTGCTCGCTCAGCTAAAGTCTTGGATTTTGCGTAAACATTTGTCTTATCACTGAATGGCTCTGTCCAGTCATTTTCGTTGAAAACTCCTTGCTTGTCGGTTCCATACATAATTGCAGCAACCGAAGAAGTTATAATTACTCTTTTCACTCCTGCTTTTGAGGCAGCATTCAAAACCCGAAGAGTTCCTTCAACTGCTGGCTTTACCATTTCGTCTTCATTTTTTGGTAAGTTAGTGGAAATGGGAGATGCTACATGCAAAACATAGTCACATCCTTCCATTGCCTCGTCCCAGCCATCATCTGAAGACAAATTTGCAATTTTCCAATCTACAGACAGATCTGATTTACCTTCATATTTTTCTAAGCCACTTAAGAGAGTTTGATTCAGTTTATTTGTTCTGGATAAATCTCTTACTGTTGCTTTAATTTTATAACCTGCCGCAGCAAGTTGAATAATACAATGAGAAGCAATAAATCCTGATCCACCTGTTACTAAAACTGTTTCTTTATTTTCCAAAATTCTTCCTTGGTAATATCTAATGAGTTCATCTTATAATATTTTTTTCTAAAACAAATAAAATTATGTCCTCGCAAGATTATTGGAAAGCAAACTTAAAACTTCTCTCTGTTTTACTTTTTGTTTGGTTTATCATTTCTTTTGGCTTTGGCATCATTTTTTCTGAGTTTCTGGACCAATTTTCTCTTGGTGGTTTTAAACTGGGATTTTGGTTTGCTCAACAGGGAAGTATTTATGGCTTTGTGATACTTATTTTTGTTTACGTAATTGCCATGCATTTCTTAGAAAAGAAAATAGGCATTAAGGAAGAGGAAAATGAGTAGCCAACTTCTGACTTATATATTTGTAGGCCTGTCTTTTGCCACGTACATCGCAATTGCAATTTGGTCTCGAGCTAGCTCCACAAATGAATTTTATGTTGCTGGCAAAGGAGTTAATCCCATTGCGAATGGCATGGCAACTGCAGCAGATTGGATGTCTGCAGCATCCTTTATTTCTATGGCAGGGCTTATATCTTTTTTGGGGAAGGATGGAGCTGTTTATCTTATGGGTTGGACTGGCGGATATGTTCTACTTGCCTTGCTTTTAGCTCCATATTTGAGAAAGTTTGGTCAATACACTGTCCCAGATTTTATCGGTACAAGATATTATTCAAAAACAGCCCGCCTTGTTGCTGTACTGTGCCTGATTTTTATTTCTTTCACATATGTTGCCGGACAAATGAGAGGAGTTGGCATCGTATTTTCAAGATTTTTGGAAGTTGAGATACAGGTCGGAGTAATTATTGGAATGATTGTTGTTTTCTTCTATGCAGTTTTAGGTGGTATGAAGGGGATCACTTACACACAAGTTGCTCAATATTGCGTCATGATATTTGCATATCTTGTTCCAGCAATTTTCATTTCCATTCTAATCACTGGAAACCCTATTCCACAATTAGGGTTTGGGGATACTCTGGTAAACAGTTCTACATACCTTTTGGATAAACTTGATCAGTTATCCATTGATCTTGGGTTTAGTGCTTATACAGAAAATACAAAATCAAATATTGATATTTTTTGTATTACAGCAGCATTGATGTTTGGTACAGCTGGATTACCACATGTAATAGTGAGATTTTTTACTGTTCCTAGAGTAAGTGATGCCAGAAAATCAGCAGGTTATGCTTTAGTTTTCATTGCTTTTTTATATACAACAGCTCCTGCAGTGGCTGCCTTTTCCAGAGTTAATTTCATAGAGTCAATCCAGGAAAAAAGCTACTTAGATTCGCCGGATTGGTTTAAGAATTGGGAGAATATTGGTTTGATTGCATGGCAGGATAAAAATGATGATGGCTTGATAAATTACTCAGCCGGTAAACCTTTCGAAGGAAGCAGGCCAATTTTTTCTGATGAATTTGGAAGCCAGGGTCAACGAGAAATAAAAAATCTTCCTACTCTAGACAATTCTAATGAGGTCTATATCGATCGAGACATTATGGTTTTAGCAAATCCTGAAATAGCTAAACTTCCTGCGTGGTTATGGCTTTAGTTGCAGCAGGAGGGTTGGCGCTCAGCTTTGTCTACTGCAGCAGGCCTTCTTCTGGTTATTTCTTCTTCCATATCTCACGATTTGCTTAAAAAAACTTTCATGCCAAAAATAAACGAAAGACAAGAACTATTTTATGCGAGATGCTCCGCGGCAGTTGCAATAATAGTTGCTGGTCTTTTTGGAATTTATCCGCCAGCTTTCGTTGCCCAGGTCGTAGCCTTTGCATTCGGTTTAGCTGCTTCAACTATTTTTCCTGCTTTATTCCTGGGTATCTTTTCAAAAAGGCTGAATAAGGAAGGTGCTATTGCAGGCATGTTGGCAGGATTGATTTTTACAGCCAGCTACATTATTTATTTTAAATTTTTATTCAGCGAACTCGATTCCAGCTCTTATTGGCTTTTGGGCATTTCTCCGGAAGGAATTGGCTTTCTAGGTATGATTATTAATTTTTTAACTGCCATAGTGATTTCGTCAGCTTCATCCAAACCGCCAATTGAAGTGGGCAAAATGGTTGATAAAATAAGACTGCCATGATTATTCTAAGAACTATAACCCTTATCTGTTTTTTATTAATTTCCCATTTGTCTTTTACTGAATATAGAGACAAAAACTATCAAACACGTCTCCAAGATGTCATGAAGGCTAGAAAGTTAATGGATAAAAAAAGAGAACGAGACAAAATCAACAATTTAGCTCAAGAATTAGCTCAAGAGATGATTATTATTGATACTCATCTAGATACACCGATTCAACTATACATGCAACAAAGTAAAAATGGTTTTTACGAAGATATTACTAAAGCATCCTCTTTGCACTTTGATTTCGATCGTGCAGTAAGTGGGGGATTAAATGTACCTTTTTTTGTTATTTTTACTCCGCCATCAGCAGAGGAAAAAGGTACAGCTTTTGAAATGGCTAAGGATTTAATACAGATTTTAGAAGACATCATGAATAAACACCCAAGTAAATTTAGATTAGTTAAATCACCGGAAGAAATTACTAATGAAAAGGGCGTTATGCAGGTTGTTTATGGTATGGAAAATGGGGCGCCAATTGAAAGCAAACTTTCAAACATAAAAGTATTTTCAGATATGGGGATTAACTACATTACTCTTGCCCACTCGAAAAGTAATCATATTTCAGACTCCTCATACGACTCAAACAAAAATTGGGGCGGCTTAAGCCCGTTCGGAAGAAAGGTAGTCGCTGAGATGAACAAGCAAGGTGTGATGATCGATATCAGTCATGTTTCAGATGCAGCATTCTATGAAGTTCTCAAGTTGACCAAAACTCCGGTAATTGCTTCACACAGTTCACTAAGACATTTTGTTCCAGGGTTCGAAAGAAATGTTTCTGATGATATGTTACGAGAACTAGCAAAAAACGAAGGTGTCATTCAAATTTGTTTTGGATCAGAATTCATTGCCGAAAAGAAAAAATATCCTAATCTTGTTGTGACTGTTAAAGATGTTGCAGATCATATAGACCGAGTAAAAGAACTTGTAGGCATTGATCATGTGGGCATAGGCTCAGATTATGATGGGTGGCGAAACTTTCCAGTTGGCTTGGAGGACACTTCAACCTATCCAAATTTGATTAAAGAGTTATTGAATAGAGACTATACAAAAGAGGAGATCAAAAAAATTTTTGGTGGGAATCTATTGAGAGTTTGGCGAGAAGTAAAAAGGTTCTCTGAGTCTTGATACATAAATCTGATTTGCTATATTTAAATTCCAATTTTTTTAAGGAGAAAAAAAATGATAAAAAAATATACATACCTTACTCTTGCATTTTTGTTGTCTTTTGCCTTAGTTTCTGAAGAGACAGGCAGACACGAAATGCATGCTTTTTACTTCATGCAAGTATCTAATCCCCCTGCAATCGTTGGAGCAATAGATAAATTCGCATCCTCAGAATGTGGAAAAAAATTTCCTGCTGATATGACCTTAATGGCAGAAACCATAAACGGGTCCTCGCCAGCAACACATTTTCTGATCTTATCCTTTGAAACTAGAGCAGATTTTCAAAAAGCAGGACAATTAGCGAATTCTTGCCCTGAAGCAGCTGCGATGCTTCAGTCATTTGTTTCTTCAGCAAGCCAGGTGAGAAATTCTTTGAATCTGCCCGTTGCTGAGTTTGGAGATTGGACCAAGGACTCTATCTTTTTAAGATATGACGTGACTTTAAAAAATGAGACAGCTTACATTGAGGCTTGGACAGAAATGATGGATTCATTATCAGCAGAAGGTTCAGTAAATGGTTCATATGGCATTAATCGTGCTTTTGCTGGAAACGACCAATCAACTCATTTCGTTTATATTGGAGCATCTGACTTTGATTCTTTAACTGCCAATCAACAAACTTTAACAACTTCTTCGGATTTTGCTAAATTTTCAAGGAAAGTTGGGAATAATAGAAAAGTTATCAATACTTCAGTTGTCATACCTGTCAAAGGTTGGCCAAAGCAATAGTTGGAGGTAAATAATGAAATTAATTAAAATATTTTTACTAAGTCTTTTAACTATAAGTACTTCTGCTGTAGCACAACAGTTTGCAGCTACAGGAATGCATGCTGCCTTTGGAGTAAGTTCTGTCAATCCATTAGCAACCTTTCAAAACGTAAGTAGATATATGGAGTCAGATGACTTTAAAAGTCTTGGAATTTCAGCCGCTCTTTATGCATCTAATGCAAATGGCACTGATCAAACAACTCATTCTATAGAATTTTATTATCCGGATGCTGCTTCGTACCAAAAAGCTGTCGACATGGCGACAACTTCTCCAGCAGTTGCTAACTTGTTAGCTACAGCTGCCCAAAATGGCACCCAGAACATTTCTGAATCTGTATATATGAATATCAGAGAAAAAATCACAGCCGCAGATGTTGATAAAAATAAAGTTTTTTATGTCTGGCGCGTAGAAACAACTGACTTTCCACGCTACCTCAGAGAATGGGATAAAATGATTGAGGAGATAGAAGACGAAGGTATTGCCGGAGACTCTTATGGTATGAAAGTCGCTTTTGCTGGCGCTCTTCATGGCGAGTCTTTATTTGTCTGGGCTGGTTATGAAAACCAACAACAAATGATTGAGCAACTTTCAACATTCAATGATTCTGAAAGCTTTGCTAGATTTAATTCTAGAACACAAAGTTTTTCTTCAATAGTTGCGAATGAAATCTCAACTCAACTGGCTATTTGGAATGGAGCTCTTTATACCGAGTGAGCAAACAAAAAGGCGGGGTCATCCCGCCTTTTTTTAACCTGAAGCAGTCTTTTTAATAAACTCTATTTCTTTTTCGTCGTAAGGAGAACCATCGACTCTGAAGATGTCGTGGAACCATTCATCGGGTTCTGGTATTTCGTCGTTATCATTTAAAAATTCTCCATTTTCTTTCTTCTTTTGCAATTCTAAAATCGTAGACCAACCAAAATGAGTTTGACTCTTTCCTGCTACTAATCCCCAGTTGAAACATCCTACATTTTCTTTTTTGAAGATTGGAAGCGAGAATTCAAAAGTGGTACCAAATTCTCTTGCCATGTATTCAGTGCATAATAAAGGTCTTTCAAATTTTTTAAGTCTTTCAATAGTAGGTTCCAATTTTTCTGCTTCGTAAGTATGAAAGGTTATTACATCTGAATTTTCGCCATTGAGTTTTAAAATTTCTTCACCGATGGAACCATCCAAACAAGAAGTAATAGGTTGCGAAGGTCTTGCCTCATGAGCCCATTCCCATGTAAGACTAAGTAATTTAAGAGCTTTATCACCCATACCAAATTGGCCCGGTTCATTATAAATATCCCACATCAAAATTCTTTCATCGTTTGCATAATCTCTTAACATTCCTTGAATGAATTCTTTCAATCTATTTAATTCTTTTGCGTCAACCTTTTCTTCATGTATTTCATTGACCAGTGCCATACCTGGACTTTGCTTCCAGCCAGAATTATGAACCCCTTTAACAGGCATAGGTTGCTTGCCTAGTTTTGGATAGGGCCTGTGACAGTCATCAAAAAGAACAATAATTGGCTTGATGTTCCTTTCGTGACAAAGGTCTAGAAATTTTTCAAAAGTTTTCTTAAATTTATCTCTCCTCGACCAAAGCAGATCATGCAAATACACTCTCAAGGAGTTAAACCCTAGATCTTTAGCCCAATTCAATTCTCTTGTGATGGTATCTTCGTCGAAAGAGTCCTCCTGAAACATTTCCAGTTGATTGATTGCAGTGCTTGGTAAGAAATTACAACCTACAAGCCAAGGCTGCTCATCATACCAATTATTAGCTTTTTTCTTTGTCCACTTCACCTTTTCTAGTTTAATAAATCAGAATAACAATTGAAAACATATAACATCCACATACTCCTGAAGTAAGATTTTTCTAAGCTTGCTGTAGTCAGAATCTGAAAATTGGGGATTCGTTTTAGATTCAAAGAGATAAAAAAGATAAAAAAGAAAAAATAATAAACTCATGGCAAAAATGAGATTTATCCAAGCCATTAAAATCGCTCCAAATCCTAAAAGCGAAAAGATAATGGAGATGGTTAAATTCTTTTGATTAGCAGTATTTATTCCCCAAATTATTCCTGAAAGAAATGAAATAATTATTCCTCCATAAACAACCAATAATTGGAATGAAATCTTTTCATAACTTTCTCCAAGAATCCAAGGCAAGATTGTTAAAGCTGCAAATGGTAAAAATCCTAAATAACCTAGAGTAAGTTTGGTTTGCATTTATCCATGAGCCATCTTTAATAAAGTCATGAAAAGAATACCTGTGCCAATGACTCCAATAATCATAATTATCAGATCAACGAGAAATACTTGAAAGAGTTTCAACCAGGATCTCTCTTTTCCCTCTTTAATATCTTGGAGCAAGAAAATAAAAGCGCTGATTTTAAAAGCACAAAAGCTGTTAAAAGTTACTCCACCTAGAATAAATATCCCAGAGTTCATTTTCAGTTTATCAGTTTATAGTTTGTAACCTGACTGACCGTGTTCGGCAACATCCAGGCCTTCTTCCTGAGAATCATCTGAAACTCTCAAGCCAAATATGGATTTGGTGATCAATAACAAGATAACCGAGCCAATCAAAGTAAATAGACCTACGCTTACCGCTCCGATGACCTGGGTGGTCATAAGATCGCTGAAGCTTGATCCTTCGTCATAACCGATACCGCCGTAACTCTCTGCAGTTAAAAAAGGAATAAGCAAGATTCCCAATAATCCGCCAATCCCATGAACGGCAAACACATCTAGCGAATCATCTATGTTGAAAGTTTCTTTTACGATGTTAACCATGTAATAACATACTCCTCCTGCAATCAAACCTATGATCAAACCGCCCATTGGGCCTACTGAGCCACTTGCTGGAGTAATGGAAGCTAAACCAGCAATACAACCGGTTACCGCTCCCACCAAAGAAGATTTTCCAAACTTAATTTTTTCAATGATAATCCAGACAATCGTTGCTGTCGCAGCAGAGATATGCGTTACTAAAATTGCCATTCCAGCATCTCCATTTGCAGCTAGAGCACTTCCTCCGTTAAAGCCAAACCAACCTACCCATAACATGCAAGCTCCCATCATCGTTAGTCCTGGGTTGTGAGGAGGTTGTACAGAATTTGGAAATCCATCTCTTGGACCCAAGAAATAGGCTATCACTAAAGCTGTTATTCCTGCAGTAAGGTGAACTACCAAACCACCAGCAAAGTCTCTTAGACCCATCTCGTAGAGCCAACCTCCTTCGGCCCAAATCCAGTGAACTATCGGAGCATAAATTAAAATCACCCACAACAAAGAGAAGACCGCAACAAAACTAAATTTAATTCTTTCTGGATATGCACCAACGATCAAAGCTGGTGTAATAATGGCAAAAGTCATTTGGAACATGAAAAACACACTTTCTGGAATGTCTCCAGCCATGCTGTCCCTAGATAAATTTGCTAAAAATAAATTACCTAAATCACCAAAATAGGGAGCATCACCGCTGAAAGCTATGCTGTAGGCTATCACCAACCATGCAATAGAGCTTATACATGCAATGGTAAAACAATGCATCAAGACCGAGAGAATATTGCTTGCTCTCACAAGACCTGCATAAAAAAGCGCAAGTCCAGGCAAAGTCATAAATAAAACGAGTGCAGTGGAAGTTATTATCCATGCGGTATTACCAGTATCCATAAAATCCCCTTTGTATGTAGTAAAAAACTTTAACAAAAACTTTGAGATACTTTAAGTCTAAATTGGTGCAATAAATGCACTACAAAGAAGCAATTATGAGCTTTTTGGATATCTTGACAAAATTTGTGCAACTATCTCATCAGCCAATTCTTGGGTATCAAGAGATGTTATGTTTATCCGCATATTCGCATACCAAACTACTTTGTCCAGTTCTTGATCAAAGAATTTTACTGATAAATAATTAATGGGCGGATGATCATTGGCATAAAAACGATATGAAAAAGGATCGTTTCTAAAGCCATAAAAGAAATGTGATGAATTAATCTGCTTAAATCTTTCCTTTTCTTTGACTGCAAAGCTAATTTTTAAAGGCGATTTATCACTTTGCTGTAAACCAAGTTCAGCTAGAGACGAAGTTAGGGCCTGAGCTACTCTATTTATTCTGATGGGATTTTCTTCTTCGTCGGACTCAACTCTAAATGGATCGGGTTTGTATATTTGAAAGTTTTTGTATTTAGTTGCGGAAAAGGACTCGTCTGAATCTACCTTTACTACAAACCCAGAGGCGCATGACGCAAGAAGCAATAACAATAACTAATCTAGCTAACACCAGATAATTATAACTTTGTTATAGTAATGAGAGAAAATTTTTATGGAGAAAAAATGAAAAAAATAATCATATTAATAATGGCTTTAGCAAGTTCAGCAAGTTTTTGTTCCCCAACTTGGATTGAATTTTTAATCAAAGTTGAAAACCCGCAAAATGCTTTAAAAATTGTAGCTGCGACAGATAAGTTTATGGAGTCTGATTTTGTTAAAAATAATTTTAAAGGATCTTTGCATTTAAACTCAATCATAGCTGGAGGAAAGATAGAAGAAACTCATTCTTTTGTGATTCTTCAACCGAGCCTTGCTGAACATGAAATTTGGACGGCAAAAGTGAGCGATCCCAATAACGAGGAAGTCAGAAAATTTGGCTCAGTAATAAATGCTAATTCAGAAACAGTTGGCACTCGAATCAATACATTTATACAAACTTACGGTACTCCCACAAACAAAGATACTGTTTGGGCTATCTATCCATTTCAGAACTAAACAATCTAATGTGGAAGCGATTATCGAAGCCACTGAAGATTTAGATAAAGCTATTGAAGGTTCCTTCCCAGGACAATTTGGTTTATCTGAAAGAATGGCAGGCGGCGGCATGCAAACTCACTTGTACACTGTAGGTTATGAGTCCTTAACTGAAATGGAACAATGGGAAGATTCAGCTCCTCGAGATGCTGGCGTTTCTCCGTTCGATAAAGAGATGGATAAACTTGTTGAATGGCAAGAATTTGAAATCGTTAGAAACGTTAGGGTTTATGACTCAGCTATGACCCTTCAAGATTTCGTTGAATAAGATGAAAAAGATATATTTAATTTTATCCCTTTGTTTGTTGATAATTTCTTGCAGTTCTTCAGAAGATGAAATGGATTTATCCTTTTCAAATCTTGGTTCAGATGAATACCCTCAAATGTTTTATATGGAGTATGTTCCCTGTCAAGAAGGCGTTTACTACTCTGCAGAAAACTTTAGAAACGATGTTTTGCCTGAATGGCAAGATCTTTTGGTAGAGGTAAACTCGCCTTTGGCATCAGCTTATGGAATCCAGCATGTACAAAGATTATCTGAAGATGAAGAAGATGGCTTTTGGCAGTTGATTTGGAATTCAAAAACTGATGCAGAGGCAGCTTGGGAAGTTTGGAGTTCAAATGAGAATGCGACTGCCTGGGCAGAAGATACAGCTGAGATCCTTTCTTGCGATGGCGAAAATAGATTTTCTTTTGATGCTTACATTGCTCGGGCAAATGATACTTTAGGCGAATTTAACCCCGAGAGTTTTGTTTCTGAATACCATCAATGTTTATACAAAGATGGGAAAGAAGGCAAAGATCTTAGAGAAGTGATAAATCAACTTGAAGATGTTTTTGAATAGTACCGAATCGCTTACCTGGTCCTTTTAGTTATGTGATTTTAGGACCTGATTATGAAACAGACGAAGTAGATTTTTTTTGGGGAAACTTTTACCAATCTGAAGAGGCAAGGCAAGCCTTTGAAGCAGAGTGGCAAAATCTTAACCCAGAAGTTGAGGACAATTGGAACATGGTTTCAGATTGTCTTGAACCCAGATATTACAATTCAGCGGAAGTGCCAACGAGCTAATACTCAATCGGTATTTTTTAAAAGGTCTAAGCACCCAAAAATTCCAGGTTCATCCTCTAGCAAGAGGATGGCTTGGAGTTTATCTATTAATTGAGAATATTTGGGATTTGCTTCAGAGATAAGATAGTTCTGCGCGGAAGCTAACATCGGCTCTAAAGAATTCATGATGGATCCTCCCAGAATTATTTTTTCAATTGAAAATGCTAAAACCAAATCATCAACAGTCATAAAGAAGGTCTTCAAAAAATTATCTATGATATAAAATTCGTTTTCATTACCATGTAAAGCTAATTTGATTATTTCTTCAGAAGAAAGTTTCTTTTGAAATTTTTCTTCATAGAGCATTTCAATACCTGGGCCACTTAAAATGCTTTCAAGAGAGGAGAATTTTTTACTATCATTCAACTTAAAGTTATCTAACATTCTTGCAGTTGGGCTTAAAACATTTCCATATTCAGTCGGAATTACTTGATCATCGACAATCAGCGTAACTCCAAGACCAGTTCCAGGTCCTATCAACAAAGTATTTTTATTAGAAGGGGATCCTTCCTTAATGGTCAAGAAAGATTTTGGATGCAATTGATTTAGAGCATGGGCTACTGCCTCCCAGTCATTCAATAGCAAGCATTTTTTTAAATTGAGTCTAGTTTCTAATTCAGCAGCTTCTATGATGAGCTTTCTATTGGTTAGCTTAATTGATTTTTTATTATTGGGCCCAGCTGCAGCTACAACAAGATAATCAATATCCTCTTTTTTCTCTTTTAATAATTTTGACAGATATGGAATGAAATCCTCATCAGAGATTTTCTTTTTTGAAATATTGGATAGTGTGTTCTCTAAGAAAAACGCATGTCTGATGTTTGTGCCGCCTAGATCTATTAAAAGGGCGTTTTTCATTTTCTATCTTTGTAATACCTTCGGAAAATATGGCTACCGACGGCTACAAAGATAAACCAGACAAATGAGAACGTAAAGAAAAATACGTTTGCGAGAAAGGTAGGGTTATCCATAAAAGGCAGTTATTAAGTCAAAATTAATCATTCATTTAAAGAGGGTAGTGATTTTAATTCTATAAATATTACAATGTGAGGATGAAATTTTATCCACCTCATTATTTATTAGTTCTTTCTTTATGCATGCTCGCTACTTGGTTCTTCACCGAAACACCCACACAGACTTTACCTTTGAATTTGGTTGGGCTATTTTTGATTGGACTTGGCTTTTTGTTAGCTTTCAATTCAATTTCAAAATTTTTAAAGGCAAAAACTGGAGTAGTTCCCTTTAGTGAATCTACTACCCTGATTACTGAGGGCTTCTATAAATACACAAGAAACCCAATGTATGTCGGAATGAATTCTTTTCTATTGGGGTTACTAATAATCTTAAATAATCCTCTAAATTTCATTTTTTTGATAGTTTTTTTCTTTATTGTAAGAAACATGTTTGTAATTAAAGAGGAAGTTCAGATGGAAGAAACATTTGGAGAGGAGTATTTAATTTATAAAGACAAAGTAAGGCGTTGGCTTTAAAAAAGCTACAAACTATTTCGAGTAACAATAGTTTTCAAATGATCTTTCCGGTCGAAAAAGCCACTTAATTCTTGAAAAAAATAATCTGGATTTATACCGCAAGCTTCTGGCGCTAGAACTCCAGACTTACTCAATTTACCTTCAATTAACATTTTCAGGCCGCATGCAAGAGGATATCCAGTTGCCTCTCCCATTGACATTTTTTCAAGCATTTCATTTGTACTATCCAGCGTAACTGCAACAGCAGTTTCTACTCCGTTTTTAAAACCCTCGGCCAAGCCGTAAACTCCTGGAAGTGAATTAACCATATCTTTAGGAGAACTAGAATCCTTTGTTTCAAGCCATTCTAAAACTCTTGCAGCAGTCTTCTTTGGTAATACTTTAATCTCTATGAAAAACCTCAGTAGTTTGAATATAAATCTAAAACTCATGTCTTCGCCATGCATCAGGTTCAAACTTTCTGAAATTTCAGGATAATGATGTGGAAAAGTTATAGCCTCTGGATGGCCAAATATACTGGCTTTGAAATCTCCTATTTCTGGATAGTTGATATGAACTTTTTTTAATGGCCGAACCAGTTTAAATTTATTGTTGATAAACACTTTAACCCTACCAACCATTTGTTCAATGCCATGAAGCATAGCCGCATTCACGTCTGACTGTGAGCTTTCTTCTTCTGGCTGTGCCGATGAAATATCCCACCCCGTATAGACTTTTTTAACTTCATCTAATTCAGACATGGCTCTTAAGGCAAGGAAATTTGTTATTCCAGGACTTGCACCAAGACCGATAATTGCAAGTTTATTTTTTTCTTCAGCTAACTGATTCAAAGTAAACATTTTTTCTGTCGGCTCCCAATCATCGCAAATATCTAGATAGTGGCAATTTTCTTCTAAAGCAGCTTCTAAAACTGGAAACGCGAATTTGAAGAACGGACCAGTAAGGTTTAGAACTACATCATGGTCAGCCAAGATACTTTTCAACTTTCCTTTATCTAAAACATTTAGACCTATGCCTTTTATTTTGCTACTTTCAAAAGAGTTAGCAAATGCTTCAACCGCTTTTGCATTTAAATCGGCAATGGTAATTGAGCTGATACCCTCAAGAGAGCTTATCGCTCTTGAAGTGAATCTTCCCATTCCACCACTTCCTCCTAAAACTAAAACCTTCATAAGTTATTTTTAACATGAGCAATGCTTAAATCCAAAGTTTTTAAAAATTGATAAATTTTAAAAATTTAGCTCTATAATAAATTTTTACAGGGAGAAAATTATTATGGCTAACAAAATAACAGAAGATCCAAGAATAGATCCAAGAATCAAGGAACAATTTAAAGATATAGATTTTCCTGAGCTCGCTTCCAGTCCATCAAGAGAAGAGATGCTTGCTAAGGTTGATACCGAAGAAGGGAAAATAGAACTCATGATCTATGAGGCTATTTTTAATGACCCCGCTCTGGATGAAGCCATCTCCTTTGAGGGGCTTAAAAACGAAACCATTGAAATCGAGTCACAGCCAGATGGTAATACTATAAAACTGTTAAACATAAGACCTGATAATGAAGATGAATTGCCTTGTGTTTATTATATTCATGGAGGCGGTATGGAGATCGGCTCTTGTTTCTATAAGTTATACCAAGCCTTTGGCAGGCTTATAGCCCATCAGAATGTTTCCGTAATCATGGTTGACTTTAGAAATGCAAGGGTTCCATCTTCCGCACCAGAAGTGGCTCCTTTTCCAGCAGGCCTGAACGATTGTGTCTCTGGATTTAATTACATCAAGGCTAATGCAAAACAACTCAATATCGATCCAGAGAGAATTGTGATTTCAGGTGAAAGTGGTGGAGGGAACTTGACTCTTGCGACTGGAATGAAGTTATCACAAGATGGCAGATCAAACGAAATTAAAGGCCTTTATGCATTATGTCCCTACATTGCAGGTATTTGGCCCTTACCGGAAAATCCATCTTCCACGGAAAATAACGGCATCATGTTGGATTTGCACAATGATCACGGCGCTGTGGTTTACGGAATCGAAGACTGGGAAAAGCGAAACCCTCTTGCATGGCCTGGCTTTGCTAAAGAGGATGATGTCAAAGACCTGCCAAAAACCTTCATAAGCGTTAACGAGTGCGATCCGCTAAGAGATGAGGGAATAAATTTTTACAGATTACTTAGAAGAGCAAATGTTGAAGCACAGTGCAGAGTACTATCTGGAACTATTCATGGAACGGATACAATGGTGCTTTCTTGTCCGGAAGTAAGTCAAGAAACAGCGAGAAGCATCGCAGCTTTTGCTGCTGATTAGTTAAAAAATATTTATTAACCAGATAAGAACGTAATGCCCTATGAATCCATACAGGCTGATAGCAATAATTGGTTTGTTTGAAAGCCCCATATCTTTGTTCAGTAAAATTGCATAAACGAAAAGTGGAATGTAAAAGAATAGAGAGCTTATCATTCCCGGACTGAATGTATTTTGCGCAGTCGAAATGCCGATATGAAAGCTTGCGTTTGCCATTGTAAGAGCATTGTTAAATAAGAAAAATATGCCAAAAACCTTCTCCGAGCGTGCTTTGGAAATAATTAAAGCAGGGAGAAGGATTACATAGGGAATAAGGTTTATCAGCGTAACTTCCATGGGGGAAATATCCATGCCATTCCTAAATGCCCAATTTAAAAAATGATAAAAATCTCCGAATAAAAGGGGAGACAAGACATATTCTTCAAATTGATGAAAAGAAAGAGCCAGCAAAGGCAAAAAAGCGATCAGATATTTGCTTTTAGATTGGTAAAGAAAAATGCAAATTGTAATAAAGACAAAAAAAGCAATTGTGAAAAAGTTTTGCATTAACAAAACTAAAGGGGCATTAAAAGTTGGGTTCATTAAATAACGATACTCCAAATCCTAGTCATGAACCAAAAACAACCCAAACCACCAATCCCATAAGTCACAAAGTTTCTAAATAGATTTTTAAGTTCAATTTTATTTAAGAAGAAAATGATAATACCAACAATGGGAATAACCATAAGCTGACCTATCTCAATACCGATGTTAAAGAACAGCAAGGAAAGAAAGAGCTGGTCATTTGATATACCAATTTCAGATAATGCGCCTGCAAAACCAAACCCATGCAATAAACCAAACCCAAAGGCCATCAACCAAGGTCTTTTTATTTCCGATTCTGCTTTTGTCAGTTCATAAGCCAAATATATTATGGTCAGAGCAATCAAGGCTTCTGTACTTGCCGAAGGGAGTTTGAATATGCCCATTACAGAAATTGCCAGAGTTATACTATGCGCCAAAGTAAATGCAGTAATTGTTTTAAGCAATGGAATAAATCCAGAGATTAAAAAAATCAAGCCTAGCACAAAGACAATATGATCAATTCCACCAAGCAGATGTTCTACTCCTAAATAAAAGTAGCCAGTAGGATAGACTTGTTTGTTTTCAGGAATAATAATTTCAGGAGCTTTGAGATTCATTAAACCCTCAAATCTTTCTCCATTAAAATGATTAACTGTAACCAGTGCATCGTTGAGGATGCTTAGGCCACTAACTTGAATCGCTTTTCCTCTAAGTGACTCAGAGCAACTCAAATTTATTTTTTCAGAGATGTATTTGCCTTGACGAAAAGGAAGTTCTTTATTGATTTCACAAATTTCAGGAAAAGAAAGTTCTGGTGAAGTGCCAAGATTTTTAATTGGTGTCATCCAAAGAGCTTCATATTCAAGCTCTTTAGTTTCTTCTATTAGTAAATGAGCTGGATTGAATTCATGTGCAAAAAGAGTAGATGCAAAAAAAATAAATAAAGAAACTAGAACCTTATTCATTAAAAATATATTTAGGATTAATTATTACCTGATATTTGTCTCTTAATTCAGCCAAGTAAGAATCCAGAGTTTTTTGCTTTTCTTCCAAATAAAAATCAACTTCTACTTTTTCTTTTACTTGATTCAAATTGGGTGTAAAACTTTCAATTTTGTTCAACAACTTAACGATGTGATATCCATATGCTGATTGAATAGGCCCCAGCCAAACATCAAAAGTAGGTTCGTATAAAAATTCTGTAAATTTATCACCAAAATCTCTTTCAATCTCGAATATAGACTTCTCAACAAAATTCTTACCAAGCATAAAGGGATCACTTTTAGGCAAGTTATTATCTGCGATATTTTTCATTGCTTCTTGTGCTCTTTGTTTGCCATTTCTGTCCGAAGAAAAATAATAATGTGTGAAAGTATATTTTTCAGGATAAACATAATCATTTAAATTTTTCTCAAAAAAAGTTTGAAGTTCCGCAAGGTCTGGAGGAGCAATAGATGTTTCTTCCCTTAAAAAAGAAATTTTTTGGGCAAGACGTCTTTTTATTATTCTATCTTCTAAATCAAGATTTAATCGTAATGCTTCGCGATATAAAATCTCTTCTTTTATAACATCATCAATAATATTCTTGATATCTTCTTTAGTAGGCGATCTTCCAACTTGCAACTCCCATGTATAAATCAGACTTTCAATCTCTTGATCGGAAATAAAAATATTTAATTCATCTTCATCATAATTAAAGATCAAATCCAGTAAGAGGATCATTACACCTATTCCAAAAAAAGCTAAAATTTTCTTCATTTTTAGATTAAAGTTATTGAAGATTTGGGGGAATTTTAAAACCACCCCTTAAATTTCTAACGACTTTAGCTACTTCTAAGCAAGTTTTATCTTCCAAGTAAGGACCTGTTATCTGCATGCTTATAGGAAGATTGTTCGACGACATGCCAATGGGAACATTTGTACTTGGCAAGCCAGCTGAGACTGCCGGACCAGCCCATAAAGTTGCTCTGAGATATTCATCGTCCTTACCATTTATGGTTAGTTTCCTTTCGTGTACTGGATTGTGGTTATGCTTAAAAGCTGGGGTAATACAAGTAGGACACAATATGACATCAAATTTGTTAAAAAATTCTCTCCATTTTTGTCGCATGTTTTGTCTTATTGCATTTACTAGAACCCAATCTGCATGTTTCAGGACAGAACCTCGGGCAACCTTAGCAAGTTCAGATACATCGTTTGGATCTAAACTCTCATTTAGTTTAGCTAAAGTTTCAAAAGTTTCTTTTGGAGAGCCTGCCAACATTAATGGATTTAAGAGCAAACTATATATCTTATCTATTTCCTCGAAACTAATTGGTAAATCTACAGTTTCCACTTTAGCTCCAGCATGCCTCAAATCCTCTGCTGTATCTTTTATTAAACTAGTTATCTCATCGTCAGCTTCTGCATATGGCTCATCAGGCCAGACAGCAATTTTTAGCTCTTTAATTTTTTTTGTCCTGGCTTTCGGCAATTTTACCTTCCAAGCCTGACTATCTTGTTCTTGTGCCGCAACTAAAACATCTAAAGCGATTTCTAAGTCTTCAGGGGATCTTGCGAGGGGCCCTGCAACAGATAAACCATTCCCAGTTAATATTGATCCCGGTGGTGGAGGCATATGACCTACCTCAGAAATAATGTTGTAACTTGGCTTGTGTCCATAAAGGCCGCAAAAATGAGCTGGAACTCTTATTGAGCCTCCAATATCTGATCCAAGTTCAAGCGGAGTCATACCCGCTGCCAAAGCTGCAGCAGATCCACCTGAAGATCCTCCAGGAGTTCTTTCCAAATCCCAAGGATTATTGGTCGTGCCATATATCTTATTGAAACTTTGTAAATCAGAAGAAAGAAAAGGTACATTAGTTTTTCCAAAAATAATGGCTCCTGCATCAACCAATCTTTGAACTGCCTCAGCATTTCTTTTAGGAATATTATCCTTCCATGCTGGATTTCCACCGGTTGAAACTATACCTTCTACTTCAAAAGCATCCTTAATTGTCATGGGTAGTCCATGCAAAGGCCCAAGTTTGGATTTTAGGCTTATCTTATTATCGGCTTCTTTAGCCTTTTCTTTTGCCCTTTCTATATCTAAAGCAACGATGGCATTGATTTTTGGATTTACTTTTTCAACTTGGGCTAAAAAGGATTCAAGTACTTCCAAAGAAGATACTTCTCCTTGTTTTATTTTTTCTAGAATCTCATGAGCACTGTCAAAGATCATGATGCCAATTAATTATTTAAATAATTCTAGTTGGAATTCAGCATTTCTTGAGAATCTTGAGCATTATCCAATACTGACCTAATTGTGAAGACACCACCTGGATTTGGTACAGCTGGAATGTACCAAATAGGACTAGACCATGCTCTCTCTTGAAAAGTTTTTGGTAAGTCCTCTCTAGGTTTCAATCCTACTTTGATTGCATCCCATGTGGTCCAAGGACAACTAGGATTTTCTAAAACTCTTACATAGTAAAATGCTTTTTCATTTTCATTAAAATCAGGGTCTGTCCAAACTGTTTTCAGTTCGGCTGATCCAACATCATCAGAAATTTCACAAGTCTCAACGTTAACAGTAGCTCCATTGTCAGGGCACCTGTTTGTAATTGGATTTACCTCAGCGCCATCTGAACAAACTACGTCGTAAACCACTTCTTTCGGCGCAGCGTCAAATTGATTAATGGTTCCTTTAATTATTTGTACTCTTTCAAGAGGAGCTCCATTTTTTGCTCTTTGAGCCCAAACAAAAAAGTTTGGCACTTTACTTCCTTCTGAGACTAAATCAGAGCCCATAGGAACTCCATTTTCATAAGCTTCACGGATAATGTTTTCGTCATTAACATCTAATTCTTGAAAGTTGTATCCGCCAAAGAAACGAACAGATATTCTATTTCCACTTGTCGCAAAAGTTTCCTTTCTTCGTAATGCACTGAAGATAGCCTCTCTAGTATTTTCTTCAGCCCACACGGCAGCTAGACCTGAAGCACCCCATTGTGTAAATCCTGACTCTAAATAGTTTCCTTCTTGTCCTTGGTAGATCTCAATAGGTAGACCCGTGTCACCAAAATTACCCTGACGTCCTAAAATTGTTTGTTGATAATCACTTACCGGCACAGAACCTCTTCCCTCAGGTGTTGCATCGATGATCCCAATTTTTGACCAAAAATTTGATTCGTCATAAGAAGAAGCTGCTGTATGAGTATCGGAAGAACCAATTAAGCCAAACTTATAGGGATTTCCTCTATCTTCCCATTCAAGAACCATTCCTCTAAAAAAAGCATCTCTCACATAACCGCCCGAAGGAAGAGAGTAAGTTCTAGGGAAGCTTCCGACTCTTGAGTCCATGATACCGAAATCTGCCCACTCATCATTTGGCGATAGAAGTGGATGAGTATCACTTGTACCTTTGACTTGTGTCATCTCTACAATTGGCTCATTTCTCATCCTCAATGAAGCATATTCTTTATCGATTGGCGAACCATCAAATTTTTCAACTTCAAACATTTGTCCATTCGAACCATTTGAGTTGTGTGGCATTGCAATAGAATCAATACCCTTGTCCCTAAGTTTATCCATCCAAGCCCATAAATCTTCAGGATTAATGGAGTCAATTCTTGTCCAAGGTCTCTCCGGAGCTTTAGACCCTTCAAAAATAACATTTCTATGCAAATTACCGTTTTCTACATCTGATGAAGTCGTAAATTCATAACCAATGAAAGTTGTAAAGTTTCCAGGATCATTGTGTTCGTTGGCTGCTCTCGCTACATCTGCCCAAGATGACTTATGAGTTTCGTCATCAAAAGACTGGATAGCTAATGAGATGTGATTGGATAAAAAAGCTTGAATAAATTTTGGATGATACCAAGGGTAAGGATTTGCAATTGCTTCAACGGCGCCTCTAAAGCTACCAAGACGATATGCAGAAGACTCTAAAGTCTGATTCTCTGGGGCATTTATATTATGGTAAATCTCAGCTCCTGGCAGAGTGGAAGCGTATGTAGAAGTATCCGCCCAAGCAGGAATCATTCCTAGAAAAAAGCCATGATCAGTAACTGCATAAAAATCTAGCGGTTCTCTTAGCGTCATGTCAAAACCTAAAGCATGCTTAATCGTTTCACCTTTTGCATATCGGTAAGCATCATCGGGAGAAGCAGTTGTGCCAAATACGTATGCATCGAATGAATATCTTGTATGTACGTGAAGATCGCCAAAGTAGGCATTTCTTAATTCATTAAAGTCTTTGCTGGGAACAGGCACAGGTTTATCTGCAATAGAAAAATCAACAACTTCTAAAGAGGTGTCAGTACACCCAATAAAAATTAACGATACAAGAATTAAAGCGCTGACGTTTTTTTTCATAATCCCCCCCGATTCCATATTAATATTAATGTAATAGTCCCAAAACTTCTAATTTAAATCTGAGACTTTTATTTCCTCTTTACCCACCGGTAAAACCACGAAAGTTCCGTCTCTTGAAAGGGTCCAATCTGATCTAATTTCATCCACTCCTCTTACGAAGACATTCTCCATAATTCCATTTCGTGGTGCTGGTGTTAGGTGATAGAAAATTAAGTGTCCAACATCTGCCATATTAGCTAATTTTGCTGCTTCCACAGGCGTCATGTGATAAGTCTTGATGTCTTCAAGAACTTTTACTAAAGGTTGATTTGGATCTCGTTCTAAAATTGCCTTTTGCATAATATTGATGATGTGATTTGCTTGAGCTTCTGCAATTAATACATCAGCATTTTTTGATATTAAAGCGATGTTTTCATCGTACGAGCTGTCTCCGGTTATAACTAACGATCTTCCTTTGTAGTCAAAACGATAGCCAAGAGCAGGTTCAATGGGTTCGTGAGTTACCTTAAAGGCAGTTATCTTCAAGCCGTTTTCGTTATAAATCACTGGATTGTTTAGATCTACTATAGTGGTTTCAAAACCTACAGACTTGATTGGCGCAAGAGCCTCACCATGATGTTCATTTCTAAATCCATAATCTAGTTTGTATGCCATTTCAAAACCTGAAGTAACTAAGTCGGTACCTTCTGGACCATAAACAGGTAGAGCTTTTGGACGCCCAGGTAACCAAGTTGCCAAATGAAGGTCAGCCAAATCTGAAATATGATCGGAATGTAAGTGAGTGAAAAGTACTGCTTTTATTTGGTTGGTGGGGACACTATATTTTCCTAAATTAACATTAGCTCCGTCACCAATATCAACAATAAAAATATCTTCTCCTGCTTTCACAGCTACACAAGTTTGTGCTCTGCCTGGAGAAGGCAAAGGTGACCTAGAACCACAAATCAAAGCGCTTAGTGAATCTTCCTCAGGGAAAGGACTATCTGTGGACGCTAAATTTGAGACTGCGGTCTTTATAACCAAGTCTTGAACAAATGGAATTCTAAGTGATGCAAATAGAATAAATAATAGGACTATTAAGATGCCTAAAATTTTCAATGTCCTCATAAATCCTCCATACTTAGAACCAACAAATATACTAAAATAATCTTAGTATTTATAGTTAGCAATTTAGAATAACTATTCATTATTTTAGGAATTTTTATGTCGAAACTTAGTGATCCACTTATTTTGCCCTGCGGGCAGAGCATCAAAAATAGAATTTGCAAAGCTGCTATGACAGAACGAATTGCAATGGGGAATAATTTTACAAATGATAAACATATCGAGCTTTATAAAATGTGGGGCGCCGGAGAGATTGGGATCTTGCTTACTGGAAATGTACAGGTTCACCGTGGGAATTTAGAGGGACCAGCGAACGTAGCAATTGAGGAAGAAACTTATAAAGAACAAATGCCTATGCTAAAAAAATGGGCAGAGGCTGCTACTGCTGAAGGCAGTAGACTTTGGATGCAAATTTCTCATGCAGGCAGACAAACTCCAGGAGAAATAAATATGAATCCAATGTCACCTTCAGATGTGCAATTGAAAATTCCAGGAAGAAAATATGGCAAGCCTATTCCAATGACTGAAAATGATATACAAGACGTCATAAATCGTTTTGTGTTCACAGCAAAAATTGCAAGAGAGTCTGGCTTTGATGGTATTCAGCTTCACTCTGCTCATGGATATCTGCTTTCACAATTTTTATCTCCAGACATAAACCTCAGAACTGATGAATGGGGCGGTTCACTGGAAAATAGAGCCAGATTACATATGGAGATAATAAAAAAATGTAGAGAAGAAGTAGGCTCTGATTTTGCTATTTCAATAAAAATGAACTCTGCAGATTTCCAAAAAGGTGGATTTTCTCCTGAAGATTCAATACAAGTTGCTAAATTATTCAGTGATTCGGGCATAGATAATATAGAAATTTCCGGCGGGACTTATGAACAACCAAGATTATTGGGTTTAGATAAAGTTAGTATAAATCCTAAGAGAAGTGAGAATAGAAAAGAAAGCACCATTGCTCGTGAGGCATACTTTCTCTCTTATGCAGAAGAAATAGCAAAAGTCGTAAATATTCCGCTAATGGTTACAGGTGGATTTCGAACAAAAGAAGGAATGGAGTCAGCTTTATCGGAGGGTGCATGTGAAATTGTAGGCATTGGAAGGCCTCTGTGTGCAAATCCGTTTGCCATTAAAGAATTGTTGGCCGGGCAGATCGACGAATTACCAAAGTATGAGAAAACACTATCTATTGGTCCATGGTTACTGTCGCCAGCAAGTCCATTTAGACTTATTCAAGCAATTAATGCTTTCAGCGCACAAGCATGGTTTTATCAACAAATTAAAAAAATGGGTAAGGGTCTCATGCCAGATTTGAGCCTCAAACCTTGGAAAGCATTTAGAGATGACGCAAAAGCGGATCAAGAGGCTGTCAAAGAGTATCAAAATTTTTAAAAAAATTTAAAGGAGATAAATAATGAAAGTAGAAAACAAAGTAATGCCAAACGAAAAACAAATGGAGGAGTTTTTAGAAGAAGGTCACGATGAACCTATTTTTATGGTTAATTTATTAAAGTTTAAAGATAGGGCCGAATATCCCGATAAGAGAGAATCCAATCTCTCAGGAAAAGAGGCTTTTGCTATTTATTCAAAAGAGGTAGTAGGTCATTTAGAAAAAGTAGGAGGCAAACCTATTTTTGGCTCTGAGGTAACAAGACTTATGTTGGGAGAAGTAGAAGATCTTTGGGATCAAGTTGCCATTGCCATGTATCCCAACAGAAAGGCAATGTTGAAAATGATCTCAGATCCTGATTATATTAAAAGCGCTCAACACCAGAGTGGCCGGTTGGCTGGACAATTGAATATTGAAACAAAAATAAGAAACAATGATTAGACTTTCAAAATTTTAATTCTTACTTTCATCACGATTTTTTCAATTTCTTTGCATGCAGCTAAGTATGATAATAAAGTCGATCCTACCGAGCTTTATGAAAAGGCAACAAAGCACCTAAAGGCTGAAGATTATCGAAAAGCATTAAGAGTGCTAGGTAAATATACAAAATCCCAAAAACCCAAAGATCCTGATGGTTGGACTCTGTATGCATTTGCTCAGAGGAAGCTTAAAAATTATAAAAAAGCTGAGACAAATTATGAAAAAGCTCTCAAATTGGATCCAGAAAATAAAATCGCATTGGAATATCAAGGTGAATTATTTGTCGAAACTGATCGACTAGGACTGGCTCAAGTTAACCTTTAAAAAAACTAAAAGAACTTTGTCCTACATCTTGTGATGAACTTGAACAACTAAAAAAATATATCAATCAAGAAGCTGAAAAAACTTTGTGATAATTTTAGATGGCAGCATGGGCAACGAATTGCTCAAGCGCGCGGGAAAGACATCTTCTGGCCTTTGGTCGGCTCAATTTCTAATTGATTCTCCGGAACTGGTAAAAGAAGTGCATCAGGCGTATGTCGATGTGGGAGCTCAAGTTATTACAACCAATACCTATTCAACTATTCCTAGCTATCTCAAAAAAGAGAAAAAAACTCATTTAATGAAAGACCTAATAAGAAAGGCCGGAATCATTGCACGTGGAGTGGCAGAAGAAAATCATCAGAAAATATTAGTTGCAGGGAGTTTGCCGCCTTTAGATGAAAGTTATCGACCTGATTTAGTTCCCGATGAAAAAGAAGCTCTTCCGATATATGAAGAGCTCATTGAAGAATTAAACCCTTTCGTTGATATTTTCTTATGCGAAACTGTCTCTTCTATTCTTGAGACTTCAAATATTTTAAAAGCAGTCAGAGATAAAGCGGACAAATATAAAGAAATTTGGCTTTCTTGGACTTTATTGGAGGACAAAAGTGGAAGACTCAGAAGTAAAGAAACCGTTGAAGAAGCTTTTCAACTTGCAGAAACTTTTAACCCTGATGCCTACCTTTTTAATTGTACCGATCCGATTGCAATTACCGAGGGTATAAAGAAGTTATCCAAACTTACCGACAAGCCAATTGGCTGTTACCCCAATATTTTTGGAGTTCCTTTAGATTGGACTTTAGACAACAATATTGAAGTAAATCCTAGAAACCTATCGATTAAACAATTTATTGAATACAAGAAATTATGGGAAGATTTGGGAGCTTCTATTATAGGGGGATGTTGTGGTTTGGGACCTGACTATATAAAGGCAATCGCAGAGTAAAAAGTTCCCTAGAAATCTAATTTTTCTAGGGAATTTTTTTTTACGAAGTCAGTTAAGCTACAAACTGAGAAAGTCTGCTCTTGATAATTTCTTCAGCATCAGAAACTATTCTTTCAACGAGCTCCTTCAAGTAGGATGTCATGAATCAGTCCAGCAACCATTCCACAACTCCATGCGCCAGCATCCATGGTGCCTTCCTGCATGATTTTTGGATATACGCCAGCTACCTCATCCATGATATCAGTGATTTGAATTTCATCACCCAAAGCTTTTTCCTTTTCAAGAATCTTTTGCACCGCACCGTTAGCTAAAACCCTTTCTGTATTTCTCAAAGGTCTCATGATCAATTCGGTATCCAATTCAGAAGCAGCAACCAAAGCTTCTTTGACGTTCTGATGAACTGGCGCTTCTTTTGTTGCAATGAATCTTGTACCCATGTTGATTCCATCAGCACCCATAGATAGGGCAGCTGCCAATTGTTGACCATTGCCCATTCCACCTGAGGCGACAAAAGGAATTGAAAGTTCCTCAGCAGCTCTTGGTAAAAGAATCATATTCGGTATGTCATCTTCTCCTGGGTGACCACCACATTCAAAACCATCAACACTAACTGCATCACAGCCAATTTTTTCAGCTTTTAGTGAATGTCTGACAGAAGTACATTTGTGGATGACTTTAATACCAGCACCTTTAAGGTCAGGCATGTAAGCTTCAGGACTTCTGCCCGCGGTTTCAACGATTTTTACTCCGCCCTCTACAATTGCTTTGATGTAACCTGGATAATCAGGCTCTTGAAAGCCAGGTAAGAAAGTTAAATTTACGCCAAAGGTTTATCAGTCATTTCATGACATTTTGCAATTTCTTTAGCTAGGTCATCAGGAGTTTTTGAGTTAGACCTGTAATGATTCCCAAACCGCCTGCATTGGCAACTGCAGAAGCCATTTCTGCAAAACCTACGTAGTGCATTCCTCCCTGAATAACTGGATGTTCAATACCAAACATTTCGGTGATTTTCGTTTTTATCATTTTTTCTCCCTAATAAATTGAAGGTTTAATTTAAAGTGCATAAAGCTTTTTGTCTACCAAAAGGCTTGATTATTTTAAGCCCAAGCTGACTTGATCATATCAGCTGCTTTTTCTCCAATCATAATGGTTGGAGCATTTGTATTCCCTCCTACCAAAGATGGCATGATAGAGGCATCAACAACTCTAACATTTTCTAGTGCATGAACTTTGAGTTCATTATTCACCACACTCATCTCATCAGAACCCATTTTGCAAGTTCCCACTGGATGATAGACGGTATCAGCTCGAGCACGCATTGCGCTTCAATATCTGCATCACTATTGATATCCACCGGATCTTGGACTTTTCTGGTAAAAGGCTTTAAAGGCTCAGCGTTCATTATTTGCATCATCTTTCGATAACCCTTAATCATGACATCCATATCTTCTCTTTCAGAAAAAAACTTGGGATCAATTTTTGGTGTATCGAAAGCATCATTAGAATTAAGAGTAACTTCACCAGTAGATTTGGGTCTCAACAAACAAACATGACAACCTAGACCATGACCAAAAGCAATGGTTCTGCCATGATCAATTATTTTTGCCAGAACGAAGTGCAGTTGGATATCTGGAATTTCCAAACTTTCATCGGTTTTGATAAAACCTCCAGCCTCAGCAACCGTAGAAGTCATTTGTCCCTTTCTAGTAAATAGATATTTCAAAAGTTCAAATGGCTGACGATATAAAAGTGATTTAAAAGAGAAACCCAATAAATCCGTATCGTCTACAGGATGATTGGTAATGTAATCGATGTGATCTTGAAGATTTTTCCCCACTCCTGGGATATTGAAGACGGTATCTATCCCATGTCTGTTTAGTTCTTCTGCGGGTCCTATGCCAGAGCGCATTAAAATTTGTGGCGAGCCAAAAGCTCCTGAAGAAACTATTACTTCACGGTGGCACTTCAAATGTATTTTATTTTTTTGTTTATCAAAACAATCCACGCCAACTGCTTTATTGCCCTCAAATATAATTCTATCTACTTGGGTTTCCGTTAAGACCGTCAGGTTGGGTCTATCTAAATTTGGCGTTAGATAAGCTGCAGCAGCACTCCATCTTCTGCCTTGTTTTTGTGTCGTATGATAGTAGCCAATACCTTCTTGGTCGGCACCGTTGAAATCCTGATTTTCTCTGTAAAATTTAGTACCCGCTTCAATGAAGTAATCTTTGTACTTTGATTTATTTTCTACAGCGGTGACGTTTAAAGGACCATTCTGTCCATGATAATCGTCATCAACCAATTCGTTGTGTTCTGCTTTTTTAAAGTAAGGTAAAACTTCATCGTAAGACCAGCCGGAGTTTCCAAGTTTCGACCAATGATCGTAATCCCAACGATGTCCTCTTACATAGAGCATGGCATTTATTGAACTCGATCCCCCTAATGTCTTTCCTCTGGGTTGATAGCCTTTTCGATGCTCTTCGGGTTCATCTTTCATCGTATGGGTTTGACCTGTCGGATCAGCCACAACGACTTCTGTTGCTGGTAATTTTTCTTTAGCAAAACCTTTTTGAGGTTCGGTTTCAAATCCCCAATTCATTTTACTAGTCGGTCCCATGTATGCGAATAGGGCGGGCACATGAATTCTTACATCTTTATCTTTGGAACCCGCTTCAATAAGACAAACTTTATGATTTGGATTTTCTGACAGTCTGCCCGCAAGAACACAGCCAGCTGAACCTGCTCCTAAAATTATGTAATCAAATTCATTCATAACTTTTTTCTTTCAAGATTATTCCATAGAGATAGAAATTTTCCCAAAATGTTTATTATCGATCTGATGTTGAAAAGCCCCGGCTAATTCAGCCAAATCAAATGTATCGCTGATGACAGGCTTGATTTTAGAATTTTCCAGATATTCAACCATGGCTTTTTGAGATTGATGATTAGCCATCGCAATTCCGCTAGTTCTGACTTGTTTGAGGAAAATTCGAGGTAAAACTAACTCATTCGCCGCCGGTCCACTCAATACCCCAATCAAGGCAATATGGCCGCCAAGTTTTACAGCACGAATTGATTCGTTAAAAGTCTCTCCTCCGCCAACTTCAACAACATGGTCCACCCCTTCATTATCAGTAACTTCAAGAACCTTTTCTCCCCATTTAGGATGTTCTTTGTAATTAATGATTTCATCTGCTCCAAGTTCTTTAAGCTTTTCAGCCTTCTCTTCTGAAGAAGTAGTAGCGATAACTTTAGCTCCCATTTCTTTGGCAAACTGTAGAGCAATAATCGAAACTCCTCCGGTTCCTTGAACCAAAACAGATTCTCCAGATTGTAATCTGCCTTCATCTACAAGCGCTCGCCAAGCAGTCAAACCCGCACAGGGCAGAGTAGCTGCTTCCTGTAAAGACCATTTCGAAGGCATTTTAGTTACCGCAGTTTCTTGAATAGCAATATATTCAGTCGCATAACCGTCCTGATTATCTCCAATAAAACTTAGCAATTCATAACGCGGAGGTCCATCAATCCAGTTTGGGAAACAAGCACTCATAACTTTATCTCCAACTTGCCAATTTTTTACTTCTTCACCAATCTCTACTACTTCACCTGCAGCATCTCCTAACAACACACGACCATCATCGGTAGGAATCAATCCCAACGCACACATTAAATCATGATAGTTCAGACTACTGGCATTAACTTTTATTAAAATTTCATTATCTTTAGGCTTGGGGATATCCAATTCATTAAGTTTGAATTTATCCAATCCTCCAGGTTTTGCTAATTGCATTTGTCTCATGATTAATTCCTCTCAAATAAATTTTAATTAGAACAAAAAAGTCCTTTTTTTAGAATAAAAACAAATGATTTAAAATGAATAAAAAAGATATTTTTTATAACTTATGTGAAATTAGTTATAATTTTTTGTAAAAATTGTGAAAAATCATAGCCTTCCATCTAGTAAAAAAAACCAATAAATACTATACTTTGAGCGTTTTTTGGTGATTGTAATCATTTGAATCACTAAAAATTCAAAATTAGTGCACAAATTCGCATAATTGTAGTTTTTTAAGCAGTTTTGCTCTTTTTTTGAGGGTGTATAATTCTCCCAAATTTATAATTGATGATTAGAAATAAATTTAATCATTTTAGATTTAAGATCTAATCTTTTATTAACCATCAGCTAAAAGGAGTAAGCGATGTTAAATAGAGTGGTAACAGGAACTTTAGGATTTTGTTTTTGCCTCTCTTTTATACTTTATTTAGGAGTGATAGGAATAAATTTCTTCTAATCCGGTAAAGCAATAAATTTATAAAGTTCTCCCCCCCTAATCCCCTCGTAACACGAGGGGATTTCTTTTTATAAGATGATAATTTAAAGTGAATCATGACCAAACAATGCGAAGAATGCCTAAAAGAATTACCCTTTAGCTATTTCTCCAAACAAAGAGGCGGAATGATGGGCCTTAGAAGGGTTTGTCGTGCCTGCGAGAAAAAAAACTTTTGCTAATTTCAAGGTGCTTCACATGCCAAAAACACTTTTTTTGGTTTCTGCCAATCAAAGAAAACTTACGAAGAACAAGATATTTCTAACTTTTTTCCCCATTCGGGAGGAGATTGTGCGTAATCATTGTATTCTTCTTTTTCATAAAAAGGGTTTTTTAAACTTTCCAAAAATTTATTTAAAAGAAAAATTTCCTTTCCCGCATTTCCCATAACTTCCTGGCCCGGAAAAATTTTTTTCAAAATATATTTGGATTGAAAATTTACCCTTAAATTTTTTTTTCTTCTTTGGAAATTTTTTTTTGGAAACCCTTTTTATATTTTAAAACCAAGCCTTCCTTTTGGGCCTAAACTGGGAAATTTTCTGAAAAATCTCTAAAAGAAATTTGGGGTAATCTTTTTTTTGGATTTTTTTTCCAAAAAAAAAATTTTTCAAAAACTTTTAAAACTTCCCTTTTTTTCTTTTTAACCCCAATTTCTTCCAAAAGTTTGTAATTCCCCGTTTAAAAATTTTCGTATTTTTAAAAATTTCCTTAGTCCTTTCAATCTCAATATGGTCTTTAAGTGCTGCAGCTAGGGCATGACAATTCCAAAGGCCAATTGAAGGCTGGTTGTTGAAAGCATAACGACCTTGATGATCTGAATGATTGCAGATAAAACCTGGGTCGTAATCGTCAAGAAAACCAAAAGGACCAAAATCAAAAGTCTCACCGAGAACGGACATGTTGTCGGTGTTCATCACGCCATGGGCAAAACCAAAGGCTTGCCACTTGGAAATAAGCAAGGCTGTAGAATTCACAATATTTTCAAATAAATCGGTATAACCATCCTTTGAACTTTTAAGCTCAGGAAAATAATTCTCTATTACGTGATCCAGTAAAATTGGAATGAATTCCGATTTGTTGTTGTGCTTCAAATATTCAAAGTGTCCAAAGCGGATATGTGTCTTTGCAACCCTTACCATCATTGCTCCAAATTCAGTTGTTTCTCTGAAAACCGGCTCATTGCTGCCAATCATAATTAGCGATCTAGAGCTTGGAATTCCTAGATGATGCATGGCCTCTCCACATATGTACTCCCTGATCGTCGACCTTAAGACAGCGCGCCCGTCACCAAATCTTGAATAAGGCGTTTTTCCTGCACCTTTAATATGCAAATCCATCAAGCCACCTTTCGTTTGCAATTGCCCTAATAAAATACCTCTTCCATCTCCTAATTGAGGCACCCATGAACCGAATTGATGCCCAGCATATGCCATAGATAGTGGCGCACTTCCTTCAATCGTTTTATTACCATTTATGTAAGGGACAAGATCTTCTGGATTTTGATTTTTAGGAAAACCCAAATCTGTAGCGAGTTCATTATTAAAATGTATCAACTTTGGATTTTCAAAAGGTGACCAAATTTGCTTGTGGTAAAGCTCTTCAGGCAAGGTAGCAAACTGGTTTGAAAATTTTAAACTTTCTAGTTCCTTCATAAATAACAATTATATAGGTTAGAATTTATCTCATGCTCAAAGATGAAAAACTAAATTTAGACTTATATCAAAACCTCAATTCAAATCAGGCGCCAGAGGATTTTCATCACGTGGCCTTTAAAACTATGAACTATGAAGCAATGATTATTTTTTATTCCAAGCTTTTTGGCTGCGAGCCTTTGTATAAAAGTGAAGAATTAACTTTTTTAGCTTTTGATGAAGAGCATCATCGCGTAGCTATAGCAAATACTTCTAGTGTTTTTCAAAATCTTGGATTTATTCCAAAAACCATTATGCGAATTAAAAACTGGATGAATCGCACATTACCCTCCATTGTTGGTCTGGATCATATTTCTTATAAGTTGAATCCTATTGAAAAGTGGTTTGAGTTCTACCACAAAGCAAAAGAAAAAGGTCTGGAACCTTATTGGACGATCAATCATGGCTGGATTACAGGTATGTACTACAAAGACCCAGATGGAAATTTAGTAGAAATTTTTTTTGAACATTGGCGAAATAAAGAAGAGTTTAAAACAAATATCTCCCCAGATTTTTCTGATGAACCGATTGGCACCAATCTGGATATCGACGTGCTTTATGAAATGTATAAAAAAGGAGCGTCCTTCGAAGAACTCATTCAGAAAGGCAATACGGTTCCGGAAGGTAAAAAGCCCATAGCAGGCATGGAAGCTGTAATGAATATGCGAAAAAAATATAAGTAGCCAAAGGTTATCTTCGGCTACTTAAAATATCATTGAGCTTGAAAACCGCTTCGAGAAACCTCAGTTCTGCATTTATTAAAATCATTTTCAAGTTTTGCTTCAGGAGTAGAACCTTTTGAAACTTCATTGAAGTATCTGGTAAATTCTGGTCCAAAGTCAGCCAAATCTGGTGCTGTACCAACCCAATAAAAGTGACCTGCAGTTTCTTCAGGATAAAAAGTAGGCATCCAGATTTCTGCATTGTAGTCATAACCATTTTTCTTCATTATGCTGTTGAAGTTATCTTTTAGCTCAACGATATCTTGCATTGAACAGCCATCACTCAACTTCATCTTCACCACGTCCTTATAACCAGAGAAAGCTAATGTAGAAAGGGATAAAAAAAGAATTGTTAACATAAGTTTTTTCATAATTTTCTCCTTAAAATTTTATGATTTTAGTTTAACTCAAAAAATCTTTTTAAAGTCGTCGCATATTCTTTTGAGAGCGTAAACAACTCCATTGACCATCATCATGTTAACAAAGCCATGAATATAGCTATCATGGGTACGATGATAGATTTCAACGTTCGCCTGCCTTAAAGCTTGAGCATACTTATCACCTTCATCTCTAAGCGGATCGAAACCAGCAGTCACAACAACAGCCGGCGGATGTCCTGAGAGGTCTTCGGCAAAAAGAGGAGAGACCAAAGGATCTTTTGCTAGATCTTCATTCTCAAGATACTGTTCTCTAAAAAAATGCATTGAGTCTTTGGTCAAGAAAAAGCCGTCAGCCATTTCATCGATTGATGGATTCTCTAAAGTGAGATCGGTAACAGGATAAATCAGCAGCTGAGCTTTAGGCATCATTAGCTCTTCTTGTTGGCATTTTACGCAAAGGGCAGCAGCCAAATTTCCACCAGCACTGTCTCCACCAACAGAAACACGATTTGGATTTATTCCCAAATCTAGAGCATTGTCTTTAATCCAATTATAGGCTGCTTCACAGTCTGCTAAAGGAATCGGAAAGGGATGTTCTGGAGCCAGTCGGTAATCAACTGAAAATACCTTTGCTTTTAATTCTTTTGCTAAAAATCCCGTGAATGCTTCATGGGAATCGATACTACCAATGACCCATCCACCACCGTGAAAATAAACTAATGCAGGATAAATATTTCCAATTGTTTCTGGCGAATATTCTCTCACTTTTATTTCATGGTCATTTGTTTTGATGTAATGATCAGTGATTTTTATTCCCGAGGGCAGAGAAGCAGAAATCAAGCTCCTTCCTTCTTCAAAATCTTTTCGTAAGTCTGCGGCAGGCTTAGTGGTATCGAGCGAAGCGCCAGAATCATTCATCACCTTCAACAAATATTGAAAACCAGGATCAAGTTTTCGGTAACCTTTTTGAATTTGCTCCTTACCCGACCATTTTATGAGAATACCCTTAGGTAGCTTGAACAAGAGTTTGGTTAAAAAAGCTCGCATGAAAACATTCTAATTCATTTTTTTCTGCGCCACACCCATGGCGCAATTGGATTTTCAGATTGCCATATGCCTAAATTTTTAGATTTTGCTTCATCTTGATAAGAATACAGTAAAGGACTTTTTACATACCTATCGTAAACCCAAGCAAAACCTGACTTAACCATTGTCTCATTTATATTATCTTTGTTAACAAATAACTCTCCTAAAGTCCTGCCATAACGGTCTTTGCCTTCAGAAATCAAAGTCACTTTTTTATTTTCAATAAGTTTTTTCAAAAATCTTTTGGATTCAACCCCAAACGGTTGATCCATTTCTGGAGCATCAATTTCAACCAAGCGAATGGTAATTCTCTTGCTATCTAAATTCCCTTTGATGGTATCTCCGTCAACAACAAAGATATTTTCTATAGCGGTATATGCACCTAAAACACTTGCAACAAGGCTAAGTGCAAGAATATAAAAGCCTTTATAGACTTTAGTCACTTGGGACGAGTTTATTTTTATACAGCCTGGTTGCTACCAAAAGATCGCTGTTGTATTCGTGAATGGAAAAGATTTTGCCATCTTTGAACTTATAAACGAACACATACTTATTGTCGTATTCGCCATTGATACCTTCAGCATCACCTTCCATGATGACAGCAACACCATCTTCATCGGCAATCATATCGGTAGTTGTCAGAGTGATTCCAGTTGGTAGTAATTTACCCACCACTTCAGGCAACCAATAGTCGAAGTAGGCATTTCGATCGTAAGGGATATTTGATATCTCAGTATTGCCCATAAAGACAAATTTAAAATCAGGATGCGTGAGTTCCTGCGCATCCAAAGGATTTGCCGATAGCGCTAGGTCTAGAAAATCACCTGCCATTTTTTTATTGGCATCCACATTACTGCTACAGGCAGAAAATACCATCACTACAGCGAATAGATAAATTAGTTGTTTCATCGAAAGTCTCCTAAAGAATTTAGTGTACTTTATAAGAAGTCACGTCTTCAATGGAATCGACGGGTTCTTTGTCTCGGATCCAATTTTCAAAATCTTCAATTTTACCGCCTTGATTCATATGAAATTCCTCGTTGGAAAATAAGTGCCCATCCACTTCCCACAGCCATACCTTGTTTTCTTGGTCATAATAAATAGCTTCTTCTGAGATTTCTTCGTAAGGATTATCGGATTTTTTGGATTTCTTTATATGTAATCGAGCAGGTCAATGCCAAACCAAAAGAGCCAAAAAACCAAGCCAAAAACCAACATTTGCGCTTCGTTAAAAAACATAATTTATAAATCAAAAATTATTTTAGGTTTTAATTGCTCCTCATCTGATTTATTAATTCTCTTTAAAGGAATTTTTTTTTTTCTACTCTTTTTTTCACTTTTGACCTCTTTTTTGATTTCACAAGGCCTCCTCTAATTCTGGAATACAATATTCTTGACCTTCTGAAAAAAAATCTCTCAAAGGTCCCCAGGCGTAGTGAGAGTCCTATAGGTACATATAAAAGCTCCGTCCAGACACGGCAGAAATTCCGGGGATCCTTTTCAAAAAGTCCATGAGTGATGTTTGAATTTATCTCTCGATTGAACCTTGATGCCCACCACCAGCCATCGGTAATTAAAAATACAGAGAATTCTTGATCTAATTGATGATACTGAGCAATTTCTTTGGGCCCTTCTTTAGAATTGAAGCTGATGAAATCGTTTTGTGTTTTGTTATCTATCCCAGTCTTACAACCAGAGTAGTTCAATAAAACCGATTCATCATTATTTAGAACTTCAATGATGTCGTGCTTGTCGCGAACGCGTTTTGTGTGATTCCAAAGAAAGGACAATTTTCATCAGCCACAATGCCTTGAAAAGAGGTATGCGCTGAAATTTGATGTCGATAAAGAGCCCAACTAGCGATCGTTATCGAATTCTTTTCGGCATCGCTATAAAGCATGGTTGAGCCGTCCTCTTCCAAATAAATTAAATAGGACATGAATTCAGAAAAGTCCGGCCCAGGTTGGTCTTCGAAGACGGGAGAATTTAGATAGACTAAAGAGCTGCTAAAAGCCAAAACAACAATAATTTTAAGAATTTTTGTTTGAGTAATTGAACAAATTCTGCATCATAGTTTAGTCAGCTAGAGATGATAAAAGTTCAAATTTAAACTTCTTTAAGCGACAAAAAATGTCGAGACAAAATTTAAAATTTTGTAACAAATTCCAGATATGGTAGTTTACTAAATTATGAAAGAAAAAGGATTCAATAAAAGAAAAAGAACCAGAAACTCTAGAAGAGTTATGTGAGCGCTTGGGTATTAAAATGCTCCCTGAGGATCACCCTATTTATAAAGAACCTCCTTCTGTAATTTTCAAATCCTTTCCTTCAAAAGCTTCAAAAGAGATGAGGATGATGAAGGTAAGAATACAAAATAACAATTACCTCCTTGTTAAATTCCTCCGGTCACTGACTGGGATCCTAATGAATATGAAATATATTGCTTACGATTTTCGAGATAAGTTTATAGAGCCGCAAAAAGCAGTTGACCGGTAATTAAGACAAGGAGCTTAAACAGTAATTTGAGACCTGGATCTTCTCCTGAGATAGCAGCATGGCATAAAAGAAACATTTGGTTTGGTGTGGATTACGATATGACTCAAGCAGCTCTTCAATATCATGACAATATATTGAACAGTTTTTTGATAGGTTTAAACGATGAGTCACCCGAATACTTGGAGATGATAGATGCCTATATGAAAGGTGTTTTTTTATTTTTTTACCAAAGAATTTGTATATTGGATTAAAAAGGAAGATCCCGAGGGGGCCTTATTATGAAAAAAATGCCCTATATTTTAAGAGACAAGGAAAATACGACATCGTTACTTCCGATTATTATCAAGTATCCAAAGGCGGTACTTTCCAAGCCCTAGACGAGTGGCTAAGAATAAATGATGCCGGGGTTGAGTTAATTCGCTATAGACCAATAAAGGATTTAGATAAAATTCCACCAACCAAAAATTTCATTGAAATGCTGGGGAAAATTGATAACTTACACCTATGTAAGATCCAATTTATGAAAATAAAATTTATCGCTTATGAAGCAAAGGACCAAGGAAAACCAAGCGCACCTCACAATGTTGCGCGAGTAGCTTGGAAAAAAAAGCTGGGAAAAATGGCCGTTCTTTAGATGAAATTAAAAAACATAAAAGCATTATTCAAGACCGCAAGCAGACTTGAATTATGATCTTAAAAAGATACATCAAGTTAAAGATAGAGACCTAGGTATCAAAGCTCATTCTGAAATATTTTTAATACCTTTGTAACAATTGTTTCGCTTTTTCGTTAAAGAAAATGAAACAAGTTTTATTTATGGGGCAACAAAATGATTAAAGATATGGTGAAAAAACAGCGTAAAAATCTTCGTCAAAAAGTCCGAAGACAAGCAATGTTTAATGTTGATGAAAATTTATATAACTATGGCAGAAACAAAAATGAGCTTTCTACAGAAGAATACTTAGAGCTAGTAGCTATGGAAGAGGACACCATTTGGGAAGACTACACTAACAAAACTGTAAGTGTTGCAGCATTATTATTCTTAGGAACTTGGTTTTAATGTTTAAATTTTATCCAAGCTGAGCTTTATTTCTATTTTATTTGATAACGGCAGAGCCTTATTTAGAATCTTAATAGCAATCTTATTATTTTTTGTAGTTGAACGAATTTACGCAAATGGGCAATATTTGCAGGAGATCTCTAACTTGGATCGTAATTTAGCGTGGGACTGTCAGATTGTTTACAACAGATATAAAAACAATATTGCGCTGAAAATGATTAAATCTAGATATATAGTTGACGACGAGGAAAAAAGTTTTTTTTTGAATTAAAAAAATTTATAAAATACCAACACAGTTAATTTTTTAATAAATATGTTTGAAAATATCTTGAAAGATTAGATGCAATTCTTAGACAAGATGCTGGATGTACTACTGAACTCGATTACATTGAGCAATCTTCCTGGATGATGTTTCTAAAATATCTCGATGACTATGAGATAGAAAAAAAGACTACTGCCGCTGAGTGGTCAATCTTATAGCTGTATCATTTCAGAAGAGTACCGTTGGAAAACTTGGGCAGCCCCAAAAACTGCAGATGGCAAACTTGATTTTAAGGCCACGCTGTCAGGTGATGATTTAAAAAAGTTTGTAGATAACCTTTTATTTCCCTTTCTTTGCCAGTTTTAAGACAAAAGCGAAAGCGCTAATACGATTGAATACAAAATTGGTGAAATATTTAATAAATCAAAAATGAGCTACAAAGTGGCTATAGTCTACGTGATGCCATCGATACAGTTGATGAACTTCGCTTTCAAAGTAATGAAGAAAAGCATGAGATGAGTAGTCTCTATGAAGACAAGATTAAAACATGGGTAATGCGGGCCAAAATGGTGGTGGAGTACTACACCCCTCGTCCTCTTTTTAAAAACCCAAATGTTGGGGTGTCAAACCCCAGTTAAAAAAATAAAGTATATGACGGCGCGGTAGGTAGTGCTGGGTTTTTGGGTGAACCCCACAACTATATGCGAGATAGAAAAGACTTCAGTTAAAGAATACGAAACATTCAACAACGAACGTTTTACGGAAAGGAAAAAAATCTCTCCCCCACATCATCGGTATCATGAATATGACCCCCGCATGGTATTGAAGCACCAAACATTCGGGATCCCAATACCTTAGGTGAGAAAATCTGGGATATCCGGGAAAGGAAGAGTCGATGCCGTTTTTGGGTAACCTTCCTTTGGGGGAAAGGGAGCGAAAAGAGATACAAGAGAACTTCCCTTTTCCGCACTAGCGAAACGGCTTATCTGTTTTAAAACACTTTATCAAAATCTGAAAAGGCGGTGGGGGTTGTTATCAAAAAAACCCTTTTAGGAAAGTGATAACGCCAAAGGGGAATTTAGAAAGCAGTTACTTTAAGAGGTAATATTTTACTCCATACTGGTGTTACCCCCAAGGGGGTTTTACGGGCACAGGTGTTAAGACAGTCGGGCCTTTTTTTTACAAAGGCACTGCAACTGAGAAAGTTTGGTACTACCAACTTAATCTCGAAGAAGTCTTGGAAAAAAACTCACCAATGAGAGGGATTTAGGGAAAACTTTAAGACTTTGCAGAGGACAAAAAAAGATAGCGATAATTCGTGGACAGTCTCTATCGATGATATTGATAAAGAAACTTGGGACTTACCCCCTAAAACCCAAATGTTGAAGACACCAGTGAAAACTCTCCCATCGAAATACTCGCTGAGATGGGCCCCGATAATGAACAGCCATAGCCATGTCAGCGATTGGGGGTTGCTGTGATGTGGACTCGCTGCTGCTTTGGGAACGTGTTAACGCTGATACAGAAGGGGGTTAACTGCAAGCAAGACAAAAGTGGGGGAAAAGATAACAAGAATAGAAACGAGAGATAGACTATAAATTAGAAAGGACTGGATTTGCAGAGCTCAATGAAAAGCAGAGAGCAAAGCAAGGCTTGAAAAGGGCGAATCTTGTTCAGCCACAAAACAGCCCAATACACGGGGGGAAAAGGAAATTTTTGATGGCAACAACCCCCTATTTCACGGAATCAATCTCAATCCACGATTGGGGAAGGGATGCAGCTACTCCAATATGTTTTTGTTTTCGTTATTTCAAAGTGGCTTTTGGGAAGGAACAAAACAGTAAAACCAAGCAAGCGTGAATCAGATACATAAAATCAGTCCCGTTCTCCACCCCCCTCTCCCAATACAAAACAAATTGTTTAGAAACTTTATGCAGCCTTTTTATTATTGATATGGCAATTATTGGGGCTCAGAAAAAGGAAAAAGAACTTATGCAATTAAAATCTTTACTTCTTTCTGAACAGATAAAAGGCAAGTGATAAGTCAATGAATAAGCGATACACGGGCCAACTGATTGATCCTACCAAAAAGGCCGGTTGGGGGGAGGTTGAAGGCCGAAAAGAAGAGAGTACCCAATTAAAAACGGTGAGATAAAAACCCGGGGGGAAAAAGAGAAGGAACTTTTTCGCAGATTTGTTCTTGTTTTTAAAAATAGAATTTTGGGCTATGAAGCAAAAAGGGGAATTGGGTGGGGGAAGGAGAGGGCAGGCAAAAAAATTTGCAAAAAAAATTTCACTTCACAACTTACGCTGCTAATGGTAAAAAAATTTATGAAATAAACATGCATACAGGAAAGGAAGGTTGTTTCAATTTCCTTCTCCAGATGATCTTTGAATAAAAATTTTTCTGATAGAAATAAATGGCGAAAAAAGCAGTTTAGCTTTTTGGGGCTGAAAATATGTTAGGTACTCATTGAAAAGCAATTAACAAAAAATGGAAGCAATCCCGATAAAACAGCGAATATTATTTACCTTTCTACAGGAACTGAAAGACAAGAATAGCTTCAAAAGCGGAATTATTTAAATCGCGATGGGAAACTAAAAAAAGGGAGAAGAACACCCCGTATTCTTTTTTTGGGTGACAGAAATATTTTAGCTAATCAAGCTTTTTTGGGGTTTGACTTTCCCGAATTCTGCCTTTGCAAAACCAGTGAAATAACTAAAAAAAATGGCGCCACAATGCCAGTGTTTTTTTTCCATCTTTCAAACTTTTACCCGGCCCCAAAGATAAAAACCCTTATTACAAGGAATATGAGAGAGACTTTTTGATTTAATCATTATTGATGAGTGTCACGGGGGCGGTGCAAGAGATGAAAGCTCTTGGCGAGAAATACTCGAATACTTTAAACCAGCAGTTCAGATTGGTTTAACAGCTACACCTAAGCGGGAAGACAATGCGGACACTTATGAATATTTTGGAGAACCTGTCTACACCTACAGTTTAAAAGAAGGTATCCCAAAATGGATTCTTAACCGTTCAAAGTAAAAATCATTGAAAGTTCAATGGATGAGTATATTTACGATTCTGATGATGACGTTGAAGAAGGAGAGGTTAGGAAGGAAAAACTTATGACTTAAAAGACTGGAACGTAACTATTGAAATTGAGGAAAGAGAAAGAAGATTGGTTCAGGAGATGTTGGCATCCATTAATCCAAATGAAAAAACAATTGTATTCTGTGCCAATCAGCCACATGCTGCATTAATTAGAGATTTAATCAACCAAGAATCTTCTAGCTCTAATGTTAATTATTGCGCAAGAGTAACGGCAAATGATGGACTGAAGGCGAAATACATCTGCGTAACTTTCAAGATAACGAAAAGAGATTCCAACTATATTAACTACTACCCAAAAAAGCTCTCCATGGAGTAGATGCAAGAAATATTCGTAATATTGTATTGATGCGATAGTGAATAGCATGATTGAATTCAAACAGATAATTGGTAGAGGAACTCGTTTATGGGAAGGCAAGGACTACTTTACGGTTATTGATTTTGTTGGGGCCTACCAGAAGTTTAATGAGCCAGATTGGGATGGTGAGCCTTAGGGGCCAGTTCCTGGAGGTTCTCGAGGGGGAAATTTCAGAAAATGAAGATGAAGAGTGTGAAGTGTGTGGAGAAATGGAGTGTATTTGTGAAAAATCTCCCATAAGAAGAAGGTTAAAAATAAAACTTGCTGATGGAAAAGCGAAAAATAGTAACTGCCTCAGCCTCAATATTTATGATAGATGGAAAGCCTATTGGCGCGGAAGAGTTTATAAAAAAAATATTTAACATTTTTCATTTACCAAAGCTTTTTTAAGATGAAGATAAATTGAAGAGATATGGGCAAATCCAATAACGAGAAAGAGAACTACTAAAAAATTGGAAGAAAATGGTTGTGCAAAATCAGATTTATTAAGACTTCAAGAAATGATAGATGCAAAAGATTGTGATCTTTTTGTGTACTTGAATATATCAGCTATGCGCGTCAACCCATTACCAGAATTGAGCGGGTAGCTAAAGCAAAGGAAATATTCATGCCTTTCTCAAAAGAGAGCATTGGAGTTCATAGATTATGTTCTTAATAACTACATCAAAGATGGCATTGATGAGCTTGATGATAGAAAGCTAGGAACAATAATAACCAATAAATACGAATCCAACATAGATGCTGAACGAGAATTAGGAGATTTAGATACCATAAGAGATGTTTTTGTGAAATTTCAAAAACATTTATACTTTAAAAAGCTGGTTAGAAGAATAAAAATTTAAATGACGATTTTTAAAATTTAAAGGGAAAATTTTAAATTTTTTCTTCTTCTGTCTCTTTTAGCTATCTGCGCCTCGGTCGGAGTTCGGCCCAAAACGTTTACTCTGGTTTGAAGACTGTTGACATCTTTTAAAGCGCCTTCCAATTTCTTAAGAACCTTTTCGGTACTGGAATCAAAGCTTTTGAATTCTTTTGAATGTTCCCAACCACTGTGGCAACTTTCTCTGCTGTCTGGTTGAGTTTTAGATAATGATGACCTACCCGGATGGTATCCAAAAAAGGGAGCCAAAGTATTGGGTCCTGAATCCCAAAATCTTCTTATCGGTCAAACACTCTTGACGCAAATCTTCAATTTTATCCAGGTCGATGAGCTTTTCTGAGGCGATATACAAAACAGCTAATTCGTAGTTGAATTTTTTCAAAATGTATTTTTCTGAGATGTCTTCGGGATCTCTTAAAATCCGTGCGTAAATCACGCAAAACGGTTTGTCGATCGGTATCTGTTCCCGCTTCTTGATAGGAACGGTATTGGCCGGAATAAAATTTTGAATCAATGGGCACTAAAATTTCTTCAGCTGTACAACAGCACAATCCACCCATCTGCTGTTTGGGGATTGATCTGATGCTGAAAGTGATAGCTGCCATCGGGCATGATATCTTCACCACCGATTCCAAATTCCACTCTGCCAATCTTCCAGAGTAACTTTCCACCCAAGAATCTTCAACTCATTTATTGGAGTGGGAACGAAGTCAGATCTGGCCAATCTTATTGATATCTTCGGGGAAAGCTTTGAACTTCTCATCCAATATGAATTTTGATTTTCACCTTGGAGATTTTGGTCCGTAATTTTAAGAAAATGTAGATGAAACCCAGGTCCTAAAGAAATTAATAAGACTAAAATATTTAAACTCATTGATACATTGACCTCATCTAACTATAGATATTGACCATCTTGATTTGGGGAAAGAAAGAAATTCCCGCGCAACAAAATTAGAACCCAGCCTGGAATGGATATGCCCAAAAAACTCCCCCAAAATTCAGCGCAATTGCCATCCCCTATAAAAATTTT
>BPAJ01000001.1 GCA_019652555.1 Gammaproteobacteria bacterium | reverse complement strand
CAATCCAAAATTCTGATATTACTCTTAAAGAAGTTGGTATGAATCCTTCTAGAATTGCTCTTTTAGATAAATTAGTAGAAATGGGTGGAAATATCCAAGTATCTAACTTCTCTTCATTTGGGAAAGAACCTGTTGCAGACGTTAATGTAAAAAGTTCTGTTCTAAACTCTTGTGAAGTTACATCGGATGACGTACCAAATTTAATTGATGAACTTCCTATATTATTTATAGCAAGTTCTTTTGCGAAAGGCATCTCAAGATTCAATGAGATAGAAGAATTAAAGCATAAGGAAAGCAATAGGCTAAAAGCTATGCAAGAAGGCTTAGATAAAATGAAAATAAAAAACTTTTTGGATGGTAATGTTTTTTGTATCAAAGGTATGGGCAAAGATTACAAATCTCCAAATTTTCTAGCTGAGACTTACTATGATCATAGAATTGCCATGTCTTTTGCTATAGCTGGCTTGAATAGCAGTTCTTCTATTGAAATTGCCTCACCTGAGAGCATTAATACTTCTTTTCCAGAGTTTATTGAACTGGGTAAAAAGCTTGGATGTAATTTTGAAATTAGTTAAAAATATAATAACTATAGATGGTCCTAGTGGAGTTGGAAAAGGAACTCTTGCATTTTCGTTAGCTGAAAGGCTAGGGTGGAATGTTCTTGATAGCGGGCTTCTTTATAGACTTGTTGGGTATTTAAGTTTAGAAGAAAAATTAGAGACAACAAAAGAAATTGTCCAATTTCTAAATAAATCAAAAATTAAACTTATTACGAATCTTAAAAGAGGTATTTGTGAAATAGAGTTGAATGAAAGGATCTTAGGAAAAGAGCTTAGAAATGAAAATATAGCATTAAGAGCATCTGAACTTGCTAAAGAAGAAGAAATTAGAAATGCGATAATTACAATTCAAAGAAATGCTTACGATCCCGAAAAGGGACTCATTGCAGATGGAAGAGACATGGGTACCGTTATTTTCCCTGAAGCATCCTTAAAAGTATTTCTTCAGGCATCTCCTGAAGTTAGAGCAGAAAGAAGGGCGAATCAGTTGAAAGAAAAGGGCATGAGCGTTATCATGCACGACCTTTTAGAACTAATTAAGCAAAGGGATGAAGAAGATATGAATAGAAAAATATCTCCTTTAAAACCCGCTGAGGATTCGCTAGTAATTGATACAAGTAACTTGAGTATCCAAGAAGTAGAAGAAAAGGTAATGGAGAATTATAAAAAATTATGACAGAAACAGCATTCGAAAAACTTTTAGACGAAAGTCTTACAACTTTGAACTTTGAACAAGGCGCTTTAATTTCAGGGGTAATCGTGGACTTAACTCCAGATTGGGTAACCGTACATGTAGGATTAAAATCTGAATCATTAATTCCTAGAACAGAATTTTTAGCAGATGAAGTCGATGGAGAGTTAGCATTAGGCGATGAAGTAAAAGTTTCTTTAGAGGCCGTAGAAGATGGTCATGGTTCTACGAGGGTTTCTAGAATTAGGGCAATGCATGATGAAAGTTGGAAAAATCTCGAAGAGGCTTTGGAGACAGGATCTATTATCAAAGGTTACATTTCTGGAAAAGTAAGAGGGGGTATGACTGTTGATGTTGCTGGAGTAAGAGCATTTCTGCCGGGCTCTCTTGTAGATGCAAGGCCACTGGAAAGTTTCGATCATCTTGAAAAATCTTTTCAAGATTTCAAAGTTATAAAGCTCGATAAAGAAAAGAGTAATGTAGTGTTATCTAGAAAAGCTGTTCAGGAAGATCTAAATTCAGAAGAAAGAGAAAAAATATTTGCCACAATACAAGAAGGATCTCTGATCTCTGGTACCGTTAAAAACTTAACAGATTACGGAGCTTTTGTTGATTTAGGAGGAGTTGATGGATTGCTTCATATTACAGACATCACGTGGAAGAGGATAAATCATCCTTCAGAAATTCTAAATGTAGGGGACAAGTTAGACTTTAAAGTAACCAATTTTGATAAAGAAAAATCTAGAATCTCTCTTGGTTTAAAACAACTCACATCCGACCCTTGGGAGAATATCAGAGACTCTTATCCGGTAAATTCCATTCATAAAGGCAAGGTAACGAGTATTGCGGAATATGGCTTTTTTGCTGAATTGGATTCTAATACGGAAGGTTTAGTTCACATTTCTGAAATAGATTGGACGAATAAAACAATACATCCTTCTAAAGTTGTCTCTATCGGTGATGAAGTCGACTTAATGGTTTTAGAAATAGATATTGAAAAGAGAAGAGTCTCCTTAGGTTTAAAACAATGTAAGGAAAATCCATGGCTTACTTTCTCGGAAAAAAATAGTTTGGGTGATGTTGTTAAAGGCGAAGTGAGATCAATTACTGATTTTGGAATGTTTATTGGTTTGGATGGAAACATTGATGGTCTAGTTCATCTTTCAGATCTTTCTTGGAGTTTGTCTGAGGAAGAAGCAGTCAAAGGCTATTCTAAAGGGCAGGAAGTAGAATCAGTTATTTTAGGAATTGATCCTCATAAAGAAAGAATTTCTCTGGGCATTAAACAACTTTCAGAAGACGTTTTTGATTCATTTGCACAGAATAATCCAAAGGGTACCAAATTAACTGGGACTGTAAGCTCTATTGGCGAAGATAACATTTTTATAAGCCTATCAGATGAAGTTACTGGAAAGATAAAATTAAAAGAATTCAAAGAAAATACTCCTTCTAATGGGGAATCTGTTACTTCTTTGGTAACGTCTATTGATAGAAAAAATAGACAAATAAATCTATCTGTTTTTGCTCTTGAAAAGGCAGAAGAAAAAGAAATCTTAAAAGAGAATATATCCAAAAATAAACAAATTGAATCAGAAACAAAAACTTCTATAGGTGATCTTATTCAAGATGAGATTGAAGACTCATCAAAAGAATAAATGAAAAAATCTGATTTCATTGATTCACTATCTAATAACCTAAATAATTACAGCGAAATTGATATATCCATTTCTGCAGATTTAATACAAAAGGCAATTATTGACTCTTTGAAGAAAAGACACAGAATAGAAATTAGAGGTTTTGGCACTTTTTGTATTAGAGATAGAAAATCCATAAGAGCAAGAAATCCAAAATCTGGAGAATCAATTGAGCTTCCTAAACGATCGATTCCATACTTTAGAGCTTCAAAATTATTAAAACAAAGGATAAATTAGGATTGTGCTAAAATAACATTATGAAATATTTCTATTTCATATTTCTGATTATTTTAATAAGCGTATTTGTAATTTTCACAAACTTAAATTCTGATTTAATTGAGCTTGATTTATTTTTTGCAAAAATAAGTGGTTTTACAAAAGGCTTTGCAATTATGGTTGCTATTCTCATTGGCGCAATTGTTTCTTTCTTCTTTCAACTTCCTATTTTGATTAGAAAAAATAAAAAAATTAAAGAGGGTGATGATTCATCTAAAGCCTAAACAAGTATTAGTTGCTCTAGATTTCGACTCATATGATCAAACAATTCCAGTTTGCAGTAATCTTGATCCCAAAAAATTTAGGTTAAAAGTAGGCAAACAACTTTACTCCGCTGAGGGGCCTAGAATTATAGATAGGTTTCATCAGCAAGGTTTCGAAGTTTTTTTAGATTTAAAACTACACGATATTCCAAATACAGTTTACAAAGCACTAAAAAATATATTTTCACTAGGTGTATGGATGACGAATATTCACCTTTTGGGAGGTACAGAGATGATTCAGGCGGCAAAAGAAGCTCAGCAAGAATCTGATAAAAAAACCTACTAATTGGCGTTACAGTTCTAACAAGCTTAAACGATAATCACTTGAAAGAAATAGGTATAACCAAAGATACGAAATCATTGGTTTCGTCGCTATCTCAAGCAGCCAAGCAAGCCTCTCTAGATGGAGTTGTTTGTTCTGCCCATGAAGTAAGAAAACTAAAAAAGGATTTTGGTTTAGATTTTTTAACGGTTACTCCAGGAATAAGAGTGCAACAGGAAAAAGGCGACCAAACTAGGGTTGCATCTCTAGAAACAGCGGTTAAAGAAAATACCGACTATATCGTTTTAGGTAGAGAAATCTCTCAAGCAGAGAATATTGGCAAAATGATAAACAAACTTGAATCATATATAATCTAGTAATGGATAATAATTGGCATGTTGTTAAACAGGACGATAGATACATTGTTTTAGATAATGATTCTTTAAATAAGCTTGTGCCAAGCATTACTAAATTAAATCCAAATAAGAGTACTTCTGGTCACAAACATTCAGGACAAGAGGAAGTTTACGTTTTCTATAAAGGCATAGGTATAATGCAAATTGATGACGCCAAGTTTGAGGTGAAACAAGGCGATGTAATTCCAGTTCCAGATGGTGCTTTCCACAGAGTATTTAACGAATCAAATGAAATCTTAGAGTTTGCTGCTATTTTCAATGGAGAGAGGCATACTGAAGATAAACCCAAATAAAAAAATCTTTCTAAAAAAAATAATAATAGTCTATCTAGCGCTATTATTTTTCTCCTCGTGCGCAAAGTCTTCCGATCAGCCTTTTGGCATTGCTTCTAGACATCATTTAGCAACTGATATTGGTATGGATATTCTTTTGAAAGGTGGAAATGCCGTAGATGCTGCAGTAGCTGTTTCTTTTGCACTAGCTGTTGTAAATCCATCTGCAGGAAATATAGGGGGAGGAGGCTTTATGCTAATTCACTTATCAGAGATAGATGAGACCATAGCATTAGACTATAGAGAGAGAGCTCCTATCAAATCTTTTGAGAAGATGTTTCTTGATCAGAATGAAAAAGTCATAAAAGGACTTAGTTTGAACTCAACTTTAGCATCAGGTGTTCCAGGAACCATATCAGGGATGTTTTATGCATCAAAAAAATTTGGTTCCATGAATATAGAGAAATTAATTTCTCCTTCCATAGAAATCGCAAGAAATGGTTTTAACCTTTCTGAATTTCAAGCCAAAAATTTAAATAAATATAGAGGTAAATTTTTAAATAGTGTTGAAGCAAAACAAATCTTCACTAAACCAAACGGATTTAAGGAAGGAGATGTTTTAATTCAGAAAAATCTTGCGAATACTTTAGAAAGAATTTCTAAAAATGGTGAGCAAGAATTTTACTCTGGAGAAACAGCAAAAAAGATATCAGAATTTTTTAAAGAAAATGATGGAATTTTAAGTTTAGAGGATCTGAGACAATATAAATTGAGAGTACTTGATCCTATTTGTAAAAATTACCGAACTCTAAAAATATGTTCTATGCCTCCACCAAGTTCTGGAGGAGTTGCATTGATTCAAATGTTAAATATTCTTGAAAACACAAAAATTAATACCCTTGGTCACAATTCTGAAAAATACTTAAAACTTTTAGTTTCAGCTATGGATTTTGCGTATCACGATAGAGCAAAATTCCTTGGCGATCCAGATTATTATGATGTCCCTGAGGAGTTATTAACTTCAAAAGAATATGCAAAGAAGATATTTAAAAAAATTCAAAAAGGGGAAAAGCCTCCAAAAATTGAAGTAGCTATTTCCGAAAGTGAGGAAACAACTCATTTTTCGATAATTGATAAGTGGGGAAATGTTGTTAGTAACACTTATACTCTGAATACTGCTTATGGCTCAGGAATAGTCCCAACAGGAACAGGAATCTTAATGAATAATGAAATGGATGATTTTTCTTCAAAACCTGGCTTTCCAAATGCTTATGGCTTAGTAGGATCTGAAGCTAATAAAATTGAACCAAAAAAAACACCCCTTTCGTCAATGACACCGGTAATTATTTTCAAGCAGGGAAGACCTTTTTTGGTTAGCGGCTCCCCAGGCGGATCAACAATCATAACAAGTGTACTTCAAGAAGTATTAAATGTACTCGACTTTAATATGTCTCTAAAAGAATCTTCAAGCAAAAGTAGAATACATTTTCAACATTTACCAGATATCTTATTTCATGAAGAATTAGATAAAGATGTTTTAGCTTCTCTAATAGATAATAAAAAATTAGTAGGCAGAAAATTAGGAGAGATACATTCTATCCTTTTGAAAGGGGATAATATCGAAGCATTTTCTGATAAAAGACGACCAGATGGCAAAGCAAGCACATTTCAAAAATAACAAACTAGTTTTTAACCAAGACTCTGAAATTTCTGAATCTTCTGGAGTTTATAAGTTTTTTAATTCTCAGAATGAAATCTTATATATTGGGAAAGCAAAAAATCTAAAAAAAAGAGTAAAAAGTTATTTAAAGGTCAGAAAAGGAGAGGGCAAGAGAATTTCAAAACTCAAATCAAATATTAAATATGTAGAAACAATAATCACCAAGACCGAGTCTGATGCTTTGATCTTGGAACAAGGCTTAATTTCAAAAATTAGACCTCCTTTCAATATTCAGTTTAGAGATGACAAATCTTATCCAGCAATACATTTAACCACTCAACAAGATTTTCCTGCTATTTATGTTTCTCGTCAGAAAAATACTAAAAACACTTCTTTTGGTCCTTTTGCTAATGTTGGGGCAATGCGCCTCAATGTTAACCTGACAAGATCACTTTTTAAATTAAGAAACTGCAAAGACATTAACTTCAGAAATAGATCAAGACCTTGTATTGAGTATCAAATGAAAAGATGCTCAGCTCCTTGCGTAGGGTATATTTCTAAAAATGAATATACTCTAGATGTTAAAAATGCAATCAATTTTCTCTCGGGTGATTCAAAGAGAGTTGTCAAAAATCTAAGTAAAAAAATGGATCTTTATTCAGAGAAAAAAGATTATGAGAGAGCCATTATTTACAGAGATAAAATTCAATCTATAAGGGATACTCAAAAAAAACAAAATGTCTTAACGGGCTTTAAAGAGTTAGACGTCCTTGCTGTGAGAAAAAATAAATTCAGTACCTGTTTGAGTGTTTTAAAAGTCGAAGCTGGATGGATAAATAGTTCTCAAAACTTTTACCCAGTTTCAAATGACGATACTTCTGAAGAAGAACTTTTGTCTGCGTTCTTAGAAAGTTATGTGGTTAATGATAAAAAAAGAAAAGAAATAAATTTGTTATTTAAGGAAAATATTTCCCAAGATACGAAAAGTTTTCTTAATAACTTAAGATTGCCAAGAGTTAATATCTTAAAACCTTCCTCTAAAAATGAAAATCTCATTGAAATATGTATTTCTCAAGCTAAAGATGCCCTTAGGAGAAATAACAATTACTCCTGGATGCCTGATGCTTTGGAAGATTTAAAAAAATTCTTGAACTTGAATGAAATCAACAAAATTGAGGCATTTGATATAAGTCATACATCTGGCAAAGAAGTATCTGCATCCTGTGTGGTAATGAATAAATCTGGCCCAGACAAAAAAAATTATCGAATTATGAATATTAGAAAAGATTCTAACGATGACTATTTAGCTTTATCTGAAGCTATAAAAAGGAGATGCAAAAATTTACAAAAAAATAATTTAGCTTTACCGGAAGTAATTTTAATTGACGGGGGTAAAGGGCAATTGAACACAGTGAAGAAAAATCTAGATATAGATACCAAAAATAGCATAACCTTCATATCGGTTTCAAAAGGACCAAATAGGAAAGAGAAATATGATATTTTGCATACGGATAAAAAAAATTTTGAATTAAAAAACTTTAGTAAGACGAAAAAGCTACTTCAATTGCTGCGAAACGAATCACATAGATTTGCAATAAATCATCACCGTAAAAGAAGGTCAAAAAATCTTTTAAAATCGAATCTTGATGATATAAGTGGCTTGGGCCCTAAATTAAAATTAAATTTAATCAGATATTTTGGCGGAGCTGATAAAGTAATGGAGGCTTCAAAGGACGATTTGAAAGCTGTTCCTGGCATTGGCGTTAATAAGGCGAATCAAATTTTTAGGTTTATAAAGAATCAATGAATTTTCCAAATCTTTTATCTGTATCAAGAGTAATCCTTATCATTCCGATTATTTTATTGTTTGAAATAAATTATTTTTTAACTTCATGTTTCATCTTTATTTTTGCTTCTTTGACTGATTTTTTGGATGGATATTTAGCAAGAAAAAATAATTTGGAATCAGATCTAGGTGGTTTGCTAGATTTACTTGCTGATAAGTTATTTGTTTCAATTCTGCTAATTTGGCTTTCATTTAAATTCGATAGTTATTTCTTACTAATATGTTCAATATTGATAATCTCCAGAGAGATATCAGTAAGTTACGTAAGACTTTTTTTAGTTACTAAATCAAAGGAAATATCAGAAATAAGTTCTGATTTTTCTGGAAAACTGAAAACTTCTTTTCAAATGACTGGCTTAGGATTCTTGTTAATTTCTTCATTAAATCCCATTTATATCTATAATTTGAGCTTGGCTTTGATTTTTCTAAGTACATTATTATCTTGGTATTCATTTTATAGTTATCTAAAAAAATGGATTGTTTGAATCAAATATATACAATACATTCCTCGGCTGAGTGGCAGAGTGGTCATGCAGCGGATTGCAAATCCGTCTACGCCGGTTCGATTCCGACCTCAGCCTCCATATTTTTTTTCAAGAGATATAATTAAAATCTGTCTTTAAACTTCACAGCACTAACAGATATCTTCAGGGTATAATAATGTTTTAGCCCAGGTGGTGGAATTGGTAGACACAAGGGACTTAAAATCCCTCGAAGGCGACTTCGTGCCGGTTCAAGTCCGGCCCTGGGTACCAAAAAACTTTGATGAATATCGACATACTCAATCCACTAAAATAATCTTCCACATGGGCCAAATCTTTTTCAAAAGTCAGACATTCCTTCTTTTGAAGGAAATTCTGGAAATCTGTCAGTTATAGAGTTCAAAGATTTACCATTTGATATAAAAAGAATATTTTATATAACAGGAGTTCCTAAAGGTTTTGAAAGAGGCTTTCACGCTCATAAAGAAACCCAACAATTTTTGATCTGCCTTCAAGGTTCTTGTGAAGTTTATCTTGAATTGAAGAAAGAATCTGAAACTATCAAGCTTGAAAAAAATTCTGATGGAATTCTTATTGGTAAAGAGTGGCACATTATGAAAAATTTTTCTGATGATTGCATCTTGCTGGTTTTAGCGAATAGTTATTATGACGAAAAAGACTACATAAGAAATTACGAGGAGTTTTTAAAATATTCTAATGAAAATAAAAATTCAGAAATTCTTTCAAAAAATATCGGTAAAGGAACTTCAGTTTGGCAATATGTTGTCATTCTTGAAGGAGCAAAAATTGGGGAAAATTGTAATATTTGCAGTCATTGTTTCATTGAAAATGATGTAAGTATTGGAGATAACGTTACGATTAAAAATGGCGTTCAAATTTGGGATGAGTATTACCATAGGAAATAATGTTTTTATAGGTCCAAATGTTACTTTTACAAATGACAAGTTTCCAAAATCTAAAAAACCACCTAAAGAATTTTAAAAACATTTTTGAAGACAACGTTTCTATAGGAGCAAATTCAACCATTCTTCCTGGAATTAAAATAGGAGAGAACGTTACTATAGGCGCAGGTTCAGTTGTAACTAAGGACGTCCCAAAAAATTCTCTTGTATTTGGAAATCCAGCAAAAAATAAAGTAATTTATCTATGGTTAAGTTTCTAGATTTAAAAAATAAACTCAACTTATAAGCAAGAATTAGAAAAAAAGCTTTGCAAATAATTGGTAGTGGACAATACATTCTTGGAAAAGAAGTAGAAAGCTTTGAAAAAGCTTCGCTAAATTTAATGGATCGAAGTTTTGCCTTGGAGTTGCATCCGGTTTAGATGCCTTAATACTATGCCTTAAAGGTTGGATAGAGCTTGGAATTTTAAAAAAGGCGATGAAGTTATTGTTCCGTCTAATACTTACATTGCATCTATATTGTCTATAAGTCATGCAGGTTTAAAACCTAGATTAGTTGAGCCAGATCCCAAAAGTTATAATCTATGCCTGATAATCTAAAAAAAGCTATTTCAAGAAAAACAAAAGCTATTTTACCAGTCCATTTATATGGCCAATTAGCTGAAATGAAACAAATAAATGAAATAGCAAAAGATAACGACCTTTTAATTTTAGAGGATTGTGCTCAAGCTCAAGGAGCTTCCGAAAATAATATTTTTCGGGAAATTGGGGAAATGCTGGAGCTTTCAGTTTTTATCCTGGAAAAAATTTAGGAGCTTAGGAGATGCAGGAGCGATAACAACAAATGACTACAATCTATATGAAGTTACCAGTCATCTCAGAAATTACGGCTCTTTAAAAAAATATCAAAATAACTATAAAGGCTTCAACTCTCGATTAGATCCAATTCAAGCAGGTTTTTTACAAGTAAAGCTTAAATATTTAAATAAAGAAAATCAAAAGAGAAGAAACATAGCTCTTGAGTATGAAAAAAATATAAATAATTCAAAATTAATCAAACCTATCATGCCTTCTGTTAGATCAAAGCATGTTTGGCACTTATATGTTGTGAAAGTAAAACAAAGAAAAAATTTTATTAAGTTTTTGGAACGAAATAAAATTGAATATTTGATACATTATCCAATACCTCCTCACAAGCAAAAAGCTTTTAAAGAGCTCAATCATAAAAACTTTAAAATCTCAGAAGAAATTCATAAATCTGTGATAAGCATACCCTGTGGACCCCATTTGACAGATAAAGATGTTAAAAAAGTTATCACTGTTTGTAATAGTTATTAATTAATTTAACTTATGGAAGATAAGAATACATTCAGGTAATAAATGTTACTGGATTAGGCCTTTCTGGAAAAAGTGCTGTAACAGATTTTATAGGATGCTTTGATGGAGTTTGGACTCAGATAAGTCTTTTGAATTTGACTTTTTAGACTACATGATGGGTTATTTGATTTTATGGATTTACTTCAAAATGAAGCTTCCAGGGAAGAGTAGACATAGGATTTAAAAAATCCTTCTTTAGCTTATAAAATGGGAGTGAATCCTTCTATTCTTGATTTAAGGGGAATTTTTATTCATCAGCCAAAGATACAATAAGCTTTTAATGAAAAATTTCTTAGCGAAACTAATAATTTTTAATGAGTTTAGTTAAAGATAGTTATAAAGCTCAATGGCCTTACCAAAGATTTATACAATCAAACTTAAGAACTTTTATAGAAAAATTATTACTAAAAATTAATTTAGGCACTCTGACAAAAAAAAGATTTATATTTTAGAAGAGAAAATTTAAACCAAAAATTTCAATCTTATCTTACAGCTCTATTGAAAATCTAGATTCTAATTCACATACTTTTGCATTTAACAATCTTAAGTGAGCCATATAATTTAAATGGACTTTTTTCTTGGATAAAAATGTAAAAATATTACTGTATTAAGAGATCCAAGAGATATTTATACTTCAGCAAAAATAAGTAATTCCCTGGAAGATAGTTTTTAGGACATGAAGACGTAACTCTCTTTATAGAAAGATATAAAAAATAATGCATCTTCAATATTTAAAGGCAATACTGAAAATAATTTAATAATAAATTTTGAAGAATTTATAAATGACCATGTTAATTTTAGAAAACGTATTATAAGTTTTTAAATTTTGAAAATTTGAATTTTATTGAATCTTCAAAATTTAATATTTCGAAACAAAAAAATGTTTCTGTGTGGGAAAATCATCCAGAACTTAAAAAAGACATCTTACAAATTGAAAAGGACCTTAAAAACTTCTTAATTTAAATACGGCAATTAATATGCATCATAAGTTTTCTCATTCTAAAAGATGAATTCTTTTTTGATATTCATTAAGAAAAACAAGAGCATATTTTTTTCTTTCATTAACATCCTTCTTTTATTTTTAGTAAATGCCTTTTAAATAAGTAATTCTGAAAATTTTGGAGCTAACGGTCTTCTGGGGAAATTTTTTGTTTTTATTGACAATATTGTTAGCAATTGCCTGTTTTGGCTCTGAAACACCCTTATAAGGCAATCTATTTTTTTGAAACTAAAAAAAAAAGGGGTTCAATGAATTATATTCTTATTTCTTTTCTTCAGATAATTTCCCTTTATATTTTTCTTTTAATTATTTAAGGTCGATTATCTAATCTTCTTTCTTTATTAATTGTTTTTCAGCTTTTTATACAATTCTTAAGAATTCATTTTAAAAAAAATTCCTTGGATATTCTTAAAATATTAATCTCAATTTTTCTGATTTTAATTTTTTTATTTTTTTATGGAAAATCAAAAATTTTTTTTAATTTTTTTTTTTCCTTTTTGTAACATTTTCAGTTCTAAAAATTTTTTTTTTTAAACCATTTAATTTTTGAGTATTCAATTTCCCTTTCCTGGTTTAAATAATCCTGACAGTTAATAAAAAAGACTGTAGCTAAAATACTTCTATGCCCTTTAAACATCAAATTTTTTTTTTTAATTTTAAAAATTTTTTAAAGAACATTACAATTTCGAAGGTATTCAATTGACTTTGCAAACGAAAAACACGTAAAGTAACCTCATGGTGGTTGGGGAATGAATTACTAATTAGTTTTTATTTTCCTTTCTTTCTAAAGAATTTCAGGGAAAATTAACATTCATATATGCATTTAAGAACATTTTTCCCCTTTTTTGGATTATCTGTTCTTGGATATATTTTTAGTTATTTTGCTTTTGAGTTCATTTATGGAAATTTTTTTAAAATTAAATTTATTTATTTTTATTTTTGTGGCCTCAGGGCTTTCCAAATTAATCGGAAAATCCTTTTTTAAAAATTCATTTGATTGAGCTAAGACTAAAAATAGTTATTATTGGAGAATTTATTATGAGTTGTTTGATAGTGGTTATTTTTTTTTTTATTTAAGTTTGGCTTTGAATTTTCAGTGAATCTCTTTTCAAAAATATATTTTCTTACAAACTTATTATTTATGTCGTTTATGATGGTCAGCAGATTCTTAACTAAACAATATCAAGTAGATCATGAGTAAGTATCTTGCAATTTTAAGGCCTATATATCGTTTTCCTTATGCACTGATTTCTGTGACAAAAAGAAAATTCCTTAAGTATTTTTTGAGAAAGCCAAAAAAGTTTAATGAAATAATTAGTCAACTAGATAAAAAAGGTTTTGCTGACTGTACAGAGTTATTTAGTCATGTTTGTCACAGTGATCTAAAAAAAAATTGAACAAAAAATAGAGAGAAAGGTAAAGCCTAAAATAGAAAAAAGTTTTTTAAGATTTTTAAACTTTCATTTAGATTATGAACTACCAAAATCTTTCTTAGATTTATCTCAGGATATTAGCAAAAATTTTTTTAAACATAAATTTGTTAGACTAGAATCTTCTCAATATCAAATTTCTCTCTCAAATACAGACGACCTTCCTGGAATGGGCTATCACATTGATGATTATGGCGGAATATTAAAGTTTTATGTATTTTTTCATCGCATGGACGAAAACAATGGGCCTTTTAAAATCCTAACTAAAAGTAAACACTTTATGAGTTTTTTTAAGGGCTTTATTTGGCTGTGGTTAACCAAGTTAAATTCCACCTACTTTGAATCTAGTAAAATTGACAAAGATATTTTAGATTCGGAAGAGAAAATCTTTTGTGATGACTTCTCTATATTTGCTATAGATACGTCATTTTTACATTCTTCAAGTAAGATTATGAAAGGAGAAAGAAGGGTAATGGTACTTATTTTTAGAGATTACCTTTTAGATTTGAATAAGAAAAAATGTTCAACAGAATTTATAATAGGCTGATTTGGCTTGCTAAGTCTTTTTTTGCTCTTTTTTTCGAGTTGAAGGAAATAAAATTTGATAATGTTAGCTTCAAAATTCATATCAACAATTCTCATGAATTTAATAGAGCTTTGACCTTTAACTCAAAAGAAGAAGACACTTTAGCTTGGCTTAAAAATAATCCTGGATTGGATTTAGTTGATATAGGAGCTAACGTTGGAATTTATAGCCTTTACTTTGCAAAATTATCAGAAAATTCTCGAATTTATAGTTTTGAACCCGATGCATCATCTTTCACTAGTTTAGTGAAAAATATTTCCGTTAATTCAACACCTAACATAAAAGCTTTTTGTATTGCTATGGGAAGTAGAAAGGGATTTTATGAAATGAATTTTCATGATTTTGCTGCTGGCGCCGGGGCAGGGTCAATCGATTCTGAATATATTTTTACAAATGCGAGGGACAAAAAAAAATATACTCAACAAACTTTTTGCGAAACTCTAGACTATTGCTCAGAAAAATTGATTTTGACAGAAAATTGCTTAGTAAAAATAGATGTTGATGGTCCTGAATATGAAATCATTAATTCGGGAAAGAATTTTTTAAGCTCAAATAAAGTTAAATCTGTGATGATAGAAATAAATAGTAAAAACGAAAAAGATAAACACAAGATTTTTAGTCTTATGCAAAGTTATGGATACAAACAAATTTATCAAGGAAATTGGATCGAAAAATACAAGGACTATGAAATTTCTAACTTTTTTTTCTTCAAATCTCCAGGATTTGATTTTAGGAAAAATAATATTAAATATCTTTTCAAGGAAATAAGTTTCGATTTGAATTAAATGAAATTATATTTTTTGTTTTCCAGAAAAAAAGGTAGGTGGAGTTTCTATCCTTTTTTTAAGAATCTCAAAAAATCTATCCGAAAAATTTTTTAAAAAAACCTATTTGATAGATTTTGAAGATGGATACATGGCCCGCTCTCTAAGTGAGAAAGATAAAATTATTAAATATCAACCGTCTGAAAATATAATATTAGGTAAGGATGAATCTAGTCCTAACACAATAATATTTCAATCCATGACACCGTGGTCTATTTTTAAAAATATAGAGTCTGAAGATTCACGAGTAATCTTTTGGACCTGTCATCCAAATAATTTTATTCCTGATTTACATTTTCTTAATTTTTTAGGAGATGGTTTTAAGAAGTTTTTCTTAAAAGTCTTTTTGTATACGTATTACAAAAAAAGTAAAAATTTTGTGAAATATCTTTTAAAAGAAAATTCTCTTTTTTTTATGGATCAAACTACTTTGAAAAATACCTCATACTTTTTAGATATTTCGGTAGAAAATCCTGAATTTTTACCAATAGCAATAGAAAAATCATCACTTGAAAACTCATTAGTGCCTTTAGAAAAAGTAACGCTATTTTGGATTGGTAGACTTGTAGACTTCAAATACTTTATTTTAGAAAAATTAATACTCGATCTAGAGAGGCTAGTACCTAATTTAAGTTTTAGCTTGAAGGTAATTGGTGACGGTCCTTATCTCAAAAACTTGAATTCATTAAAGTCAAAAGTTTCATATGAAATTTCTGTTGAACGGGAAATTGAAAATAACAAACTAGATGAATACTTGATAAACAATTGTTCAATTTTATTTGCAATGGGAACGGCTGCGCTAGAAGGAGCAAAGCTTGGAATTCCAACTATTCTATTAGACATTTCTTATAAAAGAATAAGTCAAGTCTATAATTATCGCTGGCTTTTCGAAAGAGATGGCATGACTCTTGGGGAAAACATAAAAGATGTTTCCTTAGACTCTTCAAATGATGATTCTCTTGAATTAAGAATCAAAGAGTATCTTGAGAATTTTAAAGAGATATCTAGCAAAACACTTAAGTATTTCGACAACAATCACAATTTAGAAAATACCTCTTCTGAACTTTTGAAAAAGATAGATAATTCAACCAGTCAATGGGGTAAAATTAAGAAATCAAAATTTACTTCAAGAGGAATTGTTTATAACTTTTATAAATATTTAAAAAGATGAAAGTAGTAATTTTAGCGGGGGGATTGGGAACGAGATTGTCAGAAGAAACTGCTTCTGTTCCAAAGCCAATGGTTAGCATTGGCAATCTTCCTATCCTTGTTCACATAATGCGACATTATTATTTTCATGGCTTCAAGGAGTTCGTAATATTGTTGGGTAACAAAGGCAATTTAATAAAAGAATATTTTATGAATTATCCTTTTAATGCCAATGACTTTGTTTTAAAGCAAAAATCCAACAAAAAAACCCTAATAAATTCTCTTTCAGAAGATTGGACTATTTCTTTTGTAGATACGGGTCAAGAAACCATGACGGGAGGACGAATTAAAAGAGCTCAAGAAATAATTGGGGACAATGACTTTATGCTGACTTATGGAGATGGCGTCTCAGATATCGATTTAGGAAAGCTAGAAGAGTTCCATAAAAATCACAACAAAATCGCAACAATGACAAGTATTCAACCCAAAGAAAGGTTTGGCGTTTTTGAGAGCAATGAAGATACTGTTACTTCCTTTCAGGAAAAACCAAATGAAACTGAAGCTTGGATCAACGGAGGATTCTTTATTTTTAAAAAAGAATTATTTTCTTTGCTGAAAGATGACGATACTTTTCTTGAGAAAGAGCCATTACAGAGCTTGGCAAGAAAAGGTCAGCTAATGACTTTTAGACATAGTGGATTCTGGAAATGCATGGATACTCTTAAAGATAAGCTAGAGCTTCAATCCTATTGGGATTCAGGAAATCCTCCTTGGAAAAAATGGTAATGGAAAAATGTTTAACAATATTTTTCAAAACAAAAAAGTTCTGGTTACTGGCAATACAGGATTTAAAGGATCTTGGCTAACCCTTTGGCTTCTTAAATTAGGGGCAAACATAACTGGAATTTCTAAGGACATACCTACAAATCCATCTCTTTTTAAAGTTTTAAAATTACAAAAAAAAATTGATCAACACTTTCTCGACATACAAGAAATAAAAAAGTTAAAAAAAATAATTTTTTCAACTAAGCCTGATTTTATTTTTCATTTGGCAGCTCAGCCAATAGTGTCTGAATCTTACAAAATTCCAATAGAAACTATTTTATCCAACAGTATAGGGACAACTAATTTACTCCAAATTATGTGCGACATTAACTGGAAATGTTCTGCTTTATTAGTAACAAGTGACAAGTGCTATGAAAATATTGAAAAATCCACAGGATATAAAGAAACGGACAAATTGGGTGGGAAAGATATTTATAGCTCATCTAAAGCTGCTGCAGAAATTTTTATAAGCTCTTATTTTCGAACTTTCCTGAATAGTAAGGATAATCTCACCTTAGCCGTGGGAAGGGCAGGAAATGTCATAGGAGGTGGAGATTGGGCTAGAGATAGGCTGGTAGTAGATTGTATGAAGGCTTGGCAAAAAAAAGAGTCTGTAAGTATTCGAAATCCTTTATCAACGAGACCTTGGCAACATGTCTTGGAGCCATTATCAGGTTACTTACATCTTGCAAATTCAATTTATGAATCAAGAGAATTCAATGGAGAAGCATTTAATTTTGGTCCAAATCAAAACGACATATTGAATGTAGAATCTCTGATTAAAAAACTTTCTAAAAAGTTTGAACTTAAGGAATCTTATAAAATTATCGAGAGCAATGATTTTCCTGAGTCTGGCCTTCTTCAGCTTGATATTAGTAAGGCAAAAAAGTTACTAAGATGGCAACCGGTACTTAATACCAGTGAAATGATAGAATCAGTTTCAGATTGGTATTTCAATTTTTTTGAAAAAAATATTGATTTAATGGAACTAACTTTAAAACAAATTGAAATATATGAATCTAAGGCTTCGAAAAGGAAATTACCATGGGCGAATCAGTAGATAACATAATTAAATATATTTCATTAAAAAAGATTTCCCACCCCCTTGGCGATGTATGGCACGCAATAAAGTCTTCCGATAGTGAGTATGTTGGTTTTGGCGAGGCTTATTTTTCTTTCATTAAAAAAGGAAAAATAAAAGGCTGGAAAAAACACAAAAAGGCCACATTGAATCTTATTGTTCCCGTTGGCGAAATAAAATTTTTTGCTTATGATGAGGAGCAAGAAGATAAACACTCTAAATTATCTAGTTTTACTTTAAGCGAAGAAAATTATTTTAGGCTTACAGTTCCATCTGGAATATGGCTTGCCTTTAAGGGGCTTAAAGAAAGAAATATGCTTCTAAATGTTTCTGATTATTCCCATGACCCATCAGAAGTTGAAGCAATTGAAATAGAAAATTTTCCAATTAATTTAAATGATTAGACTTTCAAAATCTTCATTAAATAGCAAAGAAAAAATAGCTATTAATAGAGTTATTGGAAATAGTTATTTAGGGATGGGTCCAGAAGTAAAATTATTTGAAGAAGAGATTGCAAATTATTTAAATACTTCAAAAAAAGTCATAGCAGTTTCTTCAGGAACAGCTGCACTCCATCTTGCTCTTCAAGCTTGTGGAGTTGGCAAAGGAACCGAAGTTTTAGTTCCTAGCATTACATATGTTGCATCTTTTCAGGCAATTTCAGCTACTGGCGCAAAGCCAATTGCATGTGATATTGATGGAGATAACGGGTTTATCGATCTGGAAGATGCTAAAAAAAGAATAAATAAAAAAACAAAAGTAATTATGCCGGTTCATTATGCAAGTAATGCCCAGGAAATGAAAAATGTATACAGATTTGCAAAAAAACATCAGCTCCGAGTTGTAGAGGACGCTGCTCACAGTTTTGGTTCTTTCAATGGAAATAAGAGAGTGGGGCAGATAGGAGACGTTGTATGTTTTAGCTTTGATGGAATAAAAAATATCACTTCCGGGGAAGGCGGAGCAATTTTAACAAGTGATAAAAGCTTAATATCAAAACTGAATGACATAAGGCTGCTTGGTGTTAAAGGAGATTCATATAAAAGATACTCAAAATCCAGAAGCTGGAATTTTGACGTACAAGAACAGGGTTGGAGGTATCACTTAAGTGATGTGCTAGCTGCAATTGGAAGAACACAGTTAAGGAAAGTTAAGTCCTTTCAAGAAAAACGAAAAAGAATTGTCAATTTTTATATAAGTAAATTGACCTCTATGGAGGAAATAGAACTTTTAAAAATTGATTTTGAAAAAAATCATCAGCATATTTTTCCTATCAAGGTTTTAGATAATAAGAGAGATCTTTTAAAAAAATTCCTAGAAAAAAAGGGTATTCAAACAGGTATTCACTATCAGCCCAATCACCTTTTAAGCAAATTCAGAACACCATATAAGCTTACAGAAAGTGAAAAATTTGGACAGGAAATTTTATCAATCCCTCTGCATCCTGATCTTAACAACAAAGAAATTAAAAGAGTGGTCATAGAAATTAAGAATTTTTTTAGCTAATGCCAAAAATTTCTGTGGTAATGAACTGTCATAATGGAGCTTCCTTTCTGAAGGAGTCAATTCAATCAGTTTTCAACCAAACATTTACTGATTGGGAAATTATTTTTTTTAATAATTATTCGACAGATAATAGCGAAGAAATAGCTCATTCGTTTGGGAATAAGGTGAAAGTCTTTAATTCTCGAAAATTATTGAACCTTGGGCATGCCCGAGCTGAGGCTTTAAATTTATCTAATGGAGAATGGATAACTTTTCTAGATACAGATGATCTGTGGATGGAAAAAAAACTGGAGATTCAGTTAGAAGAGATAGAAGGAAGCGATTTTGCACTGGGATATTCTGGGGTTACAGAGATTGATCAAATGGGTAAAGCTTTTAGAAAACAAATTCCAAAATATAATTCTGGATATATATTTAATGATCAACTTCAAAATTTTGAAATTAATATGGTTACCCCAATAATAAATGCAAATTTTCTTTCAAAGAATAATTTGAATTTTAATCATAATTTTACTGCCTCTGAAGAATATAACCTTTTCATGAAAATTTGCGCTCTTTCTCCAGTTATGGTTCAAAAAAAAATTTTGGGTTCTTATCGGATTTACGAAGAGTCGCTTACAAACAAATTCATGAAAAATTGGGCTTCTGAAAGGTTTGAAACTCTTGACTATTTGAAAGATACGCATAAAAAAATATTTGATTTAAATAAAAAAGGATTTGAGTCTGCCTATGCCAGAGGTGATTACTATTTAGCCAGATATCACTATGAAAATGGTAATAAAAATCAGGCTAAAACTTTAATTAAAAAAAATATTCATGTTTCTATGGTTTATCTGTTTCTTTATTTGATGGCAAACATTCCATTGCTTTGGAAATTTTTCCATAAAAGAAAAGTTAAGAGTCTCCTATCAAAATTTTTAAATATTAGATAACTATGCAAAATAAAATTAACCCTTACTTAGTTGTTATTGGAACAAGGCCAGAGGCAATAAAGCTAGCCCCTTTATGCATTGAAATGAAAAAGAGAAAAATTAAATACAAAATTTTACTTACTGGGCAACATGAGGAAATGGCAAATGAGGTTCTCCCCCTTTTTGACTTAAAGGCAAATTTTCTTTTAAACACAATGCAAAGAAACCAATCATTAAGCGAATTATCTTCTAAACTTTTTTTTGAAATAGAAAAGATTTTTAAAAGAAATAAGTTTCAAGGTGTTTTTGTTCAGGGAGATACCTCTTCCTCTTATATTGCTGGAATAACATCATTTTATAACAATACTCCCGTCTATCACGTAGAAGCGGGATTAAGAACAAATAATCTTCGCTCACCATTTCCAGAAGAATTTAACCGAAAAGGTCTCTCACATCTCGCAGAACATAATTTTTGTCCCACAAAAAATTCAAAAAATAACTTACTAAAAGAAGGAATCTCTAATAAAAAAATTTCTGTAGTTGGAAATACGATTGTAGATGCCATAAAGCATATTAAGACCAAGGCAAAAAATAATCCTTTTTCATCAAAAGAATTACAAAAAAATGTAAATATTATTGATGATAAAAAAATCGTAAAAATACTGCTCACTATGCACAGAAGAGAAAATCACCAAAATGGGATTAAAAATGTATGTCGCGCAGTTAATAATTTAACCAAAACATTCAATATTCATGTGTTTTTTCCGGTACATCCAAATCCAAATGTAAAAAAAGTAGTTAGAACAATACTTAAAGATAATCATAAAGTGTCTCTCTTAAAGCCCTTGAATTACCGAGACCTTCTTAAATTAATGGATAAAACAGACCTTGTTCTTTCAGATAGTGGCGGCCTGCAAGAAGAGTCTCCTTCTTTTAAAAGTCCCATTCTTATTTTAAGAGACTCTACAGAAAGACCTGAAATCATTGATGCTGGAGGAGGTTTATTGATCGGTACAGATGAAGATAAAGTTTATAATATGACAAAAGAAATTATAGAGAATGAAAGAAAGTACAAAAAAATGTCTAGTATTAAAAATCCATTTGGAGATGGAAAAACCTCAAATAGAATTATTAATAAGGTAGTGACGAATAATGAAAAATAAATTTAGAGAAAAAATATGTTTTGAGTATCTTAAAAATTGTAATTTTGATAAAAAATTAGAAAATTTTTATAAGAAAAAAACTATTTTGATTACTGGTGGAGCAGGTGCCATTGGAAGTAATTTGGCTATCTCTCTTTCTAAGCTTGTCGGTAAAAGAGGAAGGATAATAGTTTTAGATAATTTGTCTGCAATCCGTGATGAAGAACCTTGGAATCTTCCTTCCCTAGAAAATATGATATTTGTCAAAGGTGATATTAGAAATGATGAAGATTTAAAGAGAGTTTTTAAAGAAAGACCTGAAATTATTTTTCATCTTGCTGCATTTTTGCAAATCAAAATTCAGTAGATTATCCAGAAAATTCTGCTTCTGTAGACGTCTTGGGTCAAATTAAATTACTTGAGTACGCCACTTTAACTAATGTCGAGAGATTTGTTTATGCCTCAAGTGGATGTGCTATTTATGGATCATATCCAAAATTACCTCTCGTGGAAGACTTTATTTCAATGCACCTGACTACACCCTATCAAATTAATAAGATGACTGGTGAGATGTATTGTAATTTTTATAATCATCATTACGGCCTAAAAACTGTAAATTGTAGATTTTTAATTCTTATGGCCCCGGAGAGGTCCCAGGTCAATACAGAAATGTAATTCCCAATTTTTTATTTTGGTCTAGAAATGGTCAACATTTACCAATCACAGGAGATGGCAAGGAAACAAGAGACTTTACCTTTTGCTTGGATTTAGTTCAGGGTCTTATCAGGTCAGGTTTCTACGAAAAAGCTATAGGAGAAAACTTTAATTTAGCTTCCGGTAAAGAAACTTCCATAATTAAAATGGCTAAGTTAGTAAAGAAAGTAACAAATAATAATAAAGATTTTCTTTTTAAACCCAGAAGAAAATGGGATACAAAGCCAAGACTTCTTGCCTCTATAAAAAGCAGAAAAACTGATTGGTTATAAACCTTTTTTGATTTTGAAGAAGGGTTTAATCTTACTCTTGAATGGTTTGAAATTTTCGAAGATGAAATATCTAAATCTACTGATTTTCCTCCAGGAATGAGCTCTGCTGTAAGAAATTAAATTTTATATGAAAACGCTTATACAAAATTACTCTTCAGGAAAAATAAGTATTGAAGAATTACCTTTCCCTACTATTAGAGAGGATGAGGTGTTAGTTCAGACTATTATTCTGCTGTTTCTTTGGGTACAGAGATGTCGATGGTAAATTTAGCAAAAAAATTTATTGCAAAAAGCAATTTCAAGGCCTGACTTAGTAAAAAAAATAATAGATAAGGTAAAACAAACCAGCTTAACGGAAGCTATAAAAATGTCTTTGAATAAATTGGATTCTCCAATTCCATTAGGCTATAGCGCTAGCGGAAAGGTTATAGATGTTGGGAAAAATATTAAAAATTTTAAAAAGGAGACTTCGTAGCGGCTGTTGGATCTAATTTAGCATCCCATTCCGAATATATTGTTTTACCTGAGATTATGCTTGCGCAAACGACTCAAGAAAATCTGAAAGAAAGCTCTTTCGGAATGTTGGGCTGCATTTCTATGCATGCATGTAGACTGTGCAATCTTCAATTGGGAGGAGCCTCAATAGGAGTTTTAGGTTCGGGTATTTTAGGTAATTTATGCTCACAGATTCTTAAGGCTTATGGAAGTAACGTAGTAAGTTATGATCCCAATATTTTTAAAGCCAATGAATTAAATAATTTAAAAATTAATTCTTTCAGCGATGAAGAAAAATTTAAGTCTTTTGTTAACTCCTCTGTTACTAGAGGATTAGACTCAGTAATAATTGCTTGTAATGTGAATGACAATAAGCCTCTTTTAGATGCTTTGGAAATAGTAAAACCAAATGGAACAATAATTATTCTTGGAAACTTGGATATTTCTATAGACAGACAATTAATGTGGGAAAAGCAAGTATCCATTAGGGTTTCCAAGGCGGGAGGATTTGGAGCTTTAGAGGATTCTTATGAGAATAAAGGGATTGATTATCCTGAAGATATAATTAAGTGGACTCAAGAAAGAAATCTTATTGAATTTATTAGACTTATAGACGCTAAATTAATTGATGTTAAAAATATAATTACTCGTGAAGAATCCTTCAGTAAAGCAACAGAGCTATATGAGAATTTAGTTAAAGGAATTAATAAAGATGATCTTGGAATAGTGTTTAGCTACCCAAACGATGTCACGAAAAGCGAGAAAAAAATCTTCAAAATCTTCCTGGAAGTATTTTTCAAAACAGGAAACTAATTTAGGAGTTATTGGAGCTGGAAATCATGCAGTTATGACTTTTTACCAGCTTTAAAAAAATAAAAGGAGTCGGGCTAAAGACTCTAGTTTCCAAAACTTCTGTAAAAGCAAATCATATATCAAAGAAATTCTCTTTTAATAATTGCTCAACTAATAAAGAAGATATTTTTAGTGACGAAGAGATAACTCATGTTATTTCATTGGAAAGACATTCTGACCACTTGGAAACAATAAAGAAATCAATATTATCCAAAAAGAATCTTCTAATAGAAAAGCCATTATGCACCTCAAGAAAAGAGTTAGATGAAATCAAAAAATTAATTAATGAAATAAATCAACTACCTTTAATACTTGTTGGGCACAATCGAAGATATTCTCAAATAATAAAAGAGTTAATAAAAAAAATAGATTACCAATCTCCAATGATGATAAATGTATCCATTAATGCTGGAAAAATAGATAAAGATCATTGGCTATACTCTAAAGAGGAGGGCGGCAACAGAATTATTTCCGAATGTTCTCATTTTATAGATATGATTAAGTTCATCTCTAAATCAAAAATAAACAAAATTTCCGCCAATGGATTGGGCTCTTCAGAAGTCAAATTTGAAAATTTTTCCTCAACTTTCTCTCACGATGATGGATCAGTATCTAGCCTGATGTATTTTTCTGAGGGTTCTAGAAGTGCTCCGCGTGAAATTTTTGAGGTAATCCAAAATGGAAAACTTATTAGGGTAGTAGATTTTAAATTAATTGAATCTTTTGAAAAAAATCTAATAGAAAAAAATATAGCTACGACCTTGGTTTTCAAAATCAAATAAATCACTTTTTATTCAATGCAAACAAAATTGACTTCAAAGAAAATTTTTAGATGAGTTAGAAACTATGGATTTAACTTTGAGTTTATTTGAAAAATATCTACATAGATACTAAGTGAGTAAGAAAAATCCTCATTATCAGCGACCAGTTTTTTCCTTCTATTGGATCAGCTGCCAATTTAATGACGGATTTAAGTGAGTACTTAATAAAGAAAAATTTTGAAGTTTTTGTTTTGACTTCTCACTCAGATAGAAAACCTCCAGATTCAAAAAGAATTTTGGATAAGAATGTAATTACCAAAAGAATATATATACCTTTTCAAAAATCTTCAGCATATTTACTAAGGGGTTTTTTTCATTAATTGCTCCTATAATTTATTTTTTTGGGCAATTTTTTATTTCAAAAATTCGATTATGTTTTTATCTATTCTCCTCCTCTATCGTTAGGTTTAACTGGGGTTTTACTAAAGTTTTTTTAATTCAAAGTTAATAATAAATGTTCAAGATTTATTTCCTCAATCAGCTATAGATTTAGGCATCCTAAAAATATTTTTTAATTTGGTTATTTAGATTGATAGAAAAAAATCTATAAGACTTCAGATGTTATTACAACGCATTCTTATGGCAATCTTAAATTTATAAAAGAGTTTTATCCTCCTCAAAAGCAAGTTAAAAGTAATGCATAACTGGATTGATTTCAAAAATCAAATTTTCCATTTAATTTAGACTTTGAAGTAAATTCAAGTAAAAAATATAATTTTTGCTGGAATTTTAGGCCCTTCGCAAATCTCAGGTTTAAAAGTTTTATAGAGTCTTTCGATACGCTAAATTCTGAGGAATATGACTTGATTCTTCTTATAGAAGGCTCTGAAGTTCCGGCATTTAAGAATTATATAAACAAAAAAAATCTACAAAACATTAGAATTTTTCCTTTCATATCCTCGGAAGATTATGAATCTTTACTATCGAAAGTTGATATTGGACTTATTGCTTTGTCAGAGGATGTAAAGACTCCCGTTGTACCTGGAAAGCTTCTTGGATATATGAAAGCGTCTTTAACGGTTATTGTAATCGCCGATAAATATAACGATTCCCATAAACTTTTAAAAGAATCTGGTTGTGGATTTTCTTCTAATCATGAGAAAGAAAATGTAGATCAAATGTTAAATGATTTGGATAAATCTGATTTGAAGCTTTTAGGAAATAAAGGATATTCGTACGCTTATGAAAACTTTAGAATGGAAAATATTATTGATAAACTTTTTGAAAATTTATGAATAGAAATATAATCATCCAGCTAAATGAGGTGAATATAGATTATTATAAGAAATATGCTGAAAAGTATGATTTCAAAAATATTAAAAAGACTCTTCAATGGAATTTCTTAGAAACTGATTCTGAAAAGGATTTAATAAATTTAGAGCCATGGATTCAGTGGACTAGCTTTTACGCTTCTAAAAACTTTCAGGAACATGGCATTTTCATTTGGGCGATAATTTAAATCAAAATTCCTCTCAATTTTTTGATAATTTAATCAAAGAGGGAAAAGCATAGGGTGTGTATGCCCTATGAATGGAGGTAATAGTCCAAAAGGCGCTTCCTTTTATATTTCAGATCCTTGGTCTAATTTTTCCCAAAAAGGATCAATATTTGAAAAAAAATTGGAAAGGTTTTATCTAAACTTGTGAATGACAACAATAAAGCTTTTTTTAATGCCAATGATTTATTTATTTTTTTGTTAGCTCTTTTATTCAAAGGATATTTAATAAAGAATTTTTTATCGTATTTTTTAATTGCAATTAAATCTTTTCTAAGCCTTGGTACAAAGCAATCTTTTTAGATTTCTTCCTTGCTAATTTCCATCTGAAACTTCACCAAAAGTATAAAACTGATTTGAGTAGTGTTTTTTAAACTGTGGTGCATATTCAGCATCATTATTTTCTTAATTCCGAGTTTGTTCCAGAACAGAACAAAAAAAACCCAAGTTGGTATATTGGAAGTCATTTTGATCCAATAAAAGATATTTTGAGGGTGTATGACAAAATACTTGGCAAATATCTTGCTTTAAAGGATAGCAATATTTTTATAATTACAGCTCTAAGCCAAAAACCTTCTTCAAAGCCAGTTTACTATTGGAGATTAAACAATCATGAAGATTTTTTAGGCTTGATCAATATTCCATTTCTTAAAGTTAAACCAAGGATGTCTAGAGATTTTTTAATTACATTTTCTTCAAGAAGTGATTTAGAAAAAGCACTTCAAAAACTTTCAACAATCTCAGATCAATCCAATGAGAGACTTTTCGGCCTGCTTGATGTCAATGAGCAAGAAATGAGTATCTTTGTTACTCTCACCTATGGTAATTCTATAGACTCCAAATTCATATTAACTGGAGAAGCTAAAATTAATCTAAAGGATCATTTTAATTTTGTTGCTATTAAAAATGGCGAACACAATTCGAAAGGATTTTGTATCACTAATACAGATTTAAAATCTAATGCAGTAAATGTAAATATTTGGAATTTATCAAATTTGATTTCTGAGAAGGTAATTTCTTAGAGCTCATAAAGAATCTTTAAAAGCTTTTTTAGAGATACATTTTGTTTGTATTCAAGATTGCCTTCCTCAAATTCTGCAGTATCTTTAAAAAATTTTTCTACTCTATTCGGAGTAAAAACCGGATCTGAAAAAACAAACTAAATACTTTTGAGTAAATGGTTGATATTTTTAAAAGTATTTTTATTCAAAAAATTTTTAAAGATGGAAATTTTTTTCGTTCTAAGATCATTTTTTGAATTTCATACAAGCTTGTCACAGGCTTCTCTATTGCGAGCATGATGCCATGATTATTTGAAGTTAGAGACTCAAATATATTGTCTGTTAAGTTTTTATGTAAGTAAGAGATTTTTTCACTGGAGACATAAAAATTATTGGAGAATATTTTGTAAAAAAATTAGTTTCCCAATGTTTGTATTACTAGGCTGATTTTTGAAAAATCGCTGAAGGTCTTATAACTGTAAGTTCAATATTATTTTTCTGCCCATTTAGTAATGATTCTTTCTTGAGTTGCTTTGGAATATTGGTAGCAATTGTCTGATGAAAGCTCATCAAAACAAACTTCCTCCTCCATTAACTGAAATCCTTCAAAAATTGCTACCGAACTTAAATGAATAAACTTCTTAACATAAACTTTCATCGAATCTAAAACAGACAAAAGTTTTCAGTAGCCTTTATATTTTCAAGAAAGTATGTGTCATTAGAAGCATAATCCGTTCTGGCAGCAGCAAGATTTAGTATAGAATAATTTACTTCCAAATCTAAAGTTCTTGAAAGTATATCTTCAAGCTTTTGAGAATTAAGATCTACATGAATATCTGGATTAGAAACTTTATTTTTATCTAGGGTAATAATCTCAAATTTTTTTATTCTTGGATCAGAAATTATTTCTCTTCCCAGATATCCAGAGGAGCCAGTAATTAAAAGTTTTTCTTTCATTTTGTTAGGCTTGATATGCTTTAAAAAACAACATATCAAGATATTTGCTCGTCTAAAATTTGATAAATAGTCTGTATAATAAAACATATTTTCATCAAGATATTCTAATTTTCAGTAAAAAGTGATTATTTCAGTAATTAGCGGAGGTTTTGATCCACTTCATAGCGGCCATATAGAATATATAAAATCTGCAAAAAATTAGGAAAAAACTTGTTGTCGCTTTAAATAGTGATCAGTGGCTCATTGGCAAGAAAGGTAAATTTTTTCTTCCATTTTCTGAAAGAAAAAAATATTGGAATCTATCTCTTTCGTGGATGAGGTCATTGGCTTCGAAGATGATGACCTCGGAAGCTGTAAAAATGCACTTGAGGACTTAAAGGAAAAATACCCTAAAGATAAGATAATATTTTGTAACGGTGGAGACAGAAATGACTCAAACATTCCTGAACAAGACATTAAAGGCATTGAATTCGAATTTTCAGTTGGAGGAGATGATAAAAAAAATTCTTCAAGCGATATTCTAAAAGATTGGAGCTTCCGAAAAGAAAAAAGACTTTGGGGAGAGTTTTACGAACTTTATTCCAATAAAAATTTAAAGGTCAAAGAGCTAGTCGTGCTTCCAAAACAGGGCATGAGCTTTCAAAGACATCTTCATAGAAATGAGCTGTGGTTTGTAAGCGAAGGCTCATGTATTGTTAATTATAGTAAGTCTAAAGAATCTGAAAAAAAAGAATACAAGCTTTCAACTGAAGACATTTTTCAAGTGAAAAAAAATGAGTGGCATCAAATAATTAATCCAAATAGTGAAATATGTAAAATAATTGAAATTCAATACGGAGATGAGGTAAAAGAGTCAGATATTGAAAGATTGTATTATTTTGATGAAAATAAAAATTTATAAGAATGTCTATAAAATCTTTCTTTAGAAGAAATTTAAAAAAAAATAAACCTATATTCATTGTTGATAATTCAGAAGAACTTGATAATTTAGACGAAGAACTTTCAAAAGCTGACATTATAGGTCTTGATACAGAGTTTGACTGGAGAACTACATACTTTCCAAAATTATCCTTAATTCAGATTGTTGCAAATTCAAAATTATTTCTTATTGATTGCTTAAAAATAGATCCAAGTAAGGTTTTAAAGAAATATTTAGAAAGTAAAAATTGCTTAAAAATTTTTCATTCTGTCAGGAGCGATGCAACTGTATTAAGCAAGTGCTTGAATATTCACTCTTTAAACGTTTTTGATATACAAGTTGCTGATAAAATTTTAACTCAATCTAATATTAGATCTTACGGAAAAATTGTAAAAAGCTTTTTTGGAATTGAATTAAAAAAGTCTGAAACCAATTCAAACTGGCTAAAAAGACCTTTAACTCAAAATCAAATCAAATATGCATTTGATGATATTGATTTTCTTATAGAAATCTATGGTTATCAAAAAAAGAAATTGACTAAGATAGGAATTTTGAAGCAGGCCCTTTCAAAATCTGAAGAAGAAGCTGTATTAGGTAATTCCTCGCTGAAAAAGCTAAGGTTGGAAAGGCAGAAAAATAGTCTGTCAAAGAAAGACCAAAAAATATTTTTGTGGCGTGAGGAGGTGGCAGAGCAAGAAAACGTTCCTCCTGCTTACATTTTCAAAGACAAACATATAAAACATTTATCAAAAATTGGGATTGAAGATGAATTTGCTAAGAAAAAAATTTTGAAGATTCTTGGAGACTCCTTAACAACTGAAATTTTTATAAAGAGATTCTTATGACTTTTTTTTGGCTTGTTTATTTTTTACTATCTTTTTTCATTTCGTTTCTTTTGACAAAGTTATTTGAAAATAAGTTTATAAAAATTTTTATCTTTAGTATTTCATTTGCATTAATGGTTGGCATTTGGTTTAAAACTCCTGGAGATAGTTCCATAGCTCCAATCCTGTCCATTCTTCTCTTAGAATTTTCAATCTTAGAGGGGCATGGATTATCAAGAATTTTTAGGCCATTCCTAATAACAACTTTTGTGTTGCTAATTGTTTCTTATATGGTGATTAAAAAGAAGTCTAAAAATTGATGACTTCTGCATTAAGTTTTTCCAAGTCAATAAGTCCAACCTGATTTTTTCCTTCCATAAAGCCTGCACATTCTCCTGGATTAAAGATAATACAATTGTTATTTTCTTCTAACCTATATCTATGGGTATGACCATGAAGAATAATATCGTTTTCCATGGTCATATCTGGATTGATTAAATCTGGATGATGTAACAAGGAGATATTTCTATTATTTAGTCTTATTGAATGAGGTTCCTCAAAAATTTCACATGCAAATTCTTTTGCAGCAAGTTTGAGCCCATTTTTCTCTTCAATGTCATTGTTTCCTAGTACTGCAATTAGGGGACACTTTAAATCTTTAAATGCAGATAAAGATTTTGGCAAAGATATATCTCCAGTATGCAAAACAAGCTCTGCTCCATTTTGGTTAAAAATAGAGCAGATTGTTTTTATATTTTTGAGATTATTATGCGTATCTCCAGTTACGCCAATAATCACTAATTTAGACTTTTTCTAGAATATGAATTCCACAAGCTGTTCCAAGACCAATAACATGAGTCATACCAAGTCTTGCACCTTCAACTTGTCTTTCTCCTGCTTCGCCTCTTAAATGAGTACAAACTTCATAAATATTTGCAATTCCAGTTGCTCCTAAAGGATGACCTTTAGAAAGAAGTCCTCCAGAAACATTTACAGGAACTTTTCCTCCAAGCTCAACATGACCTTCATCAATCATTTTTCCTGCCTCACCATCTTTACAAAGACCAAGATTTTCATAATGAAGCATTTCAGCAGTTGCAAAACAATCATGAAGTTCAACAAGGTTTATATCTTCAGGACCAACACCTGCCATTTCATAAGCTTGTTCAGCAGCTAATCTAGTACAAGCATTAACATCAGGCATAACCAAATCTCTATCAGTATATGGATCACTTGCCAAGGCAGAAGCTCTAACTCTTACAGCTCGTCCCATTCCTAATTCTTTTGCTTTCTTTTCTGAAACAAGGACTGCAGCAGCAGATCCATCAACATTTACAGAACACATAAGTTTTGTATTTGGATAAGAAATCATTTCAGCATTCATAACAACATCCAAAGGAGTTTCTATTTGATACATTGCTTTAGGATTCATTGTTGAATGATGATGATTTTTTACAGAAATCTTTGCAAATTGTTCAAAGGTTGTTCCATGATCTTTTGAATGTTCCATTCCAGCTTCAGCAAAAACACAAGGCATAGTTCCTGAACCTAAAAGACCTTCTTTTGGAATACCATCTCCGCCACCAGCACCACCTAAAAGACCTTTGCCCATTTGTTCAACTCCTACAGCAAGCACAACATCATACATTCCAGCTTTAATTGACATCCAAGCTTCTCTAAAAGCTGTTGCACCAGTTGCACATGCATTTGCACAATTTACTACTGGAATACCTGTTTGACCTATTTCTTGAAGAATTCTTTGTCCAACCATTGCATTTGCTTGACCAAGATTTCCACAATACAAGAGCTTGCATATCTTTGATAGTTAATCCAGCATCATCTAAAGCCATCAAAGCTGCTTCTGCTCCAATATTTGGAACAGTTCTGTCTGGAAATCTTCCAAACTTGATCATATCGACCCCTAAAACGTAAACATCACTCATAATTTCTCCTTTTTTTGTATATTTTATGCTGGTTCGAAGAAATAACTCAAGTAAGAGTTTCCTTCTTTATCTTTTCTTCCTAAAGCATCCTGATATGTCAATTTTACTTTCATACCAAAGTCTATTTTTTCTGGATCAGGTTCAATATTTATAAGATTTCCTTTTACAGTTCCGCCGCCATCTAAATCAACAATTGCGGATACATATGGAACATCAATACCTGGAAAAGATCTGTAAACCACTGAAAAAGAATGTAAAACACCTGTCTCTTCAAGCTTTATTGCTGACATGTTGTCTCTAGAAAAACATTTTGAACAAACTGATCTTTCACCAAGAAAAACTGCTCCACAATTTCCACATTTATGACCCTCTAGATAAGGATCCCCTTCATCAGGAATTTTTAAATAACTAACTGCTGGTAAACTTTTTTCTGACACTTGTTCATCTCCCTTTTTAAAAGTACATTGAACCAAAAAAAAATAGAAATTTAAACACTTTAATTATGAGTATTTGGGGCGGAATTACTGGCGGTCTTCTTGGGTTTGTAGTTTTGGGGCCAATTGGAGCTTTAGTAGGAAGCGTAATTGGCTCAAATATATCTTCAAGATCAAAAAGAAGAAGACCTAATAATTTTGATCAACAAGTCGCCTTTTTTGCAGCTTTATTTGCTTGTCTTGCAAAAATAGCAAAAGCTGATGGAAGAGTTGACGAAGCTGAGATAAAAAAAATAGAAGAAATCATTTCAAGCAAATTAAATCTGAATAAAGAACATAGACATTTTGCGATTAATATATTTCAAAAAGCAAAAGATGATAACGTTAGTTTTGAAGCTTATGCTTCTAATCTTTACCAGATTCTCTCTTCAAGCCCTAATTCACTATTGGTTTTTTATGAAATACTTTTTGAACTGGCTCTTGCTGATGGCGTTCTCCATCCTAGCGAAGATGATCTTTTAAAAAAAATTCCAAGGATTTTTAGGTTTGATGAAAAGGTTTACGAGTCTCTATATGAAAAATTTGTTGATAAAACAAATGATTACTTCAAAACTTTAGGAGTAAATGAAAATGCTACTTTCAATGAAATAAAAAAAGCTTATTTAAAAAAAAGAAAAGAGTTTCATCCAGATACCCTTATTGGAAAGGGACTTCCAGAAGAGTTTATACAAAAAGCCAAAGAAAAATTTATTGAAATCCAAGAGGCTTATGAAGAGTTAGAAAAAATACATCAAAAGTGATAATTTAGTTTTATGAACCTAATGAAAAATATTCTCTTTAAGATTGATGACTTTCTTAAAAGTCTTATCTTTTTAGATTTTGTAATTTTATTCATTATAAGGATTTATCTTTTTTTTATTTTTTGGGGAGCAGGAACTTCAGCAAACAAACTTTCTTGGAATGATGGTCTACCAAGCGTAAATCCAAGATTTGCTGAATTCTTAGGCCCTGGAGGGTCTGATAATTTAAACTTTATCTTTCCAACTTTCTTTGCTTGGCTTGTAATACTCGCAGAAGCTGGAGGAGCAATTCTTTTATTATTAGGTCTATTTACAAGATGGGCTAGCGTTCCCATTATTTTTGCAATGTTTGTTGCTGCTTATTTTCATTTTCCAAACGGATGGAATGCAGATGCAGGCGGATATGAAATGGCAGCTACTTATATACTGATTCTAGCCATACCTCTTATATATGGAGGAGGAAATTATCTATCTCTAGATTATTGGGTAAGAAGAAAATAAGTGATTGAGAAAGGAAAAGTCTCTCAGGAGCCTTTCTTAGGCATATTAAAAATCCTTGAAGAAGCAGAATCTTTAAATCTTGTTGACTGGAATGCTATGAATATTGCTTCTGTAGATCAAATGAACCAACCTAGCTCAAGAATGGTTCTTTTAAAAAAAATATCAGATGAAGGGTTAGTTTTTTATACAAATTACAATAGCAGAAAAGGAAAAGAGATAAGTCTGAATCCAAAAGTTGCAGTGAATTTTTGGTGGAGAGAATTAAAAAAACAAATCAGAATAGAAGGATTTATCGAAAAAGCATCTGAAGAAGATTCTGATGATTATTTTAATTCCAGGCCACTAAAATCAAGGGTTTCAGCAATAATCTCTAATCAAAGCTCTGTTATTTCTTCTTATGAAGATTTAACAAATCAAATAGATAATTACCTTGAAAAAAATGACGAATCTTCAATAAAAAGACCAAATCATTGTGGATTTATAATTGTGCTTCCAAATGCAGTAGAATTTTGGCAAGAAAGAGATAATAGAACTCATGAAAGACTAAAGTATTTTCTTTCAGATGATCAAAAGTGGAGCAGTTGCCTTTTATCACCTTAATATTTTGGTTATAATAATCTCTTAGGCCCCTCGTATAGGTCAAAATTATGGTCACAATCACACTTCCAGATAATTCAAAAAAATCTTTTGATTCACCAGTTTCAATTGAAGATGTTGCTGCAAATATTGGCAAAGGATTATTAAAAGCAACTGTTGCTGGAAAAGTAGATGGTGTTCTGAAAGATGGTTCTGATCTCTTGGAAAAAGATTGTTCTTTAGAAATTGTAAGAAATTCTGATCAAGAAGGCATAGAAATCATTAGACATTCTTGTGCTCATTTATTTGGCCATGCTTTGAAACAATTATTCCCAGAAGCAAAAATGGCTATAGGCCCTGTAATTGATGACGGATTTTATTACGACATTGATTTAGAGAACAAATTAACTGAAGAAGATTTAAGGGAAATTGAAAACAGAATGAGAGAACTTGCTTCAAGCGAATATTCTGTAATTAAAAAGGTAGTATCTAGAAAAGAGGCCAAAAAAGTTTTTAAAGACAGAAAAGAAGATTACAAATTAAAAATTATCGATGAGATTCCCGAAGATGAAATTATCGCCTTATATTTTCATGAAGAATACGTTGATATGTGCAAAGGCCCGCATGTAACTTCAATGAGACATTTGAAAAGTTTTAAATTATTGAATATTTCTGGAGCATATTGGCGCGGAGACTCAAAAGGGAAAATGCTTCAAAGAATTTATGGAACTGCTTGGAATACAGAAAAAGAATTGAATCTATACCTTTCCAATATTGAAGAAGCTTCGAAAAGGGATCATAGAAAACTTGGACAGAAATATGATTTATTTCATTTTCAGGAAGAAGCTCCAGGTATGGTTTTTTGGCATCCAAAAGGTTGGACTATATTTAGAATCTTAGAGGACTACATAAGAGAGAAACTTAAAACTTCAGGATATGAAGAAATTAAAACTCCCGAAGTAGTGGATAGAAAGCTTTGGGAGAAATCTGGTCACTGGGATAAATATCGAGAAAACATGTACATAACTGAGATCGATGAGGAACATGCTAATGAAAAAAGAGTTAATGCTTTAAAACCAATGAGTTGTCCTTGCCATGTTCAAGTTTATAATCAAGGACTTAAATCTTATAGAGACTTACCAATAAGATATTCTGAATTTGGCTCTTGCCATAGATATGAGCCTTCAGGCACTTTGCATGGCCTGATGAGAGTCAGACAAATGACTCAGGATGATGGCCATATTTTCTGTTCAGAGGACCAAATTGAAGACGAGGCCGGCTCTTTTATAAATATTCTTTCAAATATTTACAAAGAACTAGGTTTTGATAAGTTGGATATTAAGTTATCAACAAGACCAGAACAACGAGTTGGAACAGATGAAATTTGGGATAAAGCAGAACAGGCTTTGGAAGCAGCTATCAATAGCCAAGGTATTTCTTATGAAATTGCTGAAGGCGACGGTGCCTTTTATGGGCCTAAAATAGATTTTGTTTTAACGGACTCCCTCAATAGAGAATGGCAGTGCGGTACTTTGCAGGCTGATTTCAATATGCCTGAAAGATTAGATGCTTCATATGTTGGAAAAGATGGTGAAAGACATATTCCAGTTATGTTGCACAGGGCTTTTCTGGGTTCTTTTGAGAGATTTATAGGAATTCTTATCGAACAATATGCTGGGGACTTTCCAGTATGGTTAGCTCCAATACAAGCTGTAGCTATAAATATTTCAGAAAAACACGCCAAAAAAACGGATGAAATTACAAATATTCTTAAAAATAAGGGTTTTAGGGTAAATTCAGACTTGAGGAATGAGAAAATCGCTTATAAAATTCGCCACCACTCTATGCAAAAGGTCCCTTTCATCATTGTTTTAGGTGATAAGGAAATCGAAACTTCGACATTAGCTATTAGAGATAGATCAGGTTCTGATTTAGGAAGCATGTCGATAGATGCATTTAGTAAGATTTTAAATAAAAAAATTAAATCTAAGGAGGTTTGATTGGTACATAAAAGATTTCTTTCTTTTTTCGCTAAGTAATTATGGCTTTAGCAAAAAGAAATTATAAAAAAGAAAATAAACAACCCATCAATAAGTTTATAAAAGCTGAAAAGGTTAGGTTAATTTCAAGTTCTGGAGAACAATTAGGTATAAAAAGTATTGAAGATGCTCTTCAAATAGCATCAAAAGAAAGCCTTGATCTTGTTCAGCTTAACGATGATAAGGATACGCCCGTTTGCAAACTTATGAATTATGGAAAACATTTATTCGATAAGAAAAAACAGAAATCCGCTTCCAAAAAGAAACAAAAGAAAACACAAATCAAGGAAGTAAAATTTAGACCTGGAACTGAGGAAAACGATTACCAAATTAAACTTAAAAAAATTATTAAATTTTTAGACGAAGGAGATAAAGCAAAAATTACAATGAGATTCAGAGGAAGAGAAATGGCTCATCAAAATATTGGATTGGATCTTCTTAAGAGAGTTGAAGAAGACCTTAATGGATTGGGTTCTGTGGAACAAGCACCTTTATCTGAAGGAAGACAGCTCGTTATGTTATTATCTCCGTCCAAATCGAAGTAGAAAAATCATGCCAAAAATTAAAGTTCACAGCGGCGCTGCAAAAAGATTCAAAAAGACTGGTTCTGGTTTGAAAAGAAAGCAAGCTAATAAAAGACACATATTAACTAAGATGTCTCCTAAATCAAAAAGACAACTTAGAGGTACTACATCGCTTGCAGATGGCGATGAAAAGTTAGTAAAAAGAATGTTTAGGGAGAGATCGTAATGGCAAGGGTTAAAAGAGGGGTAGAGTCTCGAAGAAAACACAAGAAAGTACTTAAACTTGCTAAAGGTTATCGTGGTGCTAGAAGCAGAACTTTTAAAGTTGCTAAGCAAGCAGTAACTCGAGCAGGACCAATATGCTTACAGAGATAGAAGGGTTAAAAAAAGAGATTTCAGGTCTTTATGGATAATTAGAATCAATGCAGCGGTAAGAGAAAATGGCTTAACTTATAGTAAATTTATGTCAGCCCTCAAGAAAATGAATATAGATTTGGATAGGCGTGTTCTTGCTGAATTGGCTGCTGAAGATAGTGAAGCTTTTTCAAATTTAGTATCTCTTGCTAAGGAAAATGCAGCATAATGAAGCATGGATTTAGATGCTTTAAAGGCAGATCTTGAAAAAGATTTTCTAGAGATTGATTCTCAAGATAAATTAAACTCTCTCAAAGTAAAATACCTAGGAAAAAAAGGTCATATTTCGGAGCTTTCAAAAAATATTAAAAATCTTTCCAAAAAAGATAGACCAAAATTTGGTAAGTCAATCGGCGAACTTAGAAAACTCTGTGAAGAAAAAATATCTGCTGCACAAGAAAAAATTGAAGCAAATTTAATTAATGAATCTCTTGAAAAAGAACGAATTGACATTACTCTTCCAGGCTCATTTAAATCACAAGGCAAGCTTCACCCATTAACAGTTACCACTTTAAAAATAACAGACTTTTTCTTTGCTCAAGGTTATTTGATTGAAGATGGGCCAGAGATAGAAAGTAGTTATTATAATTTCGATGCGCTGAATATTCCCTTGGATCATCCTGCAAGAGATATGCACGATACTTTTTATCTCGATAACGGAGATTTATTAAGAACACATACCTCTCCAGTACAAATTAGAGCCATCGAAAAGAGAGGGGCTCCACTAAAAATTATCTGCCCTGGCAAAGTCTATCGAAGTGATGCAGATAAAACCCATACTCCTATGTTTCACCAAATCGAAGGTTTGGTAATAAGTGAAAATGTAAATTTTGGTCACCTCAAGAACGAAATTATGACTTTTATTGACTTTTTATTTGGTCCCGATACCAAAGTAAGATTTAGACCATCTTATTTTCCTTTCACAGAGCCTTCAGCTGAAGTAGATATTATGGATAAAAAAACCAAAAAATGGCTTGAAATCATGGGTTGTGGATTGGTGCATCCAAACGTAATTAACATGGCAGGACTAGATTCAAACCGATTCTCTGGTTTTGCTTTTGGGATGGGGATTGAGAGGATGGCTAAACTTTTGTATGAGATAGAAGATATGCGTTCTTTATTTACAAATGACATAAAATTCTTATCGCAATAAAAAATGAAAATTCTTTATTCAAGATTATTAGAGTCTATAAAATCCAAACCTAAAATAGAAAATCTTTGCGATGATCTTACAATGATTGGCATAGAAGTCGATGGAATAGAATCGCTGCAAGGAGACAAAGTAATTGATTTCGATTTGACGCCAAATAGAGGAGATTGCTTTTCTGTAAAAGGTTTAGCAAGAGATTACTGCGCATTTAAAAATCAGAAATTCTCTACTTCTCGATCAGTTTCTTTCAAAGGACAGCATAAATTTGAAAAAGCATTGGGCTATCTGCTGCTGATGCCTGCTCTGCTTATTCTGCTATTTCGATCTCAAATCTAAAATTCAAGAAAAAGTTTCCTGAAAACATCAAAAAAAGCCTCAAAGCTTCTGGAATCCAATCAATTCATCCACTTGTCGACATTATTAATTTTGTCATGTTGGAAAGCGGCCAACCCATGCATGTATTTGATCGAGACAAGATAAATGGAAACATTGAAGTGCGATTTGCAAAGCCAAAAGAAACTATCGAAATTCTTGGCGAGAAAGAATTGAAGTTAACGTCAGATTGCTTAGTTATTGCAGATGAAAAAGAGCCCATTGCCTTTGCAGGAATTTCAGGAGGTTTAAAACATTCGGTTTCAAAAAAACTAAAAACTTTATTATTGAGTCTGCCTTTTTTTCACCCTCTGTCATAAAGGGTAAAGCTAGGAGATATGGCTTTCAAACTGATGCCTCGCAAAGATTTGAGAGAGGCGTGGACTTTGAACTTCATGAAGAATCTTTGAAAGATGTTATTTCCATAATTCAGGATATTTTTGAAGCAGATATTTCCAAAATTGAAACAAAGAAAAACAAATATTTTCCTAAAAAGAAAATAATAGGCATTTCTCTCAATGATATTGAGCAGAAACTTGGCATGTCGATAAAAGAGACCACACTCCTATCAATTTTAAAAAGACTAGAAATTAAACTTTTAAAAAAAACTAAATCCATCTTCAACTTTGAAGTACCAAGCCACAGATTTGATTTATCAATTAAAGAAGACCTCATTGAGGAGATTGCCAGAATGATCGGTTATGATAATTTACCTCAAATTAAATCTGATCCGGTTTCTCAAAATTATGAAACATCTGAATACGATTTCTTAAATGCAATTAAAGTTTTCATGAAGAATAAAGGTTTTCTTGAAGTCATTAATTATTCTTTTTGGATGCAAAAGTTTTGGAAAATTTAAATATTGCTGAAGAAAGTATTGCTCTGAAAAATCCTCTTAATAACTCATTGAGCACTCTCAGAACTTCATTACTTCCAAGTTTGGCTGAGAGCTTGGAATTTAACTTAAACAGAGAACAAAACTATTTAAAGCTATTTGAAATTGGAAAAACATTTTCTAAGAAAAACCCTAAGGAATCTTTAAATTTAGCTGCATTGCTCTATGACAATGAAAAAATGAAGAATTGGAACTCCAACCAAAATTTAGATTTTTATCACTTAAAAGGAATTATTGAGGATCTGGCTACAGAGTTTAGACTCAGCGAGCTTTCTTGGAAAAAAACAACAAATGATTTACTTCACCCATATGCTTCAGCAGATATTTTTCAAAAAATAAAAAAATTGGATCTGTTGGGAGCCTTAATCCAAGATATCTAAAAACGATTGATCTGGCTAAACCTTTTTACTATCTAGAATTGAAAATTGACTCTTTACATCGTAAAAATTTAGAGAAATTAGTATCTTCTTCTATCTATCCAACCTCGCAGAGAGATTTTTCCTTTGAAGTTGATAAAGATATTTCTTACGAACAGATAGAAAGTTGCATTAGAAGTGCCTCAGAGTCTTATTTACAAAGCTTAAGAATATTTGACGTCTATGCTGGTAAAAATATTGCTCAAGATAAAAAAAGTATTGCCTTCAGAATAACTTGGGGTTCAAATAAAAAGACTTTATCCGAAGATGATATAAATAAAGAAGCAAGTTTGATCATTTCCGGCCTAGAAAGAGAACTTAATGCTATTTTGAGATAAATGACTTTAACAAAAGCTGACATTATCAACATACTAAGAGAGCAAATAGGCCTCCCAAAAAAGACTGTTTGAAGATAGTGAACGCTTATTTTGAGGAAATAAGTAAGGGGCTTGAAAGAGGGGAAGAAATCAAAATACCTAAGTTAGGAAACTTCGTTGTGAAACATAAAAACAGCAGACCAGGTAGAAATCCAAAAACTGGTGAGCCGTATAAAATTTCTGATAGAAATGTAGTTCCTTTAGAGCATAAAAAAAACTTAGAGAGTCACTGTAAAATTGCAAATAGATCTAAGCAGCTTACCCGATCAAAAATACTTCACGATGGGAGAGGCAAGCGCGATTTTATCTGTAAAAGACCACATTTTGAGATATTGGGAAAAATCTTTTAAGGAGTATTTTGCTGTTGAAAGAGTATCCAAGAAGGATGTTCCAAAAGAAAGATTTAATCACTTTCTTGAAAATCAAAGAATTGACCAATAAAGGTTTAAATATAAAGGCAATAAAAAAAGTTTTAGATCAAGGTGATTTTTCACTAAATTTGGATATCGAAGTAGTTGAATCTCTAAAAGAAATTCTTAAGATACTAAAAACTTAACGGGGTGTAGCGCAGCCTGGTAGCGCACTTGACTGGGGGTCAAGTGGTCGTGGGTTCAAATCCCGCCACCCCGACCAATTTGCAAAACTTGACTTTTTCATGAAGCATTTAAAAATTTTCATTTATTTTTTCTTCTAAAATAAATATTTTTGGAAAATATTGATATTAGAAGTTATTAAAATTTTTATATTGCTGCTATGTGTAAATTCTTTCTTAATGGACTGATTCAGATTTGGGTAAAAGATTTATCCGAAGATGTATAAAAAAGAAGATGACATTTCCGGCCTGAAAGAGAATCTTAATGCTATTTTGAGATAAATGACTTTAACAAAAGCTGACATTATCAACATACTAAGAGCAAATGTCTCCCAAAAAAAGACTGTTTGAAGATGGAGATCAGCTTATTTTGAGGAAATAAGTAAGGGGCTTGAAAGAGGGAAGAAATCTAAATACCTAAGTTAGGAAACTTCGTTGTGAAACATAAAAACAGCAGATCCAGGTAGAAATCAAAACTGGTGAGCCGTATAAAATTTCCGATAGAAATGTAGTTCCTTTAGAGCATCAAAAACTTAGAGAGTCACTGTAAGTTGAAATAGGATTAAGCAGTTCCCGATCAAAATACTTACGATGGGAGAAGCAAGCGATTTTATCTGTAAAGACCACTTTGAGATATTGGGAAAAATCTTTAAGAGTATTTTGCTGTCGAAAGAGTATCAATGAAGGATGTTCAAGAAAGATTTAATCACTTTCTTGAAAATCAAAGAATTGACAATAAAGGTTTAAATTAAAGGCAATAAAAAGTTTTGACCAAGGGATTTCATAAATTTGGATATCGAAGTAGTTGAATCTCTAAAAAAATTCTTAAGACTAAACTTAACGGTGTAGCGCGCCTGGTAGCGCATTGACTGGTCAAGTGGTCGTAGTTAAATCCCGCCACCCCACCATAATTTAATGGCATAATCAGTAATTAAGAAAAATATGGAAAGGAAATATCAAATCATCTTATATGGAGCTACAGGTTTTACTGGAAAACTTTGTGCGGAGTATTTCAAAGAAAACTATCCTGATCTGAATTGGGCAATAGCAGGTAGAAATGCAGATAAATTAAGAGAATTAAAGGAAGAATTGAAGTTGGAATGCGATATCTTTGTTGCTAACTCTGATGATTATGAGGCAATTAAAAATTTTGTGAGTCAAACTAAAGTTGTCTTATCTGCAGCAGGTCCGTTTGCAAGATACAGCACAAAAGTTGTAGAAGCATGCGTGGAGTGTCAAACCCATTACACCGATATCACTGGAGAAAATCATTGGGTCAGAGGTTTAATCGACAGATTTCATGAAAAGGCAGCCTTGGACGGGACCAGAATAGTACCGTCATGCGGTTATGATTCCATTCCTTCTGATTTAGGAGTGTATTTTTCGGTCACTAGGTCAAAGCAACCAGTTTCTCATGTCACGGTTTACCATTCAGCAAAGGGTGGTGCCAGTGGCGGAACTACTGAGACTATGTTTACTATGGGACCGTTGCCTAAAGAGATGAGAGAATCCTTTTTATTGAACCCAAAAGATAGTGTTTCTGATGCTCAAAAAATAAAAGTGTAGATGATTTTCGTTAAACCAATTCCAGGTACTGATGCTTTTTCTGGTATGGGTCTGATGGCTTTTGCAAATACTCGAGTGGTAAGAAGAAGCGCTGCCTTATTTGACTAAATCAAAAATCTTATGGTCCAGATTTTACTTTTAAAGAGCTAGGAAGTTATCCCTCAAAAGCAGCTGCAAAGATTACTTCATTTTTTAATGTCAGCTTTTGATTATTGCAACTCCTCTAAGATATCTTGTCAGACCTTTTCTACCTAAACCTGGAGACGGTCCCAGTAAAGAAGCCAGGGACAATGGCTGGTTCAGAGGTTTATTTGTAGCAAATCTAGAGGATGGCACCGAGAAAAGATTTGAAATATTTGGTTCAGGTGATCCAGGATACAAATCGACTTCGAAAATGGTTTGTGAATCTGCTTTGACCTTAGCCTTCTCGGAGGACCTCCCATTTGGAAGTGAATTTGGCGGGGTATTAACCTCTGCAGTAGGACTTGGCGACCCATTAATCAGTAGATTAATGAAAGCTGGAATTACGTTTGAAGAGCTTTCTTGATATAACTAAATTTTAGTATTTTATAACCCAATATAAATTTTATTTATATATCATACATTTATTCAGATTTTCATTTTCTCCCAAAGAAACTCTCCTAAATCTGGATTCAGCGAGTCTTTTCCCCATAAAAGACTCGCTTTTTTTGGCAAGATGATGTGTGTTAAATTTTATGTTGGGCGCAACTAATCACATTATCTTGTCGCCAAAGATATGCATAATTTATTTATTTTTAATTCAGATCTGAGACTTAGAGACAACCTCGCTCTTTACAATGCTGCAAAAAATGGAGAGTCCTTAACAGTTTTATACATTTTTAATCAAAAAAAATGGGTTGATCATAATGAAAGCGATTTAAAAATAGCCTTTCAATTAAAACATTTGAAAGAGCTTTCTAAAGGATTGAATGCTTTAAATATTTCTTTAAAGCTTATTGAAGCAGAGGGAATAGAAGATGAAAGTAAAAGGATAATTGAGTTTGTAGAAACACACAAAATAGGCGAAGTATTTGTAAACAAAGATTACGGTTTTAATGAAACTCAAAGAGACTTAGATTTAGACTTGGAACTTACCAAATTAAACAAAAGACTTAACATTTACGATTCTTCAATATTTGATCCCAATAGTATCAAAACTCAAAGCAACACCTTTTTTAAAGTTTTTACCCCATATTCAAGGGCTTTTAGATCTAAATTAATTACAAGTAAACTTCAATCTGTAGGGTTGCCGAAAAAACAAAAAACTAAAATTTTTGAAAGCGATGAAATTAAAACCATAGAACTCGATGTACAAGATTAAATATTTTAGAAGCCTACACAGCAGGTGAGGAAAATGCCTTGTCAAAATTGGAAGAGTTCATTGATCATAAAATTCTTAATTACAAAGATAAAAGGGATTTTCCGGCAATTGAGGGAACAAGTTCTCTCTCACCTTATCTTTCATCAGGAATTCTATCTTCTAGACAATGCCTCTTAAAAGTATTTGAAAAGTTTTCTGAGAATGAAATTGGAGTTAAAACTTGGGTAACTGAAATAATTTGGCGTGAATTTTATAAATACATCCTCTTTCATAATCCTAGAGTCAGCAAGAATCTTTCTTTTTCCGAAAAGTATGACGAATTCCCATGGTCAGATAATGAGGATCATTTTATTTCTTGGTCAAAAGGAGAAACTGGCGTTCCAATTATCGATGCCGCAATGCGACAACTCAATAATACCGGGTGGATGCATAATAGATTAAGAATGATAGTGGCTATGTATCTTTCAAAAAATTTACTTATTGATTGGCGAAAAGGTGAAGAATATTTTATGAAAAATTTAATCGATGGAGATTTTGCCTCGAATAATGGTGGTTGGCAGTGGAGTGCCTCTACGGGCGTTGATGCAGCTCCTTACTTCAGGATTTTCAATCCCATAACGCAGTCAGAAAAATTTGATAAGAAGGGTGATTTCATTAAAAAATGGCTCCCTGAGTTAGAATCTGTTAAAAACATTCATGATCCATCTACTGAAGAGAGAAGAGAGACAGGGTATAGTGAACACTTGGTTGACTTGAAGCAATCAAGAAAACAGGCTATTGAAATATTTTCCAATTTTTCGAAATAAAGAATCACATGAAAAAAGATCACACTCCAGAATACATGAAACAACTTTCTGGAAAGATTTTAGAAATTAATTTCAAAACTCAATCTTTAAAAATGTCATTCTTAGCTACAGAAGATATTTGTCACAGCAATGGAACTATCATCCAAGGAGGCTTTACTACCGTGATGATGGACTCTTGTATGGCTTTTTTGGTAATGGAACTGACTGACTTTATCTATACGCCTATGTCCATTGATATTAATGTTTCTTTTTTAGCAGCCGGGAATCCTGGTGCATTGGAATGTCAGTCAAAGATAGTAAAACTAGGCAAATCAATTGGTTTTGCAAAAGCTGAGCTGCACCAAGAAGGCAACTTAATTGCCACAGCTTCTTCCAGCTTAAAATTAGTAAAAATTGAAGGAGCTCAAAAAGATTTTATTAAAGATAATATTGCTAAAGAAGCAAAAATTATCAAGTCTTAAATTCCGAAGTCCCAAGATAAGCCTTGGTGATATTTTTTCAAAACTTGCTTGGCTATCAAAATTCTATGAACTTCATCTGGACCATCTGCCAGCCTTAAAGTTCTTGCGCCTTGATACATGCCAAAGAGCGGAAGGTCTGCGGAAACCCCTTTCCACCCATAAACTTGAATAGCTCGATCAACCACTCTATGCATCGCCTCAGGAACATAGATTTTTATAGCGGAAATATCAACTCTTGGATCATTTTCACTATCCATAACCTCTGCACAATGAATAGTCATTAATCTTGCAGTTTGGATATCTATGTAAGAATCAGCGATAAATCCTTGGATTAATTGTTTAGTCTCAAGTTTTCCTCCATGCACCTCTCTAGTGATTGTTCTTTGAAGCATTAAATCAAACGCTCTCCACATTTGGCCAATACTATTCATGCAATGGAAAACTCTGCCAGCACCCAACCTATCTTGAGCCGCTGCATGACCTGTTCCTCTAGCCCCCAATTGATTTTCAACCGGCACTCTTACATTTTCATACTTGATTTCAACATGATCGCCTCCTGTATGACCCCAAATTGGTACAGAACGAATTACATTAAAACCTGGAGTATCCGTAGGGACAATTATCTGGGTCATTTTTGAGTTTACTTCTCCATCTTCTCCTTCTTCTTCAGTTCTGCACATCACAATTGCAAAATCTGCTTTTATACCGTTTGAAGTCATCACTTTATGACCATTGATTACCCATTCATCACCTTCTTTTTTTGCTGTTGTTTGAATAGATCTTGGATCTGAACCTGCATTATCAGGTTCTGTCATGGAGAATGCCGATTCCATTTCTCCTGAGATAAGCGGCTCTAACCATTTCTTTTTTTGATCTTCTGAACCATATTTAAGTAAAACCTTTTGGTTCCCAGAATTTGGAGCAATAACTCCAAAGAGTCTATTTGAAAGCGGAGACCAAGCTAAAATCTCATTCATGTATGCATGTGCCATAAAGCCAATTCCCATACCACCATATTCTTCTGGCAAGTGAGGAGCCCAGAGTTTTTCCTTTTTAACTTCTTCTCTTATTTCTTTTCGAATTGAAGATGAATTTTCACTTTTAGAATATATATCTCGTTCATTCGGTATGATTTTTTCCGCAACAATGTTTGCAGTTCTTGTTCTGATATCGTTTATTTCATCGGATAAAGTTGGGATAGGTGATATTTGCATAGTTCTCTCTAATTATTTATAAATTAATAAATTCTAATTTACTATATAATTTTATATTGATTCAAATATTCCTATTGAGAAACCTATGAGAAATTTCAAAGTTTTGCTCTTATTACTATTTTTGTCGGCATGCGCTATTCAACAATCAAATTCTTCTTCTAAATTTGAAACTAAACCAGTTGCTTCTTTTTCGGAAAAATACATTGGCACTGAATTAAATAATTCTCTTCAATGGCTAGGCATTCCATATGCTCAGCCACCAGAGGGTAGCCTTAGATGGAAGGCTCCAAGAGCACTTCAAAAAAATGATAAAAAAATTAAAGCTACTGATTTTGGAAATCCATGTCCTCAGGTAGCTTCTATCTCCATCGATAGGAAAGAAGGTGGAGACTATATTGGTTCAGAGGATTGTCTTTATTTGAATATATTTACTCCAAAAAATTTAGATGCTGATAAAAAATTGCCTGTAATGTTTTGGATTCATGGTGGAGGAAATACTTCTGGCGAGGCTGGATCTTATGATTTTAGTAAACTTGCTGCAGCTCATGACTTAGTGATTGTCTCAGTGAACTATAGGTTGGGCTTTTTGGGTTGGTTTTATCATCCTTCTTTCGCTGCAACATCAAACAGTTTAGAAGATAAATCTGGGAATTTTGGTACGCTGGATCAAATCATGGCTTTGAAGTGGGTTAGAGATAATATCGAAGACTTTGGCGGTAACAAAAACAACGTAACCATCTTTGGGGAGTCTGCAGGTGGTCATAATGTATTTGCCTTACTAAGTTCTAAATTAGCAACAGGACTTTTTCATAAGGCAATTTCGCAAAGCGGTGCTACGAACTCTTTTAATTTACAAGAAGCATCGATGTATTCTGATAATACAGATTCATCTTTACTCACCTCTTCAAAAGAAATAGTAAGTAAATTGTTGGTATCTTCAAAAATATCCAATGATTTGTTTGAGGCAAATATTGCTCAAGAGTCCATGAACGAATTTAAGCTTCTGGAGCAGATGCAAGCCATAGACTTGAATGAAATTTTTAAGATTTATAAAAAAATAGAAAATTCGAAACAACCTGGAAAAAAAATGATTCCAAGAGTTTTGAGTGATGGATATGTCTTACCTAAGCGAGGTTTAAAGTATACAAACAAAAGTTTCTACAATGATGTGCCTGTAATGTTTGGAACAAATAGGGATGAAACTAAACTTTTTGCTGCAATGAAATCAGATTACTCGACAAGTCTCTTTAACAGATTGGTCATTATTAGAAATCAGATGATGTATGACCTCACTGCAGAATATGCTTCTAATAACTGGAAAATCTCTGCGGTAGATAATCCTGCAAGAGATATGATCACATCTGGAAAAAAAGATATCTTTGCTTATAGATTTGACTGGGATGAACAAGGAAAGCTTCTATGGATGGATTTTTCAAAAATTTTTGGTGCAGCCCATGTTATGGAGATTCCATTTATCACGGGTACTATGAAACTTTTAGGTATTGAAAGATTTATGTTCAATGAAGAAAATCTAACCGATGCAATAAGACTGTCGATTGCCATGCAATCTTATTGGGCAGAATTTGCATACTCTGGCAACCCTGGCAAAGGAAGAGATAATAATCTTCCTAGATGGAAACCTTGGACAACATCTGGAGAGAAATTCTTAATTTTAGATTCTGAAAATGATCAAGGAATTATTATGAGTGACTATGAGATTAAAAGAATAGATGAGTTTAAGAGACTCTATGCTGATTCAAGAATTAAGAAAGAAAAAACCAAATGTAAGTTTTTATCTAATCTTGTAGCAAATGCAGATGAAAAAGATGCTATATCTTTCTATAATGAAAAATGTTTACAAGGAGAGTAGAGAATGAAAAAAGTAGATTTTTATTTTGATTTTGCAAGTCCAAATGCTTATTTAAGTCACAAAGTTATAAAAAATATAAAAGACAGAACAGGGGCTGAAGTAAATTACATCCCGGTTTTGCTTGGTGGAATTTTTAAAGCAACAAATAACAAGCCTCCTATGGAACAATTTTTTGGGGTGAAAAATAAAAATGAATATCAAAACTTGGAGATCGAAAGATTTATTGAAAGACATGGCTTGCATGAGTTCAAAATGAATCCTCATTTTCCTGTCATATCTCTTCAGATTATTAGAGGAGCTATTGCTGCTGAATTGGATGGATTTTTAGAGGAATATATTGACAAAGTTTTGGTTCATATGTGGGAAGTTCCAAAAAAAATGGATGATCCTGAGGTTATTAAGGCAGCTTTTGAAGAGTCGGGATTTGATTCGGAGAGACTTATTTCGCAAATGCAAAATCCAGATGTAAAGGCTAAACTTATTTCAAATACAGAGGCTGCTGTGGAAAGAGGAGTATTTGGAATTCCAACATTTTTTGTTGGAGATGAAATGTATTTTGGCAAAGATACTCTTTGGCAAGTAGAAGAAGCTCTTTTGAAATAAACTTTACCTTGAAGACGTTACTAATTTTTTGATACTCAAACTCAAGAGACTCCAAACAGCAAAGGCAGAAACAAATAAATAAAAAGATAGTGTTTCTGAAAATTGTCTTAATTCAAGGAAAACTCCAAAGGAAACTAAAAAAATACTTAATAAAAATATAATCACAAGACTTTTTCCCTTAGAGAATCCATTATCAAGAAAGAAATGATGGATATGTTCTCTATCGGACCTAAAAAGCGATACTCCGAGAAGCATCCTTTTAAACATTGCCCTGAAGGCATTTAATAAAACCAAAGCAATTATCCAAGGCCCAGTCATTGGATTTATCAACTCGTTTTCTGCGGCGCTTACTAAAAACCAACCAATCGCGTATCCAATTCCCATTGCTCCGTGATCTCCAATAAAGACGCGGTTTTTTTTCCCGAAAACACTTAAGTTCATTAAAAGGTAAGGCAAAAAAGCTATCAAAAATAATACTAAGAATAAGCCATTGCCACTTATAAAGTAAAAAGTAACAGCAATCGCAATTAGGGCTTGTGTTGAAAAGAGTCCATCTAAACCATCAATCCAATTGAATGCATTAGCAACCCCAACCACGCAAAAAATTGTAAATAATGGCCCAGCAATACCATTTAATTTAATCTCTCCAAAACCTAAAAGGTCACCTAATGAAGTTAAATTAATTCCGCTAATGGAAATAAAGACTCCTGAACAAATAATTAAAGCCACAAACCTAAACCAAGCAGGAAGATCTAAAAGATCATCAATAAAAGAAATAGCTGCAACGACTAAACCCGCGAGTCCAATAAGAAAACCTGTCTTGTAATCAATAAATTTAAAAGAATCTTCTAGCATTCTTAAGTCTAGAAAATTACTCAAGAATCCTGAAAGAATTAAAAAAAAATAAAAAAGTATAATCAGAGTAAAGCTAAAAAAAACAGATATTCCTCCTGAAACAGGGACTCCCATTCTGTGTTTCTTTTTTTCTCCATCTGGCAGGTCAACTATTCCTATTCTTCTAAATAAATTTTTAATAAAAAAATGAAAAAAAAGACTAACAAAGAAAAATATCGAAAAGATAGCCAAATAGATTGGCTGAAGTAATTCGTGCATTTTTTTAAAGAATAACTGTTAGTTTAAAAAACTGTCATCCTTTTCAAGCATTAAATCATATAAGGGTTGAAAGCTTGCCCACATAGCCATTTCCGTTCCTACCTGAGTTTTTGTTAATTTAGCTACGTCGTCTTGAATTCTTTCCATTTGTCCTGCAGCTTCAGCTAAGAGTTGTGATTGACAACATCTATCCATCGACAGAAAGGCCCATAAGGCAGCATCGACGGATTCGCCAGTTGTGAGCAATCCATGATTTTTTAATATAGCTGCTCTTTTATCGCCAAGAGCTTCAGCAATTCTGTCGCCCTCATCAGTTTCTAAAACAACACCTGTATAGTCATCGAATAAAACGTGATCGTCATAAAATGCACATGAATCTTGTGTGATAGGTTCTAAAAGACGACCTAATGTCGAGAACGACTTTCCATACATGGAATGAGAGTGCGCAGCTGCATTGACATCGGGTCTAGCCTCATGAAGTCGGGAATGGATTGCAAAAGCTGCAGTATTCAACATTTTATCTTCTCCTTGGACGATATTTCCTTCCCTATCTACTAATATCAAATCAGAAATGCATATTTGACCGAAATGCATTCCAAACGGATTCACCCAAAAATAGTGGGGGTATTCTGGGTCTCTCAAGGTTATGTGACCAGCAATTCCTTCGTCATAGCCAAAGTGAGAAAACATTCTAAATCCAGCAGCTAACCTTTCTAGCTGATGTCTTCTTATTTCCTCCATAGTTTTGCATTCAACCGGAACTATGGAACCTTTTGTTTTTTGAGGTAGTTTTCCTAAAGAAGTGTCGATTGGTAATTTAATTTCTTTTTCTTCTGACATTTCATCTTCTCCTATAAATTCTTCAATATTTTAACTTAATATTTTGTACAATTTAAAAACATTATAAAAATAAAAATGCCAAAAAGAAAAAAAGGTTTCAGGATTGAGAAAGACAGTTTGGGAGATGTTTATGTCCCAAATTCAGCTTTATACGGAGCACAAACTCAGAGAGCCATTGAAAATTTCCCAATCAGCGGAATTAAAATGGATTTTCCTTTTACCAACTCTTTTATCGAAGCACTTGGAATCATTAAAGATGCCGCTGCTCGAGCTAATAAATCTCTTGGTCTTCTTTCATCAAAAAAAGCAATCGCCATCTCAAGATCTGCTAAAGAAGTTTGGCAAAGCAAACACAATGATCAATTCCCAGTAGATGTCTTTCAAACAGGTTCAGGAACAAGTTCCAATATGAATGCTAACGAAGTGATCGCTAATCTTGCTTCAAAAAATTCCAAATTACACATTGATCCAAATGATGATGTCAATATGAGTCAAAGCAGTAACGATGTCATTCCAACTGCAATAAAAGTAAGTGCCCATATGGACCTTACTAAAAAACTTTTACCCGCTTTAGATAAACTTATCGAAACTACAGATAAGAAGGCAAATTCTTTAAAAGGATTAGTTAAGACTGGCAGAACGCATTTGATGGATGCCATGCCTTTGGATTTTCATCAAGAGATTTCAGCATGGTCGTCTCAACTAAAGAACTCAAAAAAAACCTTGTTATTTTTAGAAAAAAGAATGTTGGAAATGCCTTTGGGAGGTACTGCAGTAGGAACTGGAATAAATGCGCATCCTAGATTTGCAAAATTATTTGCTAAAGAACTAAATAAATTGAGTGGTGGCAAAATTAAGAATGTTCCAAGTGACAATTTTTTTCATGAACTTAGTGCGCAAGATACTGCTGTACAAGTTTCGGGAGAATTAAAGAATTTAGCAATCATTCTCTTAAAAATTTCAAATGACCTTCGCTGGATGAACAGTGGACCGTTAGCTGGTTTATCCGAAATTGAGCTTCAGGCGCTTCAACCAGGAAGCAGTATCATGCCCGGCAAGGTAAACCCTGTCATACCTGAGGCTGTCGCTATGGTTGCTGCCGATGTCATAGGAAATGACGTAGCAATAAGCATAGGAGGGCAATCAGGAAATTTTCAATTAAACGTAATGTTGCCTGTAGTAGCTTACAACTTACTCAAAAGCATCAACATTCTAAGTGGTGGTATGAATGTTTTGGCTAGCAAGGCCATTAAGACTTTTAGAGTTAATGAAAAATCAATTCAAGCATCTTTAGAAAAATCCAATCCTTGTTACAGCTTTAAACCCAATCATTGGCTATGCAAAAGCAGCTTCAATAGCTAAAAAGCTTACAAGGAAAACAGAGCAATCCTAGACGTTGCTGTTGAAGAAACAAATTTATCTAGAGCCAAATTAAAGAAAATTCTTAATCCCGATAAATTGACTAAAGGCGGATCAGTTAATGGAAAAACTTTTAGAAGGTAAATGCGAAGCTTGCAAAGCCGATGCTCCATTGGTTACTGCAGACGAAAAAAAGAACTTATGCCGCAAATTCCCGGTTGGAATATCATTGAGGTTGATGGCATAGAACAACTAACTTGTTCTTTTGCATTTAAGGATTACCTCTCAGCCTTGAATTTCGTAAATCAAGTAGCAAATCTTGCTGAAGAAGAGGATCATCACCCTGAAATCCTTTTGGAATGGGGAAAGGTAACTGTTTCTTGGTGGTCGCATAAAATTAAGGGTTTGCACAAAAATGATTTAATTGCTGCTGCCAAAACAGATTCTTTATTTAGCGAATAATTATTCTCGAGCCAATTACAAAGCCAATTAGTGTAATTGCACCCATCAACAAGTAAGACTCAAGGTAAAGATTTAGATCAAAAGCAGTGCCAACCAAAATCATGCCTATTGGCTGAACAGGTACAATCAATAAAGCTGAAACACCTCTAACAGAGCCTAGATTTTGTGAACCAAAAGCTTTTAAAAAACAGGCACTCATAAGAACCATAGCGCCTCCAAAGCCTAAGACCAAAAATAAAGCAAAAAAATGTAAAGAAAAGATAATTGTCGATTAAAGTCAAACCAAAGATTCCTATTGATTGCATTGCCATCATGATCATCACAGGAATATTTGGATTTAATCTATCCATGAGATAACCAAAGAAAACTTTTCCAACAACACCACCAAATGCTGCAAAAGAGTAAGCGAAGACAGTCTGTTTTATAGGAAAACCCAAAATGGTCCAAGTCTCTAGAAAACCTTGATTTTCAGAATGCAAAGGTAAGTGAAGTAAAACTCCCCCCATTGCTAAAAACTGAAAAGCAAAAGCAAGAGAGATAATCCAAAAAATACCATGTTTAAAAAAATCTTTGATTTCCATTAAATCTTGAGAAGAATCTAAGGCAGGTTGATCTGGAAGATTATCTTTATGTTGACCAATTTCTTCAGGGGTATCGATTACAAAATATCTAACAGTTGGAATCAATAAAAAAATCACAATCAAGCCAAAAACCATATACACGTTTCGCCAACCTATCATTTCAATAAGCGGATCAACTAAAATTGGCAAGACCACTCCAGAAAAGGATATGCCAATGGCAGCTATTCCCAGAGCCATACCTGCATTACTTTCAAACCAATTAGCAACTAATTTAGTAACAGAAAGATTTCCTAAAGCAGGTCCACCAATAGCAAGCAACGTTGCATAAATTAACAGAAGGCTAAAGCTACTTTGAACAAAGGAAATAGAAAATAATCCAAGACTGAAAATTACTCCCCCAATCATCATTATTTTTTTTATGGAAAATTTATCTAATAATCTTCCAAGAAAAATTGAAGCTACGGCAGAACTTATGAACCAAAGAGACAAAGCACCTGAAAGTTGAGATTGTGTAGCACCTAAATCCCTCTCTAAGGCGTTGAACATCAAAGGAAAGCAGTAAAAAATGAAGCCTACAACGGAGAATTCCATCATCATCCCGGTATAAACCATTTGCCAGCCTTTGAACTTCATTTTTTAGGGTAACTTTGTTTTTTGTTTTCTTTCTGTATAATTTGAAAATGTTGCGTATTGAAGAGCAAGCTCTGACCTTCGACGATGTACTTTTGGTACCGCAATATTCTAGCGTCCTTCCTCAAGAAACCGATTTAAGCACAAAATTAACCAAACAGGTTAATTTAAAAATTCCAATAGTATCTGCAGCCATGGATACGGTAACCGAAAGTAGAATGTCAATTGCCCTAGCGGAATTGGGTGGAATTGGAATAATTCATAAAAATATATCCATTGCTGATCAAGCAAAAGAAGTTTCTTTGGTCAAAAAATTTGAAAGCGGAGTCGTAAGAGACCCAATTACCATTTCCTCTAAAAAAAGTGTTGGGGAATTAATCAAACTTACGCAAGACTTGAATATTTCAGGCATGCCTGTTGTAAATGATGGCGATCTAGTTGGCATTGTGACTTCCAGAGATTTTCGTAATGTCTCTGATTTATCAGCTCCAGTAGAATCCATCATGACGCCAAAAAAACGTTTGGTCACTGCAGAGGAAGACGCAAAATTAGATATTATTAAAAACCTCCTTTATAAAAATAGAATAGAAAAAATCTTATTGGTTGATAAAAGTTTCGCTTTAAAAGGCCTCGTAACTTTAAAAGACATCAATAAAAATAAGGATTTTCCTTTAGCCTCAAAAGATACCGAAGGTAGACTTCTCGTAGGAGCTGCCGTTGGTAATGGTGAAGAAACCGATGAGCGAGTGGATGCTCTTGTTGAGGCAGGCGTTGATGTTCTTGTCGTTGATAGTGCTCATGGTCATTCCAAAGGCATCATTGATCGAGTTCGAAGAATTAAGAAGTTAAAAAAAGGTATTCAAGTTATTGGAGGAAATGTTGCAACGGGCGATGGTGCTTTAGACTTAATCAAAGCTGGTGCTGATGCAATCAAAGTTGGAATAGGTCCTGGATCGATTTGTACGACCAGAATAGTAACTGGCGTTGGTGTACCTCAGATTTCTGCTATTGCAAATGTAGTCAAAGCCATTGGCAAGAAGAATATTCCAGTTATTGCTGATGGTGGGATTAGATTCTCTGGCGATATTGCAAAAGCCATAGCTGCTGGAGCCAGTACCGTTATGCTTGGCAGTATTCTTGCTGGAACAGAGGAAGCTCCAGGGCAGGTAGAACTTTTTCAAGGGAGAAGTTATAAATCATACAGAGGCATGGGTTCGGTTGGAGCTATGTCTGGAGAGACAAATTCTGGAGATCGATATTTTCAAGATGATGTTTCAAGTTCTGACAAACTGGTACCGGAAGGAATTGAAGGTAGAGTCCCTTATAAAGGTTGGGTAGAAACTACCATCCATCAAATGCTTGGCGGTTTAAGACAAAGCATGGGTTATACGGGAAGCAAAGACATCAAAGCTATGAGAACCAAAACAAAATTTGTGCAGATTACATCGGCAGGAATTAACGAAAGTCATGTTCATGACGTGAGCGTCACAAAAGAAGCACCAAATTACAGAATAAGTTAAAAGTGAATAGCGCTATTGATTCAGAAAAAATAATTATTCTGGATTTTGGTTCACAATATACTCAATTAATTGCTAGGCGTATCAGAGAACTTGGGGTTTATTCCGAAATTCTGTCTTGCAATACTTCTTATAGAAACATTCTTAAAGCTAATCCCAAAGGCATTATTATCTCTGGAGGCCCAGAGTCAGTAAATGCAAAAAATACCCTTAAAGTTGATCCTAAAATTTTAGAAAGTGAAATACCCGTTTTAGGAATTTGTTATGGCATGCAACTCATGTCAAAACACTTTAAGGGGTTAGTAAATACCTCAAAGAAAAGAGAATTTGGCCATGCTGAAATTAAATTAAATAAAAGTAAGTTATTTCAAGATATCAAAATCTCTAAACTAAATGTTTGGATGAGTCATGGTGACAAAGTAACTAAATTACCCAAAGGTTTTAAAAAAGTTGCTTCCTCTAAAAATAGTCCAATTGCAGCTTTTGAAAACAATTCAATTAAAAAATATGGCTTACAGTTTCATCCAGAGGTAACACATACCGAAAAGGGCGCTCAAATTTTAAAAACTTTTGTCAGAGAAATATGCGGCTGTCAGGCTAAATGGAGACCAAAAAACATAGTCGAAAAACTTGTTGATGATATAAAAAAACAAGTAGGTAAGAAAAAAGTATTATTGGGTATTTCCGGCGGAGTTGATTCTTCTGTGGTTGCTGCACTTTTATCAAAGGCAATAGGCAAGCAATTGGAATGTATTTTTGTTGATAATGGTTTATTAAGAAAAGACGAAGCTAAACAAGTTCTTAAAGATTTAAAAAAGGCTTTAAAAATTAAGATTCACTTTTCCGATTCCGAAAAATTTTTCCTTAAAAATTTAAAAGGTAAAGAAGATCCCGAAGAAAAGAGAAAGGTAATAGGAAAAAATTTCATTGATGTCTTTTTGAAAGAAGCAAAAAAAATTAAGGATGTTTCCTTCCTAGCACAAGGCACTATCTATCCTGATGTAATTGAATCTTCTGGCATCAAAGGCGGCAAGGCGCACGTCATTAAATCTCATCACAATGTGGGCGGTTTACCATCCTATTTAAAGTTACCTTTGGTAGAGCCTTTAAATTCTTTATTCAAAGATGAGGTAAGAAAAATAGGTCTTTCACTGGGCTTGCCGAAGACTTTGATTGGTAGACATCCTTTTCCCGGTCCTGGCTTAGCAGTAAGAACAATTGGAGAGATTACGAAAGAAAAATTAGATATCTTAAGGGAAGCAGATCATATTTTTATAGAAGAGCTAACATCAGCAAAACTTTACAATAAGGTAAGCCAAGCATTTGCAGTATTTTTACCAATCAAAAGTGTCGGTGTAGTTGGGGATGCAAGGCGCTATGAATATGTGATTGCTTTAAGAGCTGCTGAGACCATTGATTTCATGACAGCAAAAGCTTCTCAACTAAATCATAATTTATTGAATAAAGTCTCAGATAGGATAATTAATGAAATTCCAAAGGTTTCAAGAGTTGTCTATGATATTTCCAGTAAACCACCAGCTACTATTGAGTGGGAATAATGATGCAGTCACTTAGTAAAATGGTTTTCTGTTACTATTTAGCATGCGTATAGCGGTTAAGTTTTAGTTTAACATGACGCCATGCGACTATAACTCAATATTGGTGCTTTTCAATGAGAATTCCCTTTCATCGATACACATTTTAATTATCTATTCGTCAACAATTTTTTAAGAATCTCGTAGAAATGTTGCCATTTGCATTTTAGCCATCAAATACATCTGTGGTTAGAAGTTTGACCATCAAAAATCCGATCATTGATACGTGTTTCAGGTGGTGGTTAGCTAATTTAGCAAGTAACTTGGTGATCATCAAATTTTAATCGTTAGAATGGAGTAGGAGGACGGAATCGATCATAAGTATGAGGTCTCAATATCATAGTGGTCTTTCACAGTGTACAAGGGACAATCTATATCGTCGCATTCATTTGTTACTCCAGCATAATCATGTGGAATATAAATCTCAATTTTTTGGGGGAAAAAAAGAGAAAGAAAAACAAATTTAAAATTTAAAATGGTTTTTCCCCTTAAAATTGCTAATGGCTTTGTAAAAGGGAACTATTGGTGGGAATGATCGGCGCATATGTAAGACTGGTGTACTTCGGGGTGGTGAATTTATTGTGAGCAACTCGGTATTCGCGGTAACTCCTTCTTCGTCCTCAACATTTTGATTCCTCGCGTGACGACTATAATCACTACTGGTGATTTCAATACGCAGACGATGCCCTTTCTGGAATACATTGCTAGTTGATTGAATTACTTGTCAAGTTCAACAATCTCCCCTGCATTTAACAACTGAGGAGACTCCATGCCATTGCGATATCTAGCCCTCAACTGACCCTGTGTTAAGTATTGTGTGTGACCATCTGGATATACATCTACTAGGATGACGTAGAAATCCGTATCCGGCGCGCTCGAAGACGCATAAATTTTTGCAGTTATGGGGCCCGTGACTTCCAAATCGTCGTTAAGTATCGGTGTAGAATAGGTGAGTACGTCCGGCCGCTCCTGCACGGTATTTCGATCCCCCATAGTCATAAGGATGCTCCAAATATCAAGGTCTTCAGTCCAGTGTACTGGATAGAGTGGATCATACTCATATCCGTCTGTTGGCTGATCCGCAGTAGGTGCTTCCCAGCTCAATACTCCATCATTTAGATCAATGGCTGCGTTTCCCGAGCTATGCAGAAAAAGTTTTTTACTTACGGCTCGTGCAAGCGGCCATTCGTATTCGTCCCTCCACTCGTTTATACCCATTACAAAAATCTTCACTGGCGCGAGATTCTCTGATAACTCATTTTTCTGGTCCTTTAAGTATTGACCAAAGAAATACTCCATATGAAAGAAGTATTCCTTTAGCTCAGTTTTTTTTGTGGGAATTTTACCAATCGCTGGTGTTTCCATTTCACTCATTTCAACAAGATTATGTTGATAGGGACCGATCATAAGTCTAGCTTCTGGATTCATCTCCTTTAATTGGCGCCACTCATCCAGCTGAGCATCCACAAAAATGTCATACCAGCCGGTAACACTATATGTCGGAATTGTTATCTCTGATAAATTAGACAGAATCTCTTCCGGGCTGCTCTCAAAAGCAAACATCTGATTTTTTACAAAGATTTGAAATAGATCGCTGTCATAACCTGACAAAGCATCAATTTCACAAAGAGGCAGGTGAGACAGATCAATTCGAAGAGGATTTCCTCCTTCAGATCCGTAAGCTGCCCAGAGCATCCATGCGCCTAGTGCCTGCATTTGCTGAATACCACTTTCTTGCACTCCATAAGAAATCATTCCTGGGTAGATGGCTTTTAAATATTGTGATTTTTCACGAGCAGCTTCTAAACAAGCCAACCCGTTGTATGAAATGCCAAACATGCCAACTTTGCCGTTTGACCACGATTGTTTTCCTGCCCATTCAACCGTATCGAATCCATCCTCTGCTTCATTGTTTACAACAAATTCTCCTTCAGAACCAAAGCGCCCTCGTACATCCTGACAGATGACCACGTATCCTCGTTCAGCAAAACAACGTGCGACTGCAGGTGTGTCATCAAGTGTAGATCGACAGTCATACGGACCACGGTTAACAAGGACGGGGAAAGGTACCTTCTGCTTCCGGTCATTAAACTTCAGCATGCAGTTTGATGCCATCGCGCATCGGGATCTTTTTATATTACGTTCTGTTACGTAGTCATAGGTTGGCTTAGCCACAAAACGGAATCTTTTAAAGGAAGAACCTCTTCTCTTAGACGATTCTTCTGCAAATTCTGCTTCGTAATCTGCATCTGCCTGTTTACGAAACGCGTCCTGATTCATACTTTTGGACGCCCACCGAAAGGATTTTCTTAAATTTGCTCATTGTTCATTCAGAAATAATTCCTGCAATATTAGCTAATTTTAAGTAGTGAGACACTAAGTCGCTAACTAAAGCATTGTATAATCGCTGGTACGGAAGCTTTGTATGAAACACCTAGTTTATAGGCATATTCATACAAAAATGGGTTACAAAATAAGAAATCTCTTATTCAAAGTTGATACAAACTTTTTTGAAACCCCTTTAAATAAAGGGTTTAAGAGGGTATTACTCATTGAGGGGAGTAATGATGCGTACGCTAAAAATCAGCACCTATTTAGCAGCAGATTTAGAGACGGTTAAGAGTTATTTAATGACGCCAGCGCTACTCAATTATGTGGTGGCTGGTTTAATGAAATTCCATCCTATCGAACCAAATTTCTTTCCGTCAAAATGGGTTGAGGGGAAGTTCTCTGTAAAAATGTTCGCATTTCATTTTTTACCCATCGGAAAACAAATTGTAGGTATAGAATTTCCACAAAAATCCGATCATTGGGTTCTCAGAGATAATGGAAGTGGTTCTATAGCAAAAACTTGGGATCATCTAATTTTTTTAGAATCGGAGGGAGGCGGAACTCGATATACAGATGAGGTTTCTATCGATGCTGGTCTTTTCACATTACCAATCTATATCTACGCATTCATTTTTTACTCCTATAGACAAATGCGATGGCGGAAACTAGTAAATCTCAATTTTAGGCCTCTGAATGATCAACTAATCGAGTAGATGTTGCGGGGAAATGGTGGAAAACTGAAAGAGAGTAGCCAATCCTTTCAGTTAAGTTCCTATAGCGTAACTTTTTTAGAAAGAAATATTTGGAGTAGGGCATTAGCACTTGTAAAGTTTACAAGTCTAAAAGTGCTAAAATACTGATTACATTAGGAATTTGAGGGAGTTACAAAAGCAGAAATGAAGAACGAAACTTGTAAACTACTTGTAAACTCAGTTTTGCCCCTCGCAAACCCTTGCTACATAAGGCTTTGTAAAACTGCGATTATTGAGTGGGAGTAGTTAAAAGATAGCAAAACGCCGAGATACTAGGAGAAAAGCAAATGGGAAATACTGCAACGCAGATTAGTGGCTATGAAAAGACGATCTTCGAGGCTCGTGCGTCTAACGGACATCTTATTACACATGATATCTACCGCAGAGGCTCAGGTGCTCCGGTCGTATTACTCCAAGAGCTTCCGGGTATCGGTCAGGAAACACTGTCTCTAGCGGATGAACTGGTTAATGCCGGCTTTGAGGTTGTTATGCCACACTTGTTTGGACCTTTGGGTAAAACATCAATCGGTGGGAACCTTGTTAGAGTCATGTGCCTCAGAAAGGAGTTTCGATTAATGACCAGCGATCGATCGAGTCCGATAGCCGATTGGGTTCGTCTGCTCTGCAGAGAAGTCAGGGATCAACGGGGTGTTAAAGGCGTAGGAGTTATTGGCATGTGCCTCACGGGCAACTTCGCGATACAGCTTATTGGTGATGATAGTGTCCTTGCAGCCGTAGCATCACAACCGGCAATGCCTTTTTTTAAACAGGGAGAGTTGCATATGTCCTCTGACGACATAGAACAAAGTCGTAATGCTCTCGATGTGAAAGGCCCCATGCGAGTTTTACGTTTCGAGGACGATCCATTGTGCACGCAAGAAAAATCCAAATGCGTGCATCGTGCTTTTAATGATGACGGCAACATAAGAGTTCAAGAGATAACATTGCCGGGGAGAGGTCACTCTGTATTAACACTAGATTTTGTCGATCAATCGGGGCATCCAACACGCGAGGCCCTGGACAATGTAATTCAATATTTTGGCAGTCATTTAAGCCCGCCGATTTGAATGGCACCCTGGAAGTACTGATACACAGGGCTTTTTTACAAGTGGTACTATTGAGTGGGAATGAAAGATTTTGATTCATTAATTTTTGATTTGGATGGAACGCTTTGGGATACCTGTGAAGCATGTGCCGTAGCTTGGAATAATGTTGTTGATAGAAATGAAATAAAATTTAGACAAGTCACTGCTTCAGATGTCAGAAGTGTAACTGGAAAACCCCATGCCGAATGTATAAAAACTATATTCTCCAGCCTTTCAAATGAAGAGATTTCTATTCTCATAGATGAAACGATGATCGAAGATAATGTTGCTATAAAAGAAATGGGTGGTGAATTGTATGTAGGAGTTTCTGAAGGCTTAAACACCCTTAATGAGTATTATGATTTATTCATAGTTAGTAACTGTCAGTCTGGATATATTGAAAACTTTTTATCGCAGAATAAATTTGAAAATTTGTTTAAAGACTATTTATGTTGGGGAGATACGAACGAATCCAAACCGCTCAATACAGCTGCTGTTATAACAAAAAATAACCTCCAGAATCCTGTATTTATAGGAGATATGGAAGGGGATTATGAAGCTGCTAGAGATTGTGAATTAGAGTTTTATCAAGTTAAATATGGATTTGGTTCACCGATAGAAGGCTGTAAGACTGTAGAGAGTTTTCCTGAATTAGTTGAAATGTTGATTAATGAATAAAAGTTACAAAGAAGTTATTAAGCCTTTTTCAATACTCTTAAACCCATTGATCTTATTGAGTTCTTAGATAACGTAACTATTGAGCAGGAGTAAGGTAAAAAAATGTCTAGAAATATTGTAAAAATTCTTGAAAAAAACTTTTCAGACTTAAAAGCTGGGCAGAAAATGCTTATTTCTTCCCCAGAAAAGATAGCTGAATACATTAAGAAAATTCCAGAAGGCACACTTAAGACTTCAAAAGAAATGAGATTAGATTTGGCAAAAGAAATGGATGCGGATAATTCTTGTCCAGTCTCAACAGGAATCTTTCTCAGGAAAGCAATTGAAGAACATGGGAAAGAAATTCCTTTTTGGAGATTGATTGATGAAAATCATCCAGTAGTTAAAAAATTAAATTTAGACCCTCAAGAAATAAAATACATGAGAAATCTTGAAGGAATAAATTAAATTGAAGGAAAATCAGGTAAATATATGAATCAAAATTCAAATGGCACAATAAGAACAGAAAGAGAAGGGAGTACTTTGATTATCGAGATTGACCGGCAAGATAAGATGAATGGCTTTACTCCTGAAATGTTTGAAGGAATAACTGCAGCCCTAGAACTACTTGAACAGGACTCGGAACTTTGGGTTGGTGTTCTTTGTTTTGCAGGAAAACACACTACATCTGGACTAGACTTACCTCGCTTTTTTGGCCCTAATTCTGATTCTAGCCAAGACTCTTCACTTTCTGAAAATCGACCCGATGCCTTTGCCTTAAAACGTCGATGTACTAAACCCATCGTAGCAGCTGTGCAGGGCATAACTTACACCATTGGTATTGAAATGCTGCTAGCTGCAGACATTGTTATTGCTTCGGATGATTGTCGTTTTTGTCAACTAGAACCCAAAAGAGGCCTGGCAGTTTTCGGGGGTGCGCACGTTAGGTATATTCAACGCGCAGGTTGGGGAAATGCTATGTATCACCTTCTTAGAGCTGATGAATTCGATGCATCTCGTGCTAAGGAGTTAGGATTTGTGCAAGAAGTAGTTTCTGCAGGATCACAATTAGAAGAGCAAAGAGATTGCAAGGGAGATAGGTAAGTGTGCGCCAATAGCACTGCAGGAGATTAAGAGAGCCTCTCAAGTTTATTTAGAATCTGGAGAGGCAGCAGCTTTTGCGGAAATTGATAATATGAGAAGAGTTACATTAGCCACGGAGGATGCCAAAGAAGGTATGCAATCCTTTATTGAAAAGCGAGATCGAGTTCTTCAAGGTTTATAAAGAATATATTTTAGAGCTTAAGGATTAACTAAAAAATCTTCAGCAACTTTTTTTCCTAGGATGTAATCCGCTTTTAAAACCTCAATATTTTTTGAATCTCTTTTTGATTTAAGCTTTTCTGGTGGACAAAGTTGAATAATTTCACAATCTTTTGGTGGATTATTTATAAAATCCAGTGCTCGATTATATGTTTTATCATGTTCTAATAATGCTTTTCGCAATTTTGGATATTCACGTAACAGCAAGGCACCAATATAGTTTTCAAGCTTCAACTTCCTTCTAAATTTTTTTTCATATGTTCTAATTATAAGTATCCTTTTAGCCCCCATCTCATATGCCTTTTTAGCAGGAAGAGGGTCCATAATACCGCCATCAAATTTTCTTCGACCATTAATTAGACTTGGGGTTTTTACCAAAACAGGCAGTGTTCCAGAGGCAATCATTTTTGGCATCCATTCGTCATCACCAAATGAGTAATATTCAGCATTTGCTTCTATTGCATCTGTAACAACTGCAATATAGTCTTTTCCATCGATGTTATTTTTAATATTTTCTATATTTGGTTTAAACATTTTTTCACCATCTTTAAACATCTGGTGAAATTTAAAAATATCTTTGCCAGTAAAAATGTTTTTATAACTAAGGTAATCACCTTTAGCAGCGAAAAGCATTTTTTCTAGATTATTGTCTGTTTCCCTAATCAGGTACCAATAAAGAACTGCCACACCATTTGACACTCCAATATATATATCAAATGGATCATAAGCCCTATTTATGAAAGTATCAGTAATTCCAAAAGAAAATACTCCTCTTTGGCCTCCACCTTCAATGATTAAAGCTGTTTTTTTATCTTCCATGTCGTCAATTAATAAGGAAAGTTGTCTAAAAAAACAAACGTCCTCAATATTAATTGTAAAATAGATGTGACCGAAACGGTCGTTATTAATTTTTTTAAACTTTAATGAAAAATCTCAAAACTATATATTTTGTCTATGATGCAGATGGTGGAGTTTTGAATGAAATCACATATTGGATTGATAAAAATATTCTAAACAAAAAAAATACTTGTGAATTATGCGATATAAGTCATGGAAAATTTTTCGCTAAATCAGAGTGGTTAAAATTTATCAAAGAGTTGAGAACACAACATAAGGTTAAAGTCTTGCACCGAAATGAATTACCAAAAAAAATTGAAGAGAAAAATTATCAGCTTCCTAGCGTTATCATAGAGACAGAAGAAAAAATGATAGAAATATTTAATAAATTCTCTTTTCAAGATTCAAATACTTCATTAAGTATTATAGAACTCAGAAAGCAGCTTTATGAATTCATAGAAAAGTTGTGAATAATCTAGAAAAACCTCATGAATATATATAGTTCTGAAAATTTTCACTTCGTTAAAGAAATATTTCCAAATGGGTTTACTCTTAGAGATTTTGAAGAAGATTTTTTCCAAAACCAAAATATTCTTAACGATGATAGAAATATTATTAAGGTTATGAAGTTAGGAGAAGTTGAGACGGTTATAAAATCATTTAAGACCCCAAACTTATTTCAAGCCATCATTTACAAGTTTTTTAGAAAGAGCAAAGCAAAAAGATCATTTGAAAATTCAAAATTATTAAAAGGCAGAGGCGTGAATGTGCCAGAACCTCTGGGATATATTGAAGTTTTTGATCGCTATCGACTCAGACAATGTTATTTCATATCAAGCAAACTAAATTTCAACTTCACTCTTGATGCGGCAACAGATAAGAAAATAGACGGCTATAAAGACATCCTTTCAGACTTTATCCACTTTACCTATGATTTACATAAAAAAAATATAATGCATCTTGATTATGGTGTTGGAAATATATGTATCAAAAAAACAAGGAATGGTTACGATTTCTACTTGATTGATTTAAATAGGCTTAAAGAAGGAATTGTTTCACCAAAAAAGGGAATTAAAAATTTAGCGCGCATCAGTAATGATCCTGAAATTGTAAAAATTTTTGCTGATGCGTATGCTAAAAAAATATCAAGTTCGGCTCTTAAAACTCATAAGGAACTTAAAAAATTTGTTTATCAAGTTGGACAAAGAGTTAAATTAAAAAAATTATTAAAGAGTTTTATAGAAAATATAAAGCATGTACCTTTGTCATCATATGAATGGGACTATCATTCAAATCAACCTCATACTTTAAAAAGCAAAAAATTAAAAAATAAAATATTCTTTTTAGCTTTTTTTTCAAATTTAAAAATTATTTTCGCAACTTTATATGCATGTGTTGTTGCTCCATATTTTTTCTTAAGGGATAAAGAATCTTTTGAAAAAAAAATTGATAGTTTTGGCTTATGCGTAAATATCGATAGGCCAATTGAGTCACAAAAATCAATTAGCAACATTGAACTAATCGCAATGATTGATGAACTATCTGTTGAAAATATCCTTGTAAGAATTCCTCTAGCTGACTTTGAAAACATTGAAAATTATATTAGCTTTATAGAACAACTAAAGGATAAAGATGTTCTTGTTTGTGTACTTCAAGATCGAAAGCATGTTATTGATAAGCATCTTACAAAAAAAAGATTGGATTTTATTTTTTCAAAGCTTGAAGGTATTGCAGAAGTTTTTCAAATAGGAAATTCAATTAATAGAAAAAAATGGGCTTTTTTATCAATGGATGAATATTTCTCTTTTTTTAAAATAGCATATGATTTAAAAAAAAATAAATTCCCAAAAATTAAACTTCTAGGGAGCAATATCATTGATTTTGATATTCCTTTCTTTTCAAGATCTGTTTTTCACTTAAAGTCCATTTTCTATGATGGTATAGCAGCTCAGCTCTATGTAGACAGAAGAGGCGGTCCTGAACAAAAACAATATGGTTTTGACACTTTAAATAAAATCAGAGCATATAAAGCAATGGCTCGGGCTAGTAAGAAAACATCAAATGAAATGTATATCACCGAAGTTAATTGGCCTTTAAATGGAATGAAAAATTGGGCCCCAGCTGAAAATTTTTTGATAGACGAGTCGCTACAGTCTAGTTATTTGGTACGCTATTATCTTTTAATGTTAGCAACTGGAAAAGTAAAAAAATGTTTTTGGCATCAACTGGTAGCTCCTGGCTATGGATTAGTAAATAACCTCGATGAAAAAATTAAAAAGCGAGATGCTTATTATTGTTTTCAAAATTTGATAGCCATGCTTTCAGGCGGTATAACAAAAAAAATGACAAGGGAAAAAAACTTGTTTTGTTTGATTGTAGAGAAAGAAGAGAGGTTAATAGAAGCGATTTGGTCAAGTAAAGGAATTGCCAATTTCAAAAGCAATCCAAATCAGGAAATTTTCGATATTAGAGGCAATGCCATAGATACGAAAAGCTCACCTGTTATCAATATCTCTGGTGAAGTTATCTATGTAATAAATCAAAGAGAAAATTATCAAGAAACGAATATAAAGTTAATAAGTGAAACTATTACTACCGGATAGGAATTTGAGTTTTTCTAAAGTTTAGCGTTCAAAGTCTTTAGAATTCTTTAACATATGAGCTGGACCGTGATTCAGATTTATAGCAGCGTTTTCCCCATACAACATTTCCTTTTGAGAAGCATAGAGGTCTCTATTTTTAGCTAGAGGTGCTAGTTCCGAGGCTTTTTCAAAAGCGATTTTAGGTAAACTATCAAACGATCCTATACCTTGAATGATTCCCGCTTCGAAAGCAGCTGGCCCTGTCCATCTTTTGGATAGCTGAACGGTCTCAAAAAAAGAATTAGCAGGAATCTTATGGCGAAATAATGCTAGTTCGGGTCTAGGTATTTTAAAACCAAGCTGCATTTCGTTTGCACAGAGAAATCCTCGATCTTCTCTCATTAGTCTAATGTCATGAGATAGTGCAAGCATGAATCCTGCTCCAAAGGCATGACCATTTATTGCACATATACTAGGTACAGGTAGCGTAATGATTCTTCCCATCAAGTACATAAATTCTTCACCAAAAACCTCTCTATCTCCTCTTTCGGGAAAGCTTTCTGGATCTTGCATCCAATCAAGATCCAAACCATTAGAGAAAAATTTAGGGTCGTTTGACGAAGTAATTAATGCTCCAGGACCTTCATCATTTTCAACTTCATCTAGAGCTTTTGAAAACTCTCTAACAAAAGAAGTATTCCAGCGATTTTCGCCGGCATTCATATTTAAATAATAAATTGATTCTTTTTTTTCTAGCTCTATCACAATAAATCCCCCCAAGAAGATCAAACAATTAATTTACTATAAACAAATGGTTAAAAAAATAGAGATTCTTCTTATTTTTTAAGACATAAATGCTGTAAAAAAAGAGGTTATCATGTTTAATCTGTATTAAGTTTTAGAGTAACATCAAAGAAATAAAAAATGTCTATTTGGAACGATATATCTTGGGTTGAAGGAATAAGGACGCCTTTTTTAAATTATTTTTTTTATAACATTTCCTTAACAGGATATCCTATTTTCTTATTTCTATTTTTAGCTTTTGGATATTTCTTTTGGTCTCCACAAAGATTTTCTCGAGTAGCGATGTTGCTTTTTATATCTGCAGTTATAAATAGTTTTTTAAAAGATTTTTTTCAAGATCCGCGTCCTCCAGCAGAATTTATGTTGGATGAAGGGACTGGGATGAGTTATGGCTGGCCCAGTGGACATGCTCAAATTGCTGTAACTTTGTGGGGCCTTTTGGCATATGAACTTAAAAATAAATTTATTACTCTTAGCGCAATTGTTTTCATCTCTTTAGTTGCTTTTAGCAGAATGTATTTAGGAGTTCATGACTTGGGAGATGTTTTTGCCGGTCTAATGATAGGAAGCTTTATTCTTTTAATATGGCATTATGCAATCCTCTATAAAAATTTTTTAAAAAATTCAAAAAGTGACCCTTGGTTTCAATCTTTTTAATTTTTAAAACTAATAGCTTAGGGGTGTTGTATCCAACCTTTTGAGGGAAAAGGAGAATATCTTTGGTTTTTTAAACTAGGCAGGAGGGTTTTTGGGAAATAAAAATTTTAAATATCCCCAGAACAAGATAAAAAAATTTTTTAAATTTTCTTTTTCGAGCACTGAGCGGTTTTCTTCACGAATCTTTTTTTTTCAGCTTTTGAAGGACCCTTAGAATTGATTATTTGTCTCTTTCTTTTAGTTTTTTTTGGGTTTAATTTTTTTTATATTTTTTCCCGGGGTTATTCCAAGATTTTGGGAAGAATTGGCCTAGTTGAATGGAAAAAGGGGTTTTTGAATTGTTTTAAATTTTTGGGGGTCTGGAACTGGGATTTTGAGGCCAATATGGATGGTTTGAAGAATTAAAATGAAATATAAATTATTCCTATTGGCCCTTTTGGAACAGGAAAAACTAAATTTTAAAAAATTTTCCCCCAAATTAACCCAAAAAAAAAAATTCCTTGTTTTTAGAGGATAGGGGAGATTAAGTTATCTGAAAGCTTAGCAATTTGCCGATATTTGCAAAGGAATTTTAAACCAAAAAAATTTTCCTACCAAAAATGGGAAAAATATAGCCAAAGAAGATGAAAAAAGGGGGGAATTTTATTTATGGAGAGTTTGGAAGAGACTTTCCCGGGAATGTAATGCGAAGACACTTTGGGTTTGAAAGATATAATGGGGAATCCCAAAGCTGAAGCTTGTAAAAAATATTTAATACGCCAACTTGAAGTAGTAGAAAACCATTTAAAATTGAATCAAACTGTTCTTGAAGGAGGATTTGGATTGGCAGACATTTTCTTAATATCCTGTTTGGATTGGGCAGTTTTTTATGAGTTTTCTTTACCAAAAAATATTGCTGATTATCGAGATAGAATTTCTTCGAGATCTGCTTATCAAAAAGCAATGAAAATTAACTATTCAACCTAAAAAATATGGGACCTTTAAAAGGAGTAAAAGTCTTAGATCTAACAAGCATGGTTTCAGGCCCTGTAGGGGCTATGATTCTTGCTGACCAAGGCGCAGAAGTAATTAAGGTCGAACCTGTCTCAGGAGAGTTAGTCAGACACATGGCTGCACCTCATAATGGATTAAATCCTGTGTTCTTTTCTTGTAATAGAGGCAAAAAATCAATTGCTTTAGATTTAAAGTCTGATGAAGGAAAAGACATTTTATTTAAGCTTGCAGAAAATGCTGACGTTTTTATGCAAAATTTCCGACCGGGAGCCATTGATAGAATGGGTTTTGGTGAGAAGGTAATCAGAAAACTTAACGAAAACATTATTTATGTTTCCATAAGTGGCTTCGGGAGTGTTGGACCCTATGCTAACTCAAGGGTATATGATCCAATCATTCAAGCATTGACTGGTGCTACAGACATTCAGGCTGATCGAGCCACAGGTGAGCCTAAAATGTTTAGAATTATTATTGCAGATAAAGTAACTTCTCTAACCGCAGCGCAGGCAATTTCGTCAGCCTTATTTGCAAGAGAAAAACATGGTATCAGTCAGCATATTGAACTCTCCATGTTAGATTCAATGATTTCATTTTTTTGGCCTGAAGGAATGGCTGGAATTGTATTTGCAGAAAACGAAGTTGACATGAGGAAATTACAAGGTTCTCAAGATCTAATTTATAAGGCAAAAGACAGGCACATTACTGCAGGAGCAGTGTCAGATGCTGAATGGAAAGGAATGTGCAGAGCATTAAACCGGGAGGATTTAATTGAAGATGAGCGTTTTGCAACTCCTGCGGGAAGAGTTAGCAACTCTCAAGAGAGAAAAGAAATTACCGGACAAGAAATATCTAAATGGAATAGTCAGGAAATATTATCTCGCCTTCAGGCAGAAGGTGTGCCAAGTGCCCCATTACTTGATCGCATGGAATTGTTAGGCAATGAACAGATTCTTGCTAACGAATCAATTCTAAGACTTAATTATGAAAGGTACGGAGAAGTTAGACAGGCTAGACCCGCCGCAAGATTTGAAAAAACACCAAGTGAAATAAATAGCCCAGCTCCTTTACTAGGAGAACATGGAAGAGAAATTCTCATGGAGATTGGTTATTCTGAAGAAAAAATTTCAAAGCTGCTATCTGAAAAAAAACTTTTTATTACCGACCCAAAGTAATTTTAGAAACCGAGTCAAAAAAAAATGAAACTATATGATTTTCCAAAAGCTCCCAATCCTAGAAGAGTAAAAATATTTGCTCATGAAAAGGATATAGAGTTAGAGCTCATAAATTGTGACATGGCAAAAAGAGAACACAAAACAGCTGATTTTTTAAAAAAAAATCCCAGTGGAAAAATTCCTGTCTTAGAACTTGATAATGGCGAGTGCATCTCAGAATCAGTTGCTATTTGCCGTTACTTAGAATTAATTAAGCCTGAGCCAAATTTGTTTGGAGAGAATGCTTTTGAGGTAGCCTATATTGAAAGTAGGAATAGACATATAGAGTTTGAGTTATGGACGCAGGTAGGAGTTTCTTGGGTAAATGGACCAATAGTGGGAAGTTTAGGAATTTTCAATCAAATTCCAAAAGCAAAAGAAGCAAGTGACACAAATGTTAGGTTTTTTTACGAACGTCTTAATAATGAATTTGAGGAAAATAAATACGTGGCAGGTAATCGCTTTACTATTGCTGATATAACTTTAGTCTCAGCAATAGATTTTGCTTCTGATATGGTAGATCTAAAACCTCACAAAGATTTAAAAAACTTACATCGATGGCACATGGAGGTATCGTCAAGACCAAGTATGCAAATTGAATAATAAAGTTAAAATAAAAACTTGAAGGAGATTAAAAAATGACAGATGAAAAATACATGCCCCCAAAAGTATGGACTTGGGATCAAGAAAGCGGAGGTAAATTTGCAAACATAAACAGACCGATTTCAGGCGCAACCCATGATAAAGAGCTTCCGGTTGGAAAACATCCGATGCAACTTTATTCGCTTGGAACCCCTAATGGGGTCAAGGTCACTGTTCTGCTTGAAGAACTTTTGGCTTTGGGACACGAAGGTGCCGAATATGATGCATATCTGATTAACATTGGAAATGGTGATCAATTTGGAAGTGGTTTTGTTGAAATAAATCCAAATTCTAAAATTCCTGCTCTTTTAGACAGAAGTTCAGAGCCACATACGAGAGTTTTTGAATCCGGTGCAATTCTCGTTTACCTTGCTGAAAAGTTTGGGGAGTTTATTCCAACTGATCCTGCTGCAAGAGCAGAGTGCATGTCTTGGCTTTTCTGGCAAATGGGTAGCGCTCCTTACTTGGGTGGAGGGTTTGGACACTTTTATGCTTATGCTCCAGAAAAATTTGAATATCCCATCAATCGTTTTGCTATGGAAGTTAAGCGTCAATTAGATGTCTTGGATAAAAATTTAGAAAATAGAAAATTTATTTGCGGCGATGAATACAACATTGCTGATATGGCCATTCATCCTTGGTATGGTTATTTGGTGCTAAAAAATGCATACAATGCCGCAGAATTTTTAGATGTGAAATCTTATAAAAATGTCGTTCGTTGGGCTGAGGAAATTTCTGAGAGACCTGCCTTCAAAAGAGGAGCTAGAGTAGGGCGACCTCCTAGTGGACCGGAAGACAACGCAATTCCTGAAAGACATGATGCCAGTGATCTTGATTAAACATGAGCAGTAAACTTAAGATTTTTGGTGTTCCAATGTCTCAGGCTGTAAGGACAGTTCTATGGATGATGCTTTATAAAAAATTACCTTTTGAGTTGATTATTACTGCACCAGGTTCTCCAAAAGAAAATGGAACTCGTCATCCTTCTTATTTGGAAAAATATCCCAATGGAACCATTCCTGGCTTGGAAGATCCTGAAACTGGATATCTACTATCGGAATCGATCGCAATCATGTGTTACTTATGTAACAAACACAAATGGGATGATTTGTACCCAGAAGATCCTGAACTTAGAGGAAAGGTCGATCATTACCTTCACTATCATCACCGAAGTATCAAAGAGGCATCCACTGGTTATTTTGCGCCAATTTTAAGACCTGATTTAGGACTTTCAGAAGACTTAATCAATATGTCTCAAAAAATGTTTAATAATGCCCTCAAAGCATTAGAAACTCAGTGGCTTAAAAAAAATAAATTTATTGCCGGAGACCATGTCACCATTGCCGATTTTTCAGCGTATGTTGAAATTGCTCAACTGAATACGCAATTTACCAATCTTTATGACTATAGTGACTTTGAAAATCTAAGTCGTTGGTTGGAGGACATGAGCAAGCTTCCTTATCACGACGACGTTCACATGGTTTTAACCAAAATGGGCGATATAAGTGAAACGGTTCCCGAAATGGAAATTATCATGAAAGCCAATTTAGAGACTTTCAGCCATTTGAATGAAATCGCTTCAAGATTAGACTAACGTTCTTTTATCTTTTAAGGACTTTAATTATTTCTTCGACCTTGCTTTCGAACTCTTTTTCTCCTTTCAAAGAGTCCTTAACACATTCCTCAAGATGTGTTTTTAAGATTTTTCCTTCCACTGAAGCAATGGATTTTCTAACAGCTTTGATTTGATTGAGTATATCGACACAGTATTTCTCTTCTTCAATCATTTTAGCGATACCTCTGAGTTGACCTTCAATCCGCCTTACACTTGATAATTCTTTTTTATGACTGGGATGACTCATGATTTATTTAAATGATATTGGGAATGAGGTAAGTAAATATTGTAGCAAACGTAAAGAGAATAACTGAAAAATAGTAAATTGACCTTGAACGTTTTCTGGTTTGAAGACAAATTCTCCCTAACTCGGGATCTGCTGGACAAGGAAGATAATAGGTTCTGTAATTTATGTAGCCAGCAAAAACCAATATAAGAAGAGATACCAAAGTTATAGAAACTTTGTATTTTGAAATCACTACCAAAAAAGGGAATATAGAAATGATGCTGGCAAAAGTTGCTCCTGCTCCAATAACTATAAATACCGCAGGTAGTGCACAACATATCAATGTAGATGAAGATGCAAACAAAGATATGAGATTAGCAGATCGGTCAAACATGTTAAATTTTCATCAGCTTATAGTCTGTTGCGTTTTGACCATTCATTAATATTTTTTCTTTGATTTCCTTAAATTCAATTTTCTTATTTAAAGAATAGGCAATCACAACTTTTCCATTTTCAAGGTCAACATCTATTTTTTTTACCTTGGTATCTTTAAGAAAAGCCTTTTCGATACCTCGGGCACAAAAATCACAGACCATGCCTTGAACATTAATTATTGCAACTTGAACATCTTTAAGATTTTTTTTAAATTCATCGAACCTTTCTTTATCTAATTTGAATTTTTTTCCGTCCACGTAAACATCATTTTGATGAACTGCATGACCGTGGTGCTCATGGGAATCATGATTTTTTTCGGCAAAAATTACTGACGCCATGAACATTAAAATTAAACATATTAGTCTCATATTTCCTCCTTAAAATCTGTACATGAGATGAGCATCGGTTCTTGTTTTGTTGTTGTAACCAAGCTCGATTAAAAAATCACCTTTGAAAAATTTAATTACAGGATAAGTTGACCAGCTATCTCCTAAAGAATTCTTTTTTGTTTTGAACATCAACCAGGTATGCAAGTCGCCATATTTTCCTAGGTAGGGTGCTATCCCGAATTGAAGATATTTTTCAGAAAAATCTTCAAAGTCATTGAAGCTTTCTTTATATCCAAAGCCAACAAACCATCTTCTCGTTTCCCAATCACCGTGGAGACCATAAAAATGACGATCAAAGTTTTCAGGATCAAGGCCTGATTGAAAATATAAATTGCTTTGAGAATTTTGTGTATTTTTTCTGTTTAGTAAATAAGTAAATCTAAAAAAAGAATACTCATCATCAAAATAATCATCTTTTGCTACTTCCAAGCCTACTGAATACTTAAAACTAGGAGAATAATGAAAATAGACCGAGTCTTTGTAAATATCAGAATGAGACATGAGGGTGAATCCTTCTGGATAAGAAATTGGTCTTGCTTGACTATACAGAGAAGCCATTAAGCAAAAAAAAATATTATTCTTATACCCATGGGGGGTATAGTATTACAATTTTGGAATTTAGCCAGCTATTTTTTTAAACATTTTGCCGGTGAAATTAAGAACGGCTTTTCTAGTCATAAAACCAGTAACGAAATTTAAAACTCTATTGCTTCTGCCACAAATGACGAATTGTCTATTTTTTTCATAACCTTCAAGACATTCTAAAGCAACATCATGCGAAGTTTGCATAGTCATTCCAGAAGCTGAGTTATCTCGATTTTGATATCTTTCAGTTAGTTCCTCAGATTTTTCTGTAGCTACTCGGGCAAACTCTGATTCCGTTCCTCCAGGAAGAAGCGCCATAACTTTGATATTTTTATCTTGATATTCAAACCTAATGGCTTCAGAGAACATCAAAACATATGCTTTTGAAGAAGAATAAATACTTGCATATGGTATTGGCGCTAAAGAAGCCATAGAGCCAACATTTATGATGCCACCACCACCTTGTCGAACCATATCAGGTAAATACAAATGGCAAAGATCTGTCAGTGTTACAACATTAAGCTGTAGCATCTCTGCATAATCATCCCTTTCAAAGCTAGTTAATTCTCCCCATCTGCCGTATCCAGCATTGTTAATTAAGATATCGACAGATAAATTTTGAGATTTTATTTGGTTATATAAAGCTTCAGCAGAGCCTTGAATAGAAAGATCTTCTACAAAGACGTGTGCTTTCCCACCAGATGCTTTAATTTTTTCAGCAAGGGCATGCAATTTATCCTCTGATCTTGCAGTTAAAATAACTTCTGCACCTCGTTTATTTAATTCTTCAGCCAAGGCATAGCCTATTCCAGTTGACGCACCGGTGATTAGGACTTTTTTATCTTTATATATACTCATGAATTCATCTTACTAAGTTTCAATACCTAAATAAATTAATTATCATGATTTGATGAACGAATCTAAAATTAAAGAGTTTCTTGATTCATGGACCAAAGGAGTAATTGAGATAGGAAAAGCTTATTCAAAAAAAGCTTAGGATTTTGAAAAAGAAGCTTTGAAATTTTTATCTCAGCACTATGCTTTTAAGACTCAACAGATACTTTTTAAACCGACCTTCACCAAAGAAAAAATATTTAGAAATAACTTAGAAGAAGCTCTATCTTATTTTGTTAAGGGAAAATTTGCAGAAGATAATGGTTTTGCTTTAAAGCCTTGGGAAGAAATAAATCTTCAAGAATTGAATATATTAAATGAGGAAAACTTATCAACTGCAATGGGTACGCTCTCATTTAAACCAGTCTCATCGAGTGAGACGACTTTGGTTGCTTTCACATTTGTTTTTTGTCTTGAAGATGGAGAAATTAAGATAAAAATTCATCATTCTTCTCCTGTTCTCTAACTGTTAATTTTTATGAAATCTAAACCTTTAGAAATTTCAATTGTTGGAGCTGGAATTGGAGGATTGGTAGCTGCTTTAGCTTTGAAAAAAAGAGGTCATAAACCAACAATCTACGAAAAGACAGAATCTTTAAGTGAACTTGGGGCAGGAATTCAGCTTTCGCCAAATGCTAATAAGGTACTTGAATATCTTGGTGTTATGGAAGAATTACAGTCAGATGTTTATGAACCGGAAGCGTTTCAATTTGTGCATTATCGAACTGGAAAAGTTTTAGCTCAACAGGCTTTAAAAAACTCTTCAGTAAAGATATATGGTTCTCCAAACTACGATGTTCACCGAGCTGATTTACAAAAAGCTCTTTTAAAAATTATTAATAAAGAAGAAATTCAGATTGAAAAAAATTCTGAAATCATAGACTTATATGAAGAAGCAAATGGTGCCTTTATTAAAACCAAAGAAAGGGTGATTGGGTCGGATGCTGTGATCGGTGCAGATGGAATTCATTCAATTGTAAGAAAAAAGCTTTGGGGGGAAGATCAAGCGCGATACACAGGGAATGTAGCGTGGCGAATGCTAGTCCCAATAGAAGAAATATCTTCAAAATTCATAAAACAAAATACCAAAGTTTGGTTGGGACCCAAGAAGCACTTTGTACAATATCTGGTTAAAGGTGGAAATTTTTTAAATTGCGTATGTCTTGTTGAACAAAATGACTGGACGAGTGAAGATTGGTCTGAAAAAGGAGATATCTCTGAACTCAAGCATATTTTTTCCGACTGGCATCCTGAAATTCAAGAGATTTTAGAAAGTACAAAAGCCGGTAGTTTATTCAAGTGGGGATTGCACGATAGGGCGCCGATGAATAAATGGAGTAAAGGAAGATTTAGTCTGCTTGGAGATGCTGCTCATCCAATGTTACCGTTTGTTGCTCAAGGAGCTGCTATGGCTATTGAGGATGGTATTGTTCTGGCTTCAAGCCTTTCTTCTTTTGATAATGTTGAATTAGGACTTAATGATTATGAGAATAAAAGAAAGTATAGAACGGCAAAGGCACAAAAAACTGCCACCAGAAATGCAACAATTTTTCATCTTTCGGATTTCTTTGCTATTTTTAGAAACTTAGTAATGAAATTCTTTATTAAAAAAATTATGGATAGTTTTTATAAATACGATGCCATCTCAAAATAAAATTTAAACTAGGACATACTTATGAAATATAGAAACTTCAAGCCTTTTGGATCAATCAGTTCTTTAACTTTAGGTGGAGGCGGGATAGGCAACGTATGGGGTAAAACATCCAGAAAAGAGGCGGTTCATACTGTTCTATATGCTATTGATTCAGGTATCAATCATCTTGATATGGCTCCAATGTATGGCAGAGGAGAGGCTGAACTAGTCGTTGGAGAAGCTCTCAAAGATAGAGACGCAACTAAATTGAAGATTACAACCAAATGTCAGTTGGGCACTCTTCCGCACGATAAGGTTTATGAAAAACTCAATGAATCTCTTATCGAAAGTTTTGAGAGAATGAAAATAGAAAAGGTGAACTTATTTCTTTTGCACTCTCAATTGATCAAAGATGACTATCAACTACCCGTTTTAAATGATTTAAGAGATTCAATTACAACTTCTTTGTCTTGTTATTACGATTCTGTGATTCCAGCTTTCGAAAGATTGAAGTCTGAAGGAAAGATAGATTCTTGGGGAATAGGGTTGGGCGAAGAAGAAGCTTTAATTTCTGCAATCAATCATGAAAAACAACCCGAGGCCATGCAGTGCGCAGTGAACGTGATGAATTCTATTGGAGCTATTGGCTACATAAGCAAAAAACCCAATCCAAATAGAATTCTAAAAGAGTGTCAGGATAAAGATATTCCCATTTTGGCTATTAGAGCAGTTCAAGCAGGAGCATTAACGTCAAAAATGGATCGCGAACCTCATCCATCAGGAAGAGACAAACCTGACTTTGATGACTATGAAAGAGCAGAGCCTTTTAGAGAACTTGCAAAAAAGTGGGACGAATCTCCAGCCTCTCTAGCGCATCGTTATGCTCTTTCGATACAAAAAGTAAGCTCAGTGATTTTGGGAGTAAAAAATACTCAAGAGTTAAAAGAATGTTTAGATACTGAAAATATGAGTGAGTTAAGCGAAGAACAATTAAAAGAACTTAATAATTTATTTACTTAACTTATACATAGAGAATATCCAGAAATAATTCCCATTTTTTTCTAAGTACATTTCATCTTTCAACAAATCAATATTTGCTATCAAGCGTTTTGAGAAAGGGACTTCTTTTTCTAGAATCTTTTCCCATTTGTCTGGAAAAGAATTCTGCATAGTGCTTTCAATTTCTTCAATATTTGAAAAAGAGGTTGTGCAAATATTTAAACAGCCACCTTCTTTAAGATGTTCAGGACTGCCTTCAACAACTCTTACAATCAAATTTGATCCGGTATCATCTGCTTTGGGAACTTCTGTTGGAAACCAACCAGTTACTTCAGCAATATTTTTTGATACCCCTGAAACATCGCAACAAATTAAATCGTATTTATTGGTTACGTTTTGAAATAAGTCAGACTCAATAACATTTATTGAAACATTGTTTCGCTTTGCATTAAGTCTGGTAAGTTCTAAATGTTTATCGTAAATATCGCAAGCATCTACTTCAGCAGCTCCATTTTTTGCGAAATAGATTGCAAGGGGACCAATACCACATCCCATGTCCAAGACTTTTTTGTTTTTAAATTCAGCATTCAAAGCACATTCTTCACTTATTAAAGTAGGGCGAAATGCATCTTCAGTACTTTCTAGTTCTATGTTGTGAAAATTAACAATCATTTTTTTAAAAGAAAGATTATAAAGGACAAAATTTTTCTTACACAGGATTTATTGGTGAAGGACAAGGCTTTTCTTTCTCAATTATTTCAGCTGCTAACAAAGCCAAATCATCTCTGAATAAATCAGCATATATTTGAATGCCTGTTGGAATGCCTTCAGAAACACCAGTAGCTAAAGCCACTGCAGGCAATCCTAAACCATTAGCAGGCGCAATAAAGTAAAAACTTTTTTTAAGCGCATCATTTCCTAATTTTGGATCTAAATCTGTATCAATTTGCCAAGGTAAATTGCACCAAGTTGGACCGATACAAACTTGGTATTCGTTTAAAAAATTTGACCAAACTTTTCTTAGTCTAAACCTCTCAGTGAACTTTTCATCCATTGATAAATTTATATGACTGAAAGTTTCAGACCATCTATCTAGATAAGCCGCAGTTTCTGGTTTAAAAAGCTCTTTAGGAGCAAGTTCCATACCACTTTCTGCAAGAATTACTCCCCACATGTCAAAGACCTTATCTAATTCTGGAGCCTGTACTTCCTCAACGTCCCAACCATTTTCAGAAAGAATTTTTCCAGCTTCTTCAATCTCTCTAACTGTCGCTGGTGGAAGTTCAATACCATCTATTTCTTTTACTAGAGCAGCTTTAAATTTCTCTGGCATTTTTCCTTCCAATGGAACGTCAACCGAATTTGGATCATCAATATGTCTGCCTGCCAAAATTGAAAGACCAGTTTTAATGTCTTCAACCTTCCTTGCCATCGGCCCATCAGTTAAAAAAGGCGCAATCAAACCAATATTTTCCATAGCGCCACTATGTACTCCTGGAACTCTGCCTACAGTTGGTTTGATTGAACTTATCCCACAGCAATAAGCAGGATTTCTCAGAGAACCACCAACATCATTTCCCAGTCCAATAGGAGACATTCCAGTTGCAATTGCCGCTGCTTCTCCGCCGCTCGATCCTCCAGGAGTTAATTTTTTATTCCACGGATTGAATGTTCGACCTCTTAGAGGATTATCGGTATCCAAGCGCAATCCCATCTCAGGCAAGTTGGTTCTGCCTATTGGAATAGCTCCAGCATCTAACATTCGATCAACAATTGGAGCATTTTTTGGCGGAAACTCTTCAGCAAAAAATGGTAGACCATTAGTTGTAGGCAAACCTTCAAAATCTATATTTTCTTTTATCGTAAAAGGAACTCCATGAAGAGGTCTTGCTTTTTCTTCTTTAGAGGCATTATCACTTTTGATAGCTAATTCCAAAGCAGATTCTTCCAAAGAAATTGTAATAGCATTAATTTCTGGATTTACTTCTTTTATTCTCTTCAGATGAGCTTTTACGACTTCTTCGCTTGAAGTTTCTCCATTTTTAATAAGTCGACTTAATTCAACAGCACCTTTTTTTATTAATTCATCCATAATCTCTCCCAAATAATGAAACTTTGAATTAAGATTATCATAGACTTTCAAAAATTTTTTGAATTCATATTAGGAGATAAAAATGCATGCTATAGAAAAATGGTACGAGGTAATCAAATCAGATAACCCAGATAAATACGATGAAATTTTGGCTGAGGATTGTGTTTTTTATTCTCCAGTGGTCTACACACCCCAAAGAGGAAGAGAGATAACCAAAATGTATTTGATGGCGGCAGGCGGAGTTTTCGGGGGAGAAGACTCACCCAAAGAAATCCTAGATGAAAAAAGTCCGTCGAAATTTAAGTACATTAAAGAAATCATTGGTGAAAATTCTGCAGTTCTGGAATTTGAAACAGAGATCGATGGAATTTATGTCAACGGTATTGATTTAATCTCTTGGAACGAAGAAAACAAAATCACGGAATTTAAAGTGATCGTAAGACCTCTTCAAGCAGTCAATAAATTGCATCAGCAAATGCAAAATATGCTTGAAAGAATGAAAGCATAGATTGTTTATCTAGGACCTTGTCCATCATCAATCTTAATACAAGTTCCAGTGACGCACTCTGAAGAAGGAGATACTAGGAATAACAAAGTTGAATCCATTTGCTCTGGATTACAAATCCTTTTTCTTGGAAATGCTTGGCTAAAGTCACCGACTCTTTCTATCATGCCATCTAGCATTTCTGAGGAAAAAGCTCCTGGAGCAATTGCATTTACATTTATGTAACTTTTCGACCATTCAACAGCTAGAGCCTCAGTCATTCTCACTACAGCTTTTTTTGTTATTGAATAAAGAGAAGCCGCTGATTGTGGCGTAGTATTGAAAGCCGCAACAGAGGCAATATTTACCATTCTGCCAGGTTTTTTTTCTTCAATTAACTTTCTCGCTACTTCACAAGAGAGAATGTATGGACCAGTTAAGTTGGTTTCCATTACATTATCGATCAATTCTTCCGATTGTTTAACAGCCCATTGTGCATCTGGGATGCCAGCATTATTTACTAAAGTATCAATAGTGCCCATTTCTTTAGAAACAGTATCAACTGCTGACTTGATGCTTTTTCTGTCAGTCATATCTATTGGTACAACCATGCATTCACCTCCAGCAGATTTAATTTCTTCAGCTAATGATTCCAGTTTCTCTTTCCTTCGAGCAGATATTGCGACCTTTGCACCACAGGAGGCTAATACTTTCGAAAAACGGTATCCTAGTCCTGAAGATGCTCCAGTTACCAAGGCAATCTGACCTGATAAATCTATGGAAAAGTTTGGTGTTTTGTATTCTGTCATTTTGACCTCTGTTTTTTAATCATTACTATTACATAAGAAGATTGCCGTTTAAAATAGATTTTTAAAATATCATGCCTAGATCACTTAAAAACTGTAACAATTTTCAAGATTTAAAAGACTTAGCTAGAAGAAGACTACCAGGTCCGATTTATCATTACATTGATGGGGCAGCAGAAGACGAAACTACTTATCAAAGAAATACCGAAGCATTCCAAGATGTTGATTTAATTCCTAATGTACTTGCAGGAGTTGAAAATATTGATATGTCGGTAGAGGTAATGGGTTACAAGTTAGGATTACCAATTTTTTGTTCTCCAACCGCCTTACAGAGATTATTTCATCATCAAGGCGAAAGGGCAGTTGCAAAAGCAGCTGAAAAGTTCAATACCTTATTTGGTGTATCTTCTTTAGGGACAGTAAAACTTAAGGATATAGATGAATTGATTAAGACTCCTAAAATGTTTCAGTTCTATTTTCATAAGGATAGAGGCTTGAATGATTCAATGATTTCTATGGCGCAAGAGGCCAATTTTGAAATTTTAACTTTAACGGTTGACACGATTACCGGAGGTAATCGAGAGAGAGACTTACGAACAGGTTTCACTACTCCGCCAAAATTAACACCAAAAAGTATTTTTCAATTTGGTGTAAAACCATCCTGGGCTTTAAATTATTTGTTCAGAGAAAAGTTTGAATTATCTCAATTATCCAGTCATGTTAATGAAGGAACAAATATTGCTATATCTGTCGGAGACTATTTCACGACTATGCTAGACCAAAGCATGACTTGGGATGATGTCATAAAGCTCAAAGAAGATTGGGGAAGAAAATTTTGTCTCAAAGGCATTATGAGTCCAAGCGATGCTAGGAAAGCAGTAGAGATGAAAGCCGATGCAATCATGGTATCGAATCATGGTGGCAGACAACTTGATGGAGGAAGAAGTCCCTTTGATCAACTCGATGAAATTCTTCAAGAAGTAGGTGGTGAAATCGAAGTTATTTTAGATGGAGGCATACAAAGAGGTACGCATGTTCTCAAGGCAATGGCGATGGGAGCTACAGCTTGCTCGGGGGGAAGAATGTATCTTTTTGGCTTAGCTGCTGCTGGCCAAGATGGAGTCGAAAAAGCTCTAGGCAATATGAAAAATGAAATCGAAAGAGATATGAAATTAATGGGCGTAAATCAGTTAAAAGATTTAAAACCACATATGCTTCGAAAGAGATAGTTTTTAGCATAGAATATGCAAAAATAAATTATGAAAGCAGAATTTTTTTACAGAAATCCATTAAAAAAAGGCGAACCAAAGCCAGCTTTTGGAGTTAAGGAGCCTGATCCAGATAGGCCCGACCACAAGGGCTTCATGAAAGAAGTTTTCAATGCTAGAGAAGAAGATCACTCCTTAACCGAGTCCGGTTTTATTTTATTGAATCATAAATCGTCAATAACTGATTTTTATGACGACAAAGAAGTAACAGAAATCTACTACGACGAAATGGCAAATTTGGTTAAAAAGCAGACTGGGGCTGCTCAAGTTTTTATCGTAAGTCACATTACAAGAAACGAAGCTGAAGCTGCTGAAGGCAAAAGATTAGGCGCTCATAGATTGGTACACAACGACTTTACTCCAAATTTCAAACAAACCATTCAACCCTTACTTGATGAGAATGGTTCCAACCCAAGTAGAATCACTGTCTATAATTTATGGAGGCGTTTTGATGAAGATGGGATGGACGCACCCTTTGCTCTTTGCGATTCCAGAACAGTTTCTGAAAAAGAATTAATTCCTACTGATTTATTCAATTATGGAAAAGAAGAGGAAAAAACTGAAACTTTAGCCGATGAGAATGGTTTTACCGTTGAAATATATCAATCAATGAACAGCGATAATCACAAATGGTACTTTTATCCAAAAATGAACAGAGATGAAGTAGTGATGTTTAAAACTTACGATTCTAATGAAAATCCCTTTATGCCTACTTTACATAGCGCCTTTGATGATTTGAGTTGTGATTCAAAGGTTTCCCCTCGTGAGAGCATTGAAGTTAGAGCGATTTGTCTATTTGATTAGACAAAAGATAAAAACTATCGAATTAACATAGGAGAAAAAATGTCTAATACATCAAGAGAAATTCGTTCGGAAGTAACGAGCGATGGTCAGTTAAAGCTATCTATTGAAAGTGTAGAAATGCCTACACCCAAAGATCACGAGGTTTTACTTAAGGTTGAAGCTTCTCCTATCAACCCATCTGACTTGGGATTATTAATAAGCTTTGCAGCAGATCTTAGTTCTTTAACTACAGAAGGCTCTGGAGAAGACAAAGTTACAACAATGAATATATTACCCGCTCTGCATAAAACCATGGCTGCTAGATTTGATAAATCTATGAAAGTTGGAAATGAAGGAGGCGGAGTTGTTGTCGATGCCGGGGAAGCTGGAAAAGGCCTTATCGGTAAAACTGTAGGAGTAGCAGGCGGTGCGATGTATTCCGAATACAGATGTGTACCTGTAGATAGTTGCCTTGTCATGAACGATGGGACTAGTCCCAAAGAAGCTGCTTCTTCATTTGTAAACCCGCTCACTGCCCTTGGTTTTACAGAAACCATGAAAATGGAAAATCATACAGCTATCATCCACACTGCCGCAGCTTCAAATTTGGGTCAGATGTTAGTAAAAATATGTAAGGCAGATGATATTCCTTTGGTAAATATCGTAAGAAAAGAAGAACACGTAAATCTCTTAAAAGATCTTGGTGCTGAATATGTTTGTAATATGAGCGAAGATTCTTTTATGGCTGATTTAATAGCTGCAATTGATGCTACTGGTGCAACCTTAGGATTTGATGCTACCGGAGGAGGTAATGAAGGAAAATTAGCTGGACAGATTTTATCTGCGATGGAGATCTCAGCAAATAAGAAAGCTTCCGAATATAGTAGATATGGTTCGGATACCTATAAACAAGTTTATATTTATGGCGGCCTAGACCCAACACCAACTGTTTTGAATAGATCTTATGGATTGCAATGGGGTTTAGGAGGATGGCTTTTAACACCGTTCATTGGAAAAGCAGGACCAGAAATTTTCTTAAAAATGAGAGAGAGAGTAGCCAATGAAATCACTACTACTTTTTCAAGCTCCTATACAGCTGAAATTTCTCTTGAAGAAATGCTAGATCCAGAGATTTTGAAAAAATACGCTAAACAGGCTACCGGACAAAAGTATTTAGTTACTCCTCATAAGTAATTATCGACCTTTGAATACTGGCTGTTTTTTTTCAACAAAAGCTTTTGTAGCATTTTTGTGATCTTCTGTTTGACCGCAGTGAACATGATGCGTGACTTCTAGATCCAGACAATCATCTACTTCTCCACTTACGGCTCTGTTTAGATTTTCTTTCATGTATCGAAAAGCAACTGCTGGACCTTCAGCAAGCTGCTTAGCTATTTCTAGAGTTTTCTGCTCAAGCTCTTCGTGTTTTACAACCCAATTAGTAAGCCCAAGTTTTAAAGCTTCTTCAGCAGGAATTTTGTCTGATAAAAAATAAAGTTCTTTTGCCTTTGATAAACCCACTAACTGAGTCATAAAGTAAGATCCTCCATAGTCACCAGAAAAGCCTACTTTTGCAAAAGCAGTAGTGAAAAAAGCACTATCGGACATTATTCTAAGGTCACAAGAAAGAGCATAAGACATTCCTGCCCCGGCTGCAGGTCCATTCACTGCAGCAATTGTGGGTTTGGGCATTTTAAATAATTTACCCGAGGTGCCTCTTTGATGCATTCTTTGCTCATGGATAGCTATATCAATTGTTCGTTTAGGATCATCTTTTTTATTGGCCATACCTTTTACATCTCCGCCCGCACAAAAAGCACCTTCAGAACCTGTAAGAATGACCGCTCTTACTTCAGAATCATTTTCAAAATCTTCTAAAGTTGCCATCATCGCTGCATTCATTTCATCCGACATGGCATTTCTAGCTTCAGGTCTGTTCATTATAATTTTTCCCAAACCATCTCCTTTCAGAGCTTTTAGGTGATCTGTTCCCATATCTATTTCTTTCATTTTTCTCTCCTTTTATTTATCCTTAAAGTATTATTTTACAAATATTATGAGATTAAGACAGTTAGTTATCGTTGCTGAAGAAAGGGATTCTATTGCGAATCAAATTTGTGATGTGTTTGATTTAAAAGTAGCTTTTCACGATGATGGTCTCATTCACTTTGGACTTATAAACTCATTAATTCCTTTGGGAGATACTTTTATAGAGATTGTTACTCCTGTAAAAGAAAACACCACTGCAGAGAGATTTCTAAATCGTAGAGGTGGCAATGGTGGTTACATGGTAATTGTAGATTGCGATGATGTTGCTAAAGAAAAAGAGCGAGTAACCAATGAAAATATTGGCATTGTTTATGAAGTTGAGAGAAGCGAAGGGCACGTAACTGGTAAAACCATTCACTTGCATCCCAAACATATTGGTGGAGCAATAGTTTCAATTGATAAAATGGAACCTGAGTCAGCATGGCTTTGGGCAGGCCTTGATTGGGAAAAGTGTGTTTCAAAAAATGATAATGCTGAGAGATTGTGCGGCGTTGTGATGCAATCCGATGATAAATCCGCTCTTTGTAAAAAATGGGAAAAAGCTTTTGGGGTTAAAGCAGATGAAAATCTTCAAATTAATTTCTCAGACTCCAGAATCAAGTTTGTTGACGATCTCGATCAGAGAGGCGAGGGAATTAATGCCTTTGAGTTGTCAGTAAAAAATAAAGAAATAGTCTATGAAAAAGCAAAAGAACTTGGTTTGATAAAGAATGATTTAATTCACATTGGCGGAGTGAATTTCTTACTTCAATAGCTTTCAATAAGATAGAATGCGCATGCTCATGCGTTCCATTCACATAATTTTTCTTTTACTTTCCTCGATTTCGGTATTTGGTTCTCAGGCAATTGGTCATGCACCTATTGGAGTTATGGCCGATCATATGCACAAAAAAGGCGAATCAATGATTTCTTTGAGAGCCTCTTACATGAAAATGAGAGGTAATTCTTTAGATGGGAATTCGATCTCAGATAGCGAAATTTTAGTTATAGACAACCCACATTCAAATTCACCGACAAAGCTTAGTGTTATTCCAATCGAAATGAGTATGAAAATGTTAATGCTTGGTGGTATGTATGCTCCAACGGATGAAGTTACTTTGATGTTCATGACAATGTTTATGGATAAATCCATGAATTTAAATACTTATCATGCAATGATGAGAAACAACATTGGCTCATTCAATTCATCTTCTTCAGATCTTTCAGATTTATCTTTTTCTGCATTAGTAAATATTAACGAGCAAGATAAAAGCAGGTGGCATGCAGAAATTGGCTTGAAGTTTTCTGTTGGAGATAAAAACGAAAAAGGCAAAGTACTAACACCCATGAATACCAACATGGAAATGGTTTTGCCTTATGGTATGCAATCAGGAGACGATTCTGTTACTTTGGTTGTTGGCTTTACCAACCTTTATACATTATCTGATGAACATGTTTTTGGAAATCAAATTAGGTTCTTTAGAAATATTTCATCTGAGGAATGGCATTATGGAGATAAAACTTATGTTGACTCTTGGTATCAATATTCAGTTAGCAAAAGCTTTTCTATTTCATCGAGGTTGAAACTTAATCATCAGCAAGACATTTCAGGCTTTGATTCCAATATCAAGGCACCAGTTCAGACCTCCATCACATCGAATTACGGCGGTTTTACGGCTGAAGTAGGTTTGGGTTTTAATTTTCTTACCCAAATCTTTCCTGGATCTGAAGACAGACTTGCCTTGGAGATTATCAACCCAATAATCAATGAAAAAAATGGTCTCCAGATGAAAGATAAAACCCAAATAGTATTTGGCTTTCAAAAATCTTTTTAAGTTTCTCGCTTTTAATAGTATATTTCTCGGATGGCTGATTTAGTTCATCTCTCAAGCTCAGCTTCTTCGGAAGAGATTATCGATGTTCTTAACAAGGATGCTGGAGTGATAATTGATAACCTCTTACACTCAGATGATATTTCTAGAATCAATCAAGATCTTAAACCGTACTTAAAAAATGATGTTTTTGGTAGGGATGAATTTACTGGATTCAAAACGAAAAGAGTTGGGGCATTAATTGCAAGATCTGAAGCCTGCAGAGAATTGGCATTAAACCCTTTAATCAATGAAGTTTCTGAAAAGTATTTATCTCCTTACTGCGACGGTTATCAACTGCATTTCACTTCTGCAGTAAGTATTGGTCCAGGAGAAAGTAAACAAATTCTTCATAGAGATAGGGGAATTTGGGGCGGTTATCTACCTAGGAAAGTTGAACCGCTTATGAGTACCATTTGGGCAGTAACAGATTTTACAAAGGAAAATGGAGCCACGCAGATTGTCCCTGGATCTCATCTCTGGGAAAAAGACCGAACTCCTAATGACGATGAGATAGCTTATGCTGAAATGAAAGCAGGATCAGTACTTCTTTATACTGGAACTGTACTGCACGGCGGAGGAGAAAATACTTCAAAAAATGATATTCGAACTGGAGTTTTTTTGCATTATGCTCTTAATTGGCTGCGTCAGGAAGAAAATCAATATCTATCCTGTCCTCCCGAGATTGCAAAAGATATTTCGCCTGAAATAAGATCTTTAATAGGATATTCGAAGGGAGGCTACGTACTGGGTTTCTATTCTGATCCATTAGACAAAAATGCAGAATATGAATCTGTTTCACCGGAAAATATGTTTAAGGATAAAGCTTTTGACGAGTACTCGGCAATACCAGATCCTAAGGAACTGGTTCAAAAATCTACAAAATAATTAAAAGTAGACTACGCCTATTAAGTAGCCGCCATAGAAAAAGGCAACTGCATAAAAAGGATATTCTCTACAAAAATTCCAAACTGATTTTAAATATTCACTAATCATTTCATCTCTTAGGGGAGTTTTATAATAGACAAACTTTAGGTAATTTTTACTTATACCTTTATATAAAATTTATTAAAAAAATTTTTTTTATTACAAATTAATACATCTCTAAATCATTGCATCCAAAATTTATTTGAAGCATAGTAAAACGACTGATTTTCATAAATGTAGATAAATAATGACTGTAAAATATTACGACTGGGTAGAGTATCAATCTAACTTTAGGCCAAAAAAAATTGCTATCAAAGAGATCTCAAGTGGTCGAGAAACCTCTTATTATGAGTTGAATCAAAGATCTAAATCATTGGCGGGATGGTTGCAAAAAAAAGGTTTAAAAAAAGGAGATCGAGTTGCGATCTTAGCCCATAACTGTGCCGAAGTTTTTGAACTTGAATTTGCTTGCGGAAAAATTGGCGGTGTTGAATTACCTCTTAACTGGAGGCTAACAAAGCCAGAACTTGAATACATTTTGAATGATAGCAAGCCAATGTGTTTAATTTATTCTGTTGAGTTTAAGGATATTGCTCAAGAACTAATAAAAGATTGCGGAATAAAAAACTCTTTGATGATAGAAGAGAACAACTTTGGCAGTGAATATGAACAAGCTATTTCAGAAAATAATAATTTTGAAACCGTAGAAAGCAATCATGATGACTTAATCATGTTGATGTATACCTCCGGTACGACTGGTCACCCTAAAGGCGCCATGATCAATCATCAAATGCAATTTTTCAATACTGTAAATTTAGGAGCTACTGCAAGAATTACTGATAAAACAATTCAACTTGTTGTTTTGCCATTATTTCACACAGGCGGCATGAACTGTTACGCAAATCCTATTTTGCACAATGGTGGACAAATAGTTTTGATGAAAGAGTTTGATCCAGGGAAAGCTTTGGAAATTATTAATAATCCTGATTTTGGAATTACACATTTTTTTGCTGTGCCTGCACCTTTCCAGTTTATGATGCAACATCCAAATTTTGCGACAACAGATTTTTCAAGAATTGAAGGAGCCGGTGTAGGTGGAGCACCATGCGCTGAAGTCATCATAGAGACTTGGCAAAATAAGGGCGTAGAACTATGGCAAGGTTGGGGAATGACAGAAACCAGCCCTGGCGGAATTGGATTATCTGGTGATGATGCTGCGAGAAAAATTGGTTCAGCAGGAAAGCCTTTGTTACATACAGAGGTAAAAATAGTCGATGAAAAGGGTAATGAAGTAAAGCAAGGTGAAGTAGGAGAAATACTTATCAAAGGTCCCAATATCACACCAGGATATTGGAATAATGAGGAGGCAACAAAAAATTCTTTTGTGGATGGTTGGTTAAAGACAGGAGATGCTGCACAAATGGATGACGAAGGTTTCATCTACATTGTTGACCGTCAAAAGGATATGTATATCTCTGGTGGAGAAAATGTATATCCAGCAGAAATAGAAAATGTGCTTTATCAATTACCTCAAATTGCTGAAGCTGCAATCATAGGTATACCTGATGAAAAGTGGGGAGAAGTTGGCCTTGCTTTTATTGCTCTAAAGCCTAATGAAAATTTGTCTGACGAGGATATCATCAATCATTGTCTAAAAAACTTAGCAAAATTCAAAATACCAAAAACCGTAGAGTTCATCGAAGCTTTACCAAGAAACGCTACCGGGAAAGTTTTGAAAAGAACCTTAAGAGAACAAAAACTTGGAAAATCAGCCCCAGCAATTTCATAAATGTCAGATAGATCAGAGCTTATAGAACTTCACAATAGATTATCTAAAACTCTTGATGAAGAAAGAGGAGCTGCAAGAGAGAAAAGATACGAAAAAGGCTATAGAACAGCTAGAGAAAATCTTGATGATTTAGTGGATAAAGATTCTTTTGTGGAATATGGCCAGCTTGCTATTGCAGCGCAAAAAAGTAGAAGGGAACTCGAAGAGTTAAGAACCGAAACGGCTGCTGATGGAATAATTACTGGATTTGGTAAAATAAATAGTGAAATCTTAGATGATAAAAAAGCTCTTTCTGCAATAATCATCAATGACTATTCAGTCTTAGCAGGAACTCAAGGTTATTATCACCACAAAAAATTAGATAGGATTTGCGAGACAGCCGAAAAACAAAATTTACCCGTCGTTATGTATACAGAAGGAGGCGGAGGAAGACCAGGCGATACTGATGTCCATGTTCAATTTGCAGGATTACAGATTCCTTCTTTTAGTAATTGGGCTAAGTTAAAAGGAAAAAGCCTTAGAATTGCTGTCAATAATGGATATTGCTTCGCTGGTAATGCTGCATTATTTGGAACAGCTGATTTTTGCATTTCTACAAAAAATTCTTGGTTGGGAATGGCGGGCCCCGCAATGATAGAAGGTGGAGGACTTGGCAAGGTAAATCCAAAAGATATTGGCCCAGCTGAAGAACAAGAAAAATTAGGTGTAATCGATTACCTTGCAGAAGACGAAGCAGATGCAACAAGCTTTGCGAAGAAATTACTTTCTTACTTTCAGGGAAGTCTAAATAAATGGGAAACTAAGGACCAGTCGATTTTAAGAAACCTCATTCCAGAAAATAGAAGAATGGCTTACTCAGTAAGAGATATTATAGAAACCATTGCTGATAAAGATTCTTTTCTGGAAGTAAGAAAAATTTATGGTCGAAGTGTAATTACTGGATTCATGAGATTAGAGGGGAAGCCAGTTGCTCTTATTGCAAACGATTGTCAGCATTTGGGCGGAGCTGTGGATGCAACTTCAGCTGAAAAAGCTGGACAGTTTATTTCAATTTGTAATGAACATAATCTTCCGATAGTTTCTTTAGCAGACACTCCTGGCTTTATGGTTGGCGTTGATAGCGAAAGAGAAGGAGCTGTAAGGAAAATGGGTAGCCTTTTTAATGCAGGAGCAAATATCTCAGTTCCTCTCGTAGCAATCTTTTTAAGAAAAGGCTATGGATTGGGCGCAATGGCTATGGTTGGAGGAAGTTTTTATATACCTATTTTCACCGCTTCTTGGCCAACTGGAGAATTTGGCGGAATGGGCTTAGAAGGAGCAGTAAAACTAGGTTATAAAAAAGAGCTGGAAGCTGTCGAAGATGAAAATGAAAGAGAAGAATTATTCAATAAGCTTGTCCAAAAAATGTACGATGCTGGAAAAGCGTTAGAGGCGGCCACTCAATTAGAGATAGATGCAGTTATCGACCCAGCAGATACTAGGTCGATAATTATAAAAGCTTTGGAAACTGGTTAAATTTTTCCCTAAATTAAGGGGTTCTCATTACTTCAGCAGAAGTACATTTATCAATTGAAGCGGATTTTAATTTTTCTACAGCTAATTTTAATTTTCTGTACTCCGCTACTTCAGGATTTAAACCTGTAGACTTAACACCAATGAAACTTGTTCCGGCAGTAGGATCATGCATTTCAAGGCCATAAGATGCATAACTTGTAGATCTTGAGGAATTTTCAATTACTTTTTCTGCAACACTATCAATTAAAGCAGAATGCCTGATTCTTTCAGCCTGAAGTTCAGCACAGCCTAATGTTGTAGCATCAACTTCCCAATGATAAGTTTCAGCATTTACTTGTCCTTTTCCACCGGCATCTTCAACAAAATTATCCAAAAGATACTTTGTTGCAACAATGTTGTTCTGCATAAAAGGAGTGCTTGAGCAACCAACTAAAACTAATAGAGCCACTGAAGCAAATAGTTTTGAAAATTGACCAAATAAGTTCTTTAAATTAGTTAAAATCATTGATAATTCTCCTAAGACACTTAATATGCCTTTACGACGGCAAGTTTAAGACCTTTAAAAACTTAAGTCAATTTTAGTGAAAGCTAAATTAAACAATAAAAATTGGTATTTTTATGACAAAAATCACTGAAAACGAGTTTGAAATCTTAAAATTAGGCAATCCTATTTTAAGGCAAACTGCTAGAGAACTTACCAAAGAAGAAATTTTATCTTCGGAAATACAAGGATTAATCCCTAAAATGTGGGATGTTATGAAAAACGCTGGTGGAATTGGCCTAGCTGCACCCCAAATAGGAATTTCTATTCAGTTAGCTGTTATAAAATTGGAAAGCGACTCTGAGAGATACGACAATTTAGAAAATTCTGAAGAATTTGTCATATTTAATCCAAAACTAGAAGTAATTGACGAACAAAAACAAGGCTTTTGGGAGGGCTGTTTAAGTGTTCCTGGCTTAAGAGGTTATGTTGAAAGGCCTCGAAAGCTTAAAATTAAATATCTCAACGAAAATGCTGTTGAAAAAGAAGTGGTAGTTGAAGATTTCTTAGCAACAGTATTCCAGCATGAACTTGACCATTTATTTGGATTTCTTTACGTGGATAGACTTAATTCTACAAAGGACTTAGTTTTTGAAGAAGAATTAACAAATATAGCTTCAGAAAAACTTTTAGACTAAATTATGCTGAAATATTTTTTATCAATCTTTTTGTCTTTTAATATGCTTTCTTTTGAAATTCTGCCAAAAAAAAATATCGATATAGATGCCTGGCGGTTTGTAAAAGATCAGGTCATGGGAGGCAAATCCGATGGTTCCATGGCATTAAAAGAATCTACAAATGAAAATTTCGATTTTATCTCTGCACAAGGAAATGTATCTACCGATGGCGGAGGGTTCTTAATGTTTAGGAAAGAAATTGATGCAAATAACTTAAGTGATTTTTCTAGAGTGAAATTCAAGGCAAGAGGAAATAACGAAAAATATTTTATCCATATTAAAACCAAAGGCTCGATCTTTCCTTGGGTGAGATATCTCGGTGAATTTGAAGTTACTAATGAATGGCAAGATTTTGAAATTGAATTCACTGAATTCATTCGTTACAGTAATAAAAGTCCAAAAAAAAGGAATCTTAACCCTAGTAAAATAAAACTTATTGGTGTTGAAGCTTCTGGAAGGGATTTTGATATGGACATTGATATTGCTTCGATGAGTTTTTCCAAATAATTTAATCAAAAAGATGATTACTAAAGCAGACGACTATCCAATACACCAACTACCTCATCCTGTTTCAGAAGTCGGTACAGAAAGAAATTTTTATGATCGTTATTTTTTTAATGGATATTCCAAAAAAGAAGATTTTTATTTTGCTGCTGTACTTTGTTTGTATCCTAATTTGAATATCATGGATGCTTCTTTCACTTTAGCAGTTGACGGAAAGCAACATAATATAAGAACTTCAAGAATTCTAGGTCTTGAGAGACTTAATACAAAAGTGGGCCCTATTGAAGTTAAAGTTCTTGAGCCTTTAGAAAAGCTCTCAGTTGAACTTACAAATAATGATTCAGACATTACAGCAAAGCTAGAATTCACCAAAAGATTTGAACCCATGCAGGAGCCAAACATGACTCTTTTTAATGGTCCTAGAAAAATAATGGATACCTGCAGATTAACCCAGCATGGAAATTGGTCTGGGGAAATTAAAATAAAAGATGAAGTTATCAAAATATCGCCAAAAGAGTTTGTAGGAACTAGAGATAGATCTTGGGGAGTTAGACCTGTTGGCGCAGGAGATAGTCAACCTATGGTGCCTTTTGAAATGCCCCAATTTTTTTGGCTTTGGGCTCCTGTTCATTTTGATGATTTAGCGACACACATTTATTACGTTGATAACGAAAAAGGAGAAGCTGATAATGCTTTCGCAAAAATTCAATTCGATGATGGAAAAGAACAATCCAATTTTGTCTCTCATCAAAAGTCTATTTCATATAAACCCAAAACAAGAAGAGTTGAATCTTTATCTTTGAACTTAAAAACTTCACAAGAGGATTTATTTGAATTTCAAATTACGCCTAAAGTAAATATGTTTATGTGTGGTTTAGGGTACATGCATCCTGATTGGGGCCATGGCCAATTCAAAGGAGAATTAGAAACTCACTATGACACCTATGATTTAAATGACGATCCACAAGATCCGCCATTTCTTCATATTCAATCATTGTGTGAAGTTAAGCTTAAGACTCCAGAAAAAGAGCTTCAAGGTAGAGGTGTTTTAGAACAATTGTTTTTGGGGCCTCACGAGCCTAGTGGGTTTAAAGATCTTTTCGATAAACCCTAATAATGCCAGTTTCTTCAGAAAAAAATTTCCAAAAAAAATTATTAATTTTTAAAAGCTGGCTCGAAACGAAAGAACGTTATAAGAAACAAAATATTTCTATCCAGCCACACAAATCATCAGAAGCAAGCGGTTTTTCAAATGAAACTTTCTCTTGCAAAATTTTAGGGAAAAACATTGAAGAGGATATAGTCTTGAGAATAAAGCCAACCGGCTTTCAAGTATTTCCTGAATATGATCTTGGGTTGCAAGTCGAAATCATGAAGCAATTAAAACAACTTAAATTTCCTGTACCGGAAATTTTATTTTCTGAACAAAATGAAGAAATCATTGGATCAGAATTTTATGTAATGAAATATGTTAGCGGAGAGGCGCCTTCCGATAATCCGCCATATCATATGGATCCTGAAGGTATGATGGGGAAAGCTTCTCCAGATCAAATTAGATCAGTTTGGTTTGGCTGGTTAGAAAACTTAGTATCTTTTCATAAAATAAATTATGAAGATTTAGAATTGAGTATGATCGATAAGAGAAGCAATGAAAGTTCTCATCTAAAGTCTGATCTTCAATACTACAAATCGTTTATGGAATGGGGCATGGATGGAGAAACAAATGCATTTTTAGAAGAAGTTTTTCTTTGGTTATCTGAAAACCTTCCTTTAAGCCCAAATCCAAAAAAACTTTGCTGGGGAGACTCAAGGATAGGAAACGTACTTTTTGAAGATTTTCAAGTAAAGAGTTTACTTGACTGGGAGATGGCAACCATTGGAGATCCTTTATGCGATTTAGCTTGGGGACTTACAACCGACGATGTCAGTAGCTACGGACTAAATATTGAAAAGCTTCCAGGTTCGATTGCAAATGAAGAAGCGATAAAATTTTGGGAAAAAAATACCGGCTTTTCAGCTGACAATTTCTTTTATTACCGAATATTATGTCTATTTAAATTTTCTGTGATAATGATTAGAGTTGCAAAAAAATTAATTCATAATGAAATAATGCCTTTAGATAGTGATTTTCACGTCAATAATCACGTATCAAATTACTTAAGACAGGAATTTAATGAAAAAAATTAGAATAGAAAAACAGATTAAATGTTCGGCCGATTCACTTTGGGAACTATTTGCAGACGTTACGAGATCTGATTGGGTGCCTTTTGCAAACGAAATTGTTCTTGAAAACAACGTAAGGACTTTCAAAATGGATGGCGTTGGAGAAATTAAGGAAAAGATCATTGAAAAGGATCAAGCAAATAAATCTTTGACTTATAGCGTCATAAAATCCCCCGCGCCTTTGAATCACCATTTAGCTAAAGTTACAGTGCTTGAAGATAATAATTTCTCCAAATTAGTTTGGACCTCTGAAGTTGAACCAGATGAGTTCGAAAAATTAATTTCAGATGGTATGAAATCGTCCATCGAGATGATTAAAAAGATCCTTGAATAACCTCCAATCCAAAAAGGATTTTATTTATATGAAATTGGCTTTAGACGAAGCCAAATTAGCTTATTCAAAAAAAGAAGTTCCGGTTGGTGCGGTTTTAGTCAAAGACGACGAAGTAATCTCTCGTTCGCATAATCAATCAATAAGCAAAAAAGATCCTTCTGCGCACGCAGAAATGAACGTGCTGAGAGATGCAGCAAATAAACTAGATAACTATAGACTCAATGGAGCTAGTCTCTACGTTACTTTAGAGCCTTGCTTGATGTGTTTTGGAGCATGCATCCATGCTCGAATAGATAGATTAATCTTTGCTACAGAGGATCAAAAATCAGGAGTAGTGATAAATAATTTGAATTTACAAGAGGAAAGTTTCTTTAACCATAAAATTTCAGTTTCAAGCGGAATCCTTGCAACCGAAAGTTCTGAGTTATTAAAGAAATTTTTTCAAGAAAGGAGAAATTAGATTTTAAATTCAGTCCAAACCGGAGCATGATCAGAAGGCTTTTCCATACCTCTTATTTCATAATCTATTTCAGATTCAATTGCCATTTCTAAAAGAGGTTTTGTTACCCATAGATGGTCAATTCTTAAGCCTCTTTTGGGATTATCATCAAACCCTCTGCTGCGGTAATCAAACCAGCTGAACTTATCATTAGAATCTGGGAAAAATTTTCTATAAGAATCAAAAAATCCCCAAGTTTTTATATTTTCTAACCATTCTCTTTCTTCAGGTAAGAAACTACATTTTCCCGTGGCAAGCCATCTTTTTCTATTGTTTTCTCCAATACCTATATCAATATCTTCTGGAGAAATATTTAGGTCTCCCAAGATAATAATATTGTCTTCTGGAGAAAAGTTCTCATTTAAATAAATCATCAGATCCTTAAAAAACTTTTCTTTATAAGGAAATTTTTTTGGATGATCTCTGCTTTCTCCTTGAGGGAAATACCCATTGATAATGGTTACTTCTTGAGAAGAAAACTTGTGTCTTGAAGAAATTAGCCTACATTGGGCATCTTCTTCATCTGTCGGGAAGCCTAATTGAAAATCCAAAGGTTCAGATTTATAGAGAGTTGACACACCATAATGTCCTTTTTGCCCATTAATTATAGCTTTGTAACCTAATTCATTTATGCTCTCCATGGGATAGTTTTCATTGTCTACTTTTGTTTCTTGCAGACAAATAATGTCTGGCGAGTGCTTATCAATTAAAGCACTCATCTGGTGCAGCCTAGCTCTTAAGCCATTTACATTAAAAGAAAAAATTTTCATCTGAAGTCTGAGCTGGAAAGTCTTTTGGGCTTATTAAAATTAATTTGATCAATTAAAATTCTCGCTGCTTCTTCAAGAACCATCTTCTCCGAAAACTCATTTAATTCCTCAGGATCAGCATCCAAAAACTCTTGAAAATTTAAATAGGGCTTTAAACCTACAGAAACTCTAAATCGATTTTCAATGAATAGTCTTTTTTCTTCTTGCGCTTTTTTTTCAGATTTTCTTACTAAATAATTTACGGGAATCAATTTTTTATCCAATTCGTTTTTGTTGTGAATTTTTTGATCTTTAATGTACTCATTCAAGTTTGAATCGGATACTCTTTTTTTTGAGAAACTTTGAATCATCTCTATATTTGAAGTTGAATTAAAAGGTTCATACTCTAAAGATGAAATATCATCATAAGGAAGAGAGTTTTCAAGAGCCATTTCTCCAACTTCTTTACTATCAAAAACATAGGGTAGGTTAATATCAGGAATAACTCCTAAATTTTGTGTGCTTTTCCCAGAGACTCTATAAAACTTCTGTTCTGTAAATTTTAGTTGTCCATAAGAAAGATTTTCCAGCCTTTGAACAGTTCCTTTACCGAAAGTATTTGAGCCCACAATTAATCCTCTTTTGTAATCTTGAAAAGCTCCTGCAAGAATTTCCGAAGCCGAGGCACTTAATTTATCAACCAAAATCATTACTGGCCCATCATAGTTTTGAATTCCTCTTGTGTGACCCAGAGGCTGAATCGAGCCATTCGACTCCATTACTTGAACAATACTTCCTTTTCCAATGAAAAGCTTGGCAAGCGAGTAAGCTTCATATAAAGAACCTCCAGAATTTCCTCTCAAATCAAGAATGACTCCATCTACTTGTTCTTCTTTTAATTCCCTTAGAAGGTTCCTGACGTCTTTTGAACTGCTTTTGTAGTTAAATTGATTTCTGCTAAATGCATCAAAGTCCATATAAAAAGCAGGTAAATCTATTACCCCAATATTGTAAGATTTATTCGGTTTATATATCTCTACCTTCTTTTTCTTTGCAGCCTGATCTTCTAGTTTTACCAACCCCCTGGTGATTTCTATGACTCTACCTAGAATGTCATCCGGAGAAGAATTAGGAATAACTTCAAGTCTGACCTTGGTATTTTTTGGACCTCTTATGAGTCGAACCACCTCATCGATTCTCCAATCTCGTACATCTTCTATATCATTTTCTGGCAGAGAGGCTACCCCCACAATTTTGTCATTTACTTTTAGGAGACCTGATTTATCAGCTGGCCCTCCTGGAATTAATCTCACTATTTTAGTAATTCCATCCTCTGTAGATAAAATTGCTCCAATTCCTTCTAGAGACAGACTCATATTTATCTCAAAGTCTTCCTGAGATTTTGGAGATAAATAATTTGTATGAGGATCGTAGAGAGAGGTAATCGAATTTATGTATAAAGAAAAGATATCGTCTGACTTAATTCTTTTTAAACTTTTAACTCTATTTTTGAGTCTTTTGAGAAGTTTTGACTTAGAGTTTTCAAAATTATCATTAGACAAAAGAATGTTTATAAATTCGTTTTTAATTAAAAGAGCATGATAGTTTTTGATTGAGTCTAAGGAATTAAATCTTTTTTCATCCTCTCTGCTTTTTTCAACAAATTCAGTCGTATTTAAGTCGGCAGAAGTATCAATCAAATCAACAACATCTTTTTGATAGTTAATCAATTCAAGTGTTCTATCAGAATAATCTTGATAAATTTTAAAAATTTCTTCTAGGTTATAAATATTCTTGAAACTAGCTTTATATGAGTTGAACTCAACAGAAGTAAATACAATTTTTTCTTTATCTATATTTACCAAAAAGTTATCAATGACTTTTTGTTCATTAATTACAATATTCTTTTTAAAGTGATTTTGGTCCAGAATTTCTATGATTTCATTTACAACAGGTTTATATTCATTTTTTACCACCAAAGATTCTTCGCTTGGAAGATAAAGTGAAGCCAGAAAGTAAACTAATAGAATAAGAAATTTATTTAATTTAAATACCATTATTTAGTCTCTACTACTAAGCAAAAGGTCTTTTTCCAGCCATAATGAATTAACCCACTCCTTGAATTCTGTTCTCAGAGGATGATTGTCTAATAAATTTTCATTAAGAAATTTTTTTGGGATTTTTATTTCCTTAATAATAATTTTAGCTGAATTCATTCTTCCGCAAAGATAGTCCCAAAAACTTCTTTTTTTAGAATCAAACTTGATTGTAAAATCAATAAGAGAATCAATCTTATTTACTAAACTTAACGCTGTAGCCAAGCCTCCTTCTTTGGGCCTCAAAAGATTTTTAAAAGGACTGTTTTGATTATGATGTTTTTTAAGAGTAAATCTTGTTCCTTCAGCAAAACTAAAAACAGTTACAGGATAAAGGGCGTAATGTTTCAAAGCTCTTTTCATTTCTCTCACATCCTTTCCAGCCAGCTTGGGATTTTTTTCTAGTTGTTTTTTTGTATACCTCTTCAAAAAAGGCATATCTAAAGCCCACCAAGAAAGACCTATAATTGGAACGTAAATCAGAACATATTTCATAAAGAACTTGAGCATGGGCATTTTTCTATTGGTGATATCCTGCAGAAGAAATATGTCCGCAAATGATTGATGATTTGAAGTAGCTATTGTCCAGCCATCGGACTTGATATTTTCTTTACCAATTATTTGCCATTTGGGATTGTGTAAAGCCTTTACCCAAATTTTATTAGTGAAAATCCATAATTCACCTACCTTTATAATAAATTTTGTAAATAACACTTTTAGTGAAGTGATTGGTAAGAAAAATTTAATTATTCCTAAGGGTATTAACAAACATGACAAGATAACTGTGTTCAATACCAAAATGGTGATAGACATTATCCCTATTAGATTTTCAAATAAAAACTTCACTTGCTCTTCTCAAACTCTTTAATTCTAAAATATGCCTCTCTTTGTTCTTCTATTGTATGAGGTCTTTTATCCTGGAAAACATATGGATGTCTTCTAATTAGCTTTTCACATAAGTTATCAATTACTTCATTAAAAGAAAATAGTTTATTTTCTTCAGCTATTTTACTCTGGAGAACTATTTGCAAAAGAAGATCACCCAATTCTTCTTTGAGGTTTTCGATATCTCCTTTTTCGAAAGCATCATGAACTTCTTTTGCTTCTTCGATTATAAAGGGGAGGAGGGTTTTTGAAGTTTGAGATTTAGTCCACTCGCATCCAGAAATAGGATCTCTTAATTCAGAAATAATTTTAAGAAGTTTTTCTGTTTTATTCTCATGCACGACTAAACTTTAATAGCCTGTTAATTCAGCATATCTATTTTTATGAAAATTAGAATCTCCAAAAATTTGTTCAGCTACTCTGGCTCGTTTTAGGTAAAGTCCAATATCATACTCATCTGTAACACCTATTCCACCATGCATTTGAACTGATTCATTAGAGATTAAATGAAATACTTCTCCAACTTTAGCCTTCGATAGACTTGCTAATCTCTCAGAATCATTTCCTCCCTCATCAAAGGATGTAATAGATTCAATAACGCATGATTTGCATAGTTCTAATTCAGAAAACATAATTGCAGCTCTATGCTGGAGGGCTTGAAAGGAACCTATTTTTGAACCGAATTGTTCTCTTTCCTTTAAATAATCAAGAGTAATTTCATAAGCTTGAAGAGCGCTACCTAACATTTCTGCAGAAATTGCAGCTCTAGAAATATCCAGTACTGATTCAATAATTTCATAGGCATCATCCTCTTTACCAATCAACGTATCTGAAGATACTTTTACATTTTCAAATTTCATATTTGCTGCGTTTCTAGAATCTACCATCTTAGTTGGCATAATGGTTAAACCTTTTGAATCAGAATCCAAAACAAAAAGAGACAGGCCTTCCTTTGAGCCTTTTTCTCCTGATGTCCTACAGGCAACAATGACTTTATCTGCAAAACCGCCATCAATTACAAAGGACTTTTCTCCTGAAATAATGAAATTACTTCCATCTTTTTTTGCTTCACAAGATATTTTAACTGGATCATGATGATTGCTTTCTTCGATGGCAAAGCAAAGTCTTAGACCATCTTGAACAACCTTTGTAAGAATGTCTTTTTTTACATCATCGGATGCATGCTTTATTAAACTTACACCTACAACAGCCGTAGAAAATAAAGGTGAAGGAGTGAGTGTTCTACCAAGCTCTTCTAAAATAGAAGAGATGCCAGCTACTCCAAAATTTGAACCACCAAATTCTTCAGGGACTAAAATACCGGTCCAACCAAGTGATACCATTTCCTGCCAAATTTTATCGTCATAGCAGTTATCGATTTCACTGTCCCTTACTTCACGAAAGTGAGTAGTAGGGGTCTTTTCTGATGCGAATTTTTTTGCACTATCTTTTAGAAAGACTTGCTCCTCATTTAAAACTAATGACATTTTTTTCTCCCAAAGAAATATTTATTATTGAGGCAGATCCAAGACTCGTTTAGCAATAATATTAAGCTGGACTTCTGAAGTTCCGCCTTCAATTGAATTAGCCTTAGTTCTCAGCCACTCTCTAGTAATTGCAAGTTCTGCAGGACCAAAGCCTTCTCCTTCCCATCCAAGAGCTTTAGTGCCCATTGCCTCAAGCATTAACTCATATCTGAGTTTATTGCTCTCACTACCATAATACTTGAACATTGATGAAGCTGGACTTGGCCCAGAATTAGAAGACTTACTTTCTTCGCTTGCTCTTCTCATGGTAAGAGAAAATGCATGCGAGTTAATGTCAAAAGATGCAATTTTTTGTCTCAAACCAGGATTTGCTAATTTTCCTTCTTCTTCTCCAACATATGTCTTGGCCATGGTTGCCATTCCAGATGAAATTGTTTGATCTTTTTTCTTTTTGGCAGAACCTGCGCCTCCTAGACCCATTCCAGCAATCATATTTCTTTCATGTTGAAGAAGTCTTTTTGCGACGTCCCAGCCTTTATTTAATTCGCTAACTAAATTTTCTTTTGGAACAATCGCATTATCAAAAAAAGTTTCACAAAAGGGAGATTTTCCTGAGATAAGTTTAATCGGCTTAGTAGTAACTCCAGGTTGATCCATGTCGATGAGTAAAAAACTAATACCATCATGTTTAGGTTCTTGCGGACCTGTTCTTACTAAAGTAAAAATCATGTCGCAGTCATCAGCATAAGAAGTCCAAACCTTTTGGCCATTTACTACAAAATGATCTCCATTATCTTCGGCTTTGGTTTTGAGGCTGGCAAGATCCGATCCAGATCCAGGTTCGCTATAGCCTTGGCACCATCTAATTTCACCTTTAACAATTTCAGGAATGTATTTCTTTTTTTGTTCCTCTGACGCAAATTCAAGTAATGCCGGCCCAAGCATCCAGATACCAAAACTGGATAAAGCAGGTCTGGCTCTGATAGCCATTAATTCTTCCTGTAGAATTTTATTTTCGTCAAAACTCAAACCACCGCCACCATATTCTTTTGGCCAGGTAGGGCAGGTCCAGCCTTTTTCACCCATTCTCTCTAACCATAATTTCGCATCAGGGTGGGGGAATTTACAGTTTCTTCCACCCCATACTACATCTCCAGGACCCATTGGTTTTCTCATTTCAGGCGGACAATTCTCTTCCAGCCATTCTTTTGTTTCTTTTCTAAATTGATCTAAATTTTCCATAATTTTTTTAAATATAAGTTTTTAAGTGATTTTTTGTTTCCAAACGTGTCTAATTGTAGCAATTTTTGATAATTAATCAGCCATGAACTTAGAATTTTTTAGCCAAAACCCAGAATTATTATGGATTTTTACGGTGTTTTATGACTTGACTTTGGCAATAATATTATTTTATTTTTTTGGTAAAAATGGACTCTATACAGCCGTTATTCTAGGAATTATTCTTGCAAACTTACAGGGCGGCAAAGTAAGTGAGCTAACTATTTTTGGAAATACATTTGTAGTAAGTATGGGAGCGATAATGTATTCCGGAATATACTTTGCTACAGATTTATTGAATGAAAAATATGGTAGAGCAGAAGCAAATAGAGCGGTAATAATTGGGGCAGTAGCAAATGTGATAGTAATGTTTACTCTGGTTCTGAGTACTTATTATTTACCATCAGGGATTGCTTCTTCGGCCAATGAAGTTCATCAAGCAATATCTACTTTAGCTCTTTACTCGCCTATATTCGTAATAGGGTCTATAACCGCTTACCTGATAAGTCAGACTTTTGACGTTTGGGTTTTTCATAAAATTAAAACCATAACTGGAGATAAGTATCTTTGGCTAAGGAACAACGTTTCAACTCTGAGTTCTCAAGCTCTTGATACTTTTATATATACCTTTGTATGGGTATTAGCAGGACAAATGTCATTTAAAGTAGCCCTAGGAATTGCTTTAACCAAATACGTTTTTAAGTTTTTTATAGCAATAGTAGATACAATATTTATTTATTTCGTGAGAAACTTTAATCCAAAGGATTTACAAACGACAAATGGATAAAATTTCGTCAATAAACATCATTCATTCCTCAACCAGAGACTACAAAGAAACCTTAAAGAGGTGTGAAAAAACTTTGGAAGAAAATAATGTGGTCATAAAACACATTGTGGCAAATAAGTCTCAAAAAGAATTGAAAAAATTAGACGCATCCGAAGATCTTATTTTGGTAATTGGCGGAGACGGAACGATGATAGGAGCAATAAGAGATCTCTGTCATTTGAATACTCCATTTCTAGGAGTGAACATTGGCAAACTTGGCTTCTTAACAGATTTGCAATTAGGCTCTTTAGAGCTTGAATTACCAAAAATTTTAAAAGGTGATTACCAAGAAGAATCAAGAAATCTTTTAGAAGTTTCTGACAAAAATAATTCTTTTCTTCTCGTAAATGAAGTTGTTCTCCATTCAGGAGAACTAGCAAAAATGACAAGTTTTTCTCTTTTTAAAAACAATAAATTAATTGCTAACCATAAATCAGACGGATTAATTGTTTCATCTGCAACTGGATCAACAGCTTATATGTATTCAGGCGGCGGACCAGTTTTGTATCCCACATTGGATGTTTTTGCTATCATGCCGATGTTTTCACATAGTTCATCCACTAGGCCACTGATTATTCCAGCCGAAGATGAATTAGAGCTTAAATATGAACATGATGAAAAAGCAAAAGTCATTCTCGATGGACACAATGAGTTTGATTTAAATTCTGGAGATTCTTTAAAGATAAAAAACAGTTCAACAAGATATCGTTTAATTCATCCAACAGATTATGATTACTTTGAAGCGTGTAGATCAAAACTTTACTGGGGTCTTCCAATTGTTAAATAATTTAAAGAAGATACTTTTTCTCTTTTTTATCACGAATTCTTTTGCGCAAGTAAGTGATTATGAGGAATATCTTAGATTCTTACCTGACTCCGTTAGATCTTCTGTAGAATCTAGACTCAAAACAGATGTTGAAGACGACTCTGAATATGATGAAATAAATCAGCTTAGGAGAGAATCTTTCATGGAAATGGAAGAGAAACCTGTTGAGTATGATGAATTTGATAACGTAATCCCTTCTTTTTTTGGATATGATCTTTTTGATATAGAAACTTCGTTTGATTCCAGTGGCATCATTGCAGCTCCTAGAGAATATGTTTTAGGACCTGGAGATGAATTGACTATAAGTTTTTCCGGAAGTATTCAGGCCATAAAAAAAGTTTCAGTTAATCGTGAAGGAAATGTTTTTTTAAGAGAACTAGGAACAATATCTTTTAGCGGCTTGACCTTTGATGAAGCCTCAGAAAAATTAAAAAATATTACTCAAGCTTCTTTGATTGGAACAGAAGTCGAAATTTCTTTGAGCAGGCTAAGAACAATACAAGTCTTTGTTCTGGGAAATTCAAAAAGACCTGGTTCTTACAATTTTTCACCACTATCTTCAATTTCAAGCATTCTTTTTAATACCAGAGGACCTACTGAGAATGGCTCCTTAAGAAACATATCTCTAAAAAGAGCAAATAAAGAAATAGGCTCTCTAGATATGTATGACTTACTAATTAATGCCAACACTTCAAATGACTTAAGAATTCAATCTGGGGATGCATTGCTTGTAAATCCTGTTGGCGATAGGGTAAAAATTTGGGGAAATGTTAATAGACCAGCAATTTATGAAATTAAAAAAGGTGAAACATTTCAAGATGTTTTGAATTTTGCGTCTGGTCTATCAAGTAAGGCTGATAAAAATAAAATCACTTTAAGCAGATTAAATGATCAAGGAGAAAGAGAATTTTCTGATTACTCCTTGAAAGATATTAATTCCATGAAATTAAAAGATTCTGATGAAATTTTCATTCATGATTTATCTGGGAAGCTTTCAAATAATATTCGGATAGAAGGTTTTTTAAGTAATAGAGGAGTTTATTCTTATATTGAAAATTCAAAAATTTCAGACTTCATTGATGAAAATGATTTAACTGATAAAACCTATCTACCATTTAGCGTTATTTCTAGACGAGATGACAATGGCTCAAGAGAATTTATCGCAACTGATCTAAATTTAAAAACTAGAGAAGAGTTCAATCTCAAGCCTAATGATTTCATTTACGTATTTTCTCAATACGATATAGATTTTATAAATTCGGCTCTTTTAGCAGATGCATTAGGACTTTTATCGGAAGAAGATAAAATTAAGATTGATCTTTTTTATGAGGAGCAAAGAAAGAAAAATCTGGCTGAACAAGAAAATGTTCCTGCCGTTACTCTTTCTGATCAAACTGATCCTTTTCAAAGATTACCAATAAAGACTGAGGAAGAAAAAAGAGAAGAATTTAATTTAAAGAGTAAAAATTTAACTAAATTTATACCCGATGATAGATATCCATGTAAGTCTTTGAAGTATGTGGCTAAATTTAATGCATCCACGCTTGTTTCAAATCTTAAAAGCTTAAAATTTTCAACTTCAGAGACTAATATTTCTGATCGTTTGGGTTTAAATGAGGGCTGTCCAAAAATCTTTGAAGACAACCCAGATTTACTCATCGTTGCTTTAGAAAATGCTTCTCTTGTGAGCGGGGAAATTAGAAAACCTGGATTTTATCCAATAACCAATAACATTAGTTTAAAAAATCTAACTTCTTTTGCTGGAGGAGCAACCAATCTAGGAAAATCTGGAAATTATGAAATTTTTTATTCTGAAAAAGATATTCAAAACATTAATTTTGATGAATCAGAAAATATAATTTTTTCTTCCTCATTTCCAAAATCAATTGTTTTGCAACAAGATCCAGATAAACAAGAAACTTTCTCAGTATCTGTGAGTGGTTTTATTAAAAATCCAGGAACTTATTCCATCTCTAAAGGTGAAAAGCTAAGCTCTCTTTTAGAAAGAGCTGGAGGATATGAAAAAAATGCTTATCCATATGGAGGAGTATTTACAAGATCTTCTGTAGCTAAAAGGGAAAAGGAGGCTTTCAATAGAGCAGCTGACCAATTGGAGGAGGGCATAGCTACTTCTTTGACAAGCGGTGCAATCACAAATACAGGAAACCCTCAGCTTGCTCTTTCAGTAATCTCCAACTTGATTACCAGATTAAAAGATATCTCACCTGTTGGTCGGATAGTTACTGAGATGTCTTTAGAAAAATTGAAAAAGAATCCTGAAGTAGATATTGTTTTAAATTCTGGCGATAGAATTTATATTCCTTCAGAGAAGTCTACTATTACTGTAACTGGAGAAGTTTTAGCTCCTACAAGCTTTGTCTATTCAAAGAACCTTCGGGTGAATGATTACATTAAACTAGCTGGGGGTTTGGCAGACTCTGCTGATAAAAGAGGAATTTTTGTAATTCTTCCCAATGGTCAAGCAGTGAGAAATTTAGATTCATGGAGAATTGGCAGAAGTAAAATAGAACCAGGCTCAACTATTATAGTTCCAAGAGATTCTACTCCGTTTAATGCGATCTCAATTTTTAGAATTTTTACGCCAATTCTCGCAAACTTTGCTACTGCTGCAGCAGCAATAAGTGCGCTTGATAATTAAATTGATAAATTTTTTAGAAGATCTAACTTTATTAACATTAAGAATTTTTCCTGCAGAGGCAGCGAAAAATATAACCCTTAGGCTTTTAAAGCTAATCTATAGTTTAAATCTAATTGGTTTATTTGCTTCAAGTAACATCGAAAAATCTAAAATAAATATAAAAAACCTATCACTAAAAAATAGAATTGGAATAGCTGGAGGTTTAGATAAAAATGCAGAATATTTTCATATTTTCAGCTCCCTTGGATTTGGTTTTGTTGAGGTGGGTACAGTAACCTTGGAACCTCAAACTGGTAATCCAAAGCCAAGAATTTTTAGGTTTACCAAAGATAAAACACTTGTAAATTCATTGGGTTTTAACAATGTTGGCTCCGTTCAAGTTCTCAAAAATATAAAAAAATACAAACCAAAGTTTGATGGCGTTCTTGGAATTAGTATTGGGAAAAGCAAGAACACAAAAACCAAAAATGCTTGGCAAGATTATCTTCATTTGATGGATTATTTTTACCTTGAAGCAGATTATCTTGCTATAAATATTTCATCTCCAAATACTGAAAACCTCAGAGAATTATCTTCTCAAGAAAATCTTGAATTTTTACTGGAAAAGATATCGCAAAAAAAAGTTCAATTAATTGATATGTATAAAAAAAATACCCCAATTTTTGTAAAACTTTCTCCAGATGAAACAGATGAAAATTTAAAAAACTTAATAGAAGTCTCAGAAAAAAATAGTATTGATGGCTTTATATGTTGCAACACAACCACCGATCATATTTATCCAATTGCAGGAGGCATGAGTGGCGCAATGCTCAGTAAAAAAGCAGGAAATATGCAAAAAAAAGTAGCTGAATTCAAACAGGAAAAATCAATTTTAATAGCTTCAGGTGGAGTAATGAACGCAAGTGACGTAAAGGAAAGATTAATAAATTCAGCAGATTTAGTTCAGCTTTATACTGGTTACATATATCAAGGTAACTCGCTTTTAAAAAAGGCTCTACAAATTTCGTCTTCTTGACAAAACTGTAAAAAGTACTCCATATTAAAAAAAGGATGAAAAATTTAGTCATTGTTGAATCTGGTGCGAAGGCAACTAAGATTACTGAATATTTGGATAAAAACTTTCCAGAACAGCAGTGGGAAGTTGCAGCTTGCTTGGGTCACATAAGAGATCTTCCAGATGATGAAAGCGCGGTTAACCCAGAAAATTGGGTGGATTTATCTTGGGAAGAAACACAAAAAGGAAAAAAAACGATCAGAGAATTAAGAAAGATTTGCAAAACCATCAATACTATCTATTTAGCAACGGATCCAGATAGAGAAGGAGAGGCCATTGCGTGGCATTTACTTTCAGATTTTTCTGAAAAAAAATTATTAAAAGATAAAGAAGTCAAAAGAATCACTTTTAATGAAATTACTTCATCAGCTATAAAGCAAGCTATAAATTCACCAAGAGAAATTGATCAAGACTTAGTAGACGCATATTTAGCAAGGAGAATTTTAGATCATCTGATTGGATTTAAAGTATCTCCTTTAGTATGGAGACATGCTCCCCCTGCTAAATCTGCTGGAAGAGTTCAATCTCCTTCTTTAAGAATAATTTGCGAAAGAGAAACCGAAAGAGATAAACACATTAAAGAAGAGTATTGGCCGATAACTAGTAAATTTGAATATAACGATTTTATTTTTGATGCTGAGCTAATTAAGTGCAAGGAAGAGGATTTAAAAAAGAACCCCATATCTTCAGAAAAAGATGTAAGAGAAATTGAATCTGAATTGAAATCTTCAGAGTTTTTTATCAAATCTATTGAAACAAAACCTCAGAGCAGTTCTCCAAATCCACCTTTTCGTACATCAACTTTACAAATGACTGCAAGCAGTTTTTTAGGCTTTACTGCAGACAGAACCATGAGAGCAGCCCAGAATCTCTACGAAGCTGGCTTAATTACATACTTAAGAACAGACGGGATAAATATCAGTACATCTCCTAATACGGGAGAACCCTTTAGCGAAGACAATCCTGGACCACCTCCTTTGCAAGAAATAAGAAATGTAATTGTCGAAAAATTTGGTGATGAATTTTTATCTGATCAAGTAAGAGTTTACAAATCTAAAGTAAAAAATTCTCAAGAAGCTCATGAAGCTATAAGACCTACAAACATTAAAACTTATCCAGAAAATATTAACCTCGGGCAAGACGAACAAAAGCTTTATACCTTAATTTGGAATAGAACTCTCTCTAGTCAAATGTCTAACTCGCAGCATGAAAGAAAAAAAATAGTAGTTTGTTCTAAAGAAGACAAATTTGTTTTCAATGCTTCCTCAAGAAAAACTCTCTTTGAAGGTTTTGAAACTCTTTCCAAAAAAGATTCTTCAGAAATCATAGAGTTTCCAGAAAATTTAAAAGAAAATGAAAATGTAAGTCTTGCCGAATTCATTTCTGAGCAAAAATTTACATCTCCTCCAAATCGATATTCTGAAGCTTCTTTGATCAAAAAAATGGAAGAGCTTGGCATAGGAAGACCATCGACATATGCATCAACTGTGAAGGGTCTTAGAGATAAAAAGTATGCTTATGGTGCTAAATCGATTGCTCCTTCAGATTTAGGTAGAGTTTTAAATTCATATTTATGTGGAGTTTATAAAGAATTTTTTATTGAAACCAAATTCACGGCTGAATTAGAAACAGAACTGGATAAAATTGCCGAAGGAAGTATTTCGTGGACTGACGTATTAGATAAGTTCTGGGAAGAGCTTCAAAATTATTTGAGCAAAAAAATTGATGGAATTCCTCTCAACGATGGTGAAAATTTTAAAACCAGACAGGTTTTAGATTTGCTAAACGAAGAGCTAGAAGAAGTTATTTTTCCTAGAGATGAAGCAGGAAAAATTATTAGGGATTGTCCCAAATGCGATAGCCAAACGAGTTTAAAAAAAGGAAAGTTTGGTTACTTTGTTGGCTGTTCTGAATGTAAGTGGACAAAGAAACCTTTTGATTTTTCCACAACTTGGGAAACCTATAAGGAACTCCCAAAAGAGTTAGGCAATCATCCTGATTTGAATGAGCCTATTTTTGCCGATATGAGCATTAATGGTCCATGTGTTTGGACTATGAGAGATGATAAAAAAATATTTGGTAGTCCAGATGAGGATGAAAATATCTTGGATATTGGTTTAAACAGAGCAGTAGAACTAATAGAACGAGATTCTGGTGAAAACATATTGTTCATAGAAGAGAACAGCGGTATTCCAATTTTCTTAAAGAATGGAAGATTTGGTGAATACACTGAGTTTGATGGTTTCAATAAAGCATCTAAGCTGCCGCCGGAAGATAAACCTAAAAATCCTAAAGTTTCTTATTACAATCCTCATGAACTTGATTACGAGAATAAAGATACAAGATTGTTTGTTTTAAAATCTTTAAGAGTCTTGGGTTTTCATCCTGAAGATAAAAGACCAATTGGAATAAAGATTAGAAAGCCTGGTAAAGCCTTTAAATTTGTAAAATTTATAAAATGCGGTGAAAAAGAAGTTGAATGCCCCAACGATTTTTATAAATTAGAAGAAGCAGAGCAAGATAGCTTAATTAAAGAAGCTTTCTCTATAGATCAATACAAAAAGCTCTAAGAAAAATCTCTTAAAAGACCTACGCATGTTCCTTCAAAAATAAGATTATCTTTTTTAGGGTTTACTTCAATATCAGAGTAAGAAGAGTTTTCAGGTCTCAAAATGACTTGAGAATCTGAAATCTTGGTAAGTGTTTTTACCGTTACTTCATCATTTATTCTAGCCACTACTATTGATCCTGTCTTAACTGGAATATTTTTATTAATCGCAATAAGATCGTTTTCAAAAATTCCGACATCTATCATGCTGTCTCCCTTAACCTTCAAATAAAAATCAATGCCATGAGAAAGTATTCCCGGATTATTGGGGATGGTTTTTTCTATATTTTCTTCAGCAAGGATAGGCCCTCCTGCACTTACCAAGCCAATTACAGGAATTCCTGATGATTGATTTGACAGAGTAATTCCTCGAGATGTTCCAGCAGCTAAATCAAGCACTCCTTTTTTCTTTAATGCTTTTAAATGATCCTCAGCAGCATTAGGTGATTTAAACCCAAAAGTTTTGGAAATCTCTGAACGGGTAGGGGGATAACCATTATTTTCAATTTCATCTTTAATGTAATTAAAAATTTCAGTTTGCCTTTTAGTTAAGTTTTTCATAACTGTAATTATATACAGTATTTATAATTTTTGTAATAGTTTCATATATTATTAAAAAGTGTTTAAAATAAAGTTTTTTATAATTAACTGAAATATAGTAAATTAACCCTTAGAGATGAAATTTCAGCAACTTGTATATGTCAGAGAAGTAGCAAGAAGCAACTTAAATGTTTCTAAAGCTTCTAAAACCTTATTCACTTCTCAGCCTGGGATAAGTAAGCAAATCAAGCTTTTAGAAGAAGAGCTTGATGTAGAGCTTTTTGAAAGATCAGGAAAACACCTTGTTGCGATAACTCCTGTAGGAGAAAGAATTCTTGAGCAAATTGAAGAAATACTTGCTTTAGTTGATGGCATCAAACACGCAGCTACAGAGTTTTCAGACGAAGAGTATGGTACCTTGAGTATTGCTACCACTCATACCCAAGCTAAATTCACTTTGCCCAAAGTTGTGGATAAATTTGTTAAGAGATATCCAAATGTTCATTTCCAAATGCATCAATGTACTCCAGATGAATCTGTTGAGATGGCAGCGAAAGGAGAAGTTGATATAGCTCTTTGGACAGAAACAACAGAGAAGGGTGAAAATCTTGTCAAGATGCCTTGTTACAAATGGTCAAGAAGTATCATTGTTCCAAAAGGTCACCCTTTAGCCTCTATACCTAAAATAAAACTTAAAGATCTTTCTCAGTATCCAATAGTCACATACGTATTTGGTTTTACTGGAAGTAACGATTTGGATAGAGCTTTTTTTGAGAGAGGTTTAAAAGCAAATGTAGTGTTCACTGCAACAGATGCAGATGTAATAAAAACCTATGTAAAAATGGGAACTGGAGTGGGCATTATTGCTAGCATGGCTTTTAATGAAGAAGAAGATAAAGATTTGATTTCAATACCTGCAAACCACCTTTTTGACTCTGGAACCACATACATGGGCTTTAGGCGAGGAACTTATCTGAGAAGTCACTTATTTGAGTTCATCAATATGTTTGCCCCACACCTTACAAAAAAAATTGTTGCTAAGGCTTGTGCTACCAAATCTAAAAAAGATTTAGATAAAGTTTTTGAAAGCATAAAACTCATCCGAAGGTAAGGATGGTGCATCTCTGTTTGGATTTTGAAGGAGTACTCATCCCTGAAATCTGGCAATGTCTTGCAAAAGAAGTTAATTCAGATGACCTGATGTTAACCACACAAGATCTTAAAGACTATGACGAACTTATGTCTTTAAGAATGAAAGTGGTAAATGAAAAAAATATTAAACTAAGCGATATCCAAAAAATAGTTAGAGATATAGATCCATTTGATGGAGCTCAAGAATTTTTAGACTGGGCAAGATCAAAATTTCAAGTCACCATAGTTTCTGATACTTTTTACGAATTAGCTTGGCCTCTGGTAGAAAAGCTAGGCTATCCCTCGATTATTTGCCATAACATGACAGTGGAAAACGATAAAATTACAGGATACAAACTTAGACAGCCTAATAACAAACAAAAGGTAATTGAGGCATTGCAATCACTTAAATTTAAAGTTTTTGCTTCCGGAGATTCCTATAACGATATCAATATGTTGAATACTGCTGATTTGGGAATATTTTTTCAGGCGCCTGAGCACATAAAGGAAGAATATCCTCATCTCCTTACAGCATCTTCTCACAATGAATTGAAGAAAATTTTAGAGGAGCACATCTAGTGAGTATCTCTTTTTTTGAAGTTTTAAAAAATGAAAAACCACTTTCGGTTGCGGGCGCTATTAATCCATATTCAGCTTTACTTGCTAAAAAAACTGGCATAAAAGCTTTATATATATCTGGTGCTGGAGTTGCAAATGCCTCGTTTGGCTTGCCAGATTTGGCTCTTACCTCATTAGATAATGTTTTGGAAGACTTAAGAAGAATTAGAGGAATAAGCAATCTTCCAATTTTGGTGGATTGCGACACGGGGTGGGGTTCAGCGTTAAATATTTCAAAAACCACAAAAGAGATGATTTCTGCCGGCGCATCTGGAATTCATATTGAAGATCAAGTATCAGAAAAAAGATGTGGGCATAGACCCAACAAAGAAATTGTTTCAACTGAGGAAATGTGCGACAGAATGAAAGCTGCTAGAGATGCAATTACTGACGATGAATTTATGCTCATGGCAAGAACGGATGCTTTTGCAAACGAAGGCATAAATGGCACTATTGAAAGAGCTCAAAGATATGTTGAGGCGGGTGCTAATGCACTTTTTCCCGAAGCAATAACATCGCTTGAAGACTACAAAACTTTATCAGATACAGTTTCTGTTCCGATTCTAGCTAACATTACAGAATTTGGAATGACTCCTCTATTCAAAAAGGATGAGCTAAAAAAAGCAGGGATAAGTATTATTCTTCATCCTTTAAGTGCTTTTAGAGCAATGTCTAAAGCTGCCCTGGAAGTCTATTCAACCATTTCTGAAGATGGCAACGTAGAAAAAATACTCGAAAAAATGCAATCTCGAGATGAATTATATGAGATTCTCGACTATCATACGTACGAAAAAAAAATAGACGATTTATTTTCTAAGGAATAATTCATGGCAAAGAAACTAGAAGGCGCGGGTTTACGTGGCCAAGTAGCAGGACAGACTTCCCTTTCAACAGTTGGGAAAGAAGGTCATGGATTAACTTACAGAGGATACGCAATAGAAGATTTAGCTGATAAAGCTAAATTTGAAGAAGTCGCTTACTTACTCTTATACGGCCATCTACCTAACAAGACAGAATTAGAAGCCTACCAACAAAAGCTCATCTCAAATAGAAAACTTCCTGAAGAGCTAAAAAAAACACTAGAACTTATTCCTGCCTCTGCTCATCCGATGGACGTTATGAGAACAGGTTGTTCTGTATTGGGTAATCTTGAACCAGAGGGTGATTTTTCAAACCAAAATGATGCAGCAGACAGAATTCTAGCCATATTGCCTTCAGTTATTTGCTATTGGTATAGATTTTCGCATGATGGGATAAGCGTTGATACAGAAACATCTCACGAAACAATTGGCGGACAATTTCTATCGTTACTGACCGGCAAAGAGCCTTCTGAGGATCATATTAGATGTTTAGATACTTCTTTAATTCTTTATGCCGAGCATGGTTTCAACGCCTCTACTTTTGCTTCAAGAACATGCGCCTCAACTTTATCTGACTTACATTCTTGTATTACTGCTGGCATAGGCACATTAAGAGGTCCTCTGCATGGCGGTGCAAATGAGGCTGCAATGGAAATGATTGAGAAATTCTCCTCTAGAGAAGAAGCAAAAAAAGGAGTTTTAGAACTCTTGGCAAAAAAAGAAAAAATCATGGGTTTTGGACATGCAGTTTATTCTACTGAAGATCCAAGAAATAAAGTCATTAAAGAATGGGCAAAAAAATTAAGCGTTCAAGATGGTAACGAAATGCTTTATCAAGTATCTGAAGAAATAGAAAAAATCATGGACGAAGAAAAAAACATGTTTGCAAATACCGATTTTTTTATGGCATCTGCGTACCATTACTTGGGAATTCCAACCAGCATCTTCACTCCACTCTTTGTCATTGGAAGAACTACTGGCTGGTCTGCAAATGTATTTGAACAAAGAGCAGACAATAGAATCATTCGACCTAGCGAAGAGTACATTGGCCCTGAAAGCGCTGAATGGGTTGATATTGAAAACAGATAAATCTAATCAGGTATAAAAATGTCATCAAATGTTGAATCCAACGTCCGTCAAGATTTTGACGAAATCATTCAAAATATCATTGAGTTTGTTTACGAGAAAGATATAGATAGCTCAGAAGCATACACAACAGCAAGATACTGCTTAATGGATACCATAGGGTGCGGCCTTTTGGCATTAAACTTTAAAGATTGTGAAAAACTCTTAGGTCCTCACGTTGAAGGAACATTGGTGCCTAATGGAGTTAGAGTTCCTGGAACTAAATTTGTTCTAGATCCAGTCAAAGGCGCTTGGGATATAGGAGCTATTATCCGCTGGCTAGATTTTAATGACACCTGGTTAGCAGCTGAATGGGGGCATCCATCTGATAATTTGGGAGGTATCTTATCTGCCGCTGATTATGTGTCGCAAAGAAATTTAGCTTCAGGGAAAGATTCTTTAAAAATTAAAGACGTTTTAACAGCCATGATAAAAGCTCATGAAATTCAAGGAGTTTTAGCTTTAGAAAATAGTTTCAATAGAGTTGGGTTAGATCATGTTTTGCTAGTTAAGGTTGCTTCAACCGCAGTAATTTCTTTTTTGATGGGCCTGTCTAAAGAACAAGCTCTAGATGCCTTATCACAAGCATTCGTTGATGGACAAAGTCTCAGGACATATAGGCATGCACCAAACGCTGGCCCAAGAAAATCCTGGGCAGCTGGTGATGCAACTAGTAGAGCTATGAATCTAGTTCTAATTACTCAAAAAGGGCAAATTGGTTATCCAAGTGCAATTACGGCTCCAACTTGGGGTTTTCAAGATGTTTTGTTCAAAGGAAAATCTCTTTCTGTTCCACAGGAATTTAATAGCTACGTAATGGAAAATGTATTATTTAAAATATCCTTCCCCGCAGAATTTCATGCTCAAACAGCTGTTGAGGCTGCAGTAAAACTTCATCCTGAAATAATTGATAGATTAGAAGAAATAGAAAAAATAAATATTACAACTCATGAGTCTGCAATTAGAATCATTAGTAAAGAAGGCGAATTAAATAATCCTGCAGATAGAGATCACTGTATTCAATATATGACAGCAATCGGTTTGTTAAAAGGTGATTTGGTTGCCGAAGATTATGAGGACGATGTTGCCAATGATCCAAGAGTTGATTCTTTAAGAAATAAAATGTTTGTTGAGGAAAACAAAAATTATTCCAAAGACTATTTGGATCCCGAAAAAAGATCAATTGCGAATGAACTGCAAATAATTTTTAAAGATGGTTCTTCCACAGAAAAAGTAGAAGTAGAATATCCAATTGGTCATCGAAGAAGAAGGGAAGAGGGAATTCCTGTCCTAATCAAAAAATTTGAAGAGAACCTCAAAACACAATTTTCTTCAGAACGCGTTGAAAAAATAATGAAAATTTGTGAAGATCAAAACGATTTAGAGAGCCTTAATGTGACAGACTTTATGGAAATTTTAATAAAAGAATAAATCTTTGGGAGAATAATTATGCTGAAACTACATTTTGCACCTGCCTCAAGAGCAGAAAGAGTTCTTTGGTTGCTTGAAGAACTAGAATTACCTTACGAGTTAAATTCAATGCCATTTCATCCAGAAGCACTAAAATCTGATGAGCATAGAAAAAGACATCCCCTTGGAAGAATTCCGGTTCTTGAGGATGGAGATGTGAGCATATATGAATCAGGTGCCATTATTGATTATGTCCTCGAGAAACATAAAAATGGCGGACTGAAACCAAGCGTAGATTCTCCTGAATATCCTTATTATCTTCAATGGTTTCATTTTTGTGAGGGCATGATTGCTCAACCAATGAACACAATTGTGGTTCATACCATTTTGTTACCGCCCGAAAGAAGAGACGAAACAGTTTTAGGTCAAGCTCAAAGACTTGCTTCTAAATCACTTCAAGCCATTGAATTGGCTCTTGAAGGAAAAGAATATTTAATAGGGGACTTCTCAGGGGTCGAATTCATGACAGGCCACTGTTGTACTAAATTGTCCAATTTAGGATGTGTCACAGATGACATGCCTAACTTAAAGGGTTATGTCGAACGAATTGAAGCAAGGCCTGCTTTTAAAAAAGCTATAGAGACGACTTAAAAGGAACTGTATATTCTTTCATTACGTTTCTTTTTAAGGCTGCATCTTTATAGAAGGTAGGTTTGTACTTTTCGTCGATATATAACTCCAGTTGATCAGAAAAATGCGAAGAGCTTTCATCTTGAGTGGCGCTTCCATATTGATGAATACTTTTTGATTCTTGATTCCCTTCTTTATCCCAACTAACGTGAATATAAAGACCATCGCCACCGACTGCTTTTAGATCACCGTCTTCTTGCTCAAGGCCATATATAGCTCTCAAAACGTCAGGACCTCCTTGAACAGGGATTTTTTTCTTTCCTCTATACATGAAATTTCTTTCTGACCATTTTGGATTTAATTTTCCATAATTTTTTAAAGTGTCTTCTACACACGTTTTAAAACTTTCTTCTGACTCTGGAGGAGTTTCTGCTGCTTGTTCTGCAAGCCATTCGGGACTCAAGACACAAACCCCAAGAGTTGCAGACTCATTATCAAAATCTGTCTTTAAATCCCAATTTTTCAGAATCGTTTGACCTTTTTTTAAATTCTCATTTTCAAAATTTAATCCAAAAATTTCTGAAACATACTTATATGACCTTGAATCTAATGAATAAGAATTATCAAATTTGAAATCATCGAAATCTTTTTCAGTTATTTGATCTTTTCCCATAAAAAGCTCTTTGATTCTATAAGCTCTATTTGTCATTCTGGTTTGCAGGCCTAAAGTTTGGGAATAGTTTTCTTTTTTTAGGTTATCTTTTGGATCTGTAACCTTAAATGGATCTTGATTGGTACTTGCAAGCCATCCTGATGAGGGGTTCAAGATTTGAGGTATCTCATCGAATTCTACAAATGTTTCCCATATGTATTTAGATCTAGTCCCATCGACAATTCCTGACCAATCTAGGCCCTCCAATCTTTTTGGCGAAGAAGAATTATGAAGAAAATAGATATTCCCTTTTTTATCGGCATAAATGCCATTAAAAGAAATGATAGATCTCATTCTCATTGCATTTATCCATTCTTTGAGGTTATTAGCTTTATTTAATTTATACCATTGTTCAACTTGCTTGATATCTTCCATACCTGCAAACCTTAAAGCATATGATTTTTCTCCAATTTCAAGGACTGGCCCGTGCTTGGAATATTTAACTTCTCTTTTCACTGTCCAATTAATTGGGCCAAATATTTTTACAGGAAGTTCGATGGTTTCTTTTTCCAGATTTAGCCAAACATCATCTAAAAGATATTGATCTTTATCATTTGGATTAATAACTAATTTATAGATATCCGTTAGATCAGGTTTATTTACAGTAAAACCCCAGCCTAAATTTTCATTGAAACCTACAAAAATAAATGGTGAACCTGGAAATAGACCTCCCATCATATTAAGACCTTCCTCACTTTTGATGTGTGCCTCATACCAAGCTAATGGGCCTTCTAAAGGTTGATGCGAATTGATCATTAATCTAGTGGATCCATCTGCACTTTTACTGGGGCTAATTGCATATGCATTGGAGCCTGTCACCAAATCGTCTTTTTCATACAAATTAGAAAAACTTTGCTCCGATGAATCTTCTAATTTCTCTAAACTTTGAATTGAACTCACTACACCAGAAAATAAAAGATTTTGAATTGCAAAACCAGCCACTATATCTTTTGCAGTAAAAGGAAAATGTTTTTTGAAACTGTTATTGGGATTTTTAACCATCCAATAATTCAAACCAGTTGCGTATGCTTCTAATACCGATCTAACATCATCTGAAAGGACTTCTTGATATTGCTCCTCAACTCTTTCTCTGATTTTTAGAGCCTTGATTAAATAGTCAATCACGGCTCCACTTGAGCCATCTTTTAGTCCCATTTGTGCTCGATACAAATACATATTCTCAGCAATGTTTTTAATATCATCTTCGGCATGAGCAAATGCTAAGCCAAATGCTACATCGGCATCTCTTCTTCCTGAGATATGGGGAACACCCCAAATATCTCTTGAAATTTTTGCCTGATATTGCTGAGCATCTGAAACAATCTGATTTTCGTATTCAAGAATATTCATCTGACATCCAGCTAAAAAAGTAATACTCAAAAGAATAAGAATTTTATTCAAAATTTATCCCTGTTAAATCTGTTAATTCTTTTAGAGCTTGATTGCTGTCTAAGACCTTTATAGTAGCCATTCCAAGCTCCCTTGCGGGTTTAAGATTTATACCTAGATCGTCTAAAAAAATTGTCTCTTTAGGATCAGCTCCAGTAATTTCTAAAGCTTTAATGTAAAAATCAAGGTCAGGTTTTCTAATGCCTAATTCTTTTGATTCAATTATGTGATCAAAGTTATTCATTATTTTCAGTCTTTCTTCATTGGCATCATCTAAAGCAGATAGATCTTTATCACCGGAATTAAAATTATTGGTCAAACAAGCAAGTTTAAAATTTTTTGACTTTAATTTGTCCAAAGCTCTTACCATTTCTGGTCTAACTTCGCCTTGTAAGAGGTTTAATACCTCGCCTCCTTTAACTTCGTGTCCAAGGGATTTGCTTTCTTCTTTGAAAAGCTCATCGAACTCATCGAGACTTATTTTTGATTGTTCAAGCTTAGCCCATGCATTCGTTTTATGATTAGTTGAGTTGACCTTACGAATAAAATCTTTTGGGAGATGATTGTCTATCTCAAATTTTGAAAAAGCTTCGAATGGACTTGAAGTTATGACGCCTCCAAAATCCCAAAAAACTGAACTAAATCTTAATTTTTGCATCTATTCGAGTAAGGACGATTAATAGCTTATAATCTAGCTTTCAAGTTTAAACGATATGTCAGGAAATACTATTGGTAAAATTTTTTCTGTTACGACTTTTGGTGAAAGTCATGGCGAAGCTTTAGGTTGCATAATAGATGGCTGTCCTCCTGGCTTGTCAATCTCCAGAGAAGAAATCCAAGCAGAATTAGATTTAAGAAAACCAGGCTCAAATAAATATACTACCCAGCGTAAAGAACCTGACGAAATAGAAATCCTTTCAGGAATTTTTGAGGGAAAGACCACAGGTACTCCAATAGGGCTTCTCGTAAGAAATAAAGATCAAAAAAGCAAAGACTATAAAAATATTAAAGATGTCTTTAGACCCTCGCATGCTGATTATAGTTATTTTCAAAAATATGGAATAAGAGATTATAGAGGTGGAGGAAGATCTTCTGCTCGAGAGACAGTGATGAGAGTTGCCGCTGGTGCAATTGCAAAAAAATATCTCAAGAAAACTCAAAAAATTGAAATTTTTGGGTTTTTATCTCAAATTGGAGATATTAAGATTTCTTCTTTTTCGAAAAATCAAATCAATAAAAACCCTTTTTTTTGTCCTGATAAGAAAATTATTTCTGAGATTGAGGATATGATTGACTCTTTAAGAAAGTCTGGAGATTCAATTGGTGCAAAAATTTCAGTTATGGCAACGAATGTTCCTCCTGGCTTAGGCGAACCAGTCTTCGATAAGTTAGATGCTGATTTAGCCCATGGGCTGATGGGTATTAATGCTGTGAAAGGAGTTGAGATTGGAAGGGGATTTGAAGTTGTATCTATGCGTGGAACAGAAAACAGAGACGAAATCTCTCCGTCTGGATTTATGTCAAATAATTCTGGAGGTACAACTGGTGGAATTTCAACTGGACAGGATATCTTCGCAAGCATTGCTTTGAAGCCTACTTCCAGCATCATGTCCTCTGGAAATACAATAAATAAATCTGGTAAGTCGGTTAAAGTTCAAACTAAAGGCAGACATGATCCTTGCGTTGGTTTGAGAGCTGCTCCAATTGCTGAAGCTATGGTGGCGATAACTCTCATGGATCATTTCTTGAGAAATAGAGCACAAAATGCTGATGTAAAATCTAAATTAAAGCCAATTAAACCTAAAAAGTAATGTCCTCAAAAACCTTATACGATAAGTTATGGGATGCCCATCATGTAGCCAAAAGAGACGATGGAAGTTCTCTAATTTACATAGATAGACATTTGATTCACGAAGTTACTTCTCCACAAGCATTCGATGGCTTGAGAGAAAGAAAAATAGAACCGTGGAGAGTTGATTCAATTATAGCTACACCGGATCACAATGTTCCAACTGAGAATAGAGCTAAAGGCTTAAAAGGTATTAGCGATTCTACCAGCAAGCTACAGGTCTTAACCCTAGAGGAAAATGTAAAAAAATATGATCTTAATTTTTTTAGTTTAGGAGATGAAAGACAGGGAATTGTGCATGTTATTGGTCCTGAGCAAGGACTTACATTACCTGGAATGACTGTAGTATGTGGAGATTCTCATACTTCTACTCATGGAGCTTTTGGTGCTTTAGCTATGGGTATTGGAACAAGCGAAGTTGAACACGTTTTAGCTACTCAATGTTTGATTGCTTACAAGCAAAAAAATATGAGAATTAATATTGAAGGAGATCTGCTTGAAAGAGTGTCTGCAAAAGATGTAACTATGTTCATTATTGGACAAATAGGCACAGCCGGAGGAACTGGATTTAATATCGAGTATGCTGGTAGCACAATTGAAAATCTCTCTATGGAAGGCAGAATGACTCTTTGTAATATGTCTATCGAAGCTGGCGCAAGGTCTGGAATGGTTGCTCCTGATCAAACCACCTTTGACTACATCAAAGGAAAGCCTTTCGCTCCCTCGGGAGATCAATTTGACAAAGCATTGGATACATGGATTTCTCTAAAATCTGATCCAGGTGCTGTTTTTGATAATGAATTCAGTTTTTCATCGGAACAAATCTTGCCTCAAGTGACTTGGGGAACTTCTCCAGAAATGGTCTCTTCTATTGACGAAAAAGTTCCTGAACCAAGAGATTTTAAGAATAAAGAAAATTATGAGGATGCTCTTAATTATATGGGATTGAAACCAGGAACAAAGTTGACTGATATCTCTCTCGATCAGATTTTCATAGGTTCATGTACAAATTCCAGGATTGAAGATCTTAGAATTGCAGCAGAAATCCTTAAAGGTAATAAGCTTGCCAAAAACATAAAGAGAGCCTTGGTTGTTCCTGGATCAGGTCTTGTAAAGAAACAGGCTGAAGAAGAAGGTCTTCACGAGATATTTATTGACGCAGGATTTTCCTGGAGAGATGCAGGATGTTCAATGTGCCTTGGAATGAATCCAGATCAACTTAATCAAGAAGAAAGATGTGCTTCGACTTCAAATAGAAATTTTGAGGGCAGACAAGGATACAAGGGCAGAACTCATCTTGTAAGTCCAGCAATGGCAGCTGCTGCAGCTATCGAAGGAAGATTTATAGACGTAAGGGAAATTTAATGAAACAAATTTCAAATGAATTCTCAGGAACTTTTATTTGTTTGGATAAATCAAACGTTGATACTGATCAAATCATTCCAAAACAGTTTTTAAAATCAATAAAAAAAACAGGTTTCGGTGATAATTTATTTGACGGTTGGAGATATTTAGACGAAGGAACCATAGATCAAGAAACTTCTTCTAGGATGGTAAATAAAGACTTTATTTTTAATAACAAGCTATTTGCTGATTCTAATATTTTAGTTTCAGGAGAAAACTTTGGTTGCGGTTCAAGTAGAGAACATGCAGTTTGGGCACTAAAAGATTTTGGGATCAAAACAGTCATCGCAGAATCATTTGCTGATATTTTTTACAATAATTGCTTTAAGAATGGCCTCTTAGCTTTGTGTTTAAAAAAAAGTGAAATATCTAAAATTTTCGAGAACTTCAATGAAAATTCAGCGCAAAGCATAGAAATAGATTTAATAAATCAGGTACTTTATTACGGTGATTCTGAGTTTAAATTTGAACTAGATGATTATAAGAAAAAATGTCTTTTGGAAGGCTTGGATGAAATAGGAGCATCACTCAAATTTACTGACCAAATCAAGTCCTTTGAAAAAAATTATCAAATAAAAAATCCTTGGCTATTTAAGTGAAATCTAAAAAAAAATTATTAATTTTACCGGGAGATGGTGTTGGTCCTGAAGTTTGTAATGAGGCTAGAAAAGTTATCGATTCTTTATCTAACCTTTCATTTGAGCTTGATATAGATATTGATTTAATTGGAGGAGCTTCAATAGATAAATTAAAAACTCCTCTATCCTCAAAAGTTTTGGATAAGGCAAGAAATGCAGATTCAATACTCCTAGGTGCAGTTGGAGGAAAAAAATGGGATTCTTTGTCTCCTTCAGAAAGACCAGAAAAAGGATTATTAGAATTAAGATCAAAATTAAATTTTTTTGCTAATTTAAGGCCTGCTATAACTTTTAAAGAAGTAATTCATTCTTCTTCTCTTAAAGAATCAAAGATAAATGAATTGGATATTTTAATTGTTAGAGAGCTCACAAGCGGCATTTATTTTGGTGAACCAAGAAAGAAAGATAACGATTACGCCTTCAACACTATGTCTTACAAAGCTGAAGAAATCGAACGCATCGTTGATGTTGCATTTAAGAGTGCATTGGAAAGAGATAAAAGACTTTGTTCTGTAGATAAAGCAAATGTTTTAGAGGTTTCCCAATTATGGAGAGAAATAGTTGATAAAAAATCATCTGATTATCCGGATGTAAAAGTCGAGCATATGTTAGTGGATAATGCCGCAATGCAACTAGTTAGAGAACCTAAGCAATTTGACGTTATTGTGTCTTCAAATCTTTTTGGAGACATTTTGTCTGATATTTCGGCGATGCTGACTGGTTCAATAGGAATGTTGCCTTCTGCATCGTTAAACGAAAGTTTGAAAGGGCTTTATGAACCTGTTCATGGCTCAGCACCAGATATCGCTGGAAAAGGCGTTGTTAATCCTATTGCTACGATCCTATCCGTTGCAATGCTTATGAAATACTCATTTAACGAACCGACTATTTTTAACAAAATTAATGATGCAGTAAGGAAAGTCCTTTCAGAAGGTTATGCAACTGAAGATATTGCACAAAAAGATTCAAAAGTAATTTCAACATCTGAAATGGGAGATAGAATAGCCTCTTATGTCTAATAAGTTAGCGATTGTTGGTGGTACCGGTGCAGTAGGTAGAGTTTTTATTGAATATTTAAAAACTCATGAACTACCTATAGATGAAATAAAAATAGTTGCTAGTAGTAGGTCTGCGGGTAAATCAATCCATTTAAATGGCTCAGAAATAGTTGTTGAGGATATTGAAAATTTTGATTTTTCTTCAGTCAATTTTGCTTTTTTTTCAGCCGGATCAGAAGTTGCTAAAAAATTTGCACCTATTGCAAAAGAGTCTGGCTGCACTGTCATTGATAATTCTTCATGTTTTAGAAAAGACAAAGAGTTTCCCCTAATAATCCCTGAAGTCAATGGAGAACTTTTGGATAATATGAAACTCCCACAAATTATTTCAAATCCCAATTGTTCAGTTTCTCAATTACTGGTTGCAATCAAACCAATTCATGATCTTTATAAAGTTAAACGGGTAGATGTTGCAACATATCAATCTGTTTCAGGAACAGGGAAAGAAGCCATTGATGAGTTAACTGATCAATCAAAAAATTTTCTTGAAGGTAATGAAGTAAAAAAAAATATTTATTCATCACAAATTGCTTTTAATGTTCTACCTGGAGCAAATAGACCTAAATTAGATAACGGATATACTGAAGAAGAAATGAAGATGACTTGGGAAGCTCAAAAAATATTAGATGAAAGCATCCAAGTTACAGCATCATGTGCGAGAGTTCCCGTTTTTTATGGTCATTCTGAAGCAGTTCATATAGAAACAGAATTAGAGATAAATCTTGATGAAATGATTTCTAAAATGCAGTCATTTCCCGGTTTAAAGGTTATAAATTCTGATACTAAATTTAACCCAACTCCCCTGGATGATGCCGAAGGAAAAGATGAGGTTTTTGTTGGCAGTATTAGAAAGGATCTTTGGAAAGAAAACAGAGTAAATTTGTGGGTTATTTCTGATAATTTAAGGAAAGGCGCAGCATTGAATAGCATGCAAATTTTAAAACGTTTAATAGAAAAACAAAATTAATGGATACTTTTTTACCCAGGGAAATTTATTTAATAATTGGGATTTTAATTTTTGCCTTTTTAATTTTTCTTTTATTTTTTACTGATAATTCAAAAAAAGAGGGAGAAAGAAATCAGAAAGAATTGAATAAACCTAATAATGAACTTGGAAAAGAAAATTCCGTTAATTTAAATTTAGCCATCACTTATTCTGAAATGAACCAAATAGATAAAGCTAAAGAACTCCTAAATAAAATTAAACTAGATCAATTAGAAGAAGAGGAAAAAAATACTTACCAAACAATCTCTCAAAAACTAAAATAACATGCAAAGGTATGCATTAGGCATAGAGTATATCGGTACTTCTTACAAAGGTTGGCAAAAACAAAAAAAAACTAACCTGACAATTCAAGAAAAGATTGAAGAATCATTATCTAAGGTTGCAAATGAAAGTGTAAAAACTATTTGCTCAGGTAGAACTGACTCGGGAGTTCACGCTTCGATGCAAGTTATTCATTTCGAGACTTCAGCAAATAGATTGAATAAAGCGTGGTTGGCAGGGTGTAATTCAATCCTTCCTCAAGATATAAGCATAAATTGGATTAAAAAAGTTCCTGAAGATTTTCATTCCAGATTTTCAGCAACCAAAAGGACTTATAGATATCATATTCTCAACGGCAACAAACAATCTGTCTTAAACAGAAATTTTACGTCTCTGATAAGAGCTCCTCTCGATATAAATTTGATGCAAAAAGCTTCAAATCATCTTATTGGTGAAAAGGATTTTTCCTCTTTTAGAGGATCAGGCTGCCAATCAAAAAGCCCCAACAGAAATGTTTTCGAAGTTAAGGTCAAGAAAAGGCAAAATATTGTATCTATAGAAATATCCGCTAATGCTTTCCTGTTGAATATGGTACGAATTATTGTTGGTACACTTATAGAAGTTGGTTCTGAAATAACTTCACCTGAATCAATGAAAGACATTTTAGAAGCTAGAGATAGAACCCATGCAGGTAAGACTGCAGAAGCAAAAGGTTTGTTTTATTTAGGACCAGAATATGACCCTTCATTTAAAATATATAAGCCAAAATATAACAATCAATTAACGTTGAAGAGTTGATGAAACCATATATTAAGATTTGCGGAGTAACAAATGATCAGGACTTAAAAGAGCTGATCAAATTAGATATAGACGCCATAGGCTTTAATAGAGATAAAGATAGTCCAAGATATGTCTCTTTTGAGTTTTTAGAATCTTCAGGAAAATGCTTTAATGAAAAAATCTCTCCCGTCATCGTCTTTGTTAACGAATCAAAAGAAGGTATAAAAAAAGCTATAAGTTATTTTAAAAACCCTATTCTTCAATTTCATGGAGATGAGAGTCAGGATTTTTGTTCTTCTTTTAATCTACCTTACATAAAAGCTATTTCAATGAATGAGAAAGACTTTCAAAATAAAATAATTGAATTCGCTGATGCATTTGCAATTCTTCTTGATTCCGGGGGTCAAAAAATAAGAGGAGGTACCGGAAAAACTTTTGATTGGAAGCTTATACCCAAAGAAATAAAAAATAATTTAATAATTGCAGGCGGGTTAAATTCAAATAATATAACGTCTTTGATTAAGAGTTATAAGCCTTACGGAGTTGATTTAGCTTCAGGAGTAGAATCTAAACCAGGAAAAAAAGATATAACCGAGTTAAAACATTTTTTAAAAATTGTAGATGAAATATAAAAACTTAAATAACTATGCATTCCCCGATAAAGAGGGAAGATTTGGAGAATTTGGAGGCAAATATGTTTCTGAAACTCTTATTACAGCTCTTGAAGAATTAGAAAAAGTTTACGCTAAAGTTAAAAAAGACAAATCCTTCCAAGAAGAAGTAATAAAAGATTTAAATGATTTTGTTGGCAGGCCATCACCATTATATTTTGCTGAAAGATGGACTAAAAAACTTGGTGGAGCAAAAATTTATTTGAAAAGAGAAGACTTAAATCATACCGGGGCTCATAAAATCAACAATACCGTTGGTCAGGTTTTACTTGCAAAAAAAATGGGCAAAAAAAGAGTCATCGCTGAAACTGGCGCAGGTCAACATGGTGTTGCAACTGCAACTGTCGCTGCTAGACATGGACTAGAATGTATTATTTTCATGGGCGAAGAAGATATTGAAAGGCAAGCTCTGAATGTATATAGAATGAAGCTACTAGGAGCAGAAGTTTGTTCTGTAGATTCTGGAACAAAAACTCTTAAAGATGCTATGAATGAAGCAATGAGAGACTGGGTTACTAATGTTGAGGATACCCATTACATCATTGGTAGTGTGGCAGGACCTCACCCATACCCCGAAATTGTTAGAGATTTTAATTCAATTGTTGGAAAAGAACTTAAGATTCAATCAAAAAAAGAGTTTGGTAAATATCCCGACATCATTGTTGCTTGCGTTGGAGGTGGATCAAATGCAATGGGAATTTTTCATCCCTTTATTAAAGAAACAAAAACTAAATTAGTTGGCGTTGAAGCAGGTGGTTCTGGAGTAAAATCAGGTAAACATGCTGCGCCATTAAGTGATGGTAAGGTAGGAGTGTTGCATGGAATGAAAACTTATCTTATGCAAGACAAAAACGGTCAGATTTTATCAACACATTCGGTTTCAGCGGGCTTAGATTATCCAGGAGTTGGTCCAGAACATGCTTATTTGAGAGATATTGGAAGAGTTGAATATCAAAGCGCAACCGATCAGCAGGCATTAAAAAGCTTCCATGATTTAACTAAAACGGAAGGAATCATGCCGGCATTAGAAACTTCACATGCTTTGGCCTATGTAAACAAAATTGCACCCAAACTTAGCAAGTCTAAGACAATAGTCATCAATTTATCCGGAAGGGGGGATAAAGATATGTTTACTGTTGCTAAAGAAGATGGAATGACTTTGTGACACGTTTAGAAAAAGTCTTCAATCAAAAAGAAACTAAAAATAAAGTTTTAGTAACTTACACGGTTGCTGGAGATCCAAATTTAGGGAGTTCAAAAAAAATTCTCAATGATCTAATTGCCTCAGGGGCTGATATTTTAGAAATCGGGGTACCTTTTTCCGACCCAATGTCTGAAGGACCAGTTATTCAGAAAGCGCATGAAAGGGCACTTAAAAAAAATATTCAATTCAAAGATATTTTAAATCTTTGCAAACAAATCAGAATTAAAAATAAAAACGTACCTATTGTTCTCATGGGCTATATGAACTCATTTCTATCTCTCAAAAATAAATTGGCAAAAGAATTAAACCAAGCTGGCGTAGATGGTGTGATAGTTGTAGATTTACCCTACGATGAAAGCAAATCTTTTTTTAATAACCTGAAAAAAGAAAACATCGATCTCATTAGGTTGATTTCTCCAACAACAGATTCCAAAAGATTGAAAAGAATGCTCGCTTCTTCATCTGGATATTTATACTACGTTTCATTGAAAGGAATCACCGGAGCTGAGTTAAAAAACTTCAACGAAGTAAAAAACAAAGTAAAAAAGATAAAGTCACTAACAAACCTTCCAGTTGTAGTTGGGTTTGGCATTAAAGATGCGCCAACAGCAAAAAAGATGGCATCTTTTTCAGATGGCATAGTAGTTGGGACAAAAATCATTGACTTCATAGAAAAAAAATCTACCCCAAAAATCTCAAACTTCACTAAATCGTTAAAAAAAGCTATAAATTAGTATGGTTAAAAGTTGGTTTAACAAGATTCTACCTTCTCTTGGAAAACAACATAAAGAAGAGAAAAAAAGTCCAGTTCCTCAAGGGCTCTGGCAAACTTGTTCAAATTGTAAAGAAATTCTCTATGGACCTGATCTTGAAGCGAATATGTATGTCTGCCCAAATTGTGATCATCATATAAGAATAGGCGCTAGACATAGAATTTCTTACTTAATTGATCATGATGAATATGAAGAAATTTCATCTGAACTTAAAACAAAGGATTGGCTTTCATTCACAGACACAAAGAAGTACAAAGAAAGGTTAAATGATGCCAAAACAAATATTGATGAAACCGAAGCTTTGATTTCCGTTCACGGAAAACTCAACGATAAAGACGTAGTACTTTCAGTATTTGAATTTAGATTTTTGGGAGGCTCAATGGGTTCGGTAGTTGGTCAAAAATTCGTCGATGCAGTTGAATTTGCTATTGAGAAATCTTGCCCTTTCATATGTGTAGCAACCAGTGGGGGAGCCAGGATGCAAGAATCTCTATTTTCTTTATTTCAAATGTCCAGAACAAGTGCTGCACTAAACAAATTGAAAAGTAAGAAGCTCCCATTTATTTCAGTATTAACTGATCCAATATATGGAGGAGTTGCAGCAAGTTTGGCGATGCTTGGGGATATAAATATTGCTGAACCAAAAGCACAAGTAGGCTTTGCTGGACCAAGAGTTATTGAAGATACAGTAAGAGTAAAGCTTCCGGAAGGCTTTCAAAGAAGTGAGTTTCTTTTGAAACACGGAATGATAGATATGATTGTTCAAAGATCTCATATGAAAGATAAGATTTCAGGCTTGATATCTAAACTACACATTACCGGTTAATTCATTGCCTGAAAATTTATCAAAATGGATTGAAGAAAATCTTCTTATCCATAATTATAAAAAAAAGAGTTTAGTTGGATATAAAGAAGTTCTTAACTCTTTGAATTTAAAAAAACCTAAAGAAATCATTCTAATCGGCGGCACCAATGGAAAAGGGTCGCTTTCTGAATTAATTACTAAACTTGCTTTAAAAAAGAATATTTCAGTTGGAACTTTTACTTCCCCTCATCTTCTAAATTTTAATGAACGTATTAGAGTAAATGACAAAGAAATATCAGATGAAAAGCTTTTAGACGTTTTGAAGAGATTCAATAGATACAAAGAAAGTCATAACTTAAATTTCTATCAAATAATTTCTTTAGCAGCTCTATATCACTTCAATAAATCAGATCTTGATCTATGGATTCTAGAAATAGGCATGGGAGGAAGATTGGATCCAATGAATTTTATTGAACCTGATATATCTGTGATTACTAAAGTAGCTCTGGACCACCAAGAATATCTAGGAGATACGATAGAAGAAATTGCAGCTGAGAAGGCCGAAATTGCTAGACCTGAAAAACCTTTAATATTCGGCTCTGAAAATGTACCAAATGCAATTATTGAAAAAGCTTCAAAAGTTAATTCTTTTTTAATCTATCCTGAAAAAAAAAGTTATTCTTCTAATAAGTTTTTAAAAAAAATAACTGTTTCTAGAGAAGTTCTTTTTTGCCTATATGAAGTTTCAAAAAATAGTGTCTTTGATTTTTCTTCTGAAATCACAAAACAATTCTTGGATGATTTTAAGATTTTTGGCAGGTTATCCTTATTTGATAATTTTCTTGTAGATTCTGCTCATAATGAAGATTCAGTAAGAAATTTAATAAGCTATCTTGATACAAATTTTAATGGAAAAAAAATTAATTTATTTTTTGCGTGTTCAGAAAATAAAGATCCAGAAAAACTATTAGAGCCTTTTGAAGGTATAGTTGATAAAATCTTCATAGCAGACAACATTCATCAAAGACTCATGTCATCAAAAAAAGTTTTATCAAAAACAAGAAGCCTAAAATTCAATTTCATTATCAAAGATTCAATAAAAAGCCTCTATTCAATTGCAAAAAACAAAAGCAGGAATGAACTCAATTTATTTATTGGCTCTTTTTACTTCTCTGGTGAATTTTTTAAATTCTTGTTAGAGGTAAGAAATCTTCCTATTTCCATTCAAAGTTTGAAAGAAGTCTTGTAATGGATTTTCTTTTATACCTCAATACTTTTGATTTTTTTATATTACTAATTTTTTTTAGTTCGCTTTTGATTGGTATTTCAAGAGGTTTATATGTTGAAATTATTTCAAATGCTATTTGGATAAGCGCCATTTTGATTGCGTGGTTTTTTCGTTACTACCCTATGGAAATCTTTGACAATTTCACGAATGACAAAGAAATAAAAAGCATTTTTAGTTTTGTATCAATTTTTATAGTTTTACTAATTATTTTTAGAATTACAGGAAAAGCCATAATGAAAGGGATGAATTCTATGCAAAAAGGTCTTTTAGATAGAATTTTTGGTGGTTTATTTGGAGGCTTTAGAGGTTCTGTAATAATAATTGTAATGTTTTTGGTTGGAGACACGTATATAATGCGTCAAACATGGTGGAAAGATAGTTACATGTCTGACTATATTTTAACTGGTGCAGACCATCTAGGTTCTTTTGTAGGCAAAGTACCTTATAAAGAAATCAATTCCGAAGATTTAGATTTGGAAAAAAACCCTTTTAATTAAAATACGCAAAATGTGTGGTGTTGTTGGCATAGTTTCTAAAGAGGATGCTGCTCCTGCTTTGTATGAAGCACTTACGGTAATCCAGCATAGGGGACAAGATGCTGCCGGAATCGCTACTAATGAAGGAGAAAAATTTCACGTTCGGAAACAACTAGGTCTTGTTAGAGAAGTCTTCAGACAACAACACATAGTTTCTCTCAAAGGAAAAATAGGCATTGGACATGTTAGGTATCCAACTGCAGGTGGTCAAAATAGAGAGCTTGCACAACCAATGTATTCAAATTCACCTTTTGGAATTAGTATTTCTCATAACGGTAATCTCGTTAATACAAAAGAGCTCACTCAAGAACTAATCTTTGAAGATTTTAGACACATCAACACAAATTCGGATTCCGAAATCATTCTTAACGTTTTTGCTCATGAACTATATAAAGTTAACTTTCCTGGTACAAAACCATCAGCCAAAGAAATTTTTGAAGCAGTCTCAAGGACTCATCTAAGGCTTAAAGGCGCTTATTCAGTTGTAATTATGATTTGTGGTGTTGGTATAGTTGGGTTTAGAGATCCTAACGGAATCAGACCATTGATCTTAGGAAAAAAAGACAATGACCTAATTGGCTCTGACTATATGATTGCTTCTGAAAGTCCAGCCCTAGAAACCCTTAATTTTGAGGTAGTTGGTGATGTAAGTCCTGGAGAAGCAGTTTTCATTTCCTTAGAGGGAGAAGTGGAAAGAAAAGTCTGTTTTGAAAATCCCTCGCACTCTCCATGTATTTTTGAATATGTTTACTTAGCAAGGCCTGATGCTGTCATCGATAAAATATCTGTTATGAAATCTCGCCTCAGAATGGGTCAATATTTGGGCAAGAAAATTCTCTCTTTATATCCCGATCATGACATAGATGCAGTTATACCCATTCCAGAAAGTAGTACTACATCAGCAATTGAAGTTGCAAAAACATTGGGTGTTAGCTATCGAGAAGGTTTTGTAAAAAATAGGTACATTGGTAGAACTTTCATTATGCCCAAACAGGAAATGAGAAGTAAATCTGTAAGAAGAAAGTTAAATCCTGTGTCATATGAATTCAAAGGTAAAAACATCCTCTTAATTGATGACTCAATAGTAAGAGGCACAACAAGTAAACAGATAGTTGAAATGGTACGAAAGGCAGGTGCAAAAAAAGTTTATTTTGCCTCAGCAGCTCCCCCTGTGAGATTTCAAAATGTTTACGGAATCGATATGGCAGCAACTACAGAACTAATTGCCCACCAAAGAGACGAAAGTCAGATCGCTGATTTCATCGGAGCGGATTGGCTTGTTTATCAGAATTTAACCGATTTAATTTCTGCTGCTCAAGAAGGAAATCCCGAAATGAAAAATTTTGAAACCTCTATTTTTGATGGAAATTATATTTGTGGCTCTGTGACAGAGGAATATTTAATGAATCTTGAGGTAGACAGAAAAGACTCTAATAAATCTCCAACTAAAGGCTTAATTAATTAGTTTCTATTGTCACTGAGGGTAAAACCGCATTCTCAGCAGCATTTTTATAAGATGCAATTTCATTAAAATTCATATATCTAAAAATCTCTGAAGACATTGTATTTATGTCTTTCATAAAGTTATTGTATTCTTCAGTAGAAGGCAGTTTGCCAAGAATAGATGAAATTGCAGCTAATTCTGCTGATGCAAGAAATACATCTGCTCCATCTCCAAGTCGGTTTGGAAAATTTCTTGTTGAGGTAGAAACAACTGTTGAATTTGGCTCAACCCTTGCCTGATTTCCCATACACAAAGAGCAACCTGGAACTTCAGTTCTTACATCGGCATTTTTATATATTTCATAAAAACCTTCTTCTTCCAATTGAAATTTATCCATTCTCGTTGGTGGAGAAATCCAGAGTCTTGTGGGTAAAGGAGAAGTCACATTTTTAAGAAGCTTTCCAGCTGCCCGAAAATGACCAATGTTCGTCATACACGATCCAATAAAAACTTCGTCAATATTTACCTCTCCAATTTCAGAAAGAGTTTTAATATCGTCAGGGTCATTAGGACATGCAAGCAGGGGTTCTTTGATTTCATTAAGATCTATTTCTATAGTAGCGGCATATTTTGCGTTAGAGTCAGGTTTCAAAAGAACAGGATTTTTTATCCAGCTTTCCATTTTTTGGGCTCTTCGCTCAAGTGTCCTAGGATCTCCATAACCTTCTGAAATTAACCATCTCAAAAGGACAACATTTGATTTTAAGTATTCTAAAATAGGTTCCTCGTCCAAAAGTACAGTACAACCTGAAGCCGATCTTTCTGCAGACGCATCTGAAAGCTCAAAAGCTTGTTCGATTTTCAAATCAGACAAGCCTTCAATTTCTAAACATCTTCCCGAAAAAATATTTTTCTTATTTTCTTTTTCTACTGTGAGCAAACCTTTTTGGATTGCCGCATAAGGAATTGCATTTACCAAGTCTCTCAAAGTAATTCCTGGCTGCATCTCACCAGAAAACCTAACCAACACAGATTCAGGCATGTCTAAAGGTATTACTCCCAAAGCAGCACCAAATGCAACTAATCCTGAGCCTGCAGGGAAACTTATTCCTATCGGAAATCTGGTATGAGAGTCCCCACCAGTCCCTACAGTGTCTGGTAAAAGCATTCTATTTAACCAAGAGTGAATAATTCCATCTCCTGGCTTAAGAGCAACTCCTCCTCTTGTTCTTATAAATTCAGGGAGTGTGTGTTGAGTTTCTATATCAACAGGTTTTGGATAAGCGACAGTATGACAAAAAGACTGCATCACTAAATCTGAAGTAAAGCCAAGACAGGCTAGCTCCTTTAGCTCGTCCCTAGTCATTGGCCCAGTTGTGTCTTGAGACCCGACGGTTGTCATTATAGGTTCACAGTATGTTCCTGGCCTTATACCTTTCACTCCACAAGCTTTTCCAACCATTTTTTGAGCTAGAGTAAAACCTTCATCAGAATCATCATCCATTCCAGGTCTTACGAAAACTTCCGAAGGAGCTAAGTTCAAATACTCTCTAGATTTATCAGTAAGGCTCCTGCCAATGATTAAAGGTATTCTTCCACCAGCTCGTACTTCATCAAGAAAAGTTTCTGATTTAAGACTGAATTTAGTAATTAGTTTCCCTTTTTCATTTTTTATTTCTCCCTTAGCAGGAAAAATAGAAATAATATCTCCCATATTGAGGTTTTCTACATCTGCCTCAAAAACCAAAGTTCCTGAATCCTCCATTGTATTGAAGAATATAGGAGCAACTTTTTCTCCAATACAAATTCCTCCTGTTTTTTTATTTGGAATATAAGGAATATCTTCACCAATGTGCCAAAGAACAGAATTAGTAGCAGATTTTCTTGATGAGCCCGTACCCATAACATCACCAACCAAGGTTACAGGCAAACCCTTTTCTTTAAGAGCTTCAATTTCTTTTAAAGGATCTTTTGATAAACCTTTTCTTGGCATTTTATACATGGATAGAGCATGAAGAGGGATATCAGGTCTAGACCAAGCATCCGGAGCAGGAGATAAGTCATCAGTATTTGTTTCTCCAGGCACCTTAAAAATAATCGTGTCTATCTTTTCTGGCACTTCAGGTTTTGATAAGAACCATTCAGCTTCTGCCCAAGAATTTAAAATTTTAGCGGCATTCTCTGAAGATTTAGATTTTTCAGCAATATCATTGAATGCATCGAATACTAAAAGAGTATTTGATAATGCTTTTACAGCTTCTTCTCCGCACTCAGGATCATCAATCAATGAGATTAACGGCTCTACATTGTAGCCTCCAAGCATGGTACCTAAGTAAAACGTAGCCTCTTTTGGAGAGATTAATTCACAAGAGATTTTTTTATTGGCGATATCTGAGAGAAATGCAGCTTTCACATATGCAGCATCATCGACACCTGCAGGAACTCTTTCAGTCAAAAGCTCCAAAAGGTTTTTATCATTTTTTGAAGCATCTTTAATAAGCTCTATCAAACCAGAAGTTTGTTCAGCATCAAGAGGCAAAGGGGGTATACCTTGACTATCTCTTTCCTTGACTGAATTTAAATAATCCTCAAGCATCTCATCTCCAAAAAAAATCTATTATATCATGATGAGTCAAGAATCTAATTTTGAAAATTATTGTTAGAATAGTAGGAAATGGTCAACAGAACTAGAACTCCTTGCGTAGGTATTTGCTCAACCACTTATGGCGATGACGTTTGCAGGGGTTGCAAAAGATTCTCCTTTGAAGTGATTAATTGGAACGCTTTTAAGCCAGAAGAAAGGGAATCTGTTTGGAAAAGATTAGAAAAGCTTAAGTCACAAATTATGGCTTCCAGATTAAAGGTTTCAGATTCTAAAAAGCTTGAGGAATCAATAAAATATTTTCAATTGAAAATTAAAGACGATTTGAATGATTTATCGAAGGCCTTTGAAGTAATAAAACAAGTAAGCGAAAGCTTTGATAACCTTGATGAATTTGGTATCGATGTGTTTGAAAAAAATAAATCACTAACTTTTCTAAAAGAAGAGATAGAAAGCGAACTTTATACCTTATCGAAGGCTCATTATGAAAAATATTTCATCGAGCCGCTTAATAGAAATAAGTCTATGTAATTTCACTTGAGTGAAGACTGATTTTTTCTCCTTTTAAACTAATAAACCAGTATTTTTTATCCCAATCACCTAGGACAATTCTTTGACCAAAGGCTTCATTGTGAACTTTAGGGCGATGCACATGCCCATGGATTAAAATCTCAACTTTATTCTCTTGAGCAATTTTTTCTACTTCCAATTTGTTTACATCCATTAAATAGTCTTCTTTTTTTGAATTTTTCTTTGTACTTTCCTTCCGAAGGTTTTTTGCAATTTCTTCTCGATCTTTTAGATCTTTTGAGAGGAATTCTTTTTGCCATTTTTCATTTCTAACTTTCTCTTTAAAATTTTGATATTCCAAATCATCTGTACAAAAAATATCTCCATGAGACAGCATAATTTTTTTCCCTTCTTTATTTAATATCAACGGATCTGAGATTAATTTAGCGCCGCATTTTTCTGCAAATTTTTTTCCTATAAGAAAATCTCTATTCCCGTGCATTATGAAAATATTTTTATTTTTGAGAGAAAATTTTTTCAATTCAGAAATTACTTCGCTTGTAAATCTATCCTCAAAATCGTCGCCGATCCAAACTTCAAATAAATCTCCCAAAATGTAAAGATTTTCGAATTCAGAAGCCTCTGATTCTAGAAATTTGAAAAAAGCTTTTTTTATATCTTCGCGTTTATGATCTAAATGTAGATCAGAAATAAAACAAGACGACATTTATTTTTTTTCGACTTTTATAATATAGACATCTTCTACAGGAACATCTTGATAAGGACCAACGTTTGTAGTTCTAACAGATGCAATTTCATCAATAACTTCTTCTCCAGAAATAACTTTTCCAAAAACCGCATATCCCCCCATTGAAGGGTAATCTAATGATTTATTATCGACAAGGTTAATAAAAAATTGAGATGTTGCTGAATCTAGATCCTGAGTTCTCGCCATGGACAAAGTATATTTATCATTTTTGAGACCGTTATCTGCTTCATTTTTAATTGGTGGATTGGTTTCTTTAGGAGACATACCTATTTCAAAACCTCCACCTTGAATTACAAAGCCTGGAATAACTCTGTGAAATAAAGTATTTTCATAAAAATTTTGCTCCACATATTCAACAAAATTGTTAGCTGTTATGGGCGCTTCTTTTTGGTAAAGTTCAATATCAAAGCTACCTAAGGAAGTAGTGATAGTTAAAAGTATTATTTCATTCATAATTAATCATACCCTTATCTAGCTTCACTTAAAAATGAAAATATTCAATTCACTCACAGGTAAAAAAGAGACTTTTAAGCCCAAAATTAAAAGAGAAGTCAGTATTTATATATGCGGGTTAACTCCTTATGACGATGTGCATATCGGGCATGCAAGAACTTTTATTAACTTCGACGTAATTGTCAAATTTTTAAGGTTCGTAGGCTTCAAAGTAAAATATGTAAGAAATATCACAGATGTTGACGATAAAATTATAAATCGTGCCAAAGAAGAGGGCATTCCAGCATTAGATTTTTCTAAGAAGTTTATTAAAGAAATGCACGATGATTTCTTTTCTCTGGGTATTGATTCTCCTGACGTTGAGCCAAAAGTATCTGACCATATTGAAGAGATCATTTCTATGATTCAATCTCTTGAAGAAAAAGGCTATGCATATAGGAAGAACGAATCGGATGTTTACTTTGATATACAAAAATTTAAAGACTACGGAAAATTGGCCAACAGGACTTTAGATCAGCTATCTGCTGCAGAAAGAACAATAAAGGATCTCAATAAAAAACATGAAGCGGATTTTGTTTTATGGAAAATGGATACCGATGGGATTACTTGGCCATCTCCTTGGGGAGAAGGGAGACCTGGCTGGCATATTGAATGTTCTGCAATGAGCATAAAATACCTTGGCGAGGAGTTCGATATTCACGGAGGAGGCTTAGATTTAAAGTTTCCCCATCATGAAAATGAAATAGCTCAAGCAGAGTGTGCAACTGAGAGAAATTTTGCATCCTTATGGATGCATACCGGTCCATTGAGAATTGAAGACAAAAAAATGTCTAAATCTTTGAAAAACTTTATTACGGTTAAAGATATCTTAAAAGACTTTCATCCAGAGGTTTTAAGGTTATTTTTTCTTTTGACGCATTACAGAAGCCCAATATCATATTCAAAAGAAGGTTTGGAAAATGCAAAAAGAGTTCTAGATAAGTTCTACACATTATTCAGTGATATAAAAACACCTAGAAAATTTAATGAAGACAAAACTTTTAGAGAAGAATTCATTTCTGCTTTTCAAGATGATTTCAACTCTCCCAAGGCTCTTTCCCTACTTCAAGCTTATGCAGCAAATACTGAAAGCGGCGGAGACCTATCATCTGATAAGTTATTTACGCTTAAAGTATTGCTTAATTCTTTAGGGTTACTTTTAGATGAAGCAGAAAATTATTTTAAATATGGAGAGCTTGAACTTTCAGATAGAGAAATCGAAAAGCTGATTAGTGATCGTAACGATGCCAGAGGAAACAAAAAATTTGATCTAGCAGATGAAATAAGAGATCAATTACTAAAAAAAGGTATTGTCTTGGAAGATCTCGATGGAAAAACGATCTGGAAAAAAAAGTCTTAAAATAAGCTAGTTAGATAAAAACCCATTGAAACAAACATTCCTATAGCAAATACAGGATATAAAACTTTTTTTAAACTTCCTTCTCCTCTCCCAACAGTTACTAATAAAATGAAAGCCGCTGTTAATGCACTCATAACCATGAAGTCTCGGTTAAAAATTTCTTGATCAAAAACAGCTGTTGAGCCAATCCCGATTATTGGAAAAATTAGCACTATATTTAAAATATTAGAGCCCACAATATTTCCGACAACCATATTTCCTTTACTTCTTCTGAGAGCAGAAACGGAAGCTGCTAATTCAGGTAAGCTTGTACCAATCGCTATCATAGTAAGGCCAATAACAGCATCGGGAATACCAAGGCCTATTGCCAAGTCAACTCCTCCTCGTACAGTCAACTCAGAACCTACTGCTAATAAAATCAAACTTAGCAGAATCAAAAGGGACACTTTAGTAAAAGACTCATCTTTGTGAGTATTTTCTGGGACTTCTTCAGGCTTCTCTCTAAAGAGGTTTAAAACAAATAGGATAAACAGCGCTATGAACACTATCGAATCGGCAACAGAAATTGTTAAATCGTAAAGAGCCCAACCAGCAATCAAGACACTTAAAATCAAAATAAAAATATTTCTTAGACTTATATTTAGCGTTTTGGAAGCCAACCAAAAAAGACTTAACCCATAAATAATAGCAATATTGCTTATGTTAGAACCAATTGAATTTCCTAAAGCAAGAGCAGGCGCATCATTAATTATTGAAGAAACGCTAACAAATATTTCTGGAATAGAAGTACCAAGGGCGACTAGAGTAATTCCTACAATAACGTCGCTTATTCCTAATTTAGCTCCCAATTGCGCACTATGATGAATAAATATCTCAGCTCCGGAGATCAAGACGCCCAAGCCAATTAAGAAGACTAATGTCGCGTATAGTAATTCCATGTTTCTCCTATAAATTAGCTTTAGTTATGTATCTGCAATATTCACAACTAGGATTTGATTCCGGAATTTTATCATCATCTAGTACTTTTTTTATCTCTCTTGTAACTGGGTCTATCCAGTCAGTATTTCCTTTATAGCTAATGACCTTAGTTTTAAATTCTAAAAGGTTATTAAATTCCTTTTTGTCAGCTCTACCATTGCAGTAGACAAAATAAGTAATGTCTTCAACATCAAAACCATTTTTTTTAAAAAGCCATTGATAAATTTCAACCTGTCTTTTGTAACTAATTTGCCAAGGAGCATCCAAAGATACTTCGCCTTTTTTAGAGGTTGCTTTGTAATCCACAATGATGAGTTTTTCATTTACCGTACTTATCCAAACATCATCAACTAGGCCATAAAAATATAAGTTTGTGTCATTATCTAAAAAACCAATGCCTTTATTTCTAGTTCGCCAATTTTCAATTTCTGGGTGCTCAAAAGGTTTCGCATCGATGCCATACTCAACTATTAAGGGATGATTGTCTTTGGTACCTCTAAAGTTATCAAATTCATTTTTTAATAATTCATCCACAGCATTATTCAGATTAAAGGGAAACTGGGCTGGCTTTGAAATACCAAGTTTTTCTTCTAAGTAGAAGCATTTTTTACATTTACAAAAATTCTCAATTCTTGATCGACTTAATTTGTATGGTTCAGATGATTCGCTAGAATAAATAGGCATTGTATCTTTTGGCTCCGCGAGCAGGGCTCGAACCTGCGACCCAGTGATTAACAGTCACTTGCTCTACCAGCTGAGCTATCGCGGAAAAAGGAATGTATTATAAGCAAAAAAATTAAATAATGAGCAAGTCATTTAAAATTAAATCCAATTTTGGACCCTCAGGGGATCAACCTCAGGCAATTCAAAAAATTGTAAAGGGTTTGAAGTCTGGCCTCTTAAATCAAACCTTAAAAGGCGTTACAGGATCAGGTAAAACTTTTGCTATGGCAAATGTCATTGAGAATTTACAAAGACCGGCTATTGTTATGTCTCATAATAAAACTCTTGCTGCTCAGCTATACGGAGAATTCAAAGAGTTTTTTCCTGACAATGCTGTTGAGTATTTTGTTTCTTACTATGATTACTATCAGCCTGAAGCTTATGTACCTTCTTCAGATGTCTTCATAGAGAAAGATGCTTCCATAAATGAACATATTGAACAAATGAGATTATCTGCAACAAAAGCAGTACTCGAAAGAAGAGATGTAATTATAGTTGCTACGGTTTCAGCAATTTATGGGCTAGGAGATCCAAAATCCTATTTGAAAATGGTTCTCCATTTAGACAGAGGAGATGAATTAGAACTCGGCAAGCTGTTACTTAGGCTGGCAGAACTGCAATATACAAGAAATGATATTGAATTTAAAAGAGCTACTTACAGAGTTAAAGGCGATGTCGTAGATATTTTTCCTGCAGAGTCTGAAAAAGAAGCTCTGAGAGTTGAATTTTTTGATAAAGAAATTGAATCCTTGAAATTTTTTGATCCTCTAACGGGTGAAATTTTTAGAGATGTTCCTCGAGCAACAATCTTTCCAAAAACTCATTATGTAACTACCAGAGATATCATGCTTTCTGCCATGAAAAAAATACGCTCTGAAATGCAACAAAGAGTTAAATACTTTAAAAAAAATGAAAAATATATTGAAGCTCAAAGAATTGAGGAGAGAACAAAGTTTGATTTGGAAATGATCAAAGAACTTGGTTATTGTTCAGGAATAGAGAACTACTCAAGATATTTATCTGGGAGAAACGAAGGAGAGGCTCCGCCAACTTTATATGACTATCTGCCTGAAGACACTATTGTGTTTGTCGATGAGTCACATGTTTCGCTTCCTCAAATTAAGGGCATGTATAGAGGAGATAGATCTCGAAAAGAAACTCTAGCTGATTACGGTTTCAGATTACCCAGCGCCCTAGATAATCGTCCCTTACGCTTTGATGAATGGGAATCAATGTCTGGACAAAAGGTTTTTGTATCAGCCACTCCTGGTGAATATGAAGATAATCACCTAGATCAGTTAATTGAGATGATAGCTCGACCAACAGGCTTATTAGACCCTTCTATTGAAATAAGACCTGCGACAAATCAAGTCGATGATTTGATATCTGAAATACAGAAAAAAATACAAAAAAAAGAAAGAGTGCTAGCCACTGTTTTAACAAAAAGAATGGCAGAAGATTTAAGCCAATATTTGTTCGAAAGGGATATCAATGTCAGATATCTTCATTCGGATATTGATACCGTTGAAAGAGTAGAAATTTTAAGAGAGCTCAGAATGGGTAATTTTGATGTGCTTGTTGGAATAAACCTTTTGAGAGAAGGATTAGATCTTCCTGAGGTATCTCTAGTTGCAATTCTAGATGCCGATAAAGAAGGTTTTTTAAGGTCAGAAACAAGTATGATCCAAACCATTGGCAGGGCAGCAAGACATGAAAAAGGTCATGCGATTTTATATGCTGATTCAATTACAGGCTCCATACAAAGGACTCTTGATGAAACTGCAAGACGCAGAAAGATTCAAGAAAAATTTAATAAAAAAAATAATATAAAGCCTCAAGGAATTTACAAACCAATTACAGATATTATGGAAGGCTCAAAACTTTCTTCCAAAAAACAATTCATAAAAAAAGTAGAAGACAAACTAGATGAAGAATTTTTAAATCCTAAAGATTTATCGGCAAAAATTGATGATTTAGAAAAATTGATGCTAAGCCATGCAAACAAATTAGAATTTGAAGAAGCAGCCTCTCTGCGAGATAAAATATCAAATCTCAAAGAAAAATTATTACTAAGCTGAAAATAATACTTTTGTTTTGAGGTATAATTTTTCTTTTTTAGATGCCCTTTAAAGTTTTAAATTCTAGAACAGTAATTATTGCTGGCGAAAGAGTCCTTTCAGAAGAAAATTCAAACTATCTCTCTTTAAATTATTTTTATCTTTTACTTTTAAATAAAGCTTGGAAAGATATTCCAAAAAATAAAGTTGAAAAAATTTACGAGTTGTTGGATATAAACGCCAATAGTTCGTTAAGATTTTCAAAAGATATTATTTTTCTCTCGCCAAGGAATGGCTCACAATCACCCTGGTCTTCGAAAACTGAGGATATTTTTACTTCTTGTAATTTAAATGAGGTCCAAAGAATAGAAAGAATCAAAGGTTTAGAAACAGAAGACTTTGCTGAAAAATTACTTAAAAAGGAAAACTTCCCTTTTGATTATCTTACTGAAGAGTTTTCAGTTGGATTAAAAAGCATTGAATCTTTTTTTACCAAACCCAATAAAAATTCATTTTCTTTCAAATATCTAAAAAATAGTTATCAAAGCTATATCGATGCTAATCAAAAATTTGGCTTTGGCTTGAATGATCAAGAGATCAATTACTTAGTAAATAGTTATAAATCTCTTAAAAGAAATCCTACAGATGTAGAGTTGATGATGTTTTCTCAAGCAAACTCTGAACACTGTCGTCATAAGTTTTTTAATGCTTCTTGGCAGAATTTATCTGAAGAAAATGAACCAAGTTTATTTCAACAAATAAAATCTACTCATAAGAATTTTAAAGATGGAGTGCTCGTTGCCTATGATGATAATGCAGCAGTAATTGAATCAGAAAGTTCAGAAAAATTTCATTTAGATACAGATAAGAGAGAGTATCAGACTAAGAATTTAAAACATAATATTTGTATAAAGGTTGAGACTCACAATCATCCAACTGCAGTTTCTCCTTTTGAAGGAGCTGCTACAGGATCTGGTGGTGAGATAAGAGATGAAGGAGCTACAGGAATTGGAGCACAACCAAAAGCCGGTTTAACTGGATATTCTGTATCTTATTTAAGACTTGAAAGTTTAAAAGAAAAATGGGAGTTTAAAGAAGATCGCCCTAAACGAATTTCTTCACCAAAAAAAATAATGATCGAGGGCCCTCTAGGGGCAGCTTCATTTAATAATGAATTTGGAAGACCAAATTTAAATGGCTATTTCAGATCTTTCGAACAAAAAAATGATGGAACTCACTATGGATTTCATAAACCAATAATGATCGCTGGAGGATTAGGAAGTATAAGTTCAAACAACACATTCAAAAAAAAGGTTAAACCTGGAACAAAGATTATTGTTTTAGGAGGACCTGGTTATTTGATCGGGCTAGGTGGAGGTTCTGCTTCTTCAGTCCAAGCAGGTTCTTCTGACGAATCCTTGGACTATGCTTCAGTGCAAAGATCTAATCCTGAAATGCAAAGAAGATGCCAAGAAGTCATCAATTTATGTTCTTTAAAAAAATCAAAAAATCCTATTTTATTCATTCATGACGTTGGTGCTGGAGGCCTTTCAAATGCAATACCAGAGTTGGCAAAAGATTGCAGCATGGGAGCTAGTGTTGATTTGAGAAAGATTCCTCTTGCTGACAATTCTATGTCGGCTTTAGAAATATGGTCTAACGAATCACAAGAAAGATACGTTTTAGCTGTGGAAAAAGATTCTTTAAAAGAATTCAAAGAATTTTGTGAGAGGGAAAAGTGTCCCCACGCGGTTGTTGGAACTCTAACAGCTAAAAAAACTTTTAAACTTAAAGATAGCAAAACCGGAAAATTTCCAATCCATCTGCCTATGGATACTATTTTTGGATATAAAGAAAAAAACACCCACGAAATTATCTCAGACAAAAAGACAGACTCTTTTGATAAATCTAAAAAAATAAATCTTAAAAAAACTCTATTAGATGTATTGAGACATCCTACAGTTGGTTCTAAAAGCTTTCTAATAAACATTGGAGATCGAAGTGTAGGAGGCTTAACTTACAGGGACCAATTTGTTGGTCCATATCAAGTTCCCGTGGCTGACCATGCAATTACATTGTCAGATTTCAATACAAATTCTGGAGAAGCTATGTCAATGGGAGAAAAGTCTCCAATTGCAATTTCTAATCCTGTCGCAGCTGGAAAATTAGCTCTTGCAGAGGCTTTAATAAATCTCTTGCCTTCAGGAGTATCTAAACTATCCGATATAAAAATATCCGCAAACTGGATGGCAAGTCCAGACAATGCTCAAAGAAAAACAGATTTATTCAATACAGTAAAAGAGCTTACTCAAAAAGTATGCAATCCTTGGAGAATAGCCGTTCCCGTTGGAAAAGATTCGCTATCAATGAAAACAATATGGCAAAAAGATAAAAAAACTAATTTATCCCCACAAAGTTTAATAATCAGCGCCTTTACAAAAATAAAAAACGTCAAAAAAAGCATTACGCCCCAATTGATAGATAATAATGAGCTTTCATTAGTTTACTTAGATCTTTCAAAAACAAAAAAACGTCTGGGGGGATCTATTTTCTCGGAAGTAACTCAACAAACAAATCTTGAAACTCCTAATTTGGAATGTATAGAAGAATTTCCAAAAATTTATAATTACTTAGCAACTAAGATCAATAAAAAAAGAATATTCTCTTTCCATGATATTTCAGATGGCGGTTTAATTGTTTCCGCAGTTGAAATGATGCTGGCTGGAGGGTGTGGTTTAAATCTTGATCTTTCCAAAATTTCTTTCTTAAAAGAATCTAACAATTTATTTTCTGAAGAGTTAGGTATGCTTTTTCAGATTAACAAAAAAGATTTTTCTGAGTTTAAAAAAGATTTAGTAAAACTAGGTTTAAAGAATTCTTTTTTTAATATTGGTTCAACTAATAATACAAATAATCTTTTTCTTAAAACTTCTAGCCAAAGTTTAAGAATAAGTCATAAAGTTTTAATGCATTCATGGTCAAGCGTTTCTTATAACATCAAATTACTTCGAGATAATCAAGAAACAACAAAACAAGAACATAGATTTTTGCTTGATACAAAGAGGTCAAAGCTTACTCAAAAATTTAATTTTAAATTGAATAAAAGATATCTAAGTAGGGCTCCAAAAATAGCCATCATGAGAGATCAAGGAGTTAATTCTCATTTAGAAATGGCAGCTGCTTTTTCTCAAGCTGGCTTCAAAGTTATTGATGTTCACATGAGAGATCTTCTAGATAATTCGAGTTCTTTAGATAAGTTTCAAGGTCTTGCTTTTCCAGGGGGTTTTTCTTATGGCGATATCCTTGGAGCAGGAAGAGGGTGGGCGCAGTCAATAAAATCTAATTCAAAGCTTAAAGATAAATTTTCTGAATTCTTTCATCGACAAGATACTTTTGCGTTGGGAATCTGCAATGGATGTCAGGTTATGTCAGAGCTTAAAGAATTAATTCCAGGCTCCGAACATTGGCCTAAACTAAAAAGAAATAACAGCAATAGATTTGAAGCCAGAATGGTTCAAGTAAAAATAAACAAATCCAATTCCAATTTTTTTAATGGCATGGAAGGTTCTCAGCTTTTAGTTCCTGTAAATCATGGAGAAGGTAAAATGATTTTTCCTGAACACGTAAGCGCAAAAAAAATAATCTCTGATAATCTGGTGCCAATGCAATTTTGCACAAATAAAGGTATAGAAGCTAAAGAATTCCCAGAAAATCCCAATGGCTCCACGAATGGCATTACTGCGGTGACAAATGATGATGGAAGATTTTTAATTATGATGCCCCATCCTGAAAGAAGTTTTTTAAATAATCAATTGTCCTGGACTAATGAAAAAGGAAAGCATAGTCCTTGGTTCAAATTATTTTTAAATGCCAGAAATTTTTATAGTTAAACTATTTCTTTATTAACTCTCTGATCCTTAGAGGAAAATAGCCCTCATTTAAATCCTCATAAAATTGTTCGAGAGCAATGGGTACAAAAGGGAAGGCTAGTTCATCCCAAGGTATTTCATCATAGGAAAACAATTCAACTTCAAGACTTTCCGTTGTTGGAGAATAAGAATTTTCTTCTATAGAAGCTTTATAAAGAACATAAAATTGTCCAATTTGAGGAATATCAAACATAAAATAAATATCATCTATTTTTACAGTTGAATTGGTTTCTTCTTTGGTTTCTCTTAAAGCTCCTTCTTGTAAAGTTTCTCCTAATTCCAAAAAACCAGCAGGTAAGGTCCATAAACCTTTTCTTGGTTCTATCCCTCTTTTACATAAAAGAACTTTATCTCCACAGTAGGGCAAAGTTCCTACGACTGCATTTGGATTATGATAGTGAATAAATCCACAATCGTCGCATACATATCTTTCTCGATTGTCATCTTGGGGTATCTTTTTAGATACGGGACCACCGCATTGGGTACAAAATTTCAAAGTTTTTCCTGCTTAAATTAAGTAAGCAAGTATAATTCAATACCTTTTATTAACATAATGATCCCTTTCATAGAAAAAAGACTAAATGATTTGAGTCCGAAGCAGTCGGATGAAAAATTACCTCAAGCAGCAGTATTAATTTTAATAACTGATAATGAGGATGACTATTCAATCGTTTTTACTGAAAGATCTAAAAAATTACCTTCCCATGCAGGAGAAGTAGCATTCCCAGGAGGGAAAAAAGAAGAGGAGGATAGAAACCTAATCGAAACTGTTTTAAGGGAAACACATGAAGAGATTGGAGTTGAACCTGATTCAATAAGAATACTTGGTCGGATGGATCCTCAAGAATCTAGATTTGGAATAAGTGTCACGCCTTATGTAGGTTACGCAGCTGGAAGTTTAAAATTTAAAAAAGATCCTAAAGAGGTAGAAACGATTTTTTCTGTTCCTTTAAACTATCTCAAAGAAGATCCTTTGATATCAAACAAAATAACCAATGCAAGTGGCGAAACCTTTCAGACGCCAGTTATAAATTATGAAAATCAGAAAATTTGGGGATTAACTTTAGGTTTTACATTACAATTTCTGGAGTTAATGGAAATAGATATTGATATAGATGATTTATACTTTAGACCAGCATAAAGTTAAAACTGCCGGAGATAATTTTTATATTGCTCCAAATGCCACTGTTCTGGGTCAAGTAGAGCTCGGAGAAGATGTAAGCGTTTGGTTTGGAGCGGTAATCAGAGGTGATGTAGAGAAAATAATCATTGGCAAAGGTTCAAATATTCAAGATTTATCGGTTTTGCATGTTGATCCTGGAAGCCCAATTATTATTGGAGAAAATGTCACAGTGGGCCATAAAGTCATGCTTCATGGTTGCACTATTGGAAACAATTCGTTAATTGGCATTAATTCAGTCATCTTGAACAATGTAGAAATTGGAAATAATTGTTTAATAGGTGCAAATACTCTTCTCACAGAGGGAACAAAAATTCCAGACAATTCGCTTGTTATGGGATCTCCTGGAAAAGTTAAGAAAGAGGTTGATGAGAATTTAAAGATTATTTTGAAAGGCTCAGCAGAACATTATGTAGAAAATGGAAAAAGATTTAAGTCAGGTTTAAAGGAGGAAAATTGATGAATACCAAACTTGTATCATATGAAGTAAATTCTAAGACATTTGAGGGGTTACATGTAAAGCCAGAGGTTAAAAACGCTCCATGTGTTCTTATTGCTCACACTTGGGCAGGTAGAGATGGATTTGTTGAAGGTATAGCAAATAAGCTTGCTGATGATGGCTACAATGCATTTGCAATTGATATGTATGGAGACGGAAAGGTTGGTGGATCTAATGAGGAGAATCAATCGATGATGCAACCTTTATTAGACGATAGAAAAAATTTATCTCAGATTATTGTTGGCGCATATGAGGCAGCAAAAAAACTTGAAGGAGTAGACACTTCAAACATTGCGATTATGGGATACTGTTTTGGCGGCTTGGTTTCTTTAGACCTTGCTAGAAGTGGAGTGGATTTAAAAGGGGCCGTTAGTTTTCATGGTTTTTTATCCGGTTCGGAAGACCTTGAAGATAAAGACATTAGCGCGAAACTGTTAGTGCTTCATGGCCATTTAGATCCTATGGTAGGCCAAGATCAGATTGACTCTTTTTCTGAGGAAATGAATAAAAAGAGTGTTGATTGGCAATTGCATTCTTTTGGCAATGCCATGCATGCTTTTACAAATCCTGATGCCAATGATCCAAGTTTCGGGACGGTTTATTCGCAAGATGCCGATCAGAGATCTTGGAAAATCTTTAAAGATTTTTTATCAGAAATTTTTAGTTAAATAACGTGAAGTCATCTGAAGTAAGAAAGACTTTCTTAGATTTTTTTGTTGAGAAGGGGCATAAAGAAGTAGCGAGTTCCAGCCTTGTTCCCATCAATGACCCCACCTTAATGTTTTCCAACTCTGGGATGAATCAGTTTAAAGATGTATTCCTCGGCACAGAGAAAGTAAAATTTGATAAGGCAACTTCATCTCAAAAATGTGTGAGAGCAGGGGGAAAGCATAACGACTTAGATAATGTTGGTTTTACTCTCAGACATCATACTTTCTTTGAAATGCTTGGAAATTTTAGTTTTGGGGACTACTTCAAAGAGCAAGCAATAGAATTAGCTTGGGAACTTCTCACAGAAAAATTTAAACTTGATAAAGATAAACTTTGGGTAACAGTGCATGTTGATGACAAAGAGTCAGAAGACATTTGGCTTAAAAAAATAAAATTTCCTGCTGAAAGACTCTCAAGGCTTACTGAAGACAATTTTTGGTCAATGGGAGATACAGGCCCATGTGGCCCATGTTCAGAAATATTTTATGATCATGGTGAGGATCTTCCGGGAGAAGCACCACAAGAAGGTGTAGACACTGGCGAAAGGTTTGTGGAGATTTATAACTTGGTTTTTATGCAATATAACCGAGATCACAATGGCAAACTTTCCAATCTTCCTAAGCAATGTGTTGACACTGGAATGGGCTTGGAAAGAATCACTGCAGTTTTACAAAAAACTAGCGACAATTATAAAACGGATATTTTTAATAACATTATTGAATCAATTGCTGAAACATTAAATGAAAAAAATCTTTTGAATCCTTCATTAAGAGTTATAGCAGATCATCTAAGATCATCTGTCTTTCTAATTTCTGATGGCGTGAACCCAAGCAACGAAGGAAGAGGGTATGTCTTAAGAAGAATCATTAGAAGAGCTCTGACTCATGCCTACAAAATAAACAATGAAAAAGATTTTTCTTTTGCGGATATTTTTGACACGCTGGGTGAATCTTTATTTGAAACTTATCCGGAAGTCAAAAAAAACAAGACTGTTATTTTGCAGGAACTCAAATCCGAAGAAGATCAATTCAGAGAAACTTTAAAACAGGGAATGAGACTTCTTGAGGAAGAAATTAAAGACTCAAAAAAAACGACTTTACCCGGAGAGCTTATTTTTAAACTTTATGATACCTATGGATTTCCAGTTGACCTGACTAGAGATTTAGCCCAGGAAAATGACCTTAGCTTGGATCTTTCCGGCTATGAAAAGCTCATGGCAGCGCAAAGAGCAAACGCAAAAAAAGAAAGTAAATTTGTGGCCCTCTTGCCTGCTGCAATTGATTTAGATGATGAGACAAAATTTGTCGGCTACGAAGATAGTTCGATCGAATCTGAGATTAAACTAATTTTCAAAAATGGCAAAGAAGTTAAATCTGCCTCAGAAGGGGAATGCATGATCGTGCTTGATTCAACTCCCTTTTATGGAGAATCTGGAGGGCAAGTTGGCGATAAAGGAAAGCTCAGTTCAAAGGGTCTAGAGATTGAAGTATTAGATACTCAAAAGATAGGAAATTTTCACCTTCATATAAGTAAGATCAAAAAAGGTTCAATAAATCTTAATGACAGAGTTAAAGCTGAGATAAACACAGAGAGAAGAAGGGCAATTGTTTCCAATCATTCAGCAACACATCTTATGCACTCTGCTTTGCGAAATATTTTAGGCGAACACGTTCAACAAAAAGGCTCTTTGGTAAACGAGGAGAAGTTAAGATTTGATTTTTCACACAAACAAAAACTTTCAGAATCTGAAATTGCAAAGATCGAGCAAGAAGTCAATCAAGCTATAACATCTGCTGAGGATACACAAATAATTGAAACTTCAATTGAAGAATCTCAAAAACTTGGAGCAATTGCCTTTTTTGGAGAAAAATATGGCGATCAAGTGAGAGTTTTAAAAATAGCAGGAGATTACTCCACCGAGTTGTGTGGCGGAACTCATGTAAAAAATAGTTCAGAAATCAAAAGTTTTAAAATAATCTCAGAAACAAGTATTTCTTCTGGAGTAAGAAGAATAGAAGCTATTTCTGGCGATCTTGCAATCAAGGATAAGGCTGATAATAAAACCGACTTACTTAATACTGCAGAGACTTTTAATGTTTCAGTCAAAGATTTACCCATATTTTTAAAAGATAAAACTAAAGTAATAAATTCTTATAAAGAAGATTTAAAAAAACATGAACAAAAGATTTATCAGAATTTATTAGATGATTTAAAAGGTAGTTACAAGAGTGTTGGAAAGATAAACATAATTACAAAAAGAATAGATAATCTCAATTTATCTAAACTAAGAGGTAGTTTAGACAGTCTAAAAAAGGAAGTAAGTAATCTAATAATTATTCTCGTTGGATCTATGGAAGAAAAATCAACAATATTGGTTTCCGTATCAAACGATATTACTGCTACTTATGATGCAAGAAATTTGCTAGACTCGCTTTCCAAAATTATAGGAGCGAAAGGAGGAGGAAAGCCTGATTTTGCACAAGCAGGTGGACCAGCTTCAAATAAACTTGATGAAATATTAATTTCTGCTGAGAAAATTCTAACTGAGATTTAAAAATACCAATGTCTAATATAGTTGTCCAAAAATTTGGTGGAACTTCGCTTGCTGATACTGACAGATTCAAAGCAGTGGCGAAAATTATCAAAGATACATCTAAGAACGGAAAAAAAGTTGTTGCCGTTGTATCAGCTATGGCAGGCGAAACTCAAAGACTGATCGATCTAGCAAAAGAAGTTCAAGAAATTCCTGATCCAAGAGAATACGATGCATTGATTTCTTCAGGCGAGCAGGTGTCAGTAGCTTTATTAGCTATGACATTGAGAAATGAAAAAGTTAACTCAAAATCTTATACTGCTTTTCAACTTGGTCTTAGAACAGATGACTATCATGGAAAAGCTAGAATTAATTCGATTGATACAAAAAATATTCTCAAAGATATATCTGCAGACATAACTCCAGTCATAACAGGTTTTCAAGGAATCAATGAAGAAGGAGACATTACCACTTTAGGTAGAGGCGGCTCTGATACTTCAGCAGTTGCTTTAGCTGTTGCTTTGGAAGCAGAAGAATGTCAGATATACACTGATGTGGATGGCGTTTATACAACTGATCCAAATGTTTATGAAAAAGCCAAAAAGATAGACAAACTAACTTTTGAAGAAATGTTGGAATTATCAAGCTTAGGCGCTAAAGTTTTGCAAATTAGATCTGTAGAATTTGCCAGTAAATATAATATGCCAATAAGGGTAAAATCTAGTTTTACTAATGATGAAGGAACACTTATCAATGGAGAAGAAAACATGGAAGATGCTTTAATTTCTGGTGTAACGCATACCAACGATGATGCTAAGCTCACTATTAGAAAAGTACCTGATATTCCAGGTATTGCAGCAAAGATTTTAGACCCTATAAGTTCAAAAGGTATTGAAGTAGACATTATTATCCAAAACGTTTCTGAAGATAAAACTACTGACTTTACTTTCACTGTAAAACGCGAAAAATCTCAAGAAACAAAAAAAATTCTTTCTAATTTATCTAAAGAATTTGGAGGAGGAGAAATTGAGTTGAATGAAGACATCAGCAAAGTTTCTTTAGTTGGAGTTGGGATGAAATCGCATGCTGGAGTTGCAGCTACTATGTTTAAAACTTTAGCTGAAAAAAATATAAACATTGAAATGATTTCAACTTCTGAAATAAAAATTTCTGTTGTGGTTAAAGAGGATCTTGCTCATGAGGCAGTAAAGTCTTTGCATGATGCTTTTAATCTTGAAAAGTAATAGGAGAGGTGGCTGAGTGGTTGAAAGCGCTCCCCTGCTAAGGGAGTATGTGGTAATCCTGCATCGAGGGTTCGAATCCCTCCCTCTCCGCCATATTTATTGATAGAGTAGTAAGGTAAATGAAATTAAATCAAAAAAAATCCGACAAACTTTTTTCAAAAGCCCAAGAATTAATTCCAGGTGGAATTTTTGGTCATTATAAATATGCAGTTAGAGAAGAAGGCCCTAAATTCTTTTCAAAAGCAAAAGATGCATATTTTTGGGATGTTGATGGAAACAAGTATCTAGATTTAATTTGTGGCTGGGGACCGATGATCCTTGGCTATAACAACCCAAAAATAGATCAAGCTGCACGATCGCAATACGATTTAGGTAATACAGTAAGTGTAGCTTCTCCAGTAATGATTGAGCTAGCAGAAACGTTAACAGATATGATCGATATTGCTGATTGGGCTCTTTTTGGAAAAAATGGGGGCGACAGTACTCAACTAGCTGTTATGGTCGCAAGAGCAGAAACTGGTAAATCAAAAATTTTAAAAATTAATAATGGTTATCACGGAGCTAATGGATGGATGCAAAATAGCAGCAATGCAGGAGTTATTGATTCCGATAGCGATGAAGTGCTCTCGGTTGAGTGGAATAGCACCAAAGAATTTGATGAGATGATTTCTTCTTTTGGTAGTGAAATCGCGTGTTTTATTTCAAGTCCATATGATCATCCAACATCAAAGGATAACTCTCTTCCTGATGATGGATATTGGGAACACATTCAAAAAAAGTGTAGGGAACACAACATAATTATCATTGTTGATGATGTAAGAACTGGATTTAGAATTGATCTTCAGGGTTCTCATAATGCTTTTGGATTCAGTCCTGATTTGGTTTGTTTGGGCAAGGCTATGGCTAATGGTTATCCAATTTCTGCGCTGGTTGGTAAAGATTCCTTAAAAGATGCGGCAAATAGAGTTTATTTTAGTGGAACACAGTTTTTTAATTCGGCTCCTATGGCTGCTTCCAAAGCAACATTAGAAGAGTTACAAAGAGTAAATGCCATAGAAATCATGAATGCTAATGGAGAAAAGTTAAAAAAAGATCTGATTTCTGCCGGAGATGAATTTGGACTAAAGATGAAAGTCACTGGAGTGCCATCGATGCCATATTTTAGAATTGAAGATCAAAATAAAGATTTTCATATTCAATGGACAGATGAATGCCTTTCGCGTGGTTTGTATTTAACAAGTTATCATAATCATTTCTTATCAGTAGCTCATGGCGAAGAAGAAATAAATGAAATCGTTAAGATTGCTTCAAATGCCTTTGAAGCAGTTGCTTCTTAGTTTAGAAATAAATTCATAGTTAAGTAAATTTCTTAAATATACTGAATATTCTTTTTTATAATGCATTATGGATGCTTTTGAATTGCAAGAACTCAAAACAGCTCTTCTTGATGAAATTCAAAATGCCTTCAAAGATAAAAAGAATCCGATGCTTGTTGAATACGAAGAACAGACAGAAAATCTTTTAGCTTTGGCTGAATTAATGTCAAAAGAAAAAGACTTAATGCCTCAAGAAAATTTTGATCTTGTAATGGGCCAAGACTATGTAATTCTTCAGCTCGAAAGATGGATTGAGGATAATCAAAAGATAATTTCACACTGGGATAATAATGAAGAAAGCCTTAAAAAACATTGATCTAGAAAGCACCAATAGAATAATCGAAATGGCTTGGGAGGATAGGACTCCATTCGAAGTTATTGAAAAAGAATTTTCAATAAATCACGGAGAGCTCATAACTATTATGAGAAATAATTTAAAACCATCTAGCTTCAGACTTTGGAGAAAAAGAGTTAATGGCAGAAAAACTAAGCATGGAGCAGTTAGAAGTTTTAAGGTTGGTCGTCACAGATGCGATCGACAAGGTAAATTAGGGCGTTAAAAGCGATACTTAAAATCTAAACCTAAAATATTTTTATCTAGAGTTTTCCCTCTATATGAAAGTGCTTCGCTTAGGCTGGTAAGATTCAACCCGATTTCAGTTTTAGAATTTATCTTAAAATCAAAGTTTAAAACAATTCCATAAAAATCTTCATTTGCTGTTCCCCAAGAATTTTTGGTTCCACTATTATCTTTATTTAAATTTCCGTAGAACATTGAAAATTCAATATTTGTAACGTTATTTATTTCGCTATTAAGAGATAAATGCATGTAATTTGAGTCTCCATCGATAAACGCTCCTATTGGACTTCCTTTATATCTGTAACCACTTGTATAGGAGCTATGTTCATAAATTATGTTAGTTCCGGTATCTTGACCGTTGTAATAAGTATCAACGTATTCAATTACAACGCTATTTAACTTGCCAGCTTTTAAAAAGATAAATTCTGTTCCAGCTAAATAAAAAGTTCGCCAGGGCCAGTAATCTGTTCCATCCTCGCCAATATATTGACCGTAAAAACTCCACACTAGATCATTGACACTAAAACTATATTTCATATCAAATCCGGCTAATTCATTGTCGATGTTTCCATCTGATTTACCTTGCATTGTCGATGCGTCTCCTCTTATAGAGTCCCAAAGAGCCTTAAAGCTATTATCCTTGCCATCACCACCAAACATTATTGATCTTGTCAGGCCGATAGTTAGGCCATTGACAGGATTGAAAGAAAATCTTCCAGAAATTAAAAAAGGATTTTTTATGGCTCGATTACTTTCTAACTGATTAGCAAAAAAAGAGAAATTCAACTTTCCAAAACTTCTAATCAAGGGGAGGGGTGAAGTAAAACCCTCAAGAGATCTGATAAATAATCCAGGAGAGGATTTAGAATAATTTGAGAGGATCAAGCTTGTATGGTGAGAAGGACCCCACCATCTATCATAGTTTCCAATACCTAAAATAAAATTTCCTGAAACTAAGGCAAGATAAGAATCACTAAAATCATATTTTTTTTCTTCATAAGGATTTTCAAAAGTTGTAATTGAAATCTTAGACGCAAATCTCTCTCCTAGATAAGAAGTAGAAAAGAATAAAGAATTTTTATCTTTGAATTTACTATCTATAAACCTAAACGGATTGAATTCTGAGTTTGATGAGAATCCAATCTCATTGATAAATTTTTTTGATTCTCTTTGAATAATTTTATCTGCAACTTCAATATACTCATTCATTAATGACATGTTATTAAACATATCTTCATTGGGATTCCTTATAAGCGCCAAGGGAATGGGGTAGGCAGATGAATCGATAGAAAATTGATTTTTAACGGAAAAATACTCTAATTTTTTTACTTCAAACTCATTTTTTCCAGTAAGCCATGGATCAGAAAAACCTTGTAAAGACAAAAATATGAATAAAAAGGATTTTAGAAGTGAGTTAAAGGACATTTTTATGGTATTTGATTGCAGATGAGATTATAGCTTTTAAGGAATTCTTTTCTAATCTCCAATTTAATTTATTAACTGATTTTTTATTATCTGCAATTAATATATCTGGATCCCCATCTCTTTTAGTACCAACTCTAAAATTTACTTTTGTTTGCAATAATTCCTGACATTCATTAATCACTTCCATAATGGAAAAGCCTGTTTCAGAACCTAAGTTAAAAACATGAAATCCTTTATTCGAATCCAAAAAACTCAGTGATAATAAATGAGCACTTGCTAAATCATTTACATGGATAAAATCTCTGATACAAGTTCCATCGTCAGTATTATAAGTGTCACCATTTACCGTAAATTCAGATGAATTCAAAGCTGAATTTATTACATTTGGTATTAGATGTGTTTCAGGATTATGTTCTTCTCCTAAATCGCCATCGTCGTCAGCTCCGGCAGCATTAAAGTATCTTAGGCAAACTACATCCAAAGGAAATTCCATAGACAAATCTTTTAGTAAGTTTTCTACTTCTAATTTATTTTTGCCGTAATTATTTATAGGTTTTGTTGGATGATTTTCTTTAATAGGAATTTCTTTAGGGATGCCATATACCGCTGCAGACGAAGAATAAATAAACTTTCTAATTTTTTTTTCTACAGCAAACTTTGCTAAGTTCATAGAAGCTAGAACATTATTCTCGTAATACTCTTTTTCCATTTTTTGAGAATCAGAGACAATCGATAATCCTGCAAAATGAACTATCGATGTGATGTCTAAATCTTGAAGATTTACTCTTATCTCTTCAGGGTCTTTAAGATCAAGCTCAAAAAACTTTTTATTTTTTACAAATTTTTTATGCCCTGTTGAAAAATTGTCTACTATGACAAATTCAATTTTTTTTCTTTCTAAGTACCTTACAAAATGACTACCTATGTAACCAGCTCCACCGGTTACCAAGATAGTCATTTTATTTTAGTTGATTATTTTGAGGCGTAGCCCATTACAGCTTTTATTTCTAAAAACTCTTCAAAGCCAAATTCTCCCCATTCCCTTCCGTTACCGGATTGCTTGAATCCTCCAAAAGGGGCATCAATTCCTGTAGGTTTATTATTAATATGAACATTTCCACTTCTAATCCTTCTAGCTACGCTTAAAGCATGTTCAGGATCTTCAGAAGATACGTAACCCGATAACCCATAAGGAGTGTCGTTTGCAATCCTTATAGCATCATCTTCATCTTTGTAAGGAATGATACATAAGACAGGTCCAAAAATTTCTTCTCTAGCTATGGTCATATCATTGGAAACGTTTGCAAAGACAGTTGGTTTGACAAAATAGCCTTGATTTAAGCCTTCAGGCTTTCCAGGTCCTCCAACTACTACCTCAGCACCTTCTTCAATACCTTTCTCGATGAGACCTTGAATTTTATTGAATTGAACGTCGCTCACAACAGGTCCCATATTGGTTGACTCGTCAGAAGGATCTCCAATAACTATTCCTTCGGCTACTGCTTTTGCAGCTTCTTTAGCTTCATCTTGTCTGGAGGCAGGAACAAGCATTCTTGAAGGTGCATTACATGACTGTCCAGTATTATTGAACATGTGTGCAGTTCCTTTTGTGACAGCTTTACCAAAATCAGCGTCATCTAAAATGATATTCGCAGATTTTCCGCCTAATTCTTGATGAACCCTTTTTACGGTATCTGCTGAACCTTTGGCAACTGCAACTCCAGCTCTTGTAGATCCTGTGAAAGACATCATATCTATTTTAGGGTGAGCAGACATTGCCTCACCAACAGAAGGTCCATCACCATTTACTAAATTAAACACTCCTTTTGGAACTCCCGCCTCATGAAGAACATCAGCTAAAAGAATTGCATTAAATGGAGCAATTTCAGTTGGTTTTAGGACCATAGTACAGCCAGCTGCAAGAGCAGGACCGACTTTGCAAGAAATTTGGTTTATTGGCCAATTCCAAGGAGTAATCATTCCAACTACACCAATAGGCTCTTTTCTAATAAGCGCAGAGCCTTTAACTTCTTCAAATTTATAATTTTTCAGAGTTTCTAGAGCCGTACTAAAGTGACCAAGACCAGTAGCTGCTTGAGCAGCTTTAGATAAACCTATCGGAGCACCCATTTCTGAAGAAATAGTTTCTGCAATTTCGTCGTATTTACCTTGATAAATTTCTAATATTTTTTCAAGCAAGCTCACTCTTTCGTCAACCGAACTATAACCAAAGCTTTCAAAAGCGTTATACGCAGCTTCTACTGCTGCATCAACATCATCTTTATCTCCTAGCGCAATTCTTCCATAGACTTCCTCTGTAGCAGGGTTAATAACATCTAAAGTTTTTAAGTCATTAACGGGTTTTACCCATTCACCATTTATATAAAACTCTTCACAAACTTTCATATTTATCCTCTTTATTTATTTATCTAGTAATTTTACTTCTAAACTTTTTTGGACTCTAGTAATCCATGAGCAAAGATACTGCCTTGTGTCTTTCGGGTCAATAATTTCATGCACCGAAAAAGCTTCTGCTCTGGGGAAGGGGCTTTGAGACTTTGCTAATTTTTCTTCTATTTCCTTCCTCTTTTTTTCTGGATCTTTTGCTTTGGCAATTTCTTTTCCGAAGGCAACAGCAACTCCTCCCTCTAAAGGTAATGCACCTGCTTCTGAAGAGGGCCAAGCTAACACATAAGGATCTTCTCCAAAGTGAGCTGCAGCTGCAACACCAAAAGATTTTCTTACCATGAGAGTGCACCATGGAATAGAGGAATCTGCAGCAGCCAAAACTGCTTCAGTTCCATGAAGTATGGTTGCATCTTCCTCAGCTTTTTTGCCGATTAAGAAACCAGGTTCATCAACAATTGTTAAAATTGGAATATTAAATTGATCGCACAGTTTAATGAAACGAGTAGTTTTTTTTGCATTATCAGCAGTCATTGATCCAGCATAAAAGTTACTATCATTTGCAAAAATACCAACTGAAAAACCATTAAGTCGAGCAAATCCTGTGATTATTCCTCTTCCAAAAAAATTAGACATTTCAAAAAAATCTTTATCATCAACTACCATTTTGATTATTTCTCTCATCTCATAGGTTTTTTTTCTATCCTTAGGAATGATTTCTTCTAGTAGTTTTTCCGATCTGTCTATCTCATCTTTTGAATCTTTTTTTGGCGGGAGTTCATATATATTTGCTGGAAAGAAAGATAGAAATTTTTTAATTTGATTAAAAGCGTCTTCTTCAGATTCAGCAATATTGTCTGTAACACCATTTTTTTTGTGAACGTCAGAGCCTCCCAACTCCTCTTTGGTAAAATCTTTACCAAAAGCTCTAGAGACCACAGCAGGACCTGCAACTAAAATTTGAGCATTGTCTTTAACCATTATTCTAAAGTGAGAGCCAACAAAACGAGAGGCTGGCAGTCCTGCGACAGGTCCTAGGGCAGCAGAAACTACTGGAACTTCTTTTAGAGTTTGGGCAACAGACTTAAATCTCGATCTAGCAAAAACTGGATCTCCGCCATAACCTTTCTTTTCTTTACTAGGTCCTGCAACTGAGCCTCCGCCACCTTCATGAAGTCTAACTAAGGGAAATTTATGTTTAACTGCTAGATCTTCCGTATAAACACTCTTTCTTAAACCTGCAGCATTAGGAGAACCACCTTTAACTGTAAAATCTTCGCCGCCAACTATTACATCTTGCCCATCAATTTTTCCAAAGCCTAAAATAAAATTTGCCGGAGTGAGGGAGGTTAGATTTCCTTCATCATCGTATTCAGCTCCTCCAGCAACTTTCCCAATTTCTTCAAAAGATTCTTTATCAAGCAAAAGATCTATTCTCTCGCGTAAAGTAAGACGTCCTTTATTATGCTGCAACTTAACCGCTTCAGGACCACCTTGTTGCTTAGCCAGCTTTTCCCTGAGCTTAATTTGAGAAATTTCTTTTTTCCAGGACATTATTTGAATTCTTTGTCATCCCACCATGGGTAAAATTCAGGCAAATCTTTGCTAACTCTTCCAGGAAAATTTGGCTCTCTCTTTTCTAAAAAGGACATTACGCCTTCACTGGCTTCACCGGTTTTACCAAGTGAATATACTCCTCGGGAGTCAATTTTGTGTGCTTCCATAGGATGATCAGCGCCTAGCATTTTCCACAACATTTGCCTGATAAGAGTCACTGAAAGGCTAGAAGTAGCTTCTACAAAATCTGCTGCTATTTCTTCAGCTCTTTCTAGTAATTTATCTTCTGGAGTAACTTCCGTAACCAATCCTTTGTCTAGAGCTTCTTGAGGCATAAAAATTTTTCCAGACAGGCACCACTGCAGAGCATTAGAAATACCTACAATTTTAGGAAGGAACCAACTTGAACAAGCCTCAGGAACGATTCCTCTTTTGGCAAACACGAATCCAAATTTAGCCTTCTCAGAACATATTCTGACATCCATCGGAAGTGTCATAGTCACACCTACGCCTACAGCTGCTCCATTTATTGCTGCAATCAATGGTTTTTTAAAGTCAAACAATCTTAAAGTAAGTATTCCGCCAGTATCTCTTTTAACTTCAGTCTTAGCCTTGCCTTTGTCGGACATATCAAAAGTATCCTCTCCTGAAGATAGGTCAGCTCCGGCACAAAAGGCTTTTCCAGAACCAGTAAAAATAACTGCTCGAATGTCATCATCTTTTTCAGCCTCATCAAGAAGTTCCAAAATATCTTTTAACATTTGTCCAGAAAAGGTATTCATTTTTTCAGGTTTATTAAAGACGACCGTTAAAACTTTATTTTTTGTAGAAGTTTTCAAACTTTCAAAATCTTTCATTTTTTTTTCTCTTTTTTGATATTTTTGTGTATATTGCATTTATAGCGTTGATTTAACCGACTTGCAAACGCTTTATAAAATTTGCTAAATAGGATTTTTTTTGACCTGTTTAGCGAAAGCAAACAGGTTTTTTTTTAATAATTTATGGAGATAAACCATGGCATATGAAGGAAAAAATTTAGAGACGATTGCTCTGCACGCAGGGTGGCGTAATGATGAAACTACTGGTTCGGTAGCTGTTCCCATTCACCAAACTACAAGTTATCAGTTTAACGATACTGCTCATGCAGCAAGCCTATTTGGTTTGCAAGAATTCGGAAACATTTACACCCGAATCATGAATCCAACTTGTGATGTTCTTGAACAAAGAATGGCAGCTTTAGATGGAGCAGCAGCAGGTTTGGCTGTTTCTTCGGGACAAACAGCATCGGCATATTCAATTCAAAACGTTGCTAGAGCAGGGGATAACATTGTCTCATCTTCACATTTGTATGGCGGAACATACAACCAGTTTAAAAACAATCTTAAAGAAATGGGAATTGAAGTTAGATTTGTAGATCCAACAGATCCAGCTAATTTTGAAAAAGCTACTGACGATAAAACCAGAGCTTATTTTGCAGAAACTCTGCCTAATCCAAAACTTCAAGTATTTCCAATCGGTGAAGTTGCAGAAATAGGTAGAAAACACGGTATACCTTTGATCGTAGACAATACGGCTGCCCCAGTTCTTTGTCGTCCGTTTGACCACGGTGCTGCAGTAACTACCTATTCAACTACAAAATACATTGGCGGACATGGAACAACTATCGGAGGACTTATCCTTGATGGTGGTAATTTTGATTGGGGTAAAGCTGGCGCAGACAGACAGCCTGCCTTAAATACTCCTGATCCTTGCTATGGTGGCGTTGTTTGGGATGAGCAAGTGACCAAAAACATGGGCTTACCGTTTGCTTACTTACTCAAATTAAGAACTACACTTCTTAGAGACTTAGGCGGAGCTATGAGCCCTTTCAACGCATGGATGTTTATTCAAGGATTAGAAACCTTACCTTTGAGAATGCGCGAACATGCTAACAATGCACAACAAGTTGCTGAATTTTTGGCTTCTAATAAAAAAGTTCAATCAGTTACTTATCCTGGTCTTTTTGAAGGTGCTGAAAAGGAAAAAGCAGATAAATACATGACCGGTGGTTATGGTGCACTTATCGGTTTTGAGTTACCTGGTGGAAAAGAAGCTGGAAGTAAATTTATTGATTCCTTAGAGCTTCTTTATCATGTTGCAAATATTGGAGATTCAAGATCTCTTGCAATTCATCCAGCAACAACGACTCATAGTCAGCTTGCTCCTGAGGAGCAGTTATCTGCAGGGGTGACACCTGGATATGTAAGATTATCAATCGGTATTGAAAATGCCGAAGATATCATTGCAGATATTTCTCAAGCTATAGACAAAGCTTCAAAATAAAAAATATTTATCCCTCTTGGAAACAAGAGGGATAATTTTCTAGTTATATACTTAATTTTTTCGAAGAATTTTCTAAATAAAACTGATATTAATTTTTATTTAGTATTTAATGCCTTAACTTAAAGGTAAATATGAAATTATATGTAGGAAATCTCCCATGGAGTGTCGACAACTCTCAATTAGAAGAATTATTTTCTGAATTTGGCAGTGTCATATCAGCAAATGTCATTACGGACAGAGATTCTAAAAGATCAAGAGGCTTTGGCTTTGTTGAATTAGAATCTGGAGGTCCAGAAGCAATTGAAGCCATGAATGACTCTGATCTTGAAGGAAGAAAACTAACAGTTAACGAAGCTAAGCCTAGAACTTAATAACTCACTGTTTGGTGCCCCTGCCAGGAATCGAACCTGGAGCTGCCACTTAGGAGGCGGCCGTTTTATCCGATTAAACTACAAGGGCTAAATTTAAAGTTTGGTAGGATTTTCTTGTCCTTCGTAGACTTCCTCAGGATCAAATAATTTCTCTTCTTCTACAAACTCTAAGTCTTTAAGGTTTTCTACTGATCTGTAGAAACAGGATTTATAACCTACGTGACAACTTGCTCCTGAGCCTTCTACTTCTACTTTAAAAATCACACAATCTTGATCGTCATCAACAAGAATTTCTTTGATATTTTGATAAAGACCGCTTGTTTCGCCTTTTTTCCACAACTGCTCTCTGCTTCTACTCCAATAATGGGCTTGTTTAGTCTCAATAGAGAGTTTTAAAGCCTCCTTGTTGAGATAACCGTGCATCAAGACCAGATTTGAGCTTTCTTCCATAGTTATTACTGGAATAAGACCCTGACCATCGAACTTAGGCATGAATTCATTACCTTCTTCTACGGCTTCTATACTTATTCTCTTTCCAAAGTCCATATTTAATACTCAAATTTTGAATAGATATTATAGTTATAATAACGACCGAATTTAATTAATTTTAGTAATAACCGCATATTTAGATGCTAAAAACAGCAAATTTATCATACAAGTTTGATGATAAATATATTTTTTCAAATCTGAGCTTTGAATTTGCAAACGACAGTGTTTTTAAGCTCGTAGGAGACAACGGTTCTGGCAAATCAACTTTGCTGAAAATTCTTTCAGGCATCTATAAAAATTATGAAGGAGAATTATCTTTTCCAGATGATAATTTAGTATTTTATTCGGGTCATAAAACTGGATTAAAAAATAATTTATCACCTAGAGAGAACATTTATTTTGATATCAGACTGCCTGAAATTCCTCATTCCCAGATTAATTCTGTTCTCGAACAACTAGACCTTATTGATCATGCTGATATTCAGTCAGCATATCTTTCAGAAGGGCAAAAACGAAAAATCAACATTGCAAGTTTTATGCTTTCAACAGCTAATCTCTATCTTCTTGATGAGCCTTTCAATAATTTAGATCGTAAAACGACTGATCTTCTTCAGGAAATCTTTGATATGAAAATAAATGCTGGAGCAAAAATTATTTTTTCATCTCACGATAGATCTAGTGATGATTTTCCTTTAATTGATATGAATCTTTTTAACTGATGATCTATCTTATAAAAATACTTAAAAAGGAATTTCTTATCTATTCGAGAAAGTCTTCATCTTTCATTAGCCCAGTGGTCTTTTTTTTGATTTCTATTTCTTTGTATCCAATTGGAATTTCCAACGATCCAGATATATTAAAAAATTTAGCTCCTGGTTTAATTTGGATTACTGTCCTGTTATCCACTTTAATATCTTTTCAAAATATATTTTCCGAAGACTATGAAGATGGAAGCATTGAGCTTTTATTGGCTTCTAGACAAAATCTTTCATTGATTGTTTTGATAAAAATTTTTGTGAATTGGATTTTTAGTTGTTTACCAATCATCATCCTTTCTGTTTCGTCTGTTTTTTTGCTTTATTTTCCTCAGGAGGGCTTAAAACCTTTAATCATAAGTTTGTTAATTGGAACTCCTACCATTTGTCTTTTTGGAGCGCTAGCTGGAGCACTTTCACTTGGAAAAAATAGCATCACTGGACCTGCCTTGATGTTGCCTTTAAGTTTGCCTGTCTTGATACTAGGTACTCAGGCGATTAATTACTCATTGAATGGCATTAACTTTTCTTCAAACATTTTGTTACTTACAGCAATACTTGTTTTTTTGTTGCCGATTATTTTGTTTGCTTCAGTTGGGGCATTGAAACTCCATTTTAATTAGATATGTTTCAGGCATTAAAGAATTTTTATCACAAACTTGGGTCTTTTCCCTGGTTTTACAAAATCTCTGGCAAAGTAATTCCAATTGTGGGATTTTTCAGTATTTTATTGATAGTCATTTCTTCTATTTGGGGCTTATTTTTCTCTCCTACTGATGCGGTTCAAGGAGATGTTTATCGAATAATATATTTTCATGTTCCAGCGGTATCTGTATCTCAAGTCATCTATTATTCAATGTCTGTTGCAGCAGCAGTTTTTTTAATATGGCGTATGAAAATGGCAGGAGTCTATATTAAAAGCCTTGCTCCAATAGGCGCAGCTTTTACCTTTATTGGATTGCTAAGCGGAGCTATCTGGGGACAGCCAACTTGGGGAACTTGGTGGGTATGGGATGCCCGACTAACCTCTACTCTAGTACTCTTTTTATTTTATTTAGCAATCATTGGCATGCAATCGACTTTTGCCTCAAGAAAGTCTGCCGATACCGCGGTTTCTATAATAACTTTGGTTGGGGTTGTAAATCTTCCGATAGTAAAAAAATCAGTTGACTGGTGGAATACCCTTCATCAACCTGCATCCATATCTATTTCCGGTGAGTCCTCTATTTCCAGTGAAATGCTTATCCCGTTATTACTCTCAATTTTAGGTGTTTATTTGTTTGTTTTTTTTACTGGACTGCTTTTTATGAGAGCAGAAATATCTTCCAGAGAGCAAAACAAGGAATGGTTCAAAAAACTTTCAAGCAATAATTAACTATGGATTTCGGAGAATTTAATATTCATATCTGGTCGGTTGTTTCAATAACAGGATTTATTTTTTTGCTTTTAATTTATTTGCCACTGGTAAAAATAAAAAAGAACGAATCCAAGATAAAAATTAATGAAACAACATAGATTAAAAAGACTTTATGGAGTTCTGTTCATAGTTTTTTGTTCAGCCCTTGCATTCGTTTTGGTTTATTTTGCCATCAGAGACAATGTAAATTTATTCTACTCACCGTCAGATTTGTTTGAGAGTCCACCTCAAGGAAGAAATGCAATTAGAGCAGGAGGTTTAGTTGAAATTGGAAGTCTAAGAAGATCAACAGACTCCTTAGAAATAGAATTCATAATTACTGACTTAAAAAAATCTATTGCAGTAAATTACACAGGTATTCTTCCAGATTTATTTAAAGAAAACGCTGGAGTAGTTGCTACAGGCTACTTTGACAAAAACAAGATGAGTCTTGATGCTTATCAAATTTTAGCTAAGCATGATGAAAACTATGTTCCTAAAGAAGTAAAAAAGGCTCTTGAAAAATGATTCCAGAAATAGGTTTATTATTTTTAGTTCTAGCTTTTACCATTTCTAGTTTTTATGTCTTAGGTAACTCTTTCTCGTTTTATAGAAATATCAATTTCATTATTTCTCCTAAAATAGTTTATCTATTCTTTTTCAGTGTTCTATTGAGTTTTATATGTCTTGAAATAAGTTTTTTAACCGACGATTTTAGTGTTTTGTATGTGGCAAATAACTCAAATGAGAATCTTCCTGATTATTATAAATTTGCTGCACTATGGGGTGGTCATGAAGGTTCTATGCTTTTGTATCTTTTATTTCTTAGTCTCTGGACTTTGATTTTCTACTTAAAATCTCAATCTGGTTTTGGCATATTTTTTCTATTCGTCATATTTTCCCTTTTTTCGGGTTTTGTTATCTTTACTTCAAATCCTTTCGAAAGATTACTCCCTTTCTCTCCCGAAGGAGGTTTGGATTTAAATCCTTTGCTGCAAGATTTTGCTTTTACTATTCATCCGCCGACCCTTTATCTTGGATATACCGCTCTGACTTTACCATTTGCTATTGCGATGGCGCGTTGCGTAGACCCAAGTTATAAAAATTGGGCAAGCGATTTAAAAAATTGGTCAGTAATTTCTTGGTCATTTTTAACTTTGGGTATCGCACTGGGAAGTTGGTGGGCTTACTATGAACTTGGTTGGGGAGGTTGGTGGTTTTGGGATCCAGTTGAAAATTCCTCTTTAATACCCTGGCTTATTGCAACGGCATTAATTCATTCTGCAATAGCCACCTCTAAGAGAAATATTTTTTCTAAGTGGACGGTGCTTTTATCTTTAGGTGCAATTTTATCCAGCTACATTGGCTTATTTTTAGTTAGGTCTGGGATTGTTACTTCAGTTCACACTTTTGCCTTAGACCCTGAAAGAGGCTTGATTCTTCTTTTCATAATTTTATTTGTTTTAATTTTTTCTTTGATTATTTACTCGAGCTCAAAACTAACCGATTTAAGTTATACATATGCATCTATTCTTTCTAGAGAATTTTTCTTTTTAATTAATAACGTATTTTTAATTATTTTGGCGGTTGCTATTCTTTTTGGGACTATTTATCCAATAATCTATGAGATCTTTTCTGGAGGAAAAGATATTTCTGTAGGCAAGCCTTATTTTGATTCAGTAACCGTACCCATTGCTTTCTTTTTGGCTTTTTTTCAAGGATTTGGAATTCTTAGTAATTGGTCTTCAAGAACAACCGAACCTAAGACAATGTACGCTTATTTTGCAATTTTAATTTTATTGACTGTTAGTTTGAGTGCGCTCTTTTTAAATAATATTTCAGTATCAATCACAGTAACGAACTTAATGATTTCTGGCATTTTGGCAGGTCTAATTTATTACGCTTTTTTACAAATAAAAAATTCCAGAAAAGTGAATTTATCAATGGGATTTTCACATTTTGGAATAGCAGTAATGATTTTAGGAATAGGACTTGTTTCATCTTTAGAATCTCAAAAAGAGTTAATCGCCTTCAAGGAAAAGCCATTTGAATTGGAAAATTATAAAATCACTTACCTTGGAGAAGAAAAAAACGTTGCTCAAAATTTCTCATCAGATGAAGTAAGTTTCAGAGTGGAAAATTTAAATCAGGAGTTTAATTTGATTGCTGAGAAAAGGTATTATCCGGTTTCAAAATCAATAATGACTGAAGCGGCAATACATCCTTCTATTAAAGAAGATCTGTATATTTCTATTGGCGACCAGGTTGAAGAGGGTTGGGTAGTAAAAGCGCAATTGAAGCCTTTTGTTAGACTCATTTGGCTGGGAGCTTTGATAATGGCTTTTGGAGGATTTTTGAGTTTGTTTAGATTTAAAAGCTTATGAAAATCACAAGATATATAGGTTATTTTTCTTTAATTTTGACTTTATTTATCTTCTCTATTTTTTTTATAAATCTTTTTGAAGAGAAAGAGGTAAATTTTCCAGAAAGAAATCTTCCCTTAGGAGAGATAAAAACCTTTGATGGAAATCTTCTGGATGTAAGTTTATTAAAAAAGAATGAATTTTCTTTATTAAACGTCTGGGCTACATGGTGTATCAATTGTAAGTTAGAACATGGTTTTTTGATGGCAAAAAAAGCCGAAGGTTGGAACATTGTTGGTTTGAACTATAAAGACGATTTAGAAAAAGCATTTAAATGGTTGGATCAATATGGAAATCCTTATTTTGTAAATCTTTATGATCAAGACGGCACATATGGCTTTAACCTCGGAGTATCTGGGGCACCAGAAACTTATCTTCTTAAAAAGGATAAAATTTTACAAAAACACATTGGCATCATGTCTGAAAAAGTTTGGAAAGATAAATTTATTCCCCTAATCAAGAAATAAAATGTTGTTCTTGATATCAGTTTTTTTTCTATCTTTTTCCTTGGAAGCAAAGAATATTTACGAGTTTTCAAATGAAAATTTGGAGAAAGATTTTATTGAGCTATCGCAGGAAGTGAGTTGTCCTCTTTGTGCTGGATCCTCTATTGCAGAATCTGATTCCGACATAGCAAACGATTTGAAAAACGCTATTTTTATTGAGCTTGAAAATGGTAAAACTCCCAAAGAAATTAAAAATAATTTAATTAAGCTTTACGGAGAGGGTATTTTGTTTATGCCAGAAAATAAAATATCAATTTTAATTTTATATGGATTTCCCTTATTGCTAATTGGTATTGGTATTTTCTTTCTTTTCAATTTTTCAAAAAAATGAATTTTAAAGTCATTAGTTACCTCGCAATCATCATTTTTTCTTTTTTTCTTTTTTTTCTGATACAAGGTTATGGCTCTTTAAAAAAATTCGCATTTCAAGACGATTACTCTGCATTTCTTATTTCGGATGAGCTGCGTGATATGCAGATAGATTTTAATTACTTGAATGCTTCAGAAGTAATGCTTTCTGGAAAGAGATTTTTTTATGATGAACAATTTAAATTGGCAATTAAAAGTTTTAATTTTTTGATAGATGAATATCCAGATTTGATTGATTCTAGCGTACATTCTTTTCTGGCAGAGTCACATTACGAGTTGCAAGGTAAATTCAGTAGCGACGTCACCAATCATGTAGAAAAAGCTTTGTATTTAAATCCATCCGACACAAGAGCTCTATCACTTCAAGGTTTAAATTATTTTCAACAAAATAACTTTGAGGAAGCCCTCAAAAGCTGGTCAATAGCCCTTGAAAATTCTACTAATAATAAAGAAAAAGAATCCTTGATTATTGCAATGAATCTTGCATTAAAAGAGCTTAAAAATTAGAAAAAATAGGGTTTTAAAGGCCTAAATCGGTTAAAATATACATCCAAGGATGAGATTAAAAAACATCAGCCTATCTGGTTTTAAATCTTTCGTGGACCCCACGAAAATTTCCTTCCCTAGCAGCATGAGCGGAGTAGTCGGGCCTAATGGTTGCGGTAAATCCAATATTATCGACGCTGTTAGATGGGTTATGGGAGAAATATCTGCTAAAAATTTAAGAGGCGAAAATATGGCCGATGTTATTTTTAGCGGATCATCATCCAGAGCGCCTTCGAGCCGTGCTTCTGTAGAACTTTTATTTGATAATTCTCTAGGAAAATTAGGCGGGGAATATTCAAGCTATTCAGAAATTTCTGTCAAACGAGTTTTAGAAATTGATGGAAGATCTATCTACTTTTTAAACGGCTCAGAATGTAGAAGAAAAGACATTACAGATATATTCCTTGGCACTGGTCTCGGACCTAGAAGTTATGCAGTCATTGAACAAGAAATGGCGACTAAGCTAATAAGCTCTAAACCTGAAGAACTAAGAATGTACATTGAAGAGGTTGCAGGTATTTCAGTTTATCGCGAAAGGAAAAAAGAAACCGAATCAAGAATTAAGAAAACTAAAGAGAATCTCAGTCGAGTTAAAGATCTTAAAGATGAGATTGAAAGACAGCTTTTAAAACTTAAAAGACAGGTAAAGTCAGCTGAAAGATACGAAGCATTAAAAGCTGAAGAAAAGTCAAAAAAAGGCCTTTTGAAAGCAATATCATGGCAAACAAGAAAAGAAAAAATTTCAAATATAGATTTATCAATCAAAGAACTTGAATCAAGCCTTGAAAAAGAAAGAACTCTTAAAATCTCACTTAACTCCGAAATAGATAAATCTAAAGTAACTCAATCTGAAATTCAGCAAAAAATAGATAAAGTTCAACAGGATTACTATTCTAGCGGCGCGGACCTTACTAGTTCTGAACAAGAATTATCTTTGTTGAAAGAAAAGAGAAAAGACCTTCTTTTAGAAAAAGACCAAATGGAAGAGACTTTAAATAGTTTTTCTTCCGATAAAGATAATTTATCAAAAGAGTTGTCTGAAGCTGAATTAGAACTTTCAAAAAAAGAACCAGAACTTCAAGCCTTAGACGAAAGTTTTTCTAAACTTGAGGGGGCAATGTCTCCGGATTTCCTTGTGGAAAAAATCTTTCTTGATGTGTCAAATCTAACGGTTTCTTTGGAAGAGACTACAAGGGATTTCTCAACAAAAACAGAGAGCGATATCCAAGAAATTCATTCTTTTGCTCTTGAGATTAAGAACAAGCTAGAAAAACTAAAGGAATCAATTAAACATCAATCTCAATATCAAGAAGAAAAGTTTAAGGCTCAAAAAACTGAACTTCTTTCTTTGAGTTCAGAAATTACGTCTTTCAAAGTAAAAATAGCTGAAATTAAGAGTAAATTATCTGCAATCGAAAGTTCCAAGCTGAATACTATTTCTGCAAAAAACTCTCTTGAAGAAAAGCTATATGAGATTGAAGGTCCAATACAGAAAATTGAAGCAGATATTAAGCCCTTATTAGACTCTAGGATAGACGTAGAGGGAAACCTGTCAAAACTAAGACAAGATTTTAATGACTTAAACGAAAGCATTAGAGCCAACGAGCGAAGAATTCACGAAACTGATCTCAGTCTTGAAGACTTTAATAAAGATATTCAAAAATATAAATTAGAAAGACAAGGATTTATTTCTGAATCAGCAATTTTTGAAGAACAACTTAAAAACGATAATTATGAAATTCAAGGATTGTTGGATGAAATTACTGAAAATATGACCGAAGAGTCATTGGTAGAAGAAATTTCAAAAATTGAAACTTCAATAGAAAGAATCGGCCCGATAAATTTAGCTGCAGCTGAAGAATACAAATTAGAAGAAGAAAGAAACTCTGAAATTGATACTCAAATGTCTGAATTGAATAGTGCGCTGGAAACCTTGCAAGGGGCGATTAAGAAAATTGATTTGGAATCAAGAACAAAATTTAAAGATACATTGGATAAGCTAAATATTAAATTAGGTGAGCTTTTTCCAAAACTATTTGGCGGTGGTTTCGCAAAATTAGAATTAACTGAAAGAGATTTATTAGAATCTGGAGTGCTTTTCAAGGCTATGCCTCCAGGAAAAAAGAACGTAAATGTTTCTCAATTATCGGGTGGAGAAAAAGCTTTATCGTCTATAGCATTGGTATTTAGCTTTTTTTCTCTAAATCCAGCGCCTTTTTGTATTCTTGATGAGATAGATGCTCCATTGGATGACTTTAATACTTCAAGATTTATCAATATGGTTGAAGAAATGTCTGAAAAGGTTCAATTTATTTTCGTAACGCACAATAAAATTTCAATGGAAAAAAGTAAACACCTTATGGGTGTTACTATGCAGGAGCCAGGTGTATCAAGATTGGTTTCTGTGGATGTCGATGAAGCTCTAAAAATGGCTGCAAGTTAATGATGTTAAACGAAATCATAGTTTTAATCTTTGGAATAATAATTGCCGTAACAATATTGCTTATGCTAAGAAAAATCTTTTTTGGCAGTAGAACAAATTTAAAGATAAACAAAAAAGTAAATTCTCGCGAGCTTTTTGAGCCTTTAGAAAATGATCCAAATAGCCTAAGAGACGAAATTTCATCATTTGACGATAATGAAGCTATAGAAGAACCTCAAGATCAATTAACTCCCGAAGCCCCCGATAATCTCTTTGTGATCAATTTAGAAGGAGAAGATAAGACAATAGCCTATAAGCATTTGATCTCTCTCTTAGAGGAATATAGCTCTAATTATTCTAATGAGGGAGGATGGTTTAGGATTTTTTCAGATGATCATTTTTTTTCTTTGGTCAATGGGTTAAACCCAGGAAGATTTGATACTTCAAAAGAAGATGATGAAACAACGGCTTTAACACTAATTCTAAGTCCTGTATCGGGTACGAATACAATTAGTAACTTCAACCAAATGGTTACTTTTGCTGAGCTTTTAGCTTCTAAATTAGACCTAAATCTCTTTGATTCAGAAAGAAATCCTCTTACTCAACAAATGATAGACCATTACTCTCATCAAGCAGAAGACTTTGATTTGAGAAATTTTGCTTAGTCCTTATGGCTATAAGCCAAAAAGTTAAAAAGGAATATTTAGCTTTAGTTGCTGAACTAAATAAACATAACGATCTTTATCATAATCAGGATTCTCCAGAAATCTCCGACCAAGAATACGATCAGCTTTTTAAGAAATTACTTGTTTTAGAAAGTGAATTTCCAAATATAAAGGCAATTAATTCACCTAGCGAAAGAGTAGGTTCAGAGCCAGTATCTGGACTTAGGCCATTTAATCATCGAATTCCTATGCTTTCATTGGACAATGCCTTCGATGATCAGGATATAGAAGATTTTGAAAAGAGATTTTTAAACAAACTAAAAAGAAAAGAAGCATTCAGTTATTCATGCGAGCCAAAAATCGATGGAATAGCAATCTGTTTGGTCTATCAAAATGGCATTCTCACACGAGCTGGAACTAGGGGAGATGGAAATATTGGAGAGGAAGTTACTCATAATGTAAAAACTATGAAAGAGATTCCGATGCAACTTAAAAAAAGTAAGAACTTTGCCTATCCAAAAGAAATTGAAATTAGAGGCGAAATATATGTAGAAAAAAAAGATTTTTCCAATTTGAATGATAAATTTAAAGAAGAAGGCCAAAAGGTTTTTGCTAATCCCAGAAATTTTGCTGCAGGAAGTATGCGCCAACTCAATCCAAAAGTTGCAAGTGCAAGACCCTTAAAAGTCTTTTGTCATAGTTTAGGCTACCTTGATGGGAATACTCTTTTTGATAGTCAATCTTCAGTTATCAGAGCCTTTCAGGAATGGGGTCTGCCAACTTGTCCTGAAATTTCATTAGCTTCTACTCTTGAAGAAACAAAAAAAGCTTTTTCAAAGATAGCAAAGCAAAGAGAACAACTAGCCTATGAAATTGATGGAGTCGTGATAAAAATTAATGAAATTTCTCTTCAACAAGAACTGGGCTTTTCGTCTAGAGCACCTAGGTGGGCCATAGCAAGAAAATTTGAAGCAGAACAGGCAGAAACTAAAATAAATTCAATATCTTTCCAAATGGGCAGAACAGGATCTTTAACTCCAGTTGCTAATTTACAACCAGTAAAAGTTGGGGGAGTGACTATTTCCAACGCAACTCTGCATAATATGGATGAAGTAGAAAGGCTAGATGTCAGAGAGCAGGATTACGTTTTTATAAAAAGAGCAGGGGACGTCATTCCAAAAATAGTTTCCGTAATTAAAGAAAAAAGAAGTGGTTCAGAAATAAGAGTTAAATTACCTTCTTCTTGTTCTGTTTGTAAAAGAGAGGTTTCTTACTTTGAAGAAAATATTCCTTGCCTAGAGATTTCATTAGAATCCGAATTTTCGGAGGGCTGTTATGGCTATGATCAGTTCAAAGAATCTTTAAAGCATTTTGTTTCAAGAAATGCTATGGATATTGAAGGTCTTGGTTCAAAAACTATAGATGCTTTAATTGGTAATAAATTCATTAGTTCTATAACCGATCTTTACTCTTTAAATATGAATCAATTACTTTCCCTTGAGGGGTTTGCAGAAAAATCAGCTAAAAACCTTATCGACTCCATTTCAAAAAGCAAGGAAACCGAGCTTTATAGGTTTATTTATTCTCTGGGAATAAAAGAAATTGGATTGCAAACTTCAAAAAATATTGCCAAAGAATTAGGGACTCTAGAAAACATTATCAAAACCAGTTATGAAAAATTTATTCAAGTTGAGGATATCGGAGAAGTAGCTGCTTCAAACTTAGTTTCTTTTTTTGAAAATAAGAAATTCTTGAAGATCTTAGAAAATTTTCAAAAATTGAATTTTAATCTTTCAAATGAAATATCAAATAATCAGGAAAGTCATTTGCTAAATAAAAAGATTGTTATCACAGGGACATTGAGTAGTTATTCCAGAAATGAACTCAAAGAAACTTTAGAGAAAATGGGAGCAAAAGTTTCCTCAGCGGTTTCAAAAAATACCGACTATCTTATTTCAGGAAGTGATCCAGGATCAAAAATCAAAAAAGCCTCTGAATTAAATATTCAAATAATTGATGAAGATGGATTATCTTCTTTTCTGCAAAATGGTTAATAAATTAATTCTCTGGTCTTTTTGCTTGATTATCTTGTCCTCTTGTGTGGTTTCGCCGCCAAAAAAAACCACAAACATATGTGAAATTTTTTACGAAAAAAGAAGTTGGTATAAAGCAGCTGTGAAGACAGAAAAAAGATGGGGTAGTCCAGCGTACGTAACTTTAGCATTTATAAAACAAGAATCTGACTTCCAGCAAGGAGCTAAACCAGAAAGAACCAAGCTTTTGGGTTTCATTCCTTGGAAAAGAAAAAGTTCTGCTTATGGGTATGCTCAAGCAATAGATGGGACTTGGGATATTTATAAAAAACAAGCTAAAAAACCATTAGCATCAAGAACGAGTTTTAAAGACTCCGTTGATTTCATAGGCTGGTATAACAAAAAAAGCAATAAGCTTTTGGGAATTCCTAAAGATAATGCAAGGCTACTCTATCTTGCTTATCATGAAGGGCGAGGAGGGTATAAAAAAGGAAGCTATAAATCTAAGCCTTGGTTGCTTTCGGTATCCTCAGACGTTCAAAAAATGTCTAATAGATACCGAAACCAATATGATAATTGTAAAAAGAAATTAAAAAGCCCTTTTTACTTCCTTTTTAACTAGTTCTTTGAACCAGTAGGTATTTCGTTAAACGGAACGTTTTTATCTACCCTAATATCTTGCGGCATTCCAAGGACTTGCTCAGCAATAATATTCTTAAGTACTTCATCAGTTCCACCTGCAATTCTTATAAGAGGCGCTCCAAGTAAGCTTCCTTGAAAAATTGCAGTTTCTTCATCTCTTGCAATTGAGGCATTATCCATTAGATCCATGCCATAGTTTGCAATATCTTGAAGTTTATTTGCACTAACTATCTTAGTTATAGAAGCTTCAGGACCAGGAGTGCTTCCTTGCGATAAAGCCGAGATGTTTCTCATTTTTGTGTACTTCAAACCGGATTGCTCACAATACCAATCAGCAAGTTTTTCTCTAACAGCACCATTTGAAATGGCAGTATCACCATTGAAATCTTGATCTTTAGCAAGTTCAAAAATTTCTTGGAAATCTACTCCAGATGCATCACCTACAGCAAGTCTCTCATTCATAAGAGTGGTTAAAGAAACCTTCCAGCCGTCTCCAATTTCACCAAGACGTTGTGAATCAGGAATTTTTACATCGGTAAAATAAACTTCATTAAAGTTTGCTCCACCTGTGATTTGTTTGATTGGTCTAACTTCAACTCCAGGAGACTTCATATCCAGAAAGAAGTAGGTAAGGCCTTTATGTTTAGGAGCTGAGAAATCACTTCTAGTTACAATGATTCCATAATCACTGTAGTGGGCTCCTGAAGTCCATACTTTTTGACCATTAATAGTCCAGGTATCACCATCCAGTTCAGCTTTAGTTTTAATACCCGCTAAATCAGAACCAGCTCCAGGCTCACTAAACAATTGACACCAAATTTCTTCACCTTTTGCCATTGGAGGGAGATATCTTTTTTTCTGTTCTTCTGTTGCATATAGCATTAATACTGGACCTGCCATGCCTTGACCAATCTCAAAAAAACCACCTGGCACTTTAAATTTGGATTCTTCTTGTCCCCAAATTACTCTTTCCATTGGAGTTGCATCACGTCCACCGTAATCTTTAGGCCAGTGAAGACATGCCCAGCCAGCATCATATTTTTTTGCCTGCCAAGCTTTAGCATCTTTAAGCGCGCTTGATTCTCCAGATTCGCCCTCGCCACTCATTTCTGCAGGACGGTAAATGTCTTTAGCATGCTCTTTTTTATCTGCATTAGCAGATAGCCAAGAACTTACCTCATCTCTAAATTTTGCTTCGTCTTTAGTATCGTTAAAATCCATGTTTATCCTCCGATTAATATAATTTTAAGTTGGTGAATTACTTTTTTCTAGTGATGTAATTAATTTATCTTTCCATATTCCTTGACTGCCTATGTTACTGGAAAGCAATCTTGCTCTTCTGTAGAAAAGATGACAATCAAATTCCCAAGTAGCACCCATTCCCCCGTGAGTTTGAATATTTTCTTTCGAGCATTCATAAAATGCTTTTGTTGCACTTACTCGAGCAGTAGCTGCGGCAGTGGGAAGCTCAGGGGCATCATTACTCAAAGCCCAGGCACCGTAATAACAGTTGGAACGAGCCAATTGAAGTGAAATATACATGTCAGCTACTTTGTGTTTGATAGCTTGAAAAGAAGCAATAGCTCTTCCGAAGGCATATCTACCCATAGCATAATCTTTAGCTTGATTCATTGCAGCTTCAGCACCACCTACTTGTTCAAAAGCAAATAAAACCGCAGATTGATCTAGAAGTTTTTCTATGTCTTCCCAAGCATCTGCGCTTAGCTCTTGAGCAGGTGTATTTTTAAAAGATATATCAGCATGAGATCTAGAAGGATCAAAAGTCTCTAAAGAATCAATTTCCACCCCATCAGCAGATAAATCAACTAAATAAAGGCCAATTTTATTTTTACCTGAAGTTGCAGATACCAGAGCAAAATTTGCTATATCTCCATCAGGCACAGCAACTTTTTTTCCAGTAATTTTTCCAGATTTAGCAGCAACACTTATTCCAGACTCGCTAGGAAATGTTGTTTTTTCTGAATGCGCAAAAGTACCTATAATTTCGCCGCTAGCTAATTTTGGGAGAAATTCCTTTTTAATATCTTCATTTGAGGAATTTAGAATTGCTGTAGTAGCAAGATAAACACTCGAAGAGAAGGGAACTGGAGCTATTCCTCTTCCAAGTTCTTCAGCAATGACACACAATTCTAAAAAGCCCATACCTATTCCACCGTATTCTTCAGGAATGGTAGTAGCCGTTAAGCCCATTTGAACTAGCTGGTTCCAAAGTTCTTTATCAAACTTTTCTTCTCCCTCTAAAACATTTCTATTTCTTTTTACAGAATTCTCTTTATCAAGAAGTTTTTTCACCTCTTCTTTCATCAACAATTGATCTTCAGAAAAATTAAAATTCATTTGTTCTCCTTTAAATAATAGCTTTCTATTCTAACCATGAATTAAAATAAACAAAATAACCAATCTCAAGTAAATGAAAAAAAATCCAATCTCAACTAGAAGAATATTTCCTTCCAGTCAGGTACCGCCAAGCTCAGTAATATCATATGGAGTCTTTCTTTTGGTTTTCATCATATTGATTTCCTTTATGTTATTCAGAACTTCATCTCAGCAAGAAAATCTCATAAACATGAATTCCAGATTGATTGATTTGGAACAACAAGTTCAACAATCCGTTCAGTCATCAGAAGTTACTGTTGAAACTCTTTCAGATGACCTTAAGGAAGTTAATAGAGAGATAAGGAAGTTATGGGATTTGAGTAATAAAAGAAATAAACAAAGAATTGCTACTCTTGAAGATCAGCTCAATTCAATTGATAGCTCGATTAAAGAAATTTTCACTCAATCTCAAGAAATAAGATTGATTTCAAAAGAATTTTCAAAATCTATTTCCGATATAAAAACCAGAGTCGCTAAAATTGATACTTCCTCTTTGAGCTCTCCTGATTATGAACTGCGTATAAAAGATTTGGAGGAGGCGGTGAACTCTATGGATTCTTTTAGAAGGCAAACCAATCAATCTATCCTCAAATTAAAAGATGAACTTTCAAAATCTATTTCCAATCAGGAGAACTCAGAAAGTAATTCCTTGCCAATAGAAAACTAATCAATATACTTATTTTTCACGCGGATATGGTGGAACTGGTAGACACGCTAGATTTAGGTTCTAGTGCCGAAAGGTGTGGGGGTTCGACTCCCTCTATCCGCACCAAAAAATTAGCAACTATAGATGCTCAATCAGTAAAGTTGGAACATTCGAACAGTGAGATTTGATTGTTGCAACAAGAGTATTAGGTTTTCTACCATCTTTAATATCAGTAATATTTATACCCGCATCAAGCAATCTCTTGTGCGTTTTTTTTATATTTTTTGTTGTCCAGGCTAAGCCCCATAGAGAATCTTCTGGCGATCCATCTTTTTTAATTCCAATAGCCTCAATAGTGGTGTGGTTGGTCCTAAAAAAGAGCATTCTACCTCCCCATTTTTCTACAAATTGGTCTAAAGCGAGCCTAATTCCATATTTTTCCTTATAAAGATCGACCAAACCATCAGGATCGTTTGAATTAATAACTACATGATCCATTCTTGAAATAGATGATTCGTCAGATATTTCGTGTTTTGGAAGGTTGCCTTTTGTGTGTTGAATCAAAAGAGTAAATATTCCTCTTGAAAACTTCCTAGGGATAAAAATGTTTCTCCAATGTCTTTCCTCATTTGAAATATTATTTACACCTTTTCCATCTGATATTTCTAAATCTGTATTAAAACTTGCCGAAAGTTCTTTTTTTGCCATTTCAATATCATCTGTCTCCAAGGCTAAGCCAAAAACACTCTCTCCATTTTTTTCTAAATGTTCGTTAACAGTTTCTGCAAGGGGCCCGTCATCATCTACAGCAATCAATTCAAAATACAGATTGTCTAGGGGAAATAGGGCGTTTTTCGTTCCCAGAGATGGATGACTTCCTTGCCAAGTAGGACCAAAGCCAAAAACAAGTGAATAGTCTTCTACAGCTTTATCCAAATCTTCTACTGCAACTAATATGTGATCGATGGATTTAATCATATGACATGTATTATTTTGACATATAGGGTGTCAAATTTTTTAAAAACTTGTTAATATTTTTTTTCTTTAATCAAGAGGATATATATGGAATTTCAACACACGGATAAAGTAAAAGATTTATTAGAACGCGTAACAAAGTTCATGGACGATCACGTTTATGAAGGCGAAAAAGTGTACGCGGATCAAATGACAGAATTTAGAAATCAAGGTAACCCTTGGCAAGTTCCTCCAGTATTAGATGAGCTTAAAGCAAAAGCAAAAGCTGAAGGCTTGTGGAACTTATTTTTACCTGACTCCCAATGGGGACCTGGACTGACAAACTTAGAATATGCTCCTTTGTCAGAGCAAATGGGAAGATGTGGGATCGCTTCGGAAGTATTCAATTGTTCAGCTCCAGACACTGGAAACATGGAAGTAATAGATAAGTATGGAAATCCTGAGCAACAAGAACAATGGTTAAAACCTTTGCTTGATGGCGAAATCAGATCAGCTTTTGGAATGACTGAACCAAATGTTGCTTCATCCGATGCAACAAATATTGGCAGCAGAATTGAGGATAAAGGGGATAGATATGTCATCAATGGTGAGAAATGGTGGACTTCTGGCGCTGGCGATCCTCGTTGCAAAATCATCATATTCATGGGAGTAACAAATCCAGATAACCCTAAACACCAAAGACAATCTCAGATTCTAGTACCAATGGATACTCCTGGAGTGGAAGTTTTAAGAATGATGACTGTTTTTGGAAACGATGATGCTCCTCACGGACATGCTCATATGAAATTTACAGATGTTGAAGTACCTAAAGAGAATCTTCTTTTAGGTGAAGGCAGGGGTTTTGAAATAGCCCAAGGTCGTTTAGGTCCAGGAAGAATCCATCACTGTATGAGAACAATTGGAGCTGCCGAAAGAGCTTTAGACTTGTTATGTAAAAGATCTCTAAATAGAACTGCGTTTGGAAAAACGCTTTCCGAATTGGGTGGAAATTATGACGTCATTGCTGATTGCAGAATAGAAATTGATATGTGTAGGCTTCTTACTTTAAAAGCTGCCTATATGATGGATACAGTTGGTAACAAAATTGCTAAAAGTGAAATTGCACAAATCAAAGTTGCTGTTCCTAATATGGCACTTCGCGTCATTGATAAAGCGATTCAAATTCATGGTGGCGCAGGAGTTTCACAAGATACTCCTCTTGCAAGGCTTTACGCTGGAATGAGAACTCTTCGTTTAGCTGATGGGCCTGATGAAGTTCACAGAAGAACTGTTGCAAGATTGGAACTTGGCAAACATCAAGCTGAAGAAGCAAAAGCAGAAGAATATATCGGCAGACCAAGCTAATCTTTAATGGCTGATCATACAACGTATGGATTAGTCTGCTCTGAGCTCTCCGAAGATTTGTCTAAGACAAATTTAGGAGAACTCAAATTAGATTCCTTTCAGGATAATTCGGTTAAAATTAAAATTAAGGCCGCTTCACTTAATTTTCCTGATTTACTCATGACTCAGGGTAAATATCAAAATAGACCTGATCTTCCATTTGCTCTAGGCATGGAGGGAGCAGGAATAGTTGAAAAGGTTGGATCTGGAGTTTCTTCATTCAAAGAAGGCGATGAAGTTATGTTTGGTGGTTGGGGACATGGTGCAATTGCCGAATCAATCATTCTTCCTGAAAGTTTGGTCTCTTTAAAACCCAAGTCATTAAATTTTTCTGAAGCAGCCTCTTTTAAAACAGCTTATTTGACTGCTTATGTTGGTTTAATTAGAAGAGGCGAATTAAAACAGGGTGAGACACTTCTTGTTCATGGTGCTTCAGGTGGCGTAGGAATGGCTGCGGTGCAAATGGGTAAACTTTATGGCGCAAAAGTCATTGCAAGCGGTACTTCGGATGAAAAATTAAAAATTGTAAAAACTTGGGGTGCAGATGAAATCATTAACACTGGATTAGAGGGTTCTGTTTCTTTTCGAGAGGAGGTAAAAGAGCTGACGGATGGAAAGGGGGCCGATGTAATTTACGACCCAGTCGGCGGCGATGTATTTGATGAATCTATTCGATGTATAAATTGGGGAGGCAGGTTATTAATAATTGGTTTTACAAGTGGTAGGATTCCAACCGTTCCAGTTAACTATCCTCTCATTAAAGGATTTTCAGTCATTGGCGTAAGGGCAGGAGAATTTGGCAGAAGAGATCCTGAAAAAGGAAGAGAAAATAATGAAATTATTATGGACTTAGCCGAATCAGGAAAACTCAAACCTCATATTTGTAAGGAATTTCCTTTAAAAAACTCAAAAGACGGCCTGGAATATTTAAGAGATAGAAAATTAGTGGGAAAAGTTACAGTTACAATGTCTTAGACTTATTTCTTTTACAACGTTCACTACAGTACAAAACATTTTCCCAATCCCTTTCCCATTTTTTTCGCCATGAAAAAGGTTTTTTACATACCTTACAAATTTTTTCCTCTTTGTGTTTCATAGCGAATTTTTTTTAATAAATTCATCAGCAAGACCAAAAATTCTTTCCTTTCGTTCTGGATTCATCTTATCCAGAGAACGAGTCAAAATTGATAATCTAGGGTTTGATTCATAGAAATCACGATGTTTTTCTGTAAATCTCCAATAAAGACCATCTAAAACCTCACACCAAGGTCCTTTTTTATAATTGCTCATTTTTAAGACATAATTTGAACCACATGTATAAGGCTTAGTGGACATTATCCCTCCATCGGCAAAAGTACCCATGCCAAAGACATTAGGCACCATTACCCATTCAGAAGAGTCGACAAACATTTCCATAAACCATCTGTAGATATCTTTAGGGTCAATCTCGCACAGAGTAAAAATATTTGAAAGTATCATCAATCGGGGGATGTGATGGGTATAACCATACTCATTCACCATTCTTATTACATCATCCAATGGGTCTAGCCCTGTAGTGCCTTCGTACCAATTTGAGTTAATTTTATTTTTATGGTCCCAATAGTTACTTTTAAGCTCAATCTCACTTTTTTCCTGATAGACACCTCTTATAAATTCTCGCCATCCAATAATTTGTCTGATGAAGCCTTCTAGAGAATTCAAGGGAATATCATTAGATTCAGCATGATTTAGAGCTGAATCTATAACTTCCTTGGGCGTTAAAAGTCCAACATTCAAAAGAGGCGATAACATGCTATGAAACAAAAAGTTTTGTTGTTCTTGCATGGCATCTTCATAAGTTCCAAAAAACTTAAATCTTTGTTCTAAAAATTTTTTTAAACTTCGTTTGGCGTCTTTTCTATTGTCTGGCAACCAAGAATTTAACTCTCCAGGATGATTATCAAAATACTTTTGAACATCTTTTTTTACATCATCTCCATGAGTATTTTTTGAAAACACTTCTATATTAGGAAGTTCTAAATCTCTAGGAATTTTTTTTCTATTTTCTTCATCGTAAGACCATTTTCCTCCTAGTGGTTTACCATCTGAAATTAAGATATCTAAATCTTTTCGCATCAGTTGATAAAAACTTACCATTCTGAGATTTTTTTTATTGTGAGCAAACTTATTAAATTTATCTCTAGAACAGAGAAACATTGGAGATTGGATGATTTCAAAATCAATTTTCTTTTGTCTTAAAAAATCAAATATTTTCTTTTCGAAGAATTTATCTTCTATTTCAAAAAATTTAATAGTTTTAAATTTATTTTTATTTAAAAACTCACTTAGAAGGGTAATGAAATCCTTATTTTTATTGTTTTCACTAAGTTTGTTGTAAAAAACTTTATAACCAAGACCAGTTACTTCATCCTTGAAACAACGCATCGCACTTAAAAAGAAGAATATTTTTTGTTTGTGATATTTTTCTTCTGTGCAAAGTCCGAAGTCTTCAGCCATAAAAATATTTTTAGTTTTTCCTTCAGAAAGATATTTTTTATCGAAAAGTTGATTGCCAAGAATTATTAATAAAGTATCATCACTCATTCTTTTAATTTACTTTATTTGAAACTTTTTTATCCAATTAATAACTATTCATTATTTAAATAGCTATGAAAAATAAATTTCCATATCCAGGCATTACAAAAAAGGTTACTGAAGAAATGTGTGATCTAAATGGACATATGAATGTTACTTTCTATACAAAAATCTTTGAAGAAGGTTCCTATGAAATGTTCAATCAATTAGGAATGGGGTTTGATTACATAAATTCCGGTTTCAGTACTTTCACTCTTGAGCAAAATCTCAGATATGTAAAAGAAAACTTATTAGGAGACAAGATTTCAACGCATTATAGAATCGTCAATGTGAATAGAAAATTAATCCATCATGTTGGGATTCTCCTTAATAATGATAAAGAATTAAGTGCTATAGAAGAAATTCTTCTTATTCACATAGATATGAAGAAAAGAAAGTCATGCCCTATGCCGGATGAGTCTTTCAATAAAGTCCTTCAAATGAAAGAAGAAAACGATACTCTTGGCGAATTAGATTTTGACCTAAGGTTTAAGATTAAAACTTAATTACCAGAAAATTCTGGATCTCTTCTCTCCAGAGAGGCTTTTATTCCTTCTTGAAAATCAGCCGTTTCTCTAAGTCTATTTTGTTCAGAAAGTTCCCATTTGACTATCTCTTCAATTTTTTCAACAGAGTCGCCTTTAATTGTCTCTCTTATAGCTTGAACTCCTAAAGGACCCGCAGCATTAATTTCCATTGCAAGTTCTTCTGCTTTGGACATTAACTCACTCTGAGGAACAAGAAAATCAGCAAGTCCTATCTCAACAGCTTCTTTGCCTTTTACCCTAGCGCTAGTGAGTAACATCCATTTTGCTTTCTGATTGCCAACCACTCGCGGCAGAGTTACTGTGGTACCAAATCCTTGATGAAAGGCTAATTTTGAAAAATTTGCACTAAATCTAGATTCTTCACAAGCTATTCTAAAGTCAGCAGATAGAGCTACACCCAACCCACCTCCAACAGCAGCACCTTGAATGGTCGCTATGACAGGTTTTTTAGTTTTAAAAAGCCTTACTGCCTCTTGATACAACCTTTCATAAGGGTCTGACTCTTCCTTGTAGGAAGATCTTGTAAAGTCTGCTCCAGCACAAAAATGCTTGCCTTCTGAAGATAAAATAATACTTCTGCATTCTCTTTCGTTATCCATTTCCTCAAGGAAATCTGCAATTTGACCAATAAGTTCGGCATCAAAATGGTTATTGGGCGGCCTATTGATTGAAACATAACCAATATGATCTTCCAATTTGGTTTTTAAATCGTTATTACTCATAGTGAAAATAAGTCTATCACGAAGAATTTAAAGTAAAATGAACAGATGGGATTTTTAATTAAAAAGTTTTCAATTTTTTCTTGTTTATTTATTTCCTCATTCGTTTTTTCAGAGGAATGGAAAATATCTCCAGGTGCTTCAGCACAAGATGATATTCAATCAGCAATGATTTTAGCTCAAGAAGGAGATACCATTGCTTTAACGGCAGGAGTCTATAATTTGAATCATGGTTTATCTCTTGATGTCGATAACATTATTTTAAAAGGCGAAGGTCACAAAAAAACTATCTTAAACTTTTCAGAGCAAAAGACTGGAGCACAAGGTCTTCTCGTAACTTCAAATAATATAACTTTAAGAGATTTTGCCGTGGAGAATGCTAAAGGTGATGCTATAAAATCCAAGGGTTCTAAAAATATCAAATTTTTAAACTTAAGAACCGAATGGACAAATGGACCAGATACTAAAAACGGTGCGTATGGTCTCTATCCTGTCGAATCTAAAAACGTGCTGATTGATGGTTGTGTTGCTATTGGAGCATCTGATGCTGGAGTATATGTTGGACAATCTGAAAATATTATAGTGAGGAATACTGAAGCTTACTTCAATGTTGCTGGAATCGAAATTGAAAATTCTTACTATGCCGATGTTTATGATAATGTTGCTGAAAATAATACTGCAGGAATTTTAGTCTTTGATCTACCAGATTTGCCTAAACAAGGTGGTAAATTTGTCAGAGTTTTTAATAATATCTCATCCAACAACAACACAGAAAATTTTGCTCCAGAAGGAAACATTGTCGGACAAGTACCAAAAGGAACTGGATTAGTCATAAGAGCCAATCGTCATGTAGAAGTTTTTAAGAATACCTTTGAAAACAATTCCACAATTGGTGTTGCCTTAGTTGCTGGAGATTTGGAGTCTGGAGACGATACTTACGATCCTTACCCGAGAAACATTCAAATTTATGATAATAATTTTAAAAATTCAGGTTATGACCCAGATTTTAATAGAGGAGAGCTTTCCCCTTTGTTGGTAGAAATCTCCAATGGCTTTCAACCAGATATTATGTGGGATGGCATTTTGCCTTTTTGGCAAAACGTCTTTGGTCAAAAAAAAGAAGAAAGACTTGTTCTTGATACAAACAATGATGCTAAGTTTTTAAATCTTGATCTATTTTGGTACTTTGTGATGTCTTTTTTTCACAGTCCAGAATTTAATGGAAAAGAATATTTTTCAGATGTAAAAAATCTTGATCCAATTGCCGAATGGTAAAAAAACTTCTTTTAATTGTTGCACTTTTATCGCAATTAATTTTTGCAGTAAATGATGAAGCTATTCTCTCAAAAAGGCCCGAAGCTAAGCTTTCAGACTATGATTTTTTTGAATCACCCAAAGAGCAAATTCCTAATGACAATGTTCATAAATACTTTCTTCAAACCCCTTTGTTTTCTGATTACTCTTTAAAAGACAGATTTGTTTATATTCCTGAAGAAAAAAAAGCAATTCATTCTTTTGATAAGGTTTATGAGTTTCCAGTTGGAACGGCATTAGTTAAAACTTTCTCCTATGAGATGGCATCGAACAAAAACAAAGTTTTGTTGGAAACCAGATTACTTCTTTTACAAGAAACAGGTTGGTCTGCTCATACTTATGTTTGGGATGAAAATCAGGAGGATGCATTTCTTAAAGTCTCTGGAAAAACTATTGAAGGAATTGAATTTCTTCACGAGGGTAACTTAAAAAAAGTAGATTATCGAGTTCCTAATCAGAATCAATGTAAGGAATGTCATTTATCAGGTGACAAAATTATGCCGATAGGGCCAAAATCTAGAAATCTTAACTTTGAGGTAACTCAGCATAATGAAAGCATCAATCAAATTGATTATTGGATAGAAAAGGGACTTGTTGAAAGCCACGATCCACAAAAAGTAGTTGCTGACTGGAAAAATAAGGAAGAATCTCTAGATGACAGAGCAAGAGCTTATTTGGATGTGAATTGTGGACATTGTCATATGCCAGGAGGCTCAGCAGATACAACTGGATTGTATCTTTCAGTCAATGAGAAAGACGTTAGAAAACTTGGAGTAAATAAACCGCCAGTAGCCGCAGGTCGAGCTAGTGGGAATCTCATGTATTCAATTGTTCCGGGTAAACCAGAAAAATCTATATTGTTATACCGAATGAAATCTGAAGACCCGGGTATTATGATGCCAGAGTCTGGAAGGGCTTTAGCCCATTCTGAAGGCATTAGGCTAATTGAAAGCTGGATAAAAAACTACGATAAATGAAATTAATTAAAAGCATAATCTCCAAAATAGATGTTACTTTATTTGTGATTTATGGTTTTTTAGGATTTGGTAGCATGTATTTGGCAAGCTTCATTCGAAGTGTAACCAAGTTAAATTTTTGGGCAGAATTATTGATTTGCTTCTTAATAATTTCTCCCATTTATTTTCTTGTAAGAGTTCTTAAGAAAAAATATTCAAACTGATGTTTAGAATTTTAATAATTTCACTATTTTTGATAGGAACTATTTTAATTTTTTCTTACCTAACGACTTACTTAGTGCAAAAATTTGGAAAATTGATTGCAATTTCTTCCATCATTTCTGTAGGCATTATTTTAAGCGCAATTATTATCGCTCATGAGGATGGTTGCGTAACTGAAGCTCAGGGCTTAGAGGCCGCAAAGGTTTGTTGGTTTAAATGAAGAATTTTCAAGATCTTGTTCAAGAAGCTTTAAAAAAGGTTCCAGAAGTTGATATCTATCAACTTAAGGAAAAAATTGAAAGTAATAAACAAATAAAACTAATTGATATCAGAGAAGACCGAGAGTGGGTTTCTGGTAGAATTCCATCAGCTTTTCATATTGGCAGAGGTGTACTTGAAAAAGGCATCTTTGAAGTTGCTGATAGTGAAGATGAAATTATTTTGTACTGTGCAAGTGGTTTTAGATCTGTGTTGGGTTCCAAATCTCTCAATGAAATGGGATTCAAAAACGTCTTTTCTCTAAAAGGAGGAATTACTGACTGGATTACTGCGGGATTTGAAATTGAAGAATAATTTCAAAAGAAAAATTATGGATTTATAATAAAAATATGAATGAAGAAATTTTAGATGTTTTGATAGTTGGTTCCGGTATCTCTGGTATTGGTGCTGGCGCTCATCTCAGTATGAAGTGTCCCAACAAAAAATACCTGATATTAGAGGGTAGAGATAACTTTGGCGGAACTTGGGATTTATTCAAATATCCAGGTATAAGATCAGATTCAGACATGCATACTCTGGGTTTTAGCTTCAAACCATGGCTTCATAAAAAATCCATAGCAGATGGCTCTTCCATAATGGAATATCTAGAAGAAACCATAAAAGAGTATGAACTCACAGATAAAATAAGATATAGACATCACGTGCATCAAGCCGAATGGTCCTCTTCTGAAAATCTTTGGACCTTAAAAGTTGAGGACAAAAATACTGGAGAATCTAAGCTTTTTAAATCCTCTTTTCTTTATATGTGTGCAGGTTATTACAGCTACAAGGGCGGACACTTGCCAGAATTTAAAGGAAGAGATGAATTTCAAGGCGATATCATTCATCCTCAAGAGTGGCCAGAAGATTTTGATTACGAGGGGAAAAATATTGTCGTGATTGGAAGTGGCGCTACTGCAGCGACGATTGTTCCAGCAATGTCAAAAAAAGCAAAGCATGTGACAATGCTCCAAAGGTCACCCACATATTATGCTTCTGCACCAGATGAGGATGCGATAGCTCTTTTTCTGAACAAGTTTCTTCCAAGACGTTTTGTTTACAGCATCATAAGACTTAGGAATGTTCTTTTTCAACAATGGCTTTACAAAAGAGCCAGAAATCGTCCTGAAAAAGTTAAGGAATTTTTACTAGATAGGGTCAAAGAAGAGCTTCCAAACTACAACATTCAAAAGCATTTCACTCCATCTTACAATCCTTGGGAACAACGCATGTGTCTAGTTCCAAATAGCGATTTATTTGAAGCTATCAGACAAAATGATGTATCCATTGTTACCGATCACATTGAAAAGTTTACTAAGGAAGGTATTGAGCTTAAGTCCGGTGAAGTTTTAAAAACCGATGTCATTATTACTGCAACAGGAATTGTTCTTGAAAATTTTGGTGGAATAGAAGTTAAAGTTGATAACTCAAAAATTGATGTGTCAGATACCATGACTTACAAAAGCATGATGTATAGCGGTATACCCAATTTTGTAAATTCTTTTGGATATATTAATGCTTCCTGGACCTTAAAAGCTGATATTACTAGTGAGTATGTTTGTCGTTTGATCAAACATATGGATAAAAATAACTTTAAGAAATGCTGTCCCGAAATCCCAGCCGATGTTGAAGAATCTAAAGATTGGCTCGAAGACTGGTCCTCAGGTTATATTCAAAGGTCTATCCATAAGTTTGCTAAGCAAGGAAATAAAAAACCTTGGGTGAATTACCAAGATTATCTAAAAGACTGGTTTGACGTAAAGTTTGGAAAAATGGAAGACGGCAATCTTCAGTTTTCCAACAAAAAATCTTAAAACACTAGCTTAATGCTAGTTAAAAACCTTCTTAGCAGTTTTTTTCGTTTTTATACTGTTGTTTTCATGTGGAGGAGGTGGAACTTCTAGTCCTTCTGATGAAGAGAACTTCACTTTTCAAAAATTTCTTAACGGATTAGTTGTCGATGGCTACATAAAGAATGCTGAAGTTTGGATTGAAACAACTAATGATTTCTCAAGTTTTGGAGAAACAAAGACAATTTCAAATCAGCTAGGAAGCTTTAATCTATCTACCCAAGAAACAAATTTTAGAATTCAAACTTCTGGAGGTATTGATCTAGACACTAACAACAGTCTAGATAATCTAGTTTTAGTGAACCATAAAATTAATGATTTCGTATCTAATTCTGAACAACCTTTTATAGTTTCACCATTAACAACTGCAGATTTTTTCCTATCCTTATCTCTTGCAAAACTTAACAACCCTGTTTCTGTAACAATTAACAGTCTTTTGGGATTAGACCAAAACTTAAACATCAATATAGTTGATCATGTTGAAAATATAAATAATGGCTACAAATTTTCTGAAGCTTATGAAAAAGCTAATCAACTAACGATACTTGCTTTGTCTTTAACTAAGTTAGTAAATAATTTAAGCGGTGTTGAGATAAAAAGTAATGAAATTTTTCAAATAATACTTGATGAAATGGTTGCTTCCTATCAGATTTCTCAAAGTGAAGTAAGTATTGAATCAAGCGCGATACTGGATTCAATTACAGAGAAAGTTAATTTTACATTTTCATTATCTCTTCAAAGCGAAACTAGAGAAAAAGTATCAAATATGCTTGAAAAGTTCTTACCTCTGATACAGGTCAAACCTAATCTAGCTACTACCCACGCGCTATTCGATTTTGCTACAGATAACTTCTTCATTGATCTTATAGCAGTTGCTTCTGGCAATGATGTGCAAAATATCTATTCTAGATATGACTCAGATTTAGTAGCTTACGTTTCTGAAATTTCTGGTGAGACAGTAGCTAATTTAGCTTTTTCTATTCAGGCAAACCCTGATCTCATTAATTCTTTTGAAGATCAATCATTCAATATAGATGTTTTGGTAAATGATGATTTTGATAATCAAGCATCTTTTAATATTTCTTTTACACAACCAATAAATGGAACTATCACTAAAAATAATTCCAATATATTAGTCTACCAACCAAATACTGACTTCAATGGAAACGATTCTTTCACTTACACTTTAGAACAAGGTTCTTTAAACTCCTCGGCAACAGTAAATATTTCAGTTGCTGCTCTTCCAGATGCTCCCATTATTTCGTCCTCATCAAGCAACATTTCCATTCCAGAAAACCAACTTGATGTTGTAACTATATTAGCTAGTGATGCTGATGGGGATGTTTTAAGTTTTTTGCTCTCAGGACCTGATGCATCTTACTTTGCTATTTCAAATACCGGTCAGTTAGTATTTCAAGATTTTCCAGATTACGAATTTAGATCAAGCTTTTCTCTCACGATTACAGTAAGTGATGGTTCTTTATCTGATTCAATAAACTTGAATATAGAAATTTTAGATATTTCTTATGTTATAGATCTTTTAGTTTATTACGCTCCGGATATGCTTTCTTTTCATGGATCTGAGTCAGCTGTAAGAACTAAAGTACTTTATTTAATTACTTCCGCAAATAGTGCATTAAATAGAAGTAAGGCAGAAATTCAATTTAACCTTTTAAAGCTATTGCCATATGACGTAGATGTTGCCAATCAATCTAATGACGATATTTTTTCTAGCTTAGTTGAGAGAGAAAAAATAAAAAGAGATCAAGTCTTATACGGAGCAGATTATTTTATTCTCCTTTCCAGATGGGATAATGCAAAAATCGATCAAGAGGGAGGTGCAATTGGAGGCACCGCTTACATTGATTTTAATATTGATGAAAATGATTGGGACGCAGCCCATGGATATTTATCTGCTTGGTCTGTTGATCCAAATTGGAACGAAATAGGATGCAGTCCATGTTTTCCTGATAAAGTTTTTGCTCACGAACTTGGACATAACTTAGGTTCGGGACATTGGCCAGGAGCTAATGGACAATCTTATGCCTATGGACACCGAGTCGATGGAAATAGTGATGGGGATTTTACTGATAGCTTAGATTGGGGAACTGTAATGAGCTATAGTGATATTTCACCTGATTATTTTTCCAATCCAAATGTTATATGTAAAAATAATTCTGCTTGTGGCGTATTAAATCAAAGCGATAATTCCAAATGGTACAACAGCTATGGAACTAGATTTTCAAATATCTTACCTGCTAGCTCACTAGACAATTCAAATTCCTCAAACAAAATTAGTATTAAAAACCTTTTTCCAAAAATATCTGGAGGCATCTCTACTTTCTCGAATGCAGGTTCTATAAGAAATTTTACTATCACAGAGTTTTCTGATGTGGTTATAAATGGTCTCACTTACAAAAGTTTTAAATGGGAGAATGCTTTAAATGATATTCCAAAAATGGCATATCATTTTTATGAACTAAATGATAAATATTATATCAACCGAACTGATTATGAAGGTGGTTATAAATTTTCTAATCAGGACGAATATACTCTCTACAACAATAATGACTTATGCGTTTTCTTTGATTCTTTTCAAAGTATTGGTAATTATTTATCTAGAGAATGTAGCAATGCTCATTACGGGAATCCTCCCACTTATAACAATGTTTATCATTTCAATCATTTTATAAAAAATGAAAATATAACCGTACCTTATGGAAATTTTGACTCAATCAAATATGTTTTTACGATATGGGATAACAATTCAAGTCCTTACAGTACAGACGCTTACCTAATGCACACAGTTTTTTGGATGAACAATGAAGTGGGGATAGTTCAGTATAGAGATCATTTGGGGAGAATATGGAAATTAGAAAGTGCTGATACTGATGGTGATGGAATCGACAACAAATTAGATAACGATGATGACAATGACGGGGTACTAGATATTTACGATGCTTTTAAACTAGATCCGACATCTTCTGTTGATTCAAATCAGGACGGAATTCCAGATTAGATTTTTAATTTTCCCTTACGGAGTAGTCATCATCACTAAATTGAGGTACTTCTAGATCTGCGTCCGAAGTATTAATGATATAAGAAAGATTTGAATCTTTTTTTAAGAGAAAAACTTTCCCACCGTAGTGAATTTTTCCAAAAGAGACGTCTTCTCCAATAACAAAAAAAGATTCATTTTCATTCTCTTCAGACATGGTTGTAATAATTTTATTTAAATTAGATTTTTTTACTGACTTAATTTCTTTTTGAAAGTTACCACCAAATAAATTTATATTTAGAATATCTCCAGGGATGATATCTGCAAAAGATTCGTCAAAATTAATCACTTTATTTATTGCTAATAAGTTATTAACTTCAGTAGAAAGATCATCTCTACTAATTTTTTCCAAGTTCAGGTATATATTTTTTTTTGAGATTCTATTACTCAATGAGGTTAAATCTAATATTTTTTCTTCAATCTCATTACTAATTTCTTTTTCTAACAAGACATCGTTTTCTTTTTTGTAGATAGATTCCTTAAAGACAAAAAAAGCTACGAAAACTAAAACAGTAAATGTTAAAAATAAAAATATTCTCATTCTTTATAATGCCTTAAGAATTAAATTGTAAGATAAAATCATTTATTGAAAGTAAAAAGATGCATGACCTTGATGAAATTGAGTTAATTATAGGTAATTCTGGAAGAAATTTTTCAGGCGTCACTTCAATTACTATTCAGCTACTTGACTATCAATATAAGGAAATAAACTTAGCAGTTTTAGGTTCTTCTTTTATTCCAAATGAATTTAGAACAATAAACTTTTATCAGTTTATAAAACTTACCAGAAATAACTTATCTAATGGAAAAAACAAGGATTTTTTTTACACGTAGAAATGATGAAATGATTCAAGGCTTAATTGCAAAGTATATTTTTGGCTCAAAAATAAAAATTATTTTTTTATCAACCGCTCAAAGAAATCATACAAAATTTACTAAATGGTTAATCTCTAAAATGGATAGTGTCATTTCAACTTCAAAAAAAGCAGCAAGTTATTTAGCAAAAGAACCTGATAAAATCATTCCTCATGGAGTTGATTTGAAAAGATTCTCTGCGCCAATTAATAAAAAAGAATCTTGGGATAAGTTAAATTTTCCAGGAACATTAGGAATTGGCATTTTTGGAAGAGTAAGATATTCAAAAGGTATAGATATTCTGGTTGATGCTGCAATAAATATTTTGCCAAATAATCCCTCTGCTACAGTAATCATTTGTGGGGAAACTCAAATAGAAGATCAGCCTTATAAGAATAAAATGTTTTCTAAAATTAAGAATGCTAATTTAGAAGACAGAATTATTTTTTTAGGTAAGAAAACTTTTGAGGAACTACCAAATTTATTTCAAGGCATGACAGTTGTTGCAGCTTTAAGCAGAAATGAAGGTTATGGTCTTACTCCATTAGAAGGAATGGCATCTGGAGCAGCAGTGTTAACCAGTTCAGAGGGTGTTTGGGATGAAATTATTCGGAGATGGAATTGATGGTTATGTTGTAAATACTGATGATGTTAATCAAACTTCTGAAAAATTAGATTTATTAATAAAAAATAGTTCTAAAACAAAAATCATGGGAGAAAATGCTGCAAAATATATTTCAGAAAATTTTTCGATTGAAACAGAAGCAAAAAAATTAATTCAACATATTAGACATGTACAAAATACTGAAACCTAAAATTTATTTTTAGTTTTTTTTCTTTTACAAAGTTCTTGGAGTTTTTCATCAGATTTAGATAACTCTACCAATCACATAAAAACTATAGTTTTTGGAGCAGGTTGTTTTTGGAGTGTAGAAAAAAAGTTTCAAGAAACCTATGGCGTTATAAATGTTGAATCTGGATATGCAGATGGAAAAAATATTAAGCCCATTTATAAAGAAATCATCAAAAGAGAAAATAGATTTAATCCAAATAATTATGCTGAAGTTGTTAAAGTAACTTATAACAGTAATAAAACAAATCTTGAAAATCTTTTAAAGACTTTTTTTGAAATGCATGACCCAACTCAAGAAAATCGACAAGGAAACGACATTGGTGTTCAATATCGCTCAGTAATTCTTACTTCGTCAGATTGAAGAAATTTTGCTTTCTAAAAAAGTAAAAAATAATTATCAAAATCTTTTGAACCAAAAAGGATTTGGACCAATCAAAACTGATATTAAAAAGTTGACAAATTTTTATTTGGCAGAAGATTATCATCAAGATTATTTAAAAAAGAATCCAAATGGATATTGCCCAGATAATTCAACTGGAGTTGTTTTCTCAAAAAAAACTGAAAAATCTACAGATAATAAAGATTTAGTAATTGGAAAAAAAATACTTATTCTTGAGGCAGAAGGCTGTCCTTATTGTTTCAAATTAAGACAAGATGTTTTAAATGATTATCAAGGCTCCATAGAAATATTTTTTAGAAAATCAGATGAACTAGATGGCTTGATTTAAAAACACCTACTTGGGCAACACCAACAATCTATTTTTTAGAGAATGGTAAAGAAGTTTGGTCCCATCAAGGATATTTATCGAATGAAAAATTTTATAAATCTCTAGGAAAATTTAAGTTTGGTAAAACAGAAGCTTATGACGTAGCGTTCAATCAAGGTACGGATCCTACGTATTGCAAAGAATATGAATTATTTAAAAATACTCCTGAAGGAGTATTTGTTGATAAATTAAGCGGAGCTCCTCTTTTTGACACCAAACACAGATTTAATTCCAAAACGGGATGGCTTTCTTTTACTGAAGCGATTGAGGATTCTGTAACTGAACATATGGATTACAGTTATGGCATGGTTCGTGTTGAGATAAGATCTAAATCATCAGGCATTCACCTAGGACACGTATTCAATGATGGTCCAAATGGTAAACCAAGGTATTGTATCAATGCGACTGTGTTAGAATTCGTTCCGAATTTAGACACGTAGCTCAGTTGGTTAGAGTACTACCTTGACATGGTAGGGGTCCCCGGTTCGAATCCGGGCGTGTCTACCAAGTTTCTGAGGTAAAAATGCTTGAATTTAATATTTTCAATTCTGCACAAATTTTTGATCAAATTTTTGCATTCATCTGTGTTTACTTGCTTACAAGTCTTAATGCAAAAACTCGTTTTTACGGTTTTATTGTTGGTACTGTTGGTTTTATTCCAGGAGTTTATTTGTTAATTGTTACTGAACTTTGGTGGCTATTGGCATTCATGCCAATCTGGGCTTATATCAACTACATTGGAATAGTTAATAACTACAGGGAATATAAAAAAACTAAAGTTGCTTAAAAGATATTTTTTTATAACTAAGTTTGTAGGTATTTTTCTCTAATGGATAATCTATTAAAAGGCTTTCTGAGATCAGATCATGCTGGCGAAGTAGGAGCTGTTTATATTTACAAAGGAATTCTTAAAATTGCTAAGGATCCTGAATTGGTTAATTTTTCTAAAAGGCATTTAGCAACTGAAGAATCTCATCTTCAAAAGATTGAAGGAGTGCTTCCAAAAAAAGACAGAAGCAAATTAGTTTGGTTGTGGAAAGTTGCTGGCTTTTTACTCGGTTTTCTTCCTACGCTATTTGGTCCAAAAATTGTCTTTGCTACTATAGAAGCTGTTGAAGCTTTTGTAGAAGAGCACTACGAAGAACAACTCAAATATCTTCGAGCTCAGCCAAATCCTAACCAAGAGCTAATAGATCTTCTTCAGTCATGTCAGGACGATGAAATTGATCACAAACTTGAATCAGCTGAAAAGAAAAATTTAACCCCGGGTATTTTTATTAATATCTGGACCAAAATAGTAGGCGGTGGCTCGGCTTTCGCAGTCAAGGTAGCTAAAATTATCTAATAAAATTCCAGTTGCATTTTCTCCTAATGCAAATATACTGTATATATATACAGTATTAATTATTCAACCTTAATATTTATGAATTTAAAACATTTAGGGCAGATTGCAGACTCTGACAGAAACTCAGAAACGCCTTTGTTTTCTGAGTACGTTCAAGTAGGTTGGCCAAGTCCTGCAGATGACTACATAGAAAAATCAATTGATTTACATCAACTCTTAATAAAAGCTCCAGCTGCTACTTATCTCGTGAGAGCAAATGGAGATTCCATGTTAAATGCAGGAATCAATAATGGCGCAATACTTATAGTTGATAGGAGTCTAGAGCCCAAACATGGTGACATCGTTATCGCTTCCATCGATGGTGCTTATGCTTGTAAGCGTCTTCAATTAACACCTAAGGTGGGTTTACTATCAGAGAATATTAAATACCCGCCAATTTTTTTAAAGAACGGAGAAGAACTAGACATAATGGGAGTTGTTACTGCGGCAATAAATCAGTTTTAAGATGTTTGCTTTAGTAGACTGTAATAGTTTTTACGCTTCATGCGAAAGAGTTTTTAGGCCAGATCTTAGAACAAAACCAGTAGTTGTTTTATCAAATAATGATGGCTGCGTCGTTGCTTTAACTAAGGAAGCAAAAAATCTTGGAATCAAGATGTGCGATCCTTGGTTTAAAATCGAAAAGACATTCAAGCAAAAAGGTGGGATTGCATTCTCATCTAATTATGAACTGTATGGCGATATTTCGTCTCGAATCATGAGTATTTTAGAAGAGCTTGCTCCTAAAGTAGAAATTTATAGTATTGATGAAGCATTTCTTGATTTAACCGGTATAGCTAATTGCATGGACTTAGAAGAGTTCGGTAGAGTCTGTCAAAAAAAAATTATGCAGTATACCGGGATGCCAGTTCGTGTCGGTATAGGTCCCACAAAGACCTTAGCCAAGGTTGCAAGTTATGGCGCTAAGCGTTATCCAACTACTCAAGGAGTGCTAGACGTCACTGCATTACATAAAAGAACAAAACTCATGAAGCTAATGCCGGTAAATGAAATATGGGGAGTAGGGCGGAGATTGAATAAGCACCTTCTTTCCCAAAGAGTTTCAACCGCATTTAGCTTAAGCCAAATGGATATAGGACAGGTACGAAAACAATTTAGCATTATGTTGGTTAATACTATTAGAGAGTTAAGAGGAGAGACTTGTATTCCCTTGGATAATGCGCCTGCACCAAAAAAACAAATAGTAGTCAGTCGGACTTTTGGCAAACGCGTCACAGAATTAGATTTTTTAGAGGAAGCAGTCAGTGATTATGCAGCCCGAGCAGCTGAAAAATTAAGAAAAGAAGGAAAGGCTTGTAAGATCATTTCTGTCTTCATTAGAACCAACCCTTTTAGAAAACAAGATGTCCAGCATAGAGAAATTAGATCAACTTCTCTTTTATATCCAACTAACGATACAAGAGACTTGATTAAGTCTGCAAAACTTCTACTAAAGGACTTATATCGAAAAGACTTTAACTACAATAAAGCTGGCATTATGTTGAGTGATTTTTTTGATGAAACTGTATATCAACTAGACTTGTTTAAACAAAAAGATAGAAATACCAGAGACTTTAAGATGATGAGCTTAGTCGATCAGATTAATCAAAGTAATTTAGGACCTGTGAGTTTTCTTGCACAAGGAATTAAAAAAGAATGGTCAATGAAAAGAGAATTACAATCTCCTCGATATACGACCAACTTACAAGATATTTTAGCGGTTAATTAAAACTTATTTATTAGAGAACCAAGCTACATTGGAAGTAGACTCTTCTATTTTGTTTTGAACTCCTAAGACTAGAGAAAAGAGTGCCATTCTAATTAAAAGACCATTGTCGGTTTGTCTGTAAATAGCCAGATTAGGATTTTGATTGAGATCAGGATCTAATTCGTTTGCGTCTGGACGAGAATCGCGGGGAAGAGGATGCATGATTATGGTATTGGGTTCACAGTTTTTTGTATAAATTTCTTGGTTTAAAGACATGAGTCCTTTGTACTTTCCAGACTCAGATTTACTAGAAAACCTTTCCTCTTGAATTCGAGTCATATAAATAATATCCACATCAGAAATACCTTTTGTGATGTCATCTGTTTCAAAAAAACTTACAGAGGAATCCTTAAAAGTTTCTTTAATTGAGGATGGAAGTTTTAACTTTTTAGGAGAAATTAAGTTTATGGTTACATTTTTATATAGGCAGAGAACCTTGCATAAAGAATGTACAGCTCTTCCGTATTTTAGATCACCTATCAGAGCAATTCTCAAACCATCAATTGATTTATTCTTTGATTCTAGCTCTTTTTTTATTGTGTAAAGGTCCAATAAAGCCTGACTAGGATGCTCATTGTCACCATCGCCTCCATTTATGACAGGAACCCTTGAAGCTTCTGCAAATTCATCAACTGACCCCGCCTCATGATGACGCATGACAATTATGTCGCTGTAGCCACTTAAAACTCTTGAGGTATCATAAAGGGATTCGCCTTTAGCCAGTGAAGTTGCTTCAATTCCTGTAGTCTCTCTAACTTCTCCGCCTAAAATATTAAATGCACTTCCAAAGCTTATTCTGGTTCTTGTACTGGGTTCAAAAAACATATTTGAAAGAATTGCACCTTGAAGCACACGAGTAATACTTTCTCTTTTTGCGTAAGGAACTAGAGCGTCAGAGGTTGTAAATATTTTTTCTATGTCAGTTCTTTCAAACTGATCTATGGAGAGAATGTGGCTTCCTAGGAACTCCATGGCGAGCCATTCTAGCATTAAATTATTTATTTTATGGAATTAATAATTTTTAAAAATTCTTGTATGATTAATCCATGTCTAGCGATTGTTTGATACTTAATGGAAACGGAAAACCTCTGAGTTATTTTCCTTTATCGGCAGTAGATTGGAAAACTGCTGTCAAATTAGTATTTACTAGAAACGTTATTGTTATTAAAGAGCATGATGATTGGGAAGTAAGATCGCCATCGCAATCTTTCAAAGTACCGAGTATTGTCATGCTAAGAAAGTATTACAAGTTTTCAAAAAAAGTTAAGTTTTCGAGATCTAATGTATTTTTGAGAGATATGTTTACTTGCCAATACTGCAAAAATGTTTTCGAAAAAAAAGATTTAACTATTGATCATATAATTCCAAAAAGTAAGGGTGGAGAAACTAATTGGTTAAATGTAACTACCTGCTGTAAATCTTGTAATTTATCAAAAGCAGATAAAATAATTGATCCTTCTCCAGAAGTAAAAACTCCTTCTTTGAGAGATCTAATAAAAGGTCAAGAATCTTTAGGAACAAAAAAAATAGAAACCGACTGGCAGGAATATATAGTCGCCTAAATTAATTTAAGTAATCTTGAATTACCGATTCGGTTAAGATTTCCGGCAATATAATTGGTACGCTTTTTTCATCTGGATAATAAATATAAAGCGGAATGCTTGATCTCCCAAAACTAGCAAGTTTTTTTGCAATTAATTCATTTTTATTTGTCCAATCTGCCTCTAAGTAAAAGATATTTTTTTTCTCAAAAAATTTTAGAGTTTCTTCAGTCTTTAGAGCAACTCTTTCATTTACTTTACAAGTAATGCACCAATCAGCTGTAAAATTTAAAAAAACCGGACCTTTTGCTAACCTCTTAGCCAACTCTTCATCACTAAAAATATTATTATCTTGCTGAAGAGAAGCTTTTTGTATTGGTAATGTAAAGAATAAGGAAACTATGACTGCTAGGTAAATAACATTCCTAAATTGCAATCCTATCTTAGAAGATATTTTGAGTTGGTTTAACCAATAAAAAAATACAATTAAAGAAATCCCTAAAAGTACTAAGACAAGCTGAAAAGAATCAATCTGGCTACTTAAGACCCATACCAACCACAAAGCAGTAAGAATCATAGGAAAGGCCATAAACTGCTTAAAAGTTTCCATCCAAGTTCCAGGTCTTGGAAGTAAGGACAGCATACTCGGAAAAATTGACAAAAGAATATATGGCAAAGCAAATCCAATACCCAAAGAAAGAAAAATTAAAAAAGATGAAAAGCCTGGCTGGAGGATAGCAAAACCTAGCGCAGAGCCCATAAATGGCGCAGTACAAGGGGTAGCAACAATCACTGCTAGAAAGCCTGTACCAAAAGAATTCATATAGCTAGGAGTACTAATTCCAGAGGAACCTATACTGAGTAAAGAATTTAAGAAATTAACATTCAATAAAAAGAATCCAGCTAAGAAAATGAAGAGGAAAATCAATAAACTTACAACCAGAGGCGACTGGAGTTGATATCCCCATCCAATATCCATGCCTAATCCTTTTAAAAGAACTACAGAAAGGCCAATTAAAACGAACATTAAGATTGATCCAGACGAAAAAGCAAAACCATGCAATGAAGTTTGGGTTTTATTTTCAGAGTGATTGATAAAATTTAGAATTTTCAAAGAGATTACAGGAAAAACGCACGGCATTAAATTTAGTAAAAGACCACCAATCAAAGAAAATAAAATTGCAGCTGAAAGAGAGATGAATTCTGGATTTAAAGTTGATTCAGTAGCGATAACATCAGAAGCTAATTCAATTTCATAATCACCCATATTTGTTTTTAAAACACCACCTGACAAGCTTTCAGCTTTATTCCTTTCAAGAAGATTGATATTTAGCTTAATTTCGTCAAAGTTTTTTTCTAATTTTTGATTGAATGAGTAATCAATTACATTTTCCTCAAAGGGAAAGAAATAAGCATCTTTTATATCAGAACCAATATCACTAAGATTTAGGGTAAGTATTCCACTTTCGATTTTAGAGCTTACTTTTTGCTTTAACGTTTTCGGAATACTCGATCGAACTTCGCTAATTAAAATGTTTTGAATTGAAAAATCATTAGTGCTTCCTTTGGAAAGTACAAAGTTCACTTTTCCTTCTTGAGGTATACAAACATCTGCACAAACTAACCATTTTGATACCACAGAAAATTTATTGATTGGATCAAATTGCATGGGAAGAGACAGTTTGAAGAGAAGCTTTAACTCATTTGTATAACCAAAAGTAGTTAGAGGAGGATAAGGTATCAGTTCCGGAGTAGGCCAAATTGGCTCAGAAATATTAAATCCTTCAGGAAGGTCCCAATTGAAAGATGCAGGATCTCCTGAATCTCCAGGATTGATCCAATAGGTATGCCAATCTTTATCTAAATTGAATCTTACAACTAAGAAGATTTCACTTTCATTAGCAATAACATTTCTTTCAGGGATTACTTCGAAAGACGAATTTGAGGCGACATACTTGTTTTCTGATATAGCTTCAGTGCTCAAAAGAATTAACGATAGAAATAACAGGATTGGATAATTTCTAAGCCTTGCCATAATTACTACTTACTAAATTAAGATTAAAGCCTGCAAGTTTACTTGCCTCTTCAATCTTTTTATCACTCTTAGTTGAAAAGATTATTTGCTCATTAGCAGGAATTATTACCCAAGAACCTTGTTGGATTTCTTTTTCAAGTTGACCAGAACTCCAGCCTGTATATCCAAACGAAACTATAAATTTATCAGGAAAATTTTTATTAAGGATTGATTGGATTATATCTGGTTTTGATGACACTCCAATTTCAGAAGTAATTGCATGAGTTTCATCATATTTTTTTTCTAAACTGTGAAGAACAAATGGTGAAAAAGGGGTAACAGGACCTCCTAAAAATACTTTATCGTCATTCAGAATCGCTTCTAGCTCTTTGTCGGATTGTAGGGCAAAATCTTTTAAATTAATTTTTACTTTTTTATTTATAATAATTCCAAACGAACCTTCTTCATCATTTTTACATAAGTAAATTAGAGCATTTTTGAAATAGTTTTCTTCTTCATCAGTTTGACAAAAATATAAGAAACTATTTTCTAGTTCAGTAATCATTATTATTTCAATATATTGCTTATATTCATTAGAATTCACAATATATTTTTAAAACTTATGAAATCTTCTTCTATTGAACTAGTTCCTGAGAATTTATTGGCTTCGCATAAAAGAAAGCTTTATGCCGAAGATAAAATTACTGCAGAAGAACTTGAATTAGTAAAAAAAATTAAAGATAAAGTTTTAGAGAATAATATATCTCTTATTTCTCACTACTACACAGATACAAAAATTCAAAAAATTACCGAAGAACTCAACGGATGTGTTTCTGATTCTTTGCAAATGGCTAAGTTTGGAAAAGAATCCAAATCAAATACTCTGGTAGTCTCAGGTGTAAAGTTTATGGGAGAGACAGCTAAAATTTTAAGTCCAGAAAAAAAGGTTTATATGCCTACCTTAGAGGCAACTTGCTCTTTAGACTTGGGATGTCCTGCTAATGAGTTTAAGAAATTTTGTGAAGACTTTCCTGATAGAGAAATAGTCGTTTATGCAAATACCTCAGCTGAAGTTAAAGCTATTTCAGATTGGGTTGTTACTTCTAGCATTGCTTTAGATGTCGTCGATTATCTCGATTCCGAAGGAAAAAAAATTATTTGGGGTCCAGATAAACATTTAGGAAGATATATTCAACAAAAAACCAAAGCCGATATGGTTTTATGGGATGGAGCTTGCGTTGTTCATGAAGAATTCAAATATGAAGGTCTCAAATCTCTTATGAAACTGCACCAAGATGCTGAGGTTTTAGTTCATCCAGAATCACCTCATGACGTGATAGATTTAGCAGACTGTGTTGGCTCAACATCTCAAATAATAGACTATGCTAACAATTCGTCTTCGAAGAAATTTATAGTCGCAACGGACAAAGGAATTTTTTATCAACTAATGAAAAATAATCCAGATAAAGAATTTTTTGAAGCTCCAACCGCAGGAGACGGCGCTACATGTAATAGTTGTTCAAGGTGTCCTTGGATGGGCATGAACTCTCTTGAAAATTTATTAGATGCAGTCTCCGACCAAGGAGACGAAATTAATGTAGATAACGAAATTGTAAAAAAAGCCCAGATTTCTCTTAATCGCATGGTCAACTTTAAATAAATTGAAATTAAAAAAAAGCATAGTCAGTGAAAGTGTAAAGAGAGCTTTACTTGAAGATGGCTATAAAAGCGATCTTTCTTTAAAAGCAAAAAACATCAATCCAAAGAATATTTTTAAAGCGTCCCTAATATCTAGGGAAAATGGCATCTTAAGCGGTAGTCTATGGTTCGAAGAATCCTTCAAGCAAATTGATAAGAAAGCAAAAATAAAATGGAGCGTAACTGAAGGAGAGGCTTTTAAAAAAGATAATAAAATTGCCGAAATAAATGCTAGCTCACAATCAATTCTTTCCGGAGAGAGAACAGCTTTAAATTTTTTACAAATGATGTCTGGAATATCTACCAAAACAAATAAATATTCAAAACTCCTTAAAAACAGCAATATCGAATTATTAGATACCAGAAAGACTCTTCCTGGACTTAGATACGAACAAAAGTATTCAACCTTTGTTGGAGGAGCAAAAAATCATAGATTCGGCCTTTTTGATGCAATTATGCTTAAAGATAATCACCTAAAAGCTTTTGGCGGTATTAATAAAATAAAAAACATTAAATTTTTAAAAAAGGGTGATTTTTTAGAGATTGAGATCGAAAAGCTTTCTCAAATTAAAGCAGCATTGAAGAGCAAACCGGATATTTTATTACTGGATAATTTAAATCTTAGTGAAATAAAAAAAGCAATTTCTCTAATTGACAATAAATGTTTGATTGAAGTTTCAGGAATAAAGAAGCCCGAGGACATTAAAAAATATAAAGACCTTCCTATCCATTATATTTCACTAGGAGATCTTACAAAAAATATTGAATCTATAGATTTTTCTCTAAATATTTCATGAAGTCGATAGTAGTTTTTTGTTTGTTTTTATTAATCCTTTCTGGCTGTTCTCAACACAATGAAAATATTTCAATGCAAGACAAAAAAATTTATGAATTTTCCTGGTGTAGCTATAAGGATGGTTTTAAAGCTCAAGATCTAAATAATGAATTAATATCTTATTTAGGATTTTTAAAAAATCTCAAGGATCAACATGGACTTTACAAAGAAACTAAATACTTGGATCCATCTTTTAAGCAAAAAAAATATGATTTTTCTTGGTTAGATATTTTTGAAAATGAATTGGAAAAGAAAGCGTTTTATGAGTTCGCAGAAAACTCTGAAATTCACAAAAATTGGTTGAGTAGCAAAGATGAAATAATTATCTGTGATACTCAAAAACAGACATTTTATGAAACTGAAATTACGAATAATTATGATTTTTTAGATGGTGATCAGACTTATGTAGGATTTTGCCAACTAAAAGATGGATTTGATTTGGATTACTTAATATCTGAGATAAGGAAAAATTCTATTTTTTTGGATAAACCCTATAATCAAGTAGCTCTTATTCCTGATTTCAACATGATAGATTTTAATTTTTTGATTTACTTAGAAACAAATTTTGTCATGAATGATCTTAATCTTATTAAGAAAAATGGACTGGATAATGCTTGTGAAGAATATGAAAATTACTCCGCAAATAGTTTATTATTTAATACTTACACCATCGATTAACTGAGGTTCAACTTTGAAAAAATATTTTTACTTAAGTCTTTTATTTTTCTCAATTTTTAGTTTTTCCGCGGATTATGACTTCTCCGGATACACCAAATATTTAAATAAAGAGATAAATAAAGGCAATTATCCTGGATTTGTAACTTTAATTTATCAAAATGGAGAAATTATTTTTTCTGACACAAGAGGTTTTTCTGATATTGAAGAACAAGTTCCTTTGAATGAAGATTCTCTTTTTAGAATTTACTCCATGACAAAGCCCATAACTGGCGCTGCATTGATGGTTTTAGTTGAACAAGGAAAAGTATCTCTTTCAGATCCTGTAGAGAAATATATCCCTGAGTTCAAAAATACTAAAGTTTTTAATAAAAAAACTAAACAATTAGAAAATCTAGACAGATCTATAACTTTGTTGGATTTAGCAACTCATTCTTCTGGTTTAACTTACTCATTCATTGATAAAGGAAAAATAAAAGAAATTTATGACCAAGAAAAAATTTATCCCTATTACTTTTTGGATAACGTTTCGTTAGAAAGACCTGCCAAAAAAAGTTACCCAGATATTTGTACTTTTTCTGAGAAGGTCGCCACATTGCCTCTGGTTCATCAACCAGGAGAAAAATGGACTTATTCTATAGGCATGGACATTCTTGGATGCGTTATTGAAAGGGCATCCAATCAATCTTTTGGAGATTTTCTTAAAAAAAATATTTTTGACCCTTTAGAAATGAAGGATACATTTTTTGAGGTTCCTGGTTCAAAGCAAGCTAGGATGATTGATTTATATGCTCACAAAAAAGGTTTTAAAGAATATGGCGTAGATGTTCCAGATTCAATAGCAAGCCAAAAAAATAAATTAATACTTCTTGATCCCAAAGAAGATAGTTTCTTTTTTCAGGGTGCCTCTATAGAAGATGGCGGATCTGGATTGGTATCTACTGCTAATGATTATCTCAAATTTGCAACAATGCTTTTGAACAAAGGTTCTTTTAATGGAAAGAGGATTTTAAATCCAGAAACTGTGGAAATAATGACTTCAAATCAAGTAGAAAAAAAAGCTAAACCGTATAAGTTCGATGCTTTTGGTTTTGGAGTTACTGTTGGAGTTGCTCTAAATTCAAAAAAAATGAGAATGAAAAGAGGAGATAATTCATATTTTTGGGGAGGCGCTGCTAGAACTTTGTTTTGGGTAGATCCTGAAAATGATTTGGTTTTTGTGAACATGTCACAGGTTTTGGGAAGTCCAAGGATAAATAATAAGGTAGAAAAATTGGTTTATAAGGCGCTTGGGATTTAAAAAAACATTTATCACAGAAGATAAGATTAGATTTAAGATACTAGATCTTTTATCCAGGAGAGAACATTCCTTTAAAGAATTAATCAATAAATTAAAGGATAGGGTAGATTCAGAAGAAAAGCTTTTTGAAGAGTTAACAAAGTTAAAAGAAGAAAATCTGCAGTCAGATGAGAGATTTGCTGAATCCTATACTCGGTCAAGAAGTGTAAAAGGTTTTGGTCCTGAAAAAATTTCTTACGAGCTTAAATCCAGAGGAATAAGTGAAAACCTCATAAGCAAGATAGTGTATTCTGATGAAATAAACTGGATGGAGATTATTAAAAAAGAGTTTAGAAAAAAATTTATAGTTGATAACGATTTTGCTGAAGAAGATATTTCCCGTGCAAAAAAATTTCTCTTACAAAGAGGTTTTGAATTTGATCAAATAAACCAATTATTTAAATAATGAGTTATTTAGTATTAGCAAGAAAATGGAGACCATCCAATTTTTCAGAAGTTGTTGGTCAAGATCATGCTGTTGCAGCTTTAAAAAATTCCGTTTCTTCAAAAAACATTCACCACGCATATTTATTTACAGGTACCCGAGGTATCGGAAAAACATCTATTGCCAGAATCCTAGCCAAAGCACTTAATTGTTCTGAATTAATTGATAACACAGAACCTTGTAATGCTTGTGAATCATGTACATCAATAAATGAAGGAGCTGCAATTGACTTTATTGAGATTGACGCGGCATCCAGAAGAGGTATTGAAGATACTAAAAATCTTTTAGAAACTATTTCTTATTTGCCTTCGTCATCAAAGTATAAAATCTATTTGATTGATGAAGTACATATGCTGACTCCTGAAAGTTTTAATGCTTTGCTGAAAAACTTAGAAGAACCGCCTCCCCATGTCATATTTATGTTTGCAACAACAGAATATAAAAAGATTTTGCCCACAATAATTTCTAGATGCCTTCAAATAAATTTAAGTTCTGTCTCTGTGAATGTTATTTCAAATCAATTGGGAGAAATTTTTTCAAAAGAAAAAATAAAATATGATGAAAATTCTTTGAAGCTTATTGCCGAAGCTGCACAAGGAAGTATTAGAGATGCTCTATCTATATCTGAAAAAGTAATATCCTTTTGCAATAGAAACCTTAAAGAGAAAGAAGTGAGAGATGTTTTGGGAATTCCAGAACCTGAAATTATTGAGAATCTTTTGAAATCAATTTTAGATGAAGATGTAACAGAGGTTCTATCAATTCTTGAAAATTATGGAGAATACGAAGATCATGAATTTTTATTAAAGTCTTTAATGGATTTAATACAAGACATTGCAATTAGTCAGTTTGAAAAAAAAGGATCCAAAAATAATATCAATGACTTTTTAAAAACCGACCCTGCTAAACTGCAGTTCCTTTATCAGTTAGGACTTTCCAATTTAAAGCACTTTAGTTTGGGCTACGATTCGTTTTCAATACTGAAAATGACTTTATTAAAAATGATTGCCTTTTCTCCTGAAAATCAAAAAAAAAATTCTTTAAAAATTAAAAAACAAGATAACTCTGAAATACAGTGGCCAGGAATATTCTCTGATTTAAATCTAAATGGCATATCGAAAAATCTACTTAAGCAAGCAAGTGTTATTCAACAAGAAAATAATTTAAAACTATCTTTTCCAAAAAACGTTCTTTCTATACTTAATGAAGATCAAAAAAAAGATATTGAAAAAAGCTTTGAAGATTATCTAAAAATGGAATTGGTTTTCATCTATGACGATGAAGTTGATTCAAAACTTACCCCGGAATATGAGAAAAAAAATAAAGATAAAGGAATTAGAAAAAATATTAAAAAAACCATGGAAAAAGATAAAAACTTCAATGAAATCATGGGTGGACTTAAAGTTGAATCTGTAAAATTTAATAAAAAAAATGAAACTTAGTCCTAAAATTTCTGAATTAATTGATTCATTAAAATCTCTTCCTGGAATTGGTCCAAAATCAGCTAAAAGAATGGCTCTTTCATTATTGAGTTCAAATAAAGAAATTGGTTTATTGCTTGCCAAATCTATCGAAGATGCAATTTTAAATATTCAATTGTGCCAAAAATGTTATGTTTTAAATGATCAAGAGCTTTGTGAAATTTGTAACTCAGCGAATAGAAATAACAATTCAATATGTGTTGTTGAATCAACTTCAGATCTTTACTCAATTGAAGAAACATCTGAATTCGATGGTAGGTATTTTGTTCTTAACGGTCTTCTTTCCCCAATCGATAATATTGGAGCAGAAGAACTAAGAATAGAAAAATTATTAGATCTCATAGAAGAATTCAATTCAAAAGAGGTCATTCTTGCATTGAATTCAACATTAGAAGGCGAGGCTACTGCTTATTTTTTATTGGAAAAATTAAAAAAGAAAGATGTGACTGTTACAAGAATCGCACAAGGAGTTCCGGCAGGTGGAGACTTAAACTATGTTGATAATAATACTCTTAGAAGAGCAATTTCCTTTAGAACTGAATTAAAATAAAACCATGTCTATCAAATCAGATAATTGGATAAAAAAGATGTCTTTAGAAAATGACATGATTTCTCCTTTCCAACCTAACCAAGTAAAAACTAATGAAGAAAATAATGAAAAATTAATTTCCTATGGGCTTTCCAGCTATGGCTATGACGTAAGGTGTGCAAATGAATTTAAAGTATTCACAAATATCCATTCAGCAACAGTTGATCCAAAAAAATTTGATAGTTCTAGCTTTATTGATGTTATTCAAGATGAGTGCGTAATTCCTCCAAATTCTTTTGCTTTAGCAAGAACAATTGAGTATTTCAAAATTCCAAGAGACGTTCTTACAATTTGTCTCGGTAAATCAACCTACGCAAGGTGTGGAATCATTGTAAATGTAACTCCTCTTGAACCAGAATGGGAAGGGCACGTAACCTTAGAATTTTCCAATACAACCAGTCTTCCAGCAAAAATTTATGCAAATGAGGGCGTAGCTCAAATGTTATTTTTTCAATCAGATGAAGTTTGTGAGGTAAGTTATAAAGACAGAGGCGGGAAATACCAAGGTCAAAAAGGAGTAACTCTTCCTAAAGCTTGACTCAATCTAATTCCCAATCAACATTAAATCCTCTTCCGCCTTGGAAAACCTTTATTGTTTCTTTGTCAGAATCATTCCGTATCAAAAATTTAAAGTATCTTTTATCTTCTCTTTGTTCAGTAAACTCAAATACTTCAACAGGTTTTGATTTATAAATAATTTCTTCTTTTTTGTTCAAAAAAGACTTTATTTTAATTTTTCCCTTATCGAAATAATTTATTTTAAACTCGTCTTTTTTAAGATAATTCATTTTAATTTGAATCTGAAGAGTTAGGTTGTCGTAAAAATTTTCTTTAATTTCAATAGAACCTTTCTTTTTACCGAAAGAATAAACAATAATTTTTTGATCACCTTCTTTTTCAACTTTATAGGTCTGATGATCCTTTCTTAGTCCTCCTAAAATATCTAGCTTTCTAAATCCAGATTCCAAAACAACATTTCCATTATCTATACTAAAAATAGATTCTTGTTTTATGGTGAAAAGGGGATGTTTACCAGAGGACGAAATCTTCCAACTATTTTCAGATATTTTCTCTAATGTTTCTTTTACCGATCCAGTTGGTTTTGATGAATAATAATTTTCATAAGGATTTAGATCAAATAAGAATATTTGATTACAAAAAAAACAAAACAGTACTTTAAATAAAATATTCTTTACCATTTTTATGATAGACATCATCTATTTTTATTTTGTTATTGATGATGGATATTTTACCTTCCTGAAGTTCAGTTAATATTTCTGGATAAATAAAATGTTCTATTTTATGAATTTTATTTATAAGATCGTTTTCTTTTTCTTTAACATCCACTTTAACTTTTGCGTAGCCAATTATTGGACCACTATCTAGCCCCTCATCTACGAAGTGAACCGTAACCCCGTGTTCTTTATCTTTGTTTTCAAGAACTTTTTTATGAGTATTTAGACCTGGATATTTTGGTAAAAGAGAAGGGTGAATGTTTATTATTTTGTTAGGGAAATTCTTTACAAAATCCGACCCTAATATCCTCATAAAACCTGCAAGAATTATAAAATCTACACTTTCTTGCTTTATTACTTCTTTAAGTTTCTGATCATACGATTTACGGTCCTCAAAATCTTTATGATCTAAACACAAATTTTTTATATTGTGTTTTTTTGCTCTTTTTAAACCATAAGCATCCTTGTTATTTGAAATAACAATTTTTATAGCAGCTTTTAAACGACCATTTTCAATGCTATCAACTATTGCTTGAAAATTTGTACCATTTCCTGATAAAAGAATTGCTAGGGCTAATTTTTTGCTCATTCAAAAAATGATTCCTTTATTTGATTTTCTTGAACTTATAAAACCTAATTCAAAGTGGGGCATTTTTAACTTTTTTAAATGATTCTTGCATTGTGTTAAATCGCTTTTGCTTATCGAAAGTATCATGCCAATGCCGCAGTTAAACGTTGATAACATCTCTATTTTAGATAGATTCGATTTTGACTCAATTAAACTAAAAAGATCATCATGAAATGGATACTTTGATCCGATAGAAATATTTGCGGAAAGATTACTTGGAATTATTCTTTCTAAATTTCCCGTAAGTCCTCCTCCAGTAATATGACTTAAGGCATTTAAATGAATCTTATCTTTAAGGAATAAAATTTCTTTTACATAGATTTTCGTGGGCTTCAATAGAGCTTTTCCCAGAGTAGATCCTTTGAATTTTTGATTTAATCTAATCTGCTTTTTTTCAATGAGTTTTCTAACCAAAGAAAAGCCATTTGAATGTAATCCATTGGATTTTAAACCTATCAAAACATCACCTTTTTTTACTTGGTTTTTAAGCTTCTTTGAGCTTTTCTCTAAAACTCCAACACAAAAGCCTGCCAAGTCAAACTTACCTTTAGGGAAAGCGTTAGGATGTTCTGCTGTTTCTCCACCGATTAAAGAGCACTGCGAATCCTTACAACCTTTTGTTATTCCTTTAATTATTTCTTTTGAAACATTAAGATTTATTTTATCTGTAACAAGGTAATCTAGAAAAAAAAGTGGCTCTGCTTGTAAAGTAATTAAATCGTTTACACACATTGCTACTAAATCTATGCCTATTGAATCATAAACTTTCATCGCATCAGCAATTTCAATTTTTGTGCCCACTCCATCGGTACAACTTATCAAGACAGGATTTTTGTATTTTTTTGGGAGAACAGAAGCAGCAGCAAAACCTCCTATAGAGCCGATTATTTCTTTTCTAAAGGTAGTCTTGGCTAAAGGTTTTATGATATCTACTAATTGATCACCCCTTTTTATGCTTACTCCAGAATCAGCATAGGAAGTTTTGTTTGATCTAGACAAAGGATTTTGAATTTAAGTTCTATTAAAAAAACATATTATAATCATTTTTAATGCTAAAAATTATTAAAGTTATTTTTTTTATTTCTCTTATTTTTTCTGTTTTTAATTTATACAGCGAGGATTACTCTACAATTGTTCAAGGTGATGATGAGGAAGTTTCTGAATTACTTCAAAAAGCTTTAAACCAATCGATATTAAAAGTATTAGGCAGTCAAAGGGACTTCAATCTTAATCAACAAAATTTTAAAAAATTAAATCCTAATAATTTTGTAAGAGAGTACAAATTTATCGAATTTAATGATGAGGAAGCTCTTGAGGTAATGATTGATTTAAAAGCACTTCAGGAAAAGCTACTGGAACTAAATCTTGGAATTTCTTTTTTAAAAAATCCAAAAGTTGCCGCTTGGGTTCTTTGTAAGCCAGATTACTCATCTCTTCAGGCAGCTAAATCTTTAGATCAGAAATGTAAGTTTGTGAAAAAAGAATTTGATAGGGTTGCAAACGAGAGGGGCATAACAATTGTCTACCCTATATTAGACTCTCGAGATATTAGTTTATTTAGCTTTGAAAATAATTCTAATTTAGAGAATTTAACAATTTTTAATGATCGTTATCCTTCCGACGGATGGTTTTTTTGTGAAATTTCAAGTTCAAGTGAATGGTGTTTTCTTCCAGAAGATATTGAAAAGAAATTTTCTAAATTAGATGTTGAATCTAAATATAAGCCAGCAGTCGGCATAAACATCTTAATTGATAACTTATTTAGTAACCAAAGACTCAAAGCAAGCTCACAATCCAATCTTCCTTACTATTTAGAAATTAGAGGATTAAAAAAGTTTTCAGATCACAAATCATTTGAAAATATATTAAAAAATATTTTATTTATTAATAATCTGAGTTTAATGTCATTAAGAAATAATTCAGCTACTTATAGTTTTAATCTTTTGTCAGAGGAAAGAAATCTATTGAATTACTTTGATGAAATTGAAAATTTAATCCTTATAAACAAAGAAAAAGATAAACTTTTCCTAGCTTTAGGCGAATAATGATTGCGTCCTCAATACCTAATTTCTTGACCGTTTTTCGTTTTTTTTTAGTTTACCCGATCGTAATAAGTATTTTAGAAGAAAATTATCAACTTACCCTTTTTTTCTTTTTTCTGGCAGGAATATCTGATTTTTTAGATGGATATCTTGCAAGAAAGTACTCTTGGGAAAGTAGATTTGGGAAAATATTTGATCCTATTTCAGATAAAGTCCTTGTCATTGCTACACTTATATCTCTTTCTTTAGTTGGAGAAATAAATATTTATTTAACAATGTTTCTTCTGAGTAGAGATCTCTTTATTATTGTTGGAGTCATTTTGTCTTCTCTTCTAATTGATAATTACGAAATAAAGCCTTATTTTTCTGGAAAATTTAATAGTTTCGTTTTGATGACTTACCTCGGATTTGTAATTATTGAGGTCTCATTTGGTCTTGTTCCTGTAGTTTTCTTAAATTTTCTGATGGTAGCGCTCTTAATAACTTCTCTTTATAGCGTAATTGAATACTTAAACTATCCAGGTAGAAAAGTAATTTCCCAAATATTCTTTTAATGAATCAAAAAGTTTTAGATATTTTCTTGCCCAAAGAGAGATCATTGGATCAGTTGAAAAACTTTTCATTTTTAAAAAAAATGATCTCTGAAATTGAGTTATTTTTTAGTAATGAAGAAAATTTTTTATTACTAAACATCAAAGAAGATTTAATAAGAAATTATTTATTTCATGCTTCTTTAAATTCCTGCAAAACACAACCCAAAATAATCGATCTAAATGAAAAGATTTTCAACCCGGATGTATTTAAATATCCAATGGTTTTTATAAAAAACTTATCAAGCGATACTTTAAATCAAGAATCAGAGATTTTTTTATTTAACGGCTTTAATTATTGTTTAAACCAAAATACCAAAATCTTATTTTCAAGTAATGATTTCATTAAAAATTTAGATATTAAATTGGCAGATCTTGAATCAAGATTGAATACCGTTTTACCTGTTGAGATTTTAAATCCTGCTGATGAAGAAAAAATGAACTTAATTAACTTTGAACTTCAGCAAAGGGGCTTAGAAATCAATGACAAAGAAATGCAATACATATTTACGCATCATTCTCGAGATTTAAATAGTTTATTAAATTTGGCAGAAAAACTTGATGAAATCTCCCATCAAGAAAAAAAATCTATTTCAATAAATTTAATAAAGAAAATTATTTAAAAACTATCTTAATTCAGGACAAACTAAACAAATTAAGTTCGTTTCAATTTTTTTCTTACTGACAAGTCTTTGAATATCTATTGATTCTATAAAGCCAAAAAGGCTATAAGTTGAATTCAAAAAAGAATTAAAAGATGCAAATAAATCATCAATAATTCCTGGAGAAGTAGATATATATTTTATTTTGAAATCTGAAATTCCTGATTTCTCTTCAAGAATTTTAATACCATCTTGAAATACCCCAAGAGAGTCGACAAGATTATTTTGAAGAGCTGATTTGCCAGACCAAATTCTTCCTTGAGCAATCTTTTCAGTATTATCGATAGTTAACTGTCGGTTCTTTGATACAAGCTTGATAAATTTATTGTAAGAACCATCAACATAACTTTGCATAAATGAAGATAAGTTATCATTAGGAGGTTCCAATAACGAAAAATTTAATTCGTTGGTAGAAACCTTATCAAAGAGTATTCCAACATTTTCAAAGGAATCTTTAAAATTAGGTAAGGCTGCCCAGACACCAATGGACCCAGTAAGAGTAAATGGATTTGCAATTATTGTATTTTGATTCATAGAAATCCAATAACCTCCCGATGCAGCAATATCTCCCATTGAAATTACTATTGGAATTTTTTTATTGAGAAGTTCTAATCTTTGTCTGATTATTTCTGAAGCAAAACCACTTCCTCCTGGAGAATTTACTCTTAGAAATAAACCTTTAATTGACTTATCTTTATCAATTTTATTAAGAGTTTTTGAAAAGTTTTCACTGGAGATCGCTCCTTCTGCATATTCACCATCTATTATTTCTCCAGAGGCTACTAAGACAGCAAATTTATTATCTGAAGAATTTTCATTGTTCAAGAGCGCTAGGTTATCTTTAAAAGATATTATTTTTTCCTCAACAAGCGAAGATAGGTAGTCATTTAAGTTCGTTCTTACAATTAAAGTGTCAATCAAACCTTCGCTTTTAGCTAGCTTTGCAGTGTCACCATCAAATTTTTCCGTTAATTTTCCGAGATTATTTATGTAATTATCTATTTTTAAATCTGAAATTTTACTTCTATTTTTTGTAATTATTTCTTTCCAAGAATCCCAGACTTCAGAAAGATAAGAAGATGTTTGGAGTCTATCTTCTTCGGATAAATTATCTCGAGTAAAAGTGTCCAATGCTGATTTATATTTTCCAGAAACAAAAGTTGATACGCCAATATTAAGTTTTTCCAATAATTGTTTAATAAAAGGTTTCTGTGAAGAAAATCCATCTAAAAGAACCAAACCATTCTGATTCAATAAAATAGAATCAGCATAAGAAGCCAAAAGATAGTTTTTCTTGTCGTAAAAATCAGAATAGGCAATTACTTTTTTGCCCTGGCTTTTGAAACTCTCTATGGCTTTACCAATTTCTAAGATACCTGTGAATGAAATGTCTAAATAGGTTAAATCCATAAATAGTATCTTTACTTCTTCTTCTGTACCCGCCGTTTCAATAGCCGAAATTATTTCAAACAAATTCAATTCATAGGTTTCCCGCTCAAAAAAAGAAAGATTTGAATTTGTTGTTTCGTTTATTTTTTTTGGGGCAAAAGTTATTACAGCACTAAGGTCTTCCTTGACGTCGCTAACCAAAAAAGTGATTGCAATGAACAACAAAGCCAAAATGAAAAATAGATTCAAAATAACTTTTCTTGTTAGGTCAACGAAGTTGAAAAATTTTCTTAAGAAGCTCATTTAAAGAAGTATTATATAAAGATTATGAAGTCTATTTTTAATAATTTTTTGATAATTTTTCTTCTGCTCTCTTGCTCAAAACCGGATCTAAATGTTTTTGAAGGAAAAGGAGTTTTTCTTGATGATTTAAAAGGTAAATGGATAGTTTTTAACTATTGGGCAGATTGGTGTCCTCCTTGTATAAAAGAAATTCCTGAATTAAATAATCTTCAGTCTAATTTCTCTGATGATTTAAAAGTTTTTTTAATTAACTTTGATATGTTGGAAGGAGAGGAATTAAAACAACAGTTAGAAAAATTTAATGTACAAGTAGACTCTTTATTAACAGACCCTTCTATTATTTATGATTGGGTCATACCAGAGAACCTTCCTGTTACATTTATTGTTAATAGAAAAGGAGAATTGGAACTTACATTAGTTGGACCGCAAACAGAAGAAGAAATTATTAAATTGTTATCTCTTTAAAGAAACAGCATTGGATTTACTTTTGTTCCTAATAAAATAATTTCAAAGTGGAGATGAGGCCCAGTGACTCTTCCAGAAGAACCAACTGTTCCAATTTTAGAATTTTTAAGAACATTATCTCCTTCAGAAACAAAAGTTTCGTTTAAATGGGAATAGGTAGAGATAATGCCATTACCATGGTCAATGATTATTAGGTTACCTCTATAAAAAAATTCACCAACAAAAATAACTTTACCATTTTCTGGAGCGACTACTGACGTTCCAGTTTCCGCCGCTATATCTAGTCCTAAGTGGGGATTTCTAGGGGAACCATTTATAAAACGTTTTACTCCATACTCACTGGAAATTATCCCTTTAGCAGGGAAATTGAACTTAGTATCCTGATATTTTTTTACTGATTTTACAGATATCTTTCTTCCATAAATTTCTCTTTCGGTCTTAATTCTTGTTAAATTTTCATTAGAGATTTGGTTGAACTTATTATCTTTAATTGTAATTCTAGATTCTCTGAATTCTTTTTCAGAAAGAATTATGGTCTCTCCCATAATTGTAAATTTCATTTTTGAAGAATAAGAAATGGGGTATACAAGTCGATGACCAGCAATGTCTTTACAAATATATTTTTTAAAAGAATTGTCTAGATTTTCTTTGCTAATAAATCTATTTAGCAGGCCTCCTTTTTCAAGTGTTTCATTTGGAAATGAACAAGGAGTTACCTCAGCTAATTTGAAGTTTGTACAACTAAATAAAAAAGTCAGACAAAAAAATATTAAAAAATTATTTAATTTCATCTATTTTAGTTATTTCTGAAAGAATGAGATTTCGTTCAGTTCTAGTGAGAATTTCATCTCCCTCAGTTAACTTCGTGTTATCCAAGAGCTCACCATCTTTGGTGGAAACGGTATAGCCCCTCGATAAAACTGATAGAGGACTAAAAGCTTGTAATTTTGATGAATAAGTATCAAAAGAATTTTTTTTGTTGAAAAGAACTTTATTAAATACATTTTTAAAAATTAATTTTTTACTCTTTAAATCTGCTTTTTGATTTGAAAGCTTTATGAGTGGATTTCTATCTCTTAAAGAAGTTCTTTTTTTTATGAGGTTTAACCTTTTAGATGAAAACCTATCCTTTTGTAAAAAAACAATTTTATTGAAGCTTTCATCAATTTTAAAAATCTTTTGATCTAGATTAAAATTAATTTTCTTTAGAACATTGGATGCATCACTAAAATTTTCATTTTTAGTTTCGAGATAATTTTTTATTGATATTGAGATTGATTTTTCTAGAATCTCAATTTTATCAATAATTTGTGAGTGAGCTTGGCTTGCTATTTCAGCTGCTGCTGAAGGAGTTGGAGCCCTTAAGTCAGAAACTAAATCGCAAATTGTAAAATCCGTTTCGTGACCAACCGCGCTTATTACAGGAATTTCAAGAGCATAAATCTCTCTTGCAATATTTTCGCTATTGAAGCACCAAAGATCTTCTAGGGAGCCACCGCCTCTAGCAATTATTATTAGATCTAATTTTTCTGTTTTATTAAATTCTCGAAGCATATTTAATGCATTTATTATTTCGTTCTCTGCTTTGTCTCCCTGCACCAAAGAAGGGGCTAAAATAAGTTTTGATAAGGGCGCTCTTCTTTCCAAAACGTTTCTAATATCTTGAATTACGGCGCCTGATGGCGAAGTTACTACACCAATATGCATCGGTAATTCAGGAATTTCTTTTTTAAAAGATTCATCGAAGAGACCTTCTTTTAAAAGTTTATTTTTTAAATTTTCAAAAGCCTTTAACAAATCTCCTTCACCTGAATACTCTAAGCTTTCTGCTATAAATTGATATCTACCTTGCGCCTCAAATAAGGATAATTTTCCTTTGAGGACTATCTCGTCACCGATTTCAGGAATATTTTTAAGATATGAGTTTTTAAATTTAAACATCACACAACTAATGGATGAATTCTCATCTTTTAAGGTGAAGTACCAATGTCCAGATTGACGGTAATTGGTAAATTCAGAAATTTCTCCTTTTACCCAAACATCATTGAATTTTTTTTCAAGGGTAAACTTAGCGTTTTTATTGAGTTGAGAGACAGAAAAAATTTCAGGAGAATTTTTTTGTTCTTTACTTAACATTGTTACAGTATATCTATACTTCCCATAAAAATGACAAATCTAAATTCAAGAACAATAGGAATATTATCAACATCTATTGGAGCCATGCTTATTGGCGTTGCTCCAATTTTAGTGAGAACAAGTGAAATCACTCCTTCTTTGACAGGATTTTATAGATTTCTCTGCGCGACGTTCATTTTGTTTGTTTATGGGATTGCAAAAAATAAATTTATCAATCTCAATTACAAAGATATTCTGATTCTTGCAATACCAGGATTATTTTTTGGAAGTGACATTACTTTATGGCATTGGTCAATAAATCAAACATCAGTTGCTAATGCCGCTCTTTTTGTTAATACAGCTCCCATTTATGTGGCCATAATTTCTTATTTTTTATTTAAAGATAAATTAGATTTATTTTTTTATTTTGCTGGTTTTTGTTGTCTTGGTGGAGTCTTTTTAATCCTATTTGAACAAAATGAATATCAAACCTTTTCCGGAGATTTATTATCTTTAGTCGCTGCGGTCTTTTATTCAGGATATTTAATTTCAGTTAAAAAGTTTTCAGAAACTTATGAAACTTTTCATTTAATGTTTTTTTCCGCATTATTTGGATGCATTCCGCTTTATTTGGGAAGTCTTTTAGAGATTGGTCATGCCTTTCCTGAAACAGCCTTGGGGTGGTCAAATATTTTGTTCCAAGGCTTATTTATTCAAATTGCAGGACAAGGCTTAATTATTTATGGACTTTCTCAAATAAGAGTGCAATTTTCGTCATTAATACTCTTAATCCAGCCGCTCACAGCAGCTTTTCTGGCCTTTTTACTATTTCAAGAAATGTTCTTAATTCAGCAGATTTTCGGTGCTATTATTCTTTTAATCGGGATTTATTTAGCAGGAATTTCCGATCAAAAAACTATAAAGAATTAAATGTCAGAAGTAATAAAGATAGCAAATTGCAGTGGATTTTATGGGGACAATCTATCCATAGCAAAAAAAATGGTTGAAGGTGGACCAATAGATGTTTTAACAGGAGATTATCTTGCTGAATTGACGATGACTATTTTGTATAACCAGAAAATGAAAAGGGGAGAAAATCTAGGATATGTAGGAACCTTTCTGAAACAGTTTAGAGATGTAGCAAAACTCTGCAATGATCAAAACATTAAAATTGTTTCTAATGCAGGAGGTTTGAATCCTGCTTCAATGGCAGCTGAAGTTGAAAATATAATCAAAGAATTGAATCTTGATTTGAAGGTCGCTTATATTGATGGAGACGATTTGATGCCTAGACTTGATGAATTAAGTTCGTCTGGTGAAAAGCTAAAAAATATTGATAAGAATAATGATCTTTTTTCTTATGAGAAAAAACCACTTACTGCAAACGCTTACTTAGGAGCTTGGGGTATTAAAGAGGCTTTAGATAACGGCGCTGATGTGGTCATTTGCCCGAGAGTCACGGATGCTGCTGTAGTTATAGGTCCTGCAGCATGGAAATTTAATTGGTCAAGAAATGATTATGATCAGCTTGCCGGAGCCCTTGCAGCTGGCCATATAATCGAATGCGGTGCTCAAGCCACTGGCGGTAATTATTCTTTTTTTAAAGAAGTTCCTACTTTCAAAGATATTGGTTATCCAATAGCTGAAATAAACCAAGATGGCAGCTTTATAATTACCAAACACCCAAATACCGGAGGATTGGTTTCGGTTGGTACCGTCACAGCACAGCTTCTCTATGAGATAGGTTCTCCTGCTTATGTAAATCCAGATGTTATTTCTCATTTTGATACTTTAAAAATTGAACAAGAGGCCGAAGATAGAGTATTTGTTTCTGGTTGCAGAGGAAGTAGTCCACCTAAAGATCATAAAGTTTGTATTAATCTTGCGGGAGGTTTCAGAAATGGGACTGAGTTACTTCTTACAGGTTTAGATATTGAAGAAAAAGCTAAATTAATTACTGAAACTATTTTTGATTCGGTTGGTGGTAAAGAGCAGTTTGATAAGGTAGATATACAGTTACACCGAACTGATAAAGAAAATCCAGAAAGCAATGAACAGGCACAAGCCTTTCTAAGAATTGATGTGATGTCACAAAATCCTGATTTAGTTGGGCGATTATTCAGCGCTAAAATAATTGAATTAGCTTTAGCAAATTTTCCTGGCTGGACAGGAAGAAGTGGAGTTGTCCCTAGCGGACCTTATATTGAGTATTGGCCAGCATTGGTTGATAGTAAATTTATAAAGGAAAAAGTGCATTTTGATGGTAAGACCATGGAAGTTATTCCAACTAGCCAACTGGACTTTGAAGAAGTTTATTACCAAAAGGAACCAGCTGAAGTAAAACAAATAACTGAAAATCCTGATACGGAAATATTTTTTGGAGATATCTTTGGCACCAGATCTGGAGATAAAGGGGGTTGCGCCAATCTTGGTGTATGGAGTAAAAATCCGGAAGCTTATGGATTTTTATTTGATTATTTAACAGTTGATAAATTGAAAGAATTGCTCCCAGATTTAAAATCTTTTGAAATTGATAGATTTGAATTACCTAATATTTTATCTTTAAATTTTTATATTCACGGAATTTTGCAAGATGGAGTTTCTTCATCAACAAGAATGGACGGGCAGGCAAAATCGCTAGGGGAATATTTAAGAGCTAAAAAAATTAATGTGCCTAAAATTATTTTAAAATAAGACGCAATGACAAGTAAAAAACTTTCAATAGAAAATCTAACCTTTCAAGCAACTAAAATAGATGTTTCTAACCACATTTTAACTATTACTTTGAACAGGCCTGAAAAGAAAAATGCACTAAACAATGTAATGATGAATGAAATAAATTATGCACTTGCATATGCCAAACAAGAAAGAGCTATAAGAGTTGTAATTATTGCAGCGGAAGGAGATGTTTTTTGTGCAGGAGCAGACTTAAATAGAAAACAGGAAGAATCAAACGTTCCTAGGCTGGAGGGATCAGACGATATAAGTCTCTCAATTAGGCATTTGTATAAACCTGTTATTTGTAAGATTCAAGGATCGGTTCATGCTGGTGCTCTTCTAATGGTTACAAATTGTACTCATGCAATTGCTGTTGAATCTGCAAAATTTTCGGCTCCTGAAATTCTTCGTGGGGTTTGGCCTCATATGGTTATGGCTGGATTATTTAGAGTTATGCCTAAGAGAGTTGGATTAGATTTCTGTATGCGTGGTCAGGCAATAGATGCGAATAAAGCTCAAGAGTGGGGATTGATTAATGAATCCGTAGCTCCAGAAGCTTTAGACGAAACTGTCGCTAAATTAGCAAAGGATTTAGCCAGTCTTGCTCCTGGCACAATGCAATTTGGTCTTGAAGCATATGTAAATCAAGACAATATGAATTTTGATGAAGCATTGCCTTATTTAGGAAAGAAGAGTGCTGAAACTTTTGCTGGTCCTGACGCAAAAGAGGGAATTGCCGCTTTTCTAGAGAAAAGAGAGCCCAAATGGGATTAATCTAAGACAACTAAGGTTTGACCGTTTTCTACTTGTTCACCTTTAGAAACTAAAATATTTTTGATCTTTCCAGATGACGGAGCACTTACTTTATGTTCCATTTTCATCGCCTCTAAGATAATCAAAGTATCTCCTTTTTTAACGGAAGAACCTTTTTTAATTTGGACTTCTACTACCTTTCCTGGCATTGGTGCATTTAGACCACCTTCAATTGTTCCTGAATCCTTAACTTCAAATTTGGGTAAAACATTAAATAGCAAATCACCTTTGTAGGTATGAATCAATAAAAGATTATCTTCAAAAGATACCTTTGATCTGAGTCTGGATCCCGATATTTCTACATCTATAAAATTATCTTGCCAATCATAGACGGTTGCTAATCCTGAATCAGAAAATTTAAATTTACCATCTCTTGATTTTTTATAGTTAATAACAAAATTTGTATCTTTTAAAGAAAGTTTAACTTCCTGAAAAGGTAACCTTGCATTGTTCCACCCTGAATCCATATTCGTTAAAACAGAAGCGTTTTCTCGATTCAATCCTTGAATCCATAAACTTGCTGCTTTTGCATAATTTTTTATTTCTTCTTCGGAAAGGTCTACTTCTCCACTTAGTTTTTCTTTCTCGATGAAATCAGTAGTGGTAGCACCTTTTAGAAATTTTTCAGATCTTAAAATAGCTATTAAGAATTCTCGATTTGTTTGCATTCCACCAAAGTGACTATTTTCCAAAGCAAGAGCTAATTTTTTTGCAGCTTCTGTTCTAGTTTCTCCATAAGAAATAACTTTAGCTAACATTGGATCAAAATCAGGAGTAATGATTGATCCTGATTCAATTCCTACATCCCATCTAACGAGAGGATCATCTGCCGGTAAAAAAGAAATCATCTTTCCAGTAACCGGTAAGAAATCATTATTTGGATCTTCGGCATACAGTCTCACCTCTATAGAACTTCCAAACCAATCTATATCGGATTGGTCATAACCTAAAGACTCACCTTCGGCTATTCTGAGCTGTTCTTTTACAAGATCAATTCCGGTAACTTCTTCAGTAACGGGATGTTCAACTTGAAGCCTGGTATTAACCTCAAGAAACCAAAATTCTTTTGTCTTCTCATCAACGAGAAATTCAACAGTTCCAGCTGATTCATACTTCAATTTGGAAGCTAACTTTATGGCAGCATCTCCCATTTTTTCTCTCATGGAATCATCAACCATGGGCGAGGGCGACTCTTCAACTACCTTTTGATGTCTCCTTTGAATTGAACATTCTCTTTCTCCCAAATGAACCAAATTACCATAGGAATCGCCGAGGATTTGTACTTCAATGTGTCTAGACTTTTCAATGTATCTTTCTAAAAAAACTCTCTTATCGCCAAAGCCACCCTCAGCCTCTCTCTCTGCAGAAGCAATAGATTCTTTCAAATCCTTTGAACTTTTGACAATACGCATACCCTTACCACCACCTCCTGCGGCAGCTTTAACAAGGATAGGATAACCAATTTTGTTTGCATCTTTAGCTGAAGAACCTGAAGGTAGGGTGGGTACACCGGCTTTTTCTGCTAAAGTTTTTGCAGTAATTTTATCTCCCATTTTTTTTATGGCATTTGCAGAAGGACCTACCCACTTGATTCCTGCTTTTTTTACATTATTCGCAAAATTAGCATTTTCAGATAAAAATCCATAACCAGGGTGAATTGCATCTACATTATTTTTTTTAGCAATTTCTAAAATTTCTTTAGCATTTAAATATGAATCTGAAAGTTTAAAAGACTGATCTGCCTCTCTAACATAAGGAGTATTTTTATCAGCCTCTGTATAGATAGCTACACAGGTTATTCCCATATCGTGAGCACTTTTTATGATTCTACTTGCGATTTCTCCCCTGTTTGAAATCAACAATTTTTTAATTGTCATAACCTAAATACCCCAAATCCTTCGGACCCTTTAACTTCTTTATTATTAACAATCGATAAACACATTCCCAATACATTTCTCGTATCTCGGGGATCTATAATTCCGTCATCACTAATAACGCTTGTAGCTCTCAAAGCTTTGGAACCCTTGTCATGAGAGATTTGTTGATTTTTTACAATTTCTGCGTCAGCTTTTTCATCAAATTTAAGACCTTTTCTTGCAGCTTGACCTCTTCTCACGATAGACATCACTCCTGCGATCACTTCTCCACCCATTACTGCAATTTTTGCAGTTGGCCAAAGAAACGTGAAAGAATTCCCAAATTCTCTTCCAGACATTGCATAAGTTCCAGCCCCATATGAATTACCTACTATCACTGTAAGATGCGGAACGTTTGAGTTTGAAACAGCATTTAACATTTGAGCTCCTTTTTTAATGGAACCATCTTGTTCATAATCTTTTCCGACCATAAATCCAGTGATATTTTGAAGAAAAACTAAAGGTAAATTTCTTTTGTTGCATAGTTGTATGAAGTGGGCTGCTTTTTGAGAAGCATCGGGAAAAAGCATACCGTTATTTCCAAGCACGCCAACTGGGTATCCGTGAATGGAAATAAAACCACAAATTATTGTCGGTCCAAAAAGTGGTTTGAATTCTTCGAACTTCGATCCATCGGAGATACGACCGATTATCTCTCTGATATCAAAAGGAGTCTTTAAACTTGGCTCGATAATTCCCAACAAGTCTTCTTGACTATATTTAGGAGGAGCTATTTCAAATCGAGGATTATTCCCTTCTTTATCCCAATTTAAATGAGACATTACTTCTCGAGCAATTCTTATTCCATCTAAATCATCCTCAGCTAAATATTCAGCTAAACCAGACTTTTCGGCATGCATTTTTGCACCCCCAATGTCTTCTCTGGAAGAAATTTCACCAGTTGCCATTTGAACTAAAGGTGGTCCTGCAAGGGCAACATCTGCTTGGTTTTTAACAAAAATATTATAGTCCGACATCCCAGGTTGATAAGCTCCACCAGCGGTAGCAGTTCCGAAAGCAACAGTTACAGTTGGAATGTTTAGTTTTGAAAGCTCAGTTATTTCATAAAATTGTCTACCTGATTCAGCAAAATGACCCATTCCACCAACAGCAGCTCCAGCTCTTGGACGTAAATCACCTCCAGCAGATTCAACAAATTGAATGAAAGGAATACGACAATCTCGTGCAATTTGCATACATCTCATCCATTTTTTTACAGAGTAAAAATGCATTGCTCCTGCAAGAACAGTAGGATCGTTTGCAAAGATTACACACTCGATTCCTGAAGATACTCCAATACCAGCAAAAGCACCGCCACCTATAGGGTATTCAGATTTGTAGGCCGCTAAACCGCTAATTTCTAAAAAAGGACTATCTGGGTCCAAGAAGTGGAAAACTCTTTCTCGAACTGGAAGTTTTCCCCTTGCTGCTAATCTTTTATGATGATCTGGACCACCGCCTGCTTCAGCTTCATCTAATAGTTCATTCAATTCAGAAATCATCTCCAGCATGGATGACTTGTTGTTCTCAAATTCTTCAGAATTTAAATTTAGTTTTGATTGGAAGGGTTGAGATTCTAGTTGCTTCATTACTTCTTTATAAAGAAAAAAATATGCACTAATTTTTTCACAATGTCCATTTGATTATATTTAATTTGGGTATAATGCTTTCTCTTTTGGGCGACTAACTCAATTGGTAGAGTGCCACCCTTACAAGGTGGAAGTTACAGGTTCAAGTCCTGTGTCGCCCACCATCAAAAACATCATTTTTTAATTGGCATATTTTTTTTGAGTGTTAAATTAACCTTGTGAACAAATACAGAAGAAAATTTCTAAAAAGTTTAGCCCTACTTTTACTTTTTCTGCCTATACGTATTTTTCCGTCATTTAATAAAGAATCGGTTATTTCTTTTAAGTATGGCGTGGCGAGTGGGGACCCTACAAATACTAATGTAATTTTATGGACAAAAATCTTACCAATGGGTAATCCAGAAATTCGAGTTAGGTGGGAAGTTTCAAGTTCTAAGGATTTTTCAAATCTTATTACCTATGGTCATGTCAGGACAAATTCTAAAAAAGATTATTCAGTTAAAGTTGATGCAAAAATTCCAAAAAAGTTTAATGGTGAAAAAATTTATTACCGATTTTTAGCAGATGGTAAAACCTCTGATATAGGAATGACATCAACATTACCTAGCGAAAATCCAAGCAATTTCAATATCGCTTTTTGTAGCTGCTCAAATTATCCTGCAGGATATTTTAATGCTTACAAAGAAATAGCAAAAAATGAAAAAATAGACTTGGTTTTGCATCTTGGAGATTATCTCTATGAATATGGTCATGGTGGTTATGCGTCAAAGGATGCAGAACAAATGGGTAGAGTTGTAAATCCGAAACACGAAATGGTTTCATTGGATGATTATCGAAAAAGGTATGCGACATATAGGTCTGATCCCGATCTAAAATTATTACATCAAAAAAAACCTATGATTTCTGTTTGGGATGATCATGAATTTACTAATGATAGTTGGCAAAAAGGAGCTCAAAACCATTCTAAAGATGAAGGTACTTTTGCTAATAGAAAAAAAAGTGCTCTTCAAGCTTATTACGAATGGATGCCAATTCGTGAGAAAGGCAGAAAAGATAAAATTTGGAGAAATTTCAGGGTAGGAAATCTTATAAATTTGATGATGTTGGATACCAGATCATATGAAAGAGATAAACAATTAGATATAGAAAAATACTTCGACGGTAATTCTTTTAATAAAAATTCTTATTTAAAAGATATTAATAAACCAAGAAAACTTCTTGGTAAAGAACAGTTCAACTGGATAAGAACTAAAGTAGATAGTTCTTTTAAATGGTCTATTTTTGGACAACAAATTCTAATCGGACCAAAATATTTACCAACAATTTTTAAGACTGTTGACAAAGAAAACTTTCCAAAATTTCTCCATAAATATCTTTCTTTAGCTGGTACTGAGATTCCTTACAACACAGATCAGTGGGATGGATATCCAAAGGAAAGGGAAAAATTTTATAAAACTATAAGCAATTCTCAATCCAACCTCATTCTTGCTGGTGATTCACACAATTCTTGGCTTTCAAATCTATTCGATAAAAATAATAAATTTGTTGGCGTTGAGATAGGAGCTCCTTCTATCACATCTCCAAATTTTGTTGATACTTTTGGAGATTTTACAGAAGCATTGGATAAATCATTTATTGATTCAAATAAAGATCTTATTTGGACTAATGGAAGGAACAAGGGCTATGTAGAACTTAATATTTTTTCGGAATATGTAGATGTCAAATTCAATTTTGTTTCCTCGGTTAAATCTAAAAGTTACAAGAATTTAAAACCCATAATTTTTAAAGTTAATCATAGCGAAGCAATCACTTAGATTAGGTTTTTATATTTTTTTGTAAGTTACTTTCGTTTCATACTATGTATAATTGTTTTCCTAAATTGGACCGGTAGTTCAGTTCTGGTTAGAACGCCGCCCTGTCACGGCGGAGGTCGCGGGTTCGAGCCCCGTCCGGTCCGCCATTAAAATATGTACATTACTGTTCTTAAATCTAAGTTACATAGAGTAAAGGTTACTTCTACAAACATTGACTACGATGGATCTTGCGGAATTGACAAGGACTGGATGGATGCTCTTGATATCAAAGAATATGAACAAGTTCATATCTATAATATTTCAAATGGAAATAGATTTGTTACCTATGCCTTTTCTGAAGATGCCGGAAGCAAAAAGATTTCTCTAAATGGCGCTGCTGCCCATAAAGCAGATACCGGAGATTTAATAATCGTATGTACCTACATGATGGGTAGTAAAGATGATAAATTTCAAGAACCAAAAATTTTAAAAATTGAAGATTAGGAGATAATGATGAAAATTGAAGATTTGTTTTCAGTAAAAGACAAGGTTGCTGTTGTCACTGGAGGATCTCGAGGGATAGGTGAAATGATTGCATCAGCGTATTTAGCAAATGGCGCTACTGTATATATTACGTCCAGAAAGGCCGATGTTTGTGATGCAAAGGCAATAGAACTCTCGGAAAAATATAATGCTCAATGTACATCTCTTCCATCTGACTTATCTTCTCTAGAAGGAATAGAGAAGTTCGTAAAAGAAGTAGAGGCGTTAGAATCTGGGATTGATATTTTGGTAAATAATGCTGGAGCAGCATGGGCGGAACCTATAGATGTTTTCTCAGAAAAAGGCTGGGATAAGGTGATGGATCTGAATGTCAAAAGTGTATTCTTCTCTACGCAAAAGTTTCTTCCATTGTTGAAGAAAAAAGCTACAAGAGAAGATCCTTCTCGGGTTATCAACATAGGTTCAATTGATGGTATTGGAACTCCTGTTTTTGAAACATACCCTTACAGTGCGTCAAAAGCCTCTGTTCATCACATGACAAGAGTGCTCGCCGCAAGACTTGTTAGAGAAAACATTTTAGTGAATGCCATTGCACCAGGACCTTTTCCTAGCGATATGTTGGGTTCGGCAGTAGCCCATAACTATGATGGCATTATTTCTAGAAATCCGGTTCATAGAATGGGTAGAGCCGAAGATGTCGGCGGTTTAGCTTTATATCTTTCATCAAAAGCTGGTTCTTACACTGTAGGAGAAACCATTACTTGCGATGGAGGAACCATCTCTGCAACTGGTCACGATTTGAGTGAATAAAAAAACCCCGTCATTTCTGACGGGGCTTAAGAATAAGTATTTCAACTTAATTCTTACCTTAAGCGGGCGAACCGGCAAAAGGTCGGAATCGGGTTAACCCGTTGTCAAGAGGCACCCCCTGAAATTCCTGCTAATTCGTTAATACTAATTTGGACCACCTCCTTCACAGGGTAAGAATAAAACGCACTTTACTAGGAACCCCTGATATTGAACCTAAGTGCAACACTCCAATATATTTTACTATAAGACGAGAGGGTAATAAAAGACCGATAAAAGAAGGATATATAGAAATGAAATTAAATTAATAAAAATTCCTGCTCTTACCATTTGCTGAATGGGAACTAAGTTTGAAGCAAAGACTATAGAGTTGGGAGGAGTTGCAACTGGCAACATGAAAGCACAGCTAGCAACAATTGTTAGCGGTAACGTAAGCAGCAAAGGGTTTATATCTAAATTGAAACCTACGCTAGCAATTACGGGCATAAAAGTAATTGTCGTTGTTAGATTGCTCGTTAACTCTGTAAGGAATAAGACCAACAATATAATCAAAGCAACTACTATAATGGGATTGACGTCTGCAGGTATCAAATTAGCTAACCATGAAGCAAGGCCGGTGGAATTTACTTCATAGGCTAAAGCCATACCTCCACCAAATAAAAAGATAAGCCCCCATGGAAATTTTTGCTGTAAGTCATCCCAATTAAGCAAATAATCTTCTCTATTTTTAGAACTAACAAAAAATAATGAGATACCTCCTATCATTGCAATAACTGCATCTTCTAAAAACCCTAATCCTGGCAAATCGTCTAATAATTTTCTAAATACCCAACAAAAGGCAGTTATTGAGAAAATTATTGCAACCATTTTTTGCTCTGAAGTAATCTTTCCTAAATCTTCAAGCATTGTTCTTAGTTTTGAATTTGTTTCCGGAGAAGCCTTAAAATTTATTGGAAAAATTAAAGAGGTTAAAATAAACCAAACAAGAGGTACCATAACTAGTGTCACAGGCAGTCCTATTGCAAGCCAACTTATGAAACCTATATCTTGATTAAAATTATCATTTGCATATTGAATAAGATAGCCATTTGGAGAAGTTCCAATTGGAGTAGATATTCCTCCCAGAGAAGCTGAATATGCAATACCTAGTAACAAGGCAAATTGAAAATTTTTACTCTCACTTGGAAGTAAATCTTTTACTGTCTCATTTATTACAGCTATGACTGACACTCCAATTGGCAAGAGCATTATTGCCGTAGAGGTATTCATAACCCACATACTCAAAATTGCACTTGTTAGCATAAAAGCAGCCACGATATTTTTTGCCTGCATGCCACTGTATTTCAGGATATTAAGTGCAATTCTTTTGTGTAAATTCCACTTTTGCATAGCAATTCCTATCATAAATCCACCAGCAAAAAGGAACTGAACCTTATTCATGTATTCTCTACTGATTACTCCAATTGGATCTATTCCTAACAAAGGAAAGAAAATTAAAGGCAAAAGAGCAGTTGCATAAAGTGGCATTGCCTCAGTAGCCCACCAAATTCCCATCAGTAAAAAAATAGCTGCAGTTAGCTTACCTTCGTTTGATAATCCATCTGGGACAGGCATGAAATAAATACAAACAAAAATCGCAATTCCAATCCAAAAACCGATTTTTTTGGCATTAAATGAATTCATTTGAAATACTTAGTATAGTTTCTTCCATAATATGCTGAATTTATCTAAAAATAACAATGACTAAATATGTTTTATCCATTGATGGTGGTGGAGTAAGGGGTTTAGCTTCGGCAACATTTTTAAGTGAACTGGATAAGTCAACCAATAAAAAACTCTCAGAGAGCTTTGATCTAATTGTAGGCACATCTACAGGAGGCATAATAGCCTTGGCAATTTCAATTTTAGGTCTTGAAGGTGACGATCTAGTAAATATTTATTCAAAAGAAAATCTTAAAAAAATTTTTTCCCCTTTGAGGTATAGATTTTTGGGATCGAAATATGCAGGCAAAATAAAGAGAAAAACTTTCGAAGAATATTTCAAAGCTGAAACACTAAGTTCTGCAAAAACACCATTGATTATAACTGCATTCGATCTGGAAAGAAGACGGGTAAAAATGTTCAAATCTTGGAAAGAGGGTTACTTGCCAGCTAGAAGAGTAGCTGCCGCAACCTCAGCAGCACCAACTTACTTTCCAGCCGAATCAATAGAAGGCCAATGGTATCTTGATGGTGCAGTATCAACTAATAATCCTGTTCTTATAGCTCATGCAGAATCAAAAGCTTTGTGGCCAAATGAAGAAATAAAAATTCTAAGTGTTGGTACAGGCTATAATGAAAGAAGATTAGATGGAAGGAAAGCAAGAAAATGGGGTTCAATTTCCTGGCTTAATGCCGGAATAATCCAGATTTTAATGGAATCTAATATAGAACATGTTATTGCACAATCCCTATTTAATGATAATTATTTAAGAGTAGATTCTTCACTTGTTGGCATTAAATCGTCATTTGATAACACCTCTAAAAGAAATTTAGACTCAATTAAAAAATTGGGAGAAAGTTGGTGGGAAAGATTTGGTGAAAAATCCAAAGAATTTATTTTGTAACTATTTCATGGATAAAATTTCAGTGCTAGGTGGGGGTTCTTGGGGAACTACGCTTGCTAATTTGTTAGCTGCAAAAGACTTAAATGTTTCCATCTGGGCAAGAGATCCTAAGATCTTTGTTAAAAATAAAAACACTCTTATTAATAAAAAATATCTCCCTAAATACAAACTTTCTTCAAAATTAAAAATTCAAGAAGATATCAAAGAAGCTGTTTTAAGTGCTAACTTAATTATTATTGCAATTCCTTCCAAAGATTTTAGGAAAATTTCTTCAAAAATATCTAAATACTTAAATAATCAAAAAATTTTGATAGCAACAAAAGGCATAGAAAATGAATCGTTTATGACCATGAGTGAAGTATTCTTAGACGAAACAAACCATTCAAAAAAAAATATCATGGTTCTCTCAGGTCCAAATATTGCAGATGAAATTATGAGAAAAAACATATCTGCATCAGTAATTGCAGGAACTGATAAAAAATCTTTAAAACAAGTATCAGATTTTTTTAATAGTGATTTTTTTAAAATATTTTTATCAAGCGATACTAAAGGAATAGAAATGGCCGGAGCTTTAAAAAATTTGTATGCAATATGCTCTGGCTTATCTGATGGATTAGGTTTTGAATCAAATACAAAAGCTATGTTGCTAACAAGATCTTTATCAGAGATGTCTGAACTTTTTAAGAAAATTAATGCTAATCCTTTAACTCTTCTTGGTCTATCAGGAGTTGGAGATTTGATAGCTACAAGTAGCTCTGAAAAAAGTAGAAATTATTCCTTTGGAAAGTTTTTAGGGAAAGGAAATAGTCCTAGTAAGGCTTTATCGATGGTAAAGCAGTCTGTAGAAGGACATAGAACATTAAAAGTTCTTTATTTAGAAAAGAAGAAGCTATCTTTAAATATGCCTATAATTGATGCTTTATATAAGATTGTTTACTTAAAAAAAGACCCAAAAAAATGTTTTTTAAAGTTTATCCACGAAAGTGGTAATATTGACACCGCTTATGACTGAAAAAAATGATGATTCTTCGGAAATTGCCGAAGTTGAACTAGAAGAAAAGAAGAATTTTAAAGATGTAATACCTGAGAAGGTTAAGCATCCTTCTACTTGGATTACAGCCGTTTTGGTTGTTTTCTACCTATTCTTGTTAGGATTTTTAGATTTAGTCTTATGGATTATTGCAGGTACACAATTCTTATTTACCTTGTTCACTAAGGAACCAAATTCGCATTTATCAACTTTTTCTATTAAATTAAGAAATTACATTGTTCAAATTGTTGATTTTGTAACATATAGTAGTCAAGAAAGACCTTTTCCTTTTAATCCCTTACCTGAAGAAGATAATGATTAAAAGTTATAAAAAAGTCTGTAAAATATAACTGTTTTAAGGGATTTATAATGAGTAAGAAGAATTTTGCCAAAAAGGCTATACCAATTTCCAGACCATCACCTGAAGAGGCAATGGAAGCTGTGAAAACTCTTTTAGCTTTTGCTGGAGACGATCCTACTAGAGAAGGATTAGTAGAGACTCCTAAGCGAGTCATCAAAGCATACGGCGAATTCTTTGCCGGCTACGATGAAGATCCTGAAGAAGTCCTATCCAAAACTTTTGAACAAGTCGAGGGCTATGATGAAATGGTTATAGTGAAGGGCATTCGAGTTGAGTCTCATTGTGAACATCATATGGTTCCAATATTAGGCGTTGCTCACGTTGGTTATATACCCGACCAAAGGGTAGTAGGTATAAGTAAATTAGCCAGAATAATTGATATTTTTGGGAAGAGGTTACAAACTCAAGAAACCATGACTGCTCAAGTCGCAGATACTATAAATAATGTTTTAAAGCCAAAAGGAGTTGCTGTGGTAATTGATGCTGCTCATCAATGCATGACTACAAGAGGAATTCATAAAACCGAAACAAGTACAGTAACAAGCAGAATGTTGGGTGTTTTTAAAGAGAACGCTATTACTCGAACAGAATTTATGAATCTTATACATTCTAACTCCAACCAATCTTGAGTTCAGAATCATTACCTGAACAAAAAGTTATCCTTGCATCAAATTCTTCTATAAGAAAAAAGATTTTAGAAGACTCCGGAATTTCTTTTGAAGTTGTTCCTTCAGAAATTGAGGAAGAAGAGCTTAAACAATCTTTATCAAGTAATAATTTCAAAGAATATTGCCTTGCTTTAGCAAAAGCAAAAGCCTTAGATGTAAGCAATAAAAAGAAGAACGCTTATGTAATCGGTTCGGATCAAATATGTTGTTATGAAGACGAAATTTTTAGTAAACCATTAACTAAGGAAAACTGTTTCAAAACATTATCTAAATTATCTGGAAATACTCATTACCAAAACTGTGGTATCAGCATCTGTAAAGATGGCAAAGAAATTTGGTCGCATTACGCTCAAGCAGTTCTTACCATGAAATCTTTAACAGATTCAGAAATTAAAGATTACATTGATAAAGATGAGCCTTTCATGGCTTGTGGAGCTTATCGATTTGAATCCCTAGGAAAAAATTTATTTTCATCTACCAAAGGTGATGAGACTACCATTCAAGGATTGACTTTAGATCCAATATTAGAATTCTTAGGATCTAACAAAGTTATAGATAACTAAAACATTTATTAAAAATTGGACAGTCTTACTGTCATAAATTATATTTATTCAGCGGAGAGTATTATGAAAAATTTTGAAGGTAAGGTTGCAGTTATTACCGGAGCAGGTTCTGGTATGGGTAGAGAATTGGCCATAGAACTTGCAAAATCAGGAGCAAACATAGCTTTAGCAGAATGGAATGAAGATACACTCAATGAAACTGCTGAACTTTTAAAAAATTACAATGTAGGTGTTTCCAAACATGTAATAGATGTCAGTGATAAAGAGGCAGTTTTCGCTTTGCCGCAAAAAGTCATAGATGAACATGGTGCCGTGGATATGGTTTTCAATAACGCTGGAGTTGCTTTATCACAGACAATAGAGGATTCCACTGACGAAGATTGGGATTGGGGTTTAGGAATTCTCCTTCATGGAGTAATAAATGGAACTAGAGCTTTTTTACCTCATCTTAAAAAAAGACCAGAGGCAGCTATAATCAACACATCATCTATTTTTGGTCTTTTATCGGTTCCTACGCAATCCATTTATCATGTCGGTAAATATGGCGTAAGAGCTTTTACTGAAACGTTAGCTTTAGAAATGAAAATGGAAGATTCTCCAGTAGAGGTGTATTCGGTTCATCCAGGCCATATTGGCACTAACATTGCAAACTATGGTGTTAAAAATGACAAATTAGAAATAGAACTTGATGGAGAGGATGGAAGACCTAATTTGTTTGGGCCAAAAGCGAAAACAAAAGAGGAGGTAGGAGAGATTTTTAAAAATCAAGCTCCAATTAATGCCAATACTGCAGCAAAAATTATTTTAAAAAATATTAAGAAAAAAAATAAAAGAATTTTGGTTGGGGGAGATGCTCATTGGTATGACAGAATTCAAAGATTTTTCCCAAAAAAATATATTTACTTGTTACCACTTATACCTCTAATTGGAAGACTATTTCCTAAGGACAAGCTTTTAGATAGGTAGTTTATAAATCTATATCTTTGTAATCAGATATAGAAATTTTATCTTTAGTTATTTTCATATCTTCTGAAGGGTCAAGAACTTCCTCTTTGAAGCGATAAATCAAGTCGTAATTTCCATTATTACTTTCTTCTAAATAAACTTTTCTTTTCGCTTCAGTATCAGAAAGTTTTTCCTCATAATTTTTAAAATCTCTTTTATTTATTTTTGACTTTATGAAGCTTGGACTTACCACACCACAAGAACCATTATTGCCTCCAAAACCTTTAGCATTTAAATAGATAGCATCTATTTTTTCTCTATCCACTTCTCGAGTATTCAGACAAAAATCTAAATTATCTGATAACACATCATTGGCTAATTTCTTAGTTGTATTTATTCCTGGAATCAAACCATGATTCCAAATTCCCAAAGCTGTTATTAATTCATCTCCAGCAGCAGGACCCATGGTATGACCTAACATACCTTTCAGAGCAGTTACCTTCCAATTTTTTAATTTAAATCCTTCTGCGACTCTACTAAGTACATCAGATTCGGTACTTCGATTTTGAAAGGTCCCTGTGCCATGAGCGATAACAATACTCTCTTGAATGGAGCAGCCTATTTTTAAAGTATTAGAAAGAGATTGAGCCATTGTAATGTAGTTACCAATTCCTGGAGAACTAATAGATTTTTTGAATCCATCCGCATTTATTGCTACGTCTGTAAAACCACCAAGTATCTTTAGACCATTTTCTAATGCAAATTCTAAAGTTGTAACAGCTACAAATTGAGCTGCTTCTCCTAAAATCATTCCCGCATTATCTCCAAAGGGCCGACAGGCATTTTTATGATCTACTTCTTCAGTATTATCGTCGTTATTTCTAATCTGCATTTCTAGAATTTTTTTATCATCAGCAATTCCTGTAGTAGCTAAAAAGCCATCTGTTATCTCTGGATTAATAGGTGCTTCTGCAGATCCAACGATTGAAAAGTCTAATTCATCATTTTTAATTCCTTTCAAAGCCAAATCTAAGTTGTAGAGAAAAGTTGCACAAGCTCCAGCCACAGTTCCTGTCTTTCCCAGAGATCCAATTACATAAGCATTTATAAAATCTGCTGACATACCAATCAAAGACATTGACAGGTGTTTTGAACTGGCTCTTTTACCTATCTTTCTTGACTGTAAAAGACCTCCCATTCCTTCGTAGTCTAGCTGCCCTATTGCAGGACCAGAAAAAACACCTATTTTTTTTGGATCTAATAACGGTTTTATTTCAGTATCCCAGTCCTTGCCCATATTTCTCAAGCAATCGGTAACCCCAAAAATAGTCATTTGAATTCCTTTGGGATGTTGTCTCGAGTTATACATTTTTGAAAGGTTTATTCCTTCAGGCAGTTGTCCAGCGGCATTCACATTCATGACATCTTTCATTAATAAATCTGGATCAAAAAGATCTGAATTGACTTTTCTTACTAAGGTTTTCTCAAAAATATCTTTTTCTGATGAAATTTCAGAATTCGTTAGTGAATTCAAGTCTTTCAGTAAAGTTTTTTTAGAATTTGCATCAAGATTGTCTATAACTAGTCGTTTGTAAGAAAAATCAAAAGAAGATCTTCCAGCTGAGTTTATACCTCCAACACTGCAAATAACTGGAAATCTTTTAAAATCTTGCATGTAAAATTTATTTAAATTAACTTATGAGTTTAATTTTACATTATTTAGAGGAGAGGACATGCATCCAGGAATAAACGGACCTAAATTAAAAGATAAGCCGGCCATAATCATGGCGGGAAGTGGCGACGTAATCACTCACCAAGAATTAAACGAATTATCAAATCAAGGGGCTCAATTATTTAGATCTTTAGGTCTTAAACCTGGAGATAGTATGGCTTTTATGATGGAAAACCATAAGTTATTTTTTCCAATCGCCTTTGCTGCTTATCGAAGTGGATTGAAATATACAGCTATAAGCTGGAGACTCCAGGCAAGTGAAGTTGAATATATTGTTAAAGATTGTGGCGCAAAAGTATTCATAACTAGCAAATTCCTTGAAGAATCTGCTAAGTCTTTAGCGAATTCTTTAGAAGGAGTTCATAAGTTCATGCTAGATGGTACAACAGATGATTTTAAGTCTTATGAGGAAGAAATAAAAAATATGCCAGACACACCCATAGAGGATGAGTGTCAAGGAGCTGCAATGTTGTATTCTTCAGGAACAACTGGAAAGCCAAAAGGCGTTAGTCGAGAAATAAGTTTAAGTCCTTTACCTTATAAAGCTGATGAAGATGACCTAGGCCTAACTCGCGTTGTTCAAGGATTGTATTCTGCTGATGAAGATTCTGTTTACTTATCTCCAGCTCCTCTCTATCACTCGGCACCAATGGGGTTCAATACTGGATTTCTTGCTTTGGGAGCAACCAGCATTATCTTAGAAAAATTTGATCCTGAAGCTGCTCTAGCTGCCATAGAAAAGTACAAGGTCACTCATAGTCAATGGGTTCCAACAATGTTCATCAGATTTTTAAAAAGTGATCCAGAGATTTTAAATAAATATGATTTGTCATCTCATCGAATAGCAATCCATGCTGCGGCACCTTGTCCAGTAGAGGTGAAAGAGAAAATGATAGATTGGTGGGGCCCCATTATTAATGAATACTATGCAGGAACCGAATTCAATGGTTTCGTTGCATGCAATTCAGAACAATGGCTCGCCCATAAAGGAACAGTTGGTCAGTCCTTACTTGGCCCAATACATATTTTAGATGATGATCAAAATGAAGTGCCTGTAGGAGAAGAGGGCACTATTTATTTTGAAGGACCTACTGCAAACGGATTTTCATATCACAATGACAAAGAAAAAACTAAAGGCGCTACTTCAAAACAAGGCTATACAACCTTAGGAGATATAGGCTATTTAGACGAAGATGGTTTTCTGTACTTAACAGATAGAAAGGCTTTTATGATCATTTCTGGAGGAGTGAACATTTATCCAAAAGAGACAGAAGACGCATTAATCATGCATCCTAAAGTTGCTGATGTTGCTGTTTTTGGCGTGCCCAATGAAGAAATGGGTGAAGAGGTTAAAGCTGTAGTTCAACCAGAAGATATGAATCTTGCTGGAGAAGATCTAGAAGCTGAACTTATGGCGTATTGTCGTGAAAATATATCTCATGTGAAGTGTCCCAAATCCATAGATTTCAGAGAAGAACTACCTAGACATCCTACCGGGAAACTTTATAAAAGACTTTTAAAAGACGAGTATTGGAAAAATTAATCAATACCTATTTTAGCTTCACAACTTTCTAAAGTTTGCATAATCAATGTATTAATTGTCATTGGTCCAACACCGCCAGGAACGGGAGTGTAAGCAAATGATCTTGAAATGACTCCCTCAAGATCGATATCACCACATTTCTCAGGATGATACCCTGCATCAATAACAACAGCATTATCTTTAATCCAGTCACTTTTAATGAACTTTGGAATACCGACCGCACCGACTATGATGTCTGCTGAAGATATAATTTCAGGTAAATTTTTTGTTCTAGAATGACAAATCGTTACTGTTGCATTTTCATTTAATAACATCATCGCCATTGGCTTTCCCAATATAGGACTCCTTCCAACAACAACCGCAAACTTTCCTTCTAAAGGAATTTCATATTCTTTCAAGAGACGCATAATTCCATAGGGAGTACAAGAACCATAAGCTTTTTCTTGCATACTCATTCTTCCAAATCCCAAACTAGTTACTCCATCAACGTCTTTTTTTATATCGATCGCATCAAAACAAGATCTTTCATCAATATGTTCTGGAACAGGATGCTGCAACAATATTCCATGCACATCCTCATTAGAATTTAGTTCTTCAATTTTTTCGATTAATTCCGAAGTAGTTGTAGCTTCATCAAGTTCAATTTTCATAGAGTCCATTCCAACTCTTTTACAAGCATTCCCCTTCATTTTGACATAGGTCGCAGAAGCAGGATCACTTCCTACTAAAATTGTTGCCAAAATAGGCGTGGAATGATTTTTAGCTTTAATTTTTTCGACACGTTTGGAAAAATCTTTTTCTGATTTTAGGGATAATTTTTTTCCGTCAAGTACTATAGCCATGGTTATTTGTTATCATACCACCCCTTAATTGAAAATTAACGGGGTGTAGCGCAGTCTGGTAGCGCGCCTGCTTTGGGAGCAGGATGTCGGGGGTTCAAATCCCTCCACCCCGACCAAAATTAATGACTTATTTGCAAAATAAAACAGCCTTAGTCACCGGTTCCTCTTCGGGCATTGGGTTTGAAATAGTCAAATATCTTTCTAAATTTGATATGCAAATTATTATTACAGCCAGGAGAGAAGACAAATTATTAAAACTTAAAGAAGAAGTGGAGACTAATTCAAACTCAAAAGTAATAGTTTTGGTAAAAGATTTGGCTAAATCTGAAAGTCCTCAGGAAATTTATGATTTCTGTCAAAATAATAACTATAAAATTGATTTTTTAGTAAATAATGCTGGATACGGATTTACTGAAGACTTTGATTCTTATGATCTTGATAAACTAGATGATTTTCTAAATGTCTTGTTGAACTCTTTGGTTAAACTTACGCGTCTTTTTATCAAAGATATGAAAGAAAGAAAATCCGGAAAGATTCTTCAGGTATCTTCAATTGCTGGAATAATTCCAAGCGGAAGTGGAGCAATCGGAATTTATGGGAATATAAAGAATTTTGTTAATGAATTCACTATCACGCTAAATAGTACTTACAAAAAATACAATGTGCATGTTTGTGCTCTTTGCCCCGGTTTTACAGAAACAGGCTTTAACGAAAGAGCAGGATTTAATATGCAATATTCAGACGTTCCTTCCTTGTTTTTGATGTCAGCAAAACAAGTCGCAGAGCAGGGCGTAAATGCTTGTTTAAAAGGAAAAGAAATTTATGTCGTCAGAGGAGGTTTTAACAAAACGATGATATTTATATCTAAATTCATCCCAAATAAAATTTTAAGATTTCTCTTTGGTTCATTAGTCAATTTTGGTAAGTAAAGACTAATCGTAAGTATTTTTATACAATAGCAAAAATTCACTCCCGGTAGCTCAGCTGGATAGAGCATCTGCCTTCTAAGCAGAGGGTCGCAGGTTCGAATCCTGCCCGGGAGGCCACTAATGGTGGGCGTAGCTCAGTTGGTAGAGCACTGGTTTGTGGTACCGGTTGTCGTGGGTTCGAGCCCCATCGCCCACCCCAATAAAAAAAGAAGGATATTATGTTTAGTAAAAAAAATAATCTTGAGAAAAAAATTAAATTAAATATTTCATCTAAAGACCTTGAAAGTGATTTCAAAAAAAGACTCTTGGCGCAGCAATCTTCCTCTGACTTGAAGGGATTTAGAAAAGGGAAAGCTCCTTTGGACGTAATTGAAAAATACTATGGAGACCAAATCAAACAACGACTAATCATGGATAAAATGGGGGATATCTTTTACAAAAAGATTTCTGAAGAAAACATACCTGTAGTTGGTCAGCCTAGTTTTGCTCCAGAATCTTTTGATATAAAAAAAGATATTAAATTTGAAGTCTCATATGAAATTTATCCAGAATTTTCTCTAACCAAAATGGGCTCACTATCTTTCAAAAAACCAGTCTCAAAAGTTACAGATCAAGATATTAAAAAAGCTACTGATTTGGTTTTAAAGAGGTATGGAAAAGCTGAGCCAATAGATGAAAAAAGTAAGGAAGGAAATTTTGTCAAAATTGATTTTGAAGGTTTTTTAAATGGTGAAAAATTTGAAGGTGGCGAAGCCCAAGATTATTCTCTCGAACTTGGATCAAAAACCATGATTCCAGGATTTGAAGAACAAATTATTGGAATGAAAGCCGCAGAATCTAAAGATATCGAAGTAACTTTTCCAGATGACTACCAAGCAGAAAATCTAAAAGGACAAAAAGTAATGTTTAAGATAAAAATGAAAGAAGTTTCAGAGGTAAAGCTTCCTAATCTTGATGAGGAATTTTTTAAATCCATAAATATGGATGTTAAAACAAAAGCAGAATTTGAAAAAAAAATAGAAGAACAACTCCAGACAGATCTAAAAACAAATCTAAAAACAAAAACTAAACAAAGAATATTCGATGCTTTTGAAAGTTCAAATCAAATTGATATTCCTCAAAGCATGATAATTTCTGAGGCAAATAATTTGAGAAATAATACAGCTCAGCAAATGGGATTGGATATCGGTAAATTAGAAGAAGATCAATTTCCTATAGATAATTTTAAAGAAAATGCTCTCAAAAGAGTCAGGTTGGGAGTTTTGATAAATAAATTAATCGAAGAAAATAATATCTCTGTCGATAACGATACTTTAAAGAAAGAAATTGAAGATAAATCAAAATCTTTCAAAGATCCTGAGCAATATGTCAATTGGATATATGGTAATGAAGAACAGCTAAAAAATATTGAGTCTCTTGTTTTAGAGGATAAAGTAGCAGAATACTTAGAAGAAAAGTCTAAAGTTGAAGAAGAGACTTTAAGTTTTGAAGAAGTTGTTTCTATGGGTTAAATTAAGATTATGACTGATATTAAAAATCAACTTGTTCCAATGGTTGTGGAACAAACACCAAGAGGAGAGAGGGCTTTTGACATTTACTCAAGACTTCTCAAGGAAAGAGTTATCTTCATTACCGGCCCTATTGAAGACCACATGGCAAACTTGGTTGTAGCGCAGTTACTTTTTCTGGAAGCTGAAAATCCTGAAAAAGATATTAATATTTATATAAATTCACCTGGTGGCTCAGTAACTTCGGGTATGTCTATTTACGACACAATGTCTTATATCAAGCCAGATATTAGCACTCTGTGTATTGGCCAAGCTTCTAGTATGGGAGCAATCTTACTTACAGGTGGTACAAAAGGTAAAAGATTTGCTCTACCCAATTCTAGAATTATGATTCACCAACCTTTGGGAGGATTTCAAGGGCAGGCAACTGATATAGAAATTCATGCTCAAGAAATACTAAAAATAAGAACTAAATTGAATGAAATTCTGTCTCAACATAGTGGAAAAGATATTGACAAAGTTAGTCAAGATACTGAAAGAGATAATTTTATGAGCGGCGATGAAGCTGTAAAATATGGTTTAATAGATAAAGTTATTGATAAAAGAGATAAATAGGCATGTCTGAAAATCAAGAAACGGATAAAAAATTATTTTGTTCTTTCTGCGGAAAGAATCAATCAGAGGTTAAAAAACTTATTGCTGGACCTTCTGTTTATATTTGTGATGAATGCGTATCTCTATGTAATGACATAATTAAAGAAGATTTAGCTGAAGCAAACCAAGAATCTTCTGAAGAAAAATTACCTGTACCAGAGGAAATCAAAGCAATTCTGGATGATTACGTTATTGGTCAAGAATCTGCAAAAAAAACACTAGCAGTTGCAGTTTACAACCACTATAAAAAATTAAAGAGTTCTCAGTCTTCCAGTGAAGATGTCGAGTTAGGAAAAAGTAATATTCTTCTACTAGGACCTACGGGTAGTGGTAAAACTTTACTAGCACAGACTTTGGCAAGACTCTTAGATGTCCCTTTTACTATTGCAGATGCAACGACACTTACTGAAGCAGGATATGTTGGCGAAGATGTTGAAAACATAATTCAAAAACTTCTTCAAAAATGTGACTACGATGTTGAAAAAGCACAGGTTGGAATTGTTTACATTGATGAAATCGACAAAATCGCAAGAAAATCAGACAATCCGTCAATAACTCGAGATGTTTCCGGCGAAGGAGTTCAACAAGCATTACTTAAACTTGTAGAAGGAACAACTGCATCGGTGCCACCTCAAGGAGGAAGAAAACATCCGCAACAAGAATTTTTACAAGTCGATACATCAAATATTTTATTTATTTGTGGCGGGGCTTTTTCTGGACTAGAGGAAATAATTAAAGCTAGATCTGAAGAAAGAGGTATGGGATTTGAAGCGTCTGTTAAGAAAAAAACTCAAGGTTTTGATTCTAAAGTAATTAAAAATTCTCAACCCGAAGATTTGATTAAATATGGTCTTATTCCTGAATTTGTAGGTAGGTTGCCAGTAATGGCTACTTTAGATGAACTTGATGAAGACGCTCTCGTAACAATCCTCACGGAGCCAAAAAATTCTTTAACAAAACAATTCAAAAAACTTTTTGAAATGGAAGAAGTAGAACTGGATATCAGAGATGATGCATTATTAGAAATAGCTAAACTTGCGATAGAAATGAAAACAGGCGCTAGAGGCTTAAGATCAATTCTAGAGAAATCTCTTTTAGATACTATGTATGAAGTTCCGTCTGTAGAAAATCTTGAGAAAGTTGTATTGGATGCTTCTTGTATCAAAGGTGACTCAAAGCCTTTATTGGTTTACGAAACTGATCTAGATTCAAAAAAATTACAATAACTTGTTTTTTTTTCTTCAGACCCTATATAAAAGTAAGAGGTTATTATGAATATTCCATTAGTCCCCCTTAGAGATGTAGTAATTTTTCCTGGTGTAGTAACACCTTTATTTGTAGGTAGAGAGTCATCAATTAACTCTTTGCAAAAGGCTATGTCGGATGATAAATCCGTCATGCTGGTTGCTCAAAGGGAAGCAAATACGGAAAACCCTAGTCAAAAGGATTTATACGAAATTGGTACTGTTTCTACAATATTGCAACTTATAAAACTTCCTGATGGAACTTATAAAGTTTTGGTTGAGGGAATAAAAAGGGCAAGACTGCAAAACTTGCTTGCCGGGAAAGATATTTTGGAAGCCGAGGTAGACATTCTTGAAGACTCTGAAATGGAAGACGACCTCAAGAAAAGTTATGTTAATACTTTGCAGTCTCAATTTAGAGAACTTTCAAAAACATCTCAAAAAATTAGACCTGAAATTGCCAATCAAGTTAGATCGGTTGAAAGGTTAGAAAAATTAATTGATACCTTAGTAGGTCATTTATCTATCTCCATAGCAGATAGACAGATATTACTCGAGGAACTTGACTTAGAGGAAAGAGCCAAAAATTTAGTTAATCTTCTAGAAACTCAGCTTGATCTTACGCAAATGGAAAAAAAGATTCGTAACAGAGTTAAAAAACAAATGGAAAAGAGCCAAAAAGAGTATTACTTGAGCGAACAAATGAAGGCTCTCAAAAAAGAAATGGGCGAAGGTGATGACCTCGATGATGAGGTAGAGATTTTAGAGAAGAAAATAAAAGACTCAGGAATGCCTGACGATGCTAAAGAAAAAGTTAATACAGAACTGAATAAATTCAAGCTTATGCCTCCTATGTCAGCCGAGGCTTCAGTTGTAAGAGGATATATTGATTGGATGACAAGTATTCCATGGAAAAAGAAGTCTAAAATTCAAAAAAATATTGAAAATGCCAGTAAGGTTTTAGAAAAAGATCACCATGGACTTGAAGAAGTCAAAGAAAGAATTCTGGAATACCTTGCAGTTCAAAAAAGAGTTTCGAAACTTAAAGGACCTGTTTTGTGTCTTGTTGGGCCTCCTGGAGTTGGAAAAACCTCTTTAGGAGAGTCTATTGCAAAAGCAACGGGAAGAAAATTCACAAGAGTCTCCCTAGGTGGTGTCAGAGATGAAGCAGAGATAAGAGGACATAGAAGAACCTATATCGGTTCTATGCCTGGAAAAATTCTTCAAAAAATGTCTAAAGTAGGTGTTAAAAATCCTTTATTCCTTCTCGATGAAATAGATAAAATGGGAATGGACTACAGAGGAGATCCCTCTTCAGCATTACTTGAAGTTTTAGATCCCGAACAAAATCATACTTTTAACGATCATTATCTTGAAGTTGATTATGACTTATCTGATGTAATGTTTGTCTGTACTGCAAACTCCTTAGATATTCCTGCACCTTTGTTGGACAGAATGGAAATTATCAGACTGCCCGGTTACACCGAAGATGAAAAACTAAGCATTGCTAAAGATTATCTAGTTAAAAAACAACTCAAGAATAATGGACTAGATGAATCTGAAATTAATATTTCAGATAACTCCATATTAGATGTTATCCGATATTACACCAGAGAAGCTGGTGTTAGATCTTTAGAAAGAGAAATTGCAAAAATTTGCAGAAAAACTATTAAAAAGATTGCTGATCTTAAAGAAAAAAAATTAATTAAAGTTACTCCAAAAATACTTGAAGATATCTTAGGTGTTAAAAAGTTTGATTATGGTGAGGCCAAAGATAAAGATCGAATTGGTCAGGTAACTGGTTTGGCATGGACACAAGTAGGTGGAGAGCTTTTAACGATTGAAGCTTCAGCATTTAAAGGTAAAGGTAAAATTATCAAAACTGGAAAACTGGGAGATGTAATGCAGGAGTCTATCCAAGCTGCAATCTCAGTGATCAGAGCAAGAGCAGAAACTCTTGGAATTAATCCTGATTTTCATGAATTAAATGATCTTCACATTCACGTGCCAGAAGGAGCAACTCCAAAAGATGGCCCCAGCGCAGGTATAGGTATGTGTACTGCTGTAGCATCAGTCTTATCTGAAATTCCTGTTAGAGCTGATGTTGCTATGACAGGGGAAATTACTCTCAGAGGAGAAGTATTAAAGATCGGCGGTCTTAAAGAAAAGCTTTTAGCTGCTAAAAGAGGTGGTATAAAGACAGTTTTAATTCCTGAGGGAAATGTTGGTGATTTGAGAGAAATCCCTGACAAAATAAAAACAAAATTAGAAATTAGACCTGTTAAATGGATTGATGAAGTTTTTGACCTTGTTTTGACAGAAAAACCAAAAATTTGGGAAGATAAAGAAGAAAATTCATCAAAAGGAACAAGAAGAAAAAAAACAAGAAAAGATAAGCTTGAAACCCATTAAAAAAGGTGTTTCAGGCTTTAAAACTCGCTTGACAGAAATATATCTACATGTCTAAATCACTTTATTGACATTGTGTCTAAAGATTTTAACTACTTTATTTAGGAGAGAGACTAGTGAATAAAGCCGAATTAATAGAAGCAGTTGCTGATGCAACTGACACCTCAAAAGCAGAAGCCAGTAGAACATTAGATGCTGTACTAGATTCAATTGCCGGAGCTTTAAGCAAAGGAGATTCTGTCGCACTTGTTGGATTTGGAACTTTTAATGTAAGAGAGAGAGCAGCCAGAATGGGACGAAATCCTGCAACTGGTGAAACTATCCAAATAGCAGCATCAAAAGGTGTTGGCTTTAAGGCCGGTAAAAGTCTCAAAGATAGTTTATAAACTTATTTTTTTAAAACGCGTCCTATTTTTAGGGCGCGTTTTTATTTTATAATTGCTTAATGTCTGCTCTTCAAAGTATTCGAAAAGGTCTTTCTTCTTCGAGCTCCTCAATAATTGTTGCCATACTTATATTTGGTCTTGTCGCAACTTTTGGAGGATTTTTAACAGATCCTTCAGCGCCAGCAAATTCTCCATTAAGTGTGAACGGCAAGAAAATTTCCTTTGGCGAGTTTAATTTAGAATTCAATAGAATAGCTTCTCTTTTTTCTGAAAGCGAGGTTTCTGAAGAAGTTATTACAGATATAGCAAAAAACTCTATTGTTTCTAAAGAACTTTTATATCAGAAGGCCTCTGATCTTAGAATGAATCTTTCCGAAGAATTTATTAATAACGCTATAGCCAAAGATATATCTTTCCATACAGATGGCGAGTTCGATACTGCTTTATTTTCCGGGTACATGGCTCGTCTTGGTCTTTCTGTGAATGATTATAGAGAATTAGTTAAGTCAAAATATTTGGCAAATATATTAAGTGACTTTATTTCTAAATCTGAATTTTCTCTGGAATCCTCTGCTTTGAGCTACATCAGAGCAATGAATCAACAAAGATCATTAAGTTTTTATAAATTAGATCTAGATAAAATTGCTGGTAATGAAAAAATACCTGATTCTGATATTTTAAACTTTTATCAACAAAATCAATTTAGATTTATAGAGCCAAAAAAGGTTTCAGTAAGATATGTCTATTTAAATAATGATGTCTTTAAAGAATCTTTAATTGTAAGTAAAGAAGAAATCACCCAAGAAAGAAATTTATTAGAAGAAAGCAGACAAGATTCTCAGACTCGCGTGAGCCATATTCAATTAAGTTTTTCTTCCGAGGAAGAAAAAATTGAAAAATTAAATATTGCTGATTCAATTTTAGAGCAACTCTCTAACTCTAAGGCTTTTGAGGATTTAGTTTTAGAATATTCAGATGATTTTGGTAGTAACAATCTTGGAGGAGATTTAGGTTTTACTGATGGCACAGTTTTTCCTGATGAATTTGAAAGGGAAATAAGGAATTTAAAAGTAGATGAGCTCTCAAATGTTATTGAAATGTCGAGTTCGTTACATATTTTGAAAATAACTGAAAAAAATGAATTATTACTTACAGATTCTGAAATCAAAGATCTTATTTTATTTGAAAAATCTCAGTTAAAACTCGATACATTATTATCAACAATTGAAGATAGTTATATTTCTTCAAATCTTAATTTAGTCTCTTCTGATCTTGACCTTAAAATAAAAGAAACCGATCTTTTTAATCAATCTAATATTCCGGAGAGACTTTTTTCTTTTGATCTATCAGAAGATTTATTTAGCCAAACTGAAATTAGTAACGAATTTTTTGGACCTTTCGAAGATGGTAATGGTAATTTTATTCTTTACGAAGTTAGTGAAGTTAAAGATGAAACTTTACTTTCACTCTCAGAATCTGAACCTGAAATTATAGAAATTCTTCAAAAAGAACAAGCGCAAATTACAATCTTAGATGAATTAAAAATATTTGAACAAAAAGCAAAAGAAAATAAAATTTCAGACTTTAATTCTTATAATTTAATAAAAAGAGATAGCAGTCTTTTGCCTGATAATCTTCTGAGAGATTTATTTACAGTAACCTTAGACAACCCAGTTTTTGTTTCTTCTCAAGATAATGGAGACATTTATATAGTGAGACTAACTAAAATTAAGAATTCAACAAATCTAGCTAAAAAAGAAGAAAGGGCAGCTGCTAAAAGTTCTCTGAAGTCTCTTAACGCAAGATCTTATATAGAGACATTTTTAAAGAATTAGAATCAAGTTCTTATATTAATTAGCTTCAGATAAGTCACCCATTGCAGTAATGTTAAAGCCAGCATCAACATAAAGGATTTCTCCAGTAATACCGCTTGCAAGGTCTGAACATAAAAAAGCCGCAGCATTTCCAACTTCCTCAGTGGTAATATTTCTTTTTAGTGGAGCTCGTGACTCATTATAAGAAAGCATTTTTTTAAAACTTTTTACTCCTGAAGCAGCTAAAGTTTTTACTGGCCCTGCAGAAATAGCATTAACTCTTATTTGATCTTCTCCCATACTATTCGCAAGGTATCTTGTCGTTGACTCCAATGCTGCTTTTGCAACCCCCATGACATTGTAATTTGGTAAGGTTCTCTGAGCTCCTAAATAAGAAAGAGTTAATAAAGCTGCATTTCTACCTTTCATTAAATATTTTGCTTTCTGAGCTAATGCAGTAAAGCTGAAGACACTTATGTCATGCGCAATCTTAAAGCCTTCTCTTGTAGCTACATCAACGAAATTTCCTTCTAACTCATTTGCAGGAGCAAATCCTACTGCGTGGACAATTCCATCTAAAAATCCCCATTTGTTTTCGATTTCTTTTATCAAGTTATCTATTGAGTTGTCATCGCTTACATCACACTCAAAATAATTTTTACAACCTAAAGGTTCTCCGACCTGTAAAACTTTTTTGTAAAGTCGATCACTTTGATAAGATAAAAATAAATCTGCTCCTTGATCCGCCATAGACTTAGCTATACCAGATGCAATAGAAAATTTATTAGCAACTCCAACAATTAAGAATTTTTTATCTTTAAGAAAGGACATTAAAATTAATATTAACATTTCACATGAAAAAAAAATTTTTTATCGCAATTTAAATCAAATATAATCGTTTTCTTTTTATGCGAAATTCACTTTCATTTTTTATAGCCTTTTTCTTTGGCGGTTTATTAATGTCAGAAGTTACTGAGGATCTTTATGTAACAGGAAGTACAATTAAAAAAGATTCTTTACTAATTGCGAACCCAATATCTTCATTCGATAACGAAGACATTAAAAGCCGAGGAACTCTATATATTGAGAATTTTTTAAGTTTTCTTCCTCAAATAAACCCTAGTAACTCCTCTTATCATTCAAATAAAGCATCTGGAACTGCATCGGTTAGTTTACGAGGTCTGGGAGGAACCAGAACACTAATTTTGTTAAATGGAAAAAGACTTTCTCCTGGAATGCCTATGAGCGGTACTTCAGAACAAGATTTAAGCCAAATCCCTATGTCATTGATCAAGCAAGTTGATCTACTAACAGGTGGAAAATCAACTATTTATGGATCAGATGCAATTGGGGGAGTTATTAATTTTCAATTAGATAGAAAGTTCTCTGGTGTTGACATTTCTTATCAACATTCTTTTTATAATCATCAAAATGATGATAAAAGATTACGTTCTTTGCATACTTCAAATAACTATAACTTAGCACCCAAATCAGTTTCAGATGGGCACAATGATGCAATTCAAATCTCATTAGGCTATGAAATTTTTCAGAATATACACTTAACTTCCTATATAAATTATAGAAATACTGAAGAGGTTAACTGGTCTCAACGAGATATCAGTGTTTGTGCTTTGAGTGGAAATGCCACTTGTCGAGGTTCTTCGACATCCCCTGAAGGAAAATTTACTGAAAATGCAATAGGCGGAGATACTTTTTATGTTCAAAATGATTCTTTTGCTCCAGGCACAACTCGTTATAATTTTGCATCCAAAAATCATCTTCTTCGACCGGATAAAAAACATGATTTTGGCATTTTATTAACATTCGAAAATTTAAATAAACATACTTTTAATATTGATTATTTTAGTTCTTCCTATAAAACCATTGCTCAGCTTGATTATTCTGGAATTTTTGGACTATCTGTAGATCTACCTTGCAACAATCCATTTCTATCTAACCAACAATTTACTACCATTTGCACTGATAATGGTCTTGGATTGACTGACACGACTCCTTTATACATAAGCAGAAGAAATATTGAAGGGAATCCAAGACAGAGAAGTTTTAAAAACTCAACAGATAGGTTTATGTTCAATGTGGAAGGAGAATTATCTAACGAATGGACATACAGTTTAGATTATCAAAATTCAAAAACTAAAATTGATTTTTCATATTTAAACGATATTTCAAAATCAAGAGCAGCTCAGGCTTTAAATGTAACTGGAACAGCTTTAAATCCATCTTGCGTTACAGGAAATAACTGCAAACCATGGAATATATTCACTGTGACTGACGGAAAAATAAAGAATCTGCTTCATTAGGAGTAACTCAAGAAGCGTTGGATTACATATCAACTACTTTAGGCGTTGATGCTGAGTTATCAGAAGATCAGTTTAGATTTATTTCTTCCAAATCTTTCCTTTTGGGGAATAAAAATTTAGAGTCTTTAGACTTATCATTAGGTATTGAATACAGAAAACTAAATTTAAAAAAAATTGCAGATGACTTTACCGATGGAGCTGGCGGCAACAATATCCTGAATATAATCTGAGCGGCGATCTAAGAGTCAAAGAATTTTTTTCAGAGTTTTATCTTCCTTTCTCATCGGATACAAATCTAAATTTTAGTATTCGTTATTCTGATTATTCTTTAAAGGAAAATGCATTGACTTATGATTTTGGCATCGTTCAATTATTTGACGATAAATATACATTCAAATTTTCTCATCAACGAGCAATAAGGATGCCAGATATAAACGATCTTTATAGTCCCTATAGAGTATCCCAAGCTTTCCTTGATAGTGATCCTTGTTCTGGTGCAAATCCAATTAAATCTTTAAATGAATGTTCTAGAACTGGAGTTACTGCACTCCAATATGGAAATATTCAAAATGAAAGAGATCAAATAAATACTTTAATTGGTGGAGATGTAGGTTTAAAACCTGAAACTGCCACAACCAATAGTCTAAGTTTTATTTATAGCAAAGAAATAGAACTTGAATTAGATTTTTATTCTATTCTAATTAAAGACAAAATTGATTCGCCTCAAGCCTCCTTTATTTTAAATAGTTGTTTGGAATCAGGTGATGCTTATTTCTGTGATCTTATACAAAGGAATACAACAACTGGTACTTTTTATGAAGGAATTGGAAAAATATCTAGACCTAGTCTAAATGTTTCAAGTCAAGAAATCTTGGGTCTAGACGTAAGAATAACTAAAAATTTGCCTATGTCCTTTGGAGAAATAAGATTAACTAATTTTTTTTCTTACCTTCATAAAAATAACATAAAACTATTTCCAAATTCTTCGGTAAATGAGTGTAAAGGCAAATATGAAAATATATGTGGCCTTCCTTCACCAGAAATACAAAATATTTTATCTCTTAATTTTATTTACAAAATTTCTAATTTTGATGCATCTACCAATCTATCTCTACGCTATCTAGATAGTGTTGAGGATTCAAACTTAACAAATCCAATCAATTTCAATAGTTTTTATTATTTAGATATGAATTTTTCAGTTGATCTGGTCGATGACATTAGTCTTTCTTTTGGAATAAATAATATATTAGATAAAAATCCTCCTTTAAATGGAAAATCTATCGATTACGTACCTGGTAACGCAAATACTTATCCATCTATTATGATCCATTAGGTAGATTTATTTTTCTCAATTTTTCTAAGAGGATAAATTAATGAGGTTTTTATTAGTTTTTCTTATACTTCTCATAAGTTGTTCTGAAAGTACTGAACAAAAATCAAAGGTTGATATATATACTGAAAAAGGAATTCTTCTTTTGGGAAACGGCACTGAACCATCTGGTATTGACCCTCATTTGGTCACTGGCGTTCCAGAACATAAAATTCTTCTTGCATTGTTAGAAGGATTGGTAGTTTTTAATCCAAAAAATAACGGCGTTCTTCCTGGAGTTGCAGAAGATTGGAACGTCAGCGATGATGGATTGTCATATACATTTATATTCAATCCCGATGCGAAATGGACGAATGGAGATTCAGTTAAACCAGAAGATTTTGCTTATTCTTGGGAGAGAATTCTATCCCCTGATCTAGGGGCTCAATATGCCGACATGCTTTATGTCATTAAGAATGCTGAAAAATTTCACAAAGGCGATATAAAGGATTTTAGTCAGGTAGGAATTTCGATAACTAACAACAAGCTTAAGGTTGAGTTAGAAAATCCGACTCCTTACTTCCTAAATATATTAACGCACTATTCAACTTGGCCAGTACATCCAGAAACAGTTGAAAAACATGGAGGAATGATCAGCAGAAATAACCAATGGACAAGAGTAGACAATTTTGTTGGTAACGGTCCTTTCAAACTTGAGTCTTGGGAAATAAATAAAGCTTTGAGGGTTTCAAGAAACGATCTTTATTGGGGAAATTCTTCAAATAAAATTAATGGAATTGAATTCATTCCAATAGATAATGAACTTACTCAAGATAGACTCTTTAGGTCTGGCGGCATTCATTTAGCAAACACTGTTCCTACAGAAAAGATAAACAGATATAGAGATGAAAGACCTGATGAACTTTATGAGCATAATTATTTTGGCACTTACTACTACAGAATAAATACAAATAAATATCCTTTGAATAACATAAATTTTAGAAAGGCATTATCTTTAGCTATAGATAGAGAGCTGATAGTCAAAAGTATTTTAAAAGGAAATCAGAAAATTTCTTATTCTTTTACCCCTCCTGACGAAAACGGGTATAACCCAACAACTAAGTTGGATTTTAACCCTATAAAAGCTAAGGAGTTTTTAGAAAAAAGTGGATACGATGTGAATAATCCGCCTTTGGAAATTTTATATAACACATCAGAAGGACACCAAAAAATTGCTCAAGCTATACAAGAAATGTGGAAAAAAAATTTAGGTCTAAACGTCGTCTTAACAAATGTTGATTGGAAGGTTTATCTAACTAGAGAAACTCAAGGAGAATTTGACATCTCAAGAGCTGGATGGATTGGAGATTATCCAGATCCATTTACCTTTCTTGATATGATGGTTACAAATCGAGGAAATAATAAAACTGGCTGGAGTAATTCTGAATTCGACAATATTTTAAAAAATGCAGCTTCGCAAATTTCTACAAGCGATAGGTATAATCTTTACGAAAAAGCAGAAAAAATATTAATTGATGAATTGCCTGTGATTCCTTTATATACTTACACAAGAACTTATCTTCTTAGTCAGAGGGTTAAAAATTGGCAAAACAATATTTTAGATACCAACCCTTATCAATTTTTAAGCTTGGAATAAAATTTTGATTCAATTAATCTTAAAAAGATTACTTACTTACATCCCAGTTTTATTAATAGTTGTCATTATTACTTTTTTAATGATTCACGCCGCTCCAGGCGGTCCTTTTGATGCAGAAAGAGTAGCTTCACCAGAAATAATTGAAAAGTTGAATGAAGCATACAACTTAGATAAACCATTGCACGTTCAGATCTTTAATTATTTGTATGGAGCAATTCAAGGAGACTTTGGACCGTCGTTTAAATATCCAGGAAGAACAGTCAGTGAACTAATTATGTCTGGTTTACCCACAACAATCGAACTCGCTGTTTATTCTATTCTTTTTGCAATTTTTTTAGGCGTATTCTCAGGACTTTTGGCTTCTCTTAATCCTGGAAAGTTTTTAGATGTTGCGCCTATGTCTATTTCCTTATTAGGAATTTGTATTCCTTCAATAATTTTAGGTCCAATATTGGTTTTAATTTTTGGAATCTGGTACGACTTTTTTCCAGTTTATGGATGGGGAGATAATCCAGGCGATAAAATTCTTCCTACTATTACTTTAGGGACAGCTTATGCTGCAATTTTTGCAAGACTTACTAGGGGAGGGATGTTAGAGATACTAGGACAGGATTTTATTAGAACGGCTAGAGCAAAAGGCTTGTCTGAAACTAGAATAATTTTTGTTCATGCGCTAAGAGGAGGAATTCTTCCTGTTATAAGTTTTTTAGGGCCAGCAATCGCTGGACTTTTAGCAGGATCATTTGTTGTAGAAACAATATTTCAAATTAATGGAATAGGGCGTTTCTATGTCCAAGCAGCATTTAATAGAGACTACACGATGATCTTAGGCACATCTATTCTATTTACTTTTATGACCTTAACTTTTGTATTAATTTCAGATATTTTGGCATCATTTTTAAATCCAACTTTGAGAGATTCAGGTGGCTTAGAGTAAATGTGGCAAGATTTATTCAGCGAGATAAGCCAGAGAAGAGTGCTTTTATATTCTCTTTTGTATACTTTTTTTCTTATTTTAATTGCAATCTTTGCTCCATTATTAGCTCCCTATGATGTCTCGGAACAAAATTTACTATTAGGTGCGTCAAGTCCTTCTTTTCAGAATATTCTTGGCACAGATGTTTTGGGAAGAGATCTTTTTTCAAGAATTTTGTATGGTAGTAGAATCTCATTACTTGTTGGTTTTTTAGCTACTTTTGTAGCGATTACTATCGGCTTATCTTACGGTGCTGTATCTGGATATTTTGGTGGAAAAATAGACACCTTGATGATGAGGATAGTGGATATACTGGACGGGCTGCCTTTTGTAATTTTTATTATTTTGATTCTAGTTATTTTTGGAAGAGATATTTATTTTTTGTTTATTTCAATTGGAGCTTTCGGCTGGCTCTCGATGGCAAGAATTGTTCGATTGCAAGTATTGGGATTAAGGAAAAAAGAATTTGTCATTGCTGCGCAGATTATGGGTGCTAGCTCATTTAGAATTTTAACAAGGCACATAATCCCAAATGTCTTGGGTACCGTGATAATTTATTCAACATTATTAGTACCTCAATTTATGCTTTTGGAAGCATTTTTAAGTTTTCTAGGACTTGGTGTACAGCCACCTGATAGCTCCTGGGGTATTCTCATAAGAGAGGGCGCAAATACCATGGAAGAGTATTGGTGGTTACTTATCTTTCCAGCTTTTTTTTTTTCTCTTACTTTGTTTGCATTAAACTTCTTAGGAGATGGACTGAGAGATATTTTAGATCCAAGGGATACTCAAAAACTGGAAAATTAATTTAGTTCTGAAAGCTTTAATTCAATTATTTGACCAGGATATATTAAAGTTTCGTCAGGAATATCATTCCATTTAAGTATCCATTCTTTTGGGATGCCAAATTTATTAGATATTTTAATTATACTGTCACCTCTTTTGACAGGATAAGCTATATTATTTTTAGGGACAGGTTTTGGTTTTATCTCTTTAAAATATTTAGGATAAATTAGGATTTTAGTATCGGTAAGAAGAAATTTTTCTGGATTTAGGTCATTCCAAATTGATAAGTCTCTAATTGTTACGTTAAATTTTTTTGCAATCGACCACATACTATCTCCTGCTTTAACATAATAAATATCTGGTTTATTAAGATAGTCCTTGATCCAGCTGGGACCTCTCGGCACGATTAATTCCTCGTTTTCATAGATCGTGTCGTCTTTGAAGCCATTAATTTCCTTTAACAAGGCAAAATCAATAAGATATTTTTTTGCTATTGACGTAAGCGTATCACCCTTTTTTACTAAATATTTATCCCATTGCACAAGTTCTGACGGATCAGTATTGTCTAGGATTACCTGAAATCTATCGGCGATTCCAACAGGCAGTAAAATATGAAACGGACCATTTGGATCAGTTGCCCATTGATTAAAACCTGGATTGAGCTCGTAGATAACCTCTAATTTAAGCCCAGAAATATTTGCTACTTGCATAAGGTCAACTTGAGAAGGAAGAGTAACAAGTTGGAAATAAGGTCTATTAGGCAAAAAAGGAATATCTACACTAAACTTTGACGGATTTTTAATGACCTCTACTAATGCAAGAAGTTTTGGAACATAGGCTTTAGTCTCTTTCGGTAGATTCAGAGACCAAAAATCAGTTGGAAGCCCTTTAGCTAAATTTTTCTTTATTTCTTTTGAAATTCTGTTGGGTCCTGCATTATAGGCAGCGATTGCAAGTAACCAGTCATCGTATTTGGAGTGCAGCTTAGTTAAATAATCATAGGCAGCGCCAGTAGAAGCAACGATATCTCTTCTGCCATCATACCACCAGTTTTTTTTAAGTTTTTGTTCTCTGGCAGTGCTTAGGATAAATTGCCAAATTCCAGATGCTCCTGTAGAAGACTGAGCATAAGGATCAAACTGACTTTCTATAAAAGGCAGCAAAGCAAGCTCAACTGGAAGGTTTCTGTTTATAGATTCACTAACAGTATAAAAAAGATATCTTTGTCCATTTTTAGCTAGTCGATTAATAACATATTGATTATCAGTGTATTTTTCCAATTCATATTGAACCGAGGGATGATCTAAGACATGATCAAAAACCATTCTCTCTCTTATATCTCCCCATAAATCATCCGAAGATTGTGCAACTAATGAATAACTTAGAAGAAATCCAAAAAAAAGAAGAAGATGTTTTTGCATATTAAAAGTTATCTTTCCAGTCTCTAATTGTTGCGAGGACTTCCACGGGTTGTAAATCTTTTTTATTAGCATAATTCTCAGCGTTTGCTTTAACCTCTTCAATAGATGTTCTCAAAAAAGGATTAATTTTATTTTCTAGACTTATACTAGACGGTAGAGACATCTTATTTGAATCTCTTAGGGTGCTAACTTCTTCAAAATATTTTTTTAAATCATCATTATTAGGTTCTACTTCTAATGCAAAGGTTAAATTGCTCAATGTATATTCATGAGTGCAATAAACTCTGGTTTCTTCGGGCAAATCAGAAAACTTTTTTAACGAATTAAACATTTGTAGAGGAGTTCCTTCAAAAAGTCTCCCACATCCGCCGGAGAAAAGGGTATCCCCACAAAACAATGAATCTATATCTTCAGAATAATAGGCAATGTGATCGAGGGTATGTCCTGGAGTTTCAAAAATACAAAATTCAGTATCTAAGATTTCAATCTTTGCATTTTCTGATAACTCTAAATCAATACCGTTTATGTGACCTCCTTTAGGACCAAAAACTTTTGGGTTCCATTTTGATGCAAGATCGATTATTCCTCCAGTGTGATCAAAATGATGATGGGTAATTAATATTGATTCTAGGTTTAGATTATTTTCGTTAAGGAAATTATCAACTGCTGATGCGTCGCCAGGATCTACAACAGCTGCCGAATTACCATTTATCAAGATCCAAATGTAATTATCTGAAAATGCCGGTATAGCTTCTATATTAGAAATCATTTTTAAAGTAATATTAACATCTATCACTTTCTAATAGATGTCTGAAAATACAATTAAGATTTTTACAGATGGCGCTTGTAAAGGCAATCCCGGGTTAGGTGGTTGGGGAGCACTTATTATTGAAGATGGCAAGGAAAAAGAAATTTATGGTGGAAGTTTCAATACTACAAATAATCAAATGGAGCTCACTGCAGCTATAGAAGCTTTAAAGTTTTTCAAAAATCCTACGATCATTGAACTTCACACAGACTCAAAATATGTAAAAGATGGAATAACTGAATGGATTATAAATTGGAAAAAAAATGGTTGGAAAAATGCCTCAAAAAAACCAGTCAAAAACTCAGAATTGTGGAAAGAGCTTGATGAAATGGTTAATTACCACGATATAAGTTGGTTTTGGGTGAAAGGACACAGCAATCACAGAGAAAATGATATTGCTGATGCTTTGGCTAATAAAGGAATAGATGAGTTGGAATGAGACAGGTTGTATTAGATACAGAAACTACTGGATTAGATATTGCCAATGATCACAGAATTATTGAAATTGCAGGAGTCGAATTAGTTAATAGAAAGTTAACAAAGAACTCTTACCAAATATATTTGAATCCAGAGAGAGCAGTAGGGCAATCTTTTAAGATTCATGGATTAACTGATGATTTCTTATCCGATAAGCCATTATTTAAAGACGTATATCAAGATTTCTTGAATTTTATTAAAGATTCAGAATTATTGATTCATAATGCTGAATTTGATATCGGATTCTTAAATCATGAACTCAAACTTGCAGATCTTGATATAAAAATCGAAGATTATGTAAGTAAAATTACCGATACTCTATCAATCGCAAGAGAAAAACATCCAGGCCAAAGAAATAGTTTGGAAGTTTTGACTGACAGATATCAAATTACCGGTTATGACAGAAGCTACCATGGCGCTTTGATTGATTCAGAAATTTTAGCTGACGTTTATCTCGCAATGACAGGAGGACAAAGAGATTTAGGTTTTGATGATAATGCTTCAAAAGATTTTCATTCTAAATTTGAAAATGATTCATCTAACAATTTAAATTTAATTAAAATTCAAGTTTCAGAAGATGATAATAATCTGCATAACAGGTATCTAAGTTCTCTAAAAATAGATCATGGAAATAACTAGATTTGCTCCTAGTCCAACTGGACATCTACATTTAGGCGGAGCAAGAACTGCTTTATTTTCTTATTTATTTGCTAAGGCAAACAAAGGAAAGTTTCTTCTGAGGTTCGAAGATACAGATCAAGAACGTTCCAAAGACGAATACGTTGAATCTATTCTTAATTCTTTAGATTGGATGCAGATAAAAATTGACTCTGATCCTGTTTATCAATCAAAAAGGCAATGAAACACAAGGAACTTGCCATAGAGCTTTATAAAAAGGACTTGCGTATGCCTGCGATTGCAGTGAAGAAGCTCTAACGAAAATGAGAGAAGAACAAATAGCTAAAAAACAAAAGCCAAAATACAACGGATTGAATAGAGATAAAGATATAGAGTTTACAGAAGGTATGGTTTTAAGATTTAAATTTCCCTTGAAGGATCTTCTAAATTTAAAGACTTAATTTTAGGAGATATTGCTATAAACAATAAAGAATTTGATGATTTTATTATTTTAAGGAGTGATGGTTCCCCAACTTACAATTTTTGTGCAGCAGTTGATGATATGGAAATGAAGATTACAACAGTAATTAGAGGCGATGACCATATTACTAATACGCTCAAACAAATTAATGTTTTAGATGCATTAGGCGCAACAATTCCTAGTTATGCCCATCTCCCAATGGTCTTAGCTGAATCTGGTAAAAGACTTTCTAAAAGAGATGGAGCAGAAGACATCTTAGATTATAAAAAGAAAGGCTACTTGAATGACGCCTTGGTAAATTATTTAGTAAGGCTGGGATGGTCTCATGGAGAAGAAGAAATTTTTTCTTTAGAAAAGCTTAAGAAAATTTTCAATTTAGAAGATGTTAATTCATCTCCATCAAAATATTCTCAAGAATTATTAGACTGGTATAACAATAAATATTTAAATTTCTTAACTCCTGAAGATTTGATATTAAAGGTTAAAGAAAATTCTGGAGTAGATTTCAATCAAATAGATAATGGAAAACTTGCCATCTCTTTATTAGCAAAAGGAGCTCATTCCTTAAACCAAATTGCTGAAGAATCAGCTTATTTTTTTGAAGAACCTCAGACTAAATTTGATTTGTTAAAGATCGACTCGGATAAAAAAATATTGTTATCTGAATTTAGCGAACAATTAAAAGAAATAGATTTTAAAAAAAATCAAATAGAGGATTTCATTAAAGAATTTTTGCGAGCTAAAAATCTAAAATTTCCCGAATTGGGTAAGCCTTTAAGAGTGATTTTAACTGGAAAAGAAAATGCTCCATCAATTTCAGAACTCTTGTTTATTCTGGGTAAAGAAAATTCTTTAAAAAGGATAGAATACACTTTAAAAGATGGATAAAAAATTACTAGAAATTTTAGTCTGCCCTAAAACACATTCTCCGCTGATTCATCTTGGCGATGAATTGATCAGTAAGGAGGCGAAATTGGCATATCCCATCAGGGAAGGTATTCCTATTATGCTAATAAACGAAGCTCGAGAATTATCTCAAGAAGAACTTGCGAAGATTTAATTTTCAGAAGCCAAATCTCTCTTTAATTCATCTGAGGCTAAATTAGCATGATTAAAAATATTTCTTGCCATCGAAGAATCTTGTTCTTCTGAGAGTGCTGCATATATTTTTTTTCTCGCATCATGCAATTTTTCATTTTTTTTGTCAGCATAATAAGCAACCTCAATAAGATGAGCGGCTAATTTATATTTTTTATTTGTTAAATTATCTAAGGCTTTGTTGATAATTGCCTCAATTCCACCACTTAGTTCAACCCACTCCTTTGCTTCATTTTCTCTAGTATCTGGAAGCAATCGATCGTATTCACCATCCCACCAACCGCCATATCTTCTCCAAATCATTTTTATTAAAAACTTAGGATCATCGTAAACAGGCCTTAACCAAGGTTTATCTTGAATCACAGACGAAATTTTTACCTGATGAAAAACTTCATTCAGAGATTTACCTTGATTCATTAAATTCAAAGTTTGATCTTCAATGTCTTCTAAAAAATCTGCTGTTGTGGATAAGGCCTCTTGAATTCGATCTTTTCCATATATAGGTAAACCATGACCCGGAATCATAATTTCTGCGTCTTTTTTCATCATTAATTTCAGAGCATCAGACCAATCACTAACGTATCTTTGAACTTTTTGTGGATTACCACCATTTGGAACTGCCCAAATGAATAGGGTCTCCCGGAGCTAAAATTTTTCTTTCCGGAACGTATATCCAAACATGGTCATCCGTTTCTCCACGGCCATGAGAAAGTTCAAAGGTACAATCTCCAACTTTAAATGTATATTCATCTTCAAAAGTGATATCTGGGTAGCGATATTCTTCTGGCCACTTGAAATGCGGAACATTAATTGCAAATTGCCTTTTATTTATTGCGGTGTTCCATCCTAGCGTTTTCTTGTATCTATCAAAATGATCAGGTAATAATTTATGACTGTAAACTATTGGTCTTTTTTCATTGGATTTATCCGCATCTTCATCAAATTTTTGAGTAGCAAATATATGGTCGACATGATGATGAGTAAAAACAGCTGCTTTGACTTTACTCTTAGGTCTCCATTTCGTGATTTCAGCATACGCAGAATCTATATCTAAGTGGCTTCCAGCATCTATCATTACTAATCCATCATTCGTATCTATAACGTAAAAACCCCCAATACCTTTAAGTCCCAATAAATTCTCAGCAAGTTCGGTAGAACCTTCATAGAAAGTATGCACCGGATGATGCTCAAATTTAGTGTCTAATTCTCCTTGCCATGCAAGCTCTGATAATTCTTTTAGATTGCTCATCATTTTCCCCCATTGAATATGTTTACGAGACGAAGTATCTTAATTATAGATAATTTTTTGGGAGAGAGAGAATGAGTTATAGCAAACCTTTAGAGGGAGTAAAAATTGTTGAAATTTCTACAATTGTTACAGCCTCATTAGCGACAATGATGATGGCTGACCAAGGTGCAGAGGTTATAAAAATAGAGCAGTCTGGTATTGGAGATCCTATGCGTTACTTGGGGACGCAAAAAGGCGGAGTATCTGCGTTATTCGCGAACTGCAATAGAGGCAAAAGGTCGATAGATTTAAATTTGAAAGAAAAGGGTGATTTAGAAATAGTTAAAAAACTAATTTCCGATGCAGATATTTTAATTAACAATTTTCGACCTGGCGTTATGGACAAAATAGGCCTTGGGTTTAATGATTGTAAGAAGATAAATAGTAATTTAATTTATGCTTCAATAAATGGCTTTGGCGATGAAGGTCCTTATTCCAATGCACCTGCATACGATCATGTTGTTCAGGCCATGGCAGGAGCTACAAATATTCAAGCCGATAATGATGAGCCGGCTTATATAAAGACCTTGCTGTGTGACAAAATAACCGCTTACACAGTTTGTCAGTCTTTATCATCTGCTTTATTCAAAAGAGAAAGAACAGGTGTTGCTGATCGCCTAAATCTATCCATGATTGATTCTGCAGTTTTTTTTCTTTGGCCAGACGGCATGATGAATCACACTTTATTGGATGATGATGTAGTAACGTTACCTCCGTTAACCAAGTCTTATAATCTTTATAAATGCAAAGACGGCTTCCTTTCAATTGCAGCTTTGTCAGATGCTCAATGGTTTGGAATCTTTAGAGCGTTGGGTTTGCCAGAATATATTGAAGATGAAAGATTCAATAATGCTTTTGCTAGAAGCGAGAATATGGTCGAGCTGGTTAAATCTTTGACAATTTTTGAGTCATTAACTGTGGATGATGCTTTGAAAAAATTACAAGATGAAGATGTGCCATGTTCAAAAACCATCTCTTTAGATGAGTTGATGATACATCCTCAAGTTGAAGCAAATAATCTTTTTCAATCTATAAAAAGTAATATCCAAGGCGAGGTTAGGGCATTGAGATATCCAACTAAATTTGATGGCAACGAAATGTTTAATGGCAGTCCCGCACCTGCATTGGGTGAGCACAAACAAGAGATCATAGAATCTTTAAGTAATTGAACCCTTTATCCAATAGACAAAGAATCGGCTATGGAGTCGGCGATATTGCTATTTGTTTTTACTGGTCAGGTGTCGGTCTTTATCTTTTGTACTTTTATACAGATATTGTGGGTATCAGTCCTTACTTAGCAGGTTGGATTTATGCCTTAGGAATTGCCTGGGATGCAGTTACTGATCCATTCATGGGTTATTTAGCAGAAAGAACATCTTCAAAAAGAGGTAGATATCGACCATATATCTTTTTTGGAACGATTCCATTGGCTTTATCTTTTGTTTTATTATTTTGGGTTCCTCCTTTAGAAGGAGTATCACTTTTTTTATGTTTACTAATTATTAATATTTTTCACCGAACATGTTTTACGATTGTTAGCGTTCCTTATTCTTCTTTAACTCCAAGGATAACTTCAGATAGTGAAGAAAGAACAAAGTTAACTACTGCCAGAATGATCGGAGCATCTTTTGGTACGTTATTAATGTCTTCTTTGGGTTTTCCAATAATTAACTACTTTGGTCAAGATAATGAGTCTCTTGGAATAATTTATTTATCAAGTTTTGCAGCATGCTTTGCGGTCATTATTCTCTACATCACATATGCATCCGTGAAAGAATCTTCTACCAAAGAGATAAAAGAAACCTATCCTTCAGTATCAAAGTTAATTTTATCGATTCTTAAAAACTATCCTTTCTGGATTGTTTTTTCTTCCATCCTTATTCTGGGCTCTACAACGATCATGTTTAATAAAAATTTAATTTATTACATAAAATATGCTTTGGACCTCCATAGCTATCAAGGACTGGTCCTAGGTTTAAGCGGACTAAGTAGTTTTGCATCAATACCATTTTGGTCCTATGTATCTTTAAAGATTGGTAAGAGAAATACGTGGCAAATATCCATGTCCTTGTTGCTGCTTGCATTTGCATTATTTTACTTTTATCAAATCAACTCACTTCAAGAACTCATTATCATAGTTTGTCTTATAGGTTTGGCATCAGGAGCGGGAGGGGTATTATTTTGGTCAATGTTGCCTGACACCATCGAATATGGCGAGTGGAAATCTGGAATTAGAAGTGAATCATCTTTGTATGGTTTTATGACGTTTGCACAAAAATCATCAATCGCCGTCGCTGCTCTAGTTTTAGGCATATTATTAACCTTAATAAACTTTTCACCAAATGAAATTCAAACTCCAGAAACTCTTGTTGGTTTGAAAAATATTATGTCTTTAATACCTGCATCAGGTATCGCTATTTCCATCTTCTTGATGTATTTTTATCCAATTAATTCCGAATATCACAAAGAATTACTCATCAATATTGAGGCAAGAAAAAATGGTTAAGTGGGGAGTCATCAGCACAGGAACAATTTCTAAAGCTTTCTGTGATTCCATTAGGTATTCGCAAGGAGGCGAATTAGCCGCAGTTGCAAGTAGATCTTCCAAAAATCTCAAACACTTTTCCGATAAATATGGAGTATTAACTTATGATTCTTATGAAGCTTTATTAAAGGATACTTCAATAGATGCAATCTATATCGGTACGCCTCATAACAGTCATTTTGATTTGAGCTTAAAAACACTTAGAAGTGGTAAACACCTTCTTTGTGAAAAACCAATGACAATGAATTCAACTGAAGCGATGATTTTGCTCAATGAATCAAGAAGACTTGATTTATTTTTTATGGAAGCTTTTATGTATAGATGCCACCCACTTACTCATAAAATGCTTGAAATAGTTAAACAAGAATTCAGTAATCAAGAAATTCTTATTGAGTCTTCTTTTGGTTTTACTGCTGATGTCGATGAAAAACATCGACTCAAAAACCCTGAATTGGGCGGTGGTTCGATCTTGGACATAGGTTGTTATCCAATGTCCATGGTTAGACTGATAGCAGGAAATTTATTTGGAAATTCTTTTTCAGATCCTTCGTCTATATCAGCTTCGGGCGAGCTATCTTCAAATAACATCGATTTGAGTGCGACAGCGGAGCTTGAGTTTAGTCCAAAAATCAAAGCCTCAATAAAATCAGCAATCAATGAAGAATATGAAAATTCTTTAAGGATTTCTTCTGGCGACAAACAAATCTTCGTCAAAGAACCTTGGCATTGTGGCCAATTTCAGGGACAAAAAGCAAAAATTAAAATTTTAGAAGACAATCAAGAGAAAACCATCGAAGTCACAGATGAGGTAGGGTTATTTACGAGAGAAATTGATGAGGCAAGTTCCTGTATTAAGGCAGGAAAAATAGAATCTTCTTTCATGCCCCATGCCGATTCCTTGAGTAATTCAATTTGGCTAGACAAGTGGCTATTAGAATTGCATGTAAGCTATCCTGCAAACTCAATCAATACTTCATCCCTAAAAAATTCAGTTTTTTTAGAATCATCAAAAGATTTAAAATCAATAAAAATTCCTGAATTAAAAAAAGAAATTTCTCCCATAGTTTTTGGGTGTGACAATCAAATAAATGAAGTTCATGCATTTGCTATGTTTGATTATTACTACAGCAAGGGCGGAAGGGTTTTTGATACTGCTTATATTTATAACCACGGATTGAGTGATAAATATTTAGGAGACTGGATAAATTCCAGAGATTTAAAGGATGTTGTCGTTTTAGGTAAAGGAGCTCATACTCCGGATTGCTTACCGGATAAAATCAAACCTCAAATTGAAGAATCATTATCTAGAGGCAACATAGATAAATTAGATATTTACTGCTTGCATCGAGACAATCTTGATGTTCCTGTCACTGAATTTATCGATGCTTTAAACGAATGTAAGAATGATGGATTGATTGATATGTTGGGTGCATCTAATTGGGAACTAGAACGCTTTAAATTGGCAAACGACTATGCAGAAGATCAAGAAAAGGAGAGCTTTAAGGTTTTAAGCAATAATTTTAGTTTGGCTAGAATGATTGAGCCTGTTTGGCCTGGTTGTTTTTCTTGCGATGAAAGTTATTTAAAATATCTTAAAGATAATAATATCCATCTTTTTCCCTGGTCTTCTCAAGCAAGAGGTTTTTTTGTCAACCAAGTAGAATTTGCCGCAAATGAACACTTTGCTAATCCAACAGATGAAGAAGAAAAAAGAGTCTGGCATGACGAGCTTAATCTTGCCAGACGAAACAGAGCTATAGAACTAGCAAAAGAAAAAAGTTGCCAGCCAATACAAATTGCTCTCTCTTATGTGGTGAACCTTGAAATATCTGCTTACCCTTTAGTTGGGCCAAGAAATTTTTTTGAGTTGGATAGTTGCATCGAGGCAACAAACATAGACCTTTCACCTCAAGAATTAAGATACCTAGAAAAAGGTGATTGATTATTAAAGAGCGGCAAGAGTTATGCGATGCAACAACCTGTCATAACCATCGTATCCGCCAGTTGCCTGATGCATAACTGTTCGATTATCCCACATGATTAACATGTTTTCGTTCCAGACGTGTTCATAGATGAACTGATCTTGAATCATGTGTTCGTAAAGTTCCCATAAAAGCTGTTGGGATTCGTCTTCTGAGTAACCCTCAATATTTATGGTATAAACAGGATTAATAAATAAACATTCTTTTTTAGTTTCTGGATGAATTTTTATCATTGGGTGAGAGAACGTAGCTTTGGCCTCTTTAGACGGAAGGATTTTCATTGACCGTTCTTCTTTCTCTAGAGCATAAAAACCATCATCTGCATAAGGAATTTTTGCGGAATGAATAACTTTTAGATTTCTTAATTTATCTTTCATCTCATCTGGCAGGGCAGCAAAGGCTTTTTCGGTATTTGCAAATAAAGTGTTCCCTCCAACGGGAGGTATAATTTTCGAATGCAATAATGTCGCAGAAGGCGGTTTTTTCATAAAAGACCAATCAGAATGCCATGTTCCTCCGAAGGGCGTGGCTTTTTCTTTAGCACTTCTCTTTATTTCAGCAATATTTGGATAATCTGGAAGAGATGAGATAAAGGGATCATCTCCAAATTCACCAAAGCTTAAAGCAAAGTCTTTAAATTCATCATGAGACAAAGGAAGTTTAGGAAAAACAATCAAGCCATATTCCACCCATTTGGCTCTTAAAAAAGCTATATTTTCTGCAGTCAAATCTGATAGAGAAAATTCAGAGACTTCCACTCCAATACCATTTTTAGATAAATTTTCATTTACTCTCATATACTTTTTCAATAAATGTTGTTGCAGTTTCCCAAGCGGTAATACCTGGATGCATTTGATTCATTACAAAACCAATTGAAACATGATTGTCTGGATCTCCAAAACCTAGCGATCCTCCAGCTCCTCCATGACCAAAAGCCCCCGGCTGGTCCCATTGAAACATCTTTGGAGCCGAGCATAAAACCTAATCCAAAACGAGTTTGAAGATTAGCTAAGACCAAGTCAGAACCTTCAGATTCTGTTTGACGCGCCATGTCTATAGTTTCAGGATTAAGCAAATGTACTCCATCACGCTCACCACCGTTAGCTAAGACGCCATAGAATTTAGCGATGGCTCTAGCACTTCCATGACCGTTTGCTGCAGGTATTTCTGCTTTTCGCCATTCTCTGGAATTTGCATAAAAGGGATTTTTTATTTCATCTTTGGATTGTTAAAGGCTGAGCCTGCTATAGTTGATGGATCATCAAAATCTTTTATCAAAGCGAGATCCCCACTCAACATGCTTTTCGGAATTATTTTAAAAACCGGAGCAAGTAATTTGGTCCACGCAGGAAAAAGACTTGGCTGAATATCGTTACTTTATCAAACTGATCATCTGGTAAGCCAATCCAAAAATCAAGATTCAAGGGCTCAGCAATTTTTTCATTAAAATATTGACCAATAGTTTGACCTGTAACTCTTCTGACCATTTCACCTACTAGATGCCGTAGGTGAGGGCATGGTAACCATGCCTAGTTCCAGGCTCCCACTGAGGTTTTGAGCTGCCAAGGCATTAACCATGACATCCCAGTTATAGTAAGCATCGTCAGGCAATGGCGTTGTAACCCCACATAAGCCTGATTTATGACAAAATAAATATCTTACAGGTATCTTTTCTTTTCCTTCTTGAGCAAATTCAGGCCAGTATTTTGCTACTGGATCATCTAAATTAACTTTTCCTTCTTCAACCAATTGTAAAAGACAAACAGCTGCTAAACCTTTTGTTGTCGAAAAAACATTGACGATGGTATCTTCCTGCCAAGTAGTCTTTTCTTCTTCAGAGTCAACACCACCCCAAAGATCGATTACTTTTTCCCCTTCAATTTCAACTGTTATTGCAGCTCCTCTTTCAAACCCGCTATTTATATTTTTTTTTCAAATAACTCTCTTGCTGAAGAGAATTTTTCATCACAGTAGCCATTAATCATTTTTCCTCCTAAAAAAGATAGAATACATCTAATTTATAGAAAAATGGAAATAAAAAAAGCTGACGACTATCAATCTTGGTATATCAATCAAGGACGATGTAGCCTTTATTGATAGATCCTTGGTTTGACTCTTCTTTAGTAGAGGGCAAGGGATGGTTTCTGCAACGTAAAAAAATAAAGAAGACGGAGTTAACCGAAGAAGAGATATCTAAGGTTCAAGATATCATTATTACAGCTCCTTTCGAGGATCACCTCCATTTGAAAACCTTGAAAGATTTTCCTGAAGCTAATATTTGGTGCTCTAAACAAGTCAAGAGAATTCTGACTAAGAAAAATTTAAATAATACAATTCTAGAACTTTCTTTTAATACACAATCGATAGGCAATTTAAAAATTCAGGCTCTACCAGCTGGATTTCCCTACAATACCACAGCTCTTTGTCTTAGTTATTTCAAATAAGGATGGATTCAAAGTATTCCACGAGGGACACGTCGTGAATAAAAAATTCTGATAGAAAATAATATCAAAGCTGATGTTGCAATACTTACAGCTGAAGAAGTTAAGTTTTTGGGCTGCTAAGTTTAAGTATGAGTATGAAAAAACAGTTGAAGCTTGCCATTTATTGGATGCAAAAAATTATTCATTACAGGTTCCAATCCATTGAAAAATTCTGGATTTGTAAACTATTTTCTAAAATTAAAAAAATAGATTACGGATTGCTAGATGATAATATCGAAATTTTTTATGAGGCAGGAAGTGTTGTTTCTTCTTAAGACATTAATTATTGGCTTGTCTTTATCTGCAGAGGCATTTACAAAAAATATAATTCTTGATTGCGACGTAACTTTAGTCGGTGTTGATGGCAAAGAGATGGCTTCGAATGATTCAGAAGTTATCGATATAAATCTTAAGGCGAAGACCGTTTTTTTTGGAGCAGAGGCAATTCCTTACAGATTGAAGAATAGATTAAAAGTTTATGAAGGCATTTATTTCAAGGAAATAAAAGAACTTTGCAATTGAAAACAAATTAGTAATCAATAAAAAAGACTTTCAGTCATCTTTGAATAAAAATATTTGGGATAATAATCTAATCAGTGTAAATTCCTATTCTTATTTTGATTGCAAACGAAAAAAATTAACGGGGCTATAGCTCAGCTGGGAGAGCGCTTGCATGGCATGCAAGAGGTCGGCGGTTCGATCCGCCTAGCTCCACCAAATTAACCAATAAACATAAGGCTTTCAAGGTAGGTAGATTGGGAATAGGACACTTTATGAAAATTTCTTACTCATGGTCACTATCTCTGATTTTGTTTCTTCTAATTTCACCAATGTTTTTTGGTCCTTAATTGCGATATTTAATCCAGAATTTTTTGAAGGTTTAGGAGATACCGAATTAAGTCTGGGCTCTACTCTGTTTGTTGCCAGAAATCTTGCCATAGGATTGGCTTTTCTTTTTGCTATTTATATGAGGAGCGCATCGATGCTTTTCGTTTTGATATTAGTAAGATTAATAATCGACTTAATTGATTTTCTAGCATTTCAAATTTTTAGGGAGTCTCCTTTAATTGGACAAGTTATTATTTTTACATTGATGTGTTATTTACCAGCTTTTTTTGGCTTGCGCATTCTTTGGAAAGAAATGAGAAATACTTAAATTGTTTTTTGGATGATAGACCACCCAAATAAGTTTTCAAAAAAATTCATTGCTAATTTATTCAATGCTGATGAATCAAATTTAAAAGATTTTGAATTTGAACCAGTAGGCTCTGGCCAAGTTGGCGACTGTTTTAGAATTAATTTAGATTGGAAAGAAAAAAATAATTTGCCTTTATCTTTGATCGCAAAATGTCCTGCTGCTGATCAATCGAGTAGAGATACGGCAAGAAATTTACATTTGTATGAAATAGAAACATCTTTTTATAAATATTTATCAGAAAAATGTTCAGCCAGAGTGCCAGAGCTTTATTTTTCAGATTTTGATTCCAATTCTGATGATGGAATATTGCTTTTGGAAGATATGCATCCTGCACAACAAATTCCCCAAATGGAAGGCTGTTCGGTTGAGGAGGTATCTAAGATTTTGAAAGAAGCTGCAGCGTTACACAAAAGTTATTGGAACGATGAGAAACTTTTATCCTATTCTTGGCTTACTTATGGAATAAGTGAAGAAAGAAAAAAATTTGTTGCTGATTTACTACCCGCAGTTTATCCAGAATGGAAAAATAGATATCAAGGCAGAATTAGCAAGGATATTTTTGATATGGGTGATGATTTAATTGCAAATTATGATAAGTATTCTGAAGTACGAGAGGGACCTATGACCTTAGTTCAAGGTGATTTGAGGTTAGATAATATTTTGTTTGTTGATAATAATGACAGGGCAATTCTCTTAGATTGGCAAACTGCAGCAGTAGGATTACCACTCAATGATGTTGCCTATTGTATTTCTACAAGTTTTCTCAATCCTAATGATCGAGCAAATGCTGAAGAAAAATTAGTTCAGGATTATCATGCATTACTAAAGGTAAGCGATAGTTACTCCTTTGAAGAAGCTTGGAATGATTATCGTCGAGGATCTTTTGTAGGATTTTTAATGGCCGTCATGTCTGCCATGATTGTTGAAAGAACAGATCGTGGAGATGAGATGTTTGCTGTCATGGCAGAAAGATCAGGCTGGCAAGCGTTGCATTTAGATGCAATAAGCTTTTTAAAATAATTTAGAGGTGTTTATCAAAAAAGTCCATCATGACTTTTAGAGCGGGTATTCCATCTCTTATAAAATCATTACCAGCAATCAATGTTCTTCCAGAATCTAGATAAGCATGATTTCTATTAATGTGTTCCCAAAATTCAAATTCTTGATTTTTTTCTTCGAGAGCAGTTCCATATTCCTTTATCATCTGAACTGGGGTAATTCTGTCCTTAGTCGCGGCAGTAAGGAGTTGTGGCGGCAATTTTCGCGTAGAAGCTTCAGGAATGTTGTAAATAGGAGAAATCGCTTTATATATTTCAGGATCATCAACAGGGTTAAATTTATCTCCAAGTACACCTCTTGGTTTGGATAGAGCAAGCCACCAAAAAATATTTTTGTAAGTTTCAGCATTTTGAAGAGCATATTTATAAAAATCATAACCGCCATAACTTAATACAGCTGCTTTCACATCTAAAAGATTATCTTTTGCGACTTCTTCCAAGGACACATTCTTTAGGAAGATAAGGTCGGTTCAAATGCGTGGTCTTCTGCAAAATCTTCCTTTTCCCTATTTTGTTTCCCAAATTAAGGATCATGGCACAGATGTAGGCACCAGCACTATCGCCTGTGATTCCAATTTTATCTTTGTCACCATTGTACTTATGTATGTTTTCCTTTACCCACAAGACAGCACCGAAAGCATCTCCAATTAAATCATTAAACATTACGGTGTTTTTCTGATCCCTTAGTAATCTGTAATTTACATTGCACACTACGTAATCATGATTTGTTGCAATGTATTGCGACATATTATTTAGGATTTCTTTTCTTCTGATTAAGAAACCTCCGCCATGAAACATTACAATGACAGGGCAATTGGCAGGAACATCCTTTGGAGAATATATATCCATTGTCAAATCAAAACCCTTCGGTGAAGACCAAATTAAATCTTTCGTTAAACGGTATTTATGAGGATTATTGATCTTTAAATCTTGAGAATATTTCTTTGTGTACATTCTTGAATATTAACAAAAAAATAAAATAAGAAATTTAATTTTCATTTAAAAAATTCACCCTCATGAAATAAATAATTGATTATTTCAGGGATATTTTTCTTAAAATTAAAAAACCCCTTTTTTGAGTACTGCCAACAAAAAATATCTTCTTTTAAACCTATAAAATGTAATTTATTCATGTCGGTTATTTCTCTTTTTAAAAAATCTATATTTTCTCCAACACCTGGATAAATTACATCATAGCTTTCATTGAGTTTTTGAAGGTCCGTCATCATTAAGAAATTGTGCATTTGGTATTTTTTGTATAAACGATTCTTGTAATTTTTTTTTAAAGAATAAAACTTTCTCATCCAATTCAACAACTCGGTTTTTATTATCAAGCAATAATAAATAGACATTTTCATATTCTTCAAAAAACGAAATTCTATTATCAATGTGTAAATCTGACTCAAATAAAACAATATTTTTATTTTTCTGGTCAGTATGTAATTGTCTGATATCGCACAAAGGATAAAATTTCTCTTCATTCAAGGGTAGGGCATTTTCCTTAAGGGATGTGTTCATGTATCTTTGATTGGTGAATTTTCTTATATTCGATTCTCGAGCAATATAATTTTTTCCTTGAGTCTGGATTCCAGCTACCCACCTCCAACTCAAAGTATTAGAAGCAGCATCACCATCTAATAAATATTTCATGAAGAATTTTGCTCCAAGTTGCCATGGTAAATTCAAAGTAAAAATCCATATGCTCGCAAACCACATCCGAGTATGATTGTGTAAATAATTTTCATTTTTTAATTCTTTGACCCAATCGTCAAAACAGACGATGCCTGTATTTCCATTTATTGCTCTGTTGTAATCATCCTCGATAAAGTCTGGATCTGCATCAATGAAGTCATTCCATACCTGCGGTCTATGTTCCAACCAACCTTTCCAATAAACTCTCCAAAACACTTCCTGAATAAACTTTTCAACTTTTTGAAGTTTATTTTCCGAAAGAATTTCTCTAATAAGTTGATACTCATTAATGAATCTATGAGAAATATATTTTGATAAATTAGAAACGTTTTCTCTAGATTCAGGACCAAAATCATAGTTTCTTTTCGAAGAATATTCCTTTAATCCATTTTGAATAAACTTTAACTTTTCCTTTTCAGCAACTTCATACATCAGGTTATTCTAATTGCTCTTTAAAAAGTTCTTGATTAATTGTTAAAAATAATAGTTGAATATAATTTATATTTGCCTGATTGAAAGAAGTGGTTAAACTAAAATTATGTTCGAAAAAATTAATGACAAGGCCGTAAACAAAGGTCTTCACTGGACAACCATAGCAAGTGAAAAAGTATTACTTTCCGTAATAGGCATATCTACTTGTATTGCTGCAGCAATGTATTGTTATGAAATGTTTTTGGCAAGACAAATCACTTTATCTGATTTATTCATGCTTTTTATTTATGCGGAAATTCTAGGTATGGTAGGAGCTTTTTATACGACTTCAAGAATACCTGTTACCTTGCCAATTATCATTGCAATTACTGCTTTATGCCGACTGATAGTAATGCAAAATAAAGATATGGACGCGCTGATGATTATTGCTGAGGCCACTGCAGTTGTTATTCTTGCGGGAGCTGCGTATTTAATGAGTCTTAAAGATAAACTGAGTCTTGAAAAACTAAGATATCAGGAAAATAACAAAGATTAATTTTAAAAGGAGAAACTTATGAACGCTGAAATTTTTATTCCAATGTACTATATGGTGTTGCTTACTGCTTCAGTTTTTGTTGAGTACGATAATTCGATTCAAGAATGTTTTGATTGATAAAAGTCATACTGGTAGCGAGTTGATGAAAATTCCACTTCCGCATCTGCAGAACAAATAACGAAGCAGGCAGATAGAAATTTGATAAATTTATTTGAATTTCCGATTTTATTTTATGCAATATGTATTGTCTTATATGTTTCAGGAAAAGTTGACGCCTATTTTGTAGTTTTAGGTTATTGGTTTGTTGGACTTGAGAGTGGCTCATTCTTTGTATCATATTTTCATTAATGGCTTTATTGGCGACATGCCGTTAAGAGCCTTACTTTGGTTGCCTAGTTGGTTAATTGTTGTCTGGATGTGGGTAAGATTTGCCTCTTTGATTTAGATGGAGTCTATGGGAAAAGGACTCAAAATCTTTTCTTATTTACCAAATCCTAGAGTTTGGAAAGCAGAGATTGCTGCAAAAATAGCTGATGTTCCTCTAGAGATTATCGGAGATAAACCCTCAGAGATTCCAAACTGGCTTTGGGATACAGACCCTAAAAAGTTATCAGAAGCTGATAAAAAAGATTTAAAAGAGTTTGAAAGAATTGGAAAAAGAGGATTCAACTCATCTTTGTACAAGACTGATCGCTTTATAGAATTGATTCCTTTTGGAACGGTTCCTGCCGCATTTAGCCTTGATGGAAAAACAGGAATATTTGAATCAAACAGCATCTTAAGAGCTGTGGCTAGACAAGATACACAGAAGCACTTGTATGGAAAAAATCATTTTGAAGCTTCTAGAATAGATAGTTTCTTGGATAGCGGACTAGTTTTTTCTAGAGAGCATCAAGAATATTTGTTTGGTCTCGAAAATATGCATGAATCTCTTTATAGGAGAATGCAGTCTGCATATGAGTTCTTTTTAAATGGAGTCGAAGAATCACTGAAATCAACTAGTCACATAGGTTTTAATTTCTTAACGATTGTAGATATTTCTTTTTTTTGTGATTTTTCTCAGTTTCTCCGAGAAGGTCATTATGAAGAAAAACTCAAAGAAAAAGGATTTAATCTAATCTCAGAAAATTTTCCTGAAGAATATACATTGACTTACAGACATTTAATGAAGCTTGCGAAAATCGAAGAATTTTCCACAACAACAGGCACTTATTTGGATTGGTACAAGAGAAAACTTCAGGATCCTAGCTGAAATCTTTAAGCATCTTTCTCAATTCAAGTTGATGTTGCTCTTCTTGGCCAATTAGATCCCTTGTATATTCTTCTAAATAAATTGATGCACCCTCTACCATAGAAAGAAGTTTTTTATAAAGACTAAGCGCATGCAATTCATGTTCTAAACTCTCCTCCAAAATATCTTTTATGGAATGGTTATTGGTTTCAACTATTTTTGCAATTTTTTGACTTGGGTGGCCATCTAAACCAGTAAGCAGTTCACCAGCTTGTTGTGCGTGCTGTAGAGATTCATTTGCTTGTTCTTGTAAAAAATTAACAATAGGAATTCGGTGTGGACCTACAACCATCAATGCGGAATGCGTGTATCTAACTACTCCCGCTAGCTCATACTCCATAATCTCGTTTAATGTGGTACAAACTTCTTCTAAATTAAGATCTAATGTCATTATATAACTCCTTTTTTTATGAATTTTATCAGGTTATTTTTGAAAACCTCTTGATGAGAAATAAGATAACAATGAGAATTATTTTCACAAAATAATTGAATCAACAATAAAATTTAGGGAAAATAGAGTTATGAAAAAAGCAACATTTACAGAAATGACAAAAGGCACTCAAGAAGATTATGTGCCAATTGTTGAGGCAGCAATGATTCATTCAGAGAATCTGCCTCAGAGAATTATTGAACATTTAAATATGCTAAAAGATGACTTTGGGGGATTTGCAGTAGATCGCTATGAGCATTGTCTTCAGACTGCATCTAGAGCATATCGTGACGGAAGAGATGAAGAGTATGTGGTGTGTGCTTTACTTCATGATATTGGAGACATTCTTGCGCCTGCCAACCATGCCGATTTTGCTGCAACCCTTCTCGAACCATATATCTCAGAGAAGAACTATTGGATCTTGAAACATCATGGCATATTCCAGGGTTACTATTTTTTTCATTTCCTAGGTCTAGATAGACACATGCGTGATAAATTCAAAGATAGTGAGCATTGGAAAGATTGCGTTGAATTTTGTGCGAAATATGATCAAAACTCATTTGATCCTGAATATGAAAGTCTTCCAATAGAGACCTTTATGCCTATGCTAAAAAACGTTTTATCACAGACCAAAAAGTCTATATATAAAGCAGAAGCTTAATTAAGAAGGTTTTCCTTTCTCTTCAACTTCCTTATCGTGAAGTTTCTTAGCTTCAACTAATTCTGGCATCAGTGTATTTAACTTATCCAAAGTCCAAAGTTCGTCATTTTTAAAAGATTTGATTACAGCAGGTTGTTGCATGATTCCTACTGTACCCGAAGAAATATGAAATATTTGATTTGTTATTTCATTTGCTTCATCTGAGCAAACCCAAGCTATGACAGGAGCAATCTGTTGCGGTCCTTGACTCCAATCTTCGGGATCAACATCTCTTCCTGCTGCTTTCATGAGATCTATCGTCAATCTGGTTGCTGCCCCGGGAGAGATTGTGTTGACAGTACATTTATATTTTGCCATTTCCATGGAAAGCGACCTGCTAAAGCCAGCAATTCCTGCTTTTGCAGCACCATAGTTTGTTTGGCCAAAGTTGCCAATCAAGCCAGAAACCGAAGACATATTAACAATTCTACAATTTAACCTATTTGTTTCTCTAATGTATCTTACGAAAGGCTGGGTACAATTAAAGTGGCCTTTTAAGTGTACTGCCATGATTGCATCCCAATCTGATTCTTCCATATTGAATAAAGTTTTATCTCTAAGAATTCCCGCATTGTTAATAACAATATCCATCTCTCCAAATGCATCTATTGCTGTTTTGAATATATTTTGTCCTCCTTCATAGGAATCAACAGAATCATAATTTGCGACTGCTTCACCACCAAGATTTTTTATTTCATCGACAACTTCGTCAGCAATTTTTTCATGACCAGATCCATCAGGATTTGCTCCTAAATCGTTTACTACAACTTTTGCACCTTCTTTAGCAAATAACAGAGCAGTTTCCTTTCCTATTCCTCTACCGGCTCCTGTAATTACTGCTACCTTATTATTCAAAACTCCCATTCTTTCACCCCTAGTAATAGTTCATAATTTGACTCTTCTAGAGTATATTATTTTTTTAAAATTATAAATGTCAGAAAATAAAGATCTTCAAGTTTCTAATTCAACGCTTTTTCTCCATTCAGCAGGTTCTGGAGTAGTTGGCATAAAGAATGTAATTTTTGGTACTTGGGTTTTGCTTTATTACAATCAAGTATTAGGACTGGAACCTTATTTAGCATCCATTGCTTTAGGAATTTCTTTGATTTTTGATGCAATATCTGACCCTCTTGTAGGTGCCTGGTCTGATAGGCTCAAGTCAAAACTCGGCAGAAGACATCCATTTATCTATGCAAGTATCATTCCGCTAGCATTTTGTATATGGCTTTTGTTTATTCCTCCATCTTCTTATGATCAAATTTACTTATTCTTCAAATTATTAATCCTGACGATATGCATAAGACTAGCAATAACTTTTTTTGAGACGCCTAGAGCTGCATTAGGTCCAGAATTAACGAAGGACTATGATCGTCGAAACACTCTAAATGCAATGGGCCTATTCTTTGGATATGGGGGAGCAATTTTAGTTGGCTATGTGATGCTTGAGTATTTTCTTCCAGAAACATCAGAATTTATGGGATCAAGAGCTTATTTAAATCCTGCAGGATATGAAAAACTTGCTTACTTTGCTGGTTTAGCAACTTTAGTTCTTGGTTTTATAGCAGCCTCAAGCACCCACAAACATATTAAAGATCTTCATGTTGTTCCCAGTAGAACCAACATCCGAATGAAAGAAATTTTCAATGAACTTATTGAAACGTTATCTAATAAATCTTGGTTGATGATCTTTTTTGGAGGATGTCTTTACGCATTATTTCTCGGACTGAACACTGGAATTGGAAATTATATAAGTATCTATTTTTGGGAGTGGACACCCTCAGACATTTCAATTTTTCCTATAGCTGGAGGAGTTTCTGCAATAGTTGGAGCAGTTATTGCAATAATAATTTCCCAAGGCAGAGAAAAGAAAAATATAGCATTGTTCGCTCTAACTGCTACTGTTCTTATTTCCTATATACCTTTTGCACTAAGATTGGTTGATCCTTATTTTTCAGTGCAGACTTTTCCTGACAATGGTTCTAATGCCTTATGGTGGATTATGATCTCGCATCAATGTGTCACAGATATTCTTTCTGTAATGGGGTGGGTAATTTTAATTTCAATGGTTTTTGATGTTGTCGAAGATTCTCAAAAAAAGACAGGAAGAAGAGAAGAGGGATTATTTCTAGCGGGTCCAGGTTTATTTCAAAAAGTTTTTTCAGGATTTGGAGTATTTATAATTGGTTTCGTTCTTCAGTTTCTGGGTTTCAGTAATACAGAGGCAACGATTCAGGAGATGAAAGAACCTGTAAATAATTTGGTTTTATTTATTTGTATCATTGGACCTATACTCAATATTGGTGGCTTAACTTTTATATACTTTTATTCTATTACCAGAGATGAGTATGAATCGGCAGTTAAGGATCTAGGTTATTAAATATGTTTTTTCCTATTTCTGATGACAATCCAAGTTCTTCAACTCCTTATATCACTTATTTTTTAATCGGTGCCTGTTGCTTTGTATTTGCATTGCAATACTTAAGTCAAATGAATCCATTAATTTTTTACAACTATGGATTCATTCCCAATGACTTTTTTTCTGATTATTCTTCCTTAACTATTTACACTTCTATGTTTCTTCATGGGGGTATTTTTCATATTGCAGGGAATATGCTGTACCTTTGGATTTTTGGTGACAATGTTGAAGATTGTTTAGGAAGATTTAGATTTATAGTTTTCTATCTTTTATGTGGAACTATCGCTGCTTTGTGCCAGGGATTTGTCGACCCAACATCTAATGTCCCAATGGTAGGGGCAAGTGGTGCCATTGCCGGTATTCTTGGAGCTTATTTAATGTTGTTTCCAAAAGCAAATGTGAAATGTTTGGTATTCATTATCATCATTATTCAAATGATTAGAATCCCTGCTTTTTTAGTATTGGGTTTTTGGATAATTTTGCAGTTTTTTAGCATTCCAGGCTCTATTGGGTCAGAAGGGGGAACTGCCTATTTTGCCCACATTGGAGGTTTTTTAGCTGGAATGATATTGATTCCTTTTTTTAAGAAAAAAAACGTTAAATTATTCCATGAACAAAATTCATCTTCTTGGCAAGTTTTTGAGAGGGGTTCAAAAGAATTTAACTTCAACCGGAAAGATGATGTTGTGATAGATTTCATAAAAAGATCTGAAGAAGAAATTAATAAGAGAAAGCATTGAATATGTTACTTAGAATAATATTTTGGATTTTTGGTATTTTATTTTCTATTATTTCTGTTCTTGGCATATATTTTTTAGCTTTTTATTTTGGTTTTTTTGGAGTTTTAGAAAAAGCTGAGCCAAATGTAAATGCAACTTATCCAAAAGATCTTTTAACAAAAAAGATCCAATCTCAACTAGAACATAGTTTGTCTAACAAACAAATTCTATTTGGAGATACGCATGTTCACTCAACCTATTCGTCAGATGCTTTTTTATGGAGTTTACCCCTTAACAATGGAGAGGGACCTCATCCGGTTTCCGATGCTTGTGACTATGCCAGATTTTGTTCTGCTTTAGACTTTTGGGTTATTTCTGATCATGCTGAAGCAGCTACACCAACTAAATGGATGGAAGCAAAAAAAGCAATTAGACAATGCAATGCTATTCATGAAAATAGCGATACACCAGATTTAATATCTTTTTTAGGATTTGAATGGACACAAATTGATCCTAACAAAGACAATCATTATGGACATAAAAATGTAATGTTTTTAGAAACCGATGAAGAATCTGTTCCAATAATGCCTATCGGTTCTGGAGGAGTTGCAACTGATGGCATGAGAAGTGCCGAAAGATTACCAGTTGTAAGATCAAATATGTTGAGTATGGCTTTATTGGATTTTAAAAATAGGAGCAGATATGCAGACTTGATAACCTTCAGTGAGCATATAGTTGATACTGAAGATTGCACAGAAGATTTTTATAACCCAGAAAATTCTTGCTATTTCTCAGCATTAACTCCAAAAGATCTCTTTGCTGCTTTAGAAAAAATAGAATCTGATTCTATAGTGATTCCTCATGGAAATACTTGGGGTTTCTACACGCCAAGCGAATCGAGCTGGGATAAGCAGTTATCGAGTGATCATAACAATTCTGATAAACAAATATCTTTTGAAATAATGTCAGGTCATGGTAATTCAGAGGAATATCGACCATGGACTGCAAGCTATACTGAAAATAGTGTGCAATTTTGTCCGGAGCCTTCTGAAAATTATCTACCTTCCTGTTGGCAAGCAGGCGAAATTATCAAAGAAAGGTGTCTTGATAATGAAAATAGTGAAGCTGTTTGCGATAAAAGGGCTGCATTAGCCAGGCAACTTTATATTGAAGGAGGGTTATCTGGAAAATTTGCTGTTAAAGGAATTACTCCAGAAGAATGGCTTGATTCCGGACAATGCAAAGATTGTTTTATACCTGCTTTTAATTATCGACCAAAAGGCTCTGCACAATATGCCCTTGCCTTGAGAAATTCTCAAGATGGTATTGAACAAAGGTTTAAATTTGGCTTCATTGCATCGAGCGACAATCATCGATCTCGTCCAGGAACTGGCTATAAACCTATTGACCGAATGGTAACAACTGAAGCAAATGGTCCAGCAGCTAAATTTTTAGAAGAAAATTTAACTCCTCAAGAGGAAAAGTCAGATCAACCTAGAGAAGTAAATTTAGAAGAATTGGATATTCCTGATCCATTTTCTTTGTGGGAACCCATAAGACAATCATCTTTTTTTACTACAGGTGGTTTAGCAGCTGTTCATGTTGAAAATAGATCTAGAGAAGGAATTTGGGAGAGCTTTAAAAGAAGGGAAACTTATGCGACCAGCGGTCCAAGAATTTTACTTTGGTTTAATTTGATCGATCAAACAAAAACTCTGCCAATGGGGTCAGAAATTACAAAGTCTGAAACTCCTGTTTTTGAAGTTAAAGCTTTAGGTTCTTTTAAACAAAAACCTGGTTGTCCTGATTATAAATTAGGAAATCTTTCAAGTGAGAAGATCAAGACTTTATGTAAAAATGAGTGTTATAACCCTTCTGAAGAAAGAAATAAAATTACCAGAATTGAAGTCATAAAAATTACTCCTCAGAATTCTAATGAAGAAGACATAAATAATTTAATTATGGATCCTTGGAAAGTTTTAGATTGCCCTGAAGAGGAAATGGATGCAGGGTACGTTTTTCTGATAAAGATTATTCTAAAGACAAAAGAGATTCGGTTTATTACGTAAGAGCCATCGAAGAACCCTCTCTTAGAATAAATGCGGGTAATTTAAGATGCGATTTTGATGAACAAGGTAATTGTAAGAAAGTAAATATCTGCTATGGAAATTATAAAACCTCTCGAGAAGATAATTGCACGATGATGTCTGAAGAAAGGGCCTGGTCATCTCCGATTTACATAAACTATCAGTAACCTCAGAAACCTAATCAATCGCGACTATTGATACATTAAAGAAGTATGTAATACTTGGCTTTGATTTTTAATTAATTTAACAATGAGAGAAAAATTACCCTTTTTGACAAAATTCTTCTATGGATTTGGCTCATTAGCATATGGAATAAAAGATAATGCATTCAATTATTTTTTATTGTTTGTTTATGTTCAAGTATTTGGGTTAGCCCCAAATTTAGCAGGATTAGCGATTCTCTTGATGTTAGTTATTGATGCTATTTCCGATCCATTAATTGGATATTTTTCAGATAAAACTCAATCAAAATGGGGCAGACGGCATCCTTGGATGTATGCATCTGCTATTCCTGTTGCAGTATCTTTCTTTTTAATCTGGGATCCTCCTGAAAACATGACCCAAATGGAATTGTTTTGGTTTTTATTGATTGTTGGAGCCTTTATTAGAACAGCAATAACTATTTATGAAATTCCAAGCAATGCTCTTGGTCCAGAACTTTCTAAAGATTATGTTGAAAGAAGTTCTTTGCTCTCTTATCGATACTGGTTTGGTTGGTGGGGAGGCCTTAGCTGTCTGGAATTCTTTATGGATTTTTGTCGTATACAGTACGCTAACTGGCACTCAAGATGCCAGATTTGTTGCCGATACATGGATTACTTATGGTCTTGTTTGCAGTCCAATTATGTTTATCGCAATAGTTGTGACAGCGACTGGGACTCATCGACACATAGAAGATTTGCATGCACCTGAATTAGAAAGAAAAACATTAGGAATAATTATCAAAGAATTATATGAAACAATGACCGTCAGCAGAAATTACATCATTCTTTTCATAGCAATGATAATGATGGGAGTTGCAGGTGGAATTGGAACTAATCTGACGCTTTATTACTATAGTTTCTTTTGGGAATTCACACCATTAAATATTCTCACTATAGGTCTAAGTTTGTTTTTAGCGCCTTTAGTAGGTTTATTTGTTTCTCCTTTTTTAGCAAACAAATTTGGAAAAAAAAATGGTGCTTTGTTTCTCTTTGCGACATCACTTACAGTAGAAAATGGAATAATAATTTTACGACTTCTAGGATTTCTTCCGGAAAATGGTTCTCCCATTGTTCTTGCAGGTGTTTTAATTTTTCACTTTATTGGTGTAGCAACTTCTGTAATTTCTTTTACAACTTTAAATTCAATGGTTTGGGATACGGTCGAAGAAGTTGAAATCAAAACTGGAAGAAGAATGGAAGGGACCCTTTTAGCCGCTAGATCATTTGCTCAAAAGTGTATGAGCGGGGCAGGAGCTTTTGCTGCAGGGATGATCTTAACCTTCGCAGCATGGCCTGAAAATGCTGTTCCGGGACAGGTAGACTCAGAAATACTTTTTACTTTTGGAGTAACAGCTGTAACAGCATCAATTATTTTATGGGCAATATCTCTTTTCACCATCTCTTTTGTTACAACTACCAAGGAAAGCCATGAAGAGAAACTAAATGAATTAAACTACATCGATATGACAGAATAAGATGATAAAAGATAAAATAGAAGAAAAATTAAAGACTCAAATATCTTCTCTGTATGTAGAGGTTATAAATGAAAGTCCAAATCATAATGTTCCAGATGGAGCAGAGTCACATTTCAAAGTAATCGTAGTTTCTAACGATTTTGAAAATATGAGGCCTGTACAACGACATCAGTTGATCTATAAAGCATTAAATGAAGAAATGAAGCTTATTCATGCCATTGCAATTCATCCTTTCACAAAAATAGAATGGGATAAAAATAATCAATCAAGTTCAGATTCTCCAGATTGTCTTGGTGGATCAGAGTAAATTGAAATTAAATTATGTTTCAGATAGGAACTTTCTATAAGTGCTTTGAATTCTCAGGATATAAAGAACTCGAAGATTCGTTGAGAGATTATTGCTCTAAAAGAAAAATTAAAGGGACAATCATCCTCACACCAGAGGGAGTTAATGCTACTGTTTCTTCTGAAAGAGAGAGTCCTTAGAAGAATTAAATGAATTCTTAAATGATTCAATTGGGACCATAAAATTTCGCTTTTCAATTTCAGATATTTCTCCATTTAAGAGATTAAAAATAAAAAAGACAGGAATTAGTACCATCTGGAACCAAAAGGCAGATCCTTTGATTATCAAGGGAACTATTTGACTCCCTTAGAATGGTCTAATTTTGTAGAAGATCCAAATAACATCATTATCGATGTAAGAAATGATTATGAGAATAAAGTTGGAACTTTTAAAAATTCTATTTCACCTAATACTAAAAACTTCAGAGAATTTAAAGATTTTGTAAAAAAAAAAAATCTAAATTTAAAGGGAAAAATATTGGCATTTTTGTACGGGTGGGATTAGATGTGAAAAAGCACTTCACTCTTTTGAAGTAGAAGGTCTTACTGACATACATCAACTTCAAGGAGGAATTTTAAATTTTTATCCAAAGCAAAAGATAAATCTATTTGGAATGGCGATTGTTTTGTCTTTGACGAAAGAGTAACTGTTACTAAAGATCTCGAACCAGGCGATTATAAACAATGTTATGCATGTAGAAGACCTCTTTCAAATGAAGATTTGAAAAAGGGAATATCAGAAAGGCATATCTTGCCATAAATGTTTTTGAGAAATCCGAATCGGATAGAATTAGATATGCAGAGCGTCAAAAACAGTTTGACTTGAAGGTTCATGAATAATATTTTTAATTTTCTAGTCGATAAATCAAAATTTTTCATTTTTCTTTTATTTGCTCTATCGATAATCAGTATTATTGGGTTACCTAGATTTCAGTTAGATGCATCATCAGATACGTTATTACTTGATAATGACCCAGATTTAAAAATATATAGAGAAAATTCACGAAAATATGGATCAAGTGATTTTCTTGTTATTGCTTTTACGCCCAATAAGAACATTTTTACAAATGAGACAATATCTCTTTTAGAAAACCTTGTTGGTAAACTTAAAGAAGTCGATGGTATAAGTAATGTTCTTAGTTTATTTGATGTACCTCTTCTCTCTTACTCGGAACAATCTATAAATGAATTAGCAGAAAATGTGGTTACTTTATCAACAGATGATGTTGATTTAACTAAAGCTAAGTATGAATTTGAAACCAATGAGGTATACAGAGGCCTTTTAATTAGTAAGGACTTAAAAACCATCGCATTGCAAATGACCTTAAAACCTAATGAATCATATCAAAAATTGATTTCAAAAAGATATGAGCTTTTAGATCAAAAAACTTGATTGAAGAGAAGTCTTTTAAGCAAGATCTTGAAAGTCTCGATTTTCAAATAGAAGAGCAGAAACAAATTAATCTTATAAATGAAGCGACGCTTATTAATGAAGTTAGAAGAATAACAAAAGACTATGAAGGTTACGGAGAAATCTTCTTAGGAGGAGGGGCTATGATTGCCCACGATACGATCAAAATGATTCAACAGGATTTATTCACTTTTGGTGTAGCAGTTTTCTTTATGTTTGTTTTAATTCTTTCAATAATCTTTAGGCAATTTAGATGGGTTATCGTACCCTTAGTCTCTGCTGGATTGTCAGCTCTTTTCACAACAGGCCTTATCAGCTGGATAGGATGGAAAGTTACAGTAGTTTCGGCAAACTTTATTGCCTTGCTGATGATCATTGGAATTTCTTTAACTGTTCATTTAGTTGTTCGATATAGAGAAATTACTTCAAAATTCAACGATATTTCTCACAATGAAGCTCTAAAGAGGACGCTCTCACAAATGTTTCTTCCTTGTTTGTACACCGCTCTAACAACGATGGTTGCTTTTGCATCTTTAATTATAAGCGATATCAGACCTATTATAGATTTTGGACTACTGATGGTGCTTAGTATTTTTATTGCCTTTTCTGTATCTTTTGTCTTCTTTGGTTCTCTTGCATCATTAATGAATAAAAACTTAAAAGATACAAATATTGATTATTCTTCTGGATTCACAACTTGGATAAATTCATTGGTTGTTAGATTTAAAAATATTATCTTATTGATATCTTTACTTGGATTTATCTTTTCTATAGTAGGTATTAATAAGTTAAGTGTTGAAAATAAATTTATTGACTATTTCAAACCCACAACAGAAATTTATAAAGGCCTTTCTCTAATTGACAAAAAACTAGGGGGCACAGCTCCTCTGGATATTATTATTTCTGCACCTGAAAATAATTTTGAAAATGATTATGAATCAGAAGATGATTTTGACGATTTTGGATTAGAAACTGAACAATATGGTTATTGGTTTAACTCACAAAACTTGTCTTACCTCGAAGAAATACACGATTATTTAGAGGCTAGACCAGAAATAGGGAAGGTTTTATCTGTTTCAAGTGCAATAAAATTAGCTGAAATAGTAAAAGGAAATAAACTTGACGATCTTGAACTTGCACTTCTAAGGAAAGTTTTACCAGAGGACATAAATAATCAACTTCTTAGTTCTTTTATATCAGAAGATGACAATCAAGTCAGATTATCAGCAAGAGTAATTGAGTCTATGGACGGTTTAAATAGAAAAAATTTAATTGAAGAGGTCAAAAACGATTTAATTAAAAATTATGAATTAACTGAAGATCAATTTTACTTATCAGGAATTTCTGTAATTTATAACAATCTTCTTCAAAGCTTATTTCAATCATTAATTGGAAGTCTTTCGATAGTTTTTGCTGCTATTTTTGCAATGTTCATCATTTTATTTAGGTCACTTTATATGGCAATCATAGCTATGATTCCTAATTTACTATCTGCCTCAAGTGTTTTGGGAATAATTGGATGGTCTGGAATACCAATAGATATCATGACAGTAACTGTTGCTGCAATAAGTATAGGGATAGGTGTAGATAACACTATCCACTACGTCCATAGGTTCTTAAAAGAATATGAGCAAAATAATAATTATGATTTAGCTATAAAAAATAGCCACTCTACAATTGGCCGTGCAATGTTTTATACTTCTTTAACTATTGTATTGGGATTTATGATTTTAGTGAGTTCAAATTTTAATCCAAGTGTATTTTTTGGAATTTTCACTTCTTTTTCTATGATCGTGGCAATTCTTGCTGCTTTAATGTTACTTCCTGTACTGATTAGACATTTAAAACCTTTTGGGAGAGATTCGCGTGGGACCACTTAAAGATATTAAAGTTATTGAAATGGCCGGTATAGGACCAGCCCCTTTTTGCGGCATGATTTTAGCTGATATGGGAGCAGAAGTAATTTCAGTGGAAAGAATAAATGCTGTTGGAAGAGGATCAAATTCTGATATTGCGTCCAGAGGAAAAAAATCGATGACCGTGGATATAAGAAAAACTGAAGGGCAAGAAATTATAAAAAAACTCATTCAATCTGCTGATGTTTTAATTGAAGGATTTAGACCAGGAGTTATGGAAAAGAACAATCTTGGTCCCGATGAGCTTCTTAAAATAAACTCTAAATTAATTTTTGGAAGAATGACTGGATGGGGCCAAAATGGTCCTTTATCGAATGCTGCAGGTCATGACATTAACTACATCGCTTTAAGCGGCGTTTTAGGGGCTATAGGAAAAAAAGGTTCTCCACCTCCACCCCCTTTAAATCTCATTGGCGATTTCGGTGGAGGAGGCATGCTTCTAGCTTTAGGCATATGTGCAGCTTTAAATACAGTTAATAAAGAAGGAAAAGGTCAGGTTATTGATGCTGCCATGACAGAAGGCTCTGCATTATTAATGAGCATGATGTATGGGATGATGAGCTCTGGAATATGGACAGATTCTAGGGACTCTAATCTTCTTGATGGAGCCGCACACTTTTATGGTTGTTATGAATGCAAAGACGGAAAATTCGTTTCCATAGGATCTATCGAGCCCCAATTTTATGCTTTATTAAGAGAAAAAATGAATATAGATGAAAAAGAATTTGATAATCAAATGGATAAAAATTCATGGCCAAATTTACGAATCAACTTAGAACAAAGATTCAAAGAAAAAACGCGTGAAGAATGGTGTGAGATAATGGAGGGAACTGATATATGTTTTGCACCTGTACTCTCTATGGAGGAAGCAATAAATCATAAACATAATACTGAAAGAAATTCTTTCTTCACTTTAGAAAATGTTACACAACCTTCTCCAGCTCCAAAATTCTCTTATACGAAGAGTGAAGTAAGTCATGCTCCTGTAAAAATTGGAACACATACTGAAGAAATAATGAAATCTATTGGATATGAAGAAAAAATCGAGGAGCTTTTAAGCAAAGAAATTATTTCTAAATCTTAGAGATTAAAAAATCTCAAACTGTTTTCATAAAATATCTGAGATACTTCTTTTAAACTCTTTTTTTGTAAATCAGCTATTCTTTTCGCAACTTCTTCGATAAATTTTGGTTCATTTCTTCTACCTTTTACTTTTAAATTTTTAGGCAATAAGTATGGTGAGTCAGTTTCAATCATGACTCTGTCTAAAGGCATGGTTGAAAGCAAATCATCCATATGCTTTCCTCTGACTGGATCGCATATCCATCCAGTTAGGCCAATCCAAAAACCAATATCTAGGTATTCATAAAATTTACTTTCATTTTCAGTAAAACAATGAACTACAGCATTTACATTAAGATCTATATTTTTAAAACATTTTATAAAATCTTCATGGGCATCTCTTTGATGCATAAAAAGAGGCAAAGAAAATTCCTGCGCTATCTCAATTTGAGATTTGAAACATCGAATTTGATTCTTTTTATCAGAAAAATTTCTATTAAAGTCTAATCCTGTTTCTCCGATTGCTTTGACAGAGGGATGAATGCATAAATCTTTAATTTTTTTTATGTCAGTATTTTTGAAAGAATCTGCATAATGCGGATGTACTCCACAGGTTGTAATAAAAAAATCACTATCTTTTTCAACAATATCTAAAGATGTTTTGGTATCTTCTATCGAGGTACTGGTTATACAAATTTTTTTTAGATTATTTTTTTTTGCTTCATTTATAACTTCATTGAAATCATTTTGAAAAGATTCATGAGTTAAATTAGCACCTATGTCAAAATAAGAAATTTCTTCCATTAATACCTATAATTAAACAGAATATGAGTATCTCAAAGATTTTTGAAAAAGACATCGATGTAAAACTTTTATCTGAAGATAATTTTACAGCAAATATTTCTGAAAATTGGAGTATTGGACAAACTGCAAATGGTGGCTATTCAATGGCTTTAATTGCAAAGGCTTGCTCCAAAGCCTTGTCTCATAAAGATCCATTAGTTTTATCAGCAAATTATATTGATAGAGTTGAGTTTGGTTCTGCTGATATCCAAATAACCAAAATTGCGTCAACTAAAAGCACCTCTACCGCGCATGTATCACTCAAACAAAATGGAATATTAAAAATATTTTGTACTGTAACTTTTACAGATTTTTCTAAAATGAAAGGACTCAATAACAATCTCAGGTTAGAACCAAAATTTGATCCTTATGAAAATTGTATTCAGGTTCCTTACAAAGAAGGTTTCAATCCCAAATTAGATAAAAACTTAGAGAAAAAATATTGTTTAGATTCTCTATGGTGGAAAAATCCCAGTGAAGAAAATAAAGCTACGCTAAAACTGTTTATGGGATGGAAAGATGGAGGAATCGTTGATCTTTTTGGATTAATTCTTTTCCTAGATGCAACTACTCCACCAATATTCAATAAAATGGGTACTGTAGGCTGGGTACCCACATTGACTTTGACGTCACATATAAGAAACATTCCTAAGCCTGGTCCTCTCAAGGTTATTGCAAAAACAGAATTTATTACGAGTAACTATATCGAGGAAGATAGGGAGATTTGGGATTCAAGTGGGAATTTAGTAGGGCAATCGAAACAATTAGCTAAATTAAGAATTAAGAAATAATTCATAAAATATTGTTATCATAGATTCTTAAAAATTATACAAATAAGGAAAATACATGAAATTTAAAGGTACAAAATCATACATAGCAACTGATGACTTAAGTCTCTCTGTAAATGCGGCAATAGCTTTAGAAAGACCTTTGTTGATAAAAGGAGAGCCTGGAACGGGTAAAACAATGCTTGCACTAGAAGTGGCTAAATCTTTAGATTTACCACTCATTGAATGGCACATTAAATCTACTACTAAAGCACAACAAGGGTTATATGAATATGATGCTGTAACCAGGTTAAGAGACTCTCAATTAGGCGATGAAAGAGTTAAAGACATTTCAAATTATATTCAAAAGGGAAAATTATGGGAGGCTTTCACTTCCGAAAAACAAGCCGTTCTTTTAATCGATGAAATAGATAAAGCTGATATTGAATTCCCAAATGACTTGTTGCAAGAATTAGACAGAATGGAATTTTATGTCTATGAAACAAAGGAGACAATTAAAGCAACTACTAGACCAATTGTTATCATATCTAGTAATAACGAAAAAGAACTCCCTGATGCTTTTTTAAGAAGATGTTTCTTTCATTACATTTCCTTTCCAGATAGAGAAACAATGAAGGAAATAATAAAGGTTCATCATCCTAAAGTTAAAGAAAAACTTGTTAAAGAAGCTTTAGATATTTTCTTTGATGTTAGAAAAGTACCAGGTTTAAAGAAGAAACCTTCTACTTCAGAGTTAGTTGACTGGCTTAAGCTTCTTATGGCTGATGATTTACCAGATGAAATTCTAAAAAATAGAGATCCATCAAAAGCAATACCTCCACTTTACGGTGCGCTAGTTAAAAATGAACAAGATGTTCAACTTCTTGAAAGGTTAGCCTTCATGACTAGAAGAGAGGGGAATAATCAAAATTAATGTTAATTAATCTTTTTAAAACTTTAAAAGAAGTTGGTGTTCCCTGTACATTGAGGGAACTTCTAGACCTGATATCAGGTCTAGAAAAGCAAGTCATTTTTGCTGATATCAACGATTTTTACTATCTTTCTAGATCAATCCTCGTAAAAGATGAAAAACATTACGACAAATTTGATAGAGCTTTTGATATTTACTTTAAAGGGTTAGAGACTCTTGATGATGTTCTTCAAGCTTTAGTTCCCGAAGAATGGCTCAGAAAAGAATTTGAAAAATTTCTTACCGAGGATGAATTAAAAAAAATAGAAACTATGGGAGGGCTTGAAAAGCTTCTTTCAGAGTTTAAAAAAAGATTAGAAGAACAAAAAGGTAAGCATCAAAAAGGTGATAAATGGGTAGGTACGGGAGGCACTTCACCCTTCGGTAATGCTGGATCTCATCCTGAGGGCATAAGAGTTGATGGAGAGGGAAAGCAAAATAAGGCCGTAAAAGTCTGGCAACAGAGAGATTTCAAGAATCTTGATGATTCAGTTGAACTTGGTACGAGAAATATAAAAGTAGCGCTTCGAAGACTTAGAAAATTTATAAGACAATCTAACGATGAAGAATTAGATTTGGATGACACTATAAAAAGTACAGCCAAAAACGCTGGATTACTTGATATTAAGATGGTTCCTGAAAAAACAAATGCTGTGAAGGTTTTAGTTTTTTTTGATGTCGGAGGATCAATGGATCCTCATATAAAAATCTGTGAAGAATTATTTTCTGCCTGTAAAACAGAATTTAAAAACTTAGAGTATTTTTATTTTCACAACTATATTTATGAAACCGTATGGAAAGATAACAGAAGAAGACATAACGAAAGAATAAAAACTGATGAGGTAATTCATAAATATGCTTCTGATTACAAAATAATTTTTGTCGGTGATGCAACTATGGCCCCATATGAAATTACCAATCCAGGTGGAAGTATAGAACATTGGAATGAGGAGGCTGGTTCTGTCTGGATGAAAAAAATCATGAATACCTATGAGAAATTAATTTGGTTAAATCCTGTTCCCGAAGAACATTGGGACTATTCCTCTTCAATCGAAATTTCAAGACATCTCATAGACGATCAGATGTTCCCTCTTACCTTGAAAGGATTGGAAGACGGAATGTCCTTCTTATCTAAAAAATAAATTGAAAGCTTTAGAAATCAAAAATCTGACTAAGATTTATGATAACAACCTAATCGCATTAGACGATATAAGTTTTGAAGTTGAGCAGGGAGATTTTTATGCTCTTCTGGGACCGAATGGTGCAGGTAAATCAACAATGATTGGTATCATAAGTTCTCTTGTAAACAAGTCATCTGGATTAGTTAAAATTCTTGGATTAGATATAGACACACATCATTCGGAAGCAAAAAAGAAAATTGGAATAGTAGGACAGGAAGTAAATTTCAATCAATTTGAAACTGTCCATAATGTACTTCTGCATCAAGCTGGTTTTTTCGGAATGCCTTTTTCAAAGGTGAAAAGTAATACGGAATATTTTTTGAAACGCTTAGATTTGTGGGACAAAAGAAATGAACAAGGAAGAAATTTATCTGGCGGTATGAAAAGAAGGCTAATGGTTGCGAAAGCATTAGTTAATAATCCAGAGCTTTTAATTCTAGATGAGCCTACTGCAGGTGTAGATACAGAATTAAGAAGGTCTCTATGGGACTTTTTAATTGAGATAAATAAAAACGGTACAACTATTATTCTTACAACCCATTATTTAGAAGAAGCAGAAAGACTTTGTAAAAATATATCTATTATTGATCATGGAAAAATTATCAGAAATTCTGATATGAATTCTTTTTTAAGAGAAGTAGAAATAGAGACATTTGTATTTGATTTAAAAGAAAAAACAAACAAAAATTTTCATTCGGAAGATTTTATAATTAATAAAATTGATGATTCAACTTTCTCAGTTCAAGCTAATAAAGGAACAAATTTAAATTCAATTTTTGATTTTTTTGATCAAGAAAAGATAGAAATTTTGAGTATGAGAAATGAAACAAATCGATTAGAAGAATTATTCTTAAAACTTACTAATAATGACAGCGAAAGAACAAGTTAGAGCTTTATTCATATTACTTAGAAAAGAAGTTTATAGATTTTTTAGAATTTGGAGTCAAACTTTGATTCCTTCAGTTTTAACTACGATCCTATATTTTCTGATCTTCGGAACATTCATTGGTGAACGTATTGGAAAAATGTCAGGTTTTGATTATATGCAGTTTATGGCTCCGGGCTTAGTTATGCTTGCCGTAATTACCAATGCTTATTCAAATGTTGTCTCTTCTTTTTTTGGTGTGAAATTTCAAAGAAGTATTGAAGAACTGTTAGTATCTCCTATGCCAACGTACTTAATTCTTACTGGTTTTGTTCTTGGAGGCGTTGTTAGAGGAATAATTGTTGGTTTTTTAGTTTTATTTACTTCCCTAATCTTTACGGACATTACTGTTCAAAATATTCCACTTACTTTGTTTGTAGTTGTAATGACTGCCTTTCTATTTTCGATAGCAGGTTTTTTAAATGCCCTATTTGCCGATAATTTTGATGATATAAACATCGTCCCGACATTTATTTTAACTCCTCTTATTTACTTGGGAGGAGTTTTTTACTCAGTTGAATTATTATCAAACACTTGGCAGATAGTTTCGAAAGCAAATCCTTTGTTGTACATGGTTAATGCTTTTAGATATGGAATGATAGGAGTATCAGATATCAATGTACAGTTTGCACTAATTATGATTATCATCTTTATTATTGCATTTTTCCTACTTGCATATTATCTGTTAAAAAAAGGATACGGAATTAGGAGTTAGTACAAATCTACTTTAGACTAAGGAGAGATGGCAGAGTGGTCGAATGCGCTCGCTTGGAAAGCGGGTAAGGGGGCAACTCCTTCAAGGGTTCGAATCCCTTTCTCTCCGCCAAAGGTATGGAATACATAGAATCAAAATATTTTAGTTACGCTGACCCAGACGATCCATGGTATCGCAAATTAATAATAAGATTCATAGAGTCTCTTGCTGGACAACCTGCTCTTTTTAAACTTTATCGTGAATATCAAGAAAATCCTCAGAAATGGGAAAGCTTTTGGCACGGGTGTTTAGATCAATTAAGACTTAAATTACATTACAACGAGAACATCCAAATACCCACAGAAGGGCCAACTATATTCATTGCAAATCATCCTTATGGAGTTTTGGATGGTTTAGTAATAAGCTATTTTGTCTCAAAATACAGAAATGATTTTAAAGTTCTCACTCATTCTTTATTACTTCGAGCTCCTGAAACAAAAGGTTACTTATTACCAATTGATTTTACTGGTGACAAGCAAGCTTTAATAACAAACCTTGAAACAAGAAAAAAATCAAGAGAGCATTTATCTGCAGGTGGCTCAGTAATTATCTTTCCTTCAGGAACAGTTTCAACCACAGCAAAATTTTACGAAAAAACAAAAATGGCATTTGATCCAGAATGGAAAAAATTTACCTCTAGATTAATCAAACAAACCGATCCAAATATAGTTCCAATATATTTTTACGGATGTAACTCCATAAAATTTCATTTAGCAAGTCATTTAGGTGATATGTTCAGAGCATCTTTGTTATTCCATGAAGTTAAACGAAGAATTGGTACGGAATTTAGTTTTACCGTTGGCGAACCATTTAGATACTCAGAACTTAATTTAGATATGTCCAATCAAGAGTTGGCAGATTATTTAAGAACTAGAACATATTCTTTAAATCCAGAAATAAATAAAGCACCGCCTTATGGATTAGACGTTTAATTTATGCCTTTTGCATCATTTGATTATTTGTTATCTTAGGTTTAAGAAAGGGAGAAAAAATTGTTAGTTTTAAGTCGAAAAAGAGATCAATCTTTAATGATTGGTAATGACGTTGAAGTGACGGTTCTAGATATTAAAGGTGGCCAAGTAAGATTAGGCATTAATGCACCAAAAACTATATCTGTTCATAGAGGCGAAATTCACGAAAAGGTCATCAATGATAATTAAAGGGCGCCCGTAGCTCAGTTGGATAGAGCACCTGGCTACGAACTAGGGTGTCGGAGGTTCGAATCCTTCCGGGCGCGCCATTTTCAAATAAATTAAGTAAAATAGTAATATGCCATTAAAGTTAAACAGCGATTCGCAACCTTACGTAAAAATAAATGCTCCAAAATTTGAAGAAGTTTATTCATTTAAAAGAGATTTTGATTTAACTGATCTATTTCTTTTTACAAATGGACAACCTTACGACAAATTTGCTGAACTTAGAGAAAAGGCTCCAGTATATTTTCATGAAACAGGTCCTGAAGATTCGGAACCTGGATTTTGGGTCCTTACGAAATATAAAGATATAGAATTTGTATCTAAAAATCAGGAGATATTTTCATCTCAATTAGCAGGGGGAACATCTTTAACTCATGGTTTTACTGCTTTAGATGATTCACCACTGTATAGATCAACAATGGATCATATGTTGAGTTTAGATGGGTTATTGCACTTAAATATGAGAAATCCCCATATGGCTTTTTTTAATCCTAAATATGTAAGCGCTTTAAGGAAAAAAGTAGCTATTAAGGTAGATCAGTTGTTAGATGCCATTGCTCCCTTAGGCGAGTGTAACCTAGTAGAGTCAGTTTCGGCAGAATTACCAATGTTTACTCTTTGTGAGATGTTAGGCGTTCCTAAAGAAGACAGGCCTAAAATTATTGAATGGATGAAACTATTAGAAATGGCTCAATTAATTGCTGCAACTCAACTTGCTGAACAAAACAAATTAGATGTAAATGAAGAACAAAGCAGTGGTTCAGCAGATCCAGCTCTAATAGAAATGTTCACTAATATGGTGGAAGAAATGTTTTCTTATGGCAGACATATTCTTGAAGAGCGAAGAAAAAATCCTAAAGAGGACTTATTATCTGTCATAGCAAATATCGAAATTGAGGGCGAAAAACTTCCTAATGAATATTTAGATGGCTCTTGGCTTTTAATCATATTTGCTGGAAATGATACGACTAGAAATTCTATTAGTGGCACAATGCATTTACTTTCTCAAAATCCTGATCAAAAAGAGTTAGTACTGAATGATCGATCTCTAATTACAAATATGGTTCATGAATCTATTAGAGTTGCAAATCCAGTTACTTACATGAGACGAACAACTAAGGCAGAAACTCAAATAGGAGATCAAAAAATAGGACCAAATGAAAAAGTCTCTTTGTGGTATGGTGCAGCAAACAGAGATCCTGAAGTTTTTGCAAATCCAGATAAATATGACATTAGGAGAGAAAATGCAAAGAAACATCTATCTTTCGGTTACGGGAGGCATTTGTGTCTTGGAAAACATACAGCAAATATGCAGCTTGAAGTAGTCTATGAGAAAATTTTTGAAAGATTTCCCGATATGATGCAAAGCGGAGATATTATTTATACTCCTAATAATTTTGTGAACGCAATTCAAGCCTTGCCAGTATCATTTACACCTAAGAAATAATTTAATGTACGCAAAAAGTTTAATTGTTTGTTTTGTTTCCTATTTTTTTCTATTCTAGCTGGATTCTTATCATTAGAGTTTTTAGTTTAGGTCACTTGTGGCTTAATATTTTGTTTGCTCATGTTATCGCAACGATTGTAATTTATATATTTAGTGTAATTTATAAGTGCTCAAGCCTTTACGATCCTTTTTGGTCAGTCATACCTTTTCCAATATTTTTATATTTAGTTTTATATCCTGAGATAGATGACTCATCATTATTACGCTCTCTACTGATAGGCATTCCAATCACTTACTACGTAATAAGATTGACATGGAACTGGTTGAAAACCTGGCCTGGGTTAGAAAAAGAAGATTTTAGATACATAAACCTTTATCAAACGTTTGGCAATTTTAAATGGTTTATAAATTTTTTTGGAATTCATCTATTTCCAACTTTGATAGTAAATCTTTGTCTTTTTCCTCTCTATTTTGCAATAACAATAAATAATGAACCTGTGAATATTATCGATTGGTTCTTTTGCGTATTCACAATTTCAGCGGTTTTACTTGAACATGTTTCTGATGAACAAATGCATAAATTTAAATCAAATCCTAATAATAATTTTGTCACTATGAACAAAGGGTTGTGGAAATACAGCCGACATCCAAATTATTTAGGAGAAATTTTATTTTGGTTTGGATTATTTGGTTTCTCCTTATCTCAATCTCTTGAAAATTTTTGGTTAATAATTTGTCCTCTATCAATGTTAGCAATGTTTGTATTTGCCTCAATTCCTATGATGGATAATAGAAGTCTTGAAAAAAGACCAGACTATGAAGAATATATGAATAAAACCCCAGCTCTTATTCCGTTCTTTTTTAAATAATGTTCGATCAATTAATAATTTTGGGTCTGTTGACTCTAATGGTAGGTCTATTTGTTTGGGGTAGGTGGAGATATGATGCTGTTTCTCTAGGGATATTAGCTCTATTCGTTTTATTAGGTTATATAGAACCTGATAAAGCTTTTTCAGGATTTTCCCATCCTGCAGTCATAACTGTTGCTTTAGTTCTACTTATTAGTAAAGGATTAGAAAAATCAGGATTCATTTCTATATTAGGAAGAAAATTACAAACTTTTGCTAATTCAGAAATTCAATTTTTAATCTCAATCACTTTCATTGCGGCATTACTTTCATCTTTTATGAACAACATAGGAGCAATGGCAATGCTTTTACCTATAACATTAGGTATTTGTCAGAAAATGAATTGGAATGCTTCAAAATTTTTAATTCCTCTTTCCTTTGCGTCTATTTTAGGAGGTATGAATACTAAAATTGGAACTCCACCTAATATAATAATTTCTGAATTCAGAAATGAATCTTCGGATCAAGACTTTGCTTTTTTTGATTTCTCACTAGCAGGCTTACCAGTAAGTATTCTTGGCATTTTGTTTATCAGTTTAATAGGGTGGAAATTTATTAAATTAAGATCTAATAATTCTGAAAATAATCCTCTCATTGAATTAGATGACTATTTAGTCGAAATGGTAATTACAGAAAACAGCAATCTCATCGATAGGCGAGCAAAAGATTTTAGAGATGAACTAGACACTGATACTGCTTTGATGGGGCAAATAAATGAAGAAGGAAAAAAAATTGAGATTCATGGTAATCAAAAATTATTTGAAGGACAAATCCTGATAATGAAAATTAATCCAGATTCAGTTGCAGACATTCAACAGGAATTTGGATTGGATATTGATTCAGAAAATGATTTAACTTCCATTGAAAATTTAGGTGGTATTGAAGCCATTATCGTTCCTAAATCAAGATTAATTGGAAGAAAATATCAATATTTTAAAAGACTTATTGGTGGAGAATTGTCATTGATTGGTCTATGGAGAAGGGGTCTAAAATTTAGATTTAGATTATCCAATGAAATTTTTAAAGTTGGAGATGTACTTTTAATTGCAAATAGAGGAGAAAAAAGAAATATTTCTGATAAATTAGAATTAGCTGGTCTTATGCCATTGTGGCAAAGAGAGTTTGATATTATCAGAAGCCCAAATAAGGTTTTATTAGCATTCTTTTTATTTTTTTCTTGCTTAGCGCTAGTTATTTTTAATTATGTTTCTATAGTCATTGCTTTTCTTATATGTGTAATTGCTTTTGTTAGTTCAAAGTTACTCACTGGGGAGAGCGTTTACAGACATATAGATTGGCCAGTTGTTATCTTATTAGCTGCTATGATTCCTATTGGTAATACCCTTGTAAATTATGGTATCACCGATTCATTTTCTGGCTATTTAGCAAGCCTATCGTCAGTGTTGGATTATGTTTGGATGCTAGTAATCATTATGGTCATAACAATGTTTCTCTCAGATATTATTAATAATGCAGCAACAGCGGTAATAATGGCCCCTCTTGCAATTTCTCTTGCAGAAAAAATAGGTCAGCCTATAGAACCTTTTTTAATGACTGTTGCCATCGGAGCAAGTTGTGCGTTTCTTTCTCCAATAGGACATCAATGCAATACTCTTGTTATGGCTCCTGGAAATTATAAATTTGGGGATTATTGGAAAGTAGGACTACCATTAGAAATACTTATAGTAATTATAAGTATTCCCCTAATTATTATTTTTTGGTCTTAAACTAAGAAAGATTTTTTTTTGTTGCGTTTTTTCTAACGCTTTCAATTCCCTTTTTTAGTGAATTTTCAGTTTTATAAGCCTGACTTGTAGCAATTACTTTATTATTACCAGCCACAACATTAAAAAAACTTTTCCCCGCTCTATTTTTGAATACCCTAAAAGACTTAATCTTCTTTGCATTTAAAATTAGAGAAAAAGCTCCCCTTTTACAGGAACTTTTAGAGGTATATCCTTGACTAGAGCAAATTATTTCTCCATTTTTAGCTTTAAGCCTGAATCTAAATTTTCCAGATTTATCTTTATATATTTCAAACAAAATTTTCTCCCTTATATAAATTTAATTTATTAATTTCACTCTATTTAAATTTTCTAATAGAATCAATCCCAATCATGACTTTTTTTAAAAGATATTTTGATAATTTCATTGGATATTTGATTATCCTTAATGTTTTGCATCAAATCTTTATATCAAGTTATAGCATATCTGAAAATTATCTTTTTTTATCTCACAGTTTTATATTTCTATCATTTTGTTTTTTTTCAATTGAAATTTTCTTGAGAATCTTAAATGAAAAGCGTTTTTCTTTTTTGCTAGTCATAGATTTAATAGTTTTGATAAATTACTTTTTTTATAAATACATTCGATTTAAGAATCTTTAGAATTTTTAGAGCTTACTCAATTTTCAGTAATTTGAGAGTTTTGCTACCAACAAACACATTATTAAGAACTATTTGGAAGCAAAGACTTTCAATTTTGGGAACTCAATTAGTTGTATTTTCATTGTTATTAATTTTTTCTGTAATTATTCATTTCTTAGAAAAAGATCTGCAACCCGAGGTTTTTGGAAGTATTCTCAAGTCGATGTGGTACGGCATTGCTACTTTGACAACAGTTGGATATGGAGATGTAACTCCTGTATCAGATCTAGGAAAATTGATTTCTAGTTTCGCTATGTTTTTAGGAATTGCAATGTTTGCGTTACCTGCTGCAATTCTTGCTTCTGCTTATTACGAGGAAATTCAGAAACGAAATTTTTTAGTTTCATTAGAAGCAATTTCTGAAATCAGTCTTTTTTCAAGATTACCAATTGGAGCAATCACTAAAATTAACTCTAAATTAGAACCTTTAGTCTTACCTTCAAAGAAAACAGTTTTTAATAAAGGAGATATAGCTGATGCCTTATATATTATTGAATTTGGAAGTGTGGAGGTTGAAATAGAAAATTCGGTAATTCTTGGATCAGGAGAATATTTTGGAGAAACTGGATTGGTTAGTGAAGAGAAAAGAAATGCCACAATTTCTGTTGTTGAGGAGGCAAAACTTTTAAAGCTTTCAAAAGATTCTCTTAATGAATTGATTGAAGAGTATCCCTCACTTTTGAAGACTTGAAGACTAGCGCATCAAATAGAACTGGATGACCTCATTCTTCAATTTCATGGCTTGATTCAACATAAACTGATCTTGACGGGAATGCAAAATCAGATCCATTGTCTCTGACAATTTCCATAATTCTGTGAACAAGTCTTTGTTTTAAATCTGTGTAATTGGAATAGTCTTTTTCTGCAGAATAACAAAGTATTTCAACGTCTATAGAACTTGCTCCAAATTCAACTGCTTTGGCGAAGGAGTTTTGTCCTGGATTGACAGCAAATCCCTCTTTATCGTTATTAACGAAATCTGTTATTTGATCGCAAATAGTTTTGAGTTGATCTATTGAAGTGGAATAAAGTAGGTTAATTTCCCATTTTATTCTTCTATATTTAAGCTCTCCATGATTGATAACGTTTACATCAGATAAATCTTTATTGGGAATTATCATGGGAGATGTATTAAAAAGTCGAATCATTGTAGATCTAAATCCAATTGTTTCGACAATTCCATGAAGTTTGCCATCAACCTCAATTCGATCACCAGGCTGAAATCTATTTTCGGCAATAATTAATATTCCGGAAATAAGATTTTTAAATAAATCTTGTGCACCTAAAGCAACTGCAACAGAAAATAAACCTAGTCCGGCAATTATTGGACCAATTTGGACTCCAAATATATCTAAAATTATTGCTATTGCTAAAATCCATATTAATACTCTAGTGAATCTTTCGAGCCACATTGACAGAGCTGCGGTAACCCATGATTTAACTGCTAGTAATTCAAAGATAGGACCAACAGCTTTTGTCAGTACGCTAAAAATTGTATAAGCAATTAAAGCCTTAACAATATTTGTAAGAAAAATGTCTGCTATTCCAGACAAAGGTAAAAGCTCGATTATTAAATATACACCTAATGCAAGAGGAACGTTTCCAAGAGGCTTTTCAAGTGTTTCTAGTAAAATATCATCTGCTTCTGTCTCAGTTTCTTTGACAACCTTTTCTAAAAACTTGAAAACTCTAGATATTAGTAAAGCCCTAAGAATTATGGAAAAAATCACAATCGTGAGAGATATAACTACATTACCAATAGAAATACCTAAAAAGTCTTGATTCCAAACTTCTAAAACTAAATTAAAAAAACCTTGCATGACAATTAATTAAAATTATACGAAAAAACCGTTGCTAATCCTTCTTCTTTTTTAACTGCAGTGGATGGAGGACGAGAATCATAAAAAGTATTGTATTGAAGTGAAATTTTAAAGCCATCATTAACTTGGAAATCAAATTGACCAATAATGGTAGCTTTATAATCGCTAAACGAATCTAAAGCAGGTTGAAAGAAGGCTGACAAATCAAAAGAAATATTTTCTGCTATGATAAATTCATTATGAACATAAGATGAAATTCTTAAAGTATTCTCCGATAATAATAAAAGATCCTCCTCATCCTCATGCATAATTCCTAAACCAGCTCTTAAGTTATCTTTAACAACAAATCTTGAACCCAAGCCAAATAACTCTCTTTTATTAAATTTTCTAAAAGGGTTTTTTGAGTATTGTAAAAAAACTTCTAGACTGGGATTTTCTTCAAATAAAAAGTTAAGTCTCAGGTGACTTAATGTTGCTGAATCGTAATTATTATTATTAATTTTCTTTTGTGCTCGTTTAAAAACAAAAAAAGTTTCCAAATCATTTTTGTTGTAATCTAAAGAAGTTTGAATGGAGAAACTGTCTCTATTTCTGTTTCCCCTAGAAAAACTATAAGACCCTGATAAATTTGCAAAAAAACCTTCTTCGCCATCTCTTCTGAGATCTTCAATATTTACAATTGATTCTGAAAAAATAATTGGTGTTATTAAGAAAATGAATAGAAGCCAAAACTTATTTAGTTTCAGCAGCAAAAATTCCTGACCAATCTTCAGGTAAGGATTGTTTAGACAACTCATCTATCCTATTCAAAAATAGGGTGTAGTATAAAGTAAATTCTGGTATTGATAACCTATATTTATCTATATGTTGTTTGGCTTTATCCCAATTTTTACTTCTATAATTTTTTAAAAAATCCATGTGTTCTTCGTAAAACACCTCATAAGCAACTTCGGCATTCCATGAATCGAAAACTGTAAATATTGATGTAGGCTCAGATTTTCCTTTCACAGAAATTAAATCAAGTTCAAATTGCAAATATGCATCTTTTGAAATTTTCTTTATTGTTTCTTCTCCTAAAATAATTTGCATGCCATAGTTGCCTGATTGTCCTTCTAACCTTGAAGCAAGATTCACTGCATCTCCTAAAACAGTATAGTCAAATCTTTTTTCTGATCCCATATTTCCAACAATACATTCTCCCGAGTTGATACCGATTCCAATTGAGAGTTTATTTTCTCCTTTTCTATCAAGGTTTTCGTTGAGTTTATTTAAAGCTTCACTCATTTTAAAAGCCGCTTCTATTGATTTTTCTCTATGAAAAGGATCTTCTGAGGGAGCATTCCAAAAGGCCATGATGCAATCTCCCATGTATTTGTCTATCGTGCCATCTTGATCTAAAACCTCATCTGAAAGAACCGTTAATATAGAATTGATTAAAACTGTGAGCGATTCAGGATCGTCTTTATATTTTTCTGAAATTGCTGTAAATCCTCTTATGTCAGAGAATAAAAAAGTCATTTCTCTTCTTTCTCCACCAAGCTTTAAGGATTTGTTTGATTGAGCTAGCTTCTCGACCATGACAGGTGACATATACTGAGAAAAAGCATTTCTTACCTTTCTTCTTTCTAGTTCTGTAAATAAAAAATTAAAGAAAGTAATTACTAGGTAAGAAATTAAACAAATTACTAGAGGTGAAATAGGATCAATTAAAAATAAATAATTTTCAAAAATATAAAAGCTTCCGAAGATAGAAATTCCATTACCTATTAAAAAGACAGACAATCCTCCTATAGGTCCTAAAAATTGGATAAAAATAGTGATTAATATTGCTAGGGTAAAACCCGTAAATAATTCAAGACCGAAGATCCAATCTGGTCTTTGCAAGAAACTACCTGAAAGAATTTGATCAGTTAAATCAGCAATAATTTTAACTCCAGGAACATTATTTTTTAGCGGCGTTGATCTCAAATCGAATAGCCCAGGAGCACTTGTTCCAACAATAAGAATCTTATCTTTAAAAAAATCCTTAGGATATTTTTGCTTAATTATGTCCGAAACAGAAATGGAATCTACTGACACTTCAGGATAATGTATCCATACACTTCCATCAGGATTAGTTGGAATAATTAAATTACCTAATTTTACGTGATTTATCCCAGTTTCTTCTCCAAAGGCAGTTTCTCCAGATGCATTTGAAGATTTTATTTGATAAGTCGATGCTCCTATTGCTACTCTCAATAATTCGAGACTAAGAGATGGAACCAAGGAACCATTTATATTTTCAAATAATGGAAGCTTTCTAATTATTGAATCGTTATTGCCAATACTCATGCTACCAATTCCTGCTGATGAGGAATTAAGGATTTTTAAATTGGTCTGTATACCTTTGTACTCTCTGAGAAATTTTTTTGGATCATCGCCTTGTTGAATTAAACCAAAACGCATCTGAAAATTATTTTTTAAAAGAATTACTTGGTATCGCTCCAAGAACTACAGTTCCATGATCTTTTATTGAATTGGCAAATAAGTCATCGTTATCTGAAGTCCTTTGAGGCTTTTAACGAAGTCATTATTTTTTATATAGATTCATTAATTCTTTAGATCCAGTTCTATCAGCCTCAGCGAAAACAATATCAAATGCCAAAGCAGCTGATAGATTAGTTTGGTCAACCAATTCAGATAAAACTGATCTTGACCAAGGCCACTGACCAATTTCAGATAATGATTTTTCATCAATATCTAGTATTAAAATATTATCTTTTGTCTGAGATTGTCTTGGCGAGATGATTTGAAATGTATCGAATGCAGAATTTCTAAGACTCGTAAATACATTAAATGGATCAATTACTGGTATTGCAGATATAAATATTGCAAATGGGATAAGCAAATATTTTCCTATCTTTAAAGTGCTCATTATTTAAATTATGTGAACTTTTATCCTATTAAAGAGATATTTTTAATATAATCCTCATCGAAAGGCTTCAAATGATACAAGTTTCAACAAAAAAAATTGTCTATTCGTTAATTATAACATTTTTAGTATCATTCTTTTTCTCAGAATGTTCCTCCATCTATAACAGATCCAGCAGAGTTAGAAGCAACTCAACAAGAAAGACAACGAGTTTTTGATTCAATAATTGAAGATCCAACAAATCTAGATAATTTATTTAACTATGCCAAATTTATCCATTCTTGTTGGTGATTTAGAAGCGCAATAGGCATTTTCGAACAAATGCTAATTTATAAACCTGATTTACCTAGAATAAAATTAGAACTTGGAGTTTTATATTTTAGGCTTGGAGCCTATGCCTCTGCAAAGAGATATCTTGATGATGTAAAAAACTATGATCCCCCTAAAGAGGTTACAGAGAAAGTAGCTGTTTTTAGATCAAATTGAGAATGAAACAAGATTATTTAAATCTCAAACTGTAATTTCTTTAGGAGGCGGTATATCAAGCAACGCAAATGCAGGTCTTGATACTGACGTTGTTACAGTGGTTGGTGATTTGGGGGCAATAGATTTAGCTATTTCCAATCAGCCTGAATCAGATTCTTATACTACTGTTGGTTTTTCGTCTCAAATTACTCAAGATCTCAGACATCCAAGAGGGATACCATAAATTATGTCACTTCTTTATCTAGACAGGTTTATAGAAATTTTTCTAACTTTGATTCATATACTGGAGTTTTTTCTGTTAACAGAGAGTTTAATATGTTAGATGATGAAGATTTAGGAACATTCAATTCGACTTTTGTTCCATCTGTCACTGCTTTTAGAGTATTTTTGCAAGGAGAGGAATTATTAAGATCACATAGGGCGGAGATTGACTGGAAAACCACTCTAAGAGATCAGGTTCATTTGGCCTTAATGTATATTTGGACGAAAGAGACTTCATTGGGTCTTTAGATAAAACAGGAGCTATTCTAGGAGTTGGTTTAAGTAGGAGTATTGTCTTTCCAAAAAGCGGTATTTTTTGAGTTATAAAACAAATTTTGAACATTTTTATGCAAATTCAGATGTACAAACTTATATCAAAAGATCGTTTGATGTGAGTACAAGACAAGGAATAAATAGCAGTACTTTTGCTTCAACTAGTATTAATTATTCAGAAAAAGATTATGAGGCAAGTGATCCTTTGTTAGGTTTGAGAACTGATAAAGGTCTGAGTCTTAGATTTGGTTTAACAAAAGTTTTAAACTTGTGCTGGAATGCAGATATGGGCGTGACTTTTCAAATAAAAAAAAGCTCTATAGGTCTCTATGAAAGATCAAATGAAGGTCTTGCAGTTAAATTTAACTATCTTTGTACAGAATAAAATGTCTAATGAATTTATATTAAGAGTTCAATGTCAGATAGATATGGAATTGTTGCAAAAATATCCTCTTCTTTGAATAAGGCTAATTTATTTATATTAGATTCAGCACATTATGGAGATCCAGAAAACAAAGTTTTTTTCATGAGAGCTAAATTAGTTTATTCAAAAAAACACTTGAATCTAGATGAATTCTCAAAATATTTTGAAAAAGAATGTAAAAATTTAAAGATGGAGTGGTCTATCAAAGAAGCTGACTATAAGCCTAATACGGCTATTTTCGTTTCTAAATATGGACATTGTCTCAAGATTTAATGTATAGAGTGGATTCTGGAATCTTACCGATGAATGTTTCTTGCGTTATTTCTAATCACAGAGATCATGAAAAAATTGCAAATTGGCATGAAATTCCTTTTTTTTACATACCTGTAACGAAAGATAATAAAAATAAAAGCAGAGAAGGAAATAAGAAAAATTATTAATGACCTGATATAGATTTAATGATCTTAGCAAGATATATGCAAATTCTCTCTAACAAAATGTGTAAAGACTTTTATGGAAAAATAATCAATATTCATCATTCTTTTCTTCCTAGCTTTAAAGGAGCAAAGCCTTATCATCAAGCTTATGAAAAAGGAGTAAAAATTCTTGGAGCAACTGCTCACTATGTTTCATCCGAACTTGATGAAGGTCCTATAATTGACCAAAGCGTAGAAAGAGTTAATCATTCAAAAACGCCTAGAGATCTTGAATTAATTGGCAGAGATTTAGAATCTATAACTCTTGCTCGAGCAGTTAAATATCACATAGAAAGAAGGATATTTATTAATAACTCAAAAACAGTTATTTTTAACTAGGGTCTAAGACACCTCAATTTTCCATCTAATCATTTTTTATGATTTTCAGTTGAATCATCGGAGGAAGTACTAAAAGTATATGATTTAATTTTTTGCAAAGTGGCAAAGCTTGCTGCCACAGATGGCGAGTCAAAATTTGCACTCTTTAGTATCATTAATAATCTTTTACAAAATAGCTTTGTGGATTTTGGTCAATACCATTAAGTCTTCTTGATTTTTTCTCATTAAAAATTGATGAGGATAAATCTTTAAATAGCTCACTTGGAAGGTATTTGTTTCCATAAAGAGAACTGTCAGTTAATCTTTTTAAAACCTTTGAATTTGTAAAATGCTTAATAACTCTTTTTTGACCCTTTAAAATCATATTATGAATTTTGGGATCTTCTGTTTGACCAAAAAAATCAAAACTTCTTCTTTCCTTTTGCATTTTACTTGCGATGTTTGCTGGAATAGATAACTTTCTGCTATCAAAATAGTATTTGTTTAATATTTTTATAGAATTTTTTGGTTTCATATGGAACAACTTTATAAGGACTTTCCTCACTGTCTGACATATAGCCTCTATTTACGTAAACTCCTCCAACTTGCCTTGAAATTATTTCTGCAGAAGTATGGATTTGTCTTAAAACTATCCTATATCCTTGATAAACACTTTCCCAACTATCTGATTTAGATTTTAAAGTTTCGTATAAATTAGGTATTAAGCTTTGAGATAAGATTAATCTTTCTTTTGCATACTCTACCGGATTACTACTCATGTCTCCGGTATTAATTCTTGGATCAATACCTTTGCCTGGAGATCTCATATCGTCTCCATCATTACCGAATAAATATTCTTCAGTTGAATGTTCTTTCAATAATATTTTGAGATCTTTTTCAGATAATCCAGGAGTATACGCAAATTTAATAGCTAAGGTATCGTATTTTCCAGGCTTAATATCAGCAAATTGACCTTGTTGTTTACCCAAAGGCGCTATGTTTAGACCGTGATAATCCATTACCGAAGCACTGAGTCCTTCTTTATAAGTTATATCTGGATTATGAATATCTTCATTATTATGAAGATTAGATGCAGCGAAGTTATGATTTAACCCCAATGTATGTCCAACTTCATGTAAGACTAACTGATATAAATCTTCTTTATACAATCTGCTTTGTTCAACAACATTCAAATTCATACTTTCTGATGCAATTTTTCCAAAAAGTCTATTTTGATGTTTTATATGAGAATAGCTACAGAAATCCTGACTAGGCTGATTATCTTCAAATAATTCTGAATACCTTATTCTATTTGTCAGATACACCCATTCAAGCATTATATCTGCTCCCAAAATTTCACCCGTTCTTGGATTAGTAAAACTGGGTCCATAACCTCCAAAAGGAGGATTTGGAGAAGAAGTCCATCTAATTGTATTGTAACGAATATCTCCAGCATCCCAATCGGCATTATCTGGTTGAATTTTTACCTCGATAGCGTTTATAAACCCTGCTTCTTCAAAGGCAGAATTCCAAGCAAGAACTGCATCTTTAATAATAGGTCTTAGATCTATCGGAGTAGTATTTTCTATCCAAAAAAGAATAGGTTTGATTGGAACTGATTTCTCAATTTCATTATCCTTTTTTTCTAAATGCCACTTATTAATTAAGTCTTCGTAAGGAGTAATATCCGTAGAAGATAGATTAGTTTTTCTTTCCGAAAAAAAGCCAATTTTTTGATTTTCTATTCTAGGTACAAAATTATTTTCAGGATAATCTATAAAACTGTATCTAACCTTGATGGTATTGTTTCTAGAATCCTGATTTTCTATTGGCCTATTTGATTGATTAGAAAAGACATAATTTACTTCAAAATCAGAATTTTCTGGGTAGTTAAGTACTTTTTGGATGCTGGACTTGTTTTTTGAAATTGAGCCTATTTTAAAAGTATCTTTGGAAGATTCTTTATATGGAGGAGTTGTTATTTTTGATAAATTTTCACTCAATAATAAAGAAGTAATATCTATAAGAAATTCATCTTTATCTTCGGAGTATTTTTCTATCTTTAAAGAGTCAATTACGGAATTTGAAATATTTGCATTTTCTGAATTTTTAATGGACTTTTTCATCAAAAACATAGGCTGTATTTATTCTATCTATCCTTATTTGATCGAAATATTTAATAAATTTTATAATTCCGTTATCTAAATAATTTCCTCTCCAAGTTCCAGCTTCAACAATTCCATCTAGAATATGCGCAAAATAAATATATTCTTTATCTAGTTGCTCTTTTTTAGCAGGAGGTAAACCTTTCCATTATCATTATTTCTGTAGGTTTCAAGAAGACCAGGATAGGGCGCTAACTCTTCTAGAAAAGTTTTTAACTCTTCTTTATCCTCTTCTTTAGCCTTGTTATCATCTTCAGAGAAAATTGAAATTGATAAGCTCATTAGAAGAGCTGTTTTAAAGAAAAACTTAGTAAATTCATAATTAGAGAACAAATTATCATCGGTTAATGAAAAACAATCAATCAGAAAGAAAAAAAAGTGCATTACCTTTTAGGATCAATAAACAAAGTTTTTTAGGAGTTTTGAGTCTAATATTTCAAGAACTTATTGATAGGTTACTAACTAAATTTCATTTCAGATTACCCAAAGAAGAAGAAGTTCTAAGACGTGTTAGAAAAAATGCTATAGCTAATGACCCTAGTTCAGTTTTGAAGATTATTGATGATTTTGCATATAAGAAAACATTTTTAATGAATATCGGCGATGAAAAAGGACTTATTCTAGAAAAAGCAATCAATGATTCAAATGCAAAAAATATTTTAGAACTAGGAGTTTATTTAGGTTACTCAACTATTAGAATCTTAAGAAATTTAGATAATTATTCTAAATTAACTTCTATAGAGTCGAATAAAAAATTTGCTGAAATAGCTAAAGAACACATAAAAATATCTGGTTTATCAGAAAATCATGAGTTGTTAATTGGAAAGACTACTCAGATCATTCCAACTCTTGAAGAAAAATTTGATTTTATTTTTATTGATCATTGGAAAGATTTATATCTGGAAGATTTAAAAATGCTTGAAAGGAAAAAATTGATTAAACACAATGCTTGGATTTTTGCGGATAATGTTATTTTATTTAATTTAGAAGATTATTTAGGATACGTTAGATCATCTCCTAATTATCAGAGTAAATTTATTTCTACAAAAAGAGAATATTCGAAATCTCATCCTGATGGTATAGAAATTTCAATCTTTAAAGATGAAATTTAATACTCTTGACTTACATGGAATTAGACATTCTGATGTAAGTATTGAAGTAGAAAACTATCTATATTTAAATCAAGAAGATTGTCCAATATTAATTATCTGTGGAAATAGTCAAAAAATGATATCTTTAGTTGAACAGACTTTAATCAAAATTAATTCGAGTTATGAGATTGGAACAGGTGTGAATTACGGTACTATTATGGTGAGGTCTGTCTAATTATGAGTGATTATTCATTAGTTTTAAAAAATTGTAATTTAATTAATGAAAATTCTATTCAAAAGGTAGACATTGGAATTAAAGATGATCGAATTGATAAAATTGCTGGAGAGATTACCTCCCAAGCATCCGATGTAATAGATTTAAAGGGTATATATGCAGCACCTGGCATAATTGATGATCAGGTTCACTTCAGAGATCCAGGGCTCACTGAAAAGGAGATATTCACTCAGAATCTCTAGCTGCAGTTCATGCAGGAGTTACGTCAACTTTTGATATGCCTAATGTTAATCCTAATACAACAACAATTGAATTACTGAATGAAAGGAACAAATTAGGCGCAGAAAAATCTTGGACGAATTATTCATATTATTTCGGCGCAACAGAAACTAACTTAGAAGAAATAAAAAAATTACGACCCAGTGAAACATGCGGTCTTAAAGTATTTATGGGTACTTCAACTGGAACTTTACTTGTTGAAGATGACTTTGCATTGGAGCAAATATTTAAACATTGCCCCGTTACGATAGTAACGCATTGCGAAGACAATGAAACAATCAAAAATAATTTTGAGCAGTTCGCTTCAAATAAAAAAAATTTAGACGCAAGTTTTCATCCTGTCATCAGAGATGATATTTGTTGTTACAAATCCTCTTCAAAGGTAATTGATTTAGCAAAAAAGTTTTCTTCAGATTTGCATGTTCTACATCTAACAACTGAAAAAGAAATAAAATTATTTGAGAAAAAAATATCAAAGATAAAAAAATTACTTGTGAAGTGTGTGTTCATCATCTTTGGTTTGATGAGTCCGATTATAAAGAACTTGGTAATCTAATAGTTTGTAATCCTGCAATAAAAAAAGAATCTGATAGAAATGCTTTGAGAAAAGCTCTAAAAGACGGGTTCATTGACTTTGTTGCAACCGATCATGCCCCTCATTGTTATGATGATAAAAAACTTCCTTATGGTAAGGCACCTGCTGGCATACCAATCATAGAACACTCTTTTCATATTATGATGGAACTCCATAAACAGGGTTTTTATACTTTAAACGAAGTTATATCTTTTATGAGTCACAAGGTAGCTGATAGGTTTTCAATAATGGATCGAGGTTACATAAGAGAAGGATACAAAGCAGATCTCATGTTTTTGATCTCGATAAAGAGACGCCTGTTTCAAATAGTTCAGAGTTGTCAAAATGTGGATGGACACCATTTGATGGACATACTTTCTCATCTTCTGTTTATGGCACTGTTGTAAATGGCAAGCCTATAGTCATTGATGGAAAATTAATAGCGAATAAAACATCATCTGAAAAAATTCTCTTTGATAGATAAATGAATTTTGAAGAATATTTTCATACGATGCATTAGGATTAGCAGAGTTAGTCAGAACAAATCAAATATCAGAAAGTGAGTTATTAGAAGTCACTATTGAAATATGCAATCAAATAGATCCAAAAATAAATGCTGTTCCAATAAAACACTTTGAACTAGCAAGGAAAGAAGCAAAAAGTTTTAAAAATAAAGGATTATTCAGGGGAGTTCCTTTTTTACTCAAAGACTTGAATAATTATTTAAAAGGAACAGTTACAACCGGAGGCTCTAGGGTTTTAGAAAATATTGAAGCAGATCATTCTAGCGAGCTAGTGAAAAGAACAATTGAAGCTGGTTTGAATATTTTTGGTAAAACAAACTCACCTGAATTGGGGTTAACTGTAACCACAGAACCTGTTATGTACGGCCCTTCTAGAAATCCTTGGGATTTAGATAGATCTCCTGGAGGTTCTAGCGGAGGAGCTTCTGCTGCTGTAGCTTCTGGAATAATACCAATGGCTCAAGCAAGTGATGGTGGAGGTTCGATAAGAATCCCTGCTTCCTGCTGTGGTTTATTTGGACTCAAGCCCACACGAGCTAGAACACCCTTAGGCCCAGCATCTCTTGAAGGATGGGGCGGACAATCAATCTTTCATTGTGTATCTGTTTCTGTAAGAGATTCTGCAGCCACTTTTAGATGTAACAAGTGGAGCCGAGAAAGGAGCTCCTTATAGAAGCGCTCATCAAGATAAAAGTTTTTTAGAACAAACAAATCTTGATCCAGGAAAACTTAGAATTGGATATTTAGAGTCACCACAATTAGAAATCGATCAGGAAGTTAAAAACGTAATGGATTCAACGATCAATTTATGTGAAAACTTAGGCCATAAAGTTGAAAATACATCTTTAGATTTTCCTGCAGATGAAATTTCTAGAGCGATTGTAACGATAATCTCTGCTAATGTAGCTTACGTCGTTGAATCCCAGGCAACTCAAACAAACCGAGATATATCTAATGAGTTTTTTGAAAGAGTTACTTTGCAAATGGCAGAAAATGGTAAAAATTTTTCTGCAAGCGATTATGTAAATGCCATTAAAATTAATCATAGGTTAGGACAAAAATTAGAAGAAGTTTTTGAAAAATATGATGTTCTTCTCTCTCCAGTATTAGCATCTCCTCCTGTAAAAATTGGCTACATAAATATGAATAGTTCTGATATGAATCAATATATTGAAAGATTATCTGGTTACTCACCTTTCACTGGAATTTTTAATCAATCAGGTCAACCATCAATGTCTGTTCCTCTTTTTAGGACTACAAATAATTTACCTGTTGGCTCGATGTTTTCAGCAGCTTTTGGAAATGAAAATTTACTTTTTTCATTAGCTGGACAGTTAGAAAAGGCACAACCTTGGAAAGAGCAACTCAATGAAATGAGATCCAAGTTTTTAAAAACTATTTAGAATCTAAATAACTGGATCTGCTTTCTTCTTCTATTTCTTGTCTAAAATCAGACTCTTGAATGTAATAACCTAATATTCCGAGGAGGAAAGTGACTCCCGCTATCAAAAGGAAAAAGACTATTAAGTTTTTTGTGATTTCAGAATCTTTCATTTGGTTATAATACCTAAAAAGAAACTCATTTGTATGGAAGACGTTAAAAGATATACCTTTAGAGAAAAATTTTCTTGGGCTTTGTACGATTGGGCAAATTCTGTTTTTGCTACAACAGTATTAGCTGGATTTTTTCCTCTTTTTTTTAAATCCTTCTGGGCGGGGGAGTTAACCGATGTTGCTTCAACAGCTTTACTCGGAACAGTAAGTTCAATTTCTGGATTCATAATTGTTGTATTAGCTCCAATTTTAGGAGCAATGGCTGATTTTACTGGAAAGAAAAAAGTCTTTTGATGACTTTTGCATTGATCGGCATTTTATCAACGAGTTTTCTTTTTTTTATTCCTTATGGAAACTGGCAATGGAGTCTAATAATATTTGGTTTATCAGTTATTGGGTTTTCCGGAGCAAATATCTTCTATGATTCACTTTTATTAGATGTTTCTTCTAATGAAGATAGAAACTTTGTTTCCTCTCTAGGTTATGCCTTAGGTTACTTGGGTGGAGGTATTTTATTTTTAATAAATGTCTTGATGTATTTATACCCAAGCTTTTTTGGATTGAGTAGCCAAGCTGAGGGTATTTTATATTCTTTTTTATCTGTTGCTTTATGGTGGTTGATATTCTCAATGCCTATTTTTTTATATGTTAAACAAAAGAATCATGAAGGCCCCAAAGTAAGTGGGAATCTTATTGGTCAATCTTTTCAGAGGATTCTTTTAACTTTTAGAGAAATTAAAAGATATAAGCCTGTTTTGATATTTTTAATTGCTTATTGGTTTTATATTGATGCAATCGATACCATTGTAAGGATGGCCGTTGCTTATGGTACAGATTTAGGATTTGATTCTTCTCAATTGATTATTGCTTTAATTTTTACACAATTCATAGGATTTCCTGCAACATTTGCATATGGTTATCTTGCAGAAAGGTTTGGCCTATTCAATATGTTGGTTTTTGGAATTTTAGTTTACATAGGTATTTGCATTTACAGCTTATTCATTACCAGTTCAGTAGATTTTTTTTATTCTTGCAGGTCTTGTAGGCTTGGTTCAGGGAGGAGTTCAATCTGTAAGTAGAACAATTTTTAGTAGGCTCATACCTCAAGAAAAAGCTACAGAGTTTTTTGGCTTTTACAATTTAATCGGTAAATCAGCCGTGGTGATAGGCCCTGCATTGGTTGGCTGGATGGCATATTTGTTCAACAATCCCAAAGCAGGTATTGTAAGCCTATTAATATTATTCATTCCAGGAATCGTCATTTTATTTTATGTACCAAAAAAGAGCTTATTAAGAGATTAATTTTCTTTATTTAATATCTTCATCAGTAATTCTGGTTCATCGGTTACTATTCCATTAACACCCATATCAATTAATTCATAAATAGTTTTTTTCATCATTTATAGTCCAAACATGAACAAGTAATCCCTTTTTTTTAGCGTTTTCAATTACTTTCTGGCTTAAAACTTTAATTCCTTTCCACTTCAGAGGAATTTGTATAATTTTTGCCTTCTTACTAAGAACATTAAAAAATTTAAAAAATGCAACATCTTTTAGCCCTAGAGACACTATTGCTTCCGGTACGTTTTTGAGGACCAAATTAGTATTTCTAGAATTAAAAGATGCAAAACATACCCTGTGGAAAGCATTCATTTTTCTTACGATTTCTATGCTTTTTTTGACTACTTCTTGAACTTTCAAATCAATGTTGAAGAAGGAGTTAGGAAATCTTATTAATGCTTCTTCTAATGAAATTAAACTGCAATTTTTTTCTTTAAAAAGATAATCTATTTCTTTAAATCTCAAGTCCTCAACATTAAGATCTAAATTAAATAATCTTTTTAAATTTTCATCATGAAAGGCAATAACTTCATGATCCAAAGTCATTCTTAAGTCAGTTTCAATGTGAGTAAAACCCATCTTTACAACAGCTTCAAAGGCTTCAAGACTGTTTTCAATATAATTCTTCGAATCTCCTCTATGGGACAGGCCAATTAAAGAAGTATTTTGAAAATTATTTTTCATAGAAAAAAATCATATTAGGATTTAATATAAAAAGGTGAATTTTTTTATAGTTTTTTTAATTTCTTTTTTTCTTATTCTTTTTCTTCCTTATTTTTATCGTTATTTAAAATTAAAAAATCCAAAAAATATCATCAAACCTCCTCATGGTAATTTTGCAAAACTTAAAAACGGCAATCTATTTTATGAAGAACATAAGTCGGAAAAGCCAATAGGACAAAAAGTTGTCCTTGTTCATGGATTTTCAACACCTAGCATTGTTTGGAAGGGTATTATTCCTTTTTTAACGTCTAAAGGTTTCGATGTAATAGCTTACGACCACTATGGGAGAGGATATTCAGCTAGACCTAAAGTTGACTATACAAAAGATTTTTATATTTCGACTCTTGCCGAATTATTAAAGTATTTGAATATTGAAACAAAAGTTCACTTAGTAGGATATTCAATGGGCGGTCCTATTGTTGGATACTTTGCTGGAAAGTTTTCTTCTAAAGTAGCATCAATTAATTTGATAGCTCCAGCTGGATACATGGGCGAAACAAATACATCCTCAAGGCTTATTTTTAAAATCTTAAGCTTGCGATTTATAAGCCATTATATTTCGATTGTCTTTCCATCATTGATGTATGGAGGAAATTCATCGATAAAATTATCTTCAAATCATGATAGCAATCACGTATCTCAAGAAGAATTAAACTCTATTTATAAAGAACAAATGCAATATGAGGGTTTCACAAGAGCATTGTTATCAACTGCTAAAAACTTTAATTTATTTGACACAAAAGAAATGTATCAAGAGCTAGGAAAATTAAATTTAAAAGTTTCTGTTATTTGGGGTACTGCCGATGAAATAGTACCAATCAATGGATTAAATTCTTTAAAAAGGGATATTCCAAATATAACTTTTAAAATAATTGATGATGGTTATCACGATATAACATATGTTCTTCCAACAATCGTTGGCAATTTTCTAAAAGATCAACTGGTTAAATTTTCCCTAGATGAATAAAAAAATTGGATTGACCGAAGTTGTTTTGAGAGACGGCAACCAATCTTTGTTATCTACTCGTTTAAAAATTGATGATTTACTTCCTATCGCCTCTAAATTAGATCAAATAGGTTACTCTTCAATAGAAAGTTGGGGTGGAGCAGTATTTGATTCTTGCGTGAGATATCTTAATGAAGATCCATGGGAAAGATTAAGAGAATTTAAAAAAGCAATGCCCAATACCAAACAGCAAATGCTCCTTAGAGGACAAAATCTTGTTGGATATAGACATTATAGTGATGAGATAGTTTCAAAATTTATTGAAAAATCTGGTGAAAATGGAGTTGATATTTTTAGAATTTTTGATGCTTTGAATGACTTAAGAAATATAAAGCATAGCGTAAATGTGGTTAAGGAAATTGGTAAGCACGCACAAGGGACTTTGGCTTACACAATTAGTCCAGTTCATACACTTGATAATTGGGTTGATTTGTCTAAAGAAATAGAAGATCTTGGATGCGATTCGTTGTGTATAAAAGACATGTCAGGGATTTTAAGTCCTGAATATGCTTTTGAATTAATTTCAAATTTAAAAAATACATTAAATATCCCAATTCATCTTCACACTCATGCAACGACAGGAATGTCTAATTTAACTAATATGCGAGCAGTAGAAGCAGGTGTAGATAACATAGACACTTCTATTTCTTCAATGAGTATGGGATATGGGCATTCAGCTACTGAAAACTATGGTTTATTTGTTGAATGAAAAGGGGCTAGATTTAAATATTGATTTAAATGAATTAGTACCTATTTCGAACTACTTCAAGAATGTTAGGGAAAAATATAATGAATTCGAGGGAAGTATGCGAGGAGTAGATATGCAAATGCTTATAAATCAGGTTCCAGGAGGTATGCTTTCAAATTTAGAAACGCAATTAAAAGGGCTAGGAAAAGAGGAATTAATGAATAAAGTCGTAGAGGAAATTTATGAGGTAAGGAAGGATTTAGGTTATGTTCCGCTAGTAACACCTGCTTCTCAAATTATCGGAGCTCAAGCATTATCAAATATAGTCAATGATAAATATGAAACCTTATCGTTAGAAATTATAGATTTAGTTTTGGGTTATTACGGTAAGCTTCCGGGAGATCTAGATAAAAATCTTTTATCAAAGGCTTCAGAAAATAAAAAGCTATAACCTCAAGGCCTGCGGATCTTATAAATGAAACTTTTGAAGACTTTAGAGATGATTTAAGAAGCTTCTGCGAGAAACTAGAAATAAAAGATCTAAGTAATATTGATGAACAAGTCCTGACTTTTATATTAATTCCTTACGGAAGTGAGAAAGTTTTTAAAAATTTAAACTCTTAGAAATACCTATTACTAGTCCATCATCCTTCAGAACACTATTACCATTAGGATGAAAATAGAAATAAAATAGCTCAAAATCTAAGTCTAACCTCTTAAACTGCACATTGAATTGAGCATTTTTACCATTACTCTCTGACATATCTCCATAAGGTTTGAAATCTCCGGCCGAAATAGTCAAAAGGGTATCTTTTATTAGATGTTCATAACTTATCTCATAATAATTAGACATTTCTTCAAGACCGTTGAAAATCTTTAAATTAAATTCTTCTATCTCAAATTCTAATTTAATTTCATCATAATTTTCTTCCTTAGAATTTGGATAATTGGTACCTATATAAGATATAGATAAAAAAAGATCGTCTTTGAAATTATGTTTATATCCAACAGACAATCCTACTTCTTTATTTGCGTTTGTACTTCCATTTGAGCAACAGCTTTCGACCCAAGCATTGGATATGAAGCCATTTTTCTCATATTCTATTTCTGAATAAATTGTTGGGTTTCCATCATTTTGATCTAGTCCTCTCCATATCGATTTCGAGTTTAATCCGAAAGATAGTTCTATATCGGAGAATAAATTTACCGAAAAAAAGACCAGAATAAGTAACGAAGAGATTTTTTTCATAAAAAAAAGCCTCTCTAAAAGAGAGGCTTTTATTTTAACTTATAATAAGTTCTTACATAGAGTATCCGATAGATACGTACGCTCCATCGTCATCGTTTGCAGCTACTTCAGCTTCGAAGTCATAGTAGTAGAAACCTATTGTGAAGTTTCCTACTCCCCAATCGTATCCGATTAAAGAGTTTTCTCCCACGCCATCGTAATCTCCATAAGAGATACTAAATGATCCAGGACCAGCATCAACTGAATATCCTACTTCTGCATAATCTGGGCTATCGTTTTGACCATCTGAGTAAAGGATGTTTAATCCATAGAAGTTAAAAGCGATATATGCTTCTTCAAAATCAGCAGAATTGTCTCCAGGATAAATTACTGAAATATAACCTACGTCGTAAGTCATGTTCTCAGCCATTTCACCTGAAAACCAAGATATACATCAAGCTCCATTGAGTAATCAGTACCTGTTCCACCTGCGTTAGAGGCCCAAGTACCTATGTAGAAACCCATATCTGTAGAGACATCAAAACCACCGTTGACCGAAAGGATCTCCTTGAGTTTGAGTCATTCCACGCCAGATATAGTCACTGCTAAGAGCAACATTACCTGAAATTTCTACTGCTGATGCATAAGAACTTAAAATTAAAAACATGCTCAAAAAGCCATTTTTATTGTTTTCATATCATCTCCGTTTATAAATTTATAAAAGATAGGTGCATTAAACATTAAAAAAAGAGTTATAAAAGAGTTTTTTTAAAAAAAACATTTATTTCCACAAAATTCTTTAAAAACAAACAAACTCCTAAAAACCTGTCAGATTTAAAGGAGTTTGTAAACCTGTTTAATATCTTAAGAAAGGGAATAAAGAATATTAAACAGGTTATTGGGACCCCTCAGTAAGCAACTGGGGGGAATTTAATTAGTAACTAATGGTGAGGATAGCTGTATCGTAATCGTTAGCAGCTACGTCACCCATTAAAGTCTGTGTAAGCAAAACCTATTGTAAAGTCTCCAACAGACCAATCGTATCCAATAAGATAGTTGGTACCCATGCCATCATAATCACCATAAGAGATTGAAAAGCTTCCTGGGCCAGCATCATTCCATATCCTACTTCGTAATAGTCAGCTGCAGCATCTATTCCAGCAGCATACATTACGTAAGCACCAAAAAAGTCAACTGAAAGTAAAGTTCTTCAAAATCCCATGCGTCAACACCAGGATAAGTGTAGGCAATGTACCAATATCGTATCCAGCATCGTCATTGAAAGATCCTGCGAAACCAAGATAACCATCCAGTTCCATTGAACCAGTTGATGTTGTCAGCATTAGCTCCAGCACCACCTACAGCGTTGTCGCACCAAGATCAGTATTAGAAGCCAGACATTAGCAGCCCACAATCCAATGTAGAAACCGCTGCTCGTGCTCAAGATCGAAACCTCCACTTACAGAAGGATCTTCTGCATTTTGAGTCATTCCCCTCCAAACGTAATCAGTTGTTACTGCAATGTTTCCGGATAGAGAAACTTCAGCAAAACTGAAAGAACTGATGGAAATTAATGAAGCAAAAAATAGTTTTTTAAAAGTATTCATGAATTCTCCTAAATTTATAAAATTAAAAAAATAAATTATACAAGTTGCTTTTATCTGAAATTTTTTAGTGATTCTTCTAAAAAAAACGATAAAGTGATTCATTAAGGTGCTTTTTTTAGAAATTATTGATTAGGACTGCTATTTTTTGGTGCACCATATAAAAAAAATAAATTAATAAACATTCAAGTCTTTGATGGAAAGATTCACTATGCTTAAATACACTTTTTAATATGGAATACAACGCTCTCGTCACAACAGAAGATAATAAGTCTTTTATCAATTCAATTGAAAAAAGAGATATTTCGACTCTTCCTGATAACGACACTTTAGTTAAAGTTAAGTTTTCATCTCTCAACTATAAAGATGCATTATCTGCATCCGGTAACAAAGGAGTTACTAGAAATTATCCTCACACACCAGGAATAGATGCTGCTGGAATAATGAGGAAACTACAAGCAAAAATTTTCAAGTTGGAGATGAGGTGATAATTACAGGCTAGATATGGGCATGAATACCTTTGGTGGATTCGGCGAATATATTAGAGTCCCTCAAGAGTGGATAGTTAAAAAGCCCGATAATTTATCTCTCTCAGAATCTATGGCCTTTGGTACCGCAGGCTTGACTGCTGGCTTATGTTTAAGAAAGTTATTGCTCCATGGATTGAAACCTGATGATGGAGAGGTATTTGTATCAGGTGTTACTGGCGGGGTAGGCATTATTAGTTTAATGCTCTTCAGTAAACTTGGTTTTGATGTCACAGCAATAACCGGAAAAATGGATCAAGAAAAGTTATTAAAAAATTTAGGTGCTAAAACAGTTTTAGATAGGAATGATTTAGACTCCGATCTAATTTCACCTTTGCAAAAACCCATTTATGCGGGAGGTATTGATGCGGTTGGAGGAAAAATTTTGTCAAATCTAATTTGTTCTACATCACAAAGAGCAGCCATTGCATGTTGTGGAATGGTTGGAGGACTTTCCTTAGATACAAGTATATTTCCTTTTATTCTTAGAGGTTTATCGCTTTTCGGTATAGACTCAGCTGAGTCTTTGCTAGAGACTAAAGAAGAAGTCTGGAATAATTTTGCTACTTCTTGGAAACTTGAAAATATAGATGAAAATATAAAAGACATTTCGCTAAATGAGCTTCCAAGTGAAATTGATAAAATTTTAGATGGTAAACAGATCGGTAGAGTGAGAATAGTTTATGACTGAAGAAAATAATTACGACGAAAAACTTGCATCCGAGGATAGCAAATTAGATTCTCTGATGTCTGTTTTAATAATTTTGGCTGTTACAGGAATCATTGTTTTTTGGGTGGCAACGCAATAATGAAAGTTTCACAATTATTTGAGGATACCAGAATTCCGGTCATCGCAGCACCGTTGTTTATAATTTCTTATCCAGAATTAGTAATTGCTCAATGTAAAGCAGGGGTTATAGGTTCTTTCCCAGCATTAAATGCAAGACCAGCAGAAGAGCTTGAAAATTGGATCATAAAGATATCCTCAGAGTTAGAAAATTATAAAAAACAAAATCCTGAAGAGGTAGTTGCCCCTTTTGCAGTGAATCAAATATGTCACAGTTCAAACGATCGACTTGAACATGATGTCGATGTATGTGTTAAACACAAAGTTCCAATGGTTATTACTAGCCTAAGAGCTCCAAAGTTTGTTGTTGATTCAATTCACAGTTATGGTGGTGTAGTCATGCATGATGTTATTAATGTTAGACATGCAAAAAAAGCAGTAGACGAAGGAGCCGATGGCTTAATTCTTGTCTGCGCTGGTGCTGGAGGTCATGCTGGAACTTTAAGTCCTTTTGCATTAGTTAGAGAAGTAAGAGAGTTTTTTGATGGTCCTATAGCTCTTTCAGGAAGTATTTCTGAAGGATCTTCAGTTTTATCAGCTCAAGCTCTTGGTGCTGATTATGCTTATATTGGAACTAGATTCATTGCCACAAAAGAAGCTAATGCTTCTCCTGGGTATAAAAAAATGATAGTTGATAGTACTGCCAATGACATAATGTATAGCCCAACATTTACAGGTGTTCATGGAAATTACTTGAAACCAAGTGTCGTAAATGCAGGCTTGGATCCCGATAATCTCCCTCATGCAGATAAAAACGACATGAATTTCGGTAGTTCAGGACTTTCTGGAGATAATTCAAAGAAAGCTTGGAAAGATATATGGGGCTCAGGTCAAGGAATTGGTTCTATAAAAGAAATTACTTCTGTAAAAGAAACTGTAGATAAGCTTGTTTCTGAATACGAAACATCCAAAAAACGTTTAGACAAAATAAGTTAATTTATTTTTTAAGAAATTCCTTAGTCAACAGAAACTGATCATAATCCATGTGCATAATTGCCTGATCGTTTTGGTAAGTTAAAGCATTGATACTTCTTTTAATCATTTGAGCAGGAACTGTATCTTTACTGGTAAACTTTTTTGCAAATTTTAAGGTTGTTTTATCTAAATCGCCCGTTTCACAAATTTTATCTATAAATCCCCAATCAAAAAGAGTAGTTGCGTCCTCAGCTTCTCCACTAATTACCATTTTTTTTGTTCTTGCAGGACCAATTAACCTTAAAAGAAGAGGTAATCCTAGCCAATTTAGATTCATACCCAAATCTATTTCAGGATAAGCAACTGTGGTTTCAAGCGATGCTATTCTGAAATCGCAGGCAGTTGCAATACAGGCAGCTCCTCCCAAACAATAACCTTTAAGTGAGGCTAGAGTAATTTGATCAAGTTTTAATATTGATTCAATCGCTTCTTTACCAAGATTCGTCTTCCAAGTTTTTATTTTTGAAGATGCTTTAGGCTTTTCCTTAATGTCTGCGCCTGCAGAAAAATGAATACCTTCAGCACGATATATAACTGCTTTTATGGTTGTATCGGATTGAATCTTTCTATTCAAATCAATAAGTTCTTTAAGGGTAGATTGATTAAGAGCATTTAATGATTTTGCTCTCGTAAAAGAAATAATTGCAATGTTATTTTTCTTCTCTAATTTAAAAAATTTCATTTTCTAATAATTGTATTCAAAGAAGATTTAAAAATTTTCTTCAAGATACTTTTGAGCGTCTAAGGCAGCCATACATCCAGAGCCAGCAGAGGTTACTGCTTGTCGGTAAATAGAATCAGCAACATCTCCTGAGGCAAATACTCCTTCAATACTTGTTTGTGTAGCATTTCCACTTAAACCAGAATTAATTTTTATGTACCCGTTTTCCATTATTAGCTGATTTTCAAAAATATCCGTATTGGGTTTGTGTCCAATGGCAATAAATACACCATTTAATGCAATCTGCGAACCTGAGTCTAATAATATTCCCGAAACCAAATTATCATCGCCTAGTACTTCTTGTAATTGTGAATTCCAGTGAATTTCTATTTTCCCTTCTTTTTGCTTTTCAAATATTCTATCTTGTAAAATTTGTTCTGCTCTGAGTTTGTCTCTTCTATGAATGAGATGAACTTTAGAGCAAATATTAGAAAGATATAAAGCTTCTTCAGCAGCTGTATTACCGCCTCCTATGACACATACTTCCTTATCTTTATAGAAAAATCCATCACAAGTAGCGCAGGCGCTGACACCTCTACCAAGATATTTTTGTTCTGATTCAAGGCCTAAATACAGTGCAGATGCTCCAGTTGCAATGATCAGAGCATTAGTTTGATAATCGCTGTTTCCTATCAATCGAAATGGCTTTGATGAAAGATCAACTTTCTCAATATGATCATTAACAATTTTTACACCAAAGGTTTCAGCATGGATTTTCATCCTATCCATCAAGTCTGGACCCATCAATCCATGAGCATCGCCTGGCCAGTTTTCAACCTCTGTTGTAGTTGTTAGCTGCCCACCTATTTCTAATCCAGTGATTAAAATCGGATCAAGTCCTGCTCTCGCTGCATAAATACTAGCGCTATACCCAGCAGGACCTGAACCGAGAATTATTAAATTATTTGTATCTGTCATCTAAGTAGAAGTTATAATGATTTATTATACAAAGATAACGTGTCAGAAAAACGAGTATCTTCAAGATTATCTAAACTCATTAATTACTTGAGCATTTCTTCTGCCGCTAAAAGAATCATTTCAGACATTTCGGTATTATTTTTACTTCTTGTAGGAATAATATTTCTTATTTCTTTGTGGACCTACGACCCCTTGGATCAAAAGGAATTTGTAACTTCATCTTCATCAAGTTTTAGTAACAGCATAGGTTTAATAGGGGCATATTTATCCTATGGAAGTTATTGGATATTAGGCATAACTGCATGGTTTTTACTTATCCCAGCTTTTTGGATACCAATAAAATATTTATTCTCTGAAAAATCAGATGAAAGACAATTTGGTTTAAGGAAAATATTTTTTTTCCTCTTAGGCCTTTTATTTACATTAATTTCTTTATCTGTTTTGATCTCAATACATATTGATCCTTATGATAATTTTTATCCTGAATCTTCAGCAGGTTTTATAGGTCTAACTTTAAAAAAATATTTATTACCGTATTTATCAATTATTGGATCAACCATAGTTGCATTCTTTTTTCTACTAATAAGCTTTACCTTAACTGCAAACCTTTCTTGGAAGAATTTAATTTCTGGCATTCAGGATAAATTAATTAATTCTTCATACTTTCTATCTAAAGTATTTAAGGATGGATTAACTTTTTTTAAAATAAAAACAAAGAAAGGCTTGAAAAAAGAAATAGACAATCTTTTTTAGATGAACATAAAAAAAAGATGGATGAAATGCCAAAAACAATTGTTAAAGAAGTATCTAAAGAAGTCCAGCAAGGTAAAAAAGTTCATATTGAGAAACAAAAAGAATTATTCGAGAAGTCCTTACCTGGAGAAATGCCAAAAATTTCTCTTTTAAAAGAAAAAAATTCTGATTCAAAAGAATTTACTTCTCAACAAGCTTATGAACTAGATATTCTTAAAAATGCTCTTATTACAAAATTAGCTGAATTCAAAATTACAGGTCCAGAAAATGAATACGCAGTAGTTAAAGAAACTATGCGCGGTCCGGTAGTCACAAGGTTTGAAGTTGAATTACCAAAAGGAATTAAAGTTTCCCAAGTTTCAAGTTTAAATAAAGATTTAGCAAGATCCTTGGGCGTAGGAAGTTTGAGAATTGTTGAGGTTATTCAAGGAAGGGAGACTATTGGTATAGAAATTCCTAATGCAGATAGAGAAGATGTTTTACTAAGTGAAGTTATAGCATCAAAAGTTTTTGAAGAATCTAAAAGTCCAATTACTCTTGCATACGGGAAGGACATTGAGGGTAAGCCAATTTTAGAAGACTTAGCTAGTTTACCTCACCTTTTGATAGCTGGAACAACAGGGTCTGGTAAATCAGTTGCTCTTAACTCAATGTTAATGAGTATTCTGTATAAAGCTACTCCCCAAGAGGTCAAGTTAGTACTGATTGATCCAAAAATGCTTGAGCTCTCAGTATATGAAGACTTACCTCATCTGTTAACCCCAGTAATAACTGATATGTCTGAGGCAGCTCATGGATTGAGATGGTGTGTAAATGAAATGGAACGAAGATATAAACTAATGGCAGCTTTGTCGGTAAGAAATTTAAATGGTTTCAATACAAAAGTTTCTCAAGCAATAAAGAGTGGAAAGCCTCTTAAAGATCCTTTATGGAAACCCAAGGAAGGAGAAGAAATTATAGAATCTGAAATTCCTCTACTCTCTGAATTACCCTTAATAGTAATAGCTGTTGATGAACTTGCTGATTTAATGATGGTCGTTGGAAAAAAAGTTGAACACCTTATCGCCAGACTTGCTCAGAAAGCAAGAGCTGCCGGAATTCACATGTTACTAGCAACTCAAAGGCCATCTGTAGATGTGATAACCGGTCTTATCAAAGCAAATATTTCTGCAAGAATGGCTTTCAATGTTGCCTCTTCAATGGACTCACGTGTTGTATTGGACCAAGTTGGCGCTGAACAACTTTTAGGAAAAGGAGATATGCTTTATGTTGGATCTGGAACCTCCATACCTTTGAGGGTGCATGGTGCCTTTGTAGGGGAAGAAGAAATTCTTCGTGTCGTGAAAGATTGGAAGAATAAAGAAGATGTAGATTATCTCGATGAAGTAACGAAAGCTCCGGAATCGGCAGATGTTAACGTTGATAGTGGCGGAGATTCTGAGAAGGATGAGTTTTACGATCAGGCGGTCGCATTTGTTTTAGAATCTAGAAGGGCATCTATATCTGCAGTACAAAGAAAATTTAGAATAGGTTATAACAGAGCTGCTAGATTAATAGAGGCTATGGAAGATGCAGGTTTGGTAAGCGAAATGAATTCAAATGGAAATAGAGAAGTTTTAGCGCCAAATGCAAATGCTGAATAAACTTTTTGCAATAATCCTTTTGTATTCACCCAATGTTTTTTTATGTACGGAGTTGAACAACCTCAACTTATATAAAGCTTCAACTCAAACAATATCTTTGGACTTCATACAGTCTTTTGAAAATTCAGAGAGATCATTTGTAAAAGGGCAGATCTTTTACGAAAGACCCAATTTATTCAAAATATCAACTTCGAAACCTACCAAGACAGACTTGATAGTAAATGGTACCGAAGCTTTCAGGACTGATTATCAACTCAATGAAACAATAAAATATGAATTAAGAAAAATTGAATCTCAAATACCAGCTTTACTTCTTTTAAAATCCAAAAAAAAAGTTTGTAATTTTTTGAAAAAGTCTGAACAGTCAGAATTCATAAGTGATGTAAAAGTTATAAGTGATAATGAAAATCTCAAAAAGATAAGCTACAAAGATCAGTTCGGTATCAAAACTGAGATTAATTTTCAAAAAATAAAAATAAATGAAGAACTTGATATGAAACTATTTGATTATAATAAACAAACTACTTTAGTCATTCTCAACTAACATGTTAGACATAAATCTTTTAAGAAATAATTTTGAAGAAATTAAAAACAATCTTAAGCAAAGAGGTTTTAAGCTTGATTCAAAAAAATTTGAAAAATATGATTCTGAAAGAAAAAGACTGCAAGTCCAAACTGAAACCTTTCAAGAAAGATCTAATATTTTGGCTAAAGAAATTGCTAATGAACAAAACCAAGATGAAAAAAAAGAAAAAGCTCCAAGAGGCTAAAGAAGTTTCAAAAAATATCAAGGAATCTAAGTCCCAATTAGATCTTTGTCAGGAGAAACTAGAAACCTTTTTGATGGAAATCCCCAACATTCTCTCAAGTGATGTTCCCTTAGGTGAATCAGAAGAGGATAACTTACTTGTTTATCGAAAAAGGGGGTATTCCTGAGTTTGATTTTAAAATCAGAGATCATCAAGAAATTGGAGAGTTACACGGTGGAATCAATTTTGAGGAATCTGTAACTATTGCAAAATCACGATTTGTTGTTTTAAAAAAAGAAATTGCAAAACTCCATAGAGCGCTGATTCAATATATGTTGGATGCACATGTAAAAAAAGGTTATCAAGAAATTTATGTTCCTTATCTCGTTAATTCCAATTCTCTTAAAGGAACTGGCCAACTTCCAAAATTTGAAGAAGATTTATTTAAAATCTCAAATGAAGATATGTATCTTATACCTACAGCAGAAGTCCCAGTCAGTAATATCTTCAGGAATAAAATTCTTAAATCTGAGGATTTGCCGATAGAGTTTGTTGCTCATACACCGTGTTTCAGAAGTGAAGCAGGAAGTTATGGAAAAGATACCAAAGGAATTATTCGACAACACCAATTTGATAAAGTTGAATTGGTAAAATTTGTTCACCCAGAAGATTCCGTTCAAGAATTAGAAAAATTAACTGGTGATGCCGAAAGTATTTTACTTGATTTAAAGTTGCCATATAGAAAGGTAGTATTATGTAGTAGTGACACAGGCTTTTCCTCATCTAAAACTTACGACCTAGAGGTATGGTTTCCAAGTCAAAAAAAATATAGAGAAATATCTTCATGCTCCAATTTTGGAGACTTTCAGAGTAGGAGAATGAAAATTAGAATCAACCAATCTAAAGAAAATATCTTTTGTCATACGTTGAATGGTTCTGGCTTAGCTGTTGGAAGAACACTTGCAGCAATACTTGAAAATTACCAAACCGAAGATGGCTCAATTGTTATCCCAGAAGTATTAGTTGATTATATGGATGGAATAATTGAATTGAATCTTTCTAGCTAAATACAATTTTCCTGCTAAACTCAACCGCCTTATGGAATTTTTAATTGATTACGGTATCTTTTTGCTCAAAACTATAACTTTAATAGTAATAATTTCTATTCCTTTTTTGATTTTCTTTTCCTCCAAAAATAAAGAATCCTCTTCAACAGGTACTTTAAAAATAACCAATTTATCGGATAAATTGGAAAATATGGCGGGCGCTGTTAAGTTTTTAACTTTAAATAAGAATGAAAGAAAAAAGTTGCTTAAAGAAAAGAAGAAAAATTTAAAAGCAAAAAAAAATAAGTCAATTTCTAAACCTGTTTACGTGCTCAATTTTAATGGTGATATTGAAGCTTCAAGTGTTGAAAACTTAAAAGAAGAGATAACTGCCATTCTTAAAAGTGAAACAAAATGCCAAGAGCTTGTTTTAAGGTTAGAAAGTCCTGGGGGTACTGTAATAGGTTACGGTTTGTGTGCAGCGCAACTTCAAAGGTTAAGAGATGCTGGCATAAAAGTAACAGCTTGTGTAGATAAAGTAGCAGCGTCAGGAGGCTACATGATGGCCTGTGTGTGTAATAAAATTGTTTCTTCTCCTTTCGCAATAATTGGCTCTATCGGAGTGGTTGCTGCAATACCCAATTTTCATAAAGTCCTTAAAAAAAACGATATTGACTATGAATTACACACTGCAGGCGAATACAAAAGAACTATAACTATGTTCGGAGAAACTACTCCAGCAGGAAGAAAAAAATTCAAAGAGCACTTAGAAGATATTCACATTCTTTTCAAAGATCACATTAAAAAGTTTAGACCTTCATTAAATATAAAAAAAATTGCAACTGGAGAAACATGGGAGGGAATTAAAGCTTTGGAAGTTGGCCTGGTTGATGAGATTTCTACGAGTGATGAATATCTACTTAATTTATCTAAGAAACATGAAATCTTTGAGATTTCTTATATTACCAAACAAACTTTTCAAGATAGGTTTTCAGGTTTTATTTCTGAAACTGTGACAAAACTTTTAGTATCTCTTGAGTCATTTTTTGATAAAAATAAATATAGATAAGTTTTTACGAAATTTTAAATATTTAAAAACGTAAAAACCCTTTTATTTTTTTAAAATAGCAAAAATGATTATTAGAGATACCAAAGCTAATAATCCATTTTCACCAAAAAGATTCATAACTTCTGAAAAGTTAATTAATACATTTCCGAAAACTGGTGTTTCGGGACCAAATATTAATCCAATTAACAAAGATATAGCGATAAAAAGACCTAGAACTTCTGTAGATCTATATAAGAATTTTTTATTTTTTAAATTTAAAGATATCCATGACAAAAAATAGAGTCGGAGCAAAAGCTCCGACTCAAAGCTAAAATTACTTAAGTAATTTATAAAGCAATGCTGCTGCTAGAAGTCCTACAATACCAGCATCACCCAATTGTTGGATTACACCAAGTAAATTTCCAAGAACTCCGCCGAAGAACCAAGCATTGTTATCAAAAACAATACCAGCTACAACACCAAGACCGATTACACCGACTAGGATACCAGTTAAACCAGTAACCAAATCTCTAATCATATCGAACGCTTTATCCATAAGGTACCTCCCCATTAATATGTGATTTAGCTAAGGTAATAAAAACATATAGGAAAATAGCTAGCAATATTTTAAAAAAATTTACTACTATCAAAGCTATTTTCTGTCAAACTAATGTTAAAAATCACTTTATCAACTAAAAAAAAATACAACTAGATTATGAAAATACCTGAAAATAAAACCTTACAAGAATTATTTGAATGGCGTTTTAGCAGAACTCCCGATTCAGTAGCTCATAAATTTTTAGATCGTGAAACAACTTATAAAGAATTAAATAATTATTCAAATCAGGTTGCCAATGGTCTTATAGAACTCGGTTGTAAACCTGATACACGGATTGCATATTATGGGAAAAACTCTGACTTCTTTTTTGAAGTTTTAATTGGCACATTAAAATCAAATACAGTGACGGTTGGAGTTAATTGGAGGTTGGCACCTCCTGAAGTAAGTTATGTATTGAATGATTCTGAATCAGAAGTTCTTTTTGTAGGTGCTGATTTTTACCCTGTTATTGATCAAATTTTAGAAGATCTTCCAAAGATTAAAAAAGTGGTTGCTATAGACGGAGACCATGAAAATTATCAAGATTACATTTCTTGGAGAAATTCACAGAATTCAGCTAACCCAGAAATAAAATCTTCTCCCAACGACGACATTCTTCAACTCTATACTTCTGGAACTACAGGACATCCAAAAGGAGTTCAATTGACTAACGAAAATTTTGCTGCAGCCAATGAATCCATAGACGGAATAGTACCCTTTGAAGAAGGAAGTACAAATCTTGTTTGTATGCCTGGGTATCATGTAGCTGGAACTAACTGGGGAATTTGGGGCTATATATTTGGCTGTAGAAATATAATTATTGCTGATATCGATCCAGGTTTAATTTTGCAACTCATAGAAGATGAAAAAATAAAATCATCTCTTTTTGTGCCTGCAGTTATTTTATTTTTAATCAGTCATCCTGATTCAATCACCACAGATTTCTCATCTTTGGAATTTGTTGTTTATGGAGCTTCACCAATTGCAGAAAGCACTATCGTTAAAGCTAGAGAAATCATGAAGTGTGATCTCTATCAAGTGTATGGTTTAACAGAAACAACGGGTGCAATAACCATGATGATGCCTGATGATCATAATCCTGAAAGAGGTAAGTTAAGATCCTGTGGTAAAGCGCTTAAAGGAGTTGAATTAAAAGTTATTGATGATGATGGAAATGACCTTGAAACTGGAGAAATCGGAGAAGTTATATCCAAATCAAAACTAAATATGAAAGGATATTGGAATAAACCCGATGCAACCAAGGAATCAATTGTTGATGGTTGGTTCTATTCTGGAGATGCAGGATTTTTTTGACGAAGAAGGATTTCTTTTCATTCATGATAGAGTTAAAGATATGATTGTCTCAGGAGGAGAAAATATATATCCAGCGGAAGTGGAAAAATGCCTTGATGAGTCATGATGAAATTTTAGATGCTGCGGTAGTGGGAGTTCCGGATGAAAAATGGGGTGAATCTGTAAAAGGTTTTGTAGTTATCGGTGAAAGCTCATTATCTGAAGAAGAAATTATCAGCTATACCAGATCTCAGATTGCTGCCTATAAGTGTCCTAAATCTATAGAATTCATTAAAGAACTTCCTCGAAATCCTTCAGGAAAAATTCTCAGAAGAGAATTGAGAGATCCTTATTGGGAAGGAATAGATAGAAAAGTTTCAGGTAATTAAAGAACTGCTTTAAATACTAAACAAAGCTCTGAAAAGCTTATATATCAATGGAGGGGTGGCAGAGCTTGGTTGAATGCACCGGTCTTGAAAACCGGCAGGTCAGCAATGGCCTCGTGGGTTCGAATCCCACCCCCTCCGCCAAAAATTTTTAAAAAAAAAGTTTTCATAATCTTCAGAGATAAAAGAATTTTTTTTTATGAAAACTTAATCTTAAAAAGTCTTATTTTGCTATTGCAAAAGTTTTTCACTTACCTAAAATCATACTTAAGCTTTAGTGAAAATTTTATTAACTCGAGACGATAAAAAGGAAGCTAAAGAATAGAAGGAGAAGGGTGAGAAGACGTAAGAAATTACGCCACCTACAGGGAGAAGGGTTTTTCGCCTGTGCTAGTCAACCCACTAGACCCCTTTAACTTCGGTTAAAAACACCACTTTGTTGGTGTTTTTTTTTATACTAACCACATGTCTTCTGTTTTAACTGGCATAACAACTAATGGTTCTCCACATTTAGGAAATTATGTAGGAGCTATGCGTCCTGCGATAGAATTATCAAAAAAATCAAAGTCTTTTATTTTTTTAGCTGATTATCATTCCTTAATAAAACAACAAGATCCTGATTTAACACATCAATCTACACTCTCAATAGCAGCTGCTTGGATTGCCTGCGGATTGAACTTAAAAAATACAGTCTTTTATAGACAGTCAAGCATTCCAGAAATTATGGAGTTGAACTGGATACTTACTTCTATTACTCCTAAAGGGCTGATGAATAGAGCACACGCATATAAAGCTCTTCAAGATGCCACAAACGGAAAAGACAAAGACAAAAATGTACAAATGGGTTTGTATAATTACCCTATATTGATGTCTTCTGACATTTTGATCTTTAATGCAGAGTTGATTCCTGTCGGGAGTGATCAAAAGCAACACATTGAAATGACAAGAGATATTGCTAATAAATTTAATTTAACTTACGGCAATTTTTTTAATCTGCCAGAGCCAATGATTGATGAGACAAACTCAGTTTTACCTGGAATAGATGGTAATAAGATGTCAAAAAGTTACTCAAATTATATTGATCTCTTTTCAGGAGAAAAAACACTTCAAAAAAAAATAAATCAAATTAAAACTGATTCTCTAGAGCCTGGTGAGAAAAAACCTAAAAATTCTATTTTATATAAATATTTCAAGTGTTTTGGAAATGAAAAAGATCTTATAAAAATAAATGATTATTTTGATGAGGGAATGGGTTGGGGAGACTTAAAAAAAGAACTTTTTAAGATTATCAATCACGAATTAGCGCCCTTTAGAGATAAATATCTAAATTTAATAAATAATCCAAAAAAGGTAGAAGAGATTTTAAGAGAAGGGGAAATTAAAGCCCAAAAAATAGCTTCAGCAAACCTAAAAAAAATTAGATCTTTGGTAGGTATTAGATCTTTATGACTGGCAATAGAAATGTCATTTCCTTTCCTGATAATTTAAATATCAAGCTTTCTGGTATAGATTCTATGCGTTTGCACGAACATGGGCAGGCAATTTTTGTTCATCTAACTTTTAATGAATACTTAAATTCAATAGAAAGTTCTTTTTTAATAAATCAAATATTAGAAAAAGGAATGCTTGACTTTCAATTAACTGATTTCATGTTCAACAAAGTAAAAGGTTTTCATGGGCCCTTTAAAAGTAATTTATTAAACGATTCAGATTATCAATTAATTGATAATCATGAATTTTTTAATTCTTTAACAAAAATTATATTAAAAGAGCGAAAGAACACTCCAAATATTTCTGATGACCTTAAAGAAGCTTTAATGACAAAAATAAAACTGATCTCAAAGAAAGAGACTGAATTTTTTGTATTAAAAAAGGAATTATCTAATGAGCCAAAAAAATTTGAACACGAATGGACTCATGCGCTTACTGAATATTATGAATTTCTTATTTTAGATTATTCATCAAATAATATTTTTAGTTTGTTACTTGCGTATGACTAAAAAAAATAAAACTCCAAATTCTATATGGGTTTTATCTGGGGCTTTGGCATGCATTGGGGCTGGTCAATCAACAATTTTTATATTAATTCCTCAAGAAATAAGATCTTTAGGATTTAATGAGTTTCAAGTAGGACTGATTTTTTCTATTTCTGCTTTAGCATGGATCTTCTTTAGCCCTTTTTGGGGAAGATTAAGCGATAAAATAGGAAGAAGTAAGATTTTCATGCTCGGTATTATCGGTTTTGCTATTTCTTTATTTTTATTTGCAGGAATTATAAAAGTTGCGCAACTTTATCCTATTTCTCTTTCTCTTCTTTTTATAATGCTTATTGGAGCAAGATTAATTAATGGCTTGCTAGGAAGTGCAGTTAGACCCTCCGCAGGAGGAAGAATTGCAGACATTACAGATACCACAAATAGAACTTCGGGATTTGCTAGGCTAGATGCAGGCTGGCAATTTGGAGTTGTTTTAGGTCCAGTAGCTGTTGGTTTTATAATGTTGTTATCTGGTAATAATATATTGATGCCTTTTGTTTCTTGAGTTTATTAGGACTTTTGATAGGTTTTTTCAATTTCAAATTATTAAAAAAGACGATTCGTTTTTCAAAATCAGGAAGATAATGAAAGGCTTAAATTTTCAGATAAAGAGTATTTCCTTCTTGATAATCGCTTCTTTTTGGGAATTGCAAATGCTTGTATAGTTTTGACTTCCTCATTGTATGTAAACGACGTAATTATAAAAAACCCTGAAGATTTGTATTTCTTTGTCTCAATTGGCTTTGCAATAGTCGCTTTATCAGGGTTAATCACGCAACTTTTCATAGTTGATAAATATTCCCTAAATCCTAAATCTCTAGTTTTTATAGGTCTATTTCTTATGTCTATTGTTTTCTACATGCTTTCAAATGTAGAAGAAATTATTTCCTTCTATTTATTGTTAGCTATATTTGGTTTCGGAGGTGGGTTGGCAAGACCTGGTAATGTTTCTATTCTCTCCTTATCAATAAATAAGAATGAACAAGGATCTGCTTCTGGAATGATGGGCACAGTCTTTCCTTTGGGTCATTTATTAACTCCTTTTTCAATAATGCCTTTGTATATGATTAATCCAAGCTTTCCATATCTTTTTATTTCTTTTTTGGGGTTATTTCTTATCTTATATATGTTTTATAATCAAAAACTATTTTTTAATTTTATTAAAACAGGAGTGAGAGAGGATGTTTAGTAAAGATGCTTTAAAAGGACAAAGGATTCTTGTAACGGGCGGAGGCTCAGGATTAGGAAAGGAAATGTCTAGACATTTTTTGAAACATGGTTCTGAGGTTGTAATTTGTGGAAGAAGAGAACCAGTTTTACAAGATACGGTAAAAGAACTAACCGATGAAACGGGCGGTAATATTTCATGTTTTGCTTTAGACATTAGAGATTCTCTAGCAATTGAATCGGCAATAGAAGATTTATTTGCAGAGAAACCTTTAACTGGCTTGGTTAACAATGCCGCAGGTAATTTCATCAGCAGAACCAAGGATTTATCTGCTAATGGTTTTAATGCTATTGCTAGCATCGTTTTTCACGGAACTTTTTATATAACAAACGCAGTTGGTAAAAGATGGATTGAAAATAAGCAAAAGGGCAGCATTGTTTCAATTCTAGCAACTTGGGTATGGACAGGTTCTCCCTTTGTTATACCTTCTGCAATGTCTAAATCAGGAATTAATGCCATGACAAAATCGTTGGCTGTTGAATGGGGGCAGTATGGGATAAGGTTAAACGCAATTGCTCCTGGTCCTTTTCCTACAGAGGGAGCTTGGTCGAGATTAATGCCCCAGACAGGCGACTCTAATAAAGATGAAAAAGTTTCAAGCCAGTATATGAATATTCCCTTGCAAAGGGCAGGAGAAATGGAAGAACTTGGAAATTTAGCGACTTTTTTGATGGCTGATGGATGTGAATATTTAACTGGGCAAACCATTGCAATTGATGGTGCGCAGTATCTTTCTTCATCAGGTACTTTTGCTAATCTTAATAGCCTAACTGACGAAGATTGGGATAATATAAGAAATACGATAAAAAAATCTAATGAAAAGGATAAAAAACAAAGATCAGTTTAAATTTTGAAAGGAGAAAAATATGAGTACTGAAACGTTACAAGAAATGGAGAATATATTAAAACTCCAAAAGAAACTTCACATTGAAGAAGGTCCTGCAAGTATAGAATTAAGAAAGGACAGGCTTAATCGCTGTATTGCGATGCTCAAAGAATATAATGAAGAAATATTGGATGCTCTCCAAAAGGATTTTGGTAATAGAGATCCCAAAGCAAGTTTCTTTTCTGAAATTGTTTCTACTATCGGAGTTTTGGAGCATGCATTAAAAAATATAGATAAGTGGACTAAGGATGAAAAAAGACCATCAAATGTAAATCAACCATTTTTCATAAGATTAATGATGGGCTTCCTTGGCTCAAAATCCTATATCAAGTATCAACCGCTTGGCACTGTTGGAGTAATAAGTCCATGGAATTTTCCGGTGAATTTAGTTTTAGCGCCTCTTGCAGGTATTTTTGCAGCTGGAAATAGAACCATGATTAAACCTTCTGAATTGACTCCTGCTACCTCGGAAATAACTAAAAAATGTTTGAAGCTTATTTCGATAAATCTGAAGCGGCAGTATTTACTGAGATGCAGAAGTTGGCGCAGCCTTTAGTGCATTGCCATTTGACCACCTTTTATTTACTGGAGGAACTCAAATTGGTAAAAAGTGATGAAAGCTGCATCTGAAAATTTAGTTCCGGTTACTTTAGAATTAGGAGGAAAATCACCTGTGATTGTTGATGAAGACGCTAATTTGTCTGAAGTAGCAAAAAAAGTCATGCGTGGTAAGACAATGAATGCCGGACAAATATGTTTAGCTCCAGATTATCTAATGCTTCCAAAAGGTAAAAGTAAAGAGTTTGCTAATGCATCTAGCGAAGTCATTGGTGAGATGTTTGAGGATTTAAAATATAACGAGGATTATACTTCCGTTATCAACGAGAAACATTACGAAAGAATTAATGAACTTGTAGCTGACGCAAAAGAAAAGGAGCTGAGGTATTAGAGATAAATCCAGCTGACGAAGATTTTGAGCAGCAAGAATTGCATAAAATTCCTCCGACTTTGGTTTTAAATCCAACTGATGATATGAAAATAATGCAAGAAGAAATCTTTGGTCCAGTATTACCTGTAAAGGAATATGATGATTTTAACGAAACTGTTAGTTATGTTAATTCTAAAGAGAGACCTCTAGGACTTTATCTTTTCAGTAAAGATAAGGATAAAGAGAAAAGGTTCTTGAAAATACTACCTCTGGTGGAGTAACTTTAAATGATGTTATTTGGCATATTGGTCAGGAGAACTTCCTTTCGGAGGGGTAGGACCTAGCGGAACGGGATCATATCATGGACATGATGGGTTTAAGGAGTTCAGTCATGCCAAGGCAGTTTATAAACAGTTTTCTGCAGATTTAATGGCTCAAATGATGCCTCCGTATAGGGCAAAATGTTTGAATCAATGAAAAATCAAATATTAAAAAAATAGTTTTGAAACAATTCAAATGTCTCAAAACTATACTCCTTTATTTATAGCTTTGAGATACCTGAGGGGGAGAAAGTCTGGCTTTCTCTCTTTCATCTCAGCTCTGGCTTTTATTTCCACGTCTCTTGGAGTAGCTGTTTTAATAATAGTCTCTTCAGTAATGAATGGATTTGAGAAGGAATTAAAAGAGAGAGTTCTAAACGTTATTCCTCATGCATCTATATACGGCGTAAATCCTCTCGATGATTGGGAGAATATCGAACTCAACCTATATGGTGATAAAAATATTCTAGGAATTTCTCCCTATATTGAAACCGAAGCTTTAATAAAAAGTGATTTCTGTAGCTGGTACTCTTGTAAATGGTGTATCACCCGATAAAGATAAAACGGTATCTGTCATACACGAATATATGAAAGAAGATTTTTTTCTAATCTACAAGATAATAATGGCCTCATTATTGGAAAATTATTAGCAAGAAAACTAGATGTTAATCTAGGAGATAAAGTTCTTTAATTTTACCCGACAATAACTCTTCATTTGCCGGATATTTTCCAAGATCAAAAGTTTTTAAATAGTAGGAATATTTAATGTTGGTTCTAAAGATATTGATGAAACACTTGCCTATGTCTCGCTAGAAAACGCTGGAATTTTGACAGGATTAGAAAATAAAATTCATGGTTTTAGACTTAAATATAATGATCTTTTTGAAGCTCCCTACCTAGTTTGGCAATCTTTGATACTTGCTGAGAAAGATACAAATATCTTAATGAATGCAGAAGATTGGTCATATACATACGGTCCATTATTCGAAGCCATCATGATGGAAAAAGTTTAGTGTTTCTTTTATTATCTCTAATAATAGTTGTTGCAGCCTTCAATATTGTTTCGATGTTGATGACAATGATCAATGAAAAAAGAGAACAAATTGCTATTTTGCAAACCATGGGTATGACTAGTAAAGAAATCTACAAAGTTTTTTTATTTTTAGGAATATTAATAGCTTTAATTGGAACGATTTTAGGTTTGATTTTTGGCCCAGGAATAACTTTCTTAATAGGATCCACCATATTTGAATCTCAATTATCTAGATTAATGGAGTATCTTGGTACTTATTTCATTTCTTATTTTCCTTATGACATTAGAATTGATTCTCTTTTCTATATAGTTGCTGTGAGTTTAGTAATAACAGTTGCCTCTGTAATTTTTCCTGCGAGGAGCAAGTAAACTTCATCCGGTTGAAATCTTAAGAAATGAATAATTTACTTGAAGCCAGAGAAATATCTAAAGTCTTTGAAGAAGGTAATAAATTAATTAAGGCTGTAAATAAAATTAATTTTCAGATAAATACAAATGAAAAATCGTTATTTATGGTAGGTCTGGATCTGGTAAATCTACATTACTAAATTTATTGAGCGGCTTAGACACGTTTTCAGAAGGTCAAATAATTTATAAAAATCTTCATTATGAAAATAATCATAATAAGTTAACTTTCTTAAGAAGGAAAAATATGGGATTTGTATATCAGTTTCATCATCTTTTGAAAGAATTTACAGCTGTTGAAAACGTAGCTTTAAGCGCAATGATTCTTGGAATAGATAAACACAAATCCCTAAGTGAAGCTTCTAAAATTTTAGAAAAATTTGATTTGTCTGATCGATTGAATCATTTTCCAAGTCAGCTTTCCGGAGGAGAAAAACAGAGAGTTGCAATGGCAAGAGCTTTAATAAATAGACCTGAATTGATTTTTTTAGATGAGCCGACAGGTAATCTTGATAAGAGTACTTCAAAGGAGGTAATAAGATTTCTAAATAATATTGCCGAAGAATATAACTCTTCAGTCATTGTAGCTACTCATGATCAAGAATTTAGAAGTTTTGGAGATAAAATACTTACCATGGATTCTGGTATATTCGTTTAAAATACTAAAGAAATGAAAAAAAGTTCCTATTCAAGGATAATTTCTTATGTTTTTCCCAATTTGGGTTTTTTCATATTAAGTTTTGCTGGATATCTTTTATTTGCTTTATCGCAGGTTGGAATTGCTGACTGGTTCAGGCAGATAGTAGATTATATTTCTAAACCAGATAACTCTCTAAATCTTTATCTTCCTTTGCTTCTTCTGCTTTTTGCTCTAGGAAGAGGAATAGGTTACTTCGTTGGACATTTTAATATGGCTATTGTTTCAACCAGATTAATTTATGATCTAAGAAAAGACTTATTTAAATCTTTGGTATATCTCCCCTCAAATTTTTACGATATGAGTAACAGCGGTCATCTTTTGTCGAGGATGACTTTTAATGTCACACAAATTAAGGACTCTGGAACATATGCTATAACCATTTTGGTAAGAGAGGTTTAATTGTTTTGGGTCTTCTAGGATATTTGATTTTTTTGAATTGGAAGCTTACTGCTTTGCTTTTGTAGCATCTCCTTTTATTTTGTTGGTGGTATCTCTCGCAGGTAAAAGAATGAAAAGAGTAAGTACAAGAATTCAAAACTCTATGGGAGACGTTACTCAAGTAAGTTCTGAATCTATTAATGCTAATAAAGAAGTAAAAATATTTGGTCAGCAAGGAAACGAAATAAATAAATTTGATGCTGTAAATTATGATAATAGAAATCAAAATTTGAAGCTTGAATTAACAAACTCTCTTCAATCTCCAATTATTCAAATGTTTCTAGCATTAGCACTTGCTGTAATTACCTGGGTAGCTTTAGATGCTTCTTTCTTTGAAAGAATGTCTCCGGGAACATTCATAGCATTTTTGGTGCTGCAGCAATGCTTCCAAGACCTGTAAGGTATTTGTCTCTTACGAATGCAATGATTCAAAGAGGAATTGCAGCGGCTGATGTTATCTTCAATCAAATTGATCTTAAGCCTGAAATAAACGATGGAAGCGATGAAATATCAGACATAAGAGGCGATATTACATTTAAAAACGTCAGCTTTTCTTATAGTGAAAATGAAAAAATTCTTGATAATGTTAATTTTTCTATTGAAAGGGGAATACTCTTGCAATCGTCGGTAAATCAGGTTCAGGTAAAACTACTTTAGTAAACTTAATTCCAAGATTTTATGAGATTTCGAAAGGAGAAATTGAAATTGATGAATATAACTGCAAAGATTTAAAATTAGAAAATTTACGAAGTCTCATATCGATCGTAAGTCAAAATACAGTTTTATTTAATGATTCCATAAAGAATAATATTTGTTATGCCAAACCATCTGCTTCTGACGAAGAAATTATTTCAGCAGCAAAAAGCTTCTGCTCACGACTTCATAGAAAGTCTTCCAAATGGATATAACACTATTGTTGGAGATGATGGTACTTTGCTGTCTGGAGGCCAAAAACAAAGAATAGCAATTGCAAGAGCTCTGCTCAAGGATGCTCCTATAATTATTCTTGACGAGGTTACTTCTGCTCTTGATTCAGAATCAGAGAATCAAATCCAAGAAGCCATAAATAATTTAAAAATAGGAAAAACTACCATAGTAATTGCTCATAGACTGTCGACAGTCGAAAACGCTGAAAATATTATTGTCTTAAAAGATGGAAAAATTGTTGAGAGCGGTACACATGAAGAATTAATGAATTTACAAAAATCATATTTTGAGCTTTATAAAAACCAATTTACAGATGAAGAAGAGAAAGAAGTGCCAAAAATTCCAGTTTTAAAGTCTCAATTTTCAATTTCAGAACAAAAACTGCAAATTTTATCGAGGAAGCTTGGTATCAAAATAAATCATGGATAAAAATCCTTTTACCCATATCTTGGCTGTATAGATTTTTATTTAAAGTCTTTAGAAAAAGAAATTTAAGCTCTGCATGGAAACCTGATTTTAAGACCATAGTCATAGGAAACTTAACAGTAGGAGGAACAGGAAAACACCTTTAGTGATTTGGTTAGCAAATGAGCTCAAAAAGAGGGATATTTACCAGAATCGTTTCAAGAGGATATAAAGGGTTGTCAAATAATAATCCTATTTTGATAAATTCATCTTCCAGCCCCAGTGATGTAGGCGATGAACCGTTAATAATACATAAAAATACTAATTGTCCTGTGGTAATAGGATCAAATAGAGTTAAACGCAGCAAAATTTTTAATAGAAAAGACTAGTTGCAATATTCTTATTAGCGATGATGGTTTGCAACATTTTAAACTGGGAAGAGATATTGAAATTGCAATGATTGATGGAATTAGAAAATTTGGAAACAATTTATTAATTCCCGCCGGACCACTTAGAGAGCCAATTAAGAGACTAGAACAAATTGATTTTGTAATTATACAAACTCTTTTTATTCCAAGGAAGCTGAAACAAAAGAAAATAATTTTTTAATGTCCTATAAGCCTATTCATTGGGTAAATCTAGTGACCAACCAATCAATTAATATTCAAGATTGGAACAAAGACAAGATTGTTTATGGAATTGCTGGGATTGGGAATCCAACAAGCTTTTTTCTCTTTTAAGAAGTCTAGATTTTCAAGTTATTGAAAAAAAATTTCCTGACCATCATGAATTTATTGATACTGATTTTAGTGAACTCAACGACTTGCCTATTGTAATGACAGAAAAAGATGCTATTAAATGCAAATTCTTAAAAATCCTAATTGCTGGTATTTAAAGATTGAGCCAATCATTGATGAAAGAGTTTAGAAATAATTTATTTAAAAAATTAAAGTTTGAGAAAAATAATTATTATTCCCGCAAGAATCCAATCTGAGAGGCTTCCGAAAACCTCTTCGATTAATTAAAAATAAGCCTATGATCAAATGGACTTTTGATGCTGGAATAAAATCATCTGCTGATAAAGTTCAAGTTGCTACAGATTCTGTGAAAATTTCTAAATTATTCAATAGTAAAGATATTGTAATGACTTCTGCTGATCATAATTCAGGCACAGACAGAGTCTATGAAGCGGTTGCAAAATTAGGTTTGAATGATAATGACGTCATCATAAACTTACAAGGCGACGAACCTTTCATTGACCCAGATGATTTGAATAATCTTTTTGATATTTTTTCAAAAAAATGTATCTATGGCTACCCTTTATAGTGATTTAATCTCCAAAAGCGATATAAATAATCCAAATATTGTAAAAGTAGTTGTTCGTAATGGAATTGCATTAAATTTTTTTAGAAATACGAAGCTACAAAAAAATCTATTTATTCATCAGGGTGTTTATGCATTTAAATACAAAATATTAAAAGATTTCATTTCTTGGAAGCCAAGTGAAAATGAAAAAAATTTTAAACTAGAGCAATTCAGGGCAATGGATAATGGAGTAACGATTAATGTACTCAAATCTGTCTCTGAAGTTCATCTGGGAGTTGATACAGAAGAAGATTTAAATAGAGCAAATGAGATTGCAAAAGAAAATAATTATTAATAAAAATCTTAACGAGCTTAATTCTTTAAGAATTGCTGTGAAGTCTAGATACTTCATAGAGTGCAAATCAGATAAAGATTTAGACTTAGCCTTTAATTTTATTAAACAAAATAAATTAAAGTTTTTATTTTAGGAGAGGGGACTAATGTGGTTTTTAGAAAAGATTTCGATAGGCATGTAATTAAAAATCTTTATAAAAAGAAAAAAAAATAACGAATGATAATGTAAAAATATCTAGTGGCTATAATTGGGATAAATTTGTACTTTATTGTTTGAAAAATTCTCTATTTGGATTAGAAAATTTATCAGGGATTCCTGGTACTGTTGGAGCGGGACCAATTCAAAATATAGGCGCTTATGGAGAAGAAATTTCAAATTATGTAAAGCATGTTGAAGTTTTTAATTTTGCAGACGGTAATACTGAGATCTTGAATAACAAAAATTGTGATTTTAGTTATCGGGGTTCATTTTTTAAAAAGAACAATCACTTATTTATAAAAAATATTTTTTTTAAATTAGATAAAAAATTTATACCAAAGAATAGTTATGAAGATTTGAGAAATTTTAAATTTACAAAAGCTTTAGAAATAAGAAAAAAATTTTAGAAATTCGTAATAAAAAACTAGAGAACTATAAAGTAAATCCAAACGTAGGGAGCTTCTTTAAAAATCCTCTTATGAATAAAAATGAATTTAAATCTCTTAAAGTATTAGAGCCAAAAGTAAAATTTTACAATCAGGACGCTTTAATTAAAATTTCTGCTGCCTGGCTAATTGAGAATTCTGGATTAAAAGGATTCAATTTTATAAAGCAAGAGTCTCAAATAGACACTCGCTAGTTTTGATAAATGAAGATAAGGCACCCGACTCAATTTTAAAACTTCGAACTAAAATAAAGAATTTAGTCAAAAAAAGTACAAAATTAAATTAGAGGAAGAACCTACAATTATTTAATGTCTAAAGAAATAAACACAAGCTCTTTGTTTCAGACCATATTAGAAGCGCAGAAAGATAATAAGCTACCTCCTGTTGATAAATGGGATCCTCCTCTTTGTGAAAACGTTGATATGAGAATTGCGAGAGACGGTAAATGGTTTTTTAAAAATTCTCAAATTGGTAGAGAAAAATGATTAAGCTTTTTAGCACTGTCATAAGACTAGATGATGATGGTAGTTATTATCTAGTTACTCCTGTTGAAAAGATTATGCTTCAGGTTGAAGATAAGCCTTTTGTTGTTAAAACTTTTAATAAAGAAATTATTGATGGTAATGAAGTCTACCTGTTTCAAACAAATGTTGATGAAGTTGTGACTTTGAGTAAGAAAAACCCTCTCAGAGTTGAGATAGACGATAAAACTCAGGAACCTTCTCCTTATCTTTTGGTTAGAAAAAATCTAGAAGCATTGATCTCAAGGAATGTATTTTATCAGTTAGTGGAAGAAGCTAGTCTAAATTCTGAGAATAACAATCTTGAGATATTTTCAAATAATGATGTATTTTCGTTAGGAAAATAATCTGAGCAATTACATGTTAGGTAATTAGGGCCTCCCATTCCTTCAGGAGTTACCCATACAATATTTTGACTTGGATCCTTGATATCACAAGTTTTACAATGGACGCAGTTTTGCGCATTTATTTGAAATATTTTCTGGCCGTCTTTTTCGACGACTTCATATCACCTGCCGGACAGTACCTTTGAGCTGGTTCATCGTAATCTGGAAGATTTTAGAAATCGGAATAGAGGCATCTTTTAAAGTAAGATGACAGGGTTGGTCTTCTTCATGATTTGTATTAGAAAGAAAAACAGAAGACAACTTATCGAATGAAACAATGCCATCTGGTTTTGGATAAGTTATAGGATTCGTTTCTGAGGCTTTTTTTAAGCAAGCATAATCGGGAGTAGGGTGATTAAGTGTGAAGGGTAATTTACCTCTAAAAATTAGCTGATCAATTGCAGCTAAGGCAACACCTATAAGGCCTTTGAAGCCCCATCTTAATCCATTATGTAAAAATGGACCCCAATTCCTCGCTTTATGAAGTTCTTTGTTGACCCAGGATTTTTCAAATACTGTTTCATAGTCTGTTAAATCTGCATCATTTATTTTATTTTTTATTGCATCAAAAATCACTTCCGCAGCTATCATTCCTGACTTCATCGCTGTGTGAGTTCCTTTAATCTTTGGAAAGTTCAAAGTGCCTGCGTTGTCTCCAACTATAAGTCCGCCAGGAAAGGTCATTTTAGGCCTTGATTGATAGCCTCTTTATTAATGCTCTTGCTCCGTATGCAACTCTCTTCCCTTTTTCTAAAACTTTTTTAATATCCTTTTGTTGTTTCCATTGCTGAAACTCGTCAAAAGGGCTCAAATGAGGATTTTCATAATCAAGTGGCACAACATATCCTAGATAAACTTGATTGTTTTCCCCATGATAAAAATATGAACCAGATATAGTCCCATTACTGGGCCAGCCCATAGTATGCATGACAGTTCCTTCTTTATGATCCTCTGGAGCAATATCCCAAATTTCTTTAAATCCAATACCATAATGTTGAGGGTCTTTATCATTGTCTAAATTATAGTTTTTAATGAGTTGTTTGCCCAAATGTCCTCTACACCCTTCTGCAAAAATAGTATATTTGCCTCTCAACTCCATTGAAGGCTGGTACGAAGGTTTCTTTTCTCCATCTTTTGAAATTCCCATCTCTCCAGTTAAAATTCCCTTTACTACATTTCCATCATAAATAATTTCTGATGCTGTAAATCCAGGAAAAATCTCAACTCCAAGATTTTCAGCTTGTGAAGCAAGCCATCTACAGAAATTAGCCAAACTCATCACGTAATTACCATGATTATTGAAAGTTGGAATCAAGAAACTAGGGAAGGGAATATTAAAAGATAAATTTTCTGAAATAATAAATTTCACAACATCTTTAGTAGCAGGAGAATTTAGCGGAGCACCTTTATCCTTCCAGTCAGGAATAAGTTCATTCAGCGCCGTGGGTTCGAAAACGTTACCCGAGAGTATATGAGCGCCTATCTCAGAACCTTTCTCAATCAAACATACAGAAACTTCTTCATTATTCTCTGCAGCTAATTGTTTAATTCTAATTGCAGTTGATAATCCAGACGGACCTCCACCTACGATCACAACATCGTATTCCATACAATCTCTTTCTATTTGATCACTCATTTAGAAAACCTTTATCTCAGCATTTTTTTCAAAATGGATATTTTTCATTTCATCTCATGGGGTAAGCAAAATTATTAATTTATAACCCTTTAACTAAAGGCATTTTAATACTTTGATAGACATTCATCATCCTATAGAATATATCCTTCTTGTGATATTCCAGTATAGATTATAAGGGTAAATTATGAAGATTTTAGTTCCAATAAAGAGAGTGGTTGACTATAACGTTAAAGTTAGGCCAAAAGCTGATGAGTCTGGTGTTGACTTAAACAACGTAAAAATGGCAATAAACCCTTTTTGCGAAATAGCTGTTGAAGAGGCTGTAAGACTCAAAGAAGCTGGGGTTGCAGAAGAAATTACTGCAATTACAGTTGGCGAAAGCAGCGCTCAAGAACAATTAAGAACAGCTCTTGCTTTAGGTGCTGATAAAGCAATCCTAATCGAAACGGAGTATGAACCCCAGCCATTGGGTATTTCAAAAGCCTTAAAATCTATAGTTGAAAGAGATAATCCTGATTTGATTTTGATGGGAAAACAAGCCATTGACGGAGATAATAACCAAACCGGTCAAATGCTAGCTGCATTGCTTGGATATCCCCAAGCTACTTTTGCCTCAGAATTAAAAATCTCAGACGGAAAAGCAGAGGTTACTAGAGAAGTAGATGGAGGTTTGCAGACTATTTCAATAAACCTTCCTGCTATTGTGACTTCGGACTTGAGATTGAATGAGCCGAGATATGCTTCTCTTCCAAATATCATGAAAGCAAAACAAAAACCTTTAGAGTCATTAAACGCAGAAGAATTAGGTATAGATTTAAACCCAAGAATTTCTACTGTTAAAGTATCTCCTCCACCGGAAAGAGAGGCTGGTATAATAGTAGAGAGCATCGATGAACTAGTTGATAAATTAAAAAATGAGGCAAAAGTAATAACATGACAGCATTAGTTATCTCAGAACACGACAATTCAGAATTAAAAGGAGCAACTCTTAATACAATTAGCGCTGCCTTACAACTTGATGAAGAAATTCATGTTTTAGTTGCAGGATCCAACTGTAACACCGTTGCTGAGTCGGCAGCTAAGGCAAATGGTGTCTCTAAAGTCCTTTATGTTGATTCTCCTGAGTATGAGAATTTCCTTGCAGAGAATATTTCTTTACTTATAAAAAACTTAAGTGGTGATTATTCATCTATTCTTGCACCTGCTACGACAAATGGTAAAAATTACATGCCTAGAGTGGCTGCGTTTTTAGATGTTGCACAGATTTCTGATATAAGCTCTGTTGAATCAAATGATACTTTCCAAAGGCCTATTTATGCAGGAAATTGTATTGCAACGGTAACCTCTTCAGACGATGTGAAGGTAATTACAGTAAGAACTACTGCTTTTGATCCAGTTCCTTCAGATTCCGGTTCTGCTGAAATTGTTAAACTTGAAGAAATCAATGACGCTGGAATTTCTCAATTCATTAAAGATGAGCTTGCCGAATCAGATAGACCGGAACTCACTTCTGCAGATGTGATCATATCTGGTGGAAGAGGAATGCAAAATGGAGAAAATTTCAATTTACTTGAAGGAATTGCTGATAAGCTCGGTGCAGCTATTGGTGCATCGAGAGCTGCCGTAGATTCTGGTTTTGTTCCAAATGATTATCAAGTAGGTCAAACAGGAAAAATTGTTGCTCCAAATTTGTATATTGCAGTAGGTATTTCCGGTGCAATTCAACACCTAGCAGGAATGAAAGATAGCAAAGTAATTGTTGCCATAAACAAAGATGAAGACGCACCAATTTTCCAAGTTGCTGATTACGGTCTAGTTGCAGATTTATTTACTGCTCTTCCTGAGATGGAGTCTAAGATCTAATCTATGTCTAATGTCACTGTTTCTGAATCCGCTGTTACTTATCTTAAAGATCTTTTAAACAGCCAAGAAGAACCAACAAATATTAAAATTTTTGTTTCTGATCCAGGAACAATGAAGGCAGAAACCTGCATTGTTTATTGTAAAGTTGGAGAAGAAGAAGAAGACGATATATTGATGGATTGTGACGAGATATCTATCTATTTAGAAAGTGAAAGTTTACCTTTTTTAGAGGATTGCAAAGTAGATTATCATCCAGATAAATTTGGCGGCCAACTTACCATCAGAGCCCCAAATGCAAAAATCCCTAATTTAAAAGAAGATAGCTCTATAGAAGAAAAAATAAATTATTATCTTTATAGCGAAATCAATCCCTCACTAGCTTCTCACGGAGGTGAAGTAAGCTTAGTCGAAGTTATAGAGTCATCAAAAGCAGTTTTAAGATTTGGGGGCGGCTGTCAGGGATGTGGAATGGTTGATTTAACTTTAAAGAACGGTGTTGAAAAGACTTTGAAGGAGAATATTCCAGAACTTTCCGAAATAATTGACTCTACAGATCATACTTTCAAAGATAACGCCTATTACAAGTAACGTCATAATTTGACGTACGTTACTCTATAATTCAAGAATGAGTTTTACAGAAGATTTCTTTGTTTTTTATGATACAGAAACTACTGGGCTCGATATAAATTTTTCACAAATCATTCAAGTAGGTTGTGTTCTTACCGATAATAATTTTAATATTCTAGAAGAGCTTAATTTAAGCTCAAAAGTCCTTCCTTGGATTGTGCCTTCTCCAGATGCTTTTTTGGTACACAGGCAAACAGATTGTCTTGATGAGGGTGTTTCCCATTTTGAAATGATGAAATCATTAAGAGAAAAATGGCTTTCTTGGGGAAAGGATAAAAACTTGATATTCGTTACCTACAATGGTCACAAATTTGATGAGGAACTTGTAAGGAGACAGTTTTATTGGAATCTTTTTGATCCTTATATAACTAACACAAACGGAAATAAGCGATTAGATCTTATGAGTCTTTTTCAACTTATTGGAAATTTTTATCCTGCAGAAATAAAAATACCGGAAGATGAGGATGAAAATATAAGTCTGAAATTAACCGATTTAGCTAAAGAAAATAATATTTCTATAGAAAATGCACATGATGCAATTGTTGATTGTATGCTGATGGTTAACTTAATGAAAAAAATTAAAGCTTCAGCACCAGAAGCTTTAAAAGCTGCGATAAAGGGTTCTTCAAAAAATGGAAATATAGAGCTAACAAAGACTAAGCCTTTCTCTATTTTAGGAGAAATCTATCGTAAGAAAAAATATATATATCCTGTAATAGCTTGTGGGCAAAATCCCAACCATACAAATCAAGTAGCTTTAATAGATTTATATTTTGATCCAAAGAAAATGTTCGAAATGACAGATTATGAATTATCAGAACAATTTGGAGCTGGAGGAGGTCTTAAAAAAATATCAGTCAATAAAAGTGTCCCCATAATGCCTGTCGACAGAATTAAAAATATTAACAATTTTTTAGATTCGCCTTTTGAATTGCTTGAATCCAGAGCTAAGCAAGTATCAGAGAATCTTGAATTTCAAAATAGAGTTTGTGAAGTAATGACCATTAATCAAAGAGAGTATCCTCCAAATAAATATTTAGAACAAAAAGTTTATGAGCGGTTCCCTTCAAATAGCGATAAGCTCTGGATGGAAAGATTTGAGATTTCTACTTGGGCTGAAAAGGCAAAACTTTTAAGTGGATTTGAAGATGAAAGATATAGAGAACTTTCTCAAAGATTGATTAATTATTTGAAACCTGAATTCTCATCTAATAAAGAAAAAGATAACTTTCATGAGTTCATAAAAGAAAGATTATTAACTAATGGCCCATGGAAAATAACATTAGAGAAAGCAATATCCAGAACAAATTCATTAAGAATTGAGGCTGAAGAGAATAAAGAAAACGAAAAATTAAAGATTATTGATCTTCTATTACAGCACTATCAGCAGAAGAAAATTCTTTCTGAGCTTTAGTGAGCTTTACTAACATTCCGAATTTTGGATGATCTATATAGTGAATTTCTCCACTTCTGAATTTTTTTGAATGTTTTACTTCGTAGAGAATTTTTTGGTTTTTTTCCATAAATAAATCAATAATAATTTCATCTTCAAAAATATTTTTTCCAGAAATAAATTTAGGATTTTGTTCTATTAGCGGATCTAATTCTGAAAAATATAATTGTGAATTGAAGTGTAAAAAACGTTCTTTATATAGCTGTATAAACCCAAATATTCTTGAACCTTTAAAAAATCCACTATCAATAAAAACCAATTCAGCGCCATTTAACGTTTTAATATTTTGAAACCAAGATTTTGTTGAGATGACTCTAAAGTCTCTACTTTTTGCAATTTTTGAAACTTCCGCACCCAAAGAAAATTTTCTTGCAGAGTCAATCTCAAAAATTGATCTTTTCAATTTCAATGTTGGTGTATAAATATCACTTTCAGTTTCAGTTTCATTTTCATTTCAGTCAATTGAAAAATCCTCACTATCATCATCAAGTTTTATAGACATGAATAAGTCTTTAAATTGATAATCAAGATCAAATGGAACAGAATTAATTTCCAACTCAGGATACGGAAAATCTCTAAGAAAAGTCATATTGTCAGGAAAATTTACAATAGGTTTTGTAAAGATTTCATTTGTTTCGAATTCTGGAAGATACTTAATTAATATCAAATCAACTACGTAAAGTTGATCTTCAGATAATAGATTTATTGAAAAAAGAAAGGCTATTAATGTCGCTTTAAATTTCATCTTTATCGAGAAAACTCTCTAATTTTGCCATTATAAAGGTAAGACGATCACTTTTAATTTCTTTAGCGCTTAATTTAATTTCTTTTACTTTTGATGAGCTAGGAAGCAATTTTGAATTTTCTGCTAACTTTAAAGAAAAGTTTTCATTTCGGAACTTAATTTCTAAGATATTTAATTTCCTTGCTATATTTTTTAGCTTAGATAATTCATAAAGATTTATTATTTCTTGATTTACATCGCCAAATCTATCGATGAAGTCTTTTTTATTTTGATCAAGATCTTTATTTTCTTTGATTGATGAAATTTCTTTGTAGATACTCAGTCTTAATTCAGCTTGAGGAATAACTTCCTCGGGAATAAAACCATAAATCCCAATATCAATATTGATGTCAGATTGTTCAATAATTTTTTCTCCACTTAAAACTTTTATTGCACCTTCAATCATTTTTGAAAAAAGAGTTAAACCTACGACATCTATAGCTCCACTTTGTTTTTCTCCTAGTAATTCTCCTGCTCCTCTAATTTCTAAATCTCTCATAGCTAAGCTAAAACCCGATAAAAGTGATTCATTTTCTTGCAATGCCTCAATTCTTTCTAATGCTTTATTTTTTAGCTTTTTGGTTTCATTTAACAGAAAATATGCAAATGCTTCTCTTTTGGATCTTCCCACTCTTCCGCGTATTTGATGTAACTGGGATAAGCCATAATTTTCTGAATTTTCTACTATCAATGTGTTTGCATTTTCTATATCAATGCCACTTTCAATTATTGTTGTGCAAACGAGCAAATCAATATCTTTTTTGATAAATTTTTGCATAATTGAGCCAAGTTCTTTTGGTCTTAGTTGACCATGAGCAAAATCAATAGACTTATTCGGAAATCTCTCAGCAAGTTCATTTTTCTTTTCCTCTAGCTGACTAACATTATTTAATAGATAAAATACTTGACCATCTCTATAAAATTCCCTTTGAATTGCCTCAAATACAAGACTTTGAGAATATCTAGATACTATTGTCTTGACGCTTTTTCTGCCAATAGGCGGAGTTGTAATCAAAGAAATATCTCTAACTTTTGATAAAGAAAGATTTAATGTTCTAGGTATTGGTGTTGCAGATAAAGAAATAACATTGATTCCTTTCTTTAAAGACCTAATCAGTTCTTTTTGTCTAACACCAAATTTATGCTCTTCATCAATTATCAAAAGGTTTAAATTCTTAAATGATATTTCTTTATTAAAAAGAGCATGAGTACCAATGATTATTGAATATGAATTATCATTAATCCTGTTGTAAATTTCCTCTTTTTCAGTATTTGTTTGTTCTCTAGTTAGGAGACAAACATTGTGAGGAAAGTCAGCAAACCTATCTTTAAAGACTTCGAAATGCTGCTTAGCAAGAACTGTTGTTGGCGCTAGTATGCATACTTGATAGTTACTTTGCGCAACAATGAATGATGCCCTAAGCGCTACTTCAGTTTTTCCAAAACCTACTTCGCCACAAATTAATCTATCTTGAGGTTTTTTAGATATCAAATCAGAAATGACCTCTTTAATAGCTCTCTCCTGATCAGGTGTTTCGGAAAAGTTAAACCCATCACAAAACTTTTTATATTCATCTAGATCGAAAGAAATTTCAGAAGATTCTTCTAGACTTCTTTTAGCTTCTGCTTCAAGAATTTCTGAAGCAATATCAAAAGCCTTGATTTTTGATTTTTTTGATTTTTCACTCCACTTTTTCTTATTTAAAGAATCCAAAGGGATATCCTTTACCCCTATGTAGGGAGTTATTTGAGATAAATCATTTACTGGAACATAGATCAAATCATTATTTTGGTACTCAATAAGAAAACATTCAGTTCGATTCAAATTTTTTAATCCTAAAAATTTACCAATGCCATGATTTGCATGAACGACAAGTTCATCCTTTTTAAAATTGAGTAGCGAATCAAAGTCTTTTTCCAATTTTTGGGGTTGATCTGAAGAATCTTTAAAAATTGGATCAATAATTTTATCTGAGATCTCTTCAGAAATTTCTATCTTTTCAGATTCATCTATTAATTTGGTTACATCTTGTAAAGAGTTAAAAATTTCATCAGGAAGTAAAACGGGTCTATTTAAATCGCTGATGAATTCTTCATACCTATTGTTAATCAAATTCCAATAGTTTTTAGATTCAGCTAAAACGTCGCCCACACTAAAAAGTTAAAGTCTTTCATATAATCAACTAGAGAAGGCTTTTCTTCATAAAAAAGAGATGAATAAAACTCTATTCCTGAAAAAAATCTACCCTTTATTACGTCATCTAATATTTCTCCATCTACGTTAAACTTGGAACGCCAATTTTTTTGAAAATTTTTATAGAACTATCATTTAAAACAAAGCCTTTTGAGGGCCTTACAACAAAGGAATTAATTTTTCTCAATGTTCTCTGACTATCAGGATCGAAAATAGAAATGCTTGAAATTAGATCATCATCTAGATCAATCCTGATTGGAAAGTTACTATTAGATGGAAAAATATCTACTACAGAGCCCCTTAAAGCATAACTAGAAGGTTTTATTACTAAATCAAAGGGTTCGTAACCATTTTCAGCTAAATTCATAATAAGTTTATCTCTATCTAATTTTTGCTTTTCTTTGAATTCAAAAAAAAGATTATTGACATTTGCCTTATCAAAAAATGGCTGAAATAAAGCTGGTACTGTAGAAAAAACAGTTAAAGAGTCCTTCTTCAAAATATTTCTAAGCGCAATGAGTCTTTTTGACGATGTCTCAGGGTGGGGAGAAAAATTATCGTATGGTAATACCTCTAAATCGGGCAATAAAACCTTATCTTTATTCTGAGATGCTGACCAAGTATTACTTAATAAATCAGAATTACTACATATAACTAAGTTCTTTTGATAACCAAATGTTATTTCCATAATGATTTTTACTTCGTATTAACAGATAAATGTTTGTGTATAATACTGACTTCTAGAAATAAGACTATAAAGAGGTTTTAAATGAATTTATCTTTTTCAGAAGAAGATCTTAAGTTTCAGGACGAAGTAAGATCATTTATTGCAGATAACTATCCTGCTGATATTAAAAATAAAATGGATAACGGAATTCCTGTTTCAAAGGACGATATCCTTACTTGGCAAAGAATTTTAAGTAAGAAAGGTTGGTTTGCTATCAATTGGCCAGAAGAATATGGTGGTACAGGCTGGTCAGTGACCCAAAAGCATATCTTTCAAAATGAATTAGCTGATGCCAATACGCCAACACTAGTCCCTTTTGGGGTAAGTATGTGCGGACCTGTTATATATACTTTTGGAACTCAGGAGCAAAAAGATAGATTTTTACCAGGTATCATAAATAATGATGTTTGGTGGTGCCAAGGTTATTCAGAACCTGGTTCTGGTTCTGATTTAGCTTCACTAAAAACTAAAGCTGTTAAAGATGGTGACCATTACATTGTCAATGGAACAAAAACCTGGACTACTATGGCTCAACATGCTGATTGGATATTCTGTTTAGTCAGAACTGAAACTACTGATATCAAGCAACAGGGTATTAGCTTTCTTTTGATAGATATGAATACTCCAGGAGTTGAGGTTAAGCCTATAATCACTATTGATGGTTCTCATGAAGTTAACATGGTTTACTTGGATAATGTGAAAGTACCGGCTGAGAATCTCATCGGTGAAGAGGGCGCTGGATGGAATATTGCTAAATTTCTCTTGGCTCACGAAAGGACTGGAATTGAGGTATACCTGCTCTTAAGAGAGAAATAAGAAGATTAAGAGAAATTACTTCTGAACTGCCTTTAGGTGAAGGTTTTTTAAAAGATGATGATTTGTTCATGGATAAATTAAACAAACTTGAAATCGATTTATTGGCTGCTGAATATAGTGAGCTGAGAACTTTGGCAGCAATGTCAAAAGGCGGTCACCCTGGACCTGAATCTTCTATTCTTAAAATAAAGGGTACCGATTTGCAACAAGGTTTATCTGATTTATTTGTAGAGGCCTTAGGATATTATGCCCATCCTTTTATGTCAGAAGACGATTTGATCTCTAACGAAGGAAGAATTGGTCCTGATTTTGCTGCTAATGTGATGCCTCATTACTTAAACTAAGAAAAGTTTCTATCTACGGTGGTAGTAATGAAATTCAAAGAAATGTTATTGCTAAAGCTGTCTTGGGTATCTAAATGGACTCTCTTCTTTCTGAAGAACAACAATTACTGAAAGATAGTATTACTACTTTTGTAGATAAAGACTATCTTTTGACATTGACAAAAAACATTAAAACCGATTTGGGTTATAGCTCAGACTTTTGGAAAACATTTGCTGATCTAGGATGGTTGGGAATGCCTTTTTCTGAATCAGATGGAGGTTTTAATGGCGGTCCGATTGATTTAATGGTCATAATGGAATCTTTAGGAAGAGGTTTGGTGGTTGAGCCTTATATCCCAAATGTTGTTTTAGCGGTGGATTGATAAGCAGATTAGGCTCTGAAGACCAAAAAAGGAGCTTCTACCAAAAATCATTTCGGGTGAAATCCAAATGTCTGTCGCTTTTTCAGAGCCACAAAGTAGGTTTGATCTAAACGATGTAATTACCGTCGCAAAAAAGAAGGAGATAGTTATACCATCGATGGATATAAAGCAGTTGTCATGAACGGTCCTTCATCCAATAACATGATCATTGTTACAAGAACTTCAGGTAACCAACTAGATGAAAAGGTCTTACCTTGTTCATAGTTGATCCAACTTTGAAAGGAGTGTCTTTAAGAAACTATTCCAATGTTGACGGGTCTAAAGCATCAGAAGTAACGCTTGAAAATGTTTCTGTCCCGGCATCTTCCTTATTAGGAAAGAAGGTGAAGCCTTTACTGCTCTTGAAGAAGTAATTGATCTAGCGACCTTAGCTATATCTGCAGAAGCAGTAGGTATTATGGAAAAATGAATGAGATAACTCTTGAATACACTAAGACCAGAGAACAATTCGGCGAAACATTGAGCTCGTTTCAGGCTTTACAACATAGAATGGTTGATACCTTCATGGCATACGAACAAACAAAATCTTTACTTTTGATGTGCGCTGCAAAGCTCACCGATAAGTCGGATGATTCAAAAAGCAGTCTCAGCTTTAAAATATCAAGTAGGTATAGCTGCAAAGCACGTCGGTGAAGAGTCTGTACAACTACACGGTGGAATGGGTGTAACCGATGAAACAAACATTGGTCACTACTTTAAGCGTCTTACAACGATAAGAGCAATTTTTGGAAATACTGATTATCACTTAAAAGATATTCTGCTTTGTAATAAATGACAGCAATAAAATCTGACTCTAATCCTGATAAGAGGAATAGAGAAAACCGGATAATTATCTAGAGAACTGATCGAAAGACAGTCGTTGTTGAATCGATGATACCCATCATCGGAAAATTCCATAGAGAAAAATGTCCGAATACTGTTGTATGGAACACCATTGATATCTCTTTCAGTGATAGAAATCATGCAGGCTCACAGGACGGTAAGGGAAGTTGAGGCTAATGAACTCAGTGAATATGAAACTTCGATGATATTAGCTAGCCTAGAAAAACTTGATTTGGGTCCAGCTCAGATCGATATCGGGATTCTTGCAGCAGCCTTTATGTTTGATGATCATGGGCAAAATATCGATGAATTTGTCCGCGATCAGGCTGAAAAGGCAATTGGCAATCATGTTCCAGTCCTTGAAAAACCGCAAGATGTGGTACTTTTTGGATTTGGGAGGATTGGAAGACTTATTACCAGATTAATTCTAGAGGACACCGGTGCGGGAGAAACTTTTTCGCTTAAAGCAGTTGTTGTTAGAAAGTCAAAAACAGAAGATCTTTTTAAAAGAGCTGAACTAATGAGAAGGGATTCTGTTCATGGACCATTCAAAGGAACAATCAGAGTAGAAGAAGAATCAGACACTCTAGTGATGAATGGTAATCCGGTTAAATTTATTTATGCTGATAACCCTAGTGATATCGACTATTCAAAACATAATATTAATAACGCAATTCTAATAGATAATACGGGTGTTTATAGAGATGAATCAGGCCTATCAAGACACTTAGAATCCAAAGGGATCTCTAAAGTCTTGCTTACAGCGCCTACAAAGGGCGGTCTAAAAAATATAGTTTATGGGGTGAATCACAAAGATATCCTTGAAAAAGATAAAATCTTAGGAGCAGCGTCCTGTACTACAAATGCAATTGTTCCTCTTTTGAAGGCAATATCAGAAGAGTATGGAATAGATAATGGTCATGTGGAAACAGTTCATTCTTACACAAATGATCAAAATTTAATTGACAACTATCATGACAAGGCCAGAAGAGGAAGGAGTGCAGCACTGAATATGGTTTTAACAGAAACTGGAGCAGCAAATGCTGTATCACAGGTGCTTCCGGAATTAAAAGGAAGATTATCAGCAAATGCAATAAGAGTACCAACACCAAACGTATCCATGGCAATTTTAAATCTTTATCTTGAAAAAGAGACGAATCTTGATGAACTTAACGACTTTCTAAGAAAAACCGCTTTTCATAGTATTTACAAAGACCAAATAGATTATACAAATTCACCTGAAATAGTCTCTTCAGACATAATCGGGAATAGATTTGGATGTGTTGTGGATTCGCAAGCATCTATATGCAATAAAAAAAATATTGTTATTTATGCTTGGTATGACAATGAACTGGGGTACTGCGTTCAATTATTGAGAGTTCTAAAGAAAATGGCTGGAATAAAGTATCTAAGATTACCTTTATTTTTATAAGATGGAATTTAATTTAACAAAGGGATTGGACTTATCTCTTGAGGGAGAAATCACCAATCAAGACCTACCAAATGAGAAAAATTTAACCTCAAGAGTTGCTCTTCTTGGTACTGATTTTCACGGAATTAGACCAACAATGTTTGTAGCTGAAGGACAAGAAGTTAAGCAGGGAGAAAAACTCTTCGAAGATAAGAAAAATCCTGGATATTCTCATTTGTCTCCAATTAATGGAAAAATTATTGAGATAAATAGAGGAGACAGAAGATCTTTTTTGTCTATGGTGATCGAAAAAAATGATGATGAAAACTCATTCGAAGTGGATACAACTTTTGAAAAGTCTAGCGATCAAGTTTTAAATTTTTTAAATGATTATGGATTGTTGGGTCTTTTTAGAACGAGGCCGTTTTCAAAAGTTCCTATGGTTGGTTCTTTGCCCAACAAAATATTTATTTCATTGATTGATTCAAATCCTCTTTCTTTTGAGCCTAAAATTATAATTGAAGATAATCTTGAAGCCTTCAACAAAGGACTGGAATTAATCTCTTATTTACCTAACGATGGAGTTCATCTTGGTATATCCAATGATGATTTAGAATTGTTTAGCTCTCATAATATTAACTATCATAAATTCAATGGGCCTCATCCCATAGGACTCGTCGGCACTCAGATACATAAGATTTCTCCAGCATCTTTAACAAATCAGATTTGGACAATTGGTTACCAAGAAATAATAAAAATTGGAAAAACATTAATTAGTGGCTATCTTTCTAATGAAAAATACATATCTATTTCTGGACCTCAAGTGTTTGATCCAGAAATTGTTATGACTAATTATGGCGCTTGTGTGGAGGAGTTAACTGCAGGAAAACTCTTAGAAGGAGAAAATAGAATAATTTCTGGTTCTGTCTTATGTGGACATATTTGCGAAGGACCTAAAGCTTATCTTTCTAACTTTTCCAATCAAATTTCGGTCATTAGAGAAGTAAATAAAGACGATCGAGAATTTTTAAACTGGTTAAGACCAGAAATTAGAAAACATTCTTCTTTAAGAATGTTTTTAACCTCAATATTTAAGAATTATAAATATAATCTTACTTCAGCAATTAATGGTGGCTTTAGAGCTATTGTTCCGGTAGGTGTTTATGAGGAAATTTTTCCAATGAATTTAATGATCACCCAATTATTGAAAGCAATTGTTACTGAAGATACCGAATTAGCTCAAACTCTAGGAGTATTGGAGTTGGATGAGGAAGATTTAGCTTTGTGCACATATAGTTGTCCAAGTAAATATGATTATGGCTTGATTTTAAGGAACATCTTGGAAAAAATTGAGAAGGATGGATAAAAGCATAATATAGAAGAATATCTTCTAAAAACTCAATTGAAATGTTTAAGTCTTTAAAATTGCGCTTATATCTTAGAGATGAAAGATCCGTTAAGAAATTTTCTTGATAAAATTAAGCCTACTTTCCAAGGAAAGGGAGGTTTGTCTTATTATTTTCCTATCTTTGACGTAATTGAAAATCTTTTTTATTCTTCAGACAAAAGAACAAAAGGCTTAACTCATGTAAGAGATGGTTCTGATATACAAAGAATCATGGTGGTTGTCTGGTTAGCTACCTTTCCAACAATGTTTGCAGGAATGTATAACCTTGGTTATCAATCTCTTAATGCCATAGAACAACTTACTTTAGCAAATACAGCTTTCGAAAAAGATTGGCACTGGCCATTAATTACTTTTTTTACCTCATTGAATCCAAACAGTTTTATGGATTGTTTAGTTTATGGAGCTATATATTTTATTCCTATTTATGTTGTTGTCTTCGCAGTCGGAATTGGTTGTGAGTTAATTTTTGCTCTCATAAGAAGGCATGAAGTTAGCGAAGGAGCTTTCGTCACAACAGTTTTATTTGCCTTGTCTTGTCCACCAAATGCACCACTTTGGCAGGCAGCTCTTGGTATTGCTGTAGGCTTAGTAATAGGTAAAGAAATATTCGGAGGGACTGGAAAGAATTTTTTAAATCCTGCCTTAACAGGAAGAGCTTTTTTATATTTTGCGTATCCTGCATCTTGGTCAGGAGACATGTCTTGGGTTGCAGTTGATGGTTATACAGCGGCGACTATTCTTGGAACTGCAGCACAAGATGGCTATCAAACACTTGCATATTCTTGGAATAATGCTTTTCTTGGCTTTATTCCTGGATCTATTGGCGAAACCTCAACGCTGGCTATATTAGTAGGACTTGCGATACTGCTTTATACAAAAGTTGCTTCTTGGAGAATTGTCATGGGAGTTGCAATTGGGACAATTCTAACAAGTTATTTATTCAATATTGTAGGTAGTGAAACCAATCCCATGTTCTCAATGCCTTTTTGGTGGCATATGGTTATAGGAGGATACGCATTTGGTTTGGTGTTTATGGCAACAGAGCCGGTTTCAGGTTCACATACCAATGCTGGTAGATGGGTTTATGGAATTGTAATAGGCGTCATGGTGATATTAATTCGAGTATTGAATCCAGCTTTTCCTGAGGGCATGATGTTAGCAATTCTTTTTGGTAACTTATTGGCTCCATTGATTGATCACTTTGTGGTTCAAAACAATATTAAGAAAAGATTATCTCTTCAAAATGCCCAAACTCAATAAAGATAGTACTTTAAACATTACATTCGTAGGTATCGGTCTCTGTCTGTTATGTAGTGCAATAATATCAATCATTGCTATACAGCTAAGGTCAATACAAGAAAATAATGTTGTTTTGGATATGCAGAAAAGATCGTTTCTTCAGCTGGCTTAACAACTGTCTATGGGTCTGTAGAAAACGCAATGTCAAATATCAAAACAATGATTATTGATTTAGATAAAGGTGAGATTGTTGATATAAGTCCAGATTCTTATGAACTTGCAAAAGAATTAAGAGAAGAGGGTAAATATAAATTTCTTTCAGCTGAAAATGACATTGCTTCTATCAAAAAAAGAGAAAAGTTCTCCAAAGTTTATATTGAATATAAAGACGACAAGATAAACACTTTGATTTTGCCTGTCAGAGGCTATGGTTTATGGGGTATTCTTTATGGATATCTAGCTATTGAGGGAGATTTCAATACCGTTGCTGGTTTAGAATTCTACGAACACAAAGAGACTCCTGGACTTGGTGCAGAAATTGATAATCCTAAGTGGAAAGCTTTATGGAAGGGTAAGAAAATTTATCAAGAAGACGGTCAAGTATCGTTGAAAGTAATTAAAGGATCGGTTCTAGAAAATAGTGATGATTTTGTTTATGAGGTAGACGGTTTATCAGGTGCAACATTAACTTGTAATGGAGTTACTAACTTAATTGCTTACTGGATGGGAAGTGATGGGTTTTTAAATTTCATTAATAACTTAAAGGAAATAGATGTCTAATTATTCTGAGATACTCTTTAGGCCGGTTTTCAAAGAGAATCCCATTGCCTTGCAAATGCTTGGAATTTGTTCTGCTCTCGCAGTAACCAGTAAGCTCTATCCCACACTCATAATGTGTGTAGCACTGACTGTTACGGTAAGCTTGTCTAATTTTTTTATCTCAATGATAAGAAATATAACTCCCTCAAATATTAGAATCATCGTACAAATGACAATTATTTCTTCTTTGGTAATTTTGGTTGATCAAGCATTAAAAGCTTATGACTATGAAACGAGTAAAACTCTTTCAGTATTTGTTGGTTTAATAATTACTAATTGTATTGTTATGGGAAGGGCAGAAGCTTTTGCAATGCAAAATCCTCCTGGAGTCTCTTTTTTAGATGGTTTTGGTAACGGGTTGGGATATAGCGTCATACTTATAATTCTTGGTACGATAAGAGAACTCTTTGGTACTGGAACAATTTTAGAATATGAAATTTTTCCATTGGTTCAGAATGGTGGTTGGTATGTACCAAATAATTTCTTTTTACTTCCTCCAGTTTCATTTATTTTGATTGGCTTGATTATTTGGGCACTTAGAGCTTGGCAAAAAGATCAAATTGAGGAACCTGAATTTAAAATGTCAGAAAACTCTCCTGAGATCATACCTAATCCTCCACCAACACCTTCATCGAAAGGTTCAACATGATAGAGAATTACTTAAACATTTTCATCAATGCAATTTTTATAGAAAATTTAGCTTTATCTGTTTTTCTGGGAATGTGTACTTTTATTGCTATTTCAAAAAAAATTGAAGCTGCCATCGGACTGGGTATTGCGGTAATAGTTGTTTTGGCGATTACAGTGCCAATAAATAATTTAATTTATAACTTTATTTTAAGAGACGGAGCTCTTGCTTGGGCAGGACTATCAGATGTGGATCTAAGTTTTGTTGGTTTAATAAGCTATATCGGAGTCATCGCGGCATGCGTTCAAATATTGGAAATGTTTTTAGATAAATATGTTCCGGTGCTTTATAACGCATTAGGAATTTTCCTACCTTTGATTACTGTTAATTGTGCAATTTTAGGCGCATCTCTTTTTATGGTTGAAAAGGATTTATATTTCGGAGAGAGTGTAGCTTATGGGTTAGGTGCTGGCGTTGGTTGGGCATTAGCAATAACAATTCTTGCTGGTATCAGAGAAAAATTGAAATATAGTGATATGCCTGAGGGCCTTCAGGGACTGGGTTCTACTTTTATAATTGTTGGTTTGATGAGCTTTGGTTTTATGTCTTTTGGAGGCATTATTCTCTAATGGGTATTGAAATAATTTTAGGTATTTTAGCTTTTACGTTAATTGTCAATGTGATGGTCGCTATTATTCTAATGGCAAGATCTCAATTGGTCTCAACTGGAGACGTAACTATCGAAATTAACGATGATCCTACACAAAAGATTACTGTACCTGCCGGTGGAAAACTCTTGCAAACATTAGCAGAAAACAATCTTTTCCTATCTTCTGCCTGTGGTGGTGGAGGAACATGTGCACAATGTCGTTGCCAGGTCTTTGATGGTGGAGGATCCATACTATCTACTGAAGAAAGCCATTTTAATAACAAAGAAAAAAAAGATTTCTGGCGTCTATCTTGTCAAGTTCCAGTTAAGAGTGATATGAAAATAACAATTCCAGAAGAGGTTTTTGGAGTTAAAAAATGGGAAACGACAGTTAGATCTAATGATAATGTTGCAACATTCATTAAAGAATTGGTACTAGAGCTTCCTGAAGGAGAAGATGTAGGATTTGAAGCTGGAGGTTATGTACAGATGGAAATTCCACCTTACAAAGTAGATTACAATGATTTTTATATTCAAGAGGAATACAAATCAGATTGGGAGAGATTTGAAGTTTTTAACAATGTGTCAACAGTTAAAGAGGAAGTAATAAGAGCTTACTCAATGGCAAATTATCCGGAAGAAAAGGGCATTATGAAATTTAATATCAGGATTGCCTCGCCACCACCTGGAATGTCAGTTCCTCCTGGAGAGGCCTCATCTTATTTATTCAATCTAAAAGCAGGTGATAAATTAACCATATTTGGTCCTTTCGGAGAATTTAAAGCTAAAAAAACCAATGCTGAAATGGTATTTATTGGAGGAGGAGCCGGTATGGCTCCTATGAGGTCTCATATCTTTGACCAACTTCTAAGAATTAATTCTTCAAGAAAAATAAGTTTTTGGTATGGAGCAAGAAGTTTGAAAGAAATGTTTTATGTTGAAGAATTCGATAAGTTATCAGATGACTTTGAAAATTTTTCTTGGCATGCGGCTTTATCTGATCCTTTGCCTGAAGATAATTGGGATGGTCTAACAGGTTTTATAAGTCATGTTCTGTATGACGAATACCTTCAACATCATCCTTCACCAGAAGATTGCGAATATTATCTTTGTGGTCCTCCTATGATGATGTCAGCAGCATTCAAAATGCTTGATAGTCTAGGTGTTGAACCAGAAAACATAATGTTCGATGATTTTGGTAGCTAATTTTTTAAAAAAATCTCTATTATTTTTTCTTTTCTTTTTAGGAGCTTGTTCCAGTAACAATGAGGTTGTTTCCATATCTGGTGAAACCTTTGGTACCTTCTACGATATAAAGTTCGAAAAATCTCAATACAACATTAAAAAAATTAATGATGAAATAAATAATATTTTTATTTCTATCAATCAATGTTGTTCAACATACAAAAATGATTCTTTAGTTTCATTTAAAAGAGATAGTAAAAATACTGACTTATTTAAAGAAGAAGTTAAATATTATTTTCAAGAGGTTGTAAAAATTTCAGAAGAGGCTAATAAAACTGTTGAAGGATTTATATTATTTGATGACTACGACTACTTTAATGCAGTTGCAAAAGGTTATGCGGTAGATATCGTTTCTTCTAAATTTAAAGAATTAAATATTGAAGATTTTTTTATAAATATTGGTGGCGAAATTAGGGTAGAAGGCATGAAAAATAATAATTTTTGGAAGATTGGAATTGAAAACCCTTTACCGAATCAGCTAGGTATATTTAAACCTTTTGAAATTAAACAAAGCCTCTCAATTGCAACCTCAGGCAATTATAGAAATCCTGGGCATATTGTTGGAATTGAAGGAAGTAAGATTGATCAAAATGTGCTTTCGATTTCTGTCATGGATAAAAAATCAACTGCCTATGCTGATGCTCTTGCAACCGGTTTATTTGCTTTAGGAAAAGTTGATTTAATTAAAAATAATATTAGAGATAATGGCATCCCCGCATTACTCATCTACAAAGGTGATGAAAAAATACAATCTTTTGAATCAAAACAATGGAAGGAATTGTTACAATAGTTAAATGATTACAGCCTTATTAGCCATATTTATTATTATTCTTTCTATAGCCGGAATGTCGATAGGACTTATTTTTAAGAATAAACCCCTCCAGCCAAGCTGCGGAGGAATTTATTTAGAAAAAGGCGATACTTGTAAGGTTTGCGGTAAAACAGTCGATTAGAACTGATTCATTGTATTATCTTCACCACCAGCTTTAAGAGCATTATCTCCTGAGAAATATTCTTTGTGAGTATCCCCAACAGTTGAACCAGCTAAATCTTGGTGTTTAACAGAAGACATATCACGTCTGATTTCTTGTCTTTGAATTTCTTTAACATACGCCAACATGCCTTGATCGCCAAAGTATCCTTCAGAAAGCACTGACGTACCCAGAGCAGTTTCATGATAAGTAGGTAAAGTGATCAAATGATGAAAAATTCCTGCCTCTTTAGAAGCGTCTTTTTGAAAATTTTGGATGTATTTGTCAGCTTCAATTGCAAGCTCTGTATCATCAAACTTTTCATTCATTAATCCTTTTGGATCCTTTGCAGGATCAGGATAATTTGAAACGTCTTTTCCAGCTTCTACCCATTCTTGATAAACCTGTTCTCTAAAAGACAAAGTCCAATTAAAAGAAGGGGAGTTATTGTAAACAAGTTTTGCTTGTGGTTGTTTTTCTCTGATAGCAGAAACCATTTCCGCAATCTGTTTTACATTTGGTTTTTCGGTTTCAATCCATAAAAGATCAGCACCATTTTCAAGACTGGTTATGCAATCGAGCACTACTCGATCAAAACCGGTGTCTTTTTTGAATTGATAGAGACCATTTGGAAGTCTTACAGGTTGTACAAGTTTTCCTCCTTGATGAATGGTTACATCGTTATCTTCTAATTCACTCAAATCATTAATTTCATGAGATTCAAGAAAGGAATTGTATTGATCAGCAAGATCTCCTGGTTCTTTTGAAACTGGTACCTTTTGAGTTAAACCAGCGCCTAGAGAATCAGTTCTTGCAACAATGATTCCATTTTTAATACCTAATTCTAAGAATGCATATCTAACAGCATTAACCTTAGATAAAAAGTCTTCATGTGGAACGGTTACTTTTCCGTCTTGGTGACCGCACTGTTTTTCATCAGATACTTGGTTTTCAATTTGAATAGCACAAGCACCAGCTTGGATCATCTTTTTTGCAAGTAAGTAAGTCGCTTCCTCATTACCAAATCCAGCATCTATATCTGCAATGATAGGAACAACGTGAGTTTCAAAATTATTAATTCTTTTAATGATTTCATCAGTTTTATTTCCTGCCGCTTCTGCTTCATCTAATTCGTTGAACAAATGTTGTAGCTGGACAGAATCAGCTCTTTTCAAAAAGGTATAAATCTCTTTAATAAGGTTGGGAACTGCAGTTTTTTCATGCATGCTCTGGTCAGGAAGAGGGCCAAATTCCGATCTCAGGGCAGCAATCATCCAGCCGCTCAAATAAACATATCTTTTAGAAGTTGTAGTGTGTGAACGTTTGATTTCCATCATCATTTGTTGAGCAGTAAAACCATGCCAACAACCTAAGGACTGAGTGTAATTACTGGAGTCTTTATCATAGTCAGCCATATCTGCATGCATGATATCAGCTGTGTATTGAGCAATATCTAAACCAGTATGAAATCTGTTTTGCAATCTCATTCTTGCAGCAGATACAGGATTGATATTTTTATAAATATTTGGATTTTGGTTCTTTAGATCCTCATATTCTTTAACGATTTTTTTGTAATCAAACATATTATGCCCCTTAGGATTTAAAAGAAGATTTAGCCAATTTATCTGCCAGTCCAATGTAATTTTTTGGAGTAAGGCTTAAAAGAAGTTCCTTATCTGCTTTATTTATTTTTAAGTCGTCAATTATCTTTATGTAGGAATGATAATCAAGCTTTTTTCCACGTGAAATGGATTTAATTTTTGTATAGCTATCCTCAACACCATTTTTTCTGAGTATGGTTTGAATAGCTTCAGTTAAAATTTCCCAACTGTTATCTAGGTCTTTGAGGATTAACTCTTTATTAGGCTCTATTTTAGCGATGCCTTTTTTCAAAGAATTGAGGCTGATAATAATATAAGCAAATAACGAGCCAATATTTCTTAAAACAGTTGAATCGGATAAATCTCTTTGTAATCTAGATATTTGGATTTTATTTTTCAGAGCAATAATTAAGCCATTAGCCATGGATAAATTTCCTTCTGCATTTTCAAAATCTATAGGATTAACTTTATGCGGCATGGTTGAAGAGCCAACTTCTCCAGCTTTCAAATTTTGCTTTAAGTAGTTTTTTGAAATTAAAAGCCAAATATCTTGAGCAAAATCAATCAATACGTTATTCAAATTATGAGTATTTGCTAATTGAAATGCCATGGCATCTTTAAGTTCAATTTGCGTTGAATGACTTGAAAAATCTAGGCCTAAAGAATTTACGAATTTTTTAGATAAAGACTCTCCCAATTAACTTTCTTTTCTGCAACAACATGAGCATTGTAATTTCCTGAAGCTCCATTGAATTTTCCTTTTTGTTTAATAGATTTAATATGATCTAAATGAAATTTTATTCGGTAACTAAAGTTAGAAAATTCCTTACCAAGTGTAGTAGGAGAAGCAGGTTGTCCATGAGTAAAAGCTAACATTGATATTTTTGAATATTTCTTTGCTAAAGAATTTAAATTTTTCTGTAAAAAATTAACTTCAGGTATAAATTCAATGTCTAAAAATCTTTGCAACATCAATGAGTAAGACAGATTATTTATATCTTCGGAAGTACAACAAAAATGAACAAATTCACAAAGTTTACTGAGTTTTAATTTTTTTAATTTTTCAACAATAAAAAGCTCTACTGCTTTGACATCGTGATTGGTTTTCTTTTCAATTTTTTTTATTTGCCTGGCATCTTGGATGGAAAACTCTTGAAAAATATTAGTTATTTTTTTTTGCTGAGCTAATGAAACTTCAGGAATAAATTTAAAGATTTATTATTTGAAATCAGCAGAAGCCATTTAATTTCGACTTCTACTCTAGTTTTAATCAAAGCAAATTCACTAAAATAGTTTGAAAGAGATTTTGTTTGAGATTCATATCTCCCATCAATGGGAGTTATAGAAAGCAGATTATCGTTGGGCATTAATTTTCAAAAGAGGATTATATATCTATCTCGCCTCCACCTAAACAAATTTCATCTTCATAAAATACAATAAATTGACCAGGAGTAACTGCTCTTTGCGGTTCTTTAAAAAAGACTTTAGCCTTGTTTCCATGAATATCAATTTCACAAGCTTGATCTTTTTGACGATATCTAATTTTTGCCGAAACTTTATTTGAAGATGGTTTTTTTAACCAATTTATATTTGATACCTTGAGTTTTTGTTTGAAGAGCAAAGGATGATCATTTTCTTGAACAACTATTAATTTATTATTTGAAAAATCTTTTGCTACTACATACCAAGCTTTTTCTTCTCTATTCTTCAATCCACCTATTCCAAGACCTTGTCTTTGGCCTATGGTATAAAAATGCAAGCCTTTGTGAGAACCGATCACCTCACCAGAATCATCTACAATCTCTCCATATTCCTCTGGAAGGTAGTTTTTCAGAAATTCGGGGAAAGGTCGTTCTCCAATAAAACATATTCCTGTACTATCTTTTTTATCAAAAGTAATTAAATTTTCTTTTTCAGCAATCTTTCTTACATCGGTTTTTAAGTAGATTTCCCAAAGGGAATTTAATTTTTGAAAAGATATCTCTATCAACCTGACTTAAAAAATAAGTCTGGTCTTTGCTTTGATCATAAGATTTGCATAAAAAATATTCTTTATTGATAACCTGAATTTTAGAATAATGACCAGTAGCTACAGCATCATAGCCATTTTCTAATGCATAATCGGTAAATTCTTTAAACTTAATGTACTTATTACAATAAATATCTGGATTGGGTGTTTTTCCCTTGTTCAATTCGTTGAGAAAATAACTAAAAACTTTCTCTTTGTATTTTTGTGCAAAGTTCATTTGCACCAAATTTATACTTAATTTGTCAGCTACCTGAGCAGCATCCATAAAATCTTCTTTAACACTGCAATAAGGACTTCCATCATCGTCCTCCCAATTTCTCATAAATCCAGCGGTAACCTCGAATCCTTCTTGTTTTAAAAGGAATGCTGCGACTGATGAATCAACACCGCCAGATAATCCCAAGAGAACTTTCACAATTTTTATAGATAGCTAAAAAATGCTATGATACCGCGCTTTAAAGGACTTTAATAACTCTTATGGCTTATAAACACATAAAAATTCCAAAGGATGGGGCACAAATTACTTTTAATGATGCTGGTGAGTTAAATGTTCCTCCAAACCCAATAATTCCATTTATAGAAGGCGATGGGATAGGTACAGACGTTACTGCTGCAATGATCCAAGTTGTGGATCATGCCGTAAATCTTGCTTATAACGGAGAGCGAAAAATAGCTTGGATGGAAGTTTTTTGTGGAGAAAAATCATTAGGTGTATATGGAGAAAACGAGTGGTTACCTGATGAAACTATAGACGCTTTGAAGAAATTATGTGAGTTGGAATTTGAGGTCCCTCTGCACTCCCATTGGAGGAGGTATTAGATCTCAACGTTCGATTAAGGCAAGTTTTGAATCGCTATGTTTGCCCGGGAACCAATACGTTACTTTGAAGGCGTACCCAGTCAGTTGTAATTCCGGGAAACTACCGATATGGTTGTCTTCCGTGAAAATTCAGAAGACATTTATGCAGGAATTGAGTTTGAAGCAAATTCCGATGATGCAACAAAATTGATAGATTTTCTTACAAAAGAAATGAATGTAAAAAATATTAGATTTGAAGAAGCTTGTGGAATTGGTATTAAGCCGATATCCAAAGAAGGGACTGAAAGACATGTTAGAAAAGCCATTCAATATGCAATCGATAATGATCGTTCCTCAGTAACTATTGTGCATAAAGGCAACATTATGAAATTTACTGAGGGCTCATTTAAAGAGTGGAGTTATTCACTTGCAGCTAAAGAGTTTGGAGCAACTTCTCTTGACGGAGGAGAGTGGATGAGTTTTAGAAATCCTGTTACCAAGAGACTAATTATTCTTAAAGATATAATCACAGATAATTTTCTTCAGCAAATTTTAATCAGACCTGGTGATTATGATGTTATCGCCACAATGAATCTAAATGGAGATTTTATTTCTGATGCATTAGCAGCAAAAGTTGGGGGACTTAGGTTTAGCTCCTGGTGCAAATTTAGGCGATAAAGTTGCCTTATTTGAAGCAACACATGGTACGGCGCCAAAATATGCTGGTTTAGATAAAGTAAATCCAGCTTCTTTGATTCTATCTGCAGAAATGATGCTTAATCATATCGGTTGGCACGAAGCTTCAGAAAATATTATCAAAGGTATAAGTTGGGCAATTAAGAATAAGTTAGTAACTTATGATTTAGAAAGATTGATGACAGGAGCAAAATTACTAAAATGTTCTGAGTTTGCAGAACAAATTTGTAATGGAATGTCATAATAAATCTTTTTAATGATTGAAATTAAATTAAGCAATAAATCTGAAGAATTCGATTCTGGTACTTCATCTTTAGTAGAGCTTGAAGAGCCAAAATTAAAAAAACCTTCTCTGTATCGAGTAATACTTTTAAACGATGACTACACTCCAATGGAATTTGTTATTTACGTACTGCAAACATTTTTTAGCTATGACAAAGAGAAGGCTACACAGATAATGCTGGCAGTACACACCAAAGGAAAGGGTGTTTGTGGAATTTATACTAAAGAAGTTGCTGAAACCAAATCCAATCAGATTAACAATTTTGCCAAGCAAAATGAACATCCTTTAGTAAGTGACATTGAACCAATAGACGAGGAAGACTGATGTTAGAAAAGAATCTTGAAGAATGTCTAAATAATGCTTTTAAATTTGCTCATGAAAACAATCATGAGTTTGTAACCACAGAACACTTATTGCTTTGCATTTTAAATAATCAAGATGCTCTCAATGTTCTTCTTGCTTGTGATGTAAATATCGATATTTTAGAAGCAGAATTAAAAGAATTTATATCAAAAAATTGTCCTGAAAAGAAAGATGAAGCAGTAGAGATACAACCAACCTTATCTTTTCAAAGAGTTATTCAAAGAGCTGTTTTTCATGTGCAGTCTTCTGGTGCTGGAGAGGTAACTGGAGCTAATGTTTTGGTTGCGCTTTTTAGTGAAAAAGAAAGTCACAGTGTCTATTTATTAAAAAAACAAGGAATGACTAGACTGGATGCGGTTTCATACATGAGTCATGGAGAAGGTGTAACAGAAGATGAATCTTTTGATGATTTGCTCAAGAATCTTCTTCTTCAAAAGAATCGGGTTACCTTGGTAAATATGCTTTAAATCTTAATAAAGAAGCAGAAGAAAATCGAATTGATCCTCTAGTCGGCAGAGATAAAGAAATTGAAAGAATCTCCCAAATCTTGCCAGAAGATCTAAAAACAATCCTATTTTAGTTGGTGAATCGGGAGTTGGTAAAACTGCTCTTATAGAAGGTTTGGCAAAAAATATAGTTGAGAAATCTGCTGCACCTTCACTGCAAGAAAGCGTCATTTATTCATTGGATATGGGCTCCTTACTGGCCGGCACAAAATATCGAGGAGATTTTGAAAAAAGACTTAAAGGAATCTTAAAAGAACTTGCAAATATTCCCAATGCAATTTTATTCATTGATGAAATTCATACAATCATCGGAGCGGGTGCTACTTCAGGCGGTGTAATGGATGCTTCTAATCTTTTGAAGCCAGTACTTGGAAAAGAAGGCATTAAATTCATTGGCTCAACAACTTTTAAAGAATATCGAACAATTTTTGAACAAGATAGAGCTTTGTCTAGAAGATTCCAAAAAGTTGATTTAGTTGAACCTTCTGTACAAGAAACCATAAAAATACTTGAAGGTCTAAAAAAGAAATACGAACAGCATCATGAACTTAAATATTCCAAGGCATCTTTGAAAGCAGCGGCTGAACTTTCTGCTAAACATATAAATGACAAATTTTTACCTGACAAAGCCATTGATGTCATAGATGAAGCAGGTGCTAGACTCAGATTAAACTTAAATATCAAAAGAAAAACTGTTAATGAACAAGATGTTGAAAGGGTAATCTCTTTGATGGCACAAATACCAGAAAAGAGTGTTTCTACCAAAGATAGAGTTTCATTAGGCAAATTAGAAGAAGATCTGAAAAGAGTTATTTTTGGTCAAGATGAGGCGATTCAAAAATTATCAAACTCCATCATGATGTCTAGAGCTGGCTTAGGTGAAGAAGAAAAACCAATTGGATCTTTTTTGTTCTCGGGTCCAACCGGGGTAGGTAAAACTGAAGTTTCTCGTCAATTAGCTAAAATTCTTGGTGTGGAATTGATAAGATTTGATATGTCTGAATATATGGAAAGACATACTGTCTCAAGGTTGATTGGTGCTCCTCCAGGATATGTTGGCTATGATCAAGGAGGATTATTAACGGAAGCAGTATCTAAAAATCCCCATTCGGTAATTCTGTTAGATGAAATTGAAAAAGCTCATCCCGAGGTCTTTAATGTCTTATTACAAGTTATGGATCATGGCATGCTCACTGATAATAATGGAAGACAAGCAAGTTTTTAGAAAACTGTGTTTTGATCATGACTACCAATTCAGGAGCTTTGGAAATGGCTAGAGAATCCATGGGTTTTCAAAAACAAGATAATACTTCGGATGGCTCTGAGGTAATAAAAAAGGCATTCAGTCCTGAATTTAGAAATCGTCTAACGTCCATTGTTCAATTTGGTGCGCTGAGTGTGGATGTGATTCATACAGTTGTTGATAAATTCTTAACGGAATTACAAGCGCAATTAGATGAAAAGAGAGTGGTTTTGGAAGTAGATGGTAAAGCACGTGCTTGGTTGGCGGATAATGGCTATGACGAAAAAATGGGCGCAAGGCCAATGCAAAGACTTATTCAAGATGAAATCAAACAAAAACTTGCAGAGTCTATTTTGTTTGGCGACCTAGCTAAAGAGGGTGGAATTGCAAAAATATCAGTTAAAAAAGAAAATTTAGATATCAAGTTTCTTCCTCACGAAGAAAAAGAACTTACAAGCTAATCTAGAATTATTTTTCTCTAAAGGTAATTCTACCTTTAGAAAGATCATAAGGCGTCATTTCTTACCTTCACTTTGTCTCCAGTTAAAATCCGAATAGTAGTTTTTCTCATTTTTCCTGAAATATGCGCAGTTATGATGTGATCATTTTCAAGTTTTACTTTGAAAGTAGTATTTGGCATGGTGTCGATAACCTCACCAGACATTTCAATTAAATCTTCGCCATAAATTGGTTCATAATTATGCCTGATGGACAACAAAGATAAAAAAAATTTAATTTAAAAGGTTTGCTTTTTGTAATAGTCATTGTCAATGTTTTTTTAGCGTTAGCTGCTTACATAATTGATTTGTTCTATTAAATTGTCTCAATAAAGACTTTTAACGCTTCACCAATCTCATGTGGAGAATCTTCTTGAACAAAATGATTACCTTTTACAGTAACTTCTTTTAGATTAGTCCAAGATCTTACAAATTCTCTTTGTTTACCAATTAAAATAGTTCCTGGATCGGCATTTATAAAAAGTTTTGGAATGTCTGAGTTTTTATGAAATTCTCCATTTTTTGTTACCTCATCTATAACGGCCTCAGGTGATCCATCAATAGGAATTTGACGAGGCCATGTAAGAGTAGGGCGACGATCTTCTCCTGCATTTTTAAAAGGACGAATGTATTCTTTCTTTGCCTCATCAGAAAGGCCTTTTTCAGAATCGTTAAACAATATCCTCTCAACAAAAATATTTTTCTCTAAAACTATTTCTTCACCAGCTTCGTTAGATCTCATCAGTTGGAATATATTTCTAGCAATTTCTGGCCAGTCATCCCAAGTCATTGGCATTACTATTGCTTCCATAAAGAAATAGATTTAAATTTGCAATAGATTTTCATATTGAAAACCCATTGCAGAACCCCAATCGTGAATTTCACTAAGTTAATTTCATTTCCTAAATCTAAAGAATCTAGTAAATTTGATAAATATTGCAGTGGCCGTCCATGATAAGCATAATCAGGTTATCCTTACCCCCAAGCTTTTCAGAATCTCCCATACCAATCAAATCTGGAACTACAATCCTTCCTAGATCTTTCACAAAAGGAGTAATATTCCTCCATAAAAAAGAAGAGGTTGGGTTACCGTGAAGAAAAACAATGGATTGTCCAGATCCTTCGTCAAGGTAAGCCATTTGTTTTCCTAAAATTTCTTTATATTTCTTTGTCATTGATTATCTCCTTAATAGACATCATTTAATATATCATTAATAAATTAACAATTTGAGGTATTAGGATGTTTGATCCAAATCAAAGAAGTAAGGCTTTTAATTTTGCTTTAAAAACTCAAGATAATTTTGGCCTCATAATTGGCGCATTCATTATCTGGTCTTTTTGGGCAGTCTTTTTCTCAAATTTAGAATATGTTTTTATCTCTAAAGTATTACTAACACTATTATTATTAGGATTTGCAATTATCACACCCTTAATTGACTTTAATGAGTCTCATGCAACAAATCCATTATGGACAGGACATGCAAGGTTTCATTTAGTTTGGCAGGTTAATGCAATGATTTTAAGTTCGTTTCTTTCATTGTACTTACTTTGGATAACTGGTGATTCTTTAAGTTTAGGGTTGGTATATTGCATTATTTATTTATGGATAATAGCTTTTGCGTTAACTTTATTTTCTATGTCTTTATATGATGGAGAATTAAATGACGTTAATGGTGTACCGCCGATAAAGCAGAAACTTTTTGGTAAGAACATATTGATTGATAGGAATGTTCAGGCTATCTCTGGGGCATTTATCGTATGTACTTATTCGTTAGTCCTTTCAGTAATTTAATTTAATTTTAATCTTTTTTAAGGGTAGTCCTTTATTTATTGTTTTACTGAAGTCTCTTTTGTATTTAACATAATATATATTATACGAATGTATAAATACAATAAACTAAGGCTTTAGATGTAGCCCTACTATTATTTAGATACATGAAAAATGAAATTAGAAGTAATTTTGCTCTACTAGATTATCAATGGATGTTAAATCTTTTTGACACTTATCTAGGAAGTTATGCAGCTTCTCATCATCAAATTTATCAAAATTAGATACATCAAATCTAAGTCTTAAAGATCTAATTTTTAGAATAATATTTTCATTATTCGGTAGGCTTTCTAAACATAATCTGAGAATTGATAAACATCTTGTTAATGACCTTGGAAAACTATCATTTTTTAATAAAAAGTTGATAACTTCTCCCCTGTCTACTTCTCCTTTAGAAATTTTCCTGAATGCATCTTGGGCTGACAAAATTGATAACAAGCTAATCCACTCCATAGAGGAAAAATCATAAGTTTGTTTTTCACTCTTTGTAATACATAAACAATCTATTATGCGCGAAATCATGTCTACTCTCTCTAGGAATCTCCCAAGTCTAATGAATTCAAATTCATAACCTCTAGAAAGATTGTCATTAATCGAACTAAAAAATTCTTGTGTCAAATTTACTGTTTCCGTTACATGTGGAAGAATTTTTCTCTTATGAATTCTGCTTATACTTTCTTTATTCAAATGATCGTATAAGTGATTCAAAGCAATGCTTGCTGTTTTTGGAAGATCGTCTCTAACATTTTCAATATTATATTTTGCCATATCTAGGCAATTCCTCATCGAACTGTAGTTTGTCTTTCCCTCAAATAAAAAATTAATTACGTTCTCTTCGTTATATTTTTTGTATTTTTTTTCATAAATGTAATTAATGTCTAATGTGTCTATAAGAGACTTCCAATTCAAAGAATGATCAATTGGAAAATCTAAAATTAACTCCAGATTAACGTCTACCATCCGAGCAATATTTTCACATCTCTCTATATAACGAGCTAGCTAATAAAGGTAAGTGTTTTGCACTTCTACTCATCAAACATCAACAATCCAAGTATCCTTGCTACCACCACCTTGTGAAGAATTAACAACAGTCTAAACCCTTTCTTGAGAGCTACCCCTTTGGGTCCCCCAATAGTCACGCAAACGTTTTTCCCTGAAAGTATGAAAGGTCTTAAATCTAAATGTCTTGGTGCAACAACATCTTTATCATATAAGTTGGAGTTGTAGATAAATTTATTAAAGGCTGGGCAACATAATTTTTTGTATTACTGAGAACCTTTAATTAGCATCTTCTTTAGTCTGTGTTGGTTAATGTTTTCCGATAACAATGCCATATCCCCCAGCTTCGGCAACAGGCTTAATAACCATTTTTCTTATGTTTTCAAAAACATAATCCTCTTCTTTTTTATTGCTCATAAGATAGTCTAATATTTGGCAAAACAGGATCTTCTTTCAAGAAAAAAATTAATCCATTTCAGGAACATAGTTATAAACAGCTTTATCATCGGCTATTCCGCAACCTGGTGTATTAACAATGGAAACGTTTTTGTTTTTTCCAGCATTTAATAAGACCTTGGACACCTATAACACTGTCAGATTTCCAACTTCAGGTCAAGAAACTCATCGCCTTGCCTCTTCTATAAATTACGTCAATTTTTTCTAAAACCTTCTATGGTCTTTTTATAAACAAATCCTTTAACAACTAAATCTCTCTACCTTCAACTAGATCTATTCCCATTTGCTGAGCTAGATATGAATGCTCATAGTAAGCGGAGTTATAAATTCCTGGGGTTAATAAAACAATCTCTGGTTTTTTAATTTTTTTGAAGGATGATTCAACTAATGTTTCATAGAGCCTCAGAGGATATTCATCAATTCTTGAAACTCCGTAATGCGAAAAATAGATCTGGAAATACTCTTTTCATCACATATCTATTTTCAAGCATATAAGAGACTCCAGAAGGAATTCTAAGATTATCTTCTAAAACGTTAAAATTACCATCGATGTCTTTTATCAAATCTGAACCACAAATATGAGACCAAGAAGAATTAGGTAATTTGATATTTTTACAAAAGGAAAAAAAATACTTAGATTTAAGAATAAGATCCTTATTCATTGTTGAATGTTTGAAAAATTTTTGTTCGTTATAACAATCTTCAATAAATAAGTTGAGAGCTTTAGTCCTTTGTTTAAGACCTTTTGAAACTAAATCCCACTCTTTTTTTCTAATAATTCTAGGAATGAAATCAAGTGGCCAAGTTCTTTCAGATGATTCTCCTTCAGAATAGACTCTAAAATTTATCCCAAGGGATTTAATGGCTGCTTTTGTAGCTAAATCTAGTTCCTCCATTTCTTTTGATGATAAGGATTCGAAGAAATTTCCTATCTTTTTTATATGTCTTCTTACACTCTTTTTTGGTGATATATATTCATCAAAAGAGTCAGATAAATCATAATTTGACCAGTTTAATTTCATATGGTTATTTGTATATTTAGCAATACTCAATATAACATTCATTTATAATAAAGCTGAGGTCCAATTTATTACTGAAAATGACCTATTGTGTTGCAATCAAAATAGAAGAAGGCTTAGTTTTCGCCTCTGACTCTCGTACTAACGCTGGTTTAGATAATGTCAGTACATACTGCAAGATGTTTACTTTCAACGTTGGAGATAGAGCTTTTGTGATTCTAACTTCCGGTAACCTCGCCACATCTCAAGCTGTTTATCACAGAATAGAAAAAGATTTAACTTCTTCCGAGACAATCAGAACTTTAAATACTTGTGAGGATTTAGACGATGTTGCCTCTTATATAGGTGAGTTAAATGTTGAATATCAATCAATATCTAACGAGAATCCATCGCAAAATAGTGTTTCTCTTGGTTCCCACTTTATTGTAGGCGGTCAAATTAAAGGCCAAGATCCAAATCTTATGTTGGTCTATCCAGAGGGTAATCATATCTATATGTCTGACGATCAGCCATATTTACAAATTGGAGAAACTAAATATGGAAAACCAATTTTAGATAGGATGATTCATCAAGATACTTCTATAGGTGATGCAGCAAGGGTAGCCCTACTTTCTTTGGATTCAACTATGAGGTCCGATCTAACTGTCGGCCCACCCATTGATTTAATTGTTTTTAAGAAAGATCAGATTAATTTAGATTTTCAGGACCAACTTAAATTGGATTCTCCTTTCTTCAAAGAACTTTCCGATATTTGGGCTGAGCAAATAGATAAGGGTGTAAAAAAACTTCCTAAGTTTAATTGGGAATAAAACCATTCTCCAAATAAGATTTGATTAATAAAATTATTAATTTGTTTAGATTGATTTTAAATAAATTCTTTTCTTTTACTTGAAAATACTAATTGGCAGTATTATTGGGATTTTTGACCGTGAAAAATAAATAATACCAGTAAAAATAACAACATAAGGGGCATAAGTTACTCCTGGTGTAATACCGGTTGAATAAGAAGAATCATTTACTACTGAGTCAGATCCAAATATTCGCATTGCCCACTCAATAAAAAAACAAAAGATAATTAGAGGAGTAAGTGACCTATAACGCAACAAAATAATCCAAGAAAGTGCACAAAATATCAGCTGAATTAGTCCCCAAACGGAGAAAAATGCATAAATCAATGGCATGGGGTCAGGATCGCCCGTTAAAACTTTTACGTTTGCAATTTCATGCAAGCCGAATTCTTCAAAGGACATGTGAATCACTGATCGCCATGTCATGAGTAATAAAAAAGGAACAAAAAGGTAAATAACCAATTTATATCCCAAATAATTATTATCCGCTTGCTTAGGAAAGAGTAGTTCCAACATCTTTCTTAAGTATTTTTAATGAATTCGCTTAAAAGACCTGACAATTCTTTGGGCTTGGACCATTGAAAGAAGTGCCCGCCTCCAATGTTAGGTGCACTAGTTGCAATGGGACACATTTTTAATACGTCTGCCTCTGCTCCATTGGTTACTGGATCGTCTCCAGCAAATACGCTCAAAAAAGGTTTTTGCCAATTTTTAAATAATTCTCTGGCTTGTCTAACACCATCCAGTGATTCATCAGGAATTGTAGGAACGTGACTTGGCATTGCTCTTGGACCCATTTTGTAGGATGGATCTGGAAAAGGTGCTTCGTATGCCTGATCAATTGATTTGTTCAAAGGAAAAAGTTTTCTCAAGCCGATATTTAGGAAAAAGTAAGATACTAGTGTTTTCAGTATAGAATTTTTTGCCATCATGTTCGACATTAAAAAACCTATGGGTAGATCAACTGTATCCCAACAAAATTTTTGCCAATACATGAATTTGAGAGCCGGACTAGTTGGAGTTTGATCGTCTACAAGGTTCTGACCATCCATTTGACTTACTTCCTTTTGCATCGACATTACAGTTAGTTTGGTATCGCTTTCTCTGAAAGCTTTGACTTGATCGATGACGTCTTGAGGAGTATCTGGATTATAAGGCAGTCCGGTATTTCCCATAGCAACTCGGGAAAATCTATCTGGCTCATTAGCTACAACTCTCAAACCAATAAGCCCTCCCCAATCTTGGCCAAAAAAAGTCAAATCTTTTAAGTCATTTGCTTTAAGCCAATCGGTCATCCAATCAACTTGTCTTTGATAAGAGTAATCTTCTCTGGAAGCAGGTTTATCGGACTTACCATATCCTGGAAGATCTGGCGCAATAACTCTTATACCAGCTTCTGTTAAATAGGGAATCATTCTGCTGTATAGGTAACTCCAAACCGGTTGACCGTGCATTGCTAATAAAATGGGCCCATCTTTAGGGCCTTCATCGATATGATGAATTCTTAAGTCAGAGCCGTCATGAGTTTTGATGGTTGTGTAATTGGGTTCGAAAGGATAACCCTGAATATTCTTAAATGCGCTATCGGGTGTTCTTAAGATTTTCATAGTTCAAATTTGGAGTTAGTTAAAGTGTCACAAACGGTATTAAATTCTTGCATGGTTTGTTTGATGATTTCTTCTACTGGCATTACCTTGTTAATAAGACCAATTGATTGACCTGCCAAAGCTGGAGCTGCATTCATATCTCCACCAAAATACAAATCTTTAATACCGCCCAAAGCAGACATATCCATTTGGCCTTCTTCGTAGATTTTGTCAGTAAGGTCTGTTTTCAGAGCTCTGATACAAGGTTTGGATTTTTTATTGAGAATGTAAGTACCCTGCTCTGAGCCATTAACAATTGCTCCCTTAAAGTTTTCATGCACCGGACTTTCTTCCGAAGAAACAAATCTTGTGCCCATTTGAATACCTTCTGCACCTGCAGCAAAAGCTGCTGCCATCCCAACGCCATCGACAATTCCACCTGCAGCTACGATTGGAAGATCTGTATGCTTTCTTATCGACTGAATCAAAACATGCAAACCGACCTCTTCAGGACTTTTGAAGCCACCTCCTTCAGTACCCTCGACAACCAGTCCGTCAACACCAGCATCAACTGCTTTTAAAGCACCGGCTAAGCTTGGTACCGCATGAAAAACTTTAATATCAGCTTCTTTGAGCTTGTGAATATATTTTGCTGGGTCCCCTGCAGAAGTTGTTACAAACTTTATATTTTCACCAATAACAACCTCAAGCATACTTTCATCAGATAAAAATAGTATTGGTAAATTTACGCCAAAGGGACTATTGGTAAGAGCAGCCATTTTTCTGATTTCCTCTTTGCATTGATCGACCTCACCCGAAGAAGTCTCAATTATTCCAAAGCCACCCGCATTTGAAACTGCAGAGGCCAACTGACTTCTTGCAATCCAGCCCATAGGAGCTTGAATGATTGGATATTTACAGCCCAACATTTCAGTAATTCTATTCATGATATCTCCACTAACGCTTGGCAATTATTTGCCGTTAAAAAATTTAATACTTTTTCTTGATTTGCTTGATCAAGATTCTGAAATTCTTCTCTTATCCAGTCTAAGCATTTAGCCTGGTAAGGAAAAGATTTCTGTTTCCAAGGATATCCTGCTAAATCTACAGACCATTCTTTATCACTATTTCCAATGGCTCTATGATTTTCGATCATAGTCGGTACATACGAAGTTGAAAGTTCCTTGAATAACTCATGTATGGAATCGCTTAAGTTATCCAAAGTAAAGTTTTCTTCTTGATATTCGAGCCCTCCTCTATCATCCAAGGTATTTACCCAAGCTACTGTTCGAGGAGATATCTCATGGGCGATTTTTCTAGGAGTGGGATCAAATCCCACCAATTGAGTAAACTGACCAAATACTGCAAAGTCGCATGAAGATGGAAAATTACCCAACAAAAAAGGTTGCTTTTTAAAATGCGTCTCAAAAATTGAAAGGACGTTTTTATAACTTCTATCTATAAATTCTGCAGTATCATTATTGGAGCCTACTACCCATAATCTATCTATTTGCCTCTTAGAAAAAACTTCTTTAAAAAAAGTTAGTTCATCGTCTTTCAAGGAATTATTTATTCCCAGAGGTAGTATGGTTCCTGCATTATCTGCATCCTCAGAAAAATGCCATCTGTAATGGAACATATACTTGGTACACCATTCATCGCCAAAATCCTCAAGGACATAATTTATAAAATTTAAAGCAGGATCATTTGGAAGAACGGGTCTTTTTGGATAAGCTTCTTCAAATTCTCTTATCAAAGGAGTTGAGTCTGTAACTGCGGTGGGAATACCTTCCCTATTTAATATAAATACGGGAAGCAAAACTGGCTTTGGTGCTTCGATATTCATTTCCGCTAAAGCATCCTCAGCTTGTCGCCAAATAACTTCATAAGGAATTCTTTTATAGCGCAGGTATGCAACCATTTTTCTGGTGTATGGAGAAGCTACATTGCCAATTAGTTTTACGGGATTTGTCATTGAAAATCTTCTATTTTTAAATTTATCTTACCAAATTAATTTTATATTTATCTATGAGAGGAAGACCTTTAAAATTATCTTTCAGTTTTTAGAAGACCTTAATTATTTGCTAGCAGATCGCTAACTGGTTTCCCTCTTACAAAATCACTTATAATTTGCGCCAATTCAGGACCTACTTCCTCTTGAACAAAATGACTCGCACCGCCTAAAGTAATGACAGTAGGATTAGGTATCCTTTCTAAAAAACATCTTTCATAGCCAAAGTGATTCTTTCATTTTCTCCAAAGGCCACTAAAAAAGGCTTGTCCCACTTTTCAAAAACATCTTGCCAAAGTTTTTCATTTTCAGCCAGTTGAGTGGGAATTAGGTACGGCCAAACATGAGCTCCAGCTTTATACTTTCCGGAAGGATATGGTGCTTCATAGGCATAAGCTTCCGCCTCTGATAAATCTAATCTACCAAAGTTTTCAATAATTCCTGCAATATTCATATCATTTGCATAGTAGGAATAAGCAATCCAATTGCTAAACAAAGAGACACCTAATGATGGAGAAGGATTTTCAGTCGTTAATGCACCCTCTGCCTTAGTCATTAATTCTTCAAAAGTAATAGGTCCTATCCACCACACTCTTAGCTGAACTAATTTTTCAAATACCCAAGCTGATAAGCCAGAACGAGCTGGCATACCGGTATTGGATACAATCACATGACTAAAGCGATCTGGTAATTCCGCAACCACTCTTAAACCGACTAAACCTCCCCAGTCTTGCCCAAAAAAAGAAGCATTTTTAAGATTTAATCTTTCAACCAACTCTTTCATAACATCAACATGATGTTTATAAGAGTAGTCAAATTTTGAAATAAATTTATCTGATTTACCAAACCCTACACAATCTGGAACGATTACTCTATGACCTTGTGCGGTGAGGATTGGTATCATTTTTCTGAATAAATAACTCCATGCTGGTTCGCCATGAAGAAGAAAAATTGGATTTGCATCTTTTGGACCTTCGTCTAAATAATGAATACGCAGACCATCGATCATCATGTAATTTGGTTTATAAGGATAATCTTTGAGATTTTCAAACCTCTCATCGGGAGTTCTTAAAACACCTTCTCTAATTTCATCTGCATACAAATTGAATGAAAAGAAAAAGTTTAAAATGATTAGTATAAAAAAACTTGAAATTAATTTCATTAGCCCTCTCCTTGCTATGACTCTTCAAATAAATATAGAATATGGCAGTAAGAGTGTCAAAAGTTTATGAAAGAAATAAAAAAAGACGGTAGAAAATTAAGAAGTGAATCCACAGCAGATCTCATTTAAATACTGCTTTGAAAATTGTCAGAAAAGGAGATATTGACATTTCATTTGATGCAATTGCAAAAGAAGCAAAAATAGGGACAAGAACAATTTTTCGCCATTTTAAGGATAAAGAAGCTCTTCAAGAAAATCTTGATCAAGTACTTGCGCATGAATTTACAAATGCTTTTTTATCAATTGATAGAGAAGATCATCTTGAAAAGAGAATTGAAAATCTTTCCACAGTGTTGATTCAACTTTATATTAAAAATCAAAATATTCTACGTTGGACTTTTAAGAACGTTTGGCGAGACAAAACCTTACGAAAAAACATGTTTTCTTGGAATCAAATTTTAAGAGATTTTGTCTATTCAATTCTTCCTGAAATTCAAAATAAAAAAAAGCCAGAAAGAGAAATAATATTTGAATGTATTTCTTTTATTTTCTTTTTGAGATTAAACGTTGTTCAAGGACTAAACGATGCCCAAATAAAAGAAATTTTTATTTTAAATACAAAAAAATATCTAAGCTAAAATTAAGAAGCTCTTTTAATATTTTCTACAATTTCGCTCACTATTTCAGGTAACAATTCTTCAGGTATTTCGTGGCCTACTCCTTCCATAATCATTCGCTTTGAATCTGCAATACCATCTGCAACGGCTATTCCATGGTCTAAAGGCAAAATTGCATCTTCAGTTCCATGAATAACAAGAGCAGGAACTTTAATTTCTTGAAGTCGAGATGTTCTATCTGGACTTGCGCCTACTGCTTCGCCGTGCAATGCATAAGGGTTGTTTCCATGCGATATCACAGGTTTTATCTTATCTCTAAATTTTTGCTCATTGAAAGGGAAACGCGATCCGGTCAACTGTCGATAAATTTCAACCACCCCATCCTCAATTCTGCCTCTAATATTATGTACAAAAGATTTTTTATAGGCCTCTAGTAATTCTTCTGTGGGACCAGATAAAGAATCATTTTGCACCCCTGGAGAAGTCATAATTGGAGTGATAGTCAAAACCTTTTCTGGATGATCTAGAGCTAAGATTTGGGTGATCATGCCTCCCATTGAGGCTCCAATAATGTGTGCTTTTTTTATATTTAGAACTTCCAATAAGGCTACTGCGTCTTGAGCCATATCAGATAAGTTATATTCAGGATTGGGGTTGTTAAATTTAAATCTCCCTTTATCGTCAACAGCTAATCCAAAAATACTGTTGACAATAATTTTCAAAAGAAAGTTTGGCAGAAGTTTTAAAAACTTATTCAAAGCCGGTTCTTTTCCAAACCAAGTAGATTTGCCAACATCCCTATTATCAAATCTAACCACATGAAAATTATTTGCAACCAATCGATCAATAAACTCTTGATCCCATTGCATACAATTAGCGTTAGCTCCCATGATTAAGAGAATGGTTTCATTCCCTTTATCGCCGAATTCTTCGTACCAAATATTTATATTATTTGCTTCTACTGTAGTTCCCATTTAAAACTCCCTAAAGATTTATAATAATCTAGTATATCCACTTATTAATAAAATTATGAAGCCTCCAATACCAAAAAAAATCAAAAAAAAATTATTAGCTCATGGCGATCAGAGAATTGACAACTATTATTGGTTAAGAGATGACAGTAGAAAAAATAAACAAATAATTAATTATTTAAAAGCAGAAAATAGCTATTCAAAAAAATGGTTTGACTCCAATGGTGTTTCTCCTAAAAAAATATTTCAAGCCTATAAAAAAAGACTTCCAAAGCTTGAGGAGAGTTATCCTACCGAAATCGATGGCTACAAATACTTCTCAACAATTGATATTTCTTCGGAACATAGAAAATATTTTAGAGTTTATAAAAATCAAAAAAAATTAATTCTAGATGTTAATAAATTAGCCAAAGACAAAAAATATTACTCTATTTCCGGAATACAACCTTCAAGAAATCATCAATTCATCGCTTATGGCGAAGATACGAATGGAAGAAGAGAATATTCAATAATAATCAAAGATTTAACTAAAAATAAAATTCTTGAAACCAATCATTGTGGCTCAACAGGTGGAGTAATTTGGAACACCGACTCGGATGGATATTATTATCTAAAAAAAGATCCTAAGACCCTGATCACCGATTCTCTTTTTTTTCATAAATTGAATACTAAGTCTAATAAAGATGTTCTTATTTATAGAGAAAAAGATAAAGAGTTTAATTTAAGCATTTCCTTAAGTAGAACAAAAAAAAAGATTGTTTTTGCAGATATCAAAAACCGAGTCTAATGAATTTAGAATTTTGGATCTTGAGAAAAATGATTCATCTTTAACTATTTTTCTTAAAAGAAAAAATAAACATCTGTATTACTTGGATGACTCTCCAGAAGAGTTTTTTATTCTTAGCAATAAAAACAATCAGAGAAATTTTGCTTTGTACAAAGCTCCCTTATCCAACAAAGGTGAAAAAAATTGGAAATGTATAGTAAAACATAATCAAAATGAACTTTTGGAGGATTTCCAGATATTCAAAAATAAAATCGTTCTTGAAACCAGAAAAAACGGTTTACCTCAATTAGCGATAATTGATAGGAATAACAATCGTAAAACCTACATAAAATTTCAAGATTCTTCTTATGCTGCTAATCTTGCTTCTAACCCAAATTACAATTCAAATTCTTTCAAATATGTTTATTCAAGTTTGACAACACCTTCAACAATATATTCTCAAAGTTTTTTATCAGGCTATAGAAGGAAAGTATGGCAACAAAAATTTAATAATTTTAAGGAACATACTTACGAAACCAAGAGAGTAATGATCAAAGCAAGAGATGGGGAAAAAATTCCAGTGTCACTCATTTATAAAAAAGGAGTAACTTTAAAATCAGCACCCCTACTTATGTATGGCTATGGTTCCTATGGACTAATCGTTGAACCATCTTTTAAATTATCATTTCTACCTTTGGTAGACGAAGGATTTATATTTGCAATTGCTCATATTCGCGGCGGACAAGATTTAGGAAGAAAATGGTATGACCAAGGTCGAATGATGAATAAGATGAATACCTTTTTTGATTTCATTGACTGTACTAAAGGATTGCATGAAAAAGATTTCGGCAATAAAGATAAAACTTTTGCGATGGGAGGAAGTGCCGGAGGTCTTTTAATGGGTGCGATAATAAATATGGAACCTACTTTGTACAAAGGTATTGTTTCTGCGGTTCCTTTTGTTGATGTACTAACGACAATGTCTGATGAAAGCATCCCTTTGACAACTTTTGAATATAAGGAATGGGGCAATCCATCTAATAGAAAAGAATATTTTTACATTAAAAAATATTCTCCATATGACAATATTGAATCAAAGCCTTACCCGTCAGTTTTGGTTACTTCAAGCTTGTTTGATTCACAAGTACAGTATTTTGAACCAGCCAAATATGTACCCAAATTAAGAGAGTTTTCAACTTCTAATAATCCTGTTTTGTTAAAAATGAATCTGATTGGCGGTCATGCTGGAAAGAGTGGTAGATTGGAATCTTTGAAAGAAACTGCCGAAGAGCTGAGTTTTATTGAACATCTTGCATCAAGAGATTATTAACGTACTTTCCAATAGCCAAAGAAGAAGTCAGCCCTGGACTTTCAATCCCTTGAAGATTAATTAATCGTTCTAATCCATGATGGTTTTTGGTTTGAATGTTGAAATCTTGCATAGGTTCGTTTGGCTTGGTAATTTTTGGTCTTATCCCAGTGTAGTCAGGATGAAGTTTATCTGGATTAATTTCGGGCCAATACTGAGAAATGGAATTTAAAAACTTATCTTTTAAATTCTCATCAAACGAATAATCTATTTTCTTAACAAACTCAATATCGGGGCCAAACCTCATTCCGCCCGCTAAGTCGAAACCAACATGTATTCCCAAGCTATGTTGTCCTGAAATTGGATAAATAAGATTTGAAAAAGGTGCCTTGCCAGAATATTTAAAATAGTGCCCCTTTGCGTAATAGTTTTTGTAGATATCTTTTTTTTGAAAACCTGCAATACTTGATAAATTGATCTCACTACTTAAACCACTACAATTTATTAAAAACTTAGAAGTGATAGAAAATTTTTGATCGCTCTCGCAGTTAATCCTGAAGAGTCCATTTTCACGTGCGGCACTCAGAAAAGATGTTTTTAGTGAAATCAGTCCTCCAAAATGTTGTATATCGCCTTCCAAAGCAGTTACGTATTCTGGAACATCAATTACACCGGAACTAGGAGAAAAAAGAGCACTTTTAAAAATTAGTCCTGGATTGTTTTCTTTTACTCTATCCGAATCAGCCTCATAAATTTCAACCTTATTTTTTATTGCCTGCTTAAAAATTTTTTTTAACTTAGCTTCTTCAGAAGGGTTTGAAGAAATGATGTATTTTCCATATTTTTTATGATTTATTTTTTTAGCCAATGCATATTCATAAAGTAATTTATTTCCCTTCACGCAAAGAGAAGTTTTTAAAAAGTTTTCTGGATAATATATTCCTGCATGGATAACACCCGAATTTCTAGATGACGTGTCATCGCCTGCTCTCTCATTTTTTTCCAAAACAATTGTCTCTAAGCCTGATCGACTTGCTTCTCGTGCAATGGCAAGTCCTATCACTCCACCACCGATAATGACCACATCAGTCATTGTTTAAATCTTTGTAAGAAGTAACTAAGGATTTCATTTTATTTCTCAATAAGAATATTGAGATTAAGTTTGGTAAGGTACTTGCTGCAACGGTAATTAAAGCAAAATTCCATATTATTTCAGTATCGAAAAATCCACTACCCGCAATAAAAAAAGCGAAAATATAAATCAGTCTGTAGTAAATGATTGCCGATTCGCCAAAAAGATAAGCTGTACATCGATCGCCATAATATGCCCATGTGATTACAGTAGAAAATGCAAATAGTAACAATCCTATGGATACAATATATTCTCCATAATTTCCAAAAAATCCTTTATTGAAGGCTTTACTGGTCAGGACTGCAGATTTCACTAAAGATTTACCAGAAAATACATAACTCGAATCAAATTCACTATTCATTACTTCCAATGTTCCAGAATAAGGCACATTATCTTTATAAACTAAAACTTCTTCAGCAATGGACCTATTATTCAATATCGTAATTGCTTGGAGAATTTTTCCATCTTGAATCTCCAATATTCCTGAAAAGCTCTTAATAGATGATGGTTCATCAGATAAGAATTTTAATATTTCAGCAGCATCCTTATTTTCATCTTGAATGCCTTCTACAATAAACATTGAAGATCTTTCAAAATTATTACTAAATTTTTCCGTCCAAACTCCTGAAGACAAAATAACCAGACCGGTTAAAGTACATATTATCAAGGTATCTATAAAAGGTTCTAGTATAGAAACAAACCCCTCCTCTACAGAATGCTTAGTTTTTGAAGTAGCGTGGGCAATAGGAGCAGATCCTTGTCCAGCTTCATTAGAATATAAGCCTCTGGCAACTCCATATGTGAATGCCAGAGAAAAAGAAGCGCCCAAAAAACCCCCAACAACAGAAGAGCCCTTAAAGACATCTGTAATTATCACTGTAAAAGATGGGATTATATTTTCATAATTGAAAATCAGAACGCTAAGTCCTCCCACCAAATAAATAAAAGCCATCAATGGAACTATTGAAGCTGCAATTAAAGCTATTCTGCTTATTCCTCCAATAATTACTAAGCCAACTAAAACACTCATAATAATAGAGGTATACAAAGGATCCAAGTCCAAAGCTTGATTCGATAGTGCTCGATATATTATCTATTTGAGGCATATTACCTGAGCCAAAAGTACTTATTAGAAGACAAAATGCGAAAATGATTCCTAGCCATTTCATATTTAAGCCTTGTTCCATATATAACATTGGGCCCCCAAATATTTCTCCAGAATCATTTTTTTTTCGATAATGATGAGACAGAGTAACTTCAACGAATTTAGTAGTCATGCCTAAGAAAGCAGTAATCCACATCCAAAATAATGCTGCAGGACCTCCAATAAAAATTGCCATAGCGACTCCGCCAATATTTCCTGTACCAACAGTTCCAGATAGAGCAGTACTCAGAGCTTGAAATGGAGATGTTTGTCCTTGATTGCCAGAACCTGAAGTGAAAAGTATTTTCCAACCGCTAGAAAAATATCGAAGTTGAGGAAAACCTAAATAAATTGTAAAAAAAATACCAATAGATAGCAGTAGTAACGGAAACCAAGGTGCGCTACCAAAATAACTATCAATAAAGAGAATAAAGCTATTTAAGTTATCCAACTATTCTTCAAGTCTAACTTTTGCTTCAAATTCCGTATAACCGCCAATTAATTCGCCATCAATTGTAATTTGAGGAAATGTTCTTGCGGTAGGAAATTTTTCAAACATTTCCTCACGAGAAAAATCAACATCCAGCATATATTTTTTGTATTCAAAGTTTTTTTGTTTACAGAGATTCTCTGCTTTATCGCAAAAAGGACATTGCGGTTTAGACCAAATTTCTATCATAATTAACTCCTAAATCATTCTATGACACTTCAAGCAATATCAAAAGGTTTTGAGCATTTTAAAAAGGATGGTCTTAAATTTTCTTTAAATATTTTTCCAGCAGTTTTTCTATTTGGATTTGTTGCTAGTATGGGAACTTCTTCAGAAATAAGTAACGGACTATCAAATTTTGATATCGTGATTTTATTGATTAATAATTTTCTCATTGCGCCCTTGATTACAATAATTTCGATCCTTAATGCCAATGATCTTTTTGAGAACCGACGTAGAGATGTCTTGGTTTACTATGCTATTGCTTGGAAATTCATAATTAGAATTTTAATTTTGTCATTAATCTCTACTTTTTTAATCGGTGTAGGCCTAGTGTTATTTGTTATTCCAGGAATCATTTTTGCTGGATTATTTCTTTTAGTAAATTATTTTGCAATTCTTGAAGAAAAAAATATAAACGAATCTATTTTGCTGTCCTGGAACAAAGCTAGAGAAAATTTCATTAACTATTTATTGATGGCTGCGTTTTTTTGGTTTATCACAATATTATCGATATCAATGGTTTCTTATATTTCAAGTAGCTTTCAGGAAGCAGAAAAAATTCCAACGATTGTGTCTATTTTCTCCAGCTCATTGGCGATTTATATTCAAGCTTGTCTCATATCTTTTCCAATATTGATTTTTTTTAAAAACCAAACTTCAAATCAAATCAAATAGCGAATCAAGTTGAATTTTTTTGTTAATAGCAACTTTATTTGCTAGTAGTGCTTGAAAGGAAATCAATTCCTCTAAAAAATTAAATAAACCATCTTGCTCTAGAGTAGACAAAATAGTTTTATTTTTTATTTTGATATCATTTAGATTATTAGATATTTCAAGAAATATATTATTTTTTAAAATATTTAAACGAAAAATCAAATTTTCATCATTCCAAGTATCAAGAATTCTCCTCTTTGAATAGTTATAAAAATCTAATGAATTCTCAGTTTCTTCATAAAGTGAAGCGTAAGAGGTTATTTCTTCATCTGAGAGATCAGCAATATCTTTTTCTTTGGAAATGATATGAAATATTGACTCATCTATATTAAATTTATTTGGTCTATCATTAAAAAAATTAGGAAGAATGCTAAATGATGTTAATCTGCTAAGTATTGTCTTTTTTAGCTTATACGGTCTTGAAGAAAGCATCAAAATATATGAGTTTTTTGGAGGTTCTTCGAGAATTTTGAGTAGATGGTTTTGAGCGTCTTCAGTTAGAACCTCGGCATTACAAATCTTAATTATTTTTGCATTGGAAACTAGAGCCGTCTCATTCAGTATATTGATTGTTCCTCTGCTAGTATCAGAATCACTCCTAAGAGCTCCGATACCAATCTTTCCTTTATCATCTGGTTTGATTTCAATAAAGTCTGGATTAGATTTAACATCAAAAGTTAAGCATGCCTTACATTTATTACAAGAGCTTTTACTTTCACTATCAGCAATACAAAGGATTTTCTTAATAAATAAATTTACTTGGTTGTGAGTTTCTTTCCAGTCTTCAGAAATAATAAGCAATGCATGCGGAATATTTTCTGGATTAATCTTTAAATCGAAAAAATTATTTTCCATAAAGTTTATTTGTAATGGAATCTTTGGCTAAATTGAAGACTTCATCAGTTGATTTTGATGCGTCAATAAGAAGAAATCTTTCAGGATTTTTTTTAACGAGATCAAGATAAAAATTTCTTATTCTTTCAAAAAAAATTAGATCCTCCTTCTCAAATCTATCTGATTTTCCTCTTTTTTTTACTCTATTAAGTCCCTCTTCTATTGGTAAATCTAAGTAGATAGTCAAGTCAGGTTTTGGGTAATTCAATAGATCCATAAGATATTGTAATTCTTTTTGATCAATGCCTCTTCCTGCTCCTTGATAAGCGAAAGTAGAATCAATGTATCTATCAGATAAAATATTTTGATTTCTTTTGAGAGCAGGCTTGATGACCTTATCGATATGTTCATATCTATCTGCCAAAAGAAGGAATGTTTCTGAATAGGAATCTAATTCAATTGTTTTGTCTAATAATATACTGCGGATAGCCTGCCCCTCTTTCGTACCTCCTGGTTCTCTTGTAAATAAGAAATTAAATTTTTTATCTGAAAAATACTTTTTTAATAAGTTTATAAGAGTAGATTTTCCAGCTCCTTCACTTCCTTCCAAAGTAATAAACATTATCTGTTGAGTTGAAATTGATCTATTGCTTTTAAATGGTCTTCATAATTAGTTGAAAACTTATGGCTGCATTTACCATTTGCAACAAAATAAAGATATTTATGCATTTCAGGCTGCCCAGCTGCAATAAGAGAACTCATGGTTGGGTTGGAAATTGGTCCTGGAGGTAATCCTTTATGCATGTATGTATTATATAAAGAAGAATCTTTTAAATGGCTTTTCTTTAGATCACCCTTGAAATTTTTTAAACCATAAATAGTTGTTGAGTCCATCTGAAGAAGCATATTTTTTTTTAATCTATTGTAAATAACTCCTGAGATTTTTTTTCTTTCATTTGCACAAGATTCTTTTTCTAAAATTGAAGCAATGATTAAAAGTTGATTTTTTGAAGAATCAGCTAATAATTTATCTCGTTTATTCCAGGCAAGATCAATATTTTTTTTTTGACCTTCTAAAGCCATATTTAGAATCATGATTAGTTCTTCTTCTCTATCGTATAGATACACATCAGGCTTTAAAAGTCCTTCTAAGTTACAAGGAAATTGCATCTTCTTTTTTTCACAAAAAATATTGATAATCTCTTGAGGAAATAATTCTTTTAGGCGAGAACCTTCTTGAATGATAAATTTTTTTAGAATTATTTGATTGTCTTTTAGCTTCTTAAATATTCTGTATAGAGAGTCATTGAAAGTAATTTCATAACTTCCTTGGGAAAGCTTTTTGTCAATATCAAATATATTCATCATTATCTTTGTAAAACGCGGAAAATAAATGTCTCTATCTTCTAGATTTTCAAAAACTTTATTTAAATTATCTCCTTTTGAAATAGAAAAAATATAAGACTGATTCAAAGGCATAAAAATTAAAAATAGATAAAAAGAAAGATTTATAAAAAAAATAAAAGAGAATAGATACTTCACTAAATTTTTTTAAAAATTAGTGAAACATTTGTACCGCCAAATCCAAAAGAGTTACTCATAGAATAATCAACATTTTTTGATTTGGGTTTGTTTGGAGTTAAATCAAGATTAAATTCATTATCAGGATCTTCTAGGTTAATTGTTGGAGGAATCATAGAGTCTCTCATTGAAAGAAGACAAAAGATTGCCTCTATTGCACCAGCTGCTCCTAGTAAGTGTCCCGTCATTGATTTAGTTGAACTTATTGACAAGTCTTTATTATCTCCGAATATTTCATGAATCGCCTTTGATTCAATTACATCACCCAGGGGAGTAGAGGTTCCATGTGCATTAATATAATTTATTAAAGAGCAATCCTCTCCAAAATCATGCAAAGCATTTTTCATAGCTAAGTATGCTCCCCGTCCATCTTCCGCTGGAGCGGTTATATGATATGCATCATCGCTTTGACCAAAGCCAACCACTTCACCATAAATCTTTGCCTTTCTTTTTTTTGCTAAGTCAAAGTCTTCTAAAACCATTATCCCAGCACCCTCACCCAATAAAAAACCATCCCTCTTCTTGTCCCAGGGACAACTTGCCTTTTCAGGATTTTCATTATTGGTGGATAGTGCTTTAGCAGCATTGAATCCGGCCAAGCCCAATGGCGTAATACCTGCTTCAGATCCTCCAGTAATCATTATATCTGCATCTCCATCAGCAATTGTTCTTGCTGAATATCCAATGCTATGTCCTGCACTAGAACAAGCAGATACTATCGATATATTAGGCCCTTGAAAGTTATTTTTTATTGCAACATTTCCAGATGCCATATTTATAATTGCTCCAGGAACAAAAAAAGGAGAAATTTTCTTTGGACCCGTTTCTTTTAAGATAATTGCATTATCTTCAATACTGCCAAGTCCTCCGATTCCTGAACCAATAGACACACCGATCCTGGTTGTATCAAGCTCATCAGTATTTATTCCAGCATCTATTATGGCTTGATCAGAGGCGGTTATCGCATATTGAACAAATGGATCAATTCTTCTTTTTTCTTTGGGAGTTAAGCCTGATATATCATCATAGTCTTTTAATTCTGCAGCAAAAGTAGTAGCAAAATCTGAAGCATCAAATTTTGTTATTCTTGCAGCTCCGCTAGTTCCTTGAAGTATATTGGACCAAGTAGTTTCAAGATCATTACCTAAAGGTGAAACTATGCCAAGACCAGTTACGACAACTCGCCTTTTCACAGACATAGTAGGGATGATTTATTCTGCAGAATCTATATAGTTAACTGCATCCTCTACAGTTGCTATTTTCTCTGCTTCTTCGTCGGGAATTTCAATTTCAAATTCCTCTTCAAATGCCATTACTAATTCAACAGTATCCAATGAATCCGCTCCTAGATCATCTATAAAGGAAGCTGAAAGAGTAACTTCTTCCTCTCCAACACCCAATTGTTCGCATACTATCCTACGAACTCTATCTTCAGTACTGCTCATATGAACCTCTATTTAAAATTTGTGTGAATTATATACCTTTCAAAAATTTTTTTTACAAAATATTAAGTTTTTTATGTAACAATTTTGTGCAAGTCAAGTTACAAATGTAATCAAGTTACATATAAAGCCCGCCGTTTACGTGTAAAGTTTGTCCTGTAATATAATTTGCGTTATCAGAAGTCAAAAAATACACGACTTCTGCTATTTCATTTGGTTTGCCTAATCTCCCAAGCGGAATCTGTGCAGTAAGAGATCTTGATTTCCTTCCAAAATCTCCTTTGTCATATCAGTTTCAATAAACCTGGAGATACACAATTTACATTTATATTTCTTGAGCCTAGTTCTCTGGCTAAAGATCTTGACATAGCCTCTATTCCTGCCTTCGCAGCTGCATAATTTGCCTGACCTTTATTTCCTAAAACAGCGGAAGTAGATGAAATATTTATAATTCTTCCCCATCTATTTTTAACCATTTTTTTTATAAATGATTTGATAAGTAAGTATTGACCGTTAAGATGAACATTAATTACATCATCCCATTCATCTTCCTGCATTCTAAGCATTATGTTATCTCTAGTTATGCCGGCATTATTAATCAATATGTCTGGGTAGATTTCTTTATCGTCTAAATTGAAGTAAGCTCTTTAATAGAACTCCTATCTCCCAAATCCAATTTGAAAGCTTCTCCAACCTGATTGTGTGCTTTTATGTTTTCGAGAATATTTTCAACACTTGCATCAGAAGTACCAGTGCCGATTAAAAAATAGTCTCCTTGAAACGATTCAAGAATAGCCTTACCTATTCCTCTCGAGGCTCCGGTGATTAAAACGGTTTTTTTTGTCACTGACTAACTTGAAGAGTCTTCTGACGATTCCTCTTTGGTTTTGATGTCTAAAACTTTTCTACCTTTAAAGAAACCATCTTTTGTCATATGGTGTCTTAAGTGTTTTTCTCCAGTTACTGGATCCAATGACAATGGAGCTTTTTTAAAGCATTGTGAGACCTACGAGCACCCCTTCTTGATCTAGATACCTTACTTTTTTGAACAGCCATAATATAGTGGCGCAATTCTAGGACAAAATAGAAATTTATTCATCATTTTTAAGAATTTTTTTAAATTCTTCAGGAGCATTTGCAAATATCTTAATATCTAACTCTTTAGAAACAAAAGAATCAGCATGTAAATACATTCTATTTTTGGCTTGAAAAAACTTTGCTTTATTTGAATTTTTTTTCCCATATTTTACATCTCCAATAATTGGATGACCCAATGAAGATAATTGAACTCTTAGTTGATGAGTTCTTCCGGTTATCAACTCACATTGCATAAGTGAAAACTTATCTGTTTTTTTTATTACTTTTAAGATTGTTTGAGCAATTTTTCCACCTTCATCGATCTTAACTACCCTTTCATTACCTTTCAGAAAGTTTTTTTCTAGATGTATTTCATATAGTCCCTCCCTATTAGTCCACTTTCCCTCGACTACAGCTTGATAAGTTTTTTTTACTTTTCTTTCTGAAATTAGGCTATTGCAAAGTCTTAAAAATTTATTATTTTTTGCAATAATTTGACATCCGGAAGTGTCTTTATCTAATCTGTGTATAAGTTTTGCATCCCTATATTCTTTTCCAAAATTTCTAATTGCTTCAATTACCCGATGGATATTCTACTTCCTCCATGAGAGGCTATTCCAGAAGGTTTATTTAATGCAATGTAATCTTCGTTTTCATAGATAATGGATTCTTTCAGCAAAGATATTATTTTTGATGGCACAAAGTGATTTTCTTTATTTGTTGTTCTGATTGGTGGAATTCTTATTTCATCCCCCTTATTGAGCTTGTAAGAAGGTCTTTTTCTCTTACTATTGACTCTAATTTCTCCCTTCCTAATAATTGAATATATCTTTGACTTAGGGACTCCTTTTAACTCAGTAATAAAAATTATCAAGGCGTTGTCCGGAAAGATTTTCACTGATTTGTATTTTTTTACTTCAGGCATAAAAATTTAGATTTCTTTGAATAATTTCTCTAGAATACCTTCCTAAAGTCCTTAATATGAAATATTTAAGGCAAGAATTTTAATACAGTTTAAATATAAGAATTTAATAGATTTGGGTAGCTAGGGCGTAAAACCTAAGATTTATTTTCACTTGGCCTTAATTTGAAGGCTTTCTACTTTATATTTAGGCATTTTCATGAGGTAAGACTATGAAAAGAATGCTTATAAATGCTACTCAACCTGAAGAACTTAGGGTTGCTATTACTGAGGGAAACCTTCTCTATGATCTTGATATAGAAAACATCAGCGAAATAAGAAGAAAAGGAAATATCTATAAAGGAAAAGTAAGCAGAATCGAACCAAGTTTAGGGGCTGCTTTTGTAAATTATGGTGCAGAGAGACATGGCTTTCTCCCTTTTAAAGAAATTGCGCCTCAATATTATCCTGAAAAAAATAACCGTAAAGCAAGATTATCTGTCTCAGATTGTTTGAAAAAAGATCAGGAAATACTCGTTCAAGTTGAAAAAGACGAGAGAGGAAATAAAGGTGCTGCGTTAACAACAAATATTAGCTTAGCTGGAAGATATTTGGTTTTAATGCCAAACAATCCTAAAGCAGCGGGTATTTCAAGAAGGTTGGAGGGTAAAGAAAGAGAAAAGTTAAAAGAGAGGATTGCATCTTTGAATGTTCCTGAATCTATGGGTCTATTGTTAGGACCGCTGGAGAAGGAAAAGAGTTGGAGGACTTGAAATGGGATTTAGAATATTTACAAAGAGTTTGGGAAGGGATTAATGAAGCAAACACCTTAAAAAATGCTCCTATTTTAATTTTTAAAGAAAGTGACATCATTATCAGAGCCCTTAGAGATTATTTAAAAGAAGATATAGAAGAAATTTGGGTTGATACAGAAGAAGCCTTTGAAGAAGCATCTGAATTTGTTGAACGTGTCATGCCAGATCAAATTAAAATATTAAATAAATACGAAAATACCCTACCCCTTTTCACTCGTTATCAAATTGAATCTCAAATTGAAACGGCCTACCAAAGAGAAGTAAAACTTACTTCTGGAGGATCCATAGTGATAGATGATGCTGAGGCATTAGTTGCAATAGATATCAATTCCTCACAAGCGACTTCAGGTAAAGATATAGAAGAAACAGCTGTCAAAACAAATGTTGAAGCTTGCGAAGAAATTGGTAGGCAACTCAGACTAAGAGATATTGGTGGATTAGTTGTAATTGATTTCATCGATATGATGAGACTAGAAAACAAGAGATCTGTAGAAGATGCTATGAGAGAAGCTCTTTCAGAAGATAGAGCTAGAGTTCAGATTGGACGTATTTCAAGATTTGGATTAATGGAATTATCGAGACAAAGATTGAGATCCTCCCTTAAGGAAAGATGGACTCAAGACATAAATACACTTTCAACAGCTGTCCTTAGATTGCTCGAGGAAGAATCTAGCAAAGATAAGACAAGCGAAGTAAGAGCAATTGTATCTCCTGATATGTCGGCTCTGTTGCTAAATGAAAGACGAGTAAGATTGAATGATATTGAAGCTAGAAGTAATGTAAAACTAGTTGTAATTTCAGATGCAACTAGACCAGATTCAAGATTTGAAGTAATAAGAATAAAAGATGGCAAAGTAATAGAGCCAGAAAAAAATAGATCAAGTATTTCTGTTGCAGATCATTTTGAAAAGAAAAGCAAAAAGAAAACTGTTGAAGAAAAACCAGTTCTAGATATTAAAAGATCTCAAAGACCAAAGAAATCTCTCTTTAAGAGAATTTTAGAACTATTTAAGAGTGATAAGCCTAAGAAAAAAACTCAAAAATCCAAGAAGAGATCTAAACATTTGAAGAATCAAGGTAAAAAACCTTATCAAAAAAATAGAAGTAGAACGGATAATAGAAATAAATCAAATTCTAATAAGTTTAAGGAAAATAAAAAAACAGGTTCCAAACAGAGACAATCTCAAGGTTCTACAGAAGAAAGACAAAATAGAGTTCCGAGAAAACCAAAATCTGATGACTCGAGAATATCCAAACCTAAAGAAGTGGGTAAAAATGGATCATCTTCAGAAAAAGAAAGCATTATAAAAAATGAAGCTCCTCAAAAGCCTAAAAAGTTGAGTAGGCCTAAAAAAGAAAAAGAAGTTGAAATCAAAAAAGAAATTGCAGAGGAAAAGAAAACTTTAGAACGGGCAGCAAATGATCCAAGAAATAAATAAATTAAATTTTATTGATAAAGTTTTCTATCAACTTCCCGGAAATTGAAATATTCGCTGGAGGAATATTAACGGGCATGGTCTCAACAGTAAACCATTGAGCATCATCAATTTCTTCGCCATCGGGTTTTAATTCTCCGGAATCATATTCAGCATAAAAACCCAACATCAATTGACTTGGAAAAGGCCATGCTTGACTAGAAAAATACTCTAAATTTTTAATATTGATGTTTACCTCTTCTTTTACCTCTCTTTTCAATGCACTTTCTACGGATTCTCCAGGTTCTATAAAACCAGCAAGAGTGCTATAAAAATTAGGAGGAAAGTTCTTATTGTGCGCAAGCAAAAACTCATTATCTTTGTAGATCAAAGTTATTACACATGGAGAAATCCTTGGGTAAATTAATTGTCCTTTGCAGTTAGAACATTCCATTGCTCTTTCCTTATCATGTTTTTTCATTGTGGATCCACAAGAGCCGCAAAATTGATGATCTTTTGACCAATTTATAATTTGAATGGACCTCGCAATAACATCAAATAATTGATCAGGCATCCTACCAAGAGCTGAACGCATATCGATAAAAATTGAGTTTTCCAATTCACACTGATTTTTTTCAGAAAGAATAACAAAACACGGTTGTTTGTTTAAATATCCTAAAAAGTGTCTTTCTTTTTCCTCAATAAAAGACCAAGTCAATTCATCCTGTGTAATAGGTCTTATAAAATTTTCATTTGAAAATGAGAGGATGCTTTGATCAAATATCACAAAGAAAACTGAATCTTTGGCTTCATTTTCTATATAATTTGCAGGTTCAAAGGTAAACAAGTTAATTCTCCATGATAAATTCGATTTATTATAATTTTTTGGGAGCTGCTCCTAATTGGTATAAAAATACAATCATCTCTTTTTTGATTGTAAATCCGATTATATACATTTTATTCGACGCTATGAGCTTGCCTGCAGGATTTATTCTTGGCTGGATTATTTTAGGAGAGTTTATCTTTACTCTAGCAATGGCAATCAAGTGCTATCCCCTTCAACCTGGTGGATTGATTGCGTTGGAATCGATTTTGATGGGTCTAACGAATACCGGACAAATTTATTATGAAGTTGAAGCAAATTTAAAGGTAATTCTTCTTTTGGTATTCATGGTAGCCGGTATTTATTTTATGAAAGACTTTCTTTTGTATATCTTTACTAAGCTTCTAATTAATATCAAAAATAAAAGACTTTTATGTTTTCTATTTGTATTTGCTGCAGCATTTTTATCTGCCTTCCTAGATGCATTAACAGTGATGGCCGTCTTGATAGCAGTAGCTGCAGGTTTTTATCACGTCTACAAAAGTGTTGCTTCAAAAGAGGAATCGTTTTCTGAGAATTCTGAAGAATTTCAAACTTTCAAAGGTTTTCTTAGAAATCTCTTAATGCATGGCGCCGTTGGAACTGCCTTGGGAGGAGTTGCAACAACTGTTGGTGAACCTCAAAATTTATTGATTGCAAGTGTTGCAGATTGGTCATTTATTGAGTTCTTTCTGAAAATGTTACCAATTTCTTTTCCTGTCTTTATTTCAGGTTTGATTACTTGCTATGTTGTAGAAAGATTTTCTTTGTTTTCATTTGGCGTTCAACTTCCAAGTCATATCAGACAAATACTCTATGATTTTGATAAACAAGAATCTCTAGAAAGAACCAATTCCCAAAATATGAAAATTATTACTCAAGCTATCGTTGCTCTTGTACTAGTCTTTTCTTTGGCTTTTGGTCTTGCCGCTGTAGGATTAATTGGCTTGATGATTATCGTATTACTAACTGCTTTTAATGGAGTAATTGAAGAACCAAAACTTGGAAAAGCTTTTGAAGAAGCCTTGCCATTCACTGCTCTGCTGGTTGTATTTTTTGCTGTTGTCGCAGTCATTCACGACCAACATTTATTTACTCCCGTTATCAGTTATGTCTTAAGTCTCAAACAAGAAATTCAGATACCAGTATTTTTCATGGTCAATGGTGTTTTATCGATGATCAGTGATAATGTTTTTGTTGCAACTATTTACATCAGTGAAGTAAAGGCAGCGTTAGATAGTGGAGTAATAGGAAGAGAACAATTTGATTTGCTAGCAATAGCTATAAATAGCGGTACAAATTTACCCAGCGTTGCTACACCTAATGGGCAAGCTGCATTTTTATTTCTTCTAACTTCCTCTGTGGCCCCTCTTTTAGGACTATCTTATTTAAGAATGGTTTTAATGGCACTTCCCTACACAATTGTTTTGTCTATCGTAGGCGTTCTTTCTGTAATTTATTTTCTCTGATGGATAGATTTTTTTGTATTGCTCCTATGATGAGAAGGACTGACCGTCACTTTAGATATCTTTGTAGTCTGCTCTCAAGTGAAGCAATATTGTTCACAGAAATGATTCATGCAAATGCAATAAATAGAAACAATCCTGAAAAATTCCTAAACAATTCAGATGTCTCAAATTCAACCGTTTTGCAAATCGGCGGTAGCTCGCCTAAAGAATTAAGAGAAGCTACTTTTAAATCAAACGAATTCAATTATTCGGAAATCAATTTAAACTTAGGATGTCCTAGTCCTAAAGTGCAATCTGGTAATTTTGGTGCAGTATTAATGAAAGACTTAAATTTAGTAAAAAATTGTCTTCAAGAAATGATGAAAGTTTCAAAAAAAGAAGTTTCGGTAAAAATTAGACTTGGTGTTGATGATTTTGACATTGAAGAGAGTCTTGATGACTTCATATTTGAATTATCTAAGATAGGAATCAATACTTTCTATGTCCATGCGAGGATTGCATTGCTTAAAGGTTTAGATCCAAAAGAAAATAGAACAATCCCGCCATTGAACTATGAAAGAGTAAAGAAAATAAAAGAGATTTTAAAAAAATAAATATAATTATTAATGGTGGAATAAGTGATTTTGAAAAGGCAGTAAATGATTTCAGAGACTTGGATGGAATAATGGTTGGAAGAACTTGCTATGAAGATCCTTCCAAGTTACTGGATGTTGATAAGTTATTTTATGCTAAGGAAAATGGACACAAAAATCTAAATACCATTCTTGATGAAATGTTTGAGTATATAAATTCTCTTGATTCAAAGAATCAAATAAGAACAAAATATCACATGTTAAATTTGTTTAAAGGACTGAGAAATGCAAAAAAAAGCTAGATCTATTTTATTAAGTAGCGGTGAAAATAAAAAAATAAATGAGCAACTTAAATTTTTAATTCAAGATAATTATATAGAAGCAGCATGAATTTCTTTAAAAAAATCTTTCAAAAGGATGCATCTGAAGATCTTGAAATTGATGAACATGGATCAATAAAAGCCTGTATTGCTCTAATGCTTGAGACTAGCATGGCCGATGATCTTTTAGATGAATCTGAAATAAAAACCCTTAAGGCAACACTTATCAATGACTTTAAATTAGAAGAAACTGAAATTGATGAACTTATAGAAATATCGAAAAAAAATGTAGAAGATTCAACTTCACTATATGAGTTTACCCGCGATATAAATGATAATTTTGATGCAGCTGAGAGAGTAAAGCTCATAGAATCAATGTGGAAAATTGCTTATGCAGATGGGAATATAGATAAGTATGAAGAACATATAATTAGAAAGGTATCCAATTTAATTTATGTAGCTCATTCTGATTTTATTAAAGCTAAACTTTCAGCAAAGGAACAAATATGAAAACTATCAATCCAGATAAATTAGGCCTTTCAAAAGACAAATTAATGGCGATGGAAAATTTCTTCAAAGAGAAATACATCAAAAATGGCAAACTTGCTGGAATTCAAACTTTAATTGCAAGAAAAGGAAAAGTAGTACATTTCGAATCTACTGGATTAAGAGATGTCGAGAATAATAAAAAAATTGAGAAAGATACTATTTTCAGAATTTACTCAATGACTAAGCCCATAACCAGTGTTGCCTTAATGCAACTGTTCGAACAAGGTCTTTTTCAGTTAGCTGATCCCGTTGGAAAATTTTTACCTGAATTTAAGAATCCTCGAGTCTTTGTTTCTGGAAGTTATCCGCATTTCATGACTCGTCCTGCTGATAGAGAAATCTCCATTAGAGATCTATTAACTCATACTGCTGGCCTAACTTATGGATTTCACTATCGAACAAATATCGATCATGCCTATCGTAAAGTTTGGAGTGGTCCCAGAGGTGATAATACCGACTTTAGTTTCCCTCCTCTTGATTTGGAGAATTTTTCTAAATCAATTGCCAGTCTGCCTCTTGAGTTTAGTCCAGGAGATAAATGGAACTATAGTGTTGCTACAGATATTTGTGGAAGATTGGTAGAAGTCTTGAGTGGAATGACTTTGGACGATTATTTTACAAAATATATTTTTAAGCCTCTCAAGATGAAAGATACCGGTTTTTATGTTCCTAAAAATAAGATTAAAAGATTTGCAGCATGTTATGAAAGGACTCCCAAGGAATATCTAAGACTTCAAGATACGGGAGATAGTAAAAGTGGTTATTCAAGCTCCCCCTTACATCTATCAGGAGGAGGAGGTCTAGTTTCCACTACCGAGGATTATTACAATTTTTGTCAGATGCTATTAAACGGTGGCACTTTTGAGGGCAAGAGGCTTTTATCAAGAAAAACAATTGAATTGATGACTTCAAATCACCTGCCTGAAAATCAAGATATGGTTACTATGGGTTCTGAAGGCAGTTTTAGTGAAATTAGATACAAAGGTGTTGGCTTTGGATTGGGTTTTGGAGTCAATATTGATTTAGCTGATACTCAAAATTCCGGTTCGGTTGGCAGCTTTAACTGGGGTGGCGCCGCTAGCACTTTTTTCTGGGTTGATCCGCAAGAAGAGTTAATTTGTATTTTAATGACTCAGTTAATGCCATCGGGTTACTATCCAATCAGAGTACAGATGCAGTCTATGGTATATAGCGCTTTTATTGACTAGCTAGAAATCTTCAAAGTCTTCATCATTAGAAAGATCTTCTTCCGATAATCCATCATTGATTTCGTATTTTCTTCTCTCTAAGTAAGCATCTCTTAAAAAAGCATATTGATCTTTGCTTTCTATATCTGCAATACCTGTAAATGCTGAGTAAGTGTTTATTAGATCAAGAGAAATAAGACCCACTCTTGCAGCGTTATCATCCAAAGACAGAGCCGGAGCTAAAGCAGTATCGCCGACAAAGGTAAAAGCATCTCTAGTGGTACTTGGTCCTAGAAAGGGAAGCATTAAATATGGACCAGGCTTTGCTCCCCATTTACCTAAAGTTTGCCCGAAGTCTTCACTGTGTTTTTCTAGCCCCATTTCCGAGGCAACATCAAAGAAACCGCCAAGTCCAAAAATAGAATTTATGAAAAACCGAGTTATATCGCTCATGGATTCAACTACGTTGCCTTGTAACAAGTTATTTATTGAAATTCTTATATCATCCAAATTAGCAAAGAAATTGGTTATTGAAGTTTGAGCAAATTCAGGTGTAGCTTTGTCATAAAAGTCGGTAACCGGTCTTAGAAACAATTTATCTATTTTGTTATTGAATTCGAAAACTTTTCTATTGCTTTTTTCATACGGATCGTCAGGATTAAAATCACCTGACATGCTGTTTGTTGTTGCACAACCAGTAGTTACCAACAATAAAATCAAAAGAATACTTTTAGCATTTAAGATAAAATGTTTTCTCTCCATGGTAATAGCTTATTCCTATGACGATGAAAAAAAAAGAACTAATTGTTACTAGTGCCCTTCCCTATGCTAACGGTCCTCTTCATTTCGGACACTTACTAGAGCACATTCAAACTGATATTTGGGTCAGATCTCAACGTATTTTGGGAAACCATTGTATTTATCTTTGTGCTTCTGATGCTCACGGTACTCCCATAATGATGAAAGCTGAAGAAGAAAATATTGCTCCTGAAAAATTGGTTGATAAATACATGAAAGCTCATAAAAAAACTTTAGAAGCTTTTCAGGTAAGTCATGATTGTTATTATCAAACGCATAGTGAAGAAAATAAAAAATACAGTGAGCTTATTTACAATACAGCTTTAGAAAATGGCTACATTAAAAAACAAAATATAAAGCAACTCTATGATGAAGATAAAAAATTATTTCTAGCCGATCGTTACGTTCAAGGGAATTGTCCAAAATGCAATGCGCCAGATCAATATGGTGATAACTGCGATGTTTGTGGAGCAAAGTACGAAGCTACCGAATTGATAAATCCTCTATCAATTTTTTCTAAAAAACCTCCAGTGATTAAAGATAGTGAACATTTATTTTTTTCCTTAACAAAATTAGAAGCCGAAATAAAAAAATGGATAGACGAATCCTCTTTACAAGAAAGTGTCATTAATAAACTTCAAGAATGGTTCAAAGATGGTTTGATGGATTGGGATATATCCAGAGATGCGCCCTATTTTGGATTTAAAATTCCGGGATTTGAAGATAAATTTTTTTATGTTTGGCTTGATGCGCCTATTGGCTACATTGGAACTTTAGAAAAATTCTTAAAGGATTCAAATAATAAAGCATCAGCTAAAGATCTTTGGAGCGAAGATTCAAAGTATGAAATTTATCATTTCATAGGAAAAGATATTCTCAATTTTCATGCTTTGTTTTGGCCAGCTTTATTGCATGCAGCAGAATTTAAAAAACCATCTAATGTTTTCGTGCATGGTTTTTTAACTTTGAATGGAAATAAAATGTCTAAATCTAAAGGTAATTTTCTTCTTGCAGATCAATATTCTGCAGAATTGGATTCTGATTATTTAAGATATTATTTAGCATCAAAACTCACCAATAAAATCGATGATATCGATTTTGATCTAAAAGATTTTCAAAAAAAAGTTAATACCGATTTAGTAGGAAAGTTTATTAATATTGCTAGTAGAGTACAGAAATTTTTGAAAACCAATGGCAATAAATTAGGTTCAGATTTAGAAGAAAATCTTATTGATGAATTCAAAAAAGAAGCAAAATTGATATACCAAGACTATGTAAATTTGGATTATTCAAATGCCTGCAAACGAATTATGAAACTGGCAGATTCTGCAAATCAATATATCGATCACAATCAACCTTGGGTGTTAGCTAAAGAGGAAATTAACGAAAAGGAAGTTATAAAAATTTCTAGTACTGGCATGAATTTATTCAGGATATTAAATATTTGCTTAGAACCCATAATCCCTGAAACTGCATTTAAAATTAAAAATTATTTGAATTTAACTGAAGATAATTTTGAACATATAACAGTTTCAGTTAAAAATCATGAAATACAATCTTTCAAGCCCTTAATTGAAAGGATTGAAGACGATAAAATTGATAATCTTATAGAGGCAAGTAAAAGTGGATGAAATTACAATTGATGACTTCTTTAAAGTTGATTTAAGAATTGCAAAAGTAGTAGAGGTTAGTGAGATTGAGGAAGCTGATAAATTGGTGCAATTAAAATTAGATCTCGGTGAGCTGGGTGAAAAGACTGTTTTTGCTGGAATCAAAAAATATTATGAGCCCGAAAATTTACTCAACAAAATGGTGGTTTGCGTCAATAATTTAAAACCTCGGGAAATGAGATTTGGTACCTCAGAAGGAATGATTTTAGCTGCAAGTAATGAAGATAGTGGTGTTTATCTGGTTGGACCTGATACTGATGCGTTACCAGGAATGAAGGTAAGTTAATGTCGAAAATAATAGAAACAGATATCGTCATAATTGGTGCAGGTCCTGTTGGACTGTTTACAGTTTTTGAAGCTGGTCTCTTGGGTTTGGATTGTCATTTGATTGATAACCTAGATAAGGTCGGTGGGCAGTGCATAGAACTCTATCCAGAAAAACCGATTTACGATATTCCAGGAGTTGCCAATCAAACTGGAAAAGAACACATTGATGCCCTACTGGAACAAATTAAGCCCTTTTCCTATGAGACGCATCTCAACCAGAGAGTGGATGTTTTAGAAGAGCTACCAGATAATTTCTGGAGAGTTGTTACTAATGAAAATACCGAATTTAAGACGAAAAATGTTTTTATAGCTGCAGGAGCTGGCGCCTTTGAACCTAGAAAACCTCCAGTGGAAGACCCTGATAAATTCCTATCAAAGGGTGTCGACTATGCAATTAAGGAAAAAGATAAATACAAAGATAAAGAAATTGTCATTTTTGGTGGTGGTGATAGTGCTCTAGATTGGTCTGTTGAATTATCAAAAATCGCTAAGAAAATTTACCTAGTACATCGAAGAGACGACTTTAGAGGAGCAGAACATACTGAAAATCAAATGAGAGAGTTGGTGAAGGATGGCAAAATTGAATTAAAAATACCTTTTGTAATCAAATCCATAAAAGGAGATTCATCTTTTGAAGGCGTTGAGCTCATGCACTTTGAAACTAAAGAAGATGAAATCTTAGAATGCGATGAAGCACTATTTTTCTTTGGTTTGAATAAGCAACTTGGTCCCATCTTGGATTGGGAAATAGATTTGGATGGAAAAAAGATTGCCGTTGATACTGAAAATTACCAAACAAATAAAGAAGGTATTTTCGCTGTTGGAGACATAAATACTTATCCTGGAAAACTTGATTTAATCTTATGCGGGTTTCATGAAACTACAATTGCAGTTCAAGAGGCTTACAAAAGAATTAATCCTGGAAAACGGGTGCCTTTTGGTTACACCACCTCAAATAAAGGTCTACAAGAAAAATTAGGCGTTAAATAAGGTTGGTAGAATTTCCGCCATCTACCGATATGTTTTGTCCGGAAATATAGGCTGCTTGTTCCGAACATAGAAAAGTACAAATACCAGAAAACTCTTCTACTGTTCCCATTCTTTTAGCCGTTAAAGTCTCCTCAAGCTCCTTTTTTGCTTCTTCATAAGTTGAGTCCGCTAATTTTGCTTGAAAGTTTAAAATCTGAGTTTGTCTGTCGGTATCAATTCTTTCTGGTAATACGTTATTTATAGTTATGTTGTATTGCGCAACTTCTCTAGACAAAGCTTTTGATAATCCATGCAAACCGGAACGAGCCGAAGTTGAAAGTCCCATTATTAAATGAGGGTTTTTAACCATTGCTGAAGTTATATTGATTATGCGTCCAAAATTTTTTTCTTTCATTTTTGGTATCACAGCTTGCATGAGTAAAGCTGATTGAGTGAAATTAGATTTTATTGCTGAAAGAAAATCTTCTTCAGTCCAATCAAAAAAATTTCCGGGTGGTGGCCCACCACTGTTATTAATTAAAATATCTGGGTCAGGACAAGCTTCAAGCAAAGCTGACCTAGTAGAAGAATCTTCCATTGCTCCTAATACAGAGGTTACTTTAAAACCTTTGTTTAAAAACTCTTCTTCAGTTTTTTTTAAATTTTCTTCGTTTACCCCATTTATAATGATTTCAGCACCTTCTTTTGCTAAATCATGAGCGCATGCTTTTCCTAGGCCTCTACTAGAAGCACATACGATTGCTTTTTTTCCAGATATTTTCAGATCCAACTAGATGCCTCTTTTGTCACCAAAGGTTCCTAGATTTATTGGCGGTCCCCATTGTGAAGGTCCGGGAGCATCTCCAGGCATTCCGCCAGTATTCTCAATCATATTTATGTCGTTACAAGGAATAGTGTTGTCTAGTAGATCACCATCAGTTTGATGCTCATGCGTCTGCTTAAAGGGACTTCTCCAATAATCAAATATTTGACTTCCTTGATAATGACTTCCAACGCCCCATTCAAGTTCGTAATTAAATTCTTCCTTTTTTTGCTGCATGATTTCATGGCCCATGAATACATCATCAATATTTAACATCTCAAAAGACACGTGATTTAAACCTGGAATTCCCTCCGATTGTGCATTCGCATCTAACCAGAAAATTGTATGGTGATCTGCAGGCTCTTTTCCTCTATCTAGTCTGGAAAAACAACCCATTAAAGGTGTGTTTGAATCTTTGGAATCGCCCGCCCACAGTTTATCACTTGGAATTACTCCTAAATGTTTCTTATACCAATCCATTGCTTTTGAGATATCCTTTGAATTTATTCCGTAGTGTGCAAATCTGATAATTTTAGGATAAGACCCTTTTGGGTATCTCTTGATTTGATTTACTCTGTTAACGTTTGTTCCTTCATTAGTTGGATATGGCGAAATCTCAGAATAATCAGGCCTTTCTTCTATGCCAAAAACAACTTCTACTCCAATTCCATCAGGATCCTTTGCTCTCGTAACAAAACCTCCTCCAGGAGTAGTAAGCTCTTCTATATCAGAAAAGTCTTCAGACTCACTTAATTTTTTTAAGTCATCCATTGAAGCCGCAATAAACGCTGCAGAAATAAATTTTTTATCTCCCCTGATGCATTTTTCTATAAAGGGTTGTGGTCCCTCACCTCTCATAAGAAGAGTGTCTTCTGATTTTTCTACAGTATGCATTCCAAAATGGATTAAAAACTGTTCTTGTATATCTAAATCTGGACATTGCAATGTACAGTACTGCACATCGATTGCTTTAATAATTGGTTCCATCGTTTTCTCCGCAAATAAATAAAAACTATTATAATAAATTTTTAAAAATCTTAACGCTCATTAATGGAACAATTTGATATAGCAATTTGTGGTTATGGACCAGTAGGTTCTACTTTTGCAGGCTTAATGGGTAAGTTAGGCCATAAAGTTTTAGTTATTGAAAAAAATATTGGTCCTTCGCCTACGGCCAGAGCTATCAATACTGATGGAGAACAACTTAGAACATTTGATAGGCTGGGTATTGCAGAAAAAGTTGTTGAAAATTCACATGAAGTTCATTGTGTTCATTTTGGCGATGCAAATTTAAATCCAATACAAACTATTGAACAGCCAGTAGGAGTCTCTGCCATGGGTTGGCCAAATCAAGTTTTGTTTTACCAACCTGAGTTAGAAGGATTCATAAGAGCTTCAGTAGAAGCAGAAAATAATATTGTGATTAAAGAAGGAACAGAATTATTAAGTTTTGATGATACACCTGAAGGAGTGACACTAAACTGCAAAAACTCAGATGGTGAATTAGCATTTTTTTCAAAATATCTTATCGGATGTGATGGAGCTAGTAGCTTTGTTAGAAGAGAGTTAGACGTTGACTTAGAAGATTTTGAATACAATCAAGAATGGCTGGTTTGTGATGCTCATTTAACTAAGAAAGTAAATATTCCAGAAAAAGAAGCTATGCAAGTGTGTGATCCAAAAAGACCTGGAACTTATGTGCCAGGTAGGCGTGGACATCTTAGATTTGAATTTAAAAAAATGCCTGGAGAGGATTCAAAAGAATTAGAAAAAGAAGAGAATGTCTGGAAACTTTTAAAGCCATGGATAAATGAAAATAATGCCAAGCTAGAAAGAGCTCAAGTGTATTCTTTTCATGCTTGCATAGCTGAAACTTGGCGTAAAGGTAATGTCTTAATTGCCGGCGATGCTGCTCACCAAATGCCGCCATTTATGGGAGCTGGGATGGGAACTGGCATCAGAGATATAACAAATATTTCTTGGAAGTTGGATCTCTTACTTAAAAATAAAGCCAATGAAGGAATACTAGACACCTATCAAAAAGAAAGACATTCTCATGCTAAGTGGACTATCGCACAGACAGTCACGATCGGTCAGGTAATTGAAGGATTTTGTGCCGCTGCAGAAGGCAAAGAATATGAGCCGAAGGGTCCTAGTTACGATGTGAATTTTCCCCATATTCCAGCAGGGATTTATAGTGATCCTGCCGATATGATAACCGGAGTTCCAATACCACAACCTATCCTTTCAAAAAATAATAAAAAAGAAATGCTCGATAGAATCATTAATGGAAATTTTGCTGTTTTAACCCAAGAAGCAAATTTAGATTTATCTGATAAAGCAAAATCTATTATTGATTTACTTGATATTAAATTAGTAACAATAGAACCTGATGAGGATACTGAGGAAAGACTAAAAACAGTTTTTGAAAAATATAAGGCAGTTTTAGTTAGACCAGATAAATATACCTATGGTGGCGTAGAAGATATCTCTTCCCTTTCAGAAATGATTGAATCTTTGGAAAAAGAATTTTCTCTTAATACATGAAAGCATTATTGTTTCCGGGTCAAGGTGTCCAAAAAGTTGGCATGCTGAATTCACTTTTTGAGGAAGTCTCTGAGGTTAAATCTATGATTGATGAGGTTTCCAAATCCCTAGATTTTGATTTAGAAGATTTACTCCGAAACGGGCCAGAGGAAAAAATAAATCTTACTGAATTCTCACAACCAACAATTTTGGTTACTAGTGTCTTATTGGCTAAATATTCTAATAAGCTTTCAAATATTGATATCACCGCTGGTCTATCTTTAGGTGAATATTCAGCATTGGTTTATTCAAATTGTTTGGAATTGTCGGATGCAGTTAAGTTAGTAAATTACCGAGGAAGATTAATGCAAGAAGCAGTTCCAGAAGGTACAGCTGGAATGCTGGTTGTTTTGAATATGCCAATCAACGATGTTTATAAAATGATAGACGATATAAACGAATCCGATGAAACTATAAACTTTTCTACCGATAATGCAGATGGTGTTTCAGTATTGGCTGGAAAGAACTCTGCAATAGAGGCTTGTAAAAACTACATCGCTAATGGCGAATTTAGAAGAGTAAAAACTCAAATGGTTCAAATGTCTGTCCCTTCTCATTGCTATTTACTTGATGAAGCTCAAGAAGAACTAGCCAAATTACTCAACGAAGTAGAATTTAAATCCCCTTCTATTCCAGTAATTCCAAATGTTCTTGCTGAACCGACCTCTGATGTTGAAGTGATACAAGACTCCCTTATTAATCAACTGACCAAGACCGTGAGATGGAGAGAAACTTTAGATTATCTTTTGAAGAATAATCTTTCTTCTTTAATTGATTCTGGACCAGGAAAAACCATAATCAATATGGCTAGAAAGATTAAAGATATTGAAAAAATCTCTTTAGAGGCAGATTAAATATCATAATCTAAAATATTCTTCTTTATATGAGACTGCATGTCTTCATTAGAAAAACCGCCTTCTTCTTCAAAACTTACTTTGTTTTCGTTGTACAAAGAATTAGAACTTTCTTTAGAAATCGAAATGATATTACCTTTATAAAGTTTTACTGAGACCTTACCGTTAACTTTATTGGATACAGAATCAATCTCACTTTGAAGACTAACTCTTTTGTTACTCCACCATAAGCCCTCATAGATTAATGCAGCATAGTCGGGGATTAATTTATCTTTGTTTTTAATCTCTTCACCAGTTAAGCATAAAGACTCCATAGCTCTTCTAGCTTTTAATAAAATGGTCCCGCCTGGAGTTTCATAGCAACCTCTTGATTTCATCCCAGTTACTCTGGACTCAACAATATCAATTCTTCCAATGCCGTGTTTACCGCCAAGAAGATTCAATTCTCGAAACAATTGTGCAGAGGATAATGTCTTGCCATTTAAAGCTACAGGATCTCCTTTTGAAAATTCAATCGTTATCTCCTCAGACTTTTCAGAAGCATTTTCCAATGATTTGGTGTTCAACCACATGTCTTCAGGTGGAGCATTATTTAAATCTTCTAAAACACCTCCCTCATAAGAAATATGCAATAAATTTTCGTCCATTGAAAATGGCGGTTCTTCTGCTTTCGAAGCTGGCATAGGTATTTGGTGGTTTTTACAGTAATTCATAAGATCGGTTCTTGAGACCATATCCCAGTCTCGCCAAGGAGCAATCACCTCTATGGAAGGATTCAAAGCATGAGCGCCTATTTCAAATCTTATTTGATCATTCCCTTTTCCAGTTGCTCCATGACAAATAATATTTGTACCTTCTTGATTGCCTATTTCGACAAGTTTCTTGGCAATTAGCGGTCTAGCAATAGCTGTTCCCAATAGATATTCTCCCTCGAAGATTGTATTGCACCTAAACATTGGAAAAACGTAATCAGAGATAAATTCTTCAGTGAGATCTTCAACAATTACTTTAGTTGCCCCAAGATTTTTGGCTTTCTCTTCTAAATCATCAGAGATATCGCCCTGGCCTAAATCTGCTGTGTAAGTTATGACTTCAAGATTTTTTTCTTCTTGCAACCACTTTAAAATTACAGAAGTATCTAATCCACCAGAGTAAGCTAGGATAACTTTTTTCATTTGCGATTAATTTTTAATAAATTTAAGAATAAAATAGTTTGATAAATAAAATATATTTTACATTTTTATTAATTTTTAGCTTATCTCTTTTAGGTGATCCTTATGCGCCTTTAAATTTCCCTTCTTATAACCCCTTTACCCTTAAATTTATTCATTTCGATAATAGAACTTTAGGGAATTATCGAGAAACAAATCATTTGAGTGTTTCAGTCGAAAATAGTTCCTATGCTGTCAAAGAAATCATCAATAATGACCAATTAACTTTTGATGGCGAAATTGCAAAAGCCTCAATCAACTACTTTAGAAAATTATCTGATAATTTAACTTTGAACGTCAGCTTGCCTATATATTCTTTCAGCAGAGGTTTTTTGGATAGTCCTATCGAGCAATGGCATGATTTGTTTGGTCTTTCTGATGGTTCAAGAGTTGATTTACCAAAAAGTCAGTTAAATTTTGAGGTTCTTTCTGGTTCCAACAAAGTGAAAATCAATGATTCCGATATTGGCATTGGAGATATTCAGATTTCAACGAAATTAAATTTTTATTCAAAAAACAAAAGTGATTTGTATTTTATAACTTCTTTAGAAATCCCTACGGGTAGCAAAAAAAAATATTTTGGAAATGATGAGTTTGATGGGCTTATTGCTTTAAACTTAAAAAATAACCTCAGAGACAATTTAATCATCAACTCAGTTTTTGGAGTTTCGATAATCAATCAAAATCATAATTTTATATTTAGAGAAAGAAATACTAGTTATTTCTCGAAAGTACTATTATCTTGGAAGCCTCAATATTTTTTATCTAGGCAAGCTATCAATCCTCTGATTTATAAAATCAATTTTGAAGTTTTAGAGCCAAAAATAAAATCAGACTTCAAAGCATTAGGAGATGAATATTATGTTTTTGGTTTAGGTGCAACTTACGAATTTGCAAAAGACAAATATTTTAATTTTGGGTTTTCTGAAGACTTGAAAGTAAATTCTTCTGCTGATTTTTCTTTTGTATTTGGATTCGAGATTAAAATTTAAATTTTAATCTTCTACTGAATCAATCAATTCCTGCATCTCGCCAGATTGATACATTTCAAACATAATATCGCTTCCGCCAATCAACTCGCCCTTTACGTAAAGTTGAGGGAAAGTTGGCCAATTTGAAACTGTCGGTAGCGTTTCTCTTATTTCAGGATTTGACAAAATATCAACAAAAGAAAATTCTTTTCCACAAGCCATTAAAATTTGTGTAGCTCTTTGTGAAAAACCGCATTGAGGTTGTTCCGGAGATCCTTTCATATATAAAAGAATTTGATTATCCGCTATTTGAGATTTAATTTTTTCTTCTGTAGTCATTGGATTATTTTAGTATATTTCTGGATAGTATTCTCGATTCCATAAATTAATGATTCCGATATTAAAGCATGTCCTATAGATACCTCTTTAATATCTCCATAAGATAATAATGTAGCCAAATTTTTTAAATTCAAGTCATGACCGGCATTAACCTCTAAATTAATTTCGTTTGCATATTCAATAGCCTCTCTGTAAGTAGTAAGAGTATTTTCGTCATTTTTTTCAAAAGCTTCGGCGAATGGCCCAGTATAAATTTCTATTCTGTCCACACCTATATCTTTCGCTGCATCTAATTGAGATATATCTGGATCAATGAAAACACTACTACGAATATTGTTTTGTTTGAGATAAGTTAGGACATCCTTCAATTTGTTATGTTCAGAATGTATGTTCCATCCATGATCTGAAGTGAGTTGATTGCTGTCATCTGGAACGAGAGTACATTGAGATGGTTTAACCGCATCAATCAAATTTAAAAATCCAGGGTAATCGCCAAGACGCTCTTCATAAGGATTTCCTTCGATATTAAATTCCACATCCAGCTCTTTGGTTATCAAAGAGATATCTGATAAATCATCGGGTCTTATATGTCTTAAATCGGGCCTTGGATGAACAGTAATTCCATGGGCTCCCGCTTCGATGATTTTCTTTGAAAAAAATTCTAAAGAAGGATTGTTCCCTTTTCTTGAATTACGGATCAAAGCAATTTTATTTATATTTACACTAAGCTTGGTCATTACATATAACTTTGCAAACCATCATAAACCAACTTTAACCCAGCGATAAGCGTACAAAAGTAACCTATGCGATAAAACCAGTCTTGGTTAATTTTATCTACTAAATATGCGCCTGCATAAACCCCAATAGGCGCAAGAGGTAAAAGTAACAGAGATGTATAAATATTTTGAAAGTTCATTTGACCCAAATAGGCATAAGGGAAAATCTTGAATAGATTTATTAGTAAATAAAAAAGTCCTGCTGTGGCAACATATATTCTTCTGTCTAGCCTCATTGGTAAGAGATAAAAACTCAAAGGAAGACCTCCAGCATGAATAGAAAAACTTGTGAATCCTGATAAGGAAGGCCAAAAATAGGAACCCCAAAGGGAAGGTTTTTGAGGTTCTGCTGAATTTTTTCTTAAATAATAATCAAGGCAGAAAATAACTGCCATCAAACCTATTATGACTCTTACGCTGTCTTCCGACAGATAACTAAACGAGAGCGTACCTACAATGATTCCAAAAAAAGCTAGAGGTACTATGAATTTCAAAATTTTTACATCCCACATTCTGCGATATCTCCAAACAGTTACAAGATCCATAAATATCAAAGGGAGTAAAAGTATTGCTACCGCTTGAAACGGAGGAATAAAAATTGAAAGCATTGGTATAGCGAGAAGTGAGCCAAAGGAACCTGCTCCAATAAACCCACCTTTCCCCATTCCATGAAGAAATACAGAAAGGATAGCAATAAGATAAAAATAGGGTTCTAAAATCATCTAGATGTGATTAAAGAATCTCGTAGAGTTTCTTAGCAAGATTATTTGAAGTTCGATAAAGCTTGCCTAAAGAGTGTTGGCGATTATTAGTGAATCCAAAACCTACTTTGTTGTTGAGGTCAGCAAAACCTGCAGAACCGGCTATACCGGTGTGCCCAAACATACCTTCTTTCATACCAATTGGTGAAAATGGAGCATCGATCATGTATCCCAATCCAAATTTATAAGGCGCCTGAAAAAGAACCAAATCTGGTCCGGAAGTTCTTACCGTTGTTGCTTGTTCAATTATTTCAGGAGAAAGAAGTTTTTTTCCATCGCGCTGACCATCGTTAGCAAGTATGCCAAAAAACTTTGCTATCCCTGCAGCCGTTCCATGTCCGTTTGCCGCGGGTATTTCAGCTTTGCGCCAAGGATCTGAATTTGGGTAATCAGAAGTTCTAAAATCTGATCCTTCGGATTCCATAATTTCTACAAAAGCTTTAGAAAATTCTTTACTTCTTAGTGTTTCTTTAAAATTTTTGATTTGTTGCGGCAAAAGCCAATTCGGTAATGATAAAAGGATAAGTATTAATGGATTGGGTCTGCCAGATAGCATTAACATATCTGCACACCTTTCTATATCTGCATTATCCAAACCAATAATAAAATCTATATCAAACTCATCTGCTATCTCTTCTTTGAAATAATTTCCTAATGACCTGCCATCAATTCTTCTTACTAATTCTCCAACCAAGTAACCGAATGTCATGGCGTGGTAGCCTTGCGTTGTTCCTGGTTCTCTAATTGGCTCTTGTTTAGCAAGCCTATCCACAATCATATTCCAGTCTTCCCAAGAATCCTGAGGCAAAGGTGTTTGAAAACCAAACATTCCAGCCCGATGAGTTAGGAAGTCTATTACTTTTGTTTGCTCTTTACCGGCACAAGAGTATTCCGGCCAATAATCTGAAACTAATGCTTCGGTATCTAATTTTCCAGACTCGATAAGTTGAAGAGCGCAGGTAGAAGTCATTGCCTTGGTTACCGAAAACACATTTACTAAAGTATTTTCTTGCCAAACTGTTTTATGTTCTTTATCAGTATATCCGCCCCAAAGATTAAGGACCTCTTTACCTTCTACCTCAAGAGCAAAACCCGCACCATCGTCAAAACCTGATTCAACAGATTTAACAAAGATTTCCTCTAATTTTGAAAATTCTGGATCACAAAAACCTTCTACTCTTGACTTCGTCATGATTTGAGCAATGATTTCATTAATTCGGTAAATTCCTCAGGCATATCTAAGAAAAGATGATGCATAGCTCCTGCCAAAGAATGTATGTTCTTTTCATCTAAATTTCCAACATAAGTCATGTACTCTAGAACCTCTTGGGTCACCAATTGACTGACTTGACCGTAAACATAATCAAGAGAACAGTTCATTTTTGTAAAAGCATCATGCAGATCATTGTATTTATAAGTATTGGGTATTGTAGGATCAGATTTTAAGTACCAACCGTCGGATTTTTCGGTGTATGAATTTTCTGCGACATGTCTTAAGACATAGTCTTTACAAGGTTGCGACGGTGTCAGCCTGAATCTTGCAACTGCGGTCTCTAAATCAGGACTCGCAACAACCAATCTTGCGGATGGTCTATTTGAAGACATTCTTTCTGCAACATTAGGAGGTATGACAATCATAGAATCCAATAAAATTAGGTGTTCAAAGATATCTGGATAAATGGATGTGGCTAAAGTTGCTATCGAACCGCCCATACTATGAGCAATGCAAGTACAAGATTTCCAAGACAAGTCATCGATCACGCCCTTAACATCATCGACAAAAATTTCTTGAGAATATACTTCTCTTCTGTCGCTTTCTCCCATACCAGAAAAATCAAGGCCAACTACACAATGATTTTCAGTAAGAGAAGGAGCGATATGATCCCACCAAAATGAGTGAGCGTTGTAACCGTGAAGCAGAAGCAGAGGTTTTTTGGACTTATCTCCCCAAATAAAATACTTTACATTGGCACCATTAACGTTGACTGAACATTCTTCTGGACGTTCAGCGATATTTTTTACAAACCATTCTGGAGCCTCGTTAAGAGGATTTTTACCTATTAGCATTTAATCTTGAAAAAAATCGAATAAATTTCCTCTTAGTTTAACATCTGGACTAGAGGTAAAACCACTCTCAAAAAATGATGTTATCTTTGCAAAAAGTCGTTTTGAATTTGCAATCACTACATAATTAAGTTCTTTATCCAATTCAAAGGTTCCTTTTAAAACATCGTCCTTCGGAATAGAAAAAAAAGAGCCAAACATCTTAGTATCCTTACAAGAGATGGTCCCAGATAACTTCGCATTGGAAAGTTGATCTAACTTATTTGTTTGTCTTAAGGAGGCAGATATCGTTCCTTCTGAAAAATAGCAACCATTTATATCGAAAATGATTGAAATGTCCTCGCCGGATACAGATGAAATCACCGGAACTTTTCTTAAGAATCGCTTTGAATTTAGATTCAAATTTACGTCTTCCAGAGAAACTTGGTTGTTTAAAATGGTTGATAACAAATTTATATTTCCTTCTAAGAAAAGACCTCTTTCATCAACCAAAAAAGATAAATTCCTCAAATTAAAACTGGTGTTTAAACTGCCTAGATATTCGTCAGCAAAAGATAGATTATTAATTCTTCCTGACCAGATGGTCCCTTCCATACTGGTATAACTAACTTGAGGAAATAATTCTTTTACTGTCGGTGAAACCAAACTTAAAGGCAATCTAAGTATTGTAATTCCAGCAATGAAGAATATGAGAACGAAGGTTACTAAAAAAAACTTTTTCAATTTGTTTTTAACAGTACCGATATTTGAGCATTAACTTTATCTTTTTTAGATTTTCGGACATTCATCTTTTCAATTTCTCCTCCTTGCTCGCCCATTAAAATCATCCAATTATAAAGATCAATAAAATTTACTTCATTAACCCACACCATCATTGAATTATCATTTAATGGTTGTGTTCTATCAATTTGGATATTTTTTTCTTTGGATGTTGAATTTACCAAAATAGAAATGTTGTCTGAATAAAGATTTCTATTTGATGAAACCGAGCTAGGTATAGACTCAATATAGTTAAGTCGACTTACGATATTTTGATTTTCCTTTTCTAAAGATTGGTTTTTAGTATTAAGCCAAGAAATAACAAATATCAAAGCTGAAATGAATATCAAAATGATGAGACCAAAAATAAGTATCTGTTCTCGGTTTGAAAATTTATTAAAGTTAAAACGCATTGATGCTTATCTCTCCTTGAATAAAATTATTAACTCTTCTTGAAGCACCCAGATTGACGCTCAATCCCATAGAGTTTACCAAATCAACGTATTCTTGAAGTTGGTCATAAGAATTAGTTTGAACCTCGATAATAAATCTTGAGCGCTCATAAGAAATAGAAACCAAGACAATATTTTCACTATTGCTCACTGCATCAGAAACAATACTCACTGCATTTAGAGCAGAATAATCTATTTGGCCCTGATTGATTAAACCATTAACCTGACTGATGAGATCGGATTCAAGATTCTCAGAGGGAAATTTTTCTTTAAAAGTATCTATGATTTTATTTTTCAACAAATTATTAGAAACGTTTAAGTAAGAAAACTGAACGATTGCTGAAAGAAGAAAAATACCAAAAAAGGCCAGGGATGAGTATCCATAAAACTTATAACGAAGAAAAATTGATCGCCAATCTATTTTCTGTTCGTATTCTTTACTGAAAAAATTTAGAGAATTTTTTATATCCAATATTTGAGAAAATTCGTTCAACAAATCTTTCGTAGAGGAGAAATATTTTTCTTCGGTATCGATATCTAAGTTAGGAAGATCTAATTTTTTTTCAGTAGACCAAACATTAAGCTTCTTTATTTCATATTTTCTTAAGGTAAGTGCCAAAGTATTTAAAATTGATTTTTTATCTGCAAACCAATACCAATTATCTTGTAGAGAAATAAATGCTTTATCGCCGAGAATCACTAATAGATTTTCTATAGAAGAAGACAAAGCTTGAATAGGAATTAATTTGCTAACTTTAGAATCTAATTTATCTTTTATTTCCTGAATTTTTTGATGTTCAATGATTCCAACTATTTCTGATTGACTGCCTTGGATCCAAAAATAATCTTCAACTTCACCAAGTATTTCTTCACTCAACATGAAGGGAATGACTTTTTTTAAATTCCTTTGAGAAGTGGTGGGTAAATCAAATTTATAAAAAGAAAAGTCATTGGAAGCAATGATAGCAATATCTTCCTTATTGGAATTTACCTTGAAAATTGAACTTTGTTCATCACTTGATGTTTCTGAAGAAAACAAAACATTTAATGATTCATCGTAAAAAGATATTTTTTGACCGCTCACAAATACTCTCCGAATTTTCGACGAATCACTTTGGGAGATTCATTTAACATGAAAATGTGACTTTTAAGATGAAAATCTTTGTCATCAATTTTTATGTTTGTATTTAAAATAAAATATTTTGTCTCCAGGGTTAGATTTGATTTGGAAAATTTACTGGAAAAAGCTGTTTTTATTTCTTGTTGATTTAAGAAATCTGAAACTGACGAATACCCGCCCAAAGGTTTGCTATTCAAAATGTTTCTTGCTTCAAGATCGCTTAGAGTATTTGAACTAAGAGCCACCAAGATATTCGGATAAAAAGGATTTAACGAATTTATATTAATTTTTGTTTCAACGGAATTGAAGGCACATATATAGGGTTTTAATTTTTGAAAGATCTCTTCTGTCATGCCTTTTACATCTCTAAGTTCTGTAATATCAAAAAAGAACTGATTTGAAGTCAATCTCGAAGGTTTTTCATTTCTATAATAGTCATCCTCTACGCCAAGATAGGAATCTGGAAAAAAATCTTTATCAAGCCAATCAATCACAGCAGGAGAAATTTCTTCAATTTTTTGATCTTGAATAAACAAGCTCTTCATGAGATTTTTGAAAAATTCTAAATTTTCTTGATTAGCAGTTTCTTCACCTGTTGCCGATATGGAGATCAAGGAATTCAAATTAAAACATTGGCCCATATCAACAATATTTGCTTCGAGATTTCCTCTTTCCAAAGGAAGATTTATTGGGCTTTTCTGTGAAAAATTATTTGCGGCAAGAACAATATTGTTTCTATTTTCTTTGTTGTTGAGATATTTTTTTGTGAAGGATTCTAAACTTAATGTTGTGAGGATTGCTTGCTGCTCACTAATCATATTTTTTTCATTTTCAAGATTCGTAGATACCATGGAAAATAAACCTGCACTCACTGAGGCGATGATTGCAGTTACAAAAAGCGCCATAATCAAGGCTGCGCCCTTGAATTTTTTATCCAACAATGTCATCTCCGCTTATGAATAGTATTTTTTTGAAATTACCCTCAGAAAACTTAATGTTGACCTCCATCAAAGTAGGATAAATATCTAAATCAGCTTCATTGAATGGTGGCCAGGTGAGATATTCATTTTTCTCATACAAAACTTTGATTTCTAAATCTTCAATTTCTGAAATCAAAGCAAAAGCCTTGGCCTCATAAGAAGAATTTAAAAAATTTGAAAAATTTCTGTAAAGAACATTATCTTCTATTTTATAAATGACTTTATTGATGGCCCCAAGATCATCTAAGCCATCGGAAGATGAATTTCTTACCAGTTCTAATAATGGTTCGCCATCTCTAAAGTTATTATTTAACTTAAAAAAACTTGGAAACTGATCGATTTGACTGGGTCTTGGAAATTGTTTGGCTACATGAAATAAATCATCTTCTAGAAGCTCGCTAAAAACAGCTAATTCATTGAGAAGTTTAGATTTTGAACTGATACCAATTGAAGATGAAACCGAAGTATTAAGAAAGGTTAAAGACAAAAGACTTATCAATGAAAATAATGACATGACAATCAAAACTTCAACGAGCGTGTAACCTTTTAAATTATTCATTGATTGCTTTATATATTTCCAATTTAGTTGATTTTTCAGTCTCTTCGGAGATGACTTCTACTTCGATATTTAAAGAATTCTGCTTTGGATCAATCGTTATCTTTCTATTCCAAATATAGGGATAACCCATGAATTCTTCTCTTTGGGTGAGTAAATTGTTGGTCAGGTAGTTTTCATCAAAATAAGATCTAATGATTATATTTTCTGCCAAAGTCCCCCGATAAAAATCATCGCTTAATGAAGATATGGTTTTTGTACTATACGATAGAGAGGTTATTCCTGTGACTGCAACCAGCGACAGAATAAAAAGCGAAACGAGAACCTCTACTAAAGTAAATCCTTTCATTATTCCCAATTGCCTATATCTCGATCCATGCCCTCACCTCCTTGTTGGCCATCGGCGCCATAAGAAAATAAGTCAAACGGTCCGTTATCTCCGGGTCTTTTGTATTGATACTCATTGCCCCAAGGATCTGTTTCTAATTTTCTGATGTAGCCGCCTTGACGATATCTATTTTTAAAACGATGGTTTGCCGGAGCTTGAGTAAGAGCTTGTAAGCCTTCATCGCTGGTCGGATAAGAGAACATATCCAATCGATAAAGCTCTAAAGCTTGTTCGTATATTCTTATGTCGGCCAATGCTTTATCTGCTCTTGCTCTGTCTTGGCTAGGCAGTACGTTGATGGCAACAACTGCAGTTAATAAGCCGATGATCATTAGCACCACAAGAATTTCTATCAAGCTGAAACCTGATAATTTTTTTGAAACGATTTTTTTCATAGTATTAATTTAAAGTTAGAGTGTTTAATTGAATTAATGGTAACAGGATAGCAAGGACGATAAGAGCTACAAACATGCCAAGGAATACTACAATTAGCGGCTCGAGTAAATTCATGGTGATTTTTGTAGAGCTTTGAAATTTATCTTCTAAATAAACCGATACTTTCTCAAGCATTTCTTCAAGTCTTCCTGACCTTTCTCCGTTTTCGATCATTTGCGTCACCAAAGGCGGGATAACTTGAATTTTTTCTAAGCTTGACGCCAAAGACTCCCCTTCAGCAACTTTATTAGCAGTTGATTTTACCTGTTGGCGTAAGTAACTGTTTGAAATGGTGTCAGCTGAGATTTCAAGCGCGTTGATTATGGAAATATTACTGGATCTTAAAATACTCAAAGAATTGGTAAATCTGGATAAATCCGAATCTATTAGGGAGTTCTTAAGAACAGGAACTGAGAGAAAAAATTTATCTAATTTTGATCTGAATAACTCATAACCGATTGATCTTATGGTGATAAAACCAATCAAACCGGTAATGAATATAGACGCGTAAAAGAGATAACTGGTAAATACAGATGACAAGAACAGCAAAGATTTCGTAATGAATGGCAAGTCTCTATTCAAAGAAGAAAATTGACTTACCACTTCTGGGACGACAAAAGACAAAAGCAAAACAATCACAACTATCGCTATGGAAAAAAGGATAAATGGATAAACTAAGGCGCCAATAATATCTTGAGATATTTTTGATTTTCTCTCTAGAAAATCAGATGTTTTTTCTAGAACCATACCTAAATCACCTGAAGTTTCTCCGGCTCTGACTAAAGAACAATAAAGTCGATCAAAGCTTTCCGGATGATCTTCAAGCGATTCCGATAGCTTGAAACCCGCTTTAACCTTATTGGAAATATTTGAAAGTTTGCCTTTGATCAAAGGCGAATCTATTTGTTTGGCTACAGAGTCTAAGGCCTGATCTACTGGAATGCCGCCATTGATCAAAGTTGAAAGTTGACGGGTAATGAGGCTTAACTTTGATGAAGATATTTTTCTAAACAAAGAGATATTGAATCTATTTTTTGACTCTTTTAAATTTATTGGAATGAGCCTTCTATTTTTTAACTCTTCTTGAGCTTCACTCAAATTCTCAGCGATCAGAACTCCGGTTTCTGTTATCCCGGTAGGGTCTAAAGCTTTGTAAGAATAATTTGGCATTACTAATTTTTCTCTTGCAGAACCCTTCTAAGCTCATCTTCCGAAGTTAAGCCTAAGTTAACTTTCTCTTGTCCATCGAGCTCTAGAGTATTGTTATCTTTGAAAGCGATATTCTTAATTTCACTTTCCGAACCCTTGTTGTGGATCTGCTCTTTGATATCGTCATTAATCAAAATAGATTCAAAAATACCGATTCTTCCAGAAAGTTCCTGACTGGTAGGATCAATTTTTCTCACCAGTCTTTGTGCGATTACCATTCTGAGAGAACTGGCAATTAGATAGGGTTCCACACCCATATCAATAAGTCTTGTAATTGCACCAACCGAATCATTGGTATGCACAGTAGATAAAACCAAGTGACCGGTTAAACTTGCTTGAATGGCAATGTCAGCGGTTTCTTTATCTCTGATTTCTCCAACCATAACGACATCCGGATCTTGTCTTAAAATTGCTCTTAAACCTTTTTCAAAAGTTAAACCAACTCGATTGTTTACTTGTGTTTGCCCCACTCCTTCAATTGCATACTCAATAGGATCTTCAACGGTTAAGATGTTTCTGGTTTGATCGTTTAAAAAGTTCAAGCCTGAATACAAAGTAGTGGTCTTACCCGATCCAGTAGGACCAGTGACCAGAATGATGCCACTGTTGTTTTTCAATTCAGTTTGGTAATTGCCTAAAAGACTCTCTGTCATGCCAAGTTCTTTAAGATCAAGGCTGGAATCAGCTTTATCGAGTAATCTCAAAACTATTCGTTCCCCATAACTTGAAGGTAAAGTTGAAACTCTAATATCTACCCATCGTTCTCCAAGTTTGAGAGACATCCTGCCATCTTGAGGGATTCGTCTCTCTGCAATATCCAAATTAGACATGATTTTTATTCGCGCATTCAATAATGGTGAGATTCTAGAGCTTGGCCTTATCTTTTCTTTAAGAATTCCATCCGTTCTGAATCTGATAATCAAATTCTCTTCATAGGGTTCAATATGGATATCGGAGGCTCCGTCTTTGATTGCCTCAGACAAAATCGCATTGATTAGTCTGATTACCGGAGAATCTGTACTGTCATCCAACAAATCTTCGGTTTTTGGTAAATCAAGTACTAAAGAATCCAAATCAACATCTTCATGAATATTCTCTGCTAAGGATTCTGACGACTGTGTTTTATCGGAATAAGATTCAGAAAGTTTTTTATTGAACTCGGAAAAATCTATTTGTTTGGTTTCAACAGGTAATTTGTATTTGGACTGGATGTGAGCAATTGCATTGATGTCGCAATCGTCGGTATGAAAAATCAATATCGAGTCGCTACTCACTTCTGGAAGAAGTTGATTATCCTTACAAAATTTATAACTGAAGTCTTTGTCAGTCATCTTTTATACTTCTTCTTCCTCGATTTTTGGTTTGTTTTCTTCCTCAGCATCGAAAATTAATTTTTCAAGCAAGTCCAAGTCAGGTGAGGTTTTTCCTTTTTTGCTTCTAAGCATTTCTTGAGCTCTCAAATAATCGTATTTTGTATTTGTCAGAGCCTGCATATCTTGAGAGGTTCTGATGATTGTCGGTTTTAGGAATACTACTAAATTTTTCTTATTAATGGTGGTTTGTTCCTGGCGAAAAGCCTTACCGATAACTGGTATATCACCAAGCAAAGGAACCTTTCTTATTGACTCTTGGATGTCATCATCGATCAATCCTCCCAATACAATAGTTTGGTTATCTTCAACCATGACCACCGTTTCTATAGCCCTTTTATTGGTAACAATTTCTGCTGATCCTGCAGAAATAGGTCCAGAAAGTGAGGAAACTTCCTGTTCAATATCCAATTTTATTGAGTTGCCCTCATTGATTTGAGGTTTAACACTTAATTTGATTCCAATTTCCTGACGCGTAACTGTTCTAAAAGGATTTGAATTATTGGTACCTAAAGACTCTCCAGTGGTAATCGGTATCTCTTGACCGACAATAATTGATGACTCTTCGTTATCCATAGTCAAAATAGAGGGAGTCGAAAGTACATTTGAGTCGCTATTTTTTGCAAGCACGTTTAGGATCGCAGCAAAACTATCACCGCCTTTTTTGTACTTACCAACACCAGTTGCGAAGCCATCTAAACTCAACAAAGTAGATAAGACAGCAGTTGTACTTCCTCCGGGAGTTAATCCACCAACAAGCGCCGAAAGATCGGGTGTTGGATTTCCGAATCTTTGAGATGCAATCGGTGAATTCGATCCTTCGCCACTAAATAAAAATTGGAAACCCAGGTCTTTTGATAACTGATCTGATATTTCAACAATAATGGCTTCAACTAGAACTTGCGCTCTTCTAATATCAAGCTGGCTAATAATTCCAGTCAAGGAGGTCATCACATCTGGCTCGGCTGAAATTATAAGTGAATTGGTTTCTTCATGAGCTGTGATGGAAGTATTGCCTTTGTTTGAGCTTTTTTCATCAATATTCGGTGTCATCTTATTGAGAATTTCAACCAAGGCATTAGCATCTGCATATTTTAAATAAACAACCTTCAAGGAACTTGTACCTTGGTCTTTTACATCAAGCTTTATTACAACAGCCTTCATTCGCTCTACAATTTCTTGATCCCCAAAGAGCAAAACGCTGTTGCTCCTTTCGATTGCGTAAGCATTGAAATCATTTGGCGCCATGCCGCCGGAGTTTTCTGAAAAAACTTTATCTATCAACTTGGAAATTTGAGTGGAAGAAGAGTTTTTCAATTTAACGATTTCATAAACATCTGCAGGATTTTTATCTAGCTCATCAACGAGTTGCCTAATTCTTTTAACATTTGCATTTCGATCGGTAAGTATCAGACTGTTGCTAGGCGCATAGACGGCGATGTGTCCCTGAGAATTTACAAGTGGTCTTATTAATGGAATCAAGGCATTTGCAGATGTTTGACTCGGTCTAATGATGGTCGAAACCAATGCATCTTCAGGTGAAACCGGCTTTGATACTTCAGTAAAGCTTTGCCTACCCATTGAGGCAGGAACTATTTTGACCGCATTTGCTTGTTCAACTGCGGTAAACCCATGAACACTGAGAACTGAAAGAAAAATTTCATAAGCTTCTTCGATCGTTAAATCATCTCTTGAAATAACAGTTACGTTTGCCTTTACTCTTGGATCTACGACAAAAGACTTACCGGTCAAAGATGCAATATCTGAGACAAAAGACTTAATGTCTGCATCTCGCATATTAATCGTCACCGACCATAAGCTAGATGAAAGTCCAAAAATAAGCGCATAGGCGCAACAATTCTTATAAATTGAATAAATCATAATTTTTTTTGGTTTAGTTAATGTTTATATCGACGGATACAACTTGATCGTCTCTAACTAAATCGAGGTTAAGCGATGCTAAGTCAGAGAAAAAAGAATTAATTGAATCTTGATCAGAGAGGTCAATTTCTGCAACGGAAAGTCCATTGATGGACTTCACAATATCCCCAGGTCTCAATTCCGAAGAATCAAAAAGCGCAGTACTCTCCCCTGGACTTATTTCAAGACCGGAAAAAGTTCCATCATCAAAAACAGGAGCAAAAGTAATTAACTTCGCAATTTCCTGATTTTCAATCCACTCTTTGCTGATGGTGGGTTTTTGCTGCGATGCAATTTTTATAGAGGTATTGCCCTGAACAACTCTTTCCATACCTTTTATTACTGAGCCCTTAAAAAAGGACAAGCTTTCGGTTATGCCAGAACGCTTGATGGTGACAAAATCTTTGTTAATTGAATCCAAGTAAACGTTATCGGAAATCATATCTCCCACGAGATAAGTTTTTTGATCGTTTTGATTGAAGCCAATTATTGCCGATTTAACTTCATCAGAAGAAGTAACACCGTAAAGTTTTAAAGATAATGAAGTTTCAGGAGCTTTAACAAGACTTTCATAGATAGATAGGCCATCAATTTCAACATCAGATGAAAATGGATTGTCTATGATTCTAGGAGCGTCGCTAGATGCAAAAGAACTGTTAAAGTTATTTGAACTTAATTGGTTATTAAAAATCAATCCGAGTAATATCGAGGAAAACTCTAAAGAAAAAACTAATAAAAGTGCACCGGAAATAGAGAATTTAAGATTTTTCTCATTCAAGTAACTTTTGTATCTTTCCAAATTGATACCTTTTAAGTAGTCCAATACCATATGTCTATTGATTTTATGTCATATTTAGTCAAATTGACAAAGATTTATACCAATGATTATCTCTTTATACATTATTTTCTCTGCGCTTTTGGGTAGCTTTCTAGCAAGCTTTATCTATCGCTACGTTAATAGAAATATCGAAGCAGATGCTTATGTGGAAAGCATAAATATTTATACTGAACCCTCTTTTTGTCCTGCCTGTAAGACTAAAATAGATTGGTATCACCTCATTCCTGTCTTGAGTTACTTGTTTTTAAGAGGAAAAGCCAAATGCTGTGGTGCAACAATCTCCTCAAGATATTTCTTGATAGAAATATTGGTCATTTCTTTGTTTTTATTGGTTTTCATTACAAATGCTTCGTGGGATTTAATACTTTTTAAAAGCTTCATTTCTCTAACTTTAATATTTATTGCCTTGATAGATTATCAATACAAAATCATTCCTTTGAGCTCGCTTTTAATATTATTTATTTTGGCTTTGATACTTTCATCGTTGGAGGGTCTATTGATCTTACCTGAGATATTTGTAGCAATTATTTCAGGCTTTCTCCTTTTGGCAACGAGGTGGTTATTTTTCAAACTCAAAGGAAAAGAAGCTTTGGGTCTAGGAGATGTAATCCTTTTTCCAATTTTAACTTTAATGATCCCAATGACTTTAGTCCCTATTCTATTGCTTACTGCATCACTTCTTGGAATAGTACAGTTTTTTCTTAGCTCCAAACTGAAGAGAGATTCTGAGATTGCATTTGGCTTTCACTTAGCAATTGCAAGTTACTTAGGATTGGTAAATTTTTATCCTATCCTGCCTTTGATATAGTTTTGAGTAAGTTCGTGATCTGGGTCGCCAAATATTTTTGATGTTTTGCCTGTCTCGACTAGGTGACCTAAATGAAAATAAGCTGCTCTTTGCGAAACTCTTGAAGCTTGGCTCATTGAATGCGTAACTATTACGATTGCATAGTTCTCTTTCAATTCACTTATCAAATCTTCGATTTTTTCTGTAGCGATTGGATCTAAAGCTGAACATGGCTCATCCATTAGAATAACATCGGGACGAACTGCTATGGCCCTTGCAATACAGAGTCTTTGCTGTTGTCCTCCAGAAAGTGCTGTACCAGGAGTGTTTAATCTATCTTTAACCTCATCCCACAAACCTGCTCTTAATAAAGAAGTTTCAACTATCTCATCCATATCTGATTTTGATTCAGTCATGCCGTGGATTCTTGGCCCATAGGCAATGTTTTCATAAACAGATTTTGGAAATGGATTCGGTTTTTGGAAAACCATACCTACTCTTGCTCTAAGAAGAACAACATCCAAATCTCCATGATAGATATCAATATTTTCCAAAGTGATTTCGCCAGTTACTTTTGCGGAATCAATTGTGTCATTCAGTCTATTAAGACATCTTATAAAAGTTGACTTTCCACAACCTGAAGGCCCGATCAACGAAAGAACTTCTTTTTTACCAACCTCGATATTTATGTTCTTTAAAGCCTGATTATCATCATAAAAAACGCAGCAATCTTTCGCTTTCATAATGACTTCTTTTTCTGTGGTTGTATCACCAACAGTTTTAAAGTCATCTGCTAACTCTATAAGTTCTGTTTTGCTCATTGAACTACCACTTAGTTTCAAATTTATTTCTGAGCCAAATTGCTGTTGAATTCATTAATAGTAAAAAGAATAACAAAACTAAAATTGCTGCAGATGTTCTCTCCACGAAACCCCTCTCTGGAGCATCGGCCCATAAGTATACTTGAACTGGAAGCGCTGCGGAGGAATCTAGTGGCGAGGTTGGAACATCAACTACAAAAGCAACCATGCCAATCATCAACAAAGGAGCAGATTCGCCCAATGCTCTTGCCATTCCGATAATTGAACCGGTTAACATGCCGGGTAATGCTAAAGGAAAAACATGATCAAACACAGTTTGAATTTTAGACGCCCCTACGCCAAGCGCAGCGTCAGTAATACTCGGTGGCACAGATTGAAGCGCAGCTCGAGAAGCAATAATAATTACTGGAAAGGTCATTAATGCCAGTACCAAACCACCAACCAAAGGAGCTGATCTAGGCATACCAAAAAAGTTTATAAATACTGCAAGCCCCAACAACCCATAAATGATTGATGGCACAGCTGCTAAGTTATTGATATTCACCTCTACAAAATCTATAAATCTATTTTTTGGAGCAAACTCTTCCAAATAAATAGCTGCTGCCACACCAAGAGGAAAAGCAACTATAAAAGTTATGATTAACATGAAAAACGATCCAACTAGTGCTCCTAGTACGCCAGCGAGCTCAGGCTCTCTAGAATCTCCAGCTGTAAACAAAGTAGAGTTGAAGTTTTGACTAATTAGGTTTTGTTCTTGTAACTCTTGAACCCACCTAACTTGATTATCTGAAATTCTTCTTTGTGATTCATCCAAAGATACGTCGATATTCCCTTTTAGATACATGTCAATGTCACTATCCAATCGTACCCAAATATCTATCTCTTGGCCTATCAACGAATAATCGTTTAAAACCATAGACTGTAATCGCAAGGATGTTCCCGAACTTACCAGAGACTTCAATTCTTTTCTTTCCTTTCTAGAAGAAACTTCAGGAAAATAAGTTTTTAGAGAATCTAAGACTAATTTATCGAAGTTAGCATATCTAATTTCTTCTTCATCTCTAAGCCGATCGGGATCGATAACTTCTTCATTTAAATAGATCTTCATATTGAGCTCACCTTGAGTAAAGGCGCTGTAACCTTTACTGATGATGCTGCTAAAGAAAACCAATAAAAAAACTACCGCAAACAATATTGAGACAACGCCATAAAATCTAAACATAAATTCAGAACGATATCTTTTTTTGAGACCGCGGTTTACGATTTCGGAAATATCTTGTGTCTCTTGCAAAGTATTACTCATATTGTTCTCTGTATTTTCTGACGATTTTTAGAGCGTAAAAATTTAATGCCAAAGTTACTACGAATAGAGTTAGTCCCAGAGCAAAAGCAGCTAAGGTCTTTGGACTATCAAACTCTTGATCTCCAACCAAAAGCGTCACTATCTGCACAGTTACCGTTGTCACTGCATCTATTGGATTAAAAGATAATCTTGCAGATAAGCCTGCTGCCATTACAACAATCATGGTCTCCCCAATTGCCCTTGAAGCTGCTAAAAGTATTCCTCCAACGATTCCTGGTAAAGCAGCTGGGATGATTACCTTCTTGATTGTTTCTGATTTAGTTGCGCCCAAACCGTATGAACCATCTCGCATTGCCTGAGGCACTGCAGAAATTACATCGTCAGATAAAGAAGAAACAAGTGGAATGATCATAATTCCCATTACCAAACCAACGCCAAGAGCACTTTCTGAGGCGATATCCAAACCAATGGTTACTCCGAAGTCCCTTATAAAAGGAGCTAAAGTAATTGCGGCAAAGAATCCATAAACTACAGTCGGTATTCCAGATAAAATTTCCAACATTGGTTTTGTGTAGGATCTAACTTTGGAAGGAGCATATTCGGAGAGGTAAATTGCCGTCATAAGTCCAACGGGAACAGCTACTGTTAATGAAATTAAAGATATCAACGCCGTACCGGCAAATAATGGAATGGCGCCAAACAAACCTGAAGAGCCAACTTGATCTTCGCGAATTGCCATTTGCGGACTCCAAGTGAGTCCAAATAAAAAATCATCAAAGCTGATAATTTGGAAAAATCTTATGGCTTCAAATAAAACAGAAAGCAGAATTCCCGCTGTAGCAAATATTGCAACAGTCGCAGAAGCTAAAAGTAAGTTACTGATGATCTTCTCAACTTTGTTTCTAGCTCTTAACTTTCCAGATATCGACCTATAGGAAAATATGAACAAAGCTAAACTTAAAACCAATGAAGAATAAATTGCTACATCCTGAACTAATTTTGTAATTCTGTTGTAATTAGCCGCTGCCTGCTCAAGACCAATGAATGACTCTCCTGCAATTAGATTTCCTGCAGCTAAATTTTTAACGTCATTCATTCTTAATGTAATTTCATTAGGAGACAAAGCTCTAATGGACTCAGGTAAAAGAGAAATGACTTGATTAGTTACAAATGATTCAGAAAAAAGAAGCCAAAGAAATATGATTAATAATGAGGGTGCTGCAAACCAAGCCAAGGAGTAATAACCATAATATCTTGGTAGAGAATGAAGACTTTCTGTATTTTTTAATAAAAGCGCCTTCCTTTTTCCCCAAAAAAAACTAAGAAAACCTAAAAAAATTATTGAGATTAAAAATAGACTTATTGACATTTTTTAACTTAAAGAAACGAGGGTAACTTAAGTCATTACCCTCGTTCATTCTAAACTACTTCTATCCAGGGGGGGGATTAAGTAGCTTAATTAAGACCTGAAAGTGTAGATAGTTTTCTAGCTGCAGATCTAAACTGACTGTATTCACCACTAGGCATTGGAATCAAACCTTTATCAGTAAGATATCCATCTTGTCCTATAGTTTTATCAGCAGTAAATTCTCTTAAGAATTCTTTCATTCCAGGAATGGTTCCAATGTGGGCTTTTTTTACGTAGAAGTACAACGGTCTGGAAACCTTGTAGTCACCTTGTGCAATATTCTCAAAAGTTGGAAGCACTCCATCAACAAAAGAACCTTGAATGGAATCAGAATTTTCTACTAAAAAGCTGTATCCAAAAACGCCAAGAGCTTTTGGGTTGGCATTTAATTTTTGAACAATTAAATTATCATTTTCGCCAGCTTCAATGTAAGGACCATCTTCTCTAACAGAGCGACAAATCGCCTTATATCTTTTTTTGTTTTCTTTCTTAATATCTTTAAGCCACTTAAAGGTTTTACATCCGCCTTCCATAGCTAATTCTGCAAAAGCATCTCTGGTTCCTGAGGTCGGAGGTGGTCCTAAAACTTCAATTTTTATGTTTGGCAAAGAAGAATCAACATCTCTCCAAGTAACATTTGGATTCTTTATAAGCTGTTTTGCACCGTTAGGGTGAGGAATTTCAGGAGCTAGTGCTAAAAATATTTGTCTTTTAGTTAAAGCCAAAACATCAGCTTTTTTAGAATTTGCAATAACAATTCCATCATAGCCAATTTTAATTTCAATAATATCTGTTACTCCTGCCTTAGCACAATTATCAATTTCTTTTTGCTTGATTCTTCTCGACGCGTTTGTAATGTCAGGATGTTCGACGCCTATACCTTTGCAAAAAAGCTTCAGACCGCCTCCAGATCCAGTCGATTCGATAACTGGTGTATTAAATTTAGTTGATTTACCAAATCTTTCAGCTACGACTGTAGCAAAAGGATAAACGGTTGAAGAACCAACAATTTTAATGGTATCTCTTGCAGCTGCACTTGCAGTTAAGGGTAATAAAAGCATTAATATAGCCGCTGCAAAAATTGATATAGATTTTTTCATTATGTTTACTCCAATATAAAAAGAAATACTCTTTAATAATATTAGAGATATGTGGCATATCTGTTACATAGATGGAAAAGCTTAGAAACTTGTAGGGAAACTTAAATGTAGTTGCTGATATTTAAGATGAAATCAAGAATTTCATCCCTTACTTTTCTGTAGATATTTAATTTTTTTACATCATCGTCTATGTCTTCTGCGAGCTTAGGAGGATCTTCAAAGCCTATATGAATGGTCTTGCCTTTAAATAAGACTGGGCAGTTTTCTTCAGCATCTGAACATAATGTAAAAACATATTCGAAATCTTTATCTTCCAATTCGTTTATGGTTTTAGAAAATTGATCTGATATGTCAATTTTTATTTCTGACATTACTTTGACGGCGTATGGATCTAATTCTGATTTTTTAGTACCAGCCGAGAAAGCCTGAAAACAAGTAAATTTTTTTGCAATACCTTCAGCCATTTGTGATCTACAAGAATTACCTGTACAAAGAAATAATATTTTTTTTAACTCACTCATCTTAGAAATTTATATATATAAAAGGCAATAAACAGACCGACTAACTGGCCTGAAAAGAAATAAATGATTGACTCTGGAGAAATTCCAGTAAATGTATCGGTAAATGTTCTAGCTAGAGTAACTGCTGGGTTTGCGAATGAAGTAGATGATGTGAACCAATATCCAGCTGTTATAAATAAAGCAACTGAAATAGCTACATTAGATTTATTATTTTTCCTTACCATTAAGATAGTTAAAATTAACCCAAATGATGCAATTATTTCGCTGAAAAACATGCTCATACCCATCCTGGGTTTAGATGAAATCTGCAGTAAACTCAGCTCAAATATAAAGTGTATTGATAGTACTGCTATTAATCCTGCAACAAATTGAATAACCAGATAAAAGATCAAATCCTTTAAATTGATCTCTTTTAAAAAATAAAAGATTATCGAGACGATAGGATTAAAGTGAGCCCCAGATAAATCTTCAAAAGATTTAATGATTACATATAGAATTGCTCCGGTTGCAATCGTATTCCCTAATAGTGCTACTGCTTCATTGCCAGCAGATAAATTATCACCCATGATCCCAGAACCAATTACTGTAGCCACTAAAAAAAAGGTTCCTAAAAATTCAGCAAGGTATTTTTTTATTTCCATAAAGTCTTATAAATATTATTTTTATTATCATTTAATATAAAAATTCACACTATTTCCTTGTTTATGACACATATTTGTCACATAATTGTCACATGGAATTAAGAGTAAAAAAATTATTTTCAACAATTTTCTTTGGGTCATTTTTAGCCTGGAGTAATTTCTTAATTCTCTTAGCTACTTATAGCCTTTTCATTTAAAAAAAGGGCCCAACCACTTCTGATCAGGCCCTTCCCTTTATTTTAATCTTATAAAGAGAGATGATTAAAATTTGTACTCAAATCCTACGCCTGTGTGAGCTACATCTTTATCAGCAGCATCTTGTGAACGAATTGTGTGATAAGCAAGGATCTTAAAGCCTTTAAATAGCTTATGGTCGTAACCAATTTGAGTTTGACTTAAGCCAGCTGACTTGTCTGAAGTGCCATACTGAAATTTTACTTTACCCTTACCATCAGCAACTTTGCCTGCAATACTTAAAGTTGTTGCATCATAATCTTTTGAATTACCAACAGTAGATTCGGTAGTAGTATGGATTAGACCGATGGTCACTGGACCTGCAGGTATCATCATGCCTAATCTGTTATGGTCATAACCTTTGATAGATGCTTTTTCTGTAGCAATAGCAAATTTGATGACATCGATATCATATTTTAAAGATACTGATAAATTAGAACCAAACTCACCGTCCAAATCAGTTCCATCTACTCCATCATCTTTTCCTTTTCCAACACCAAGAGAAACGCTGACTCCGCCGCCGAAGACAGGAGAATCATATCCGAAGAAGGAACCTATTCTATTTTCACCATCAGTAGTATTTTTAATATCACCTTTTAGATCGTTAAACAGATCAGCTTTTAATTGAGCTAACTTCAGAGGTGTATCGTGAGTACCTATCTTCAAGGTACCAAAGGAACCTTTCAAACCAACAAAAGAGTTTCTCTGATCAAAAGTCTTACCTTTAGTGTTGTCATTTGTAACATCTACCTGATATTCGATTTGGTAGATCCCGGTAAGGCCATTTTTCATGTCGACTTTACCTTTAAAACCTAATCTTGAAGCATTGCTCACAAGATCTATTTCTTGCTCATTTACACCGTCAGATCCATCGTTGTTAACAGCAATATTTAATTTACCGTAAACTTTTGGAGCTGAAATTGCACTCATTGATATCAGAACTAAGGCTGATATAAATATTGCTTTAAATTTATTCATGAAATGTTCTCCTTATGAATTATTTATTAAGAGAACTGTAGACTAGGAAAATTACAATTTAGATACAGATAAAGTAAATTTTTCGATATTTTTGTGACATCTAAGTGACAGTTAGCTTATTTAAAAATTTTTGTATTAAAATCGACAGATGATTGAATTCGATATTCCAGACTATAAAAGAATAAATGAGGAGCTTTATGAAAAAGAAAAAAGAAAGCTCTTAATAGAATTATTAAAACTGCAAAACTGGATTATCAAATCAAAAAGGAAAATAGCTCTTGTATTTGAAGGAAGAGATACAGCTGGAAAAACCGGAAGCATTTCTGTTCTTTCTAAATACCTCATTCCTGATCACTGTAAGCTTGTTGCTTTAGGCAAACCAACAGAAAAAGAGTCAAAAAAATGGTTCAAAAGGTACGAAAGGCATTTACCAAATACCGGCGAAATAGTTTTCTTTGATCGATCGTGGTACACCAGAGCTTTGGTTGAAGCCACTATGGGTTATTGCACAAAAAGGCAATATACCTACTTCATGAAAAATGTAATTCCTTGGGAAAAAAAACAGATTGAAGAAGGTGTCGAGTTTTTTAAGTTTTACCTCTCTATTGAAAAAAATACACAGAAAAAAAGAATTGATAAAAGAGTTACAAGCCCACTTGTCTATTGGAAGATAAGTGAAAATGATTTCAAGATGCTGGATAAATGGGATGCATTTACACTTTACAAAGAACAAATGTTCAAAAGGACTTCATACGATGAAGCTCCCTGGGTTGTTTTAAATGCAAATAATAAGAAAGTTGCTATTTTGAGCGCTTTGAGATTTATCTTAAATTCTTTTGATTACCCAGATAAGGACCTTCCAAAGCCTAAAATTTGGTCTGAAGGTTTACATAACTACAAGATCAGAATAAACAAAGTTCTTTTTGAAAATTTATCTTATCAACAGTACAAAACTTTAAGAGTTTTTGCTGATGAGTAAAATCATTAAGAAAATTTCTTGTATAGATATAGGTTCCAATGCAATAAAGTATCGTCAATATCGATTATTAAAAAATGACTCTATAGAGTTAGATACTTTTAAAAGAATTCCTTTGAGATTAGGAGCTGATGCTTTCAGCTTGGGAAAAATGAGTGATAAAACTTATGAAGATTTTAAATGGACATTAAAGAAACTAAAAAAACATGCTATGAAGAAAAATTCTGAGTTACTAGGAATCTTTGCAACTTCGGCAATGAGAACATTTTCAAATCAGTCGCAAATATTAAAGAAGATAAAAAAAGATCTAAATTTAAAAATTGATATTCTTTCAGGTAGAGAAGAAGCGTCTCTTTTAAGATATTTTGAGTATAAAGAATTCAAAAAAACTCAAACCCTTCTGGTAGATGTAGGAGGAGGAAGTACTGAAATATGCAGAATAAGTGAAAATGAAGAAACTATTGAATCTTTTCAACTAGGTGGAGTCAGAATCTTAAATAAATTAGATAAGGAAAAAAACTGGAATGAACTTGGTAGTTTCCTCAAACAAATTGATACTAAAGAAATTCGTAATATTATTGGTGTGGGTGGCAATGCAAAACTAATCATTCAAGCAGCTAATTCAGTAAATGATTATTTATCTTTTGAAGAGCTAAAAGAAACTAAGATAACTTTAGAAAATACGTCTACAAAAGAAATGGTCACTGAAATGAACTTCCCTGAAGATCGAGCAGATATTATTGAACATGCAGCTGCTATTTTTGAATTCATTCAAAGAAGATTTGTTAAAGCTAATTTTTATGCTTCTAACTGGAGTATTAGCGATGGCTTTATGCAAATGAAAAAAAATTTACATCAAGCAACTTCCCTTGAAGCTTCTTGATGGCTTTTAACATCTATATAGAAAATTGAGCCTTTGGGTTCATTTGATTCCACGCCAACTGAGTATCCCATCATCAAGGCAAGGTTTTTAGATATAGACAGGCCCAAACCTGTACCGCCTATTTTTTTTGATCTTCCCTTATCAACTCTGAAAAATCTTTCAAATACTCTTTCTCTATATTTTTTTGCAATGCCTGACCCGCTATCCCTTACTTGGATTCGACAAAAATCTTTATCTATTTTTTCGCAGTCGATCTTACAATAATTTCTTCATGGGCTATGTTTGATTGCATTATTAATATAATTTGAAATTATTATTTTCATTGCAGATTCATCACCAATAATATTGGGCATATATCAGAGATTTATTAACCAATTTGATGTTACTTGACTTTTGTCATTGGTTTTAATTCTTTTAGAGCTGAATCAACTATTTTTTTAATATCTAATTTATCTAAAGAAATTGGATAATCTCCTGATTCCATACTAGAAATTGATAGTAGCTCATTAACAATTGTTGCCATTCTTTCACTTTGAGATTGAATAGCCTTTGTAAAATCTATGGCATTTTTATCTTTGATGAGATTACTTGCTAGTAATGTTTCTGAGTTAGCCTTTATGACGCTTATTGGAGTACGTAATTCATGAGAAACATTGCCAATAAAATCACCGCGCATTTTTTCGAGATTTTTTAATTTAGAAATATCACTAAAAACTATTAAGAGTTGATCATCCGTAGAAAATTTCTGAGAGCTAACTAGATAGACAGTTTTGATTGTTCTTGGGCCTGCTATCTCTTTAGTATATTCATCTTTTTCCCATGCTTTTTTTATGAATTTTTTAAATGCTGGGTAGGAGATATTTTTAAATAAATCGTCATCGACTTTTAGTTCAGGAAAGAAATCTTTAGTTATGGTCTGATTGAAGTATAAAACTTTTAAATTTTTATCAACAAGAATAACGCCCTGTCCCATCCTAGATAATAAGTTACTAATGAAAGATAATTGCTTAGAGTAACTTAACAACTCGCTTTTAACCTCTGCAGTTGAAGTTCTTAAAGAGTCAAAAGCAGATTCAGAATCAATTTCTTCCCCCTCTTGGGTTCCTGAAATGATTCTAGAAGCTTGAACAACAACATCTCTCAAGAAACGATATAGAGTCGTTCCGGCTGCCAGAATCAAAATAAGAAATAAAACTAGCCCTGCAATAATATTTTCGTTAAAAAATTTACTTCCCTCTAAGATGATTGCACTTATTAAAAAAGATGAAATTACTGTAAAAACTATCAACAGAAAAATTCTTATTTTTAATGAAAACTTCACGAAATTTATTTAATTTTTGTTAAAAATATATCCTACGCCTCGAATTGTTTCGATATTGTCTCCATACTTTCCTAACTTAGATCTCAGTCTTTTCACGTGAGTATCTACTGTTCGAGTAGTAACAGAACTATCGTACCCCCAAACTTTATCCAAAAGATTATCTCTGGTTTGAACTTTATCAGCTCTTTTAATTAAGTATTTCAACAAAGTGAATTCTTTTGCCGTAAGCGAAATTTTCTTATCCTTTAGGAACACTTTATGTTTGCTAGTATCTATTAACAGGTCTTGATATGAGATATTTGGCTCATCATCAGATGTGTCTTTGGAAGACTCTTTTTCACCTCTTCTCAATTGAGCTTGTACTCTTAGCATCAATTCCCTAATGCTGTAGGGCTTAACAATATAGTCGTCTGCACCAAGTTCAAAACCCACGACTCGATCTACCTCCTCGCCCTTTGCGGTAACAATTATCACGCTGATATTTTTTAGGTTGTCTTTTGATCTAATATGTCGACAAATATCCAAACCAGAAATGTCAGGCAGCATCAAATCTAAAATTACTAGATCGGGAGGTGATTCATTTTCTAGAATTGCCAAGGCCTCAGAACCTTTAAGAGCAGGAGTTACCTTGTAACCCTCATTTTCAAGATTAAAACTTAAGGTCTGATTAAGGTCTTCTTCGTCTTCGATGACTAGAATTTTTTTCATAAGTGGTGGTATTTTACTATATTCGTTCTTTTGAATAAGTTTTTTATATTTAAATTTTCAATTCTGTAACTTTGCTGTCGAAGAATTCACATTTCTTTTGGATAGTGATAAAAAATTTTCTCCGCCAAATGAAGATTATTATCTTTTAGAGATGCTGCATTGATTGAAAAACCTGCACAACCGCAAGTGGGGAAAAAAATAGGTTCAGGAGAGAACTGCGAAGCACATTCGGATATTCCAGGGTTGTGACCGATAAATAGAATTGCTTCATCGCTATCGTTATTGATCACATGCTCCAAATAATTTATCGGCGAACCGTGATAAAGAGCATCATCAAATTCAATGGAAAAATTTTGGTCATAGTCGGTAAAAAATAATTCCAAAGTTTCTTTGGTTCTTTTAGCAGGACTGGAAATTACTTTTAGATTTTCTGGAAAATAATGATGTAATTTCTTTCCCATTAGAGGAGCATCTCTCAAACCTCTTTTATTGAGAGGTCGGTCAAAGTCTTTCAATGAAGGATTACCCCAATCGGACTTAGCGTGCCTTAAAAAGAAAAGTTTCAAATACTAAGCAATGAATTTGGTTGAGTCCGGTTCTTTAACAACTTTATTGCTAAGAGTTCCTACTTTTTCCAATTCAATTTTGATTTCGTCGCCCTCTTGAAGCCAACTTGCTCTCCCTGCCATGACTTCAACGCCCAATACACCACCTGGAGTTCCAGTAGGCACAACGTCCCCTGGCATGAGCGTAAAGGCTGTAGATAAATGTTCAATTAAATCGTAACAGTCAAAAACGAGTTCCTTGGTATTGGAATTTTGTTTTTCTTCACCATTTAAGAAAAGTTTGATGTCCAAGTTATGTGGATCGCCAATTTCATCCATGGTTACTAAACAAGGACCCAAAGGACAATGCGTATCAAAGCTTTTGCCCATGGTAAAAGTTGGGACAGCCAATTGCCAATCTCTAACACTGACGTCGTTGCAGATGGTGATACCTGCAATCACAGATGCCGCTTCATCTTTAGAAACATGTCGGCATTGCTTACCAATCACAAACGCCATTTCTGCCTCATAGTCCAAAGCTTCTGAAGCCCTTGGTAAATGAATAACGCCATTGTGACCGGTTACCGAAGAGGATTGTTTATTGAAAACCATTGGAATCTTAGGAGTTTCCATCCCAGATTCTTTTACGTGGTCAGCGTAATTGAGACCAATAGCCAGAATTTTTTGCGGATTTAAAATTGGCGACAATAAAGTAACCGAATCCACAGGTATTAAATTTTCTGCCTTTTCAAGCAAGTCTGTCGCTTTATTCATGTTCACTTCCCCACCCTCAAGAAATGCTTTCATTTCATTCGGTAAAGAAGAATCGTTGGTAAAAGGACAAATGCTATCTTCGAGCAACGCCCCAATTGCTGGCGTATCGCTATTGGAATAAGTAACTAGTTTCATAATTATTTCGGTTGCATCCTGATTCCACCATCGAGACGAATCGTCTCACCATTGAGGAAAGGATTTTCAATTATTTGTGTTGCCAACATCGCAAATTCGTCGGGGTTACCCAAACGTTTTGGAAATTGCGTCATTTCAATAAGAGGGTTTCTTACTGCATCGGATGCCATAGCCATCAAAGGTGTGTCAAAAATTCCTGGAGCAATGGTGTTGTTCCTAATTCCCATTCTTGCTAAGTCTCTTGCTATAGGTAGAGTCATACCAACAACTCCACCTTTACTTGCGCTATAGGCAGCTTGACCAATTTGACCGTCAAAAGCAGCAACTGATGCTGTGTTGATAATTACCCCGCATTCGTTATCTTGTTCCGGTTCATTCTTTCCCATGACTTCAGCGGCAAGTCTCAAGCAATTAAAAGTTCCGTTAAGATTGATATCGATCACCAACTTAAAATAATCCAATGGATGAGGACCGTCTTTACCAACCGTTTTGGAAGCACTTCCTATTCCAGCACAATTAATCAGAATGTGAATGGCACCAAATTTTTCTACAGTTTTATCCATTGCAGCTTTGACATTTTCTTCCTCAATGACATTGGTAATGCAGTAATCTGCATCATCGCCCAATTCTGCAACCGCTGCTTTGGCATTATCTTCATTTAAATCCAACAACATTAATTTTGCGCCCTTTTCTTTTAAGGCCTTGGCAGTAGCCAAACCCAGTCCGGATGCGCCACCGGTAATTACGGCAACTTTATCTTGTATATTCATAAACTCTCCTCAAAAAAGTGACTAGCATTATTGCAGTTTTGAAGAAAAAATAAAGTAACCCATCTCCTATGGACTCAAGCGTTAACCTTTATTAAGATTAAGGTCCACTTTTTAGGGAGAAAATATGAAAACCGATTACGAATTTTTAAAAACCGAAGTCGACGGTCACATCTTAACCGTCACCATAAATAGACCGGACAGAATGAATGCTTTGCATCCACCTGCGCACGCAGAATTTGATGAAGTTTGGAATGAATTTGATAAAGACGAAAATCTCTGGGTTGGTATTGTCACCGGTGAAGGCGATCGTGCTTTTTCCGCAGGAAACGATCTTAAGTTCCAAGCTGAAGCTGGTGGAAAAATGGATATCAATATGGCCTCTTCAGGTTTCGCTGGATTAACTTCTAGATTCAATTTAACCAAACCTCTGATTGCTGCAGTAAATGGTGTTTCCATGGGTGGTGGATTTGAAATTGCGCTTGCCTGTGATTTGATTGTGGCTTCCACCAATGCAAAATTTGCTTTGCCAGAACCTAAGGTTGGTCTTGCTGCTCTTGCTGGCGGTATGCAAAGACTCCCAAGACAAATTGGAATGAAAAATGCTCTAGGTATGATGTTAACCGGTAGACACGTCTCTGCTGAAGAAGGCATGCGACTTGGCTTTGTAAACGAAGTGGTCGAGCCAGAAAATCTCATTTCAGCTGCAAAAGCTTGGGCGAAACAAATTGAAGAATGTTCTCCTATGTCTATTAGAGCAACCAAACAAGTTGCTTATGAGAATTTCAATGAGCCGGACTTAGAAAAATCAATGAAAGCACATTACTCCGCAGTTAAAGCATTATTCGGTAGCGAAGACTTCATTGAAGGACCTGTGGCATTTGCTGAAAAAAGATTGCCAAATTGGAAAGGCAAATAATTTTAAGGAGAAAATACAATGTTTGATTTAACCGGAAAGAACGCCATCATTACTGGCTCCTCCAAAGGTATTGGAAAATCCATCGCCGCTGCGATGGCTCAACAAGGGGCCAATGTAGTCATCTCAAGTCGAAAGGCAGATGTTTGTGAAGCAACGGCCGAAGAAATAAACTCCATGGGTTTTCCAGGAAAAGCCATTGTCATCCCATGCAACATATCAGATAAAACTGCTTTGGAGATGCTGGTTGAAGAGACCAGGTCGCAATTGGGGCAAATAGATATTTTGGTTTGCAACGCTGCAAGTAATCCTTTCTTTGGTTCCATTAAAGACATTCCCGATGATGCTTTTGAAAAAATCATGAATAACAACATCAAAGCAAATCACAATTTATGTCAGATGGTTATTCCAGAAATGATGGAACGCAAAGATGGAAGTATTATCATTGTTTCATCTATTGGAGGCTTAAATGCAAGCCCAGTCATAGGTGCTTACAACATTTCTAAAGCTGCAGATATCATGCTTGTGAAAAATTACGCTTTGGAATTTGGTCAGTACAACATTCGTACCAACGCGATAGCACCTGGACTTTTCCGAACGGATTTTGCAAAAGCACTTTGGGAAAACCCAGAAATTTTGAAACAATCTACTGCAACTTGTCCTATGAAAAGAATAGGTGAACCGGATGAAATCGGCGGCGCTGCAGTATTTTTAGCTTCCCAAGCGGGAAGTTTTGTAAATGGACACACTTTAGTAATAGATGGAGGCACAGTAGTCTAATGAGTAACGAAGTAGTTTTATATGACAAAAAAGATTCGGGGGTGGCTTTAATTTCACTCAATCGTCCGGATAGACTTAACGCAATCACCGGAGAGTTGACTGCCAGACTGAAAGAAAAAATCGATGATGCTTGTAAAGACGATGATGTCAAAGTGATCGTACTTACTGGCTCGGGTAGAGGATTTAGTGCTGGTGCTGATATGGATAGTCTCTCTGACATTTCAGCCAATAATAAAGAAGAAAATCCAGATCAACCTGAAGATCGTAACTATGAAACCAATGGTTTATCGGAATGGGAAGGCACATATAGTTACTTTCCTTCTGTACCAAAGCCGATAATTGCGGCAATCAATGGTCCAGCTGCAGGTGTTGGTCTAATCATGTCTTTGTATTGTGACATGCGTGTTGCCTCTGAAGATGCCGTGTTCTCAACAGCTTTTTCCAAAAGAGGACTCATTGCTGAATGGGGCGTGGGTTGGATACTGCCAAGAATCATTGGAGTTGCCCACACCATGGATATCATGATGACCGCTAGAAAATTTGATGCCAAAGAAGCAGAACGCATAGGTTTGGTTAATCGCTGTTTTCCTGCAGAAAGTTTTATGGAAGATGTTATGACTTATGCAGAAGATATCGCACAAAATGTTTCTCCTCGATCAGTACAGATTATGAAACGTCAAATCTATACTGCCTTGGGTGAAGACATCAAAACCAATCTAAAATCATCTATGGAAGAGATGGTAAAAAGTTTTGGTTCGGAAGATTTCAAGGAAGGTGTCAAACATTTCATTGAGAAGCGCCCCGCTAAATTTACAGGAAAGTAATCATGACAAATGCAATGGATTTTATTGATCCTGCTAATCGCCTTGCTGTTTTAGAACAAGTGACAGCTGAGGGTATGCTATCCCTTAAGAAAGAAACTGTTAGGGGTAATGAGTACCATGTTTTTGCTGAAGCTCCTAATAACCTCAGAGAATTTTTTGAAATTGGTCTGTTGCATGGTGATTGGGAACATATCGTTTATGAGGAAGATCGAATCACTTATCCAGAAACTTATGCAAGAGCCAATCAATTAGGTAATGTCTTGCAAAGTACTTTCGGTATTGAGAAAGGAGATAAGGTTTCATTTTCCATGCGTAACTATCCTGAGTGGATGTTTTGTTACATGGCCATTACTTCGATTGGTGCAATTGTTGTTCCACTTAATTCCTGGTGGCAAGGCGATGAACTTGAATACGGAATTACCAACAGCGAATCAAAATTATTCATTGGTGATGAAGAGCGTTTGGATCGTCTTGGCGATCGCTGTTCTGATGTAGCAAAAATATCTGTGCGTTCCAATAATCCAGATCACCAAGAATTTGATTTTTATAAAGTGATTGAAGGCGCGAGCGATAAACTTGAAAATCCTGTAGAAATTTTACCTGACGAAGATGCTTCCATAATGTATACCTCAGGAAGCACAGGTTATCCTAAAGGGGTTGTTTTAACTCATCGGTCTATTATTTTTGCTCCCTATTATTGGATCACTCTTACAACTATGGGTAAGGCTGCACTCGGTGAGGCTGCCCCTGAAGCTTCTCAAGATCAAATGGCAACTCTTGTGAGCGTTCCCTTATTTCATGTAACCGGTTGTCATGCTATTTTCTTACTCTCTATTCCTGTCGGTAGGAAAACGGTTTTGATGTATAAATGGGATCCGGATGTAGCGCTGGATTTGATTGAACGTGAAAAAATATCTATTTTCACTGGGGTGCCAACTATGTCCTATGAAATGGTTGAAGCACAAAAGAAAAATCCCAGGGATATTTCTTCGCTTAAGGATTTAACCGGTGGAGGAGCTGCTAGACCGCCTGAACAAGTCAAAGAGATGAAAGCTAATATGAAAGATACCAATCCTGGTATTGGCTATGGACTCACAGAAACGAATGCTTTAGCTGCGAACAATACCGGTGATGTGTATCTGCAAAAACCTGATAGTACTGGTTTTGCTGTTCCCAAGCTGATTGATTTAAAAATAGTCGACGATGATGGTAATGAATTGCCTAGCGGAGAAATTGGTGAGGTTTGTATAAGAGGTGCTTGTACTTTTCGTTGTTATTGGAAAAATCAAGAAGCTACAGATGAAGTTTTGGATTCAGAAGGATGGTTTCGTTCCGGTGATATTGGGTTACTGGATGAGGATGATTTCCTTTATATCAAAGACCGAAAGAAAGATATTGTCATACGTGGTGGAGAAAATATTGCTTGCTTGGAGGTGGAAGCAGCAATCACTGAACACCCTGCTGTCTTGGAAGCTTCGGTATTCGGTGTGCCAGACGAAAGACTTGGAGAAAAACTAGCGACTATGGTTTCTTACAGAGAAGGTCAAAATATTGATGAAACCGAACTATCTTCTTTTTTAGCTGAAAAATTAGCTAAATTTAAAATCCCAGAATTCATGTGGTTTCAGACCGAGCAACTGCCTCGAATTGCTTCAGGAAAAATTGCAAAAAAACAAATGCGTGAAGAAGCTATTGAAAAACTAGGAGGCTAATTTTGGATATTGTTGATAAGAGAGTTGTGGTTACTGGTGCTGCCAGTGGCATTGGCAAAGCTTTAGCCGTTGAATTTAAAAATGAAAAAGCCAAAGACGTTGTTCTGGCTGATTTGAATGAGGAAGTTGTAAAAGTTGCAGAAGAATTGGGATTTTCTGGTTTTGTTTTAAATGTTGGCAAGGAAGATGAAGTTAAAGATTTGATAAGTTTCGCAAATGAAAAAATGGGTGGCATTGATATTTTTTGTTCCAATGCGGGTATTGGAGGAGAAATCGGATTATTGGATGTCTCAACCGAAGCTTGGCAGACCATTTGGGACGTTAATTTCATGGCTCATGCGCATGCGGCAAAACATTTGATTCCACAAATGTTAGACCAAGGTTCCGGCTATTTGGTCAATACCGCTTCTGCAGCTGGCTTACTAACGCAAATTGGCGCTGCACCCTATTCGGTTACAAAAGCAGCAGCAGTCAGTCTCGCAGAATGGATAAAAATAACCTATGGTCAAAAAGGCATTGGCGTTTCTTGTCTTTGTCCTCAAGCAGTAAAAACTGCAATGACTGCACAAGGTCCCGGAGTTGCTGGTGTTGATGGCATGATTGAAGCCGATGAATGCGCCAAGGATGTCATCGATGCGATTCAAAAAGAACGTTTTCTTGTTACGCCGCATGAAGAAGTACTCGAATACATCAAAAGGAAAACCACCGATTACGATCGATGGATTACAGGTATGCAAAGACTTCAAGATCGCTTTGAGGAATTTTACGAAGATTTTAAAGATCAGTAAGATCTTTGCAGTTTCTTGCTAAGAGATGATTCAAAGTTCCTGATTTGGAACTCTCACCCCAGATTCTACACATTTGCAAACCATCCACTCTATTGAAAAACTCTATTTCGGTAACTTTGATGCGATCCAGATAGTCCATCTTTGGCAGTTTATAAATTTCTAGAATTCCACCTAAATAAGCTTCTTTTGTCCCAACATCAACAAAATAAGTTACCTCGTAATTTTCCAGATTCTCTGAAAAATAATCCAGGGAAGAATCCCAAGAGGTTTTCTTAATCTGATAGTCGTTTGAACAAGCAAAGAACTGACATAAAATAATCACTAGGATTATTTTTTTTGAAAAAACTTTTTTATGTTTGAGATTGAACCCTTTCAAATATTTGGTACTGATCATCTTTCGGTTTTGATCTTTATTTTATCCCTGTCTATCTTAATTCCCTATTTTTTAAGAAATCAATCCGAAACTATCAAAACAAGATTTGGACAAGGTTTGGCAGTTTTATTGATAACCAATGAACTCTTAAAGCCATTTATTTATTCAAGCGTTTGGCCAGAAGATTTTCCATTTTTAAAAATGCTGCCAATGCATTTTTGTCATTTAGCAAGTTTCTCTGCAGCGATTTATATGTTGACGCGAAAAAGAATATTTTTTGAAATTGCTTTTTTCTGGGGAATTGGCGGTGGTCTGATGGCAAATACCCAGCCGGATGTGAAATTTGACTTTCCGCATCTGCATTTTTTACTTTTTTTCATCAGTCATGGCTTGATGTGGTTAGGTATTGGGTTCATTTCCATAGGACTGAATAATCGCCCTACTCTAAAATCAATTACAGATGTTTTGAAAGTCACCTTCCCGGTCTTATTTTTGGTTTACTTAATCAACGTCATCATTAATTTCTTTGCCGAAGGAGAACCTGCAAATTACTGGTTTATGATGCAACGTCCTGCTGGACAATCAATTGTTGATTTGATGCCGGATCCGCCTTTTCATTACATCTTCTTTATAATTTTAGGCGTTGCAATGTTCTACATAATTTACTCTCCCTTTTATCTGAGAGATAAACTTAAATGATTATTTCCAAGTCTTTACTTAAATTTCACTGAGATATCTCTCAACTGGAGATAGAAATTAAAGGCAGAAACTGACAAAATAAACCTCTTTTTTGGGGAGAACTGCAATGAGTTTAAAATGGGCAATTAATGGAGTACTAGACGATATTTATTTTATGGCGCAAGGATTACCGCGTCTTCTCTTTACCTGGAAACCTGAAAATCAACTATCCATTCTCAATTTTTTTGAAAAGAATGTAAAAAAATATCCCAACGAGATTGCTTTTGTTTTTAAAGATCAATCTACAACTTGGCAAGAAGCTGACATAAAAGTTTCTCAGTACGGGGCTTATTTGCAATCGCAAGGTATTGAAAAAGGAGACTGTTTTGCATTGTTGATGGACAATTCAGCGGATTTCTTAATGCTCCTTCTGGCAGCACATCGAATTGGAGCGATAGCAGCTTTAATCAATACAACCGTTACTGGCGAGGGTTTAAAACACGTTGTCACAATTGTTGATGCAAAGGCAGCAGTACTGGGTGCCTCTCATCTTGAAAAATTCGAATCATCTATGCCGGAAGCTGAATTGCAGTCGCTCAAACTTTTCTTAGTGGAAGACTCCATGGCTGTTCCAGAGGGATATACAGATATAAATATTGCTGCTCAAAGTGCAGGAGAAGTTATTCCGCACCCTTTAAAAATTAAAGATGTTGCTATGTATATCTATACATCAGGAACTACAGGCTTACCAAAGGCAGCTTTGATAACAAATGGCCGAGCCGTAAAAACCAGTTATGCAGGTCAATTTTTTGGTTTTAAAGCCAAGCAAAAAGATGTGCTCTATCTTACTTTGCCGCTTTATCATGCTACTGGATTGCTTTGGTCTTGGGCCGGTTGCCTGAGAGCTGGTGCTACTACCGTAATCAAAGAGAAATTTTCTGCTTCTGAATTTTGGCCTGATGTCAGAAAACACAAAGCAACTATGTTTGGTTACGTCGGGGAACTATGTCGTTATTTAATGAATGTTCCGCCTAACGATGATGATCAAAATCATCAGCTTCAAGTTATTTCGGGAAACGGTTTGAGACCGGATATATGGGAGAAGTTCCAAACGCGTTTCAACATACCAAAAATTAGAGAGCTCTATGGAGCTACTGAGGGTGTTGGCGCATTGGTTAATACTCACGGTCGACCTGGTATGGTGGGAAGATACATGAGAGGTTCGCTTGTGGTTAAGTGTGATTTAGAAAGTGGCGAGCCCATCAGAAATTCTGAAGGCTACTGTGAATCTGTAGAAATTGGCGAAACTGGATTGTTCATTTCAAAATTATCCAAACTTGCAACTTTTGAAGGATACTTGGACAAGCAAGCGTCTAATAAAAAGATTATGGCCGACGTAATGGAAGATGGGGATGCTTGGTTCAACTCCGGTGACTTATTAACACGACATGAAAACAACTGGCTCTCTTTTGCCGACAGAGTTGGTGATACTTATCGTTGGAAAAGTGAAAACGTTTCTACCATGGAGGTAGCCGCGATAATCAATAAATATCCTGAAGTTTTGGATTCTAACGTTTACGGAGTAGAAGTAGAATCTGCAGACGGCAGAGCTGGAATGGCATTGATGAACGTCACAGGCGAATTTGATTTTGAAGTTTTTTCTGAACACGTTGAAAAAAATCTCAATGCCTTTCAAAGACCTTGTTTTGTCAGAATTGCAGAAGAAATGAAAACCACCGGAACTTTTAAACATCAAAAAGAAGACTTAAAAAAACAGGGTTTCGATCCAGCTGCAATTGAAGATAAATTGTATTTTTATCAAAAAGGAAATTATGTAGAAATTGACGATTCTTTGTATCAAAGAATTCAATCTGGTGAGGAACGTTTTTAATGATCCAAGCCTTTAGAAACTTTATAACGCGAAGAACCTTTGCCTATAAGCTGAGAAATAAAGCTATGAACATGTTTTCAAGCTTTGAAAACTTCAACTTGATCAGAGAAAAAGCAGAGGCAAGCCGAAAAGCAGAAAATCGCCCTCATGAAGTTTTGTATTTTCATAAAGTGGATGACCCCTATTCTCACTTGACTGTTCATTATATTGATAAGTTTAAAGAAGCCTATGACGTTCAATTTAAACCCATCTTGGTTGGGGAAGAGAATCCTGCAGCTTTGCATGAACCTACGCTCTATACAGATTATTGTCTCGAAGACGTCAAGAGAATTGCATCTTATTATGATGTTGATTTCCCAGGTAAAAGCTATCCTGAAAAAAAATTAGTTGATAAAGCCAATTCCATTCTAACTGCAGTGAATCCTGATGAATTTGGTTCTGTAGCAAAAACCGTTAGTCATGCTCTTTGGAGTGGCGATCTAGCTAAACTTGAAGAGCTTGAAGTTTCTTATAAATCATCTGAACAAGAGGTCATTGAAACCCTTAAAGAAGGTAATGAGATCAGAAACGGCTGCGACTATTATTTTGGTTCGGCTTTTTATTACGAAAAGGAACTCTATTGGGGTGTAGATCGCTTAAATCATTTGGAAGACCGATTGACAGAGTTGGGAGCCAACAAATCGAGTGATAACGAACCTGTATGTTTACTGCAAACCAAAGCGCCTGACACTTTAACTGCTGAAAAAAGCGTTAATTTAACTTACTACCCTTCTTTAAATAGTCCATATACCTTTGTCAGCGCCAAAAGAGTTAAAGAATTTCGAGAGGAGTATCCGATCAATCTCATTACTAAGCCTGTCCTTCCAATGCTGATGAGAATGATGGTCATTCCAACTTTCAAGGGAAAATACATCATCTCAGATGCTGCCAGAGAAGGTCGTAAATATGGCTACGAAATGAAAGAGGTCTTTTCGCCAATTGGTAAACCCGCCAGAAAAGCATACTCCCTTTTTCCTTTAATTGACTCCTTAGGGAAAGGATTTGAATACATAGATGAATTACTTAAAGCTTCTTTTCAAGAAGGAATAAATATTGGGGATAATGACTACTTAAAGAACACCGTTACGGAATTAGGTCTGGATTGGGATTCTGTGAAAAGAGATTTGAATACATCAAAATGGAAAAAAGTTTTAAACGATAATGTCAACGACATGTATCAAGGTAATTGTTGGGGCGTGCCTAGTTTTAAAATAACCGATGCCGATGGTTCTAATCCTTATTACGTTTGGGGCCAAGATCGTATGTGGCTACTAAAGGAAGAAATCAATAGACGTTTGACATAGCCTCAAGCAAAATAGCTTGGTTTTTAAATATTTCAATCGTTTATCTTCTCGAATAAAACTCAGTTTTAAGTGTCAAAGGAAAAAGACAAACAAAAGAAAAAAAGGTTAAATCCGGTTGCTAAAAATGCCGCTAAATTTAATCGAGCTTCAGTATTTAAAGACAAAACAAAGTACGACAGAAAAAAAATTAAAAAAGATGAAGACTAATTTTAACAATCTCTTGGAAATGGTGGGCAATACGCCAGTGGTTAAAATTAATAACATTGATACCGGTCCTTGCGAGTTATACGTAAAACTTGAAAATCTAAATCCAGGGGGATCTATCAAAGACCGCGTAGGTATCAAGATTATCGAGGAAGCTGAAAAAAGCGGTGCTCTGAAATCTGGAGGCACTATTGTTGAGTGTACTGCAGGAAATACAGGCTTGGGTTTGGCTTTAGCGGCAAAGTTGAAAGGCTATGATTTGATCTTGGTCATTCCAGATAAAATGAGTCAAGAAAAGGTAATGCATTTAGAAGCTATGGGAGTCGAAATTGTTTTTACTCGCTCTGATGTTGAAAAAGGACATCCAGAGCATTATCAAGAAATGGCGGCTGCTATCGTAAAAAAAACTCCAGGTTCTTTTTTTGCTGATCAATTTAGCAATCCAGCCAATCCTCTTGTGCATGAAACCACAACCGGACCTGAGATTTGGTCGCAAATGGAAGGTGATGTTGATGCCTTCGTTGCAGGCGTAGGAACTGGAGGTACTATCAGCGGTGTTGGAAAATACTTAAAAGCGCAAAATAAAGACATTCAAATAATCATTGCAGACCCAATTGGCTCGGTCGTTGCAGATGCGGTAAATACTGGGAATTATAAATACGAAGGTGGTTCGTGGCTGGTAGAGGGTATCGGTGAAGACTACATTCCTGATAACTTAAATTTAGATATCATCGATGAAGGAATTTACGTCTCCGACAAGGATGCTTTTGCAAGAGTAGATGAACTACTAAGAAAGGAAGGCATTTTAGCTGGGACTTCTTGTGGAACATTAGTGGATGCCGCAATAAAGTGGTGTCAAAAACAAACAGAACCAAAAAAAGTAGTAACATTGATATGTGATACTGGTAATAAATATTTATCCAAAGCTTTCAATAAAGATTGGTTAAAAGAAAATGAATTAATTGACTGAGAATCATGAGTAAAAAAAATAAAGAAGGTTTTGAAACCAGAGCAATACATGCTGGTCAAAAAGCAGATCCGACTACAGGTGCGGTGATGATGCCTATTTATACATCCTCAACTTATGAACAAGAAAGTCCTGGGGTGCACAAAGGTTTTGACTACTCTCGCTCGATCAATCCAACCAGAAAAGCTTTTGAAGAATGTATTGCAAGCCTTGAAAACGGTGAAGTTGGTTTTGGATTTTCATCTGGTGTAGCTGCCATTTCCGCTTGTGTTGAATTACTTTCTCCTGGCGATCATGTCATTGCAATGAATGATCTTTACGGCGGTACCGTTCGCCTTTTCAATGAAATCAAAACGCTTTCTCAAGGCATTGAGGTGACTTATGTCGATATGACTGACATGCAAAACGTCCTTGAGGCTAAAACAGATAAAACAAAAATGATATTTGTTGAAACACCAACCAATCCTTTACTGAGAGTTGTAGATCTATCGGCAATTGCTGATTTTGCCAAAGCGGAGAATATTTTAAGCGTTTGTGACAATACGTTTGCTTCACCTTATGTACAGCAGCCATTGAATCATGGCATCGATATTGTTTTGCATTCCGCAACGAAATATTTAGGAGGGCACTCTGACCTGATAGCAGGTGCCTTAGTCATTGGTAAAAAAGACGATGCGCTAGTTTCAAGAATGGCAAATATTGTAAATTCTTTGGGCCCTATTACCGGTGCTTTTGATAGTTATTTAATTCTCAGAAGTTTAAAAACTCTTGCCGTAAGGATGGAACGACATTCTGAAAATGCTATGGCCATTGCCAAGCATTTTGAAAGCCACAAAGAAATTTCAGAAGTAATTTATCCGGGACTCACAAATCATCCGCAGCATGATCTGGCATCAAAACAAATGAATGGTTTTGGCGGCATAATTTCAATGAATATCAAAGGTGGTTTGGAAAAATCAAAAAGTTTTCTTGAGCGAACTAAAATTTTTGCTCTTGCCGAAAGTCTAGGTGGAGTGGAAAGTTTAATTGAGCATCCTGCTTTAATGACCCATGCTTCATTACCCAAAGACCGCAGAGAAATGATTGGAATTTCTGATGGGCTTGTGAGGTTATCCGTTGGCTTAGAATCTTTGGATGATTTAGTTGAAGATATTGAACAAGCTTTAAAATAAATTATTCTGAGTAATGGGGGAAAGAATATGCATTATCTTCTGTTTTTCATCTTATTCTCTATAAATTTGATGGCTGCAGATAAACCCAATGTGGTTATCATTCTTACAGACGATCTTGGATGGGGAGATGTTTCATATCATGGAAGTCATATTCCAACTCCTAACATAGATCAGTTAGCAAGAGATGGAATGGAATTGAATAGATTTTATTCAAATCCTGTTTGCAGCCCCACTAGAGCTTCCTTATTAACTGGCTTGCACATCTTCAATCATGGAGTTGTCAGACCATTCATGAATCCAGCAGCTGAACAAACGGGCATGCCTCCTGAATTAAAGATTATGCCGCAATATTTCAAAGAAGCCGGTTATCAAACAGCCTTATCTGGGAAATGGCATCTAGGGACAGCAAAAGAAGAATTTTGGCCATCGAATAGAGGTTTCGAAACAAGTTATGGTCATATGACAGGTGGCATTGGATATTTTGATCATACTGCAGCAGGTCGATTGGATTGGCATAGAAACGAAAGCACATTGAGAGAAGAAGGTTATTCGACTGTGTTAATTGCAAATGAGGCTATCAATCTAATTAAAAATAAAGATGAGAGTCGTCCTTTATTTTTATATGTAGCTTTTAATGCTCCACATACACCGATAGAAGCACCACTTCAAAATATTGAAAAATTTTCTTATCTGGAGGATGAAAGTGATCGAGTATACGCAGCCAATGTTAATGCTTTGGATAATGAAATAGGCAGAATAATCAAAGCAATTGAAGCAGAAGGTTTATTAGAAGAAACCATTATTCTCTTTTTTAGTGATAACGGACCAGTTTTTGATATTGACCCTATTGTAAAAGTTATTGCTCCAAATTTAATAGATGCAAGAGGCAGTACCGCTGGTTTGAGAGGAAGTAAATCTTCTGCATTGGAAGGTGGAATTAGAGTTCCTGCTGTAATTTGGTGGAAAGGCATTATCGAGAATAGAGAAATCCGATCAGTTTTTCTTTGTCCAAGACGTACTGCCAACTTTATTGACTGCTGCAGATATTAAAACTTCTAATTCAGATAAATTTGACGGTGAAGATAAATGGTCGAATTTGCTTACCGGAAACATTGTTCCACCAAAAAATGCCTTTATTGGTGCAAGAATCATTTCCGATGAGCGAGCTTTATTCAATGATCAATGGAAACTTTATTCGATAAAACCTGTTTTAGTTCCTGTTTCGCCCTCCTATCAATTATTCAATATCATCGAAGATCCTTTTGAAAAAAACAACTTAGCTGAAGAAGAACCCGAAATATTCAAGGCAATGAAAAAAACAATCACCTCTTATAATGAACGAGATGTAGTAGGTAATATGAATCCTGCACATGCGTATTTGCATGGTGACGACCGTCAAGGCGGTGTTGAATTAGGTTCGCCTTGGATGGATGGAGATTATGAGTTGAATAATCCTCCTTCTTCAGTAACAAGCTTTTTTATTTTTCTTTGGATACTAATTCAAGCTTTTAAATATCAGCTGGCAGCTGCTATTTTATTTATTGTTCTAATTTTTTATGCTTTTAAAAAATTAAGACAGAAATAAAAGTTAAGAATTCTAAGTAAAGTTGAAAAAACAGAGTTTATTGCCGTCCAAGTCATAAACGTAAGCACCATAAAAAGTTCCTGCTCTGGGTCCAGGCTCTCCATCATCTTTTGCGCCAAGCTCAATTGCTTTAGCATACATTTGTCAACTTCTTCGTGTGAATCCAAAGCAATAGCTTTCATAGTACCGTTACCATGTGAGGCAGTTCCACCGTCATAGGGTTTTGCAATAGCTAAAATAACTGAATTGCCATCTTCAGAAAGCCACATAGTTATTCGATCATTGGCAGGAAACTTTTTTGCATTTATCTGAGCCAATAAACCGTCGTAAAATGTTTCTGCAGCTTCTTTATTATTAGTACCAATTGTTGAATAGCCTTGTAATTTTGAGGTCATAGTATTCTCCTTATATTTTTGTTAAAAAATCTATCATATGACTGGTGACTAGTTCTGGACTTTCTTGTTGAGTCCAGTGACCGATACCATCGATGATTTCTACTTTTCGTAAATCGTCATAATTTTTTGTAAAAGCTTCAAGAATGTCTTCTTGAGAAGCGCTTTCATCTCTGGCAAAAAAATTTACAGGATCCAGAGTCCCAGTAATAAAACAAGCAGGTAGAGGATAAGACATATTTTTAAATTCCTGTAGTTCTGCAAAATCAATGTCTTGAGCGCGGTACCTATTAAATGGCCCTCGAAAACCGCTTTGTTCAAATTCACTGGTGAAATAATTTAAATCCTCTTGAGTAAGCCAACCTGGAAAGCTATCGAATCTAGGGGATTTCTCTAACATGGTCGAATCAGGAGTCTTTTGATATTCAGGATTACCTATATTTTCAATCATGAACTGCATACCTCTGCCATCACTGCTGAAATAAGTAATTTCCAAAGCCTTGCGGACATCTGCTTCAAATTCAGCTTCGGCAACGCCTTCTTCTTGAATATACAATTGATAAAAGAACTTATCTTTGTAAAGTTCTCTGAACAATTGAATTAAAGATTTTTCACCAACTGGTGTATAGGGAACTGAAAGTGCGCCTACTGCTTTGATGGTATCTTGGTAAAGCAACCCTGTAGTCCAGACAATTGGCCCACCCCAATCGTGACCAAAGAGATAGGCCTCTTTGTAACCGAGTGAATCAATTACACCAGCTATGTCGGCAGCTAAGTTTTTTAAAGAATAATCTGCTATTTCGTAAGGCTTATCCGAACCACCGTAACCACGAACATCAATAGCAGCTACTTTAAAGCCTGCTTTGGCTAGAGGTTCTATTTGATGACGCCAGCTGTACCAACTTTCTGGCCAACCATGAACCAAAACAACAAGGGGTCCTTCACCTTCTACCACTGCTCTGATTTTTAAGTTATAACCGTCTAACAGTTGAAAATTCATAGGTTATAATGATGTCAGTTTTTTTTAATCATGGCTACATTAAAAGCAGCAATCATTCCTGTGACTCCCTTGCAGCAGAATTCTTGTGTCATTTGGAAAGAATCCTCTAAAATCGCAGCCGTGACGGATCCTGGCGGTGATTTATCTTTGATTGAAAATTTTATTTCTGAACAAGGTCTTACTCTCTCTAAAGTGTTCATTACTCATGGTCATTTAGATCATGCTGGTGGTGCGTTCGAACTGGCACAAAAGTTCAACGTTGAAATTGAAGGGCCTCATAAAGATGATGGTTTTCTAATTAACGCTCTAGAAGAGCAAGGCAAACGTTATGGTTTGGATAGTGCAAAAAATTTTGAGCCAAACCGATGGTTAACCGATGGCGACCAAATCGAAATAGATGGTGAAAAGTTAGATGTTTATCACTGTCCTGGACATACTCCAGGTCATGTAGTCTTTCATCATCCGGAATCGAAACTTGCTATCGTTGGAGATGTGCTCTTTCAAGGTTCTATTGGCAGGACGGATTTACCCAGAGGTAATACTCAAGACTTGTTGGATGCCATCAGAAGTAAGCTTTGGCCGCTTGGAAACGACGTTACTTTTGTTCCAGGTCATGGGCCTGTATCTACATTTGGCCAGGAAAGACTTACAAATCCCTACGTAGCGGATCAATTATTTAAGTAAAAAGGATTTTTCTGGAGCGGGCAGCGGGAATCGAACCCGCATCGTCAGCTTGGAAGGCTGAAGTAATAGCCATTATACCATGCCCGCAAATCTTAAAATGAATGGTGATTATACATCTCCACGGATATTTTGTTATCAGGATTTTTACAATGCTGCTTGAGTTCTAAGATATCTTACCTAAAAACTGTTCTCTTAATTCTCTAACATTTGTTAGATTTTCAAAATCTCTAAATTCAGCATTGCTAAAAACTTCTCTTAGCTCAGAATTTGTTTCGCCAATTACACAAGGATATTGAAAATTTTTTTCTCGAATTTTTTTAGGTAATTCATTGCGATGTAAGACTTCTATTTTATATTCTTTCTCAAGTTCCCTTATAAAATCTAACCACTCTAGCCTTACAAAAAATTTACCATGCGAGATATCACATAGTTCACATGCAGTATTCTTCTTTAAAATATTTTTATTTAGCCAATATTTTATTTTATTAAAAATGCCACCATCTGCATCGTAAATAAAATAAAAAGTTTTAAAACGAGTCATTTTTCCTTGTCCTGATTTTTTTAATTGGTAGTTTTAAGAAAACATTCCTGGATTCATAATAAGATAGATTAATCCAGCTATCCCAAATAAGGTCATAGCAATTCCACCCGTAAACATACTAAGTTTTGTTGCTAAGGAGATGCTTAATCTTTCCTTTGTTTCTCTAAAATCTTTGTAATCGTCTTTGATACGCAATAAGCCAACGATAATAAAAATAACCCAAAGGACTATCATAAAATCATATCCACCCATCCTTATATTTTACAAACTATTAAAGAGATAGGTATATTCGATAAAGTTTGAATGTACATTAAAAAGAATTGATTTAGTTATAATTAAAAAATGGATGAAGTTATTGTCATAGTGTTATTAGCAACCTTATTTGCAATTTGCTTTGGTGCAGTAGAAATTTATATCAGGCTTAATGATGATAAGAAAACCGTTTGGTCTTGGATTGAAATAGTATCGGTTGCCTTAGCTTTATTTTTTGGATCTCTTAGTATCGGATTTGTAACCTTTTTAGGCTTAAATGTTTTCGGAGGTATCTTCGCCGGTTGATATTTTTTTATGTTTTTGATTGTCTGGCCTGTATTTACTTTTATATTTTGGTATGTTTTTTTTAATTATTTTCATTCAAGTGCTTACAACGGTAAAAAGCCTCTAACAGACAAAAAAATATTTAACATTTCTTTGATTGCCGGAGGTCTTGTGTCTATTTTGTTAGTGGGCTTTTAGATTGTTATTGGTAAAAATGCCTTCCAGTTAAAACCCAACGAGAAACCATAATTATCCAAAAAGACCAAAAAAAGAGTCTTATAACTGGAGCGAATTGTCCGGGTACATTCTGTTCGTATCCAAAGGGCACTAAAAAAGCCCACTCAAAAGCTGCATTAAAGAAAATATTTAAAGATGTTTCTTGAGAGCCTGAAATGAAGGTAATGAAGTACAAAGTTGGAACAAATAATATCCAGATCAAGGCAACCAATCTCAAATACCACTTTATTAAAAAATCAATTCTTTCTAGCATACAAATGCCTATAAGGGCTTATTAAAAATTTCATTTTTACGTCTATTGTGAGCTTCTCTTAATAATAAAAATACAATTACAGTAAGAAATAAAGAAAGAAATTGTATCCAACTAAAATAGTTAGTAAATAGGCTGATTATTTGCGTCATCATAAAGAAGAAGATGATGATTAATATTGGCCAAATGGTTGAAGTTGGATTTCTGCCAGAAAAATAGCGATAAATAAAATAGCAAATAGTCAGATAGAATGCGGGCAACAAAGTACGCAAACGCCATTCTGCCATCTGTTCAGTAGTCCAACTGGAACCAGGGAAGATTAAAATAGCATCTGGAATGAAAATCATAAAAAACGACATCGTTATAAAAAAAGCAAACATCAATCCTAATGAATAACGAATAACTCTAGTCATTTTTTTTCCTCTAGGAAGATTATACCCATAAGTATTTTAGAAGTTATTAAATGATATTGGGAATGACTGCTTTTCGTTCTTTAGGATAGTCCTCAAATTTATTTTGGTACCAATTGTGGTTTGAAATTGCTCTTGGAAATAAGTTACAAACGGTCCATAAGAAAAATACCAATCCAGCCAAACTCCAAGTCATGATCGCCCAGCCTAACCACTCTATAAATTCTCCAAGATAATTTGGATTACTTACTTTATTAAATAAAAAGCCTTCAGGAATATGATATCCATCACCTTTTTCTTTTCGTAAATTAATCATGATTTCATCAGATCTGACGTTTATATAGAAACCTAGAAAAAATACCAATAGACCAATAAGAAACGGAATAGTTGTCAGCCAACCATAGCTGTAGTCACTTAGAAGAAAAATCCAAGTGCCTTGAAAAAAAACATTAACAAAGTTAAAGCCGATCGCAGAAAAAACAACCATCAAAGGCATTTTTTTATCTGTTGATTGAGCTCGCATTGGCCAAACGAAACTTCTATTAAAATAGTGACCGCAATACAGTACCGTGAATATGACATGTACTGGATTGGTATAGTCACCAGCTATTAGAAAATATATCAGCATTAAGAAAAAAGCTGGACATTCCTCAATTATCCATCCTGCCTTAGCTGAAATTTCAGGACCCCAACCTTTTGAAACATGTTTCCCATAAGGAGCGGTTTGAAAAAACAAATAAACGAAGGCAATAATACCTACTCCCAGCCAGGCTAATAACAATATATTAAAAGTGCTATCTGTGATGAAGGTCATAGACCTTCATTTTCTTTGGTAACAACGTGATCATTAGAATCAACATTGTCGAAAAGATTTTCTCTGGCATCTCGACTCATTACATCAACAATGATGCCAATAACCATGTTAAGCAATACAACCGAAGTTACTAAAATGAAACTTATAAAATAAATCCAAGAATAAGGATAAGCTTCAAGAACATTGGTCATTACAGCAGCCCAATCATCATAGGTAGCTACCTGAGCGAGAGTTAATGCTGCAATTCCGATGTTACGCCAATGTTCAGGATCTACCTCACTAAAAATTAAAGTGCCAATTGCAGCCCAAATGTAAATAACAATAAACATTAATAGTGCTATGAAAGCAACTCGTGGCATGGATTTGAATAGCGATTCTACAATATGACGAAATGCAGGCACGACTGTAATTATTCTTAAGACTCTAACAATTCTTAAAAGTCTCGCTACAAAAGCACTTTCAGCTCCATCAACTGGTACCAAACTGACTACGACGATAATAAAATCAAAAACATTCCAGCCATTTTTAAAAAAACGTAATGGGTGATTAGCTTCAGCAAACATTCTTATTAAAATTTCAACAAGAAAGAATACAGTAATTGCATAATCAAAATAGTCCAGCATGACTGCATAATTATTTGGTATGTCATAAGAACTGGCACCAGCATATATTGCGGAGGCTACGATTACAGAAATGACTAAGCCGGTGAAAAACTTACTGTCACGTATCGAAAGAAAAAACTCTATAAAACTGGACATTGAAAAGTGATGATATAGATATCGTGTTCTAAGCTCAAGTACATTTATTCAGATAAAATAGAGATACCTTCAGCCATATAAATAGAATTCAAACTTTCAACTGTATATTTAAACTGAGCTCCCATTTCAATATTACCTTTTGTACCGTAAAGAGATCCCCTAGCACCGCTACAAACGCTGGACGAATTTATGTCGGCGCACGAAAAGTTTTGAAGAAAATTTGCATCCGCACTTGATAAATTAAATGTAGCATTCCAATTTTTAACAGCAGCATTAGCGCTAGCCTTATCAGCTTCGGAGATATTCAAAGTACCTGTCCAGTCTCCAGTATTACTAAAATTTAAATTGCCGGAAGCTATACCTGAGGCAATGTAACGATGTGAGGCATCATTTAAACGAGTAAATACGTTAAAAATAGCTGCACCACTTAATGTTGCCTGATAATTAACTGGTAAATCGGACTGATCGATGAGGTCTCCAGCAAACCAAGTACCCATGTGTACTGCCGCAGTTTGTTCTCCTCTACCATCAAATTCCCCATTATAAAGATTATCAGCAATGTCATTGGTAGCCATTGCCCAAAAACCCCAACTCATATAATCCAAATCAGGAATTACCGCATTTTGAATAAAATCTTGATCAGGATTATCTATAGTTTCCCAAGTAACAAGTGCCCCGGTTGTGTCACTACTTTTTTGAAATGTTAAATTGTCTGCTAAGGAAGTGCTGCCTGCTTTTACTGTGTTATTTTGGTCTTTAGCAATTGCTCCAAATACGCTTTTATTCAGATAAGCAGATTGTGCAAAATCCTTATTTAAATTGTTCTCTTCAACATCGCCAAATTGAATAGCAAAATGTCCTGTCCCTAACGGGATTAAATTTTGATCGTTCTGATTACCATAAGAAAAAGGTATGAGGTTTGCGTTAACTCCAGAGCGATACCATGAGTTTTTTAAATTTGTATCTGCAGATAAGAAAGGAAGTTTATAAAACTGCGAATCGGTTGAAGCAATTTTTACACGATCATTCTGTCCATCAAAAGCAATGTTTATGGATCCCTCCATGAGTTGAGGATATTTGTCATCTATATTAAGAAGGCCATTTAGATATCCATTCCAATTATCGTTTGAAGATTGCGATTGCGATCTCCAACTATTGCTCACGTCATCTAAAGAAGTACTTGAAACCTTATTTCCATTTCCATCAATTTGATCTTGTGCCGCAATGCCTTGGTTGAAAGAGCCGACATGGTAGTTTTTATAATCTGGATCGTCTGAATAATTTTCAGCCATTGCATACATAACACCCAAATCCATACTGCCACTCTTGTAAATGTTGCTTTGGTCTCTGTATGGATCTGATGTTGTAATCATTGCACCTTTTGGAGTAGTCCAAACATTGCTGTCTTGATTATTACTCCCCCAAAAACAGCCATAATCTCTGCTAGAGGCACAGCTAATCGGATTTAAACCAAATACCAACTGTGGAGTATCAAAAGATTGAGCATATATGCCATCTTTAGCTGCAATACGATTGTTCTTTCTGCTGTAAGAGAAATAATGCTGACCCGACATTGCATATCCGCTATCGCCAACAAAATATCCATCCAATAAAGATCTTTTTGACACATCACTTATCAAGACAGAAAATAAACTGCTTTGAGTTTCAGATGAATTCCAGGATTCTGAACCACAATAGCCATTGCCTTCACAATTGAAATTTATTTGAGCAAATAGGCCTACTCCCCTACCGGTATTTTTAAATACTTGGTACCAAAGAGATTGACCAGAAGGAGTCCAATCGGACGAGCCAAAAAATCTGTCAGTTTTGATATACAAATTATCGCCTGCGCCTTGTTGTGTAGTCAAAGCCGCTGAAGCCCATTTGTAATTATCATCATTTACTGCGCTATATTGACGGTTCGCAACATCCCTTGAAGAAAAGCCACAATTTAAAGAACTGTCAAATTGACAATAATCGTCTTCCTGTAGAACATCGAAGTCAAATAATCTATCGCTTCCATCTGAGTTAGGCTGCATATAGCCGCTACTTATGAATTGTGGAAGGAAATAACTAGCATAATCGTTTAAGAAATTTGGATTTTTAAATCTAGCTGAATATTCAATTGGAATTGGCGCAAATGCCACGACCTCTTTTGCAGAAATTCCTTCAACTTCTAACAGAGTTTTAAAATCACCATCTGTATAAGGTTTTCCGGCTAACGTAATTTGATCTTCAAGCAAGTTATACGTCGCAGAAACGTAAGAAGCTGTACCCGAAGAACCATCCAGATAATTTGGTGAACCCACATCGTATCCTCCAGTATCGTTTATCGAAGAGGTTTGATAATCAATATTGACCGCTGCTTTATCTAAATTCATCCACAAAAATTCGTTATTACTACCAACAACGCCTGCGGATTTTATTTCATTGCTTTCAAAAATATCATCTGAAGCTGGACTAGGATTGCCTTCAGGCGAGTAAGTTAAAGAGGATACCGGTTCTAATTCTTGATTGGCTTTTGCAACCATGCCATCGGTAACATCATTAGGGTTCTGGATATACTTAAAAATTCTATTTCCTATATTTCCTGCGCTACCAAATGGACGACCATTTCGAACGTGATAGTAAAATTGCTCAAACTCATTTTGGTTTAGGTCTCCGGCAATTCCTACCATGGTATTGTGCTTATCGTGCAATGGAAAATCAGAGCTGATATTGCCGTATCTAAATTCAACCGACATATTTGAAAAATTCAAAACTATTTCAAAATTTGCACGGGAAGCATCATTTTGAGCAGTCCTTTCCTTAAAGTTATACCATCCCAATATGGCTCTATTGTTTGCAGGATCATCAAAATAATAAAACTTGCTGTCAGGGTCTAAGGCATCCAAATCTGTCCAAAAGGGAAAAAGTGAATAATTTAGATTGGTACCCTTCCACCCATCAGGAATATTCGTTCCATCAATTGGATCGTTTCCTGGATTTAAAAATTGAATTGGAAAACCTGTTATAAAGTCATCAGTAGCGTCAACGGTAGAATTTGTAAAAGATGCATAACCGTTTTCCGAAACGTAAATCGTATTGAATGTTTGGTCAAAGAAATTAAAGCCTTGTGACAAATTAATAGTCAATTTTCCTTCCCGCCCAAGACTGTCCCCATTGGTTTGAAACTGACTAGTTAAATCCTCACCATTTAAAGGAGAAGATCCATCGTTGCTAGCGTTGATCAATCCGTTAATTTCATTATGAATGTATTCATATCTATAATTTTTAACATCTGTAGATTTTATTTCAGCAACAGCTGATGAAATGCTTTGAGAAGTTTCTGCATCATTAGAGGCAAGCAGAGCAACAGAACTGGTGCTGTGTTGTTTGTGAATTCTATCTATCGTGTTGTTGGAATTATCTTCTACAGGAAAAGTGTACTTCCAATCTAGCGATTCGGTACCATTTTCATTCTTGCCATTTTCTTGTGTATTGGAAAATACCGTTGTGGCGATTTCGGTATCTGAATTGTCTTTTCGTATATAACCCTTTGAGTCAACTGTAGCCACTGAACTACTGGCTTCAATATCTTCATAGGTAAGAATGGACTCTCTGATTGGCTTGTTGTCTTGAGAACCTTGTGTTCCTCTATCAGCCGATGCCATCAGACCAATTCTTTCCTCGTTATTGAAGGCAGAAGAATATCTCAGAACCGATGCCGCATCGTTTTCAATATTTTTAGCATTAATTGTAATATCCTGAGAGGCCGGATCTTCATCGGAACGAGATTCAGTAATCGTTATTTGATAGGTTTTTTGGTCTTCATAATTTAAACCAGTAACATTAGTAGCGCCTAAATCTTTGATGCTCAATTGTCCTGTAGTTGCATTTATTTCAAATTTTTCTGCATCTTGCCCGCTTATTGCAAAAGTGGAATCGGTATCGGTGAAATTTGAACTTGCAGTAAGAATTTTTTGCTCTGCATCAGAGGCTTCGTCTGCAGTTTCTAGAACCACAAATTCATTTCTAACTTCTTCCACATTGGTGGAAGAAACGTCATAACTGACCTGACTGAGAGGGACTACATCACCAATATTTAGTGCTACGGATTCAATATCCGTAAGGTTTTTTGAATCGGTAGCTTGGATTTCTATGTTAAATAAACTTTGATTTTCAAAATCGAGTTTTCCAGCTACTGAAACTGCACCTGTATTTTGATCTATGGAAAATTTTCCATCGAAATTATCTACTAAAGAATAAGTGATCGAATCTGTATCATTATCCTGTCTTGAAGATTGAATGACAGTTGTTCCTACAGTTGCAAGCTCTTCAACGCTGCACGAATTGAGGCATTCGGTCCCATGATGGGTGCTTCATTGGCTTTAATGCTTATCGAGACTGGTACATCGAGAGTGTCGTGACGACCTTCTACTCGCAAAACTAAGTCATAAATATTTTTTGAACTGTGATCTAGGTTTTGAGCAACTTTTATTTTTCCATCTGAAGTTACGCTAAAGTCTGAGCTATTTGCTCCTGAGAGTGAATAATTGAGAGTTGAATCTCCGATGACATTAATATTGGCAACCGTTGAATCGATACTAGCCCCTTCGTGTAAAAGGTTATCGGTATAATCTACATTAGCCGTTAAATCGTTAATGTTATCCAGTTGAATGGTTACTGGCGTCTGCACCGTATTTTTTCCATCAAAGACTTCAACCACGAACTCCAATTGCTCTTTAGTTTCAAAGTCTAGAGTATCTCGAAGAGTAATTTCTCCAGAGCTTGAGATTGCAACTTTGGCTTGGTCAATTCCTGTTATGGTCGAAGTTACTCCATTTTGTTCTGGATCTGTAATTTGAACCTCACCGATTTTAAAATTCGTTGCAGTGTTTTCAGCTAAAGAATTGACCGCTAGATTTAAGTCCACAATCGGATCTTCATCGATATCTACAACAGTAAAATCCAAGGTATTGGTAATTTGTTTGTCACCCAACAAAGTGAATACCAATAAACTGTAGGTTGTCCTAGCTTCGTAATCGAGATTGTTTTTTAAAGAAATATTTCCTTGGGCATCAATTTCAAAATTTTCACTACCATTGCCGCCTAAGACAAAACTAAGATTTTCCGAGCCAGTATAATTGACATCAATTTTTCCAAGAGATGCTCCAACCGAGAGATTTTCTTCAATATTTGTTTTAATAAACGAGGCATTTGTAGTCAACTGCGCTTCAATAACCACTTCTACTTTTTGCTCTTCTTGAACTTCATCTATCTGGACTTCTTCGTTGGCCTCAGTAGCCTCTTCAATAAATTCTTCTTCTTGAGTTTCAATTTGAGTATCGTCAATAAATAATTCTCCACCCACATCGTAAGCCGTTGTGAGATCATCAATTCCAGTGTCTGAAGTATTTGTGGTGATATCGAAGCTATCCAACAAGCCTTCATCAATTTCAGGTAATGCTGTAATGGGTTCATTGTTAATAGGTTCGATATTAATTACTTCCGGTTCCTGAATTTCTGGTTGGATCAAAGGCACAGAATCAGAGGAAGAAGTTGCTGTAGGCGGTAAAATCAAAGGTACCGTGTCTGAGGACGCAGTAGAAGTCGGAGGTTGAACCAATGGTACTGAATCCGAAGACGCGGTAGAAGTCGGAGGTTGAACCAATGGTACTGAATCCGAAGACGCGGTAGAAGTCGGAGGTTGAACCAATGGTACTGAATCCGAGGAAGAAGTTGCGGTTGCAGGTTGTGTTAGTGGAACAGGGTCTGAAGATGGACTTGTTGTCGCTGGTTCTGGTGAGGTCGTGGGTTCTCCTGTAGGTCTTGTTAAAGGCGGCTCCTCAATTTCTCTGCCTTCATTAGGTTGTGTTGGACGACTAACGTCATCGCTTGATGACGAACTGGTAACGGTTGGACCTTGAACTTCTGGAGCTGTTTGACTCTCTTCAGATGTTGCTTGAGATTCAACATTGCCATCGGACTCTCCTGAAAATTGATCGTTTGACGATTCATTGCTAGAAGTACTACTTGAAGTGTCGGACGATGTTGTTTCGCCAGATAGTCCTCCATTTGAATCAACGTTTTCTGAAGATTGATCTTGAGAATCATCTTCTGTTTCGATAGAGGTTGTCTCATTGGTATCACTGGATGATGAATCTTCATCTGAACTTGAAGTTTCTATTGGGGAACCATTTTCTGAAGGTTCGTCTTCAGTATCAGTAGATTCTTGAGACGCTGTTTCCTCTGGAGAATCGTTTTCAGCACTGGAAGAGTTCTCATCATTTTGAGTTTCAGATTCAGACGATTCTTCTGGACTAGACACATCTTCTGATGTTTCTTCGTTTTCTGGCTCAGTCGACGCTTCTTCTTCTGTAGTCTCTTCTTCCGACGAATTATCCGTTGATTCTTCGGAGTCTTCTAGCTCTTCGTTTTCTGTTTCTTCATCTACTTCTTCGCTTTCAGTTTCGGTTTCTTCTGCTTCTTCATTATCATTCTCTTCAGTTTCTTCACTTTCTACCTCATCTGATTCTTCTTCGTTTTCTTCAGCCTCATCAGCTTCTTCCGGTTCATCTGTTTCTTCGTTTTCTTCTGTTTCTTCTTCGTTTTCTTCTGTTTCTTCTTCGCTTTCTTCAGCTTCTTCTGCTTCTTCAGCTTCTTCAGCTTCTTCTTCGCTTTCTTCAGCTTCTTCTTCGTTTTCTTCTGTTTCTTCAGTCTCTTCGGTATCTTCGGTATCTTCATTTTCTGAAGACTCTTCAGAATCATTAGTTGATTCTTCAGATTCTGAATCATCACTTGACTCTTCGTCGGGCTCTTCATTGCCTTCAAAGTCATCGGCATAATCATCCAACTCTTCTGAAGTAATTACTTCAGGCTCTTCAACTTCTTCAGAATCTGCCTCCACTTCAACACTTAATCCTACTTGAGTAAGAACTAAACTATTGTCTGGATTTTTAATTGGAGCTACTTCCATTTCAACTCCATAAACAAAAGATGCTGTTGTTTCTTCATCAGTTGCCTCAACAATTGCAATTCCTCCCCTGATTCCAACAGTTGCAGTGCTTGTTCTTAATAATGGCAGGTTTTTTTTTGGTTACCTTTCCTCCAACCAATCTGACAAGCCTTTAGCTGAAACTTCTAAACTTCCAGAGGCTGTTCTGGATCATAGATAAATTTATCCAAAGTAACTGTTGAATTAGGACCAATGGTAAAAGCTGTACCATCAACTAAGAGCATTTGAGCTTTTCCGCTCTTGTTGGTTTGAATGGTTCTATTCGAGATGATCTTGTAACCAGGATCAACGTTACGGTTTTCAATATTACCCCCAGGATAGGCCACCATATCAACGGTTTTGGTGTTTACCGCTGCTGCTACCCCAATTTCATCTTGTGCATAAGACAACGGATAGACGATGAAACTCACTGCAATGAGTGCAGTTTTCAAGAGATTCATATGTTTTTGTCTCATATACATATCAATAACCAACGCCAAAAACCCCAAAAAAACGAATTTTTTGAGGTTTTAGCAAAAAGCCAAGGTGAAAATTAGCAAAAAATGCCCATTTTTCAATCTTTTTACTTAGCTTTTTCCAAATAAAATCAATAACTTGGACTGAACCCGATGGAAACCACCGAGCCCAGCCGAGCAAGATCGGGTGATGAATAGCCTTTCTGTTGTCAAAGTACCAAAAAGACAACAAAGAACCAAAGAAGGTTCCAAAAGAAAGGTTATTGATCTCCGTTCTCATGCTCAATTCAAATTCTGTTTCTCCCTATTCAATAATTACTCCGATAAAATTGCTGTACCACGCAGCATGATCATTTCATTGATATTTTGTCTGGTGAATTCTAGCTGCGCACCGACTTCAACATGGTTTGCCGTACCGTAAAGACTGCCAGACATATTTTTATATGTAATAACGTTGTGACCACCAGCAACTGCGGCATTATCTCGTTCGGTTATCCGAGAAAAACCACCAGCAACAGTTGAAGATTGCGCAGTTGAGAAGTGAGGGTTTTTAGTCGTTGCTGATTGAGATGCGTTCCAGGTGATGCTCCCCATAGGACCTTTATTCATATTTTGATCAAAAGTTGATCCACAATAACTTGATGGACAATATTCTGAGCCAAGATTGTCTACTGTAATCGCAACATCATAGCTACCGTTTGAATGAAATTGTACTGAACCTGTGGCTGCTGCCCCTTCGGTCCAATGATAAGAATTGGTGACGCCACCCTCTTCAATACGAGCAAATAATCAAACATTGCCATCCCTGCTAAACTGGCTGTTCTTTCAACAGGCCAATCGGAAGCATCCAGAAGATCACCGGCATACCAGGTACCCATGTGCACAGCTGCAGCCTCTTTTGTAGTACCTGATCTTTGTTCAATATCAGCATGGCCATTGCCCAAATACCCCAACTCATATAGTCCAAAGAAGGTTCGGTTGTGGTATCGGACATGAAATCGCGATCTTTTTTCTCGATGGTATCCCAAGTGACAATTGCTCCTGCAACATTGACAGAATCTGTCCCAGCGGAACAGTCGTTGACATTCTCACAGCTGGATCCTGCAGTAAAAGTAATACCTTTTTTAAAATTGCACCGAATACTTTTTATTTAAATAAGCTGATTCTGTCCAAGGTTGAGTTAAATCATATCTTCCGGAATCGTAAGGTTGATCAATGGTATCGTCGGCATCGCCAAATTGGATAGGGTTGGTGTTAGAGATGTTATTGAAGTTCAATCCAGCACTTCTTCCTGTTTGTCCGCCCACGGCGTGATACCAATGATTTACACCTCGAGCAGCAGAACAGGCAAAGAAAGCATTCGTCTCACATTCATTTCCGAGGTCTTTTCGATGTTGATGTTTTCACCGAGGAATTTGACTCGATCGTTGCGATCATCAAAAAATACTTGTAAAGAGTTGACGTTGAAAGATCGTGGAATGGCATTTTAGAAGTATCGTTGACATCGGTCATCAATAAACCAATCATGCTGCCCGTCCAAGTATCGGAAGTTGTGGTTTGACCGGCTCGCCAACTGTTGGTAGCGCCTTCTAAATTAATGGCTTCTACCAAATTATTGTTGGCATCCCGTTGTTTTTGCAAAACGATACCTTGGTTAAAACTACCAACCTTCCACTCTGGATCGGTTGAATCGGTTGTTTCTGCCATGGAATGCATGACTCCTGGATTATGATAACTATTACAACCGTTACCTGGAATAAGCCCGTGTTTACAAGAATCACTGGTTGTTACCACTGCTACTTGAGGTGCACCAATCGTAGCGGAATCCGGACTTTGCCCGTCACCAAAAAAACAACCATTGTCTACCCCAGAATGACAATTAATGGGGTTTTGCCCAAAACTCAGTTGCGGTGAAGCGTCAGTCGTAGCATATGCACCATCGGTAGTGATAGTTCGACCAGAACGTCTTTTGTAACTCCAATAATGTTCGCCTCGCATGACATGGCCTTGGGCATAACCGTCATAGCTTTCTAGTTCTTGAAGACTTTGAGTTTGATCTTGAAAAAGGTTTTGCTCCCGACTTCAGCGATTAATACCGAGAACAAACTTTGTTGCGTTTTGTGTGGACCTGCGTCCTTAGCATTGTAGGGTTGATTACAGCGTACGCTACCCCCGTCACCGCAACTCCAATTCATTTGGACAAAAATTCCAGCACCTCTGCCATTCGGATTGAATACTTGTTGCCACAAAGATTGACCTATGGGAGTGTTGTAATTGCTTGCGTTGCCATTATTGAAACGAGTGGTTGCAAGGGAGCCATCCTGAGCCAAAACATCTCCGGTATAAGCATACATTCCGTCCATATTAAGTTCTTGCATACTGTTGGCGTACTGGTTTTGCGTGGCAAAAGAATTACTTCCGCTTGTACCATAGACCATGTGATAACCTGAAGCGGCATAATCTTGATCAACCAATTGGTGAAAATCAAAGCGCAAATCCGTGCCGTTGTCTTTATCTTCCATAAAAGCCTCGGAAATGAAATGCGGCATGATGGTATGAGTATGTTTGAATCTCACATCGGTAGCACCAGTAGGCTGTTGGGTCATTCTATATTTGTTGGTGTGAATGATTGGAATCGGTGCAAATGCAAGAACCTTTTTCGTACCATTCAAAAACGCATCCATTTGTTCGTCTTTATAAACTTCTCCGGCAATTACCACCTCATTGGCGTAGGTCGTAGTTGAAACTGCAGAACCTGCTGTTAAAGTACCGGTAGTGACGCTTGCGTTTTTATTGGCCCCGCCTTGTGATAAAACCGGTAGCGTTATTTTCCGGTGGTGTATAAGTCAGAGTAGTCGATGGTTTTCTTAATTCCATCCACATGAATTCTGCTTGAGTGCCAAAAGCTATAAGATTGTTTGATGTGGGAAACGGTAAGAGAACATTTTTGTATTACTTGCTATTGGGCACACACGAGTAAAACTTATGAGTAGTCTGGCCTTTGCAGACTCCAATTTAGTACCATAGAACAAGAAGTAGAATCACCAAAATCATTATCTCTCCGCCTAAAACAATATTGTTTTACCTATCGTTTGATTGTAAAATAGATTGTTAATGCTGTTGTTATAAACGGGCGTCGATGTATGGAGTTCGAAAAGCCACCTTTTTGATCATCAACTTGCTCATAAGGTCCAAAATCGGAGTCTTTGCCAGTAAAGTTGCATGTAATCTACCTTCACAAGCCTGGATATTACCACTTGATGCACAGGTACATCTTTAAAACCGGTAAAAACGTTGTTTCATCTGTATCGGAAATTTTACCAAAATCACCATGAACAATTCTAAATTCGTTGTTATTGAAATTTAATTGCACTTCAAAATTAGCCTCTTTTCCACCTTTTATTGGAATTAGAGATCTCATGTTGTACCAACCGATGGTAGAATTTTAGTAGATGCATCCCAAGTTTCATTGATCGACCCAAACGGACAATTTCGTGCTGTCATTGAAGTAATGTCCAAAGCGCAAAAATCGAATTATCTTTAAAATTTTCCCTTTAAATGTCGGTTAGGTTGTCCATAAATTGCGGATAGCTATTTAAACATCTTTGGGTTTTTGTTGAAGTAAGATTTCATAGGCTACCGCATCGTCTAAATAATGCAAAACCTTCCTCCTCCAAATGAGGACTAGGTTATTTGAAGAAAAATAATGTTGTCCCAGGTTTATCGTATCGCTCCGCCATTACCAAAAGTTAAAAAACCATTTTCATTGACGTATATGTGCGAAAATCTTGTCCAAAATTAATTAAACTCTGGTAGTTCACGGTTTCAAATTCTGATAAATTCATCTATCGGAACCCAGATTTAATCCTAGCCGACCCCAAAGTACAGAGCTGGTCTCCAGAATGTTATTGTAAACCAGCCAAAGTTCCATTACCAGATTACTCCATCCATGTCAGCATTAAGCAAGTATCGGTACTAACTGGTTAGACGGAACATTTTTGAATGTTCCTGAACCTGAAAACTTTCAGTGCTTTTGCACCATGCTGCCGAAATAGACAATTCGTGCGTTCCAGTACCACATAAACCTGCTTTGCCAGAGTTGTAACAACCGTATTTAGCTCTTTCATTGGAATGTGCTTCATTATCCCAATCGGCGTTTGCAACAGCCAAAGGTGCATAAATTCCTATGGTCTTGGCTGTACCCGTTACAGAATGCCCATTATGAGCATTGTCCACTGGGAACCAATACTCAAAATCCAAAATATTCGTATCGTTTTCGTTCAAACCGTTGGCGACGGTGTTGGTTCGGTAATAAGTTTTGGCGCCATTGGATTGGCCATAATAAGCCGTACCGCCACCTACCATAGTAGTTGCCGATGCTAATTTGGTGTTGCCTTCCAATTGATGAGATGCCAAAACGGATTCAGTAATGGAATCTCCGTGACCGTATTGGCTTGCATTAATTTGCACCGGGTTCTCCTTTAGCCGTAGCCATTGAAGCCTCTCGCTTGAAATAGTAGCCTTGACCGCGCTCAAACGGCCTATCGCCAGGAAAAGTACCTGTTTTAACCAGTGTTTCAGAAAATTTCATGACCACGTTTTCTTGAGCCTCAGTCCTGACAGGCTTTAAATTAATAGAGCTATAAGTGGTTGGCTCATTTGGTGGCGTGATTGCAACCGAGATAGTATTAGCATAATTATCTCTCACCCAATGTCCATTTGGAGAATGGCCCGCTAATTTGTCTATCATCTGCTGTTCCCGATTTAAACCACCTAAAGTTTTACCTCTAAATACTCCGGCGTTAACTGATTCGAGAGTTTTTCCTGCAGCCACTCGAAGAACACCATTAGAATCAACGTCAAAGCAACCATGCCTAGAATCAGCAGAGTCACCAGTGCCACAAGTTAAAACTTGCCAACCTGTAGTATCTAGGAAAGATAGCGCATAAGTCGTGCCCGCTGGGAGACCTTGACCAAAATCAGCAATGACTCTTCCTGCTGCGTCTTTTGTACCCATGTTGTTTGGAATCCAGGCACTGATTGCAGTACCAGATTGGCGCATCCAATTATTGGTTGCCTGAAGCATACGATTTCCAACGAAGTTTGTGTTGGTAACGCTGGTGCTATTAAAATACGGTATGACGCTGTTGTAAGACTCATCATCCACTTTAAAGGTTATATATCCAGTATATCTATCTGGCTCGTTGTCAAAGGAAGCTACTACTTGATATATATGAGTGTTATCGGATTCAAAATCTAAAGGACTGGCTAAAGTTACGGTACCAGTATTAGGATCGATTTGAAGCGGATTATCATCGTGTTTAAAGGCTCCAAGTAATTCCTGGAGTACCGTTTGCCGTACTCACTACTGTTCCTGCAGGAGAAAATTCTCCTATTCTAAAGTTATTCAATCCGTAACACCTATTTCAGGGTTATTCCATTTGCTGAAATTACGTTTCTCGAGACTTGCTGATTGTTAACTTGTATGGGAATCACCCTACCAAGACCGGTTCGCCATTTGCCGTTACCTCCACTTGCAATGAATGTGTTGCATCGCTCTCGTAATCAAAAGCATTTGCTAAAGTTATTCGACCATTGGCATCAATGTTGAACTTATTGTCTGGATCGATTAAAGCAAAAGTTGCACCTGTTTCACTTGAAGAGACATTGGCAATTTCGTGCCAACCGGTAAAAACTCCCAAAAGCTAAATTCCCTAAATCGGTAATATCAGCATTGTTGGTGTTTCTAATTTGAAAATCCACAGACACATCACTATAAATACATCAAAAACTAAGGTCTCTGGAGCTTCATTGGGTGCGGATGCCTGAACGGTAAAACTATGCGATTGGCTTGTTTCAAAATCAAAATTGCTAGCTAAAGTGACTTGTCCAGTTGAAGGGTTTATAGCAAATTTGGAATCGTTATCCTGCAAAAGCGAATAAGTGACATTACTAAAATTACTTGTGAAAGAATCAACGATAACGTGACCTAAGGCTGTACCCTTCCGAATAAGTATCATTTGGATCGGTTTGATCTCCATTAAAACTAATGACTACATCGCCAACTTGGAGAGGTTCGATTATTTCTTTGGTAAGTCCTTTTGAATCCGTTGCAATGACTTTTAGGTTGTAAGAGCTTGTGGTTTCATAATCCAAAGAGTTATTCAAAGAAACCTCACCCGTGGTTGAATCAATGGCAAACGTTCCCGAGAAATCATTTTCCAAAGAATAAACCAGATCATCTGAGTCGGTATCTGTTCGAGTTACATTTAAAATAGACGTTCCAAGGGCAGCGCCTTCGAGAAAACTCCATTTGCATTCGAAAGAGTATGAGTGAAATCAGGTGATAAGTTTTCTTGCACATTGATAACTACCGTTTCGGTGGTTGATTCTGTGCCGCTGGTTATCACAACTTGTAACTCGATTGTCTGGAATGCAGAAAAGTCCAATGGTTGATCAACCTTGATTTTTCCATTGTTGTTGATTCGAAAATATTCACTTCCTGCTCCAGTAAGTTCGTATGTGGGTGTTTCATCAGCGACAGGCAAGATATCAGCAACGATAGAGCCAACTTGCGTAGTTCCTTCATGAAAAGCGTTTTTTCGAACTGTATGAGATGCGCTTAATTCTGAAACATCAGCAACATCTACTCTAAATGGAACTCTGGTAACCTCTCCTCTTTTATTTGTAACAAGGAGAACCAAATCGTATTGTTGAGTTGTCTCAAAATCCAAAAATCCTTTGGTTTTGATTTTTCCCTTTTTATTGACTTTGAATACACCAAAGTCGTTTTCAAGCGCATAGGTAACACCTTGACCTTCAACTGCGGTAGTCGCAATTAAAGTATTTTTAGGAGAACTTTCAACAAAAGATTCTGCTCTCACAGTGACATTTGCTGCCATTTTTTCTTCAATGGCTTCTTGTTGAACTGTTTCAGAAGTCGTATCTTGAACCTCATCAGTAGTCTCTTCGACAGCATCCTCCTCTTCCTGTTCGATTTCAAATAAATCTCCGCCAAGTTCACCTCCAATATCATCGGAAGTAGTCAATTGGTCTGGAGCAACATTGGAACTGTTATCTGATATTCCTGCATCAGTCAGAAGGGAATTCTCGTCAATTTCTATTTCCGGTTCCTCTTGTTCTGAAACTTCAGTAAATTCATCATTAAGATCAACTTCACTCGAATCTCCTTCAGTACCCACATCTAATGGTTCGGAATCTGCTGCTGGACTTTCTTCTGTAGAATCCAATGAAACATCATTTTCTTCACTAGCAGGTGTATCAGCTTCTGCAGGCTGCTCAGTTTCAGTTTCTTCTGCTTCAGTTGCAGGTGGAGTTCTTGCTCTGCTTCAGAAGAATCTTCTTGAGACCCTTCATCAGAAGACTCTGTTCCGGATTCATCTCCTTCACTTGATTCGCCTTCTTCAGAACCTTCGGATTCTTCTTCAGTTGATTCTTCTTCTGTGGATTCTTCTTCAGTTGATTCTTCTTCTGTAGATTCTTCTTCTGTAGATTCTTCTTCTGATTCTTCTTCTGATTCTTCTTCTTCTGATTCTTCTTCTGATTCTTCTTCTGACTCTTCTTCTTCTGATTCTCTTCTGATTCTTCTTCTGATTCTTCTTCAGATTCTTCTTCAGATTCTTCTTCTGATTCTTCTTCCTCTTCTTCTGATTCTTCTTCCGATTCGCTTTCCGACTCTTCTTCCTCTTCTTCCTCACTTCCTTCAAGTTCTGCTGAATAACTTGCTAAAGCTTCAGCGGTTAAAAGTTCGGGTGTATCGATGTCGTCATATGGATCGTTTACTTCTACAACAAATCCGTCTTCTGTTAAAAGCGTTCTGCCTGCTTGGTTTTCAAGAGGAATCACTTCCATTTCTTGACCATAGACAAAAGCTGCTGAGGTTGTCTCAGCATCGGAATCAACAATGACGATTCCTCCTCGAATACCAACTGTTGCAACGCTGGTATTGATCATTGCGGCATTTTTCTTGGTTACTTTTCCTCCTACCAGACGCAATAATCCGGTAGCTTGCATTTCCAGGAATCCATCGTTGGTCTCCGGGTTGTAAACGAATTTATCTAGGATAACTTTGGAATTGGGACCGATGGTAAAGGCTGTTCCATCGATAAGAATCATTTGTGCCTTACCTTTCTCATCGGTTTCGATGGTTCGGTTTTGGATGATCTTATAACCCTCTTCAACCAGGCGACGTTCAGCGAACATCCCCGAAGGATCGTAAAAGTTATCGGTTGTCGTAGTGTTTACTGCAGCAGCTACACCTATCTCTTCTTGGGCATAGGCAAAGAGTCCCGCAGACAATCCCACCAAGGTGACAAAAAGTTTTAAAAAGATGTTTTTGGTACTTTGATGAGATAAAAATTTAATTTTTATCTTCATATGCATCATATTAAAGCAAAAACTGTGATGTCTGTCATATTTTCTGTACACTGTGTCAGAAATGAGTAAAACCAGAGAAAAGTTAATTGATGCTGCCATCACCTATCTCAATTCCGAAGGAAAAGAAAAAATCAGCGTAAAAAAGCTCATAAAGATTGCTGATGTTGGCTATGGCACCTTTTATAACCATTTTGATAGTGTGGAAGCCATTCAATACGAAGCTCTTAACAAGACTGTTAAAAATACTTTGATTGACTTCAAGTTGGGAGTTAAAAACGAGAAAGACTACGTTTACATCATCTATTTGGCATTGCTCAGAGGCATCAACTTATTGGTCAATTCTCCTTCTATAAATTGGCTCTTGGAAGATGTGCAAATGGTTATTCAAGTTTTCAAAGAAACATCTCAGCCCAATATGGAAAATAACTTTTTAAATGCAGTCAAAGCCAAGCAAATTCAAAATACCGATATCGAAGATTTGCTTGAATTTAGAACTGCAAGACATTACATGCAATGGGCAGCAATGGGTGCAGTCCAACAAGTGGTTGATGGTGAATTATCTGAGCGCGAAGCTTTTGAAAAATTATCAAAAAACGTAAACGTATTGATATTCCAGATGAGCAAAGAGATGCTGTCATAGCAAGAATTTTAAGTGAGACCCATCACTGGGAAGTTAAGGATAACGACGATAAATAAAATCCGTCGAACCCAAAGAAGAATCAACAAAAGCAATTTCTCTTACCAATTCACCGGCATCGTAATAAATTTTTTCTTTGTAGTTCTTGCCATTGAGAGTGCCATAGATTTTTATTTCCTCTTCTGAGAGAAAAAGTTCAGCAGAGATATTTAAATTGTCTGACTTTCTTAAAAATTTTAAAGCTTTATTTGTCTCTGGTTTTGGTTCAATGGAAAGAGCCTCTTTGACATCGGTTAATACTTCTTCAAAAGTCTCTTCAAGAGTTTCTTTCAGCTCGGTTGAAAAATCTTTCATTTCCACTTGAATATTGGGTTCTTCTATTTCTGCCTGAGCGACAAGCCATGTTCTCAAATAATTTACCGATAAGCGCAATTTCAGCACCGCATTGTTCGATACGATAAAGCTGACTGCGTTCTAGTACAAATGGATAAGCAAGTACTTCCAATAAAGCTTAAAAATCCTGAGTCTTGACCAAGTGCTTCGTGAAAAGCTTCATAATTATCAATTCGATCCAATTCCCAAAGACCTTGAAATTTGTTTTCAGCAACTGGAGTTTCGCAATCGCTAAAAACTGCTGTTGGAAGAGGTGAATAAGTACCATAACGAGCTCCTAAGACAATGAGCAGAGAAGTTAGAAATATTAGAAACCAGCGGGACATGATTTTCGATTTTAGCGAGTTTGCTTACCAAGCGCCAACAATACTTTTTCTTAGCTCTCTGGTTGGCGTTTGTGTTTTTTAGCCTTAGAATATTTAAACGCCATTCATTAAAAATAAGGAGAAACAAATGGATTTAAACTATGGTGCAGAATACGAAGATTTCCGTAAGGAGGTACAAGCTTTTTGTAAGGAATATCAAGGAGTGTCTTTCAAAAGTGATAGCAACGTTGTTGCTGATACTCTAAGTGGTTCTTCAACAACTAAAAAGTCAAAAAAAGAGGTCACTCGTTCTGAGTGGCAGCAAATTTTAATTGAAAAAGGCTATATCGCAAGAGCCATCCCTAAAGAATACGGTGGTTATGGTGGTGAAACCGATATCATCAAAAGTCGAATCATTGCGACTGAATTTTCCAAAGCCAAAGTGCCAGGCGGTATGGGCGGTCAGGGAATTGATATGTTGGTGCCAACCTTACTTGAATGGGGTAGCGAAGAGCAGAAACAAAAATACATTCGCCCTACTTTGCATGGTGAGATGATTTGGTGTCAGGGTTATTCAGAGCCCAATGCCGGAAGTGATTTAGCTAGCCTGCAAACCAAAGGCGAACTCATTGATGGCAATTGGGTCATCAATGGGCAAAAGATTTGGACCAGTACGGCACAGTACTCTCAAATGATGTTTTGTTTGGTCAGAACCGAGCCGCAAGCGCCTAAGCATTCCGGTATCAGTTTCATTTTAATTCCAATGGATACACCAGGTATTGAAATCAGACCTTTAGTAGATATGACCTTAAAAGCTGGCTTCAATGAAGTGTTTTTTGATGACGTCACGGTTCCTGAGGAGAATATCGTAGCCAAACGTGGTGAAGGTTGGTCAGTCGCCAATTCGGTTTTAGGTCACGAACGTGGTTCTTTGGCCGATCCAAATGCCACAATGAATAGATTGAATACTTTAATCAACATGATGAAAGAACAAACCATTGATGGGAGACGCTTAATAGATATTCCTTCTTATCGCGATCGCTTGATGCAAGTTCAAGGCAAAGTCATGGCCAGTCAAGCGCACTCCTTGAGATTGCTTTCTTCGAAAATCAACCCAGGGCAAAACGTCAAACTAGGCGGAATGATTCAAAAATTAGTCGGAACCGAGTTGCGTCACGAACTTGAAGGTCTTGCTATCGATGTGCTTGGAGAAATCGGTACTTTGTACGAAGACAGTCCTTATTTAAAAGAAGACGGTTCTTTCCAATTTACTTACATGTATTTTCTTGGTCTCATCATTGGTGGAGGGACCAATCAAATCCAAAAAAACATCATTTCCGAACGTGGTTTGGGAATGCCAAAAGAACCCAAAGTCACAGAGGCCTCATAATGTTTTTTGGCTTATCGGAAGAACAAGAACAATTTCAAGATTACGTTAAAAAGTTTTTGGCTGATAACGTTACGGTCGATGAAATAAGGAAAATCGCCAACGGTGAAGACGAAGCTTTGGCAAAAGAAATCTACAGCGGTCTCATCAACTTAGGCATCAATGCACTTTTGGTTCCTGAGGAACATGGCGGTTTAGGAGCAGATTTATTATCTGCCGTAGCAGTTGCCCAAGGCTTAGGCTCTGGAGTAGGACCGATTCCCTTTGCAGGTGCTTATGTCATGGCGCCAATTGCCATCAACTTAGCAGGTTCAGATGAGCAAAAAGCTAAATACTTGCCACAAATCGTCTCTAATGAAACTAAATTTGGAGTGGGTTTAAGTGAATACGTGGCAGCTCGAGAAGATGCAGGAATAGATTTGTCTGGTGGTAAAGCAAACGGCAAAGCATTGTTTGTTATTGATGGTGATGAAGCGGATTATTTTTTACTCGCCAATAAAGGGGGTGTCTTATTTTTGGTTGACGCTAAAGATAAAGGAATTGAAATTACCAAATTGACTTCGGTAGACAAAACCAGATCTTATTTGGAGTTGAATCTAAAAAATGTTGCCGCTGAAATTCTTCCAGGCTCGGAAAGCAATCCTGAAATTGCAAAAAAAGTTTTAGACGCTGGTCGTATCATTTTTGCTGCCGACAGTTTAGGAGCCTCAGAAAGTATGATCGAAAAAGCAGTTTCTTATGCGAAAGAACGTAAACAGTTCAATCGAGTAATTGGCTCGTTTCAAGCAGTAAAACATATGTGTGCTGAGATGGCTTCGGATTTGGAACCTTGTTATGCCATGTTGTGGCAGGCAGCGCACTCTTTCGATCACGAGCCGGATGAAGCTCGTCTGCAAGCCTGTCAGGCAAAATCGCATATTTCTGAAGTTGCAAAAATGGTTTCCAAAAAAGCTACCGAAGTGCATGGTGGTATGGGCTTCACCGATCTTTTAGGGCTGCATTATTGGTTCAAGAGAATTGGTCTAAACCGTCAGCTTTTAGGCGGTCCGGAATTGATTCGCGAAGAAGCAGCTGAAATTCAAGGCTTCAATCAGTAATTCGATAAACCTTTGCAGCGGTTTGATAAAAGAGCTGATCTTTTTCTGCTGAGCTATAGTCTTTAGCTATCTTCTTAAAAGCATTCCACAGTACCGGATAAGAAATGGAAGCTTTGTCTACCGGAAAATTGCTTTCAAACATGCATCTTGCAGGTGTGAAATACTCAAGCGCTGTTTCGTAATAAGCTTTTTGTTTACTCACAAATTCATCGGATGTTGGTGGTTTGGCTTGTGTATGAAACCCAAAACCATTTACCGGCATAGCTAACCCACCAAGCTTGGCATAAACATTTTCGTGTTGACTAAGTTCTTTCAGGTCCTTTTGCCATTGAGGAAAGATTTCAGCCTGTTTGTTTTCATAAGGTCCGATACCTAAGGGGCCGCTAAAGTGATTCAAGATAATAATGAGATCTGGAAATTCTTTGGCTAACTCGGTAATTTGCGGAATTTGATGGTGATACTGCCAAGCTTCAAAAACATAACCCAATTTGGTAAGAGTCTGTAAGCCGTCTAAAAAATTTGGCAAGAGATACAAACCTTCACAAGCATCATGATGCGAATTGCGAACATTGGAATGAGGATCCCAGCCGCCAGCATGACGAATGCCTTTGAACAATTCCTGGCCAACTTCCAAATGCTTTTCCAAAACTCTCTCTGCTTCAAAACCCAACAACATATCTACATGTCCAACGATTCCTGAAATGGTTGCTTGGTTTGAATCTGCTTTGGAAGCATCTGCCAATTCTTTGACAAATTCCGTCTCCCCTACTGGGTTTAATGCTGCATCTTCTAAATTCCAATAGCACTGACTGCAGTCGATAAAAACCGTATTCGTCACGTTATGTCCAGAGCCGGTATCAGCCCAAAGATCATCTAACAGATATTGACTGCCACCTGCACTACCAGGCCAAAGATGATGATGTGGATCAATGATCCTTTGTTCAGGATCAATGATCTCTTCAGATATTTGAGCCAACCATTCTGCTTGAGAAAGATTGCTCATCTTGCTTTAGTGAGCTTTTTTAACCAATCGTTGCGCGTGGAGAATCGGCTCGGTGTAACCACTAGGTTGAACCCGACCTTTTAGAACCAAGTCACAAGCCGCTTGAAAGGCATCCCCATCATAACCAGGCGCCATGTTTTCGTATTCTGGATCACCAGAATTTTGGTCATCGACTACGACAGCCATTTTTTTCATGGTCTCTAAAACTTGCGTTTCATCACACAAACCATGATGCAGCCAATTGGCAATGTGCTGACTGGAAATTCGACAAGTTGCTCGGTCTTCCATTAAGCCCACATTATTGATATCCGGAACTTTGGAACATCCCACGCCTTGGTCAATCCAACGAACCACATAACCCAAGATGCCCTGAGCATTGTTATCCAACTCAGCTTGGATTTCTTCAGCTGATAACTCTTCTTTTAAAAGAGGAATTTCCAGGATTTCATCCATGTTTGCTTCTTTTCTTTTTTGTAAATCTTCCTGAACACTTGGCACGCTGATTTGATGATAATGCAGCGCGTGTAAGGTTGCAGCAGTAGGCGAAGGTACCCATGCACAATTTGCACCTGCTTCTGGATGTACGGTTTTGTTTTCATACATACCAAGCATTTCATCTGGCATTGCCCACATCCCTTTCCCAATTTGCGCTTTGCCTTTGAAGCCAGTTTGCAGACCTTTATCGACGTTCCAATCTTCGTAAGCCAAGATCCAAGGCTCTTGCTTCATTTGCGCTTTTCTAATCATTGGGCCTGCTTCCATGGAAGTATGAATCTCATCACCGGTACGATCTAAAAAGCCAGTGTTAATAAAGATCACTCGATCTTTGGCAACTTTAATGCATTCTTTTAAATTGATTGTCGTACGACGCTCTTCATCCATGATGCCAATCTTTGCTGTCAGTGGCGCTAAGCCTACCGCTTTTTCAACCGCAGCAAATAAATCACAAGTTAATTGCACTTCTTTTGGACCATGCATTTTGGGCTTAACAATATAAATGCTTCCAGTACGACTGTTTTTGAAAGTACCGTTACTGAGCAAATCGTGTTTGGCAATGGTGATGGTAAACATAGCATCCATGATGCCTTCAAAAATCTCATTGCCTTCAGCATCCAAAATGGCAGGAGTAGTCATTAAGTGTCCGACATTTCTAACCAACATCGTGCTTCTACCTGGCAAAGTGAATCCAACACCTTCAGGATTGGAATAATCTCTATCAGGGTTGAGCTTTCGGGTCATGGCTTTACCCCCTTTGTCAAAAGTTTCCTCTAGATTACCTTGCATCAAGCCAAGCCAGTTACTGTAAACAGTAGCTTTGTCTTCGCCATCAACAGCGGCAACCGAATCTTCACAATCTTGGATGGTAGTAACTGCTGACTCGACTAAGATATCTTTAATCCCGGCTAAGTCGTCTTTACCGACCGAGTCTTCACGATCGATTTGCACCTCGACATGAAGATTGTTATTTTTCATTAAAATCCCTGAGGGATTTTCAACATCTCCAGAATAGCCAACAAACTTATCGTTATCTGCCAAAGTCACTTTGGTCTGATCTTTGAGGGTAATTTCCAAATTGCCGTCAGCAATTTGAAATGCAGCAATTTCTTGATAAGTACCATTACTCAAAGGAAAGTTTTCATTCATAAAGTTTTTGGAAAATTCAATGACTTTATCTCCTCTGACAGGGTTATAAGCGCCTCCACGTTCTGCCCCACCATCTTCTGAGATCATATCCGTACCGTAAAGCGCATCGTAAAGACTGCCCCATCTGGCATTGGCAGCATTCAAAGCAAATCTAGCATTCATGACAGGCACTACCAGTTGCGCGCCTGCGATGGTGGATATTTCAGCATCTACATTAGTGGTTTCTATTTCAAAATCCTCATTGGTGTCGACCCAGTAGCCAATTTCTTTTAAAAAGGACTTATATGTTTCTTTATCGAATTCTTTATTTTCTTTATGCCAATTGTCTATTTTGGTTTGCAGCTCTTCTCTTTCAGCCAGTAAAGCTTTATTTCTAGGAGTAAATTCTTTGACAACTTCGTTAAAAGAATTCCAGAATTGCTCAGGCTCCACATCGATATTCACACAAACTTTTTCACTGATTAATTTGTCTAATTCTTCACTTACTTGAAGATCGCCTCTTTGGATACGATTTGTCATATTGGTTCCTATGATTTAGTTCTAATAAAAGAATGATTTTAGCAGCAGTAATAAAATTTAAAACTAGTTTGTGAAACGACTTATAATAGCGCCAAATGGAAATAGAAACTTTATTAAGAGACTTAATTAAAATTGAATCGATCACCCTAAAGACGAAGGTTGTTTTGATCTTATCGAGCCGTTTTTAAAAGATTTGGGCTTCAAATGCGAACGTATTGATTATGACAATGTCGAAAATCTCTATGCCGTGCTTGGTAATGAAGGCCCTTTGATGTGTTTCTTGGGACATACCGATGTGGTACCGACTGGGCCAGTTGAGAATTGGAGTCAACCGCCTTTTTCAGCAGTCACCATTGATGGTCATATGTACGGTCGCGGTACCGCGGATATGAAGGGAAACATTGCCGCCTACCTCTTGGCTTTAAAAGATTTCTTAAGCACAAATCCTACCTTGAATTATCGATTGGCAGTGCTACTTACTTCCAATGAAGAAGGTGAACCTGAAGACGGCAAAATCGATGTCATCATTAAAAAATTCATGGATGATGGTGAACATATTGACTTTTGCTTGGTTGGTGAGCCCTCTTCAAATAAAAAAGTTGGCGATACCATCAGAATCGGTAGGCGCGGTTCGTTAAGCGGAACATTAAAAGTTTTAGGGAAACAAGGCCATGTTGCCTATCCTGAAAAAGTAGAAAATCCTATTTTTACCAGTGCCAAATTAATCTCTGAACTGGAAAGCATTACTTGGGATGAAGGTAATGAACATTTTCAACCTACGTCTTTTCAAATTTCCAATATCAAATCTGGAACCGGAGCCACCAATGTCGTGCCAGGAGTTTTAGAGATGATGTTCAATTTTAGATTTTGTTCTGAATCCAATGAAGCTTACTTGAAAGAAACTTTTGAGGCTGTGCTTAAAAAGCTGAATCTTAAATATGAAGTGGAATGGGTGTTAAGCGGTCTTCCTTATTTAACTGAAAAAAAATATTTTATCGAACAGATTGTAGACTCGGTTAAATCCATCACGGGCTATGAACCTATCATCAATAACGGGGGTGGAACTTCTGACGGACGTTTCTTGCAGGTTATGGGATCAGAAATTGTTGAGCTCGGTCCTTTAAACGAAACCATTCACAAAACCGATGAGAATGTCAGTCTCCAAGACTTAGAAACGCTTAAAGGAATTTATACGAATCTCTTAGAAAGACTCAATTCGAATTAGCCAAAGCTAAACTTCTTCAATATCTCTGAAATTTGGTTTTCTCTTTTCCAAAAAGGCTTGCACGCCTTCTTTGAAAACCGCTCCATCGCATAAAACACGTTGCGTATCTCTCTCATAATCCAATTGATCAGATAGAGATACTTGAAGAGCATTATCGTGAGCTTTAACGATCGCTTTCAAGCCTGTAATGGCTCCATCTGCCATTTGGCCGGCTAACTTACAAGCTTCATCCAATAAGTCTTTTTCAGGAAAAACCTTCCAAATCAATCCCCAAGCTTCTGCTTGAGAGGCGCTGATATCCTCTCCTAATAAAGCCATGCCATTAGCTTTAGCTCGACCCAAAAGATTAGGTACCAACCAGGAGGCTCCAACATCGGAAATAATGCCTAGCTGCGGGCCAAATACCAATTTAAATTTTGCTGAATCGGCAGCTAAAATTAAATCTCCACAGAGAGCCAAACCGACGCCACCTCCAGCAGCAATACCGTTAATAGCGTTCACTACGGGTTTGGGGCAATTTACTATCTTTCTGACCAAAGGGTTGAAACCGATTTCCATGGCATTTGCCGTTGATTCACCGGGAGACCATTTAGGATCACTGGGCCAACCACCGCCCGCAAGATCAGCTCCACTACAAAATCCTCTGCCTTCTCCAGTAAGAACTACTGTTCTAATTGATTGATCTTCATAAGCTTTATCGAATGCTTCAAGCAGCTCATCAATGATTTCTTTGTTAAGGCTATTTAAGACTTTAGGTCTATTTAAGGTAATCACAAAGACTCCCTTTTCTTTTATTTCAGTTTTCAATGTATTCATCTTTACCTCTATATTTATTCAAACTTTAGCACTTATGCAAAAAAGCTATATATATCTAATAATTAGGTTTGAAATATTTTATATAACTTTGAAATATATATAGTACACACATGCTAAATACAGATGACAACAAATTTGTATCGAACGAATCAATTGGAGCTCAGCTTCATACTCCCCCTGAGAGCTTCAGTGATTCGTTCGCGCTCTTTATTACAAAATCATTAAGATTCTTTGCCGATACTCTTTTTCGTAAAAGATATGGTCATCGTGCCGTTGTGTTAGAAACTGTTGCTGGCGTACCTGGAATGGTTGCTGGTGTGGTACATCACCTTAGATCCCTTAGGAATATGAAAGACGATAATGGCATGATAAAAGAACTACTTGATGAGGCAGAAAACGAAAGAATGCATTTGATGACTTTCATTGAAATTGCCAAGCCTTCAAAATTTGAAAGGTTTTTAATTCTTTTAGCACAAATATTTTTTGGAATTTTCTATACTTTTCTTTATATCTTTTTTAAAAAAACTGCTCACAGAATGATTGGTTATTTTGAAGAAGAAGCAGTTATGTCTTATTCAGAATATTTAGCTGAAATAGATAATGGTAAAATTTTAAATCGCCCTGCTCCTCAAATAGCTATTGATTATTGGAATCTTGGTTCTGACGCATCCCTTAGAGATGTAGTCATTGCAGTTAGAGCTGATGAAGCGGGTCATCGTGATAAAAATCACGAATTTGCTGACCAAATCTAATCTATCTGATTGCGATCGGATTGACATACATCTGAACTGCACCCCTAACTTTAGCTTGTCCCAAAACAAATAAAAATTCAAAAGTCTCGTCTTTAGCTAGTGGTCCAGTATTCATGGCCTCTAAAATATAAATTCCATTTTGTTGCAACAAAATAACATGTCCTTGAAAAGGTTCTTCAGGATTGACCGGTGGGATGACATCCAATCCGTAAGTATCTGAACCTACTGCAATTACCTCCAAATCTGCTAAGTATTGCGCTAACTCTGGTGTCAGACCAGGAATTTCTGCACCCCATTTTTCTGGAAATTTTTCCAACATTGCATCTGTCCAACCTGTATGAAAAAAAACCACATCGCCTTTTTGAACTTTTACACCTTGTGATTTTTCTGCCAACTGTAATTCTTTAATCGAAAAAGTTTGCCCAGCCTTAAGGTATTCAACGCCTAAAACTTTTGTCATATCAAAAAGTACTCCGCGAGTTACCATCGGAGGTACTTTCTCAATTCCTAATTTTGTAAGTCCTGTGATGGGAGCAATTTTTTTTCCATCAAAACAATTGTAAAACTTACCATCGGGTCGGCCAATGTGGCCCAAGCCATCAAGTTGAGAACCTATACCAAACCAACCTTGGAAGATATCATCATTGTAGGTTGAATTCGGAAAAGCTTTCTCACCAAATTGCTGAGTTGGCTGAACTACCTGAAGACTTAAGCTTCTAGGCGGATAGGCAGGCGTATTTGAATCAAGCGTCAAACCCAAACTATAAACTTTTCCAGTTTTTATAAGTTTTGCTGCATTTAAAACAGACTTATTGGTAATTAGATTTGCGTTTCCAATTTCATCGCCTTTACCCCATTTTGAATGTTCACAAGATTCGGATGCTAATAAGGTGTTAAACAAGAATACGGAAGCAATTAAAAGGTATTTCATAACAGCACTCCTAAAATGGAGCGAGTAACGGGGTTCGAACCCGTGGCCTCGACCTTGGCAAGGTCGCGCTCTACCAGCTGAGCTATACTCGCAAGAAATTCAATTTACTCTGAGAAATAAGTTATTTCAAGTTTGATAGAATTTTTTTTAAGGAAAAGTTTATCTTGAGATGGTAGATTAATTTTATGACGAATCTTACAGAATTTAAAAAGCTTGTAGAAAATTCATCTTACCCAGTATTCTTTACAGGTGCTGGCATAAGTACCGACTCCGGAATTCCAGATTTCAGAGGGCCGAATGGCTTCTGGAAAAAAAATACACCAATTTATTATCAAGATTTTATGTCATCCGATGATATGAGAAAAAAATATTGGGAACAAAGTGTGAATTTCAAAAGTAATTTCTCAACATTCAAACCCAATAAAGGGCACGAAGCAATAGCGACCATTATCAATTCGAAAGAGAACGGGCATTGTGTTACTCAAAATGTAGATAATTTACATCAAGCAGCGGGTCTCGCAGATGATCAGGTTACAGAAATACATGGTAATGCTACTTATGCGGTATGCCTAAACTGTGAAAAGAAATTTGAGCTTGAACCCATTCATCTGGCATTCAAAGAAAATCAAGAGCCTCCCACCTGTCAGGATTGCAAAGGTTTTATAAAAACGGCAACCATATCTTTTGGTCAGCCCATGCCAGAGAAAGAAATGATGCGTGCTCAAAATGAGGCAGCAAATTGCGATCTCATGGTTGCAGTAGGTTCGTCACTTGTAGTTTATCCAGCTGCAACGATTCCTTTGCTCGGCAAACAAAGCGGTGCCAAGTTTGTCATTTTAAATAATGAGCCTACCGAAATGGATCAGTTTGCAGATTTAGTCATCAATGCCAGCATCAGTGAAACTTTTGATGCCATTCTCTAAAGACTTTCTTCCTTATATTTTTTTTTATTTTCTTTTGACCGCTGGGGAAGAATTTTATATATTTCGTTTTGTCCCTTGTGCTCTTGGGGGAGACATGTGCAAGGGGCTCTAAAAAAAACCCTAGCTGAAAAGCTAGGGTTTTTCTTTATTAGGCTGATACTAAGCTGAATCTGCTTTAGCAGCTGCCCAAATTGCTAAACCAAATGCTGTTTTGTTAATTAAGTCAGCAAGGTTATAAACAATGTTTAATGCTTCGTTATTAACTCCACCTGCGAAGTAACCAAGCGCGTAACCAACTGGGTAAATTGCCCAACCTACAGTTACAATCCATTTAATTGTGTTAAATGCGCTTTGACTTGCAGAGTTTCCACTAGAGGCATTGGCTGCAGCAGTCTCACCAAGAAATATTTCATAGATGATGTATATCCAAGCAATCATTCCAACAGCAAAACCTACTGAAGGTGCCCATAGTCCAGTTTCACCAAGATAACCACCAACAAGCATTACTATTGATGCGATAAGTAAACGCCAGAATATACCTGCACTTACAACCGTAACAGCCGCAACAATTAAGTAAAACTCAATGATTTGAAGTGGTACTGTGATTAACCAGTCAATGTATCTAAATACCGTAGGGGAAGCTCCCATGTCTGACCACATTCCTCTCATGTAAAGGTAATGCCAGAAAGCAATACCAGTAACAAGACCAGCAACGGTAAGAGAAGTTCTCCACTTACCCGATACGTCTTGTCTTTCTACGAAGAAGAATACTGTCGACGCTAACATAATAGCAGTCGCAATCCAGAACGAGATACCTACGTAATCATTTGTAGCTAAATAGCTCATAAATCCTCCCAAAAGTGATTTAATTTATAAATTAACTCTCCTAAATGAGTTATGTCCTAGATGATATACGTAATTTTTGAAAAACTCTAGGTTTTAAGTTTTATCCACCGACCAGATTCAAAGCGATATGTAAAGAGAATTCCTTTAACAATATAGTCGATAATCAAACTACCAAAAATGTATTCAATTGGAAAATTCAGCCAAACAAAAAGGCCGGCAAAGGTAAGCCTGAAAAAAATTAGACTTATTGTAACGATGTAGAGCGGAGATTTTGTGTCCCCCGCGCCGCGTAAAGCTCCGCCCAAAGCAAATTCCAAAGCCATTAAGGGCTGCATTATCCCCAGGAGCCAGACAAATAAAACCGTCAAACGAATGACTTCAGGATCATCGACAAAAAAACTGGCAATTGGGCGAGATGCTAAAGCTAAAACAATCCCTAAAATTCCCATGGAAACCATAGTCAGCCCTGCAGAACGCCAACCACTTCGTTTTGCTTCTTTAGGATTTTCTGCACCAATAAATTGTCCAGTTAATGTAGCGCCAGCGACCGTAAAGCCTTGGCCAACCATGAAAGAGAGCATCAAAATATTTATACCGACATTGTAAGCAGCAATTGGTGCGTTTCCATACAAGGAAATAATCCAAAAATAAAGAAGAAGGCCCAATTGAAACACGCCCTGCTCTAGTCCAGCCGGAGTAGATACATGAATCAATTCTCTAAACCGAGAAAAAGAAAAACTAGCAAGTTTTGGTAGAGGAATTGTAATGATTCTAGAGACCCAAACTAAAATTCCCAATATTGCGCCAATAGCAAAAGATATACCTCCAGCATATGCTGCTCCAACAACGCCAAGTTCGGGAAATCCAAACCGTCCATTCACAAATCCAATCAAGAGAAAAATATTTATTATGTTTTGAATTAAGCCTAAATAAAGAGGCGTCTTCACATCCCCTGCAGCTCTAATTGCCGCACCTTGAACAATCGAAACTCCAAAAGCAGGAGCGAACAAAATAAGTACTTTTAAATAATCTACAGCTAAATCTTTTGCTTCTGCCTCCAAACCAAAAAGACTCATTAAATCTTCCCCAGCGACCCAAATGACAAAAATGGAGATAAAGCTTAAAAAGATACTTATTAAAATTGAGTCATATAAGACTTGGCTAGCTTCTTGATATCGTCTTGCGCCATAAGCTCTTGCAACCAAAGCAGTAGTCCCAGTTGAAATTGCCATCATGATGGATTGAATTACAAAAAAGATTCGACCGCCTGTGCCGACAGCAGCAACTGCATCTGTACCTAAATTTCCCACGGCTTTTAATGCAACCACACCAACGGAAGCATAAAGAATGTTTGCTAATATTGATGGCCATGCAAGGCCCCATACAGAAAGTGTTTCAGGACTAGCTACCTTTTCGGTTGATTCATCGTCAATATCTGTACGAGCAGTAGATTCTTGCATGCTAAAAAATTAGGGGATATATATTATTTAAAAAGAATAACTAAATCCGAATCGCCATTGTATCGGAAGACCTGGAAAATATCTTTGTCCAGAAAAAGAGGAGTAATCTGCACGTTCGGCATAACGTTTATTGAATACGTTGAGAATACTGAAGTTGATATCAAGGTTTGAGGTCAAATTATAAAAACCTCTAAAGTTGGTTAAATAATGTCCAGGATAGCTATATTGGTTTGCAGGATCGGTAAAGTATTTGCCTAAATATTCTTCTTCAATTTGAAGGGTTAAGCTTTTCAAGCGGAAAGATATTAAAAAATAAACTTCCTTGTACTCTAGGCGCCGTATCAATCAAATTACCTTCATAAACTCCAATGGATGAAAAGGAATAATCATAAAGATGTTCAGCAAAGCTCCAAGCATATTTGATCATTAGCATAGGAGTTACATCCACTGACCCAGAAATTTCAATGCCTTGATGTTTTGATTTTCCTCCAGCTACAGTTGATGCATCATTATCTTTATAGATGTAATTATTTTTCTTTGAAGAAAATAGAACAAATTTATTTAAAAAGTTATCTCCAGTTGAAAGAATTCCAAATTCTAGGGAATCTATTTTTTCAGAATTTAAGTCCGCCAAAGTTTGTGCTTTTTGTAGTCTAAAAAGCTCATTTATTTGAGGTGGTCTAAAACCTTTGCTGAACTGCAAAAAGAATTCATTTGTCATTACTTTCTTGGAAAAACCAAACCTAAAAGAATTATCAGAAAATGAAATATCAGTATCAGCAGGTCTTGAGTAATAACATCCGCCAAATCCGCATGCCGAGCCATCGGCTCTGGTTCTGCCGTCAAGCATCAGATTATCGTAATCGTAATTGAGTCTCTCAGTTCTAACATTTGAAAAAATTTTAAAATCATCATCAGTTATAAATTCATGAGACAAAAATACAGCAAATAAATTTGTGTCGACTTCAAAGTCGTAATGTAGGCCTTGAGGCCTTACCGCATTGTTAAAAGCTGAACTGGTTGTTAGTTTGTTTTCCTGAAATTCTTCTAATTGAATTGGCCATTTCAAAATTAATTCCAAAAGAAAGTTTGTGGTTAGGAAAGCTTTTTACGTCCATTAAAAAATTTAGACCCGAACTGGTTTGGCTGTTTTTTTCTAAAGGCTTGCCAGGCAAATAGTGCTGGATGAAATCCATCTTGCTGTGCCTAAGGTAAGGTCTTAGCTGAAATTCAAAATTATCTTTAATTTGAGTTAAAAGCGTATTTAAGCGCAATGACTTAGCATCCCGATAGGCTTCTGGATTGACATTCGTTAATCTTAAACTTGATTTATAAGAGCTGATATAACCTGCCGTTTCTTGATTGAGGTTGGTTAAGTTTAAAAGTGTTGTAGCTTGCCAGTTCTTAATATTATTTTTTGATTTAAAGGCTAATTTTTGTTGGTCAAACCCACTGGAATCTCTAAATCCTTGATCTCTGTCTAATGCAATTCCCAAGGACCAATTGGTTGCTTCCTGATATTGAAAAGATGCTTTGAAAGACTCGTCATCATTTACTTCTGTCTTTAGATAATTATTTGCATCAATTTCAAGTGATTGAAAATTGATTGCCCCGTGCAAAGCATTACCACCAAACCTGGCACTAGATGGGCCTTTTAAAATTTCAACCTTAGAGGCTAAGTTTGTGGAAACTTCAAAAAGATTGTTGACGTTACAAAATCCGGCTGGCCTGATTGGCAAACCATCCTCCAAAATCAAGAAAGACCCGCAAGCTCCTGAACCAGTTAATACTGGCGATCTTAAGGAAATTAAGCTTTCTTGACCCGATCCTCTACTGATCCAACTACCTGCTGAAGAATTGAAAAGTTCTTTGTTGTGAGTAACGTTTAAAAAACTAATTTCGTCAGATGAGATTGTTTCTAAAGAAGGCTTAAAGTTCCAATTTTGATTGGTAGAGACCGTAAGCTCTTCATTCGTTTCTGTAAGAAAGGAAAAACTAGAAAAGAATAATAATGAAAAGAAAACAAAAGGCATGAGAGATTATATAAAAAAAGCAGGTAAGTTTCCTTACCTGCTTTTAGGGGGAGGATAATTAATTAATCTTTAAATTCAGGGTAAGCTTCTACTCCAATTTCTGAAGCGTCTAATCCTGAAGTTTCTTCTTCCTCTGAAGGTCTCAAACCAAGTATTGCATTTAGAACAAGTAGTGTTCCTGCACTAGTTATGAAAGCCCAAAGGAATATTGAGATAGCTCCAATTGCTTGAGTACCAAAAGCTCCTGCACCAGAAAGCGGAGTTGCCATGATTCCCCATATACCTACTGTACCGTGAGCAGAAATAGCACCTACTGGATCATCTATTTTCAATACTGTGTCTAAGAAAACAACTGAGAAGTAAACAATGATTCCACCTATGAATCCAATGATGGTAGCTAGCCCACCAGATGGAGTGTCAGGTGCAGCTGTGATTGCTACCAAACCTGCAATGGCTCCATTTATTGCCATTGTTACATCAGCCTTACCAGTTAAGACTTTAGCAATTAGTAAAGCTCCTATTACACCACCTGCTGCAGAAGCATTAGTGTTTAGGAAAACTTGAGCAACGGCATTTGCATTTGCAGCATCATTTACTGCAAGTTGAGATCCACCGTTGAAACCAAACCAACCTAACCATAGGATTAGTGCACCTAAAGCTGCAATTGGAATGTTCGAACCTCTCATAACTCTGACTGACCCATCAGCAGAGTATTTTCCAGATCTAGGACCTAAGATGATTACAGCAGCTAAAGCAGCAGCAGCACCACAAAGGTGTACCACTCCTGAACCTGCAAAATCAGTGTAGCCGATAGCATCTAACCATCCGCCACCCCATTTCCAGTAACCTTGAACTGGATAAATAAATCCTGTTAAGACGATTGCAAATAGGAAAAAAGGTATAAGTTTCATTCTTTCAGCTACAGCACCAGAAATGATTGACATTGCAGTAGCAACGAAAACAACCTGGAAGAAAAAGTCAGCTGCATCTGAATAACCTAAATCCGTATTAAAAGTTAAACCGTCTAAAGACATTCCCCATGTGCTACCTAGCATTGGGAAATATGCGTTGTAAACGCTATCGCCTGGATACATCAAAAAGAAGCCACATACCAAGTACATGACACACGCAATTGAATAAAGACCTAAGTTCTTAGTAACAATTTCAGATACGTTCTTAGCTCTAACTAAACCAGCCTCTAGCATAGTGAAACCTGCAGCCATCCACATTACGAAAGCTCCAGAGATCAATAGATAAAAAGTATTTAAGGCATACTCTAATTCACTCATTTATATTCTCCTTTATAGCGTCCTCACCAGTTTCTCCTGTTCTGATTCGAACGACTTCGTTAAGTTCTGTTACAAAAATCTTGCCATCACCAATCTCGCCGGTATTTGCGACTTCTCGCACCGCTCTGATAATGTTTTCGACATCATCGTCTTTACAAGCAACTTTGAACATCGTTTTAGGTTTTGTATCTACTTCATAACTTGCACCACGGTATGTTTCAGAATGACCTTTCTGAGTTCCAAAACCCTGGGCAGAAACAATAGTAGCTCCACCAGTACCAATTGTAGATAAAGCTCTCTTGACCCCATCAGATCTAGAAGGCTTAACAACAATTGTTAAAAGTTTCATATCTTCACCTAATTAAAGATTAATTCCATGAATTATAGAGCGATGTAAATAAAAGTTTTTTGGTGATAAATTACAAAAAAAACGTGTTTTTGCACTAAAAGTTTTCAAAACTTGATAATTTTAAATTAAATTTGCACCAAGTATGGGCAGTTTGATTAAGGATTAACGGAGTATTTTCTGGCGTCCCCTAGGGGGATCGAACCCCTGTTGCCGAGATGAAAACCCGGTGTCCTAACCGCTAGACGAAGGGGACACAGAAAAAAAATGATTTTATCAGACTAATTTTTTTTGTTAAGTATTTGTTCTATCTTAGACAAAAAACCTCTAAGGATACCCATTTCTAATTTATCAGGTTGCAAACGTTTGATTAATCTCCGAACCCTAGTTTTTACTTGTTTAGGATTTTCCTGATCATAAAAATCAATTTTTTTCATGACCTTATCAAAATGTTCAATTAGGTATTCATTATCTTCAAAGGTTGGAGTCTCATCTATTATTTCTGGTATTGAATCAATATTATCTATTTCCATTTTCAATACATAAGAAATTATTTGAACCGCGTGAGACAAATTTAAAGAAGAAAAATCTTCATCGGTTGGAATTTTTATATGATAGTCACACATCTGCAGTTCTTCATTACTAAGTCCGCTAATTTCTCTTCCAAAAACAAAGCAAATTTTTACGTTGATATTTTCTAGACCTTTTTTCAAAATCTCACTTAATTCTGATGAGTTTTTTGTGGGCCATGGAATTGTTCTGGTTCTTGCACTAGTACCGAAAATTAAAGTAGCATCTTTTAAAGAATCAGTTAGATCTTGATAAATCTTTACATTCTCCAATATGTCCTTTGCTCCTTTGGCTCTGTAAAAAGATTCATCATTAGGAAAATCTTTTGGATTTATCAAAGTAAGATTTTGAAATCCCATATTTTTAATAGCTCTCGCGGAAGCTCCAATATTTCCAGGATGAGAGGGCTCAACCAAAATGAATTCAATTTTATTTTTAAGTGAAGAATCAGACACTTTAATAGTTTACAATTCTTTTTTTAAAACACCATGGAACCGAAAGTAACTATTGCGATAAATGCCGCTAGACTTGCTGCAAAAGAAATTCATAAATTTTCTCGACGTAGAGATAAAATAAATGTTTTTGAAAAAGGGCCTACTGACTTTGTAACTCAAGTAGATAGTATTGCAGAGAACATAATAATAGATACATTGAAGACCTCTTTTCCTGATCATTCTTTTGAGGGAGAAGAATCTGGTCGTCAAGGAAATGAGAATGCTGATTATCACTGGGTAATAGATCCCTTGGACGGCACCACTAATTTCATTCATGATTTTCCTTTTTATTCAATTTCAATTGCTTGTTTCTATAAAGGCTCAATAGAGCATGGTTTGATTTATGACCTTGCTCGTGATGATGAGTATTATGCTTCAAAAGGCAAAGGTGCTTTTTGTAACAAAACTAGAATTAGAGTTTCAGAGATTAAAGGATTAAAAAACTCTTTGATATGTAATTCTTTTCATGGGGGTCCTGACTTAGAACCTAAGTTTGATCAACTTACTCTTATAAGAAATCTTTACGCTAATTCATTAACTCTTCGAAGAACTGGGTCAACAGCTTTAGACCTTGCCTTTGTTGCTTCAGGAAAACTTGATGCCTTTTTAGGATATGGAATGAAAGTTTGGGATTTTGCTGCTGGAGCTCTATTGGTAAGAGAAGCCGGAGGTTTCATCAATGACTTTAATGGAGAGGAAGACGTATTCTCAACGCACAACATAGTGGCTGGAAATATGTCTTGTGTAAAAGCAATTAATCAAGAAATAAAAAAATCTTTTATCTAAAAGTTTACAACTCTCCCTTTTTTTTGATAAAATGCACATTAATCGTTCATTCAATGCTCTTTTTTAGTGCATTGAACGGAAGTAGGAAGATAGGAAAACCTCTTTCTACACAAAGTGTAGAAAGGCTAGCAAGTACCTTTTATGGGGAACGAGACCGAATATCTACCGAAGGAACGCGTTACGAGGGTGTATGCCGTGAGGCACATGAAACATAATCGAAACGAAAACTGGAGGCGATATGTCTACTTACAGAGGTATCAAAGTCACTGAAAACAACCTTCACGTTGAGAACAAAAATACTCAACCGGGCGTTTACAGAGGCGTAAAGCATGATGCTATTGAGTCAGATAAGCAAGGAAAGTTACAAAACGGTGTTTACCGTGGCGTAAAACATTCTGCTTAATTGAGGAATAGTTAAAAAATTAGGGAGGTCTTCGGGCCTCCCTTTTTTTTATGGCATGCCATCATCATAAGTTTCGCTCTTTTTGATGGCTAGATCCTCAAAATTTAAATTCATTAAAATTAAATTATTACAAAGAACATAAATTGATGAATAAGTACCAACAATGACGCCGCATATTAAAGCAATGGCAAAATTCTGAATGAAATCTCCACCCAAAATTAGCAGTGCAAATAGAACCAACAAAGTTGTTAAAGAGGTGATTAAAGTTCTTCCTAACATTTGATTTAAGGATCTGTTGATGACATCTACATTATCTGATTTTCTCTTCCTTCGATAATTCTCTCTAATTCGGTCTGAAACTACTATTGTGTCATTAAGGGAGTAACCAATTACTGCCAATATGGCAGCTAGTACAGTCAAGTTAAAACCGATATAAAATATTGAGAAAAAGCCTAATACTATCAAGACATCATGAACGAGAGCTAAGAGAGCTCCGATGGCAAACTTAAACTGAAATCTAAACATGATGTAGACCATCATTACCAACATCGCTGCTAGTATCCCCAGACCTCCTTGATCTCGTAATTCTTCACCTATTTGCGGACCGATAAAATCCTTACGTCTCAAATCAAACTGAAATGAATTTTTCAATGCAGCAACTATCTCATCTGACAAGTTGTTTTCTGAGCCTCCTGGAATCTTAATCAGAACATCCTGCTCTGAACCAAAATAAGAAACCTGAAAATCATCTTCTAATTTAGAGCTAAGCACTTCTCTGATTTCTTCTAAGTTGGTTGATTGTGACAACTTGATCTCAATCAAAGTTCCACCGGTAAAATCCAATCCAGCATTCAATCCTTTAAAAGAAAGCGAAAAAATTGAAAGGACAACCAGTAAAATTGATAACGCTGAGGCTATCTTCCTTGGTCGCATGAAGTTTATTTGCATTTTATATCCAGAGCGTATCGAGATTTTTTCGATTTCGATAAATTAACCAAACTAAAAATCTAGTAACCAAGATAGCAGTAAACATTGAGGTCAAAATTCCAACCGATAAGGTAATCGCAAAGCCTTGAACCGGTCCTGTGCCAATCGTGTAAAGAATCAGTGCTACGATTAAAGTAGTTAAATTTGCATCTACAATAGTTATGTATGCTCGATCGTATCCCGCATTTATTGCATCTAAAGGTTTAAGTCTATTTTTCAACTCTTCTTTGATTCTGGAGAAAATTAAGACATTTGCATCTACTGCCATTCCGATTGTCAAAACAATTCCTGCAATGCCGGGTAACGTTAAGGTTGCTGATAAAATTGACATAATGGCACTAATCAAAACAATATTTAATGCAACTGCAATATTGGCAATGACACCAAAAACTTTGTAGTAAAAGATCATAAAAATCAGAACTAAAGAAAGTCCTAGTATTAAAGATTGCACTCCAACGCGAATATTATCAGCTCCTAAAGATGGGCCAACTGTGCCTTCTTCAACAAAATTCATCGGCGCAGCTAACGCTCCCGCCCTCAGAAGCAAGGCCAACTCAGAGGCTGCATTGGGACTATCCAAGCCGGTAATTCTAAATTGGTTTGCAAGAGCTGATTGAATGGTTGCTAAGCTGATGATTCTTTTATCAAAGTAACTTTCTATTTCATTGCTCGTATTGGATGTTTTGATTTTGCGTTCAACAAAAATTACAGCCATCTTTCTGCCCACATTATTTCGAGTTGAACGATGCATTTTTGTTCCGCCCTCGCCGTCTAAAGAAATATTTACTTGTGGAAACCCACTTTCATCATAACCAACGCTGGCATCTGCTACTTTGTCACCGGTAATGATGACCTGCTTCAATAACCTCACGCGTTGTCCGGAAAAATCAAATTGATCTGTTCTAGATAGCAAACTATTGGATTCAGCTTCAAGACGAAACTCTAAATTTGCAGTTTTTCCAATGATTTTTTTAGCTTCAGCTGTATCTTGGACACCTGGAAGTTGAACAGAAATTCTATTTTTTCCCTGACGAACTACGACAGGCTCGGAGATTCCAAGCTCATTAACTCTATTTCTTAGAGTCACTAAATTTTGGGAAACTGCGTAATCTATTAAATCATCAAGACCTTGTTCGTTGTACTCGACAATAAATTGATTGTTGTCCTGCTTTCTATACTCAAGATCAATGTTGCTTTTCAAATAGTCGTCTAACTGATCTGTAGCATCCGTTCTGGTAGTAAAAATTATTCTGTTATCAGTAATTTCAGAACGACTAATTCCAATTCGCTCTTCTCTGAGTTTTCTTTTGATATCAGCCAAATAGGATTCTAAGCGAGTTGAAATGAGTAACTCGGAATCTACTTCCATTAAAAAATGAACTCCTCCTCTAAGGTCTAAGCCTAATTTCATTGGCGAAGCTTGAATATCTGATAACCAGGCAGGAGTATTTGGAGCTAAGTTCAAAGCTATTACAAATTCTCTCTCTAGGTTTTGTTCTAAATATTCTTTGAGCTTAACTTGATCTTGATAATTCTCTGCTTTAAATAAAATTGAGTCATATCCATCAAGATCTTCAGCAAGATTGGAGGAGAAACTGATTTCTGTTTCTGTTGCTAGTTGTTCGATTCGTTTCGCAATATTAGGAGATATTTTTCCCAAAGAACTATCCAAGGTGATTTGAATTGCTGGACTTGGCGGATAAAAATTAGGCAAGGCATAAGTAATGCCAATGGTAATGACAAACAATATTATTATTATTTTCCAGAGCTGAAATCTGAGCACTTTTTAGAGAGATTTAATTGTTCCTTTAGGCAAAACGTTACTTACAGATTCTCGCTGGATTGTAAGAACTGTGTCATTAGCTCGAACGGTTAAAAAATCATCATTCATCTTTGTAATTACACAGACCATACCGCCCGAAGCAATAACTTCATCTCCTACAGAGAGTGACTCAATCATTTCTTTTTGAGCTTTGAGCCTTTTGTTTTGCGGCCTGATGATTAAAAAATACATTATGGCGACAAAACCAATTAACAAAATTAATTGCGGGCCAAAAAAACTTGGAGCTTGTTGGGCCATGACTATTTCGGTTTCTTTCATATTAACTTCTCCTTTGGTGCCGGAGGAGAGACTCGAACTCTCACGCCTTGTGGGCACTCGATTTTGAATCGAACGCGTCTACCAATTCCGCCACTCCGGCTATATTACAAGGTAAAATTCAAAAAAAATAAGATTTGTTTTGTTAAAATCCGCATTTTATCACCATAAAGAAAGAATAACTTCTAATGTTTAATTTTCTAATAAAAGCCAATCACGAAAGTGAATCGAAAAAAACCGAATTACTCTTGAAAAATGAAGATATTATCTACGCGCTTTCCTCAACCTCAAGAATAGATTATCAGGCTTTAAAAATCCTTACTAAGCAAAATAATTTAACTGAACTTAAATTAAAAAATGAAAAATCTCCTATTAAGAAAAATTATTTTCAAATTAGAAATCCAAAAAGAAAATTTCCCTGGCAAACTCCAAAAAGGATGCATCCAAAAGAATTAGGCATCCTTGCTGAGAATCGAAATTTTTCAAAAAAAGCGATCATCATCCCTGTAGATGTTTTTTGGGGAAAATCGCCAGAACGGCAAGATAACTGGCTCAAGCTTTTATTTAGAGAATCTTGGGAGGGAACCAGTTTTATTAGAAATTTATTCAAACTTTTTTTTAATGGTAGAAATGTGAAAATATTTTTTCACAAACCCCTTGAAGTAGACGATATTTTCAACAGTCCCGAATCAGATAAAAATCTTGTTTTAAAAACTGAAAGGCTTTTGAGAGCTAGATTCAGACAAAATCGAAAAGCTCACTTAGGACCGGATATTTCCAATAGAAGAACATTGGTGACTAGCATTTTAAATTCTCATTCGATTAAAAGTTATATTGAATCTGAATCTGAGGGCAGTCAAAAAAAATCAACTAAATTACAAAAAAAAGCTAGTAAATATGTATGGGAAATTTGCTCGGATATGTCTTATCCATTTATCTATCTTTACGATAGAGCCCTAACTTGGTTTTGGAACTCGAGATATGAGAACTTGGAGGTATTAAATTTTGAAGAGATTAGAAAAATTGCGCCGAGTACCTCTCTAATTTTTTCACCTTGTCATCGTTCCCATATCGATTATCTAGCTTTATCTTATTTGCTTTACTACAAAGATTTGATGCTGCCTCAAATCGTTGCTGGTAAAAATTTAAATTTACCGCTGGTTGGTCCACTCTTGAGAAAAGGAGGAGCTTTTTTTATGAGGCGCTCTTTTAGCAACAATCGTCTTTACTCAGTAGTGTTTTATGAGCATTTAAAAAAATTAATGCAAAGAGGACATTCGATAGAATTTTTTCCTGAAGGAGGAAGATCTAGATCGGGAAAATTAATGCCGCCAAGACCTGGAATTATTTCGATGATTCTCAGATCCTTCTTGGGTATGGATGAAAAACAAGTTAGTTTCGTACCAATTTCTATTAATTATGAAAAAGTCCTTGAAGGAAATTCTTATATCAACGAAGTAATGGGTGCAGAGAAGAAAAAAGAGAATTTAAAAGATATCTTTTCGGTATTTAGAGATTTCAGAAATTATCTTGGAGAGGCTTATTTGCAATTTGGAGAACCGATAAATTTGAATGCCCTGTTAAAAGAATATCCACTGAGTGACTACTCATCTGAGAAGGATTGGCTCTTTAAAGTTACTCCCGTTCTAGGTAAGAAAATCATGACTACTATCAACGATTCAACTGTTGTGACTTCTACCGCATTGTTTTCTCTGGCAATTTTAAATAGTGATGGTTTCTCGATTTCAAATCGAGAACTTGTTTCAAGAATTGAATTGTTGAAGTCCTTGCTTGTAGAAGATAAATATTCTGCCAAAACTTTGATTTGTGAAAAAACTGGAGAAGAGATAATTGATCAAATGAGAAAGTTAGGTTTCCTTTCTAAGGAAGACATAAACGACAGAATTTCTTTGACAAATTTAGAGGCGGCTAAGCTTAGCTTTTACAGAAATAATATTTCTCACCTACTTATTTTTGAGTCACTAATATGCGGTTTTTTTCAGTACCAAAAAGAAATCATTAAGGAAGATTTGTTGCAGTCCATAAAAATGATTTATCCCTTTTTAAAAGAAGAATTTTTTCTTAAATGGGATGAAGCAGATTTGGATCAATTAATTAACTTAAAGCTAAACAAACTTATAAATAAAAATCTCATTCTTGAAGATTCCAATAATTACAAGAGACCTGATTTCAAATCAAGGGAGTTTTATGAAACTCAATCGCTGGGAAAACTTGTCCAACCATCCATTGATAGATTTTACGTTTTGATTTCTCAATTATGGAAAAATTCAGCAGAACATATTTCAAAAAATGAATTGGAAAGAAATTCTCTAGAAATACTTAAAAATTTAGAAAAAACTCAAGCAAGACTGACTCCAGAATTTTCTGAAAAATGGATGTTTGATGTTTTCTTAAATCGGTTAATAGAAAATAAATATGTCCGCGAGGATGATAAGGGAATGCTTTATCCCACCAGAATAACTCAACGATTAGAAAAAGATGCCAATAAGTTTTTAGAGCCAAATTGGCTGAAAGAACTTTCCAAAAGTACTACTTAAAGTCTTGAAAAAACAAAAAATACCTCCATATAAATATTGAGAAAGGTTGCCGTGATGGGATCTTTCCATAGGTTGACATGCTCGAATGAGGTGTCTTTTTATTAACTTGCTTAAATTTAAGGAGTTTATTATGAAAAATAGTGTATTAAATTTATCAGATCCTTTCTTCTCAACGAGGTTTTTGGGATTCGATAGTTTGTTCGATTCATTGAGAACATTCAGTGAGATAGGAGAAGATTCAAGATCTTATCCTCCATACAACATCAAACGTGAAGGCAATGATATTACCATCGAGGTCGCAGTTGCAGGTCTTAGCGAAGAAGATTTAACCGTCGAAACTAAGGAAAACAACTTGAGCATCACTCATGAAGGTTCTAAAAATTCTTCTGGAGAAGTCTTACATCAGGGTATTGCTGCGAGGGCCTTTAAATTGCAATTCTCTCTTGCGCCTGAAGTTGTTGTCAAAACAGCTGACCTTAAGAATGGTTTATTAAAAATAAATCTAGAAAGGATTATTCCAGAGTCGGAAAAAGCAAAAGTTATTCAAATTAATTCAGGCGAATTAATTACAGAATAATCTCCCCTAAAACATGCCGCCGTCAAGGCGGCATGGATTATAAACCCAAAGCTTTTTTGATGTTTGGCTTAAAATAAGTCTCTGGCTTCATAATTTTCCCAGCATCATTTTTGATGAATTTTCCATCAACAAATTTACTCATATTTGAGCTTTTCACTTCTTCCCAAATCTTATCAAAATCTATGCCCACACTATTGCACATACCCATGATGACCCAAACCATATCTGCAAGACCATCGGCAACCTCAACCAAGTCTTCTTCTTCAAATGCTTTCGCAGTCTCTTCAAACTCCTCTTTGATCAAATTCATATAAAGCTGAGTTTGTTCATTTTTAAGATTAAGATCTGAAGCTATTTTTTGTTCTCCTAAGATCATAAAGTTAGATACATCATTTTGATAATTCATTCGCTCTCCTGGTCTATGGTAAATATATTGTATTTAAATGCCTTGCCTTTTATAACACGGGAAGGTTTTAAGTTGATAAGCGAGTTCATGTTGCTATACAGAGCTGATTTGTAAATGATTTTCTTGAAATTGTTTTGTTTCAGAGACTTTTTAAATCTATTTAAATCAAATTCTTCAAAATCTAAATTTCTTAAGAATTGTATTTCTTTTTTGGCTCTTGCATCATTTTTTTGTTCAAACATTTGATCCAGATAGACAATCTCATGATCTGAATATTTTTTTAAGAGATCCAAAGAATCGCCATTTAGAAAATCTATTCGATTAATAGCATGTTGCAAATCTTTATGCTTTGAGTTTTGCAGACATTGATTTGTAAATTCATACAGCCAAGATTTTTTCTCTATAGCAGTGACTGAATATCCAAGGAAACTTATTTCTAAAGCATCTATACAATATCCTGCGGTCAAATCAATCACCTTTCTCCCAATATCTTTTTTGGAAAAACATTTCTTTAGCAAAGATGATTTGGCCATAATTTTTTTAAAGTCCATGTAATCTATGACAAAAGGTTTTGAGTTTTTTATTGCCAAATCTTGCAATGCAAGGTTTTTGGCTGATGCCCAAATGACTTGCTTGTGTGTTTTGGAAATCCTTAAGTTTCTCGGTGTGATTAATTCCAAGTCGTGTTTGGATGCAAATTTTTCTGCAAATCTGATTTCATTTTTGGAAAGATAGGATACAAATGGCTTTCTTTCTGTAAAATTATTCATGTCAGTAAAAAACGATGGTTAAACTCAGACAAGAAGATATTAAAACAAAAGAAGTCCTTTCTTGGAAAGGAATCCATCTCTTTCATTTCACTTTTTCTGCTTGTTCAATGAAAACAAGAATTTTTATGGGTCTAAAAAACATAGATTACACAGGCCATCATATAAATCTTCAAAAAAAAGAAAACTTTTCTCCTTACTTTCAAGGTATTACTCCTAGATCATTGGTTCCTGTTTTGGTTGATGACGGAGAAGTTCATATCGAGAGTAATGACATCCTTAAGTATTTGGATAATAAGTTCCCCACCTTGAGTTTGATACCTAAAGATAAAGAAGAAGAGATAAATCGAATGATGATTGAAGAAAATGACCTGCATTTAGACATCCGAAATGTTACTTTTAAATTCTTAGTTCCAAAATTCTTGAATAACGTAAAAATTCAAGAAAAGTCTGCATCAAAGGCTACCTTGCATGGAAGTGAGGACTCAGAAGACGATGCAAATAGAAAGTTTTGGGAGAATTATAAAAAAGTAGGGATCACAGACGAAGTTGCAACCAAATCTTTACTGAATCTCAAACTCCATCTTGATGAAATAAATGAAAAACTTACTCACCATACCTACATTTTGGGTAACGAACTAACCTTGCCTGATATTGCATGGTTTATTTATGTTTCAAGACTTAAGGCTGCGAGATATCCAATACATATTCTTCATCCCAATGTTAATGATTGGTATGAAAGCTTATTAAAAAGAGAAGTTTTTGCAAAAGAAACAAAGATTCCTGGAATTGTAAAATTCATATCCTATATCTTTTATGTGGTTCAAAAATATAGTGGGTGGAGCATCAAAAGACAATTAGTAGGCTAAAAAAAGTAAAAAAATCCCGAGTAAAACTCTATAGACGACAAAAGGTGTAAAGCCTATTCGTTCGATGAGGTTTAAAAAAATTCCAATGCATAAGTAAGAACTTAAAAACGAAAAGGTTGAAACCAAAAGAACATCAAGCCAATTTATTTCTGATGAGGTAAATCCTAAGGAGATAATTTCTGAGAAGAAAATAATACCCAAAGTAGGTATTGCAAGCATGAAAGCAAACTTTGAGGCAACCGTTCTAGAGTAACTCAAGAATAAAGCACAAATTATTGTGATCGCTGAACGGCTGGTTCCTGGAATCAAGGCCAAGCATTGAGCTAAGCCAATGAAAAAAGCATGTTTAAAGGTTACTGATTCATAAGGCGTTTGTTCTTTTGAAGCTCTATCAGCAATCCAAAGTAGAATACCAAAAAAAATAGTTGAAAGCGCAATAATGTCTAGTGTCCTTAAATTTTCTGAAATGAAATCTCTTAATAAAAATCCTGTAATTAATATTGGTAAGGATCCAAGCAATAATTTATTTAAAAATGAATCGCCTGAAGATAATTTATAACCTTTTAGAGCGTCAGCTAGTTCTACTCTAAAATAAATAATTACTGCAAATAAACTGCCACCATGCGCAAAAATATCAACAGTGATTGATTGGGTCTCTTGACCTAAGATTGAGGAAGTGATTATCAAGTGTGCAGAGCTAGAAATAGGTAAAAATTCTGTCAAGCCTTGAATGACTGACAAAATTAGAATTTGCAAAACTTCCATTTATTTAACTCTCTTCCATTGATCGGTGCCTGAAAGATAAGCGGGATATACCTCTTCAGGATTTTTCAATCTGGCATCTAAATCATCGAGATAACATGCTAAGTGTAATAGACCTTTTGCATGATTATTTGTTTCTAAAAGGGTTGGCTTAATTAAGTAGTCTAAAAACTCATGACAATCGCTACAGATGATTTCTTTATTATCTGAAGAAATAAAATCAGAAAGTTCTGTTTTCTTAATGGCAGCATCGTTGATTAAAGGGTGAGCCAAATCATTATTTTTTCTTATGTATTTACCAATATATAAATCATTCATATGTGCTTCTTTTACAATAAAAAGTTCTTTGGCTTTTTGTTCCAAAAAAACAGTTTGAGCTAAAACCAAAAGACTGGAAAGAGGTAAAATTTTCTTTTGCAAACCAAAGGCAAGGCCTTGCGCTACAGAACACCCCACCCTTAATCCTGTAAAGGATCCTGGGCCAACACTCAAGGCAATGAAGTCTAGCTCTTCTTTTTCAAGTTGAGATTTCTTAAGGAGGTTGTCTATAAAACCAAAAATATTTTTACCATGCGTATTTTCTTCCTGAGAATGCTCGATATATATTTCTTTATTTTTTGCTAAGCCAATTGAACAGTAAACCGAAGAGGTTTCAATAGCTAAAATGTTGGTCATTTACTGAGATAAAAAGTCTTTAATATTATTTTTAATTTCCTCAACGGTTAAAGTGCCATCTACGGTAAGATACTTAAAATCTGAAGCGTTTTTAAAATTTGAATAATATTCAATCAACGGTTGAGTTTGAGTCCAATAGACTTTGAGACGGTCTTTTACTGTTTCTGGCTCATCATCTTTTCTAATGATAAGTTCCTCGCCCGTTTCATCGTCCAGTCCAGGTTTTTTGGGTGGATTGAAGTCTACATGGTATGTTCTACCTGACGCCAAGTGGATTCTTCGACCAGACATTCTTTTGATAATTTCTTCATCTGCAATAACTAATTCTATGACTCCATTTATGTCAACGTTATTTTCCTGCAGTGCTTCGGCTTGAGGTATGGTCCTAGGAAAACCATCAAATAAAAAGCCGTTTTTACAATCGTCTTGTGAAATCCTCTCTTTGACCAATTCGATGATTAGTTCATCAGAAACTAAGTTTCCAGCATCCATTACTGCCTTTGCCTGTAAGCCTAATTCTGTTCCATTCTTAATGGCTTCTCGTAACATGTCGCCTGTAGAGATATGCGGAATGTTTTGTTCTGAAGCAATGAAAGCTGCTTGAGTACCTTTACCAGCTCCAGGTGGACCTAAAATAATGAGATTCATTCGGTGATTGCTACAGCCATTGCAGTTGCGTGTTCTTCGGTATCGCTTAGGCTAAGGGAAATGTCTTTAAGCCCTTGCTCTTTTGCTAATAATTTAGCTCTTCCGTTAAGTTTTACTTTTGGGCCGCCATATTTTCTTAGTATCACAATGTCTTTTGGCCTGACGCCATTGGTGAAGCCATAGCCTATGACTTTTGATACAGCTTCTTTACCAGCAAAGTTTTTTGCCAAGAAGAAAGGTTTAGCTCTAGAAGATTTTTTTTGAAATTGTTCGATTTCAAGATTGTCGTAAATTCTGTGCAGAAATCTAAGTCCAAAGTTTTCGTAAGCCTTTGCCAGTCTTGAGACCTTTACCAAATCTATTCCGCTTCTTAATTTAGTCATTGAATATTGCTCCTGCATTCATAGGTTTTTCAGCGATGTAGGTGATTGCAAGTTGCATAATTTTTTTTATTTTACTTCTTGCTGAAGAAGAAGTGATTTTTCCATTGGTAAAATTTATGATATCAATTCCAGAGACTTTTAAAAAATTATTTAAAGGTTTTTCTGAAAATCCTTGAGCTGGATGAAAATAATAGATTCCGTCTTTTTGTATACCCTTTCCTTTGTCATCAAATTGAAAATCAAAACCATAGCCAAGTTCACAAATTAAAAAATATTCAAACTCTCTTAAAGATATCTCAATATTTTTAGCTTCTCCCAATTCTAAGATCTTGTAAAAATTAATTACGGCATCAAAAATTTTCTCTTGTTTAACTTCCTTTTCTATTAATTTGAAAATCAATTCATTGAGATACAGTAAGATTTTTAAATTTTTTCCAAGTATTTGAAAGTATTTGATTTCTTCCCAAGAAGTTAAGGTCTTTAGTTCGCTTTTACCGGAATAATTAATATTGGCTAAAATGTTTGGAGCAGCAACATTTTGAAATTTGTTTTTTTTTGATCGAGCTCCTTTCGCTATGACAGAAACTCTGCCATTTTTTCTGGTAAAAAGTTCGCAAATCAGACTGGTTTCTGAGAACTTTCTACTTAGTAAAAGAATTGCTTCTGTTTCGTTTGCGCCTAAAGACTTCAAAAATCAACTCCAAGACCAAATTTTTTTAACTTATTGATATCGTTTGTCCAATTTTTGTTTGCTTTAACCCAAAGTTGAAGGTTCACTTTTTTTGAAAACTCTTTTTCCAATTCTTTTCTGGCAGCTGTTCCAATGGCTTTAATCATACTGCCCTGCTTACCAAGGATAATTCCTTTTTGACTCTGGGACTCAGTAATGACGGCTGCATAAATGGTCTTAAGCTTTTTTGAATCATCAATTTTTTCAATCACAACATTCAGACGATAAGGCAATTCATCACCCAACCTATTGATTGCTTTTTCTCTAATTATTTCTGAGATAAAAAAATTATCTGAAAACTCTGTTAGGGAGTCTTCTGGAAAATGATATGGACCAATTTCCAAATTGTTCAAAATTACACTTTTCAATTCCATCAAATTATCTTTTTTCAATGCAGATATAGGAACAATAGATAAAAAATTAAATTTTTCACTGATATCTTTAATAAATGCTAACAACTTAGTTTTATCTCTTAATCTGTCTATTTTGTTAATGACTAAAACAACAGGCTTATTGAGGTTTTTTAAACTTTTGAGAATATTTTCTTCTTCCTTTTGCCACTTAAAACGATCAATTAAAAAGAGAACAAGATCTACCTCTTCATAGCAGTGAGAGGCGATTTTATTCATGACTTTGTTAAGCTGCCTTTTATAGCCAAGATGCACTCCGGGAGTATCCAGAAAAACGATTTGAGATTTTTCTTCTGTGAGTATTCCTAAAATACGATTGCGTGTGGTCTGAGGTTTTCTTGAAGTAATGGCAATCTTTTTTTGAAAGAAAGCATTTAGCAAGGTTGATTTACCAACATTTGTTCGGCCTGATAGCGAAACAAAACCAAATTTATTTTCCATCTTTATTCAGCATGATTAAAACGTTAGAAGCGGCCTCTTGTTCTGCTAATTTTTTACTTTTTCCTTGTCCTTCGCCAAAAACATTATGTATTGGCAAAGTTACCTTAGAGACAAAATAAATTTCTCCATTTTGCTTTTTTTCAGTAGTTACGTATTCAGGCAAATCTTCATCTAGGGATTGTAAAAATTCCTGAAGAAGAGTTTTTGAATCTTTCTGTTCTTCTAATAAAAGTTTAGAAAAATCTATATCTAAAATAGACAAGGTAATTTCTTTTGCTTTTAAAAAATCTGAATCAAGAAAAATAGCTCCAATGAGAGCTTCTAAAGTGTTTCCGATGATAGTTTCTGTTAGGTTTTGATTATTCTTAAGCGCTGAACCCGCATGCAAATACTTATCTAATTTTATTTTCAGGCCCGCTTTACTCAATGAAGATCTGCTTACGATTCTAGAGCGGTAAATACTTAATTTTCCTTCGTCGAGAGAACTCTCTTCAAAGTGTAAGGCCTCTGAAACAACAAGTGAAATTACTGAATCGCCAAGGAACTCTAGCCTTTCATTATTGAAATCAGAGTTTACGCTTTTATGCGTAATAGCTTCATCCAAGAGTTTCTTATTTTTAAATTTATAACCAATAGAATTTTCTAACTCAGCAAGACTCATTCTTAATTCAAAAATTTATTCCTTGAAAAAGATGGAAGACAGGTTAGGCACTCCCAATGCATCCATATAAAAGCTGGTTTGCCAACCACATTTTGCTTTGGCACAAAGCCCCAACTTCTGCTATCGGCGCTGTTATCTCTGTTGTCGCCCATTACAAAATAATAATCTTTTGGTACTACCCATTTACGTTCAGCTCCGTATGTAAGTTGATTCCTATAGTTTTCTAATAGTCTTATCGTGTAAGACTTATCTTGGTAGAACTCTTTTAAATAAACTTCATCATTATCTGAAGATAAAAACTCTCTTTTTAATTTTTCACCATTCACTATCAATTCTTTGTTTCGATAAATAACTTCATCTCCTTCTTTGGCTATCAATCTTTTTACAAAAGTAAGGCCCAAGGGAGTACAAGCTTCGCTGTAACGTTGCCAGAGATACTCCTGAGAGCTATCGAAATTTTTTTCAGGATATGCACTTTCAATTGGTGAGCTGCAAATAGTATGCTCAGGAATGAATGCAACCATCTCGCCTTTTTTTGGCTCTCTGGTTTCAAACCAAGTTGATTTTCCTACAGGATTTTTTAAGCCATAAGAGAATTTATCAACCACCAAAAAATCTCCAACTTGTATCTGAGGAATCATAGACTCTGTAGGAATTTGGAAAGGTTCATAAATAAATGATCTAAAAATAGTTATGCCAAGTAGGATTAAGAAAAAAGATCTTGCCTCTTTTTGCAAATTCACTAAATCGGTTCGTCGAGAGATGATCCAAATTACAAGTGAAACTAAAGTTAAACCAACTAAAATATAACCAAAACTGATATTAAGTTTGAAAACCGCATACAAAGCTAAAAGAGGAAAAGGGAAAGAGACAGTACTGATGGTCTTGGAAAATTTACCTTCTAATTTTTTCTCTGAGTAAACCCAGGCTGCAAACAAGATAGAAATTATGATTACTGAAATAATTAAAATTGATTCATACATAATTATTTGCTTACTTTTAAAACCGATAAAAATGCTTCTTGCGGAACATCGATTTTTCCAATCTGCCGCATCTTTTTCTTACCGGCTTTCTGTTTTTCTAAAAGTTTTTTCTTTCGCGTTACATCTCCGCCATAAAGTTTAGCTGTTACATCTTTGCGGTAGGCTTTGACTGTCTCACGAGAAATAATTTTATTTCCAATTGCAGCTTGAATTGCAACATCATACATCTGTCTGGGAATAACCTCTCTAAGAGCTTTTGTCAGTTCTCTTCCTTTATAGTCAGCTTTTGAGCGATGCACCATAAAGTTAAGAGCATCAACCTTTTCGCCATTGAGCAAGATATCAATTCGAGTAATATCACTTTGGTCAAATCTCACAAAATCATAATCTAGAGATGCATACCCTTTGCTGGTTGATTTCAATTTATCAAAGAAATCGAGAACGATTTCATTCATGGGCATTTCGTAAACTAGTTCTATTTGTCCACCCACATATCTGAGAGACTTTTGACTTCCTCTCCTTTCCACGCAAAGAGAGATGACATTTCCAACGTAATCTTCAGGAACAAGAATAGTTGCAAGAGCTATTGGCTCCCTGACTTCCTCTATTGAACTTGGATCAGGATATTTACTTGGATTTTCAATTTCAATCACATCATTGTTTTTCAATAGAATTTCGTACACGACAGTAGGTGCTGTAGCTAAAAGCTCTATTCCATGCTCTCTTTGAAGTCTTTCAATAATAATTTCCATATGCAAAGTTCCCAAAAAACCGCATCTAAAACCAGAGCCTAAAGCCTGAGATTGCTCCGGTTCAAATTGCAAAGCAGCATCGTTTAACGCTAGTTTTTCTAAGGATTCTCTAAATGATTCAAATTCACCAGAATCTAAAGGATAAAGAGCAGCAAAAACTTGAGGTTTTATTGGCTTGAATCCTGGTAAAGAGTTACTTTTATCAGGCAGAACTATGGTATCTCCCACAGGAGCGCCTTTAATACTTCTAACTCCGGCACAGATAAAACCAACTTCTCCGGCAACTAGTTTAGTTTTTTCTAATCTTTTGGGAGTAAAGACTCCTAATTTTTCAACTAAGTGAACGTTATTATTTGAGGAAAATTTAATTTTATCACCAAGATTTATTTCGCCATTTACTACTCTCACTAAAGAGACAATTCCAAGGTATTGATCAAACCAAGAGTCAATTATCAAAGCTTGTAATGGTTCTGAAATGGAGCCTTCTGGAGCAGGTATTTCTCTAATTATTTTTTCCAACAAATCTTTAACGCCCAATCCATCTTTTGCACTTATGGCTGGTGCTTCACTAGCTTCTATACCGATTATTTCTTCAATCTCTTGTTTGACTCTTTCTGGATCTGATTGTTTTAGGTCAATTTTATTTAATACGGGAAATATCGAAAGTCCTTGATCGATAGCGTTATAACAAGTAGATAGAGTTTGCGCTTCAACTCCTTGAGAAGCATCGACTAGTAAAATAGCACCATCGCAAGCAGCTAAAGACCTTGATACTTCATAGGCAAAGTCCACGTGTCCAGGGGTATCTATTAAGTTGATCTGATATTTTTCTTCATCCAACTCATATTCTAGATATACCGACTGAGCTTTGATGGTAATGCCTCTTTCTCTTTCTAAATCAAGAGAGTCCAACACTTGATTTTGCATTTCCCGTTCGCTCAAGCCTCCACATATTTCGATGAGACGATCTGCAAGCGTGGATTTTCCATGATCAATATGTGCAATGATGCAAAAATTTCTTATCTGATTTATAGAAGCATGGCTCGACATGCGGGCATTATGTCCTATTTTGGAATTTTAAGGGTGAGAAAAGAACCGTTTTTATCTCTGATAATTCTTAAAGCAATGGTAGAGCCTTTTTTTAGAGTTTTAGAAATTTTTTCATAATCTTTGATATTACTTACATCCTTAAACTGTATTTTATCGATTATGTCTCCTCTTCTGATTCCAGCTTCAGACGCCGGTCCAGGAAAAACGCTTGATACCACTACTCCTTTATCTTGGCCCAATTGTTTTTGTTCTGGATCCGTCAAGGAAGCGATATCTTTAACGGCAATGCCCAAAATATTTCCGGTCTCTTCTTTTTTATCAACGGTTGTATCTTGCGCAACTTTTTCATCTAATTTACCAGTTGTCACAGAAACCGTTTCTTTCTTTCCATCTCTGAATATTGTTGCATTTACTTTTTTTTCAGGAGGGATTCTTCCTACTATCAAAGGAAGATCGCCTGAATAAATTATTTGTTGCCCATCAAAATCTATAATTACATCACCATTTTTTAGACCTGCTTTTTCTGCTGGAGAATCTTTTAGAACACTGCCAATTAGTGCCCCACGAGGCACATCCAAGCCAAACGAATCTGCTAAATCTTTAGTTACTTCCTGAACTGCTACACCCAACCAGCCTCTAGAGACAAACCCATTTTCTTTAATTTGTGTAACTATTTCATCTGCGTAGTTAATAGGAATGGTGAAAGAAATACCCATATACCCGCCACGATTTGAGTAAATCATTGCGTTAATACCAATGACTTCTCCATTAAGATTGAATAATGGACCCCCTGAGTTTCCTGGATTTATAGCTACATCTGACTGAATAAAGGGTATATATGAAGTGCTTTGTCCTGGAACGCTTCTAGCTTTTGCGCTCACTATTCCTGCTGTAACTGTTGCATTCAGCCTATAAGGAGATCCGATTGCCATTACCCAGTCACCAACTCGAACTTTTTCGGAATCTCCTAAATTTAAAAAAGGAAGATTTTCCTTGGTTTTAACCTTCAAAAGAGCAACGTCTGACTTTTTATCACTGCCAATTATCTCTGCAGAAAATTCTCTTCTATCTTGAAGACTGATTACAACTTCGGAGGCATCTTCAATTACATGGTGATTTGTTAATATGTAACCATCCGCCGAAATAATAAATCCTGAGCCTCCTGATGCTACTTTTCTGTCACGGTTTGGAGGGTTGTAGGGAGACCCGAAAAAGTCGTCAAAAAAAGGATCGTTAAATGGCCCTCTTCTCATTTCATTTTGTGCTGGAGATTTAATAACTTTTGTGACGCTTACATTTACAACAGCAGGCGTTACTTTCTCAGCTAAAGAGGCAAAATTTGGAAGGTCTGATACGTTTTGGTTCAACTGGCCCCATCCTGAGCTGGAAATGAGGAAAAGAGTAAAAAATACAAATAATTTTTTTTGCATAGTAAGATTTTTTTTATTCTAAAATCAAATTAGAAATACTTATCAATTTTTGGTTGGATAATTTATCACTTGATAGATTTATAATCATTGGTGTGTCGCCTTTCCTTGTATTTATAGTAACGCCGTTGGAAATAGAAGACAGTTTCACACTGTTAGAGCCATCTTTGAGGAAAAATTTTAGTTTTAGATTCGCATTTGAACCTTTGATTCCGTAATTAGCCTCTACTTGATTATTGGAGATGAATTTATAACTGCGAAGGTTTCCATCAAAGTTTCTACCGTAATCATCAAGGATAACTGGGTTTATTGTAGAAACTAGAGTTTTTGGAGCTGAGACTTGGAGGAAAGATTGATTGGGTTGGGAGGAGAATTCGAAAAATATAAAGGTGAGAGTAAAACAGAGGCCAAAAAGATAAGAACAGGTCCTCATATAGGGAATTTTTCCCCAGCTAAAATGGTTTTCGTGATGTTTTTGGTTATTTGGTTTTTTGGATTTTTGGAGTTCGTTTTGGATTTTGGAAGAAAGGTCGAGATTTGGCATTAAAAGTTCTCTTCGAAGCGCTGATTTTTGTTTATTCATCTCAAGCCAGCGCTTCTTAATATGAGGATTTTTAGAAATATCTTCAACAAGCCTGCGAGTTTCGAATTCGGAGGCTTCGCCATCCAAAAGTAAAGACAATCTTTGATCTACACTTGATTCCATATTAATTACTCCAGGTTTTAGACAGTCCTAATTTAGAAAAAGTTTCATTAATAAGCTCTCTTCCTTTAAAGATTCTAGATCTCACCGTGCCAATAGGACAGTTTTGGACTTTAGCTATTTCTTCATAACTCAATCCATCGTACTCTCTGAGAGATAAGGTTGATCTTATTTCGTCAGGTAAATTTTGAAAGGCCTGATTAACAGCATCTTTCATTTCTTCGGCTGCTAAGAGAGTTTCGGGATTATCAGAATTTAAAGACAAATCAGATAAAGCGCCATCAAGAACGTCTTCATTGTAAGTTTCAGCTCCTCTGGATTTATTGGAAAAATAATTTTTTGCTGTATTGATAGCAATTCTGTAAATCCAGGTATAGAACGAACTTTCTCCTCTAAATTTATCAATATTTCTGAAAGCTTTAACAAAAGCTTCTTGGGCAATATCTTGAGATAATTCAAAGTCCTTACAAAACTTAAAAACAGAATAAACAAGTCTATCTTGGTATTTGACCACAAGGATATCGAAGGCTCTTACATCCCCTTTTTTAACAAGACTAATAATGTTTATATCGTTTTCCATGTCCTAATCCTTATAGACATGCGTATTGTCCACAAGTTCAGCTAAATTTCACTATAAAATTCAAAAATTTCTTCAAATATTTCTTTGAGTTCAATTGGATAATCCATTTTTTTGTAAATGATCATATCTGCTAGGGAAACATCGTCAATTTCAAATAGCTCAAAAAGTTGATCAACTTGAGTATTACTCAAAGATAAAAACCTTTTATTTACAAAAGGTACAAAGATTTTATCTAGTTCATTCAAGCCTCTTCTTGCCTTAAATTTAGCTTTATTTAATAGGTCACTCACAGAAAGAATTATATAATCAGGAAAATATAAAAAAGCATGAATTTTTCAGAAAAACATACTTCTCTCACTGTTCAGGGATCTCAAGCTGCTGAATTCCTACAAGGACAAATTACGATAGATACAGAAAAGATTTCTAATGAAGATTTTAAACCTGCCTGCATTTGCAACAACAAAGGCAGAGTCATGGCAACTTTTTGGATTAAAAAGATAGAAAATGGATTTAAGATAGCCATCCTTGAAGAGTTAATCGCCTCTTTTGAAGAACATATGAACAAATATATCCCTTTCTTTGATGCAGAATTAAAAAATGATGTACAAGATGACTTTAAAAAAGATCTAGATTCAACAGAATGGATGAAATTTCTAATTAATAAAGGAATAGTGGAAGTTAACAAACAGACTTCCTCAAAATTTACCCCCCATGAACTTAATTATCAAAATAACAAACTGATTGATTTTTCAAAGGGTTGCTTTAACGGTCAAGAGGTAATTGCAAGAATGGAATATAGAGGGAAATTGAAATTTGCTCTCAAAATTGCAGATAATTTAAAAGATGAGGTCAAGGAATCTTCGCTTCATAACAAAGAGGGAAAGAAAGTTGGAGAAATTTTATCTAGAGAAGGTAAATACGGCTTTATTTTTTTTAAAAACAAAGATGATCAAACTGAGTCTGTTTATCTAGACGGACAAATTTTAAACATTCTGTAATCCTTATATTCTCCAATCTATCTCTTCGTTTTTGTTTTTCCTTAGATAATCATTAGATTTTGAAAAAGGTTTTGATCCAAAAAATCCTCTATGAGCAGACAATGGTGATGGATGAGGAGTTGCAATTATTAAGTGCTTTGAAGGATCAATAAGAATTTTCTTTGATTGAGCATATGCCCCCCACAAGATAAAAACTAGATTTGATTTTTTATCACTTAAAGCTTTGATAATCTGATTGGTAAATTCTTCCCATCCAAAATTCTTATGCGATCCTGGAGATCCGGATTCTACAGTTAAGATAGAATTTAGTAATAGAACCCCTCGTTCTGCCCAAGCTGATAAATTTCCGTCTCTTGGAATAGGTAAATTTAGATCTGTGGAGTATTCTTTAAAAATATTCAATAAAGATGGAGGAAATCTAACCTCTGAATTAACTGAAAATGCTAAGCCGTTTGCTTGATTTGGGCCGTGATAGGGATCTTGCCCAAGAATTATAATTTTTACGTTTTTAAAAGATGTTAATTCAAACGCTCTAAAAATATCCTTACTACTTGGATGAATTTTCTTTTTTTTTGAAGAAACTTCAGATATTTTTTTTCTTATGGGTTTCAAAATTTCTTTTAAGCCATATTCAGCAGCAACTTCTTTCCAAGATTCTAATGACTTCACCATAAGAGAAATATTATCAAATATTCAATTTTTTTTATCCACAGAAATTGTGGATAACTCTTTGGATAAAATAAGGAAGATTGATTGGAACCTTTAAACAGAAGTGTTTTAGCTAAATTGGTTAATTTTTAACCACTTAAAAATTATTCAATAAAATCAATAACTTACAAAGTTATTGGGATTGCACCAAGATAATGCAGTAAAAGATGGACATAACTTGAATTCAAAAAAAATAAATAAACTTTTGTGTGTAACTCATATAAAAGTTACTATAAAAAAAATTCTTATTCCAATAAGGTCTTATCAATTTTGAATAAAAATAGAGGTAAAAATGGAAGCATTATTTAAACCAATAAAAATCAACAACTTAGTAGTACCCAATAGAATCGCTATGGCGCCTATGACTAGGAGTATGTCTCCGAATGGTATTCCAACGGATCAGAATTTAGAATATTACAAACGAAGAGCGGCTGCAGAGGTTGGGATGATCATTACTGAGGGTGTTGAGGTAAGTCATCCTGCATCGAGTGGCTATCCTAATGTTCCAAATTTAAGACAAGATTCTCATGAAGGCTGGAAAAAATTAATTTCCTCGGTTCAAGAAGAAGGTTCCACGATATTTTGTCAATTGTGGCATGTGGGAGGAATAAGAAAGCCCGGTCAACCCCCAAATCCTGAGGTACCTGGTTATACACCCTCAGGTTTAGTCAGAAAAGATAAAAAAGTAGCTTATGAAATGACAGATAACGATGTTGAAGATCTCATTCAGAACTATGTAAAAGATATAGAAACTATAAAAATGTTAGGTTTTGATGGTGTAGAGCTTCATGGAGCTCATGGATATATGATCGATCAATTTTTCTGGCGAGATACTAACGTAAGAAAAGATGAATACGGCAAAGAAGAAGATTTAAGAACAAAGTTTGTCTGCGAGATAGTTTCACGTGCTAGAAAGCTTGTTGGAAATGATTTTCCGATAATGCTGAGATTTTCTCAGTGGAAACAACAAGATTACGAAGCAAGACTTGCTCCCTCTCCTACTGACTTAGAAACTTTTTTAGGACCCATATCTGATTCTGGAGTTGATGTCTTTCATGCCAGTACAAGAAGATACTGGGAGCCAGAATTTGAGGGGTCTGATTTAAATCTTGCAGGCTGGACTAAAAAAATAACCAACAAGCCCACTATTACTGTGGGAAGTGTGGGGCTGGATTCAGATTTTATAGGCCTCTATGTCGGCAATGACAAAGCTAATACCTCTTCTATTAAAACTTTAGTTGAGATGTTCGAAAGAGGAGACTTCGATATGGTTGCCGTAGGGAGAGCTCTCTTATCTGATCCAGAATGGGTTTTGAAGGTTAAAGAAGGACGAGAAGAGGAGATTGTAGGTTTTACAAAAGAATATGTGGAAAAATATTTTTAGGGCTTAATAATTGCCTAAATGCATTCCACCATCAAGCAATAAAGTTTCTCCTGTTATTGTTGATCCTGATTCTATGAAATAACAAATTGTTTCTGCAACCTGCTCTGCAGTACAAGTTAGGTTCAATGGAACACTGTCTTCAGTAGATTTTTTTACAAACTCATAAGTTTCCTCACCCAAGCCGTTTTTCAACCAATCTCCTTGAATAAATCCAGGACAGATTGCGTTAATTCTGATTGGCCCTAAAGCTCTGGCAAGAGACTTGGTCATATTTATTAAAGCTCCTTTAGATGCGGCATATGCTACGGAACTACCTATTCCTAAAACTCCTGCTATGGAGGCAACATTCACAACTGATGGATTATCTGACTTAAGTAGGCTTTCTCTTGCTTCTTTAATCATCATATAAGGACCCACGGTATTTGTTGCATACAATCCAAGAAAATCATCTTTGGAAAGACCATCTAAATTATCATGTGCATTGAATTTAGTAGTGCCGGCATTATTAATCAAAGCATCCAGTTTTCCCCATTTTTTTACGGTTTCTTTCACTGTTTGAGCACAAGAATCGGGCTGTGAAACATCTGCTTTTAAAACAATTGTCTCTGCTCCTAATGTTTCACACTCCTTACTTACCTCATTTGCTGCTTCTATTGAACTTGAACAAGTTATTGCTATGTTCCAACCCTTGCTTGCAAGGAGTTTTGAAACCTCGGCGCCAACACCTCTACTTCCACCTGTAACAATTGCAACTGGTTTAGTCATTTTTATACCTCCCTTACAGAAATAACATCATCTAGAGCAGACAACTCAACCAAAACCTTCTCCGGCGGTTTGGTTTCCAGATCAATTACGTTGTAGGCAATATCACCTCTACTTTTGTTTACCATATCTATAATATTCAATTTATTATCGGCAAGTACGGTGGTAATTTTACCTATCATTCCTGGATGGTTCTTATTTGAAAGAGTAATCCTAAATTCTGAAGGCCTGGGTTCAATTAACTCAGGAAAATTCACTGAATTTTTAATGTTTCCATTATTTAAAAAATCATCGAGCTGTTCAGCGGCCATGACAGAACAATTTTCTTCTGCTTGGCTTGTGCTCGCTCCAATGTGAGGCAAAATAATGACATCGTTAGCTATTTTGGCTCTAGAGATTAAGTCTAAATCAGCAAAATCTGTGATGTACTTGCTAAGGATGTTTTTATCCAAGCTTTCTATGATGTCTTTTGAGACAACTATCTCATCTCTCGCAAAATTTATAAGTCTTAAGCCCTTTTTGGCATTTTTGAGTAAATCAGAATTTATAAGACCCTTAGTTTTATCATTTGCTGGTACATGGAGAGAGATGTAGTCAGATTCTTTGAAAACATCTTCAATACTCTCTTTTCGTTCAACTTTATTAGGCAATTTCCAAGCAGCTTCAACAGTTATAGCTGGATCATAGCCAATAACATTCATACCTAACATTACTCCCATATCAGCAACTTTAGAGCCTATAGCCCCCATACCAACAACGCCTAAAGTTCCGCCGGTTAATTCTCTGCCCTTAAAGCTTTTTTTTCCAGACTCAATTAAAGGTTTTAATTCTTCTTGATTTGACTCTTCTATTGAATTTACAAAATTAGCTCCTTGAAAAAGACCTCTGGAAGACATTAAAAGTGCTGCTAACACTATTTCTTTAACTGCATTAGCATTCGCTCCTGGAGTGTTAAATACAGGAATTCCAAGCTCAGAACATTCTTCGACAGGGATGTTATTTACCCCTGCCCCAGCTCTGGCTATGGCTTTTAGATTGTTTCCAAAGTCTTCCTTTTTGAGTTTGTGGCTTCTCAAAATAATTGCATCAGGATCAGAAAGACCATCAGATACCTCAAATTTTTTTTCTTGAAGGATATTTAGGCCCTTCTCAGCAATAGCATTGAAGGTTTTAATTTTTTGCGTCATATGAATTTTATTTATTTAATGAAGTCTATTAGTATTAGTTTTTTGAATCTGCAATTCTATAACTTAAATTAAATGAGACCAAAGCATTTCTTAAATTTTGAAAATTTTTCGAGACAAGACCTCAGCAATATCATTGATAGAGCAATAGAAATAAAATCAAAATCAGAAACATCAAATCTTTTTGATAAAAAAACTCTAGGTTTAATTTTTCAAAAACCCTCAACTAGAACGAGAGTTTCCTTCGAAGTAGCTATGAATAAATTGGGGGGTAACACAATTTTCCTAAGTTCATCTGAGTTACAAATGTCCAGAGGTGAGCCAATTGCAGATACTTCTAAAGTATTGTCTTCCATGGTTGATGCCGTGGTAATTAGAAACGACAGTCATGAAGAATTGAAGCTTTTTTCAGAAAACTCCTCTGTTCCTGTGATTAACGGTTTAACTGATTTATTTCATCCCTGTCAAATTCTTGCTGACTTGATGACTTTCAAAGAGAAAAATGAGGGAGAAATTCTTAGCAAAGTATGCTGGATTGGAGATGGAAATAATGTTTGCAATTCTTATATTGAAGCTGCCTCTATTTTTGATTTTGAAATTAGTATTTTTTGTCCTAAAGGTTGTGAGCCTTATCAGCCATTGCTAAATAAGGCTAAAGATTTCATAACATTAGCATCCTCGAAAAAAGAAGCCCTTGAAAAAGCCCAAATCGTCACGACTGATGTGTGGACTTCCATGAATAATGAAACCTCTGCAAAAGAGAGAAGAAAAACCTTTAAAAATTTCTTTGTTGAAGAAGAAGACATGGATCTTGCTGATGACAATGCAATCTTTTTGCATTGCTTGCCTGCTCACAGGGGCGAAGAAATAAGCTTCACAATGCTAGAACATCCTCAAAGTGCGGTCTGGGACCAGGCAGAAAATAGATTGCATGCTCAGCAAAGCCTTCTTGAATTTTTGTTAGCTGATTAATCTGTTTAAAAATTCTTTCCAGGTATCGTAGCGTCCTAAATCATAGTTGGAATCCGGATTGTACTCTGCCTTGGGAGACCAATTCTTGGAAACGTCTTGCAAAGAAACTTCCCCAGCTCCAATACCAGCAAGATAAGCGGCCCCTAAAGCAGTAGATTCAACCGTTTTGGAGCACAAAACTTCCAATTCGATGACGCTGGATAAAATCTGATTAAAAAAAGCATTTCTCGTTAAACCACCATCAATTCTTACACTATCCACTTTTACGCCGTCATTTTTTAAAGAAGATATGATCTCTTTGGTTTGAAAAGCGACTGCTTCATGGGTAGCTAAACTCAATTCTTCTCTTCCGGAGTCTCTTGTTAGTCCAAAAATGGCTCCTCTGGCATCAGGAACCCAATGCGGTGCTCCTAAACCCACAAAAGCAGGAATGAGAAAAACGTTGGTATTGGGATCTGCTCTTTTAGCCAGTTCTTCAGATTCGCTGACGTCTTCGAAAAAATTCATTTTGTCTCGAAGCCATTGAAAATTAGCTCCAGCCATAAAAATACTTCCTTCTAAGGCATAGCATAAATCGTCCACTTGGTAGGCTATCGTTGATAGAAGCTTATTTGAGGAGTTCTGTCTTTTTTTGCCTGTGTTTGCCATTAAAAAACATCCTGTGCCGTAGGTACTTTTTAACTGTCCTTTAGCAAAACAACCTTGTCCTATTAGAGATGCTTGTTGGTCTCCTGCAATGCCAGAAATTTTTATTTCTCCGCCAAAAAGCTTGGTTGAGCCAAAATCTGCGGTGTTCTTTGTTACTTCAGGTAAATTTAAGCCGCCTAACTCAAATATGTCTATCAAGTTCATATCCCACTCGACAGAATCAATATTCAATAATAATGTCCTTGATGCATTGGTTACATCTGTTTTGAAGCTTTTTCCTTCTGTTAACTTCCAAACAAGAAAAGTATCTATAGTGCCAAAAAAATATTTGTTTGGATCAATTTTGTGTTTTTTTAATAACCAACGAGCTTTGGTTGCGGAAAAGTAAGGATCGAGTAAAAGACCGGTTTTTTTTGTTACTTCTGACTCAACACCTTTGGCTTTGAGTTCTTCACAAAATTCTGTTGTTCTGCGATCTTGCCATACAATGGCTTTATCCAAAACTTTGCCATCTTTGTCCCAAAGCATTACCGTTTCTCTTTGATTGGTTATGCCAATGGAGATCACATCTGAGCTCTTGATGCCTTTCTTGCTCATCAAGGAATTCACTGTATTAAGCACTGAAGTCCAAATTTCTTCAGGGTCATGCTCAACTAATCCTTCTGCGGGATAGTGTTGTTTGAATTCTTGTTGTTCTTGAGTTATTTGGTTAAAGGAGCTGTCGTATAGAACTGCCCTAGAACTCGTGGTGCCTTGATCTATTGAGATGTAATACTTAGACATGAACACATTTATATACACTTATACACAGCCTATCCACTAAATTTTCATAAATTGTTGTATTGCTTTTTTGTTAAAAACCCTTTATCTTGTACTCCATTGTTAAGAAAACACAACATATTGTGTTTTTTATACCCATTTTAGTTAATTTTTTAAGAAGGAATTGTTTTGGAAACAACAGGAACAATAGAAGAGAAGAAGCAAGAATCAGTTCAATCGGAACCAAAAAAAGCTATGGTTTCGCCAGGTCAGCTAAGAATTATAAAGAGAAATGGATCCGTAGTTGATTTTGATGGTTCTAAAATAGAAATTGCCATTACAAAGGCTTTTCTGGCAGTACATACCAGTGCTGCAGCAGCATCTTCAAGCGTTCATAGCAGAGTATCGGCTTTAAGTAGCCAAGTTGAAGATATCTTTAGAAAGAGAATGCCATCTGGCGGAACCATACATATAGAAGAAATTCAAGATCAGGTAGAACTGGCTTTGATGCGCTCTGAAGAACACAAGGTAGCAAGAGAATATGTTTTATACCGTGCTGAAAGAGCAAATCAAAGAGCAATAGAAACTCATATTCACGATCGTCCAGAAAAGGAGGAGCTTGAAACTTCTGAAAGAATTGAGGTTATAGCAAAAGAAGCTTGCAACGGCTTAGAGGGAACAGACAGTGAAAAAATAATTTCAGAAGCAAACAAAAACCTCTATGAAGGAGCGCCAGAACATGAAGTAAAAGAGGCATTGGTGCTCTCCGCGCGTTCACTTGTTGAGGTGGAACCAAACTATACTTTTGCAACAGCACGAATTCTATTAGACAGTCTAAGGTCAGAGGCTCTTTCTTTCCTAGAGATAACAGAGAATGCAACTCATGAGGAAATGTCAGCTCTCTACCCTAAGGCTTTAAATGCATTTGTAAAAAAAGGAATTGAGCTAGAGCTTCTTAACCCAGAGCTAGCAAACTATGACCTGGATTTACTCGGTAAAGCGATGATTCCAGACAATGACTTACTTTTTTCTTACTTAGGCATTCAAACTCTTTACGATAGGTATTTCATTCACTCAAATGAAATAAGATTTGAACTTCCGCAAGTATTCTTTATGAGAGTAGCCATGGGCTTGGCCCTTAACGAGGAAAACAGAGAACAACGAGCCCTAGAATTCTATGAGTTGCTCTCTTCGTTCGATTATATGAGTTCAACGCCTACCCTATTCAATGCAGGAACTATGCATTCTCAATTGTCCTCATGTTATTTGACTACTGTCCCCGATGACTTGCATGGAATTTATGGTGCACTTCAAGATAACGCCATGCTTTCAAAATGGGCAGGCGGTCTAGGTAACGACTGGACGCCTGTAAGAGGAATGGGAGCCCATATAAAAGGCACAAATGGGAAATCTCAAGGGGTGGTTCCATTTTTAAAAGTAGTAAACGATACAGCAGTTGCTGTAAATCAAGGTGGAAAAAGAAAGGGAGCTGTTTGTGCATATCTAGAAACTTGGCATCTGGATATCGAAGAATTTGTTGAGCTGAGAAAAAATACTGGAGACGATAGAAGAAGAACACACGACATGAATACAGCCAATTGGGTTCCAGACCTATTCATGGAAAGAGTGTTTGAAGGGAAAAAGTGGACCCTCTTCACTCCAAATGAGACACCTGAATTGCATGATCTTTCTGGGGAAGCCTTCAGAGAAAAGTATGAGGAATATGAAAAGCTTGCTCAGGAAGGAAAGCTTAAAGCATATAAAGAAGTGGAAGCGGAAGAATTATGGCGAAAAATATTGTCCATGCTTTTTGAAACCGGTCATCCTTGGATAACCTTTAAAGACGCTTGTAACCTCAGATCTCCGCAACAACATACTGGGGTAATTCATTCATCAAACCTGTGTACAGAAATTACCCTTAATACTTCAAATGATGAAATTGCAGTTTGTAACTTAGGTTCAATAAACATTCCTAATCATCTTGATGCAGAAGGAAACCTAGACAAAGAGAAACTGGAAAAGAACGTAACCACTGCAATAAGAATGCTCGATAACGTGATAGACATAAATTACTACGCGGTGCCTCAGGCAGAAAACTCTAACTTTAAGCACAGACCTATAGGCATGGGAATCATGGGTTTCCAAGATGCGCTTTACATTAAGAAAATACCTTACGCGTCAGAAGCAGCAGTTGATTTTGCCGATGAGTCAATGGAATTAGTGAGCTATATGGCAATAAACGCATCTTCTGATTTAGCTAAAGAAAGGGGTTCTTACTCTTCTTATGAGGGTTCTCTTTGGAGTCAAGGAATATTACCACTTGACTCAATTGAAATTCTTGAAAAACAAAGAGGAAAAGACTACATCGAAGTTGATAAGACAACTCGTCTTGACTGGGACGCTCTTAGAGAAAAAGTAAAAACTCAAGGGATGAGAAACTCAAACACAATGGCAATAGCACCTACAGCAACAATTGCTAATATCACAGGCTTAACTCAATCAATCGAACCTACTTATTCAAACCTGTTTGTGAAATCAAATCTCTCTGGAGAGTTTACTGTAATTAATATGCATCTAGTTGCTGCACTCAAAGAAATAGATATGTGGGATGAGGTTATGGTTTACGATCTTAAGAACCTCAACGGAAGCTTAGAAAGTATAGCCAGAGTACCAGAAGACATTAAGAAGCTGTTCGCTACATCTTTTGAAGTAGAGCCCAAGTGGTTAATTGAAGCAGCAAGCAGAAGACAAAAATGGATAGATCAGAGTCAGTCGTTGAATCTCTATGTTTCAGAGCCAAACGGAAAGAAACTCGATGTTATGTATCGAATGGCATGGTTGAGAGGTTTGAAAACGACTTACTATCTAAGATCAAGAAGTGCCACAACAACCGAAAAATCAACAATAACCAATATGGAGCTCAATGCTGTCAAGACTGAACCTAAAACCTATGATCAGCCAGAAGCGTGTTCCATTGACGATCCTGACTGCGAGGCATGTCAGTAATTTTATAAGGAGGTAGCTATGTTATCTTGGGATGACTTTAACTCAGAAGAAACACAAAAAACGCCGGTAGCTGAACCAGCAAAAGCGCAAGTCGCAATGCAACAAACTGCAGTTGTGAATGATGATGCTGTAACTCCAGCAAAAAATCCGCCAATAAGTACAGGCTCAATTAATGATGTATCCGAAGCTCTGGATAATCTGGATATAGAAAAAGGCTTAGAGGAGTTGGAAGGTGCATCAAGTAGAGTCGACGTTGATCAAAAGCAAATGATCAACTGTCGTGCAGATGTAAATCAATTGGTTCCCTTCAAGTACGATTGGGCCTGGCAGAAATATCTTGATGGCAGTGCCAATCATTGGATGCCACAAGAAATAAATATGACTGCTGATGTAGCTCTCTGGAAAGACCCAAATGGCCTTACCGAGGACGAAAGGAGAATCGTAATGAGAAATCTTGGATTTTTCTCCACAGCTGACTCATTGGTGGCAAATAATATCGTGCTATCCGTATACCGACACATCACAAATCCAGAATGTAGACAGTACTTGTTGAGACAAGCTTTGGAAGAAGCAATTCATACTCATGCCTATCAGTATGTTATTGAATCTTTAGGTATGGATGAAGGAGAAATCTTTAATATGTACAAAGAAATCCCTTCGGTAGCAAGAAAAGCTGCTTGGGCTCTCCCTTTTACAGAATCTCTCGCTGACCAAAATTTTAAAACTGGGTCTCTAGAGGATGATAAAACTTTATTGAGAAATCTAATCGCCTTTTACTGTGTATTGGAAGGAATTTTCTTTTACTGTGGTTTTACCCAAATATTATCCATGGGTAACAGAAATAAAATGACAGGAACGGCGGAACAATTCCAATACATACTAAGAGATGAATCTATGCATGTTAATTTTGGAATAGATATGATCAACCAGATTAAACTTGAAAATCCTCAGCTCTGGGATGAGGCTATGCAAACCGAAGCAAGGAATATGATTCTGCAAGGAACGCAATTAGAAATTGAGTACGCTCATGACACCATGCCCAGTGGTATTTTAGGGATGAATGCAGAGAGTATGTCTGATTATTTAAAATTCATTGCAAACCGAAGACTTACCCAAATTGGACTTGAAGAAGAATTTCCTAATGCAACTAATCCTTTTCCTTGGATGTCTGAGATCATGGACTTGCGTAAAGAAAAGAATTTCTTTGAAACTCGCGTCATTGAGTACCAGACTGGTGGCGCTTTGAGTTGGGACTAAAAAAAAAGAACTATCCTTTAATAGTTGCGCATCGTGGAGCTTCGATGGAAGCTCCCGAAAATACACTTCCAGCATATATCAAAGCTTGGGAACAAGGAGTTGACGCTGTCGAGCTTGATGTCAGAGAAACAAAAGACAAGCGATTGATCTGTATTCATGATGATAGTCTTGCGAGAGTCAGTGAAAGCGAATATACAATCTCGCAAGAAACTCTTGCTGCTTTAAAAACTGTAGACGTAGGCAGCTCTCGTTCAATAAAGTTTGCAAATACATATATACCTTTACTTAAAGAAGCGTTTGATTGTAAGCCGGAAAAATCAAAAATTTTTGTTGAAATAAAGCCAAGTAAAATTAGTTTTAATGAATTGAAAGAGATGGTTGAAACCGGTGTTATTTCAAAATTGAATACTCATTTTTTGGGTTTTTACCCAAACGTTGTGAGAAGTTTAATCAAGAGATTTGATATCCCTGCGACGCTGAGCATCATCCCTGCTTTTTTTGATTACGATTATAAAAAGATAAGCTCTTTTTTAGAAAAAAGTAAATCGTTTGGTATCAGTCAGCATATTGATTCAAAAAAAAGTATGAATTTGATCAAAAAATTCAAGGAGGAAGGTAAGTACTGCATCACCTGGACTGTGAATAATAAGAAATACATGCGAGATCTAATAGAGCTTGGTGTGGATGCAATTATCACTGATAATCCTAAAAAATTGATGAAAGTAATAAAAGAAAAAAGAAATGGATAATTTAATAAAAGTTGCAGAGGGTTTTCATTTTTTAGAAGGCCCAAGATGGCATGAAAATAAGTTATGGTTTTCAGATATGCATGGCTATAAAGTCCACAATCTTGATGCTGATGGAAATATATCTACTCTCGCAGAAATACCGGAACAACCCTCTGGGCTTGGATGGTTGCCGGATGGGAGTTTGATTATCGTTTCTATGCTTGATCGAAAACTCATGAAACTTAAAGACGGAGAGCTTTCGATTCATGCCGACATGTCACATCTTACTCCTTATCAATGTAACGATATGGTTATTGCTAAAGATGGAACCGCTTATGTAGGAAACTTTGGAACAGACAGTGTTGAAGGCAAGATTCATAAAACTTGCTTGATTTCTGTAACACAAGAAGGAGAGACAAAAATATGCGCTGATGGCCTACTCTTTCCAAATGGAACTGTTATTTCACCAGATGGTAAAGAATTAATCGTTGGAGAGACGTTTGGAGGAAATTTAACTTCCTTTCAAATTAATGAATCTGGTGAATTGTCTCATAAAACCATTTGGGCAAGAGTCATGCCCCTTCACTTTAAAATTATCACAAGCATCATTAGGTTTCTAAATATTCCTCTAAAAGAATCAAACAGCACACCTTTTCCTGTACCGGATGGCATATGTTTGGATTCAGATAATGGAATTTGGGTTGCTTCTCCGACAACTGCGGAGGTGATTAGATATAAGAAAGGAGGAAAAATTACCGATCGTATTGCAACTCCTCAGCCTGCTTATGCATGTATGTTAGGCGGCAAAGACGAAAAAGAACTTTATATTTTGACTGCTGAATCTTCAAATCCCCAGTTTTGCAAAGAAAACAAAACTGGAGAGATTTATAAAGTTGAAGTTGATTATGAAAGGGCTGGTGAGCCTTAGCCTTTCATTATCAATTCAAAGATTTTTTGTGATTGTTCACCGCCCTGGTAACAAGGTCTTGCGTCTTTCATATCAGAGATTTCATCCCATTTCTCTGCAATGTTTTCTGCAGTCATGTCTTCACCAGTACCTAAGTTGACACCCATAGTTTCATGAACAAAAACTCTTGCAAAAACTCCAGCACCCGCTGACATGATGACTCCTGTCGGTGCATCTTCAGAGACCATATAGGTTACTGCTGGAGTTACGTGATCAGGTTGAATCTGATCTAAAACTTCTCCAGGCATTAAATCTTCAGTCATTCGAGTTCCTGCTACAGGAGCAAGAGCATTACATTTAATATTGTACTTAGCGCCTTCTAGTTTAAGGGTATTGATTAAGCCAACCACTCCCATTTTTGCTGCACCGTAATTTGTTTGTCCAAAATTTCCGTACAAACCGCTAGACGATGAAGTCACAACAATTCTGCCGTAATTTTGTTCTTTCATAATTTCCCAAACTGCCTTTGTACAGTTCACTGTTCCCATTAAATGAACTTCTAAGACCATACGAAAATCTTCATCAGTAACTTTTGAAAAAGATTTATCTCTTAGGATTCCGGCATTATTAATTAAGATATCTATTCTGCCGTAAGCATCCATAGTTTGTTTAACCATTTCCTCGACTTGAGCAACATCAGTGACACTTGCTCCATTCGCCATTGCTTCTCCACCAGCTGCTTTAATTTCTTCTACAACTTTTTCTGCTGCCGATAAAGAACCATCATCAGAACCATCTACGTTTCCACCAAGATCGTTTACAACAACCTTAGCCCCTCTCTTTGCTAAATCTAAAGCATGACATCTTCCTAATCCGCCACCAGCTCCAGTTACAATGGCAACTTTTCCATCAAAATTAATAGTCATTTAGTTCTCCTTGTTATTTAATATGCGTTTGATTAATTCAAGTCGGTAATATTACATCTTGTCAGAACGTAAGCAAAATAAAAAAATTGATAAAAGAGCTCCTGTCATCGTTGGTGTCGGTGACTTAGTTGATAGATCCAAAGAAGATGGGTTAAACCCTCAAGAGCTACTTGCAAAAGCCTGTGAGCATGCGATTCAAGACTCTGGTATCAAAGAATTGAATAAGCACATTGATTATGTGGGCGTAGTTAGATTTACCGTAGATTTTCTTACCGCAACCAACCAATCAAACTTTCAATATTCAAATTTTCCAAGAACTCTTGCCAATAAACTAAATATCTCAGCAAAAAATGAAGTTTATGCGCCGATGGGTGGTAACAGCCCTCAAGTATTGTTGGAGGATGCTCTAGTTAAAATTTCCACTGGAGAAACAGATTGCGCTTTGCTTAGTGGTGGTGAAGCTCTTCAAACAATGATAGCTAAGTTAAAAGCTGGCATGTCATTGGATTGGCTAGATGAGCCAGGAGGTTCGCCAGAGATGATAGGTAATAATGATATTGGTTTTTCAGATCATGAAAAGTTACATGGAATGGACTTGCCAACCAACGTATACCCTCTTTTTGCTCAAGCATTAAGAAAAGAAGAGAAAAAAACAGCAGCTACTCATCTTGATGAATGTAGTGCCTTATTCAGCGAATTCAGCAAAATTGCATCCAAAAATCCTTATTCTTGGTTTCCTTCCTATCGCAGCGCAACCGAGATTGCAGAAGAAACGTCAAACAATCGAATGGTTGGTTTCCCTTATACAAAATATTTAAATTCAGTCATCCGAGTAAATATGGCTTCTGCTTTTATCCTGATGTCACAAGCTAAAGCCGACGAACTAAACGTTGCAGAAAATAAAAGAGTGTATGTGCATGGTTGCTCTATTCTCAATGATATTTGGAACGTTACTGAACGACCTGATTTTCATTCTTCCCCTGCAATCAAAACTTGTGTAAATCAATCTTTGGATCAAGCTGAAATTTCTTTATCCGACATAAAACACTTTGATTTGTATTCTTGTTTCCCTTCAGCAGTACAAATTGCAAAAAAAGAATTGGGTATTCCGGAGGAAAAAAAAGATTTAACGGTTACGGGAGGTTTGCCCTACTTTGGAGGCCCTGGAAATTCATACACGATGTTTTCAACCACAGAAATGGTTAGGCAGCTCAGGAAAAAACCTCAAACTTATGGATTGCTTACTGCAAATTCATGGTTTATTACCAAACATGCAGCTCTTGTCATGTCGACAATCCCAGCCAAGCCTTTTGAAAAAATAAATAACAGTTCTGTCCAAAAGGATATCAATTCAAAAGCCATTAAAAATTTTACGGAAACGCCTTCAGGAAATGGAAAGATAGATACTTATACCGTGATCAATGGGAGAAAAGGTTTAGAATTTGCTTTAATAGTCGGAACTCTAGATGATGGAACTAGATTTATTGCAAATAGCGAAAAAGATGAGATTCTTCTAAATAAAATGATTAAAAATGAGATGTTGGATGCCAAAGTATCCGTTTCTCAAAAAGAAGGAAAGAATATTTTTAACTTAATTTAAAAGGAAAGACACATGAAAGAAGTAAATGTTTTGGTAACTGGAGCTGCTGGTCAAATCGGTTATGCCTTATTGACTAGATTGGCAAGTGGAGAAACTTTTGGATCGGATGTGAAAGTTAATTTGAACCTCGTTGAAGTTCCCCAAGTAGTATCTAGGCTTGAAGGCTCTCGTATGGAATTAGAGGATTGCGGTTTTAATACTTTAGGAACTGTCAAAAACTTTTCAGATATGAATGAAGCCTCAGGAGATGTAGATTGGGCTCTTTTAGTTGGTAGCATTCCAAGAGGTATCACTATCAATGGAAAAAAAATTGAAGAACGCGCAGACTTATTAAAAATAAATGGTGGCATTTTTACTGAACAAGGAAAAGCTCTAGGAGAAAACGCCAAGGCAGATGCCAAAATACTTGTTGTTGGGAACCCGGCAAATACCAATGCTTTAATTGGCTGCACGCATGGCAACAATGAGTCCCAAACCTGGATGGCAATGACTGCCTTAGATGCCAACAGAGCTAAAGCTCAAGTAGCAAACAAATGCAATTTGGAGATTTCCGATATTAAGAAAATGACTATATGGGGAAACCATAGTCCAACCATGTATCCTGATCTAGACAATGCAGAAATAAAAGGCGAATCAGCAAGCGGCTGGATCAATGATCAAAATTGGATTGAGAGTGATTTTCTCAGAATCGTTCAACAACGTGGAAAAGCTATTATTGATGCCAGAGGAGCTTCTTCTGCGACGTCTGCGGCTAATGCTGCTATTGATACAGTAAAGGCAACACTTTCAGAAACTCCAGCAGATGACTGGTTTAGTGCAGCAGTCTTAAGCGATGGAAGTTACAATGTTCCTGAAGGATTAATCTTTGGCTTTCCTTTGAAGGCAGATGCCAATGGAAAGGTTTCAATTGTCCAAGATTTACCGATAAGCGATTATGCTCAGGAAAAAATTGATCTAACTACTCAAGAACTTCTGGATGAGAAAAACGATATCGAAGAATTGTTATAAAATTTAATAAATGAAAAATTTAGGAATTATTTTTAATAAAAATATGAAAAAGTTATTCAGTTTTCTTCTTGTTGCATCATTCTTGGTAGCTTGTGCAGGAGGTCAATTTACAAATTCTTCAACTACAATCAAGCCAGCTTATGTATCTCCTGCCATTTACATGAACCTTTCGTGTAACGAATTAGAAAGAGAGGCTGCTGAATTAATCTCTAAAGCACCTGAATTAGAAAATGAGATAGACAAGATTAAAAAAGATAATGATGTTTGGATATCCACCGGAGCTGTTCTTTTTCTTCCGCTCCTTGCAGGAATGAAACCTAATAAAGAGCAAGCAGAAGAATTAGCTCAAATAAGGGGAAATTTAGTTGCCGTAAAGGAAGCCGCAATGAGAAAAAGCTGTCGTGGAGCTGGGTATATGCCTCAATGATTCAGTGTCTATGAATCATATGTTCAACTGAATGTTGCATTTTTTCCAACTGAGTATGATAAAAATTGTAGAGAAAAGCTCCTCCAAAAACTAAAACTAAAATTATAAATATCAAAGTTTTATTCATCAGTTAATACTCCTTTCAATCCACTCTTCTAAAAAACCTTCGTAAGGCTGTTCTCTATCGTGAATTGGCATTCCCTTATCGTCAATAGTAACTCCAAAAAAATACCTTACCCCAACATGAAAAGATTCCATAATAAAACCTTCATCCAAAGCAAGGGGAACTCCCTGATGATCTGCTCTGTGTTTTAAATAATTAAGAAATCTTATTGGTTCAAAATTTTCTTTATTCATTTTTAACTTTTACAAATTATCTTGGAGCTTTTTTCATTAAAAATAAAGCAAGTGGCAATGTTATAGGAAAAGCAAGGAACATAATTATTATTCCAAAATAAAAGAAAATTCTTTGTAAAAAACTTGAAGACTTCGGAAGTGGTAAATTAGGCTCAAAAAATTCTCCTGAATAAAGATGAGGATAATCTTCAAACCTTTCATGCATCTTATGTATCCAAATTCTCAAGTTGAGGAGTCTTTCGTCATTTTGCAGGGCTTTGAGAGCAGGAACAGGAAGACTTGAGTGGCACTGAATTACGCCAAAAAGTAAGAAATCTCTTGTACCAGGATTGAGACCGTCAATGAAAGAACCATCGGATTCAAGAAGCTCATTTTCCCAAAAAAGATATTGATCTCCGAAATTTTCAGGGTCTTTCATATTAAATCTAACTTTTATGATATTTATAAGTAGGAACATGTAAAAACATGTAAAACTTAAAAGAAAGCTATTCATCAAGCTTTTAATAAATGGTAAGTTCAAGTCACAAGCATGAGCCCATGCTGAAAAAAATTTAAAGGGATTATCAGGGCGGTGTAAGACGCCCTTCCATGCATCCTGAGCAGCTCGGATATCTTGTTCAGAAACTTTATTGAATCCAATTTTTTTTAATATTTTTGAAGACTCAACTTCCCAAGAATTTCCATCTAAAGCAGCAGCTGGCATATAAACACCCCAGATTTTAAATATTTCAAATGGCGGTGTTTGATACAAGGTATATTTTATTTTCTTTTCATGTAACCCTAATAATACTGCTTGAACCCAGGGAGAATGATTGTGACCATATATTTTTGCATCCATGACAGCTTTTGGTTATTTATATTTCGGATTGTCTATTTTAATTTTTTCCTCTGTAAGGTTATATAGAAAATCTACAAGATCTTTGTCTTCATGATCAAATTCTTTATCTCTAATTTTTTGGGACAATTTTTCTATCGTGAACTCATTTTCTCCAATAAGGTTTGAGCCTAGCTCAGAAAATTTTTCATTTATTTCTTCTCCAGTTTCAACCTCCCTCTTAACAATATTTAGGACATTTAAAACAATCTGAAATTTAAACTTTTTATTTGCTGGATAAGAATCCGATTTTATTTCGGCGTCGATGAAATCAATTACTGCCTCTAAAAGTTCTTTAGAAGTTGGTCTATCAAAAATACTCATAAGAAATTTTTATGTTTAATCATATTCATTAAATCAAATTCCGTTTCAGATACTCTTCTGCCAATCGCTGCTTTTTCTACTGAATTAACCATTCCGCTTAGATGAGCAAAAGTTTGCATCATGCAAATAACTCCCCAGCGCAATGAACCATAGAGCTGCCATATATCAAGCTGAGATTCATCAATTTTTATATCAGAGTTGGATTCATAACCAGCAATGAGATCTTTGGTATCTCCTAAGCCACCTACTCTTTTTTCAACATTACCAAATCGCCAAGAACGCACGCAAAGCCATCCAAGATCTTCCATAGGGTTGCCTATATGAGCTAACTCCCAATCAATAATAGATTCTAAATTTTCTTCCGAAATAATGAAGTTGCCAAAACGAAAATCGCCATGAACCAAAACTTCTCCATAGTCTTTGAGTTCCTGGGCTTCAAGCCATTTGAAAGCTAAATCAAAGACTGGTTGTGGTTGGTTAAAGCTTAGATATACCTGAAAGAGTTTTTCTAAAGAGTCTGAAAAGGTCACCTGATCAAGAGCTTTTAAATCATCTAATTGTGTTTGATGGATTTTGGCCAAAGATTTACCGATTTCAAAAGGAAGTTTTTCTCGAGCAGTTGAAAATTTGTCATCTCTAAGAATTTTACGAGGAATAGTCTCTCCTGGAATTGCTTCCATGACATAACCTTCACCTATTTCTTCGCCTTCAGAAAACTCAAATATGATATCTGGCACAGGCGCTCCATTTTTTTTAACAACTTTCTGTATTTTTGCTTCTAAGATTTTTGGAATTGCCATAACGGATTTTTCTTGCGACAGAGTTCTTCTAACTATAAGTTCATCCTCATTAGCAAGAACAATACGATTGATATCTGCAGAAGCTCCTCCTGTGAGAGGAATCAGTTGCTTGATTTTTTGCTGCAGAGAATTTTCTAAAAATTCCTGAAAGTCTGACATCTTAAGATACTAGGGATGCATCTCGCTCGCCAAAATCCCACCCAGGACCATTATTTTCATAGTTCTTAAGAATACGTCTGGCAACGGATTGGACATGAACTTCATCAGGACCGTCGTAAATTCTTGCCTCCCTAGCATGTCTATACATAAGACTTAATGGAGTATCGTCAGTGAGTCCTTTCGCGCCATGAACTTGGATGGCTCGATCTATGACATTGTGTAGCATCTCTGCCCCAACCACTTTAATCAAACCAATTTCAATTCTCGCATCATCTCCCTGGTCAATTCTTTTAGCAGCATCAAGGGTCAAGTGACGAGAAGCTTGAATTTCACAGGCGCTATCAAAAACAAATTTTTGCAGCAGTTGTTTTTTTGTTAAAGGAGTACCGAAAGTCTCTCTTTCGTGCATTCTTTCACAAAGCAGGTCAAAAGCTCTTTGAGCTTGGCCTAACCAGCGCATGCAATGAAAAATTCTTCCGGGCCCAAGTCGTTTTTGTGCAATGATGAATCCTTGTCCTCTTGGACCTAATAAATTTTCTTCAGGAACTTCGACGTTATCGTATTTAACTTCGTAGTGTCCGCCATTAATACCAAGTACAGGAGTTTCTCGAACAATTTTATAACCTGGGTTATCTGTTGGCACAATGATCATGCTAAAAGCGCCATGACTGGGAGCGTCTAATTCGGTTCGACACATCACTGTAGTGTAGGCAGCTCTGGCAGCTCCAGTGGTAAACCATTTTGTACCATTTATTTTCCACGTACCATTTTCAAGGATAGCTGTGGTTTGTAATTGGGTAGGATCAGAACTTGCAACATCAGGCTCAGTCATGCCAAAACTTGGAAAGATTTCTCCTTGAACTAAGGGTTCGAGATATTGATCGCGCCAATGTGGGGAAGCAAATTCTCGAAGCATTATTGAATCTTGTAGAGAATGTGTGCCTAATGCCACCATGGCAAAAGAAGATCTACCAATGACTTCATTCACGTATACGTATTCCATAAAAGGCATCCCGCCTCCACCAATATCTTCTGGGTGTCCCAATGCCCAAATTTTTTCATCCTTTGCCAATTGCATTAATGAACCAAGCATTTCTCGTGCCTCGGGGGTACCCTTAGCTAGCTCAGTTTCTTTAGGATAAATTTCACTTTCAATGAAATCTTTTACCTTTGCTCTAATTTTTGTCCAATCTTTACTCATAATTCTTACTTGTTTTTTAGTTGAGGAAATAATAAAACATCTCGAATAGATTCGGTACCGGTAATTAACATGGTTAATCGATCTATGCCAATACCAACTCCGGCACATGGCGCTAACCCATGCTCTAGAGCTTCGATGTAATCTTTATCAAAATGCATCGCTTCATTATCACCCGAATCCTTTTTAGCTACTTGATCTTTGAAACGTTCTGCTTGTTCTTCAGGATCGTTTAACTCAGAAAAGCCATTAGCAATCTCTTTACCGTCTATAAAAAGTTCAAATCTTTCTGCCACCTCAGGATTTACAGTCGAAGCTCTCGCTAAAGGTGAAACTTCAATTGGATATTCAGTAATAAAGGTAGGCTCTATGAGTTTCTCTTCGACCAATGCTTCAAATATTTCGTTTTTTATTATGGCTAATGAACCCTTAATATTCGTCTTTATTTTTTCTGCCTTGCAAAATTCCTTGAGCTTCTTGGTATCGCTTAAGTCTTTTTTCTTCAGAGAAGTAAATTGCAATATTGCTTCGTCCATAGTTAATTTATGAAAAGCCTTTTTGAATATATTTGTTTTATGAGGCAGAGATTTTGTAATTGCTTTGAACATCTTCTCTACAAAGTTAATTTGAAAGTCACTATCAACATAGGCGGTATAAAATTCCAACATAGTGAATTCTGGATTGTGTCTAGTTGAAAGCCCTTCATTTCTGAAATTTCTATTGATCTCAAACACTTTTTCAAATCCGCCAACAACCAATCTCTTCAAATATAATTCTGGTGCAACTCTTAAAAATAGATCCATATTCAAAGAGTTATGATGCGTAACAAAAGGCCTTGCTGTAGCTCCACCTGGAATGGGATGCATCATAGGAGTCTCAACTTCAATAAAGTCATCAGCCAGCAGAAAAGCTCTAATATTGCTTATTATTTCTGCTCTAGTTTTAAAGACTTCTAAACTTTCTGGATTGGTCAATAAGTCCAGGTAGCGTTTACGATAACGTATTTCGGTATCGGTTAAACCTAAGTGTTTTTCTGGTAATGGTCTTAAGGATTTTGTTAAGAGTTTTAATTTTTTGACATGTATCGAGAGTTCACCGGTATTGGTTTTAAATACTGTACCTTCTGCACCGACAATATCCCCTAAGTCATAATTTTTAAATTCATCGTAGTTCGAAATTTCATCAGCTCTGATGTAAAGCTGAATTCTTCCAGAAAAATCTTGAATGGTTGTAAAACTTGCCTTGCCCATCATTCTTCTAAGCATGATGCGTCCAGCAACTACTCCTTTTGCCTTCTTCTTTTCCAATTCTTCTTTGGAAAACTCATCAAACTCGTTTTTTAACTCTTGAGCTAAATGTTTTCTTTTGAAATCGTTTGGAAAAGCTTTGTTAGCTTCTCTAAGCTCAGCAAGTTTCTTTCGCCTTTCTTCAATTAAATGATTTTCTTCTTTGTCTTGAGACATTATTCAATTCCCTGCTTTAAACTGGCTTCAATAAATAAATCTAAATTACCATCTAGCACATCATTGCAGTTTCCTGTTTCTACGCCTGTTCTGAGGTCTTTAATTCTTGCCGAGTCTAATACGTAAGATCTAATTTGACTTCCCCAACCGATATCTGCTTTCGATGCTTCTAAATTTTCCATTTCTTGCTGTTGCTTTTTTAATTCTATCTCAAAGAGCTTTGCGCGTAACTGCTTCATCGCACTATCTTTGTTTTTATGTTGCGATCTTTGCGTTTGACATTGCACCACTACTCCTGAAGGCATATGAGTCAAGCGCACTGCCGAATCTGTTTTATTTACGTGTTGTCCTCCTGCACCGCTAGCTCGATAAGTATCGATTCGAATGTCTGCAGGATTTAAATCTATTTGAATATCATCATCTACTTCTGGCGATACAAAAATTGATGCAAAAGAGGTATGGCGACGATTTCCAGAATCGAAAGGAGACTTTCTAACCAGTCGATGAACACCTGATTCTGTTCTAAGCCAACCATAAGCAAACTCGCCTTCAAATTTAATCGTGGCGCTTTTAATTCCTGCAACCTCTCCTGGAGAGACTTCAATTAATTCGGTTTTAAAACTCTTGTTTTCGCCCCATCTCAAATACATCCGTAAAAGCATTTCTGCCCAATCCTGAGCTTCCGTCCCCCCCGAACCAGACTGAATATCAAGATAAGTGTTTGCTTGATCCATCTTTCCTGAAAACATTCTACGGAACTCCAAATCAGCAATTTTTTCTTCAACATTAAAAAGTTCCTCTTTTAATTGGTTTGCTTCTGATTCATCTTCGCTTAGCTCAAATAATTCATTCAGATCTTCTACGGAGTTATTTAATCCCTCTACCAAATCAACGAGTTTTTCTAAGGAAGCTTTTTCCTTGCCTAATTTCTGACTTTCTTCTTGATTGGACCAAACCTCAGGATCTTGAAGTTTGGTATTGATTTCGTCTAAGCGTTTTTTCTTTTCTTCAAAGTCAAAGGTACCCCCTAAGCTCAGCTAGAGACTTAGCAGCAACTTTGATTCTTTCGCCTAAAGACAGTTCAACCATTTAATTAAGAACCTCCGAATTAAGATAATTATTCAGGTCCTCAAAATTATTTTCAAGCACTGAAAAAGTTTCTTCTTTAGTCATAATTTCCTTCAAGGAGCTTGGAGTATTTTCGTCTAAAATATCCAATTCTTTATTTATTGCATCTGGAAATTTAGCTGGATGAGCAGTAGCAAAGGTTACAAGCTCTGAAGGGTCAAGATTTAAATCTTTGTTTCCCTTTATTGCTGTTGCAGTATGAGGATCAAACAAAATATTTTCTGTTTCAAAGCTTTTTACAATTGTTTCAACGATTTCTTTGTCATCACAAGTAGAGCTTTGAAAAAAAGCTTTCACTTCTTGCCAGATTTCATCGGATTGATTGAAATCTATAGCTTTTGCGGGAAATGATGAGAAAGTGTCGCTAAGCTTGGCACCATTTTTTTTGTAAATCTCAAACAATAACCTTTCAAAATTACTAGCTACAGAAATGTCCATAGATGGAGCAAGAGAAGCAGATGTTTCTTTTTTTTGATATACATCATCAGAGAAAAGTCTATGCAAAACGTCATTTTTGTTGGTTGCAATATTGATTCCTTTAAATGAAAGACCCATATTTTTTGCCGTCCAGCCAGCATACGCATGTCCAAAGTTTCCAGAAGGAATAGAAGCTATAAAATCTTTTTTTAGTTGAAGTTTGGTGGAAAAAAAATAGACGCTTTGTGCCATGATTCTTGTCCAATTAATTGAATTAATTGATACAAACTTAACCTCTTCATTGTTGTTCTCTATGAACATTTTTTTTACGTAATTTTGACAATCATCAAAATCGCCCTTCACTGCCAAAGGAAATACATTTTTTGCATTTGAAGTTGTCATTTGTCTTTGTTGAACAGGAGATATCTTCTTATGGGGAAATAAAATGGCAATATCTATATCTTCGAATTTTTTACATGCTTCTATAGCAGCAGAGCCTGTATCGCCTGAAGTAGCTCCAAGAACAACGATTTTTTTGTCTGTTTTTTCAGCAGCTTTATCCAATAAAGCCGCCAACAATTGCATAGCTACATCTTTGAAAGCAAAAGTTGGACCATGGAATAATTCAAGGACATACCCAATGTTTTTTGTTTCAACTAACTTTACAACTTCAGGAATAGTAAAAGATTCATATGCATTTTTTACAACTTGCTCAAAGTCATCTTTTGATAAAAAACCTTCAACGTATGGATACAAAAGATGCGAAGCCAGATCTTGATAGCTTGCAGTCTCAAAATCAGCGATTTCTTCTTTTGAAAACTTTGGAAAATTTTCTGGTACATATAATCCACCATCTTTTGCCGTACCTGATGTAAGCACATCAACAAAGTTTAGTGCTTCTGAATTTCCTCTAGTGCTGAAGTATTTCATTTTAGATATCTAAAATCCTAATATGAGTTAACGGTCCTGAAACCTCATCTAAAGCTTCCAATTCTTTAATAGTCTCTTGGATAGTCGTTTCATCGGAGTTACTCAGTACAATAACCAAAGGTATTTGGTCATCACTTCTCTCTAATTCCTTTTGAATGAGATTATCAATTGAGAGATTGTTCTTCGCCAACAAAGTAGAAATTTTTGCGACTACTCCAGGTTTATCATTTACTTGGAGTTTTAGGTAGCGATCACAGGAAAAATTATCAAAACTTGAAGAAAGGTCTTGTTGAACAAATTTTCCATAATCAAAAATTTTTCCACGCGCTATATCAATAACGTCTGATAAGACCGAATTGGCAGTTGGCTTAGCTCCTGCGCCTGGTCCAGAATACATCGTACCGCCAACATTTTCAGCATTTACAAGCACTGCGTTATTTTCATTTTGGATTGAAGCCAAAAGCGAATCTGTTTTTACAAAAGCAGGAAAACTACCAAGAGTAATCTGGTCCTTATTTTGCATGCCAACCGATAAAGGCTTCAAAACAAAATTCAATTGCTTGCCGTAATCTATGTCATCAGGAGAAATTTTATCGATTCCTTCAAAATATACATTTTCCATTGAGGAGTTTTGAAAAAAGGAAAGTGTCGCAAGGATACTTGTTTTTTGTGCAGCATCTTGACCCGAAATATCAAAAGTAGGATCGGGTTCAGCAAACCCTTCCTTTTGAGCCAAAGCCAATGCAGTATCAAAAGATAACTTTTCGTCAGCCATTTTAGAAAAAATAAAATTGGAAGTACCGTTTAATATTCCTGCAAAGGAATTTATCTGATTACTAATTAAACCATCTCTAATGGTTCTAATAATTGGAATACCCCCAGCTACGGAAGCCTCAAAACCGATGTGAACCTTATTTTCCTTTGCCAATTCAAAAAGTTCTTTTGAATGAGCAGCAATGAGAGCTTTATTTGCCGTGACAAAATGTTTTTTATTTTTAAGTGCTGAAATAGCTAGTTTATAAGCGTCTTCAACCCCGCCAATCAACTCCACCACAACATCAATATCATCTGACTTGGCAACTTCTTGAATATCAGTAATAACTGAAATATCAGAAACTCCGGATACCTTGCCTTTTCTTGCACCAATCAAAGATATTGAAATATTCAAACCATAATTTTGATTAATAAGAGATTCCGAAGAAACGATACTTTCAATAAAAGCTGATCCGACATTTCCAGTGCCGCATAAACCTATTTTTAAATTTGTCATTATAGATACTCTTTGAAGGCTTTTTTTATACCTCTGACTGCCTGGTTTGTTCTTTGTTCATTTTCAATCAAAGAAAATCTAACAAAGTCATCTCCATACTCTCCAAAACCCAAACCTGGAGAAACGGCAACTTTAGCCTTTTCCAATAAGAATCTAGAAAATTCCATAGACTTCATTTCAAACGATTCAGGGATTCTTGCCCAAACAAACATAGTTGCTTTGGGTTTTTCAATGGTCCAGCCAAATGAATTCAAACCATCACAAAGTACGTCTCTTCGGGATTTATAAGTTTGGCAAATCTTTTCTACTTCTTTATCGCCATTATTTAAAGCTTCTATTCCAGCTACCTGAATGGGTGTGAAGTGACCGTAATCAAAATAAGATTTTAATCTCGCTAATGCAGCTATGAGTTCTTTGTTGCCACAACAAAAGCCTAAGCGCCAACCTGGCATATTGTAGCTTTTTGAAAGAGTATAAAACTCAACAGCTATATCTTTTGCCCCTTCTACTTGAAGAATTGAAGGAGCTTCATAACCATCAAAACAAAGATCAGCATAAGCCAAGTCATGAACAACCCAAATGTTATGCTCTTTAGCAATAGCGATAACTTCTTTAAAAAAATCTAAATCTACGCAACTCGTTGTTGGGTTGCTTGGAAAATTAATGAGCAACATTTTAGGTTTTGGAAAAGAGTTTTTTATTGCATCTTTTAAACTTTTAAAGAAATCAATGCCTGGTCCGATAGGTACGTGATGAATATCCGCTCCGGCAATTACAAAACCAAAAGGATGTATTGGATAAGCTGGATTTGGTACCAAAATTACGTCTCCCTTATCCATTGTGGCAATGGCTAAATGACTCAAGCCTTCTTTAGAACCAAGAGTGGCTATTGCCTCTTCTTCGGGGTCCAATGCAACATCAAATTTTCTGGCATACCAATCGGTTATAGCTTGTCTTAATTTGGGTATACCTTTTGATTGAGAGTAACGATGGGTATCGGGTCGCATAACAACCTCTTTAAGCTTCTCGACAATAAAATCAGGAGTTGCGCCGTCAGGATTTCCCATTCCAAAATCAATAATATCCTCACCTCTTCTTCGAGCCGCCATTTTAAGTTGGCCAATTTCCTCGAAAACATAAGGAGGTAGTCGATCTATTGAAGAAAAGTTTTTATCCATAGTTATTTTTTTAAAAAATTCAATATCTCCTCAGCAGAGTGATAACCTGCTAATAAGAAACCGTTCTCAAGAATTATAGTAGGAGTTCCTCGGGCATTAAATTCTTTGGCTAAATTATAATGTTTTGAAACAATTTTTTTAGTGCAATCGTCGCTTTTGATGGTTTTTCCAAGTTTTAAAGTCGTCAAACTTACCTGAGGATCTTTTGAACACCAGGCAGTCTTCATTTTTTGATAAGTATCACTTTCCAAACCTTCTCTTGGATATGCCAAATAATTAACTTGTATGCCATTTTCTAGATAGTTTGTGATTTCAGAATGCAATTTTCTACAATACCCACAATCAACATCAGTAAAAACATAGATATCTGTTTTCTTTTCTTTGGGCTCAAAGGTAATAAACTCACTTGGATTTATTTCAAGTATTCTATTAATTCTTTTCTTAGAATCTCGGATGTCTGAAAAATTTATCAAAGAGTTTTTTTCAATTTGATAAAGATCGCCATTGATGATGAATTCACCATCTGCAGTTACGTAAAATAAAGATCCGTCAGATAATTCAACCGAAAAAAAGTTTGGGGAATAAGTATCTTCAACTGTATCTACCGATATCTCGTCAGGAATGATTTCATTTAATTTTGCTTTTATTTCATCTTTATCTAAAACAAAACTCTGTAATGAAAATAACAAAACAATAAACCTAAAAATAATCATATCTTAGCCTCGTGGGTGGTGCTCAGTATGAAGTCTTTTCAGTCGTTGTCTAGCAACCTCAGTGTAAATTTGCGTTGTATTTAAGTCGCTATGTCCGAGTAAAAGTTGTACCACTCTTAGGTCAGCTCCATTATTTAAAAGGTGGGTTGCAAAAGCATGTCTAAGTACGTGAGGAGAAATTTTATCTGGCTCAAAACCTGAGGCCAAACAGTAGTGTTTTATCCTATGCCAAAAGGATTGACGAGTCATTCTTTGTCCTCTTGTTGATAAAAATAAAAAGTCAGAGTGTCTTTTATTGAGAAGATTTTTCCTTGAAGAGGAAATGTAGAGTTCTAATAAAGCAATAAGCTGATCGCCCATTGGAACCAATCTTTCTTTTTGGCCTTTTCCAATCACTCTGATCACACCTTGGCGCAAGTTAAGATTTAGCAATTCTAAATTTGTTAATTCTGAAATTCTCAACCCACAAGAATATAAAGTCTCAATCATGGTTTTATCTCTAAGTCCGATATCTGTCTTTTCATCAGGTGCAGCTAACAATGCTTCAACTTCTTTTTCTGAAATGGATTTGGGAATGGACTTTAATAATTTTGGCGTTTCTACCTCGCTTGAGGGATCGTTTGGAATAATGGATTTAAAGACCAAATAGCGGAAGAAAGATTTTAATGAAGAAAGTTTTCTGGCAACTGTTTTACTTCCTAACCCTTTTTGAAAAAGAAAAGACAAATAAGATAGAATTTCTTTCTTGGAAGTTTTTATATAACTAAGATTATTTTTTTCAAGCCATGAGGAAAATTGCTCAAGATCACTTCTATATGAGTCTAATGTATTTTGACTCAATCCTTTTTCAATCCAGATATTATCGATAAAGGCATCAAGAATTTGCCTATCCGAATCACTCATTATGAGATTATACTTTTTCTTTTATTCTTGCGGATCTTCCAGAGCGTTCTCTTAAGTAATAAAGTTTAGATTGCCTTACCTTACCTTTCCTTTTCACTTTGATAGATTTTATTAATGGACTGTGAGTTTGAAATGTCCTTTCAACGCCAACGCCACTGGAAATTTTTCTTACTGTAAAAGCAGAATTTAGACCTCTGTTTTTGATACCAATTACTACACCTTCAAAAGGTTGAGACCTCTCTCGGTCACCTTCTTTAACTATAATCTCAACCAAAACAGTATCCCCCTGATTAAAATCAGGGATGTTATCTTTAAGTTGTGCTGCCTCTACGACTTGGACAGATGTTCTTTTGCTGCTCATTTCTGTTACTGCTTATCTACAAGGAAAAGAATTCTATCAGATTATTACTCAAGTTCATCAAAAAATTCTTCCAAAAGAGCTTTTTCTTCAGGTGATAATTTGATTTTTTCCAGAAGATCTTTTCTTCTCGAAGCGGTAATTCCTAGCATCTGTTTCTTTCGCCATTGTTCTATAACCGCATGATTTCCAGATAATAATTCTTCTGGCACATCGCCCAACTTCATTTTTTCAGGCCTGGTATATTGAGGATATTCTAATAGTCCTCCGGAAAAAGATTCTTGCTCAAGAGATGCGTCGTCTCCTAAGACTCCCTCAATATTCCTTGTGATAGCATCAAATACTACTAAAGCTGGTAGCTCTCCGCCGGAGAGAACATAATCGCCAATGCTTATCTCGTCATCCACATAATGATCAATGATTCTCTGATCAATTCCTTCGTAACGACCACAAATGAATATTATATTTTTCTCCAAAGCCAGAGTCTCTGCAGTTTCTTGAGTAAATGGTTTGCCTTTTGGAGATAAATAAATAATTTTGCTTTCTGATCTATCAAATTTAGAAGTTGCATCGTCTATGGCTTTCATTAAAGGTTCAGATTTCAAAAGCATTCCCGGACCACCGCCATAAACTTTGTCATCAATCCTTTCTTTGGGTTTAAGATAATCTCTAGGATTTATCGTTTCAAAAGAGATTAAAGACTTTTCGATAGCTCGTTTGGTTATGCTTTCATTCAATGCAGACCTTATGATTTCGGGAAACAAAGAAATAAAAGTAAAATTCATTTAAATCTCCCAATCTACATAAATGCTTGTTTTTGTTACCTCCAAAATTACTTGCTTCATGATGAAAGGAATCAAAATATCTTCTTGATTGGGGTTTTTAATTATTAGCACATCATTAGAGCCAGTTTCCATAAGAGAATGGACCTTGCCTAAAGATTTTTCTGAGCTTCGTATGATTACCTCTAAACCAATTAGATCATTCCAATAAAACTTATCCTCTGTTTCAGGGAGATCTGATTTAGGAATAAATATTTCCCTTCCTTTAAAAGTTTCTTCAGCCTCTTCAAGAGAATTACAGTTATTCAAGAAAATGATTAAATTTTTGCCAGAAGTAGTTATTTTTTTTACTTCTAATTCAACAAATTGGGAACTCTCTTTCATAAAGAAAGAGTTGTAGGATTCTATATTTTCAGGAGGTCTTGTGAAGGAATTTAATTTGATACTTCCTTTAAGGCCGATTGGACGACCAAAATTTCCTACCAAAATGAAATCATCATCTTGGTAGGTCATCTTGATAATTTATTTATCGTCTTTAGAGTCGTCAGATGTGAATGCGTCTTTGACAGCATCAATTGCATCACCGACTGCATCAGCAGCGCCTTCAGCAACATCTTTCACAGCATCAACTGCATCTTCAACAACATCTTCAGCAGTTTCGACAACGTCTTCAACTACATCAGCTGCGCCTTCAGCTACGTCTTTTACTGCTTCAACTGCATCTTCAGCTACGTCAACTGCAGTTTCGACAACGTCTTCGGCAACATCTACTGCGCCTTCAGCTACGTCTTTTACTGCTTCAACAACATCGCCTTCAGCAAGATCGCCTGCCACTTCTTTTGCTGTATCAACAACATCGCCAGCAACATCAGCTGCACCTTCGGCAACATCTTTAACGGCATCAACTGCGTCTTCAACAACATCTTCAGCGGTCTCAACAACATCGCCAGCTACATTAGCAGCTCCTTCAGCGACATCTGTTACTGCTTTAGCAGCGTCTTCAACAACATCTTCTGCAGTTTCTACTACTTCTTCAGCAACATTAACTGCGCCTTCAGCTACATCTGTTACAGCTTCAGCAGCGCCTTCGGCTACGTCTTTTGTACCTTCTGCAACCTTATCGATAATATCTTCGGTTTTTTCCATTAGATTATCCTCATTGTTTGATTGGTTATTATTATTGGTACTTTTTGGTTCTGTATTTTCTGTCTCAGCCGAGACTTCTTCTCCTTCTGATGGACTTTCTTCAGTATCTGCTTCAGAGGCTGAAGATTTTTTCTTTTCAAGTTTCACTAACCTGAGTTTTTCTTTCTTTGCAATTAATTGATTGAAATCTTCTGTTGAAAGTTTTGACTCTTTTATCAAAGTCTTTACTCTCTCGGTAACTTGAGCTCCTTTGCTTACCCAATAGTCCAATCTTTCATGATCTATGTTAAGTCTGTCATTTTGAGCTGAGGCTATTGGATTAAAAAAACCTACCCTTTCGATGTATTTACCATCTCTAGCTCTGCGTGAATCCGCGACTGTGATATGAAAATAAGGACGCTTTTTGGCGCCTCCTCTGGCTAGTCTTATAGTTACCATAAATCTCTTTGAGAGAGGTATTCTAAGTAATTTAATTTTGTATTCAAGTAAAACCTTCCTATAATTGTAAAAAAATGCAAACAATTCACATAATTCCTACAATTGGCTGACGTTAATCCCTGGATGCTCTTTTCAAGCATCGTTTTTCTGCTATTTCTTTCTGCTTTTTTCTCTGGAGTAGAAACGGCTATGATGTCTTTAAATAGGTATCGTCTTAAACATTTGGTTAAGGAAAACGATAAAGGAGCCATTAGAGCTGACAAACTTTTAAAAAGACCCGATAGATTACTTGGTGTTATTCTCATAGGTAATAATTTTGTAAATATTCTTGCAGCTTCGCTAACGACTGTCCTTTGTTTAAATTTATTTGGAGATAGTGGCGTTGTAATTGGTTCTATTGTCCTAACTTTGATAATTTTAGTATTCGCTGAAATCACTCCGAAGACTTTTGCAGCATTGAATTCAGAAAAAGTTGCTCTTCCAGCATCTCTAATCCTTAAATACTTGCAAAAAATACTCAGACCTTTGGTTTTATTTGTTAATTTCTTTTCAAACTTTTTTATGAGGCTATTGGGAACAAAAGAAACAACAATCAATGAAGATTTATCGCCTGAAGAGTTAAAGAGTGTTTTGGAAAACTCTGGAGATTTAATTCCAAAGAAATATCAAGACATGTTAATCAGTGTTTTGGAGCTAGATAAAGTTTCTGTAGATGAGGTCATGACACAAAGAAGTGAAGTAATTGGAATAGATATAAATCAACCAATAGAAAATATTCTGAGTAATCTTCAAAATAATCAAAAAGATTTTTTGCCTGTCTATAATGAATCTCTTGACGATCTAAGAGGAGTTATAGATCTTTATGGAATCACTTCTTTTCTTTCAAATGAAGACAAATCAATTGAAAGTTTAATTGAATCTTTAGATGAAGCTTATTTTATTCCAGAAAATACTCCTTTAAGCACACAACTTTTCAATTTTCAAAAAAATAAAAAGACAGTTGCTGTAATCATTGACGAATATGGTTCTGTTAAAGGACTGGTTACAATCAAAGACGTCCTTGAAGAAATTGTTGGTGAGCTTGCTACGGATATCGATAGAGAGACCGTAGAAATTATGGAGCAAAAAGATGGAAGTTATTTAATTGATGCTTCGATCCCTTTGAGAGAGCTAAACAAAAAACTAAATTGGCAGCTTCCAATAAATGGAGCTAAAACCTTGAATGGATTAATTATTGATCAAGTTGAAACGATTCCTGAAAACAATATCAAAATAGAAATAGAAAATTACGCTATCGAAACTGTATTGATTAGAAATAATATGATTAAAATCGCAAGAGTTCTTCAAATCGAACAAGAAGATGAAGAACTCAGCGATGATTAACTTAGATATAAAAAACTAAGCCAGAAAAAATAATAGTTAAGATAAAGCTTGAAGTTATAACTGATCTCACGGAAGCAATTACAGGAAACATTTTTCCATAAATTGCATTCAACTCAATTAAAAGAACCGCAGCTACTACAATCCAAAAATCATAACCTAAATAACCTGCAATGGGTCCCCCCGCAGCAGATTGATCAATTAAAAGATACGATTTTGGGTAAGATGCCGTTCCACCATGAGCTGAAGAAACCATGAAATAAAGCATTGGCAAAGAAAGTAAAGTATTTGTCCTTGAGGCCAGACCGGCTTTAGCACCAGCAGCCGCTGCATCTCCTTCTTTAAGGCCGATAACAATCTTTTGATTACGCCAAATGATTCCCCAAACATTTAACATCATGATGATCCCCATTAATGACCCTAAAGTTATAGCTGTTGTAATTGCTCGTTCTTGAACATACAAAAGATATAAACCTGTTAAAAAAGTTAAAAAAGCAGCCCATCTAAACCACCAAAGCGCATTGGGTGCTAATTTTTTCATAACATCTGCTTTAGCATCAGGATCTGCGACTTTTACATATTCTGTTTGCACAAAATTAAAATAATATAAAAGCCCTATCCAGGCTATACCAACTAAGATGTGTCCCCATCTCACTAGGACATTGTATAAATATAGTTCTATTTCCATTAGATCTCCCTCTTTAAAGCTTTATTATATTCTAAAACCGTAAAATAAAAAAAAGAGGCCTAACATGGCCTCTTTTTTTTCAACAGAAGATTTTTACATCATTCCATCCATACCGCCCATTCCTGGAGGCATACCGCCTGGCATTCCGCCACCAGCATTTTCTTCAGGAATATCAGAAACCATGGCTTCAGTGGTGATCATCAAACCAGCAACTGAACCTGCTGCTTGTAGAGCAGTTCTTGTAACTTTTGCTGGATCTAAGATACCCATCTTAATCATGTCGCCATACTCAGATGTTGCAGCATTAAACCCATGATTGCCTTTTTCGGATTTAATTTTATCAACTACAACCGATGCTTCTTCACCTGCATTGAGAACGATTTGTCTGATAGGAGCTTCCATAGCTTTTAAAGCAATTGAAATACCTATATTTTGATCTTCGTTATCTCCTTTAAGGCCCTCGGATGATTGTAATGCTCTAATTAAAGCTACTCCTCCGCCTGGAACAACTCCCTCCTCGACAGCTGCTCTAGTTGAATGCAAAGCATCTTCAACCCTAGCCTTCTTTTCTTTCATCTCAATCTCCGAACCTGCTCCAACTTTAATTACAGCAACTCCTCCAGCTAACTTAGCTACTCTCTCTTGAAGTTTTTCTCTGTCATAATCAGATGAAGTTTCTTCAATTTGAGCTCTAATCTGGTTAACTCTGCCAGAAATATTGTCTTGAGAACCTGCGCCATCAATCACGGTAGTATTTTCTTTTGAGAGAACTACTTTTTTAGCTGTTCCAAGAGATTCTATAGTTGCTCCTTCTAAATTAAGACCAACTTCTTCAGAAATTACTGTTCCACCAGTAAGAATAGCTATATCTTCCAACATAGCCTTTCTTCTGTCTCCAAAACCTGGTGCTTTACAGGCAGAAACTTTTACAACACCTCTCATGTTATTAACAACTAATGTTGCAAGGGCTTCGCCTTCAACATCTTCTGCAATAATAAGAAGAGATTTTCCAGCTTTTGCTACAGCTTCTAACAAAGGTAAAAGTTCTCTGATATTTGAAATTTTCTTATCGTGGAGAAGAATCATAGGATCTTCTAATTCGGTGATCATTTTATCTTGGTTGTTTATGAAATATGGAGAAAGATATCCACGATCAAACTGCATTCCTTCGACAACTTCTAATTCATTTTCAATACCGCTAGCTTCTTCGACTGTTATAACGCCTTCTTTTCCAACCTTTTCCATAGCTTCAGCAATGATGTCTCCAACTTCACCGTCACTATTAGCGGAAATGGTACCAACTTGAGCTATAGCAGTGCTGTCAGCACAAGGCTCAGACATGCTTTGAATGCTTTCAACAGCTTTTGTTACTGCCTTGTCTATACCTCTTTTAAGATCCATAGGATTGAAACCAGCCGCAACAGATTTTAAGCCTTCATTAACAATTGCTTGGGCAAGAACAGTAGCAGTGGTAGTTCCATCACCAGCTGCATCTGAAGTTTGCGAAGCAACTTCTTTAACCATTTGAGCACCCATGTTTTCAAATTTATCTTGTAGCTCAACTTCTTTAGCTACAGAAACTCCATCTTTTGTTACTGTAGGAGCTCCAAAAGATTTATCTAAAACTACGTTTCTTCCCTTAGGGCCCAGGGTCACCTTTACTGCATCAGCAAGTACATTGACTCCATCAAGCATCAATTGTCTAGCTGAATCACTAAATTTTACGTCTTTTGCCATTTTTTACCTCGTATTAAAAAAATATGTAATTGTTTACTTGGAAACCGTTCCAAGAAGATCGCTTTCACTGAGAATTAGTAATTCTTCACCATCGACTTTTATAGTGTTGCTTCCTGCGTATTGGCCAAAAACAACTGTGTCTCCGACACTTACAGGAACTTCAACTTTTTCTCCTGAATCAAGAACTCTTCCTGGTCCAATAGCTAACACTTCACCTTGGGAAGGCTTTTCAGCTGCAGAACCAGGCAAAACAATACCTCCTGCAGTGGTTTCTTCCTCTTCACTTCTTCTTACAAGAAGTTTGTCTCCTAATGGATTAAATTTCATATTAGCACTCCTTAAAAATAACTAAACAAATGTGAGATGCGCATTCTATTAAACGAATGCTCAATTCACAACACTTATTTATCTATGTTCTTTAGCTCTTTTTTCAAGGAAAAAAACAAAAAAAAATGCAAAAGTTATACCTAGAATGTCTGAAACAAAGTCAAAAATACTTCCGGTTCTATAATTTAGAAAAGTTTGAACAATTTCAGTAAACAAAGCATATAAAATACAGAAAATTAGTGCGTAATACCTTTTTAATTTTCCGAATATTAAAAAGACAGTCATTAAGAAAAAAATAGAAAAATGTCCAATTTTATCTGTATGAGGAAAAATTTCTGGACCATCCTTGAAAGGAGCAAAAAATAAATATAAGGAAATTAAAAATAGAATATAAAAACTATTTAACCATCTATTTAAATATAGGCTTCTATTCAAAACCCAGTTCCTGTCTTCTTTTATGGGCCATTATGGAGAAAATAATTGCCGGAATTCCAAGTAAAGCGCAAATAATAAAAAACTCATGAAACCCCATATTATCGACAATTATTCCTGAACCTCCTGAAACAATCCTTGGAGGCACTGAAACCAATGCCACTAAAAAAGCAAACTGTGTTGCGGTAAAACTTTTCGAAACAATGGTACCGAGAATAGTAACGCCCATCACATTCACAAATCCCTGAGTAAAGTTATCTAAAGTGATCGTCACTATCAGGAAATTTACATCATGACCAATCATGTTTAGATATATAAAAGGCAGATTTGTTAAAGGAGTTAGAATGGCTCCTGCAACCAAGTTTTTTGAAAGGCCAAAACGATAGACTGAAGCTCCAGCAAATAGACCGCCCAAGATGGTCATGATAAGTCCATAAAAATTAGTTATTTCAGCAACTTCAATTTTTGTAAATCCTGTTTCTCTGTAGAACGGCATAGCCATTGGACCTAAAAACATATCGCTCAGTCGATAAGTAAATATTAAAAGAAGTAACAGCAATAGATGGTTCTTATATCTTAAATAAAGATCTTTTAAAGGAGCTAAAAAAGAATCTTCAAACCATCCAAGAGGTTCCTTAAAAAAATCTTTTGGCGGTCTAATCTCTCTGGTTGGCTCTTTTATGAGGATTAGAAAAATAAAAGACAAAAAGATTACAATTATGCCAATCATTTGATAAGCAAAATTCCATCCAAAAAATTCAGCTAAGTAAAAAGTTGCTACCCCGGAAAGCAAAATAGCTCCGATTCTCCAACCAATAACAAAAACTGCTGATGCCTCACCTAACTCTCTTTTTTCGACAAGTTCTATTCTTAATGCGTCAGCACATATGTCTTGCGTAGCAGAAAAAAACCCAATTGCAAGAATCAAATATACAAAGATATTTAAACTTTCTTTAGGCTCAACAAAACTTATTGATAATATGATTAGACCAGTTACAAACTGAGATAAAAACAACCACGATTTTCTTTGTCCTAACCTATGAAGTCTTGGTATTTTTAAACGATCTACTAAAGGGGCCCAAAATACTTTTAAGGAATAAATTAAAAAAACCAAAGAAAGCAGACCAATAGTAGATTTTTCAATACCCTCTTCTGATAACCAGTAGTTCAAGGGATCCATTAGGACCCCATAAGGGACCCCAGAAATGAAACCCAAGCATAAAATTACTAAAATTTGAGGACTTAAATAATTCCTCAAAGAATCTATAAAAGTCATTTTTTAGTCTCTAAAATTTTGAAATTGAAGAGGAATATTGAAGTTTTGTTCTTTTATTAATGTGATTACAGCTTGAAGATCATCTCTTTTCTTTCCAGAAACTCTTACGGAGTCTCCTTGAATAGAGCTCTGTACTTTCATTTTTTTTGATTTTATAAGTGCATTAATTTCTTTTCCTATTTCACTCGAAATACCTTGAACAAGTTCAATATTTAGTGAGGCTGAATTGTTGGCTTCTTGAGTCTCGCCTATTTTTAAACTTTTTAAATCAATTTTACGTTTACTTAAATTTTCTTTGAGAATTGGGATAATTTGATCCAATTGAAAGGACTCATTAGCAGAAACTTTAATTTCGTTCTCTTGCAAAGACACATTGGCGTTTGCATCTTTAAGGTCGTATCTATTAGTGATAATTCTATTAGTTTGGTCTATTGCATTTGATAACTCATGGTTATCAATTTTGGATTCAATATCAAAAGATGGCATAAAGCTATTTTATCTTATCTTCGACCAATCAAAAAAGGGTCCTGGGTCAGTCTTTCTGTCTGGTGCTATTTCAGAATGGCCTACGATATTCTCTTTTTTTATCTCCGGAAAAGAACTGCAAAGAATTTCAATAAGCTTATTTAAAGAATCATATTGATTATCTTCAAAGGGAGCATTGTCACTGCCAATAAGTTCAATGCCTAATGAAAAATCATTACAATTTTCTTGGTTTTTAAAAGAAGATGCGCCAGCGTGCCATGCCCTGTCATAAACCGAAACGAATTGATAAATTTTCCCTGTTCGATCAATTACAAAGTGGCTAGATACTTTTAGGCCTCTTATCTCATGAAAAAACTCATGAGACTCGAAATCAAGTTCGTTTTTGAAGAATTTTTTGACATTTTCAGGCGCAAAGTTTTCTGGGGGCAAGCTAATGTTGTGAATAACGATTAGTTTTATCTCAGAATTTTTTGGTCTTTGATCAAAGTTTGGAGATATATGTTTTTCCGCTTTTGTAAGCCAACCTTCTTTATTGATCATTTCCCATCTTTTCAGCCAATATTTCGCCAGTAGCTGCGCCTAAAGTCCAACCTAAGTGACCATGTCCCGTATTGTAAAATATACCCTTAACTTTACTCTCAAATATTAAAGGCATCATGTCAGGTGTCATAGGTCTCAAACCAGCCCAGGGCGTATAGTTTTCCGTGCTTACAGAAGGAAAATATTCTCTTACCCAATTAAGCAAAGGACGAATTCTATCTTGTCTGATATCTTTATTTTTCCCAGCCAATTCTGCAGTTCCTGCAACCCTAAGTCTATTACCAAGCCTGCTGGAAACAATTTTTACTGGATCATCCAATAAAGAAACCTGAGGTGCAGCTTGTTGAGAAATCATGTCGTCGAGATAGATCGTCACACTATAACCTTTGACAGGATAAACCCTCATGCCATCACCTAATATATCTGCAAACTTTTGAGTTTCAACGCCAGCACAAACTGCCACTTGATCGAAAACATATCCTTTTGAATTGGCTTGATCTGTCGCAGAAAGAATTACTTTATCTTTGTCCTTGTAGATTGTTTCTATTTCGGTATTAAAAAAAGTTTCCACACCATATTTTTCTTCCAGGGTTTTAATCATGTTAGTACAAAATTTATGGATATCACCACTTGCATCGGATTTTGTATAAATTCCCCCGACTATTTTCTTTTCGTTGCTCGCAGACTTGAATGCAGGTTCCAAATCTTCAATTTCATCCAAAGATAAAGCCTCCCATTCCATGCCTTCCTGATCTAGCCAAGAAGCTTTGTCTGCTGCAGAACTAAATTCTTTTTCGTCATTATAAAAATGAAGAATACCTTTCTTTAAAAGATCAAACTTAATGCCTTCAGAGTCTGCTATATCAAAGTATATTTCTCTGGCTCTTTTGGCTAACTCGATAGTTTGCTGGGTATTAGATTTATGTTTGCCATTAAATGTAGCTAAAAGAAAACCAATCATCCACTTATATTTTTGAATACTAGGCGAAGGATTAAAAAGAAGCGGTGCATCTTTCTTGAACATCCACTTAATTCCGTTAAGTATGTTTTTTGTAGTATTCCAAGTTTCGGAATTACTCGCACTTAGTTGACCTCCATTAGCATAACTAGTTGCCATTGCAGGATATCTTCTGGAATCAATTAAAGTAACTTTGTGACCTTTTTTAGCAAGTGCGTATGCTGTTGTTATGCCAGCGATACCAGCTCCGATAATTGCTATGTCACTTCTCATCTAAGCTCTTTTGGAAGTTTGAAGGATATATTTTCTTTAAGGCCTTGGATTTCTTCAACTATAGAAAACCCAAAACCTTTGCAATAAGAAATTATTTCTTTGACGAGTTCTTCAGGAGCTGAAGCTCCTGATGTGATTCCTAATTTACTAATGTTTTTCAAAGAGTCTTCAGAAAGTTGCGAAACATGGTCTACCAAGCATGATTCCGTTCCCATGAGTTCTGCTAGTTCCTTCAATCGATTTGAATTTGAGCTATTTTCGGAACCAACAACAATTATAAAGTCTGTCTCTAAAGCAAGCTGCTTTACAGCATCTTGTCTATTTTGTGTTGCATAACAAATATCATCTGCATTTGGTGATTTTATTTTGGGAAATCTTTTTTTGAGTATTTCAATGATCTGCTTCGTGTCATCTACCGAAAGAGTTGTCTGAGTTACTAAAGCCAAATTAGAGGGCTGAGAAATATTTAAATTTTGAGCATCCTTTTCATCTTCAACGAGATATATTTTTCCTGAACTTTCACTTGGAAACCTGCCAAGAGTTCCCTCAACTTCAGGATGATTTTTATGTCCAATCATGATGACGTCTCTTCCTTGTTGAGCATATTTAATGACTTCCATATGTACTTTAGTAACAAGTGGGCAAGTAGCGTCAAAAAAATTTAAATTATATTTTTTTGCTTGCGATTCTACTTTTTCAGATACCCCATGAGCTGAAAATATTGTGACAGATCCTTCTGGAACCTCATCAAGATTATCAACAAATCTAGCTCCACGAATTTTTAGGTCTTGCACAACTTTTCGATTGTGAACAACTTCATGCCTTACATAAACAGGAGGTCCAAACTTATCCAAAGCAATATTTACGATATCTATTGCCCTATCTACCCCGGCACAAAAGCCTCTAGGATTAGCTAGCTTTATGGTCTTACTCTGCATCAGATTTATGCACAAAAAAGGAATCAAACAATAAAAAAATTATACCTAATGTCACAAAGCAGTCAGCTAAATTAAATACATATGGATTAAATGTTATATCAATAAAATCTACAACATAGCCTCTTGTGATTCGATCTAAAAGATTTCCCAAGCCACCAGCAAGAATAAGGCTCCAAAAAAGCCTCTCTTTGAAAAGAATTTCTTTGAATACAAGATTGGTAAAAATTGCCAAAAGAAGATAAAAACAAATTAAAGAAACTAACAAAATAAATATCAATCCTAAGTTAAGAGAAGCATCGTTAAATAAATTAAAAGCGCCGCCAAAATTTTTTATAAAAGTAAAGTTTAAGAACGGAATTATGTTTGTAGACTCATAAAGATTAAAGTTTGCCTCAATTAAGTATTTTGAGAATTGATCAAAAAAGACCAAAGAAATAATTAATGCAGTCAGAAAGAATAATTTTTGTGTTTTAAAAAAACTTTCTTTTTTCACCCTCGCCCTCAACGTTTTCTATACACCTTGGGCATAGACTTGAATCTAAAATCTTTTTGAGATTACCCGTATGATGCCAGCAACGATCACATTTTTCTTTATCGGAGGATTTTACTTCAATTGAAATAGAAGATTGACCATCGTCATCGGCAACCTCCAAGGAAGCGTCTGAAACAATTAAAAGAAATTTCAACTCATCAATACAAGGGCTCAGTCTTAAAAAGGTCTCAGAGTTACAGAAGATTTTTACTTCAGCGTCTAAGGAAGAACCAATAATTCCATCATTTCTTTTTTCCTCTAAAAGTTTATTTGCTTCAATTTTTATTTCATTTAACACTTTCCAAGAATCTTCGTCTAAAGTTAGGGATATATCTTCTTGAGCTGATGAAAAACTTTCTAGAAAAATAGACTTTTTGTCTTTGTAGAACTCTCTGAAAGCCTCTTCTGCAGTGAAACTTAAAATTGGTGCAATCCACAACAATAATTTATCCAAAAGGCTTTTTATTGTTGCTTGCGCTGAAATTCTGGCAATACCAGATTTTTTTGAGGTATAGAGTCTGTCTTTGAGAATATCTAGATAAAAACTACCCAATTCGTTGGTACAAAAATTTAGAATTTTTTGATAAACCAAATGAAACTCATAATTAGAATAATCTTCAATAATTTCATTTTGGAGTTTTTCAGCCTCTTTAAGAATCCATATATCTATTTCCACTCTTGAATCTAAACTTACTTCTTGCTGATGATCAAAATCATATAAATTAGATAACAAAAATCTAATCGTATTTCTGATTCTTCTGTAAGAATCCGCGGTTCTATCGAGGATTTCATCTGAAAAATAAATTTCATTTCTAAAATCTGATGAAGCTACCCATGCCCTCAGAATATCAGCTCCTTTCTTGTTCCAGACTGATTGAGGTGAGACAGTATTACCCAGAGATTTGGATTGTTTTTTTCCTTCGCCATCAACTACAAATCCGTGTGTGAGAACTGATCTATACGGAGCCTCGTTATTAATAGCCATGCCAGTCAATAAAGAAGACTGAAACCACCCCCTGTGTTGATCTGAACCTTCTAAATATAGATCAGCAGGATAAGATAAGTTTTCTCTTTGTTCTAAAACACAATGATGAGTTACGCCAGAGTCAAACCAGACGTCCAAGATATCAGAAGATTTTTCATATAATTCATAGTCATCAATTAACGAACTTGGTTCCATATCATACCAAGCTTGGATGCCTATTTTTTCTACCTCTTTTGCAACTTTTTCTATAATTTCAAGAGTTTTAGGATGAAGTTCTCCAGTTTCTTTATTTGTGAACAAAGGAAGCGGTACCCCCCAAGAGCGTTGTCTTGAAATACACCAATCTGGTCTTTCTTGCATCATTCCTTCAATTCTTGATTTTCCCCACTCTGGAAGCCAATTGATCTCATTTATTTTTTCTTCAGAGTTTTGCAAAAGGAAGTTCTTTTCCATGGAAATAAACCATTGAGGTGTTGCTCTAAAAAAAACAGGAATTTTATGACGCCAACAATTTGGAAAACTATGTCTATAAGTACTTTTACTAAGCAATAAAGATTTTTCAGCTAATAATTCAATAATTTTATTATTTGCCTCCTCTAAATTTAGTCCGCCAACAAATTCTTGGCTTTTGATAAATTCACCCTTTTCATCAACCGGACTCCGAAAATCTAAGTCTTTACCTAAGCAAGCATGATAATCATCCATACCGTGAGCAGGAGCTGTATGAACAAGTCCTGTTCCCATTTCATCGGTTACATGCGTTCCAGAAATAAATAAAGATCGTCTCTTTAAAAAAGGATGATTTGCTTCGATTTCGTTTAATGCACTTCCAGGTAACTTACCTAAAACATTGTGTGAACCAACATCTATTCTCTCTAAAGTTCTTTCCTTTAAAGTTGAAGCAACTAATACAGCTATTAGATTTTTTTCATGTTCAAATTCTATTAATTCATATTGAAACTCAGGATTGAAAGAGATTGCTTGGTTGCTTGGAATTGTCCAAGGAGTAGTAGTCCATGATGCAGCAAAAGTTGGAGAATTAATTTCTAATGAAAGTAAATTTTCAAGAACTTCCTTTTGCATTGGAAAGAGGAAATCTATCGCTTTAGATTCTTTGTCATAATATTCAACTTCAGCTTCAGCAAGTGCGGACTTGCATTCTGAACACCAGTAGACAGGTTTTTCTCCTCTTACTAAATGATTGGCTTCGATTATTTTGCCAAGCGCTCTGATGGTATTCGCCTCATAATCAAAAGACATGGTTTTGTAAGGATTTTTCCAATCCGCTTGAATCCCAAGCCTTTTAAAATCATTCCTTTGAATGGCAATTTGTTGGTTAGCGTATTCTCGACACTCTTCTCTAAATTTATCAGCGGGAACTTCAACATTTACCTTTCCAATCTTTTTTTCAACATTCAATTCGATTGGAAGCCCATGACAATCCCAGCCTGGAATGTATGGAGAGTTGAACCCTTGAAGTTGTTTAAATTTAATAATGATATCTTTAAGTACCTTATTATTTGTAGTTCCAAGATGAATCGGACCATTTGCATAAGGTGGTCCGTCGTGTAATAAAAAATTTGGTCCATCTTTATTTTTACTTTGCAGCAAATCATAAAGCTTAATTTCTTCCCAATACTTAATCATCTCTGGCTCTTTCTGAGCCAAATTGGCTTTCATGGAAAATCCTGTTTTAGGCAGATTTAAAGTATCTTTAATTTTTTTCATCAAGTAATTGTTCTTTGGCAGTATTTACGTCTTTTGCAATTTGTTTTTTTAGATCATCAAGGCTATCGAACTTTTTTTCATCTCTTATTTTTTTAACGAATTCTACTTTTATACGCTTTCCATATATTTCTTTTTTAAAATCAAAAATATTTACTTCTAGTACTGGAGAGGTGCCTCCAACCGTAGGTCTGATTCCAATATTGGCAATACCCTCAAATTCTGACACATCTATTGAAATCTTTACAGAGAACACTCCTTTTATAGGCAAATTATTTTTCGGAAGCCATATATTTGCGGTTGGGAATCCTATTGATCTCCCCAATCTGTTTCCATGAACAACTTTCCCCTCAAAGGAGTAAGGTCTGCCCAATAATTTCTTTGTTGTCGAAAAATCACTCAAAGATAGTGTCTCTCTAATCCAAGTACTACTAACGCGACGGTTATCAATTGAAAAAGTAGGTAATTTTGACAATGAAATACCCTGACTCTTACTCCAATCTTTAAGCATCAAAAAATCCCCTTTTCTATCCTGTCCAAATCTAAAGTCATCTCCTATCATTAAATTGCTAATATTTAATGGTCCTAAAACTTTCTCAATAAATATTTCTGGACTCATTGTTTGAAGAGACTTATTGAATTTTAAGAAAAAGGCAAAATCTATATTTTCATTTTCCAAATTTTTAAACTTGTCACGCCAAGGGGAGATTCTTGCTGGCTGCTCCATGATGTTTTTATCCATAGAAAAGAATTCCTTTGCATGAGGTTCAGTAAATATCACCATTGTTTTAGCACTAGAATTTTGAGAAATATTTTTCATTTCCTGAATAATTTTTTTATGGCCTTTATGGAGGCCATCAAAGTTCCCAATAGTAACTACGAGTTGTTCTTCGCTAAATCTCTCATTGAATAGCGATAAGTTTTTTAATCCTCTTATCAAATACATTTAATTTTTAAAAAAACTCATCCTTAAGCCGAGTACAAACATTAAACCAAAATATATAAATGCTCCAAAGAAAATGATGGAGAGTAAATTAAAAATTTGAACTAACAAACTCCAGTCGGAAAAGTTAGGAAATAATGTTTGAAAGCCAAGAAGTCCAAAAAATAAACCTAAAGAACTGATAATAATTTTCATAAGAAAAATCACTGAATCTCCTTCTAGAGTTAATATGGATCGTTTTATAAGTATAAAACTCAAAATAAAAAAGCTAACTATCGCAGCTATAACACTTCCAATTGCTAAACCAATATGACCATAACCAAACTTAAAAGCAAAAAGCCAATTAAAAAATACATTAAGGATCAAGGATACTAGAGCAACATACATTGGAGTTTTGGGATCTTGTCTTGCAAAAAAACCTACATTGAGAATTTTTATAGCCATAAATGCAATCAACCCAAAACAAAATGCTTTTAGACTATAACTTGTCATAAGAGCATCTGAAGTTGAAAACTCACCTCGCAAGAATAAAATGCTAATGATTTCCGAGCTTAAAAAATAAAGCCCAACTGATGACGGGATACCTACAATAAATATAAATTTTAAAGCCCAATTAAATTTTTCATTGAATTCCAAATCATTTTTTAGAGCAGCAGCATTTGATAAAGCGGGCAAAATAACTGTAGCTGCAGCAATAGCAAAAATTCCTAAAGGTAATTGAATTAGTCTATCTGAAAGATATAGCCAAGTTGGACTTCCGGTTTTTAGTAGGGATGCAAAAATTGTATCTATAAGGATATTAATTTGAATTATTCCACCACTTAAAATTCCTGGAAGCATCAATATTGAAATTTTTTTTAATCCAGGATGATTAAAATCCAATTTTAATTTTGGAAACAGCTTGAGTTTGAGGATAGGAATTATATTTATAAAAAATTGAATGAGTCCTGCAGCAAACACTCCCCAAGCAATAGCCAAAACCGGAAGTTGGAAGTAATCTGTAAAAAATATTGCTCCAATAATAATGCTTAAATTAAAAGCAATAGGAGTTGCAGCTGGGATGGAAAAAAAGCTAAAAGAATTCAATATGGCCCCAAAAAAAGCAACCAAAGATACAAAAAATAGATAAGGAAAAGTAATTCTTAAGACTTCTATCGCAAGAATTTTTTTCGCCGGATCAAAATAAAACCCTGGAGCAAAAATAAAAACCACGATTGGAGCAAAAATCATGAACAAAATACAAAGGAATAAAACCAATGATGAAATTGCAGTAAAAGTTAAATCTATTAGCTTCTTTAGCTCTTCCTTTGATTGATTATTCTTGTATTCCGTAAAGACAGGAATGAAAGCTTGGCTAAAAGCACCCTCAGCAACCAGCCTTCTGAATAAGTTGGGTATTTTTAGCATCACCACAAATACATCGTGAGCAACTCCAGCTCCTAAAATATATGTAGTTGCTATGTCTCTTAAAACTCCAAATATTCTCGAAATAAAAGTCCAAAATGAAACAACTAGAGTCTTAAGAGAAGTTTTAGTCTTTTGACTTTGTGAGGAATCCAACTTTATTTATCAGATTTTTTAAACTGCATTGCAACAGAATTCATACAATACCTTTTTCCTGTAGGCATCGGCCCATCAGGAAACAAATGTCCTAAATGAGCATTGCACTTTTGGCAATGCACTTCTGTTCGAATCATCCCATGACTTTTATCAATTTCTTCACCAACAGAATTTTCATTAAGAACATCCCAAAAGCTTGGCCATCCAGTTCCGGAATCATATTTTGTATCTGAGGAAAAAAGCTCGTTGCCACAACAAACACAAGTAAAAATACCTTCCTCTTTTGTATCCAAAAGTTCGCCAGAAAAAGGTGCTTCAGTTCCATGCTCTTGAGTGACTATGTAAGATGCTTTAGAAATCTTATCTTTGAGATCTTCTTTATTCATTCTAGATAATTACTTTTTTAAAAACGTTGAAGTAACCATTTTCAATTTCTAAATCTTTGTAGAAATCTTTTTCTTTCAGCATTTCGTGAGCTTTAGGAAGGTTATACCATGGACAAAACATAAATAGATGATGCTCAAGATGATAATTTACATTCAGAGGCGCAATGAAATATCTTACAAAATTTGAAGATAAGGTTGTTCTGGTATGAGTAAAGTCGTCTTGTCCAGATGTACAAGCGTGCTCTGAGATGCTTCTTAGCCTGTAAAACAAACTGAAAATTGTTAATTTTGGTATCCACCACAAAAGCAAATATAGCCATGGCACATTAAAAAAAGTTAATGTCGAAAAAATTATTAGCTGACAAATTAAGAAACCATAAAGTGAAGAAACAAAATGCTTAAGATGTCCAAAAAAAGTATTTTCATTTACGCCCCATGCTGAATACAAGTATCCAAAATAACGCCTCAAACCAGATATCCCAGTTAAATCTCTTAATACTTTTCGAGAAAAGCTTTTTTTTGATACTGGAAAAGGATCGGTCAGGCTTTTATCAGGATCTAAATCAGTTTCCGTATGTTTGTGGTGTATTAAGTGATATTTTCTATAACTTACCGTTTCTGTCATCATTGGATAGGCGCAAAGCCACTGAGAAATAAAGTCGTTAATCTTTTTATTCTTTGAAATCAAATTATGAGCGCCATCGTGCATCATTACTACCAGGGCAAACTGCCTGGTTCCGATAATAAGAGCGGCAACCAGAAAGGTTAAGATACCTGGTGAAAAAGAAAAAATGAAAAAACCAAGAGCAATTTGAGCCCAAATACTAAAAATAGCTAAATAATTCCTCCAATCCTTAGAATCTCTCAAAATGGCAATTTCTTCTTCAGAAAGAAGAGTATTTGGGTTAATCATTGGTTTATTATACTAGACAATTCATGCCTTTCTTAAAGTCTGAATCCAAAAAGCTCTAATTTTGTTTTGGCTGCACTGCCTAAATCACCAACTATTTTATGATTATTGAAACCTAGCCTTTTGAGTGAAGTTCTTAATTCCTGAAAATCCCTTGGATCTTGTTTTGTTTTGAAAAAACTTTTAAAGGCGAAATCATCTCTTTTAACATCATAAATTTTTAGAAAGATTGAAGGTGGAATTCCAAAGACATCCATTTCCTCTTCTATGGAATTATCTATTGTAAAATCTATAAATCTCTTAGGTTCGATTGCCTCTAGATTTTCATTAAAGAAATTATTAAATTCACTTAAAGCTTTTTCATTGAATTTATTTTCTGCGCTCATTGTTTTTCCAGCAATATGGGGAGTCGCGATATAAGGCTTTTTAAACTTTGTTAAGTTAAGATTGGGTTCATTAGGCCATACATCAAAAATAAAATTATCTGATTTTTTTGATAAGTAGTACTCATCACTTAAAACTTCGCCCCTTGAAGAATTAATTAAAAATTGATCATCTTTCATTTCATTCAGAAAATTTACATCTAAAAGATTATGAGATGGAAATTTTCCAGTTTTTGAATAAGAACAGTTTAAGGAAATTACTTCTGAGGATAAAACTTCATCAAGGCTAGAGGATACTTTGGGAAAATATGGATCATAAATACAACAAGGAAAATTAATTTCATCCAAAATATTTTTGAATCTTTTACCAATATTGCCAAATCCGATAATGCCAAACTTTGTCTCATAGGGCTTAATTTTATTGCCAATAATCAAGACAGATAAGACACTTAATAAATATTCAATGACAGCTAATGCATTTCCGCCCTTTCCTGTAGAAAGATGAATATTTGAGTTTTTAAAGTAATCTTGATCTATGTGATCTTCTCCTGAAGTTAAAGAAGCAACAAATTTTACATTTGTGTTATCTAACAATTCTTCGTTGATTTTCGTCGTAGATCTCAAAAAGACAGCATCGGAATCTTTGATAGCTTGATTTGAGATTTCGTGAGAGGCAAGGCTTCGAACATTGAATTTAGAATTACTTTCAAATGTCTTAGTTAACTCGTGCAAGTCTTTATTAATAACAATATTCATCAATTGTTTTTGTTGGGCAGCAACTTACTTTTTATCCAGCCAAAAAAAGAATTGTTTTTAAGACTGATTTGATCGATTTTGAGATATAAATCATCTAATTCTTTAGGGGAAGAAAACATATCTGCTCTGGATATCATTTTTTCATTCTCATCTAATTCTTTTACTACTTTTGCAGGATTGCCGGCAACTACAACATTTGGAGGAACATCTTTAACCACTACCGATCCAGCGCCAACAATGCTATTTTTTCCAATTCTCACCCCTTTGTTAACAATTGCACTATCTCCTATCCAAACGTTGTCTTCTAGAACTACTTCTAAAGACTTTCCAACAGGCAAAGCTCTATCATAAATTCCATGCCAATCAGAGTCGGAAATGTATGCCCCATTGGCAAACATACATGAATCTCCAATTTTTATTGAAGTAGCTGCAGAAATTCTTACTCCTGGACTAAACAAACAAAACTTGCCTGCTTCTATTTTTCCATCGTGTTTGTCTGCATTCCATGTAGTAATGTGAACATGAGCATCTGGGGATGTTATAAAAGTTGCGAAATCTCCAACCGATATGTTTTTACCAGATACGTGAAGATATTTAACACCCAAAATAAGAGGGCTGGTTCCCAAATGATCAAATTGAGGAGTGATAATTTTTTTTATGTATTGTTGATCAAACCACCAATGAATTCTTTTAAGCCAAAAAGGTCTATTGTCTTTTCTAATTTTTAATCTCCAGATATTTTTACATCATGTATGATACAGCGATTCTATGAAAGAAACCCTCAACACTTCTACAGAAGATAGCGTCATAAAAAATTCAATGGCTTCAGAAGAAGCCAAAGAGTATTTTAAATTAGCTACTCCAATGCTTTTGACTCAATTAGCAGCTCACGCTACTGGAATAATTTCTGCTTTAATGACTGGTAATTACAATACTGTTGATCAGGCTGCTGTTGCTATAGGTAATATGCTTTTTTGGCCTGCTTATTTTGGGATCGCAGGAGTATTGTTTATCGTTACTTCTTTTGTTGCTCAATTTTATGGCGCAAAGCAAATTACACAAATTGGACCCATCGTAAAGCAATCTTATTGGCTAGCAATCCCCTTAATTCTTTTATTTGTCGTTTACACGTTAAATGCAGATTCACTTCTTAATATTTTAGGTACTCCCGAAGAAGTAAAGACCATTACAAAGGATTATTTATTTGGGTTGATGATTGGTGCTCCGGCAATGTTTTTATTTCAACCCTTAAGATCCATGTGTGAGGGTATGAAAAAACCACTTCCCATTACTTACATAAATGTTGTGATGGTCTTAATAAATGCTCTAGTGAATTATGTTTTGATTTTTGGTAAGTTTGGCTTCCCTGAATTGGGTGGTAAAGGTTGTGGCATAGCATTTTTAATTTCTTCGTGGTCTTCTCTTTTAATCATTCTTGGATACATTTATTTTTCAAAGTTCTTTAAAGAAATTAGATTTTTTGAGAATTTTGAAGCTCCTAATCCAAAACAAATTTCTGAAATCATAAAACTTGGAATACCAATTGGTGGAACCTTATTCATAGAAATAGCTGTTTTTAGTGGAGCAGGTTTGATTTTAAGCAGGCTTGGTGAAAATGTTATTTCTGCTCATGCAATTGCCATGCAAGTAACTACTTTAACTTTCATGTTGCCCCTATCAATAGGCTTAGCAGCTAATGTTAGAGTTGGAAATTTAGTAGGGTCAAACTCATTAGATAGAGCAAGATATTCTTCATTTTTTGCTATGTTTTTTGCCTTGTTTTTGGCAATTATAAATACCTTTGTCCTCATAGAGTTTGGTAATTACCTAGCAAGCTTCTTCAATCCAGATATCGAAATTGTAAATTTAGCAGCTACATTATTAATAATTGCTGCCATATTCCAGATTGCAGATGGGCTAAACTTTGCTGGCGTTGGTGCTTTGAGGGGCTTTAAAGATACTCAGATTTTATTCTTTTTTATGTTTATCGCTTATTGGATTATTGGAATGCCAATAGGATATACCCTGTCAATGACAGACTTCTTTTCTGATCCTATTGGGGCACCAGGTATGTGGATTGGTTTGACTGTTGGCCTTTTTGTTTCGGCAGCTTTTGTTATTGCAAGAGTTAATTATACTACTGGTAGAGGTAGAAGTAGATTTGTCTTAAATTCTTGAATGATTGAAATAGATGCCAAAGGTCTTAAATGTCCTGAGCCAATAATGCTTCTTCATCAATCTATTCATGAAGCTAAAAAAGGTGATGAAGTGACTCTCATAGCCACAGATCCTACTGCAATTAAAGATGTTAAAAAGTTCTGTGAATATCTTAATCATTCGTTGATATCTTTTTCTGAGGAAGACGGAATCATTACATTCAGAGTAAAAAAGGGAGAATAAGGAATATGGAAAAAATTAATAAGAGATGGGTCTTAGCAAAAAGACCTGAAGGCATGCCGGAAGATGAATGTTGGAAATTAGAAGAGGCTTCTATAAAAGATCTTGATGAGAATCAAATCTTAATAAAGGTGATGTATCTCTCTATTGATCCATACATGCGAGGCAGAATGAACGATATGAAATCTTATACCGAGCCTGTTGCAATAGGAGAGGTAATGACAGGCGAAAGTGTTGGACAAGTAATTCAATCCAGATCAGAGAAATTCCAAATTGGAGATTACGTTGCAGCTCACTTGGGTTGGCAGTCTTTCATTAGATGTAATGATGATAATCCTGCATTAATGAGAATTTATCCTGACTTGGCTCCAATACAATCTTTTTTAGGACCAGCAGGCATGCCGGGTAGAACTGCTTATTTTGGACTTAAAGAAGTAGGAAAGGTAAAGGAAAGTGATACCGTAGTTGTATCTGCAGCCTCTGGAGCTGTGGGCTCTGTCGTTGGTCAAATGGCTAAACTTATTGGTTGTAAAACTGTAGGTATCGCAGGCGGAAAGAAAAAATGTGATTTTGTTAAGGATGTGATGGGATTAGATTATGCCATTGACTATAAATCAAAAACATTTAGAGATGACTTATCTAAGGCTTGTTCAGATGGGATAGATATCTATTTTGAAAACGTTGGTGGAGAAGTTTCAAAAGCAGTTGCTGAGCTTCTCAATCCTGGAGCGAGAGTTCCAATTTGTGGCTTTATCTCAGCCTATAATTCCTTTAATTCAAATATCTCAGAAAGCAGCGAGTTGCCTGAGACTCCCTTTGATATCTTTGGGAATTTAGATCCAGCGCCAGAACATAGATTTTTTGTGGTTACAGAATTTAATGAAAAGTGGGAACAGGCAACACGTGAGTTAGCCGAATGGATGCGTCAAGGTAAAATAAAATACAAAGAAACCGTCTTAGAAGGTATCGAGAATGCTCCTCAGGGGTTAAGAGATGTATTAAGCGGTAAGAATTTTGGAAAACAACTTATAAAAGTGAGTGACTAAAAAGTTTTCTTCAGAAACTAACCTCCCTTGGTGGAAAAAAGGAGTTATTTATCAGATTTATCCACGTTCTTTCAATGACACTTCTGGAAATGGTATTGGTGATCTCAAAGGAATATCCAAAAAAATTTCTTACTTATCTTCGTTAGGTGTTGATGCAATATGGCTTTCGCCAATTTTTACCTCTCCTATGAAAGATATGGGTTACGATGTTTCCAATTACACTGACATTGATCCCTTATTCGGAAATATTCATGATTTTGAAAAACTTATAGAAAAAGCCAAAGAAAATAAAATTAAAGTAATAATTGATCAAGTTTTATCACATAGTTCTGATGCTCATCCTTTCTTTAAGCTCAGTAAATCAAATAAAAATAATTCAAAATCGGATTGGTATGTCTGGGCTGATCCTAAACCTGATGGCTCTCCTCCAAACAATTGGCTTTCTGTTTTTGGAGGTTCTGCATGGGAATGGGATACCGGTAGAGAACAATATTACTTACATAATTTTTTAAAGTCACAACCAGACTTTAACTTCCATAACTTAGAAGTTCAGAAATGGTTACTTTCAACTGTTAAGTTTTGGCTAGAAAAAGGCGTTGATGGCTTTAGGCTTGATACTGCTAATTATTATTTTCATGATAAAAAATTAAGAAATAATCCTGCTATCAAATCAAGAGCTTCTGGAAAAAATCCTTACTATTATCAAAATTTAAAATATTCAATTAATCAAAAGGATAATTTTGCATTCCTAAAAAAGCTAAGGAAGCTTACAGATCAATATAAAGAAACGACGATGATTGGAGAAATTTCAAATGTTGAATTACAAGCCAAATACACTGCGAACAATGACAAGCTGCATATGGCTTACAGTTTTGATCTTCTCAGAGATGAATTTTCTCCAAAACACATAAGGAATACTGTTTCTAAATTTTTTAAAGAAACTAAAGATGGGTGGCCGACATGGAGTTTTTCCAATCACGATGTAGTGAGGCATTTGTCTAGGTGGAATAAAACAAAAAAAGATAGACAAAAATTTGCAAAATTAACTTGTGCGTTACTCATGTCATTGAAAGGAACACCATGCATTTACCAGGGCGAAGAGCTTGGTCAAACTCAAACCAAAATTGAATTTGATGAAATAAAAGATCCTCCTGGAAAAAAATTCTGGCCTATGGATTTTGGTAGAGATGGATGTAGAACTCCCATGATTTGGGATGAAAGCAAGAAATTTGCTGGCTTTTCAAGTGCAAAGCCATGGCTTCCAATTAAAAAAGAACAAATTATCAACTCTGTTAAAAAGCAATTAAAAAATAGAGACTCAACCTATCATTTTTATAAAACATTTATTTCTTTAAGAAAAAAAATATCCTTCTTTACCGAAGAGATTTATTTTGAAAATAATAATAAAGTTTTGATTTTTTATAGAGGAAATGAGAAAGAAATTTGCTGTATGTTTAATTTATCCCAAAGAGAAATTGCGATAGATAATACTTATGGAAAAATCATACCTTTTCTTCCATCTCAGCAGGTCAGGCAAGACTCAAAAAAATTAAATCTATCGTCCTATGGATTTTGTTTCTTAACGAAGACGGATTTTAAGATTTAGAATAAAAAATCTTAAAGAGACATTTCTTCTAAAATAGATTGTCCTATTTCAGATGGACTTTTAACAGTCCTTACCCCAGCACTTTCTAAAGCATTAAATTTGTCTTCTGCAGTTCCTTTGCCGCCAGAAATTATTGCACCTGCATGGCCCATTCTTTTTCCGGGAGGTGCGCTTACTCCTGCAATATAACCTACAACAGGCTTAGAGACGTTTTCTTTGATATATTCTGCGGCTTCCTCCTCAGCTGAACCCCCAATTTCTCCTACCATAACAATTCCCTCTGTTTGAGGATCTTCTTCAAAAAGCTTTAAAACATCAATAAAGCTTGTACCGGGAAGCGGATCTCCTCCTATACCCACACAAGTAGACTGTCCGAGACCTACCTTGGTAGTCTGATCAACTGCTTCGTAAGTAAGAGTTCCTGACCTTGAGACAATTCCTACCTTCCCAGGGCTATGAATGAAACCCGGCATAATTCCTAATTTGCATTCGCCTGGCGTAATTATTCCTGGACAATTTGGACCAATAATTCTTATGCCTTCCTTATCTGCTAGTTCTTTAACTTCTAACATATCCAAAGTTGGGATACCTTCGGTTATACAGATTATCAATTCAATACCGCTTTCTATTGCCTCAATTATTGAAGGTTTACAAAATTTGGCGGGAACAAAAATTATACTAGCATTTGCCTCAGTGGCTTGTTTTGCTTCTTTTACGGAATTGAAGACTGGAAGATCCAAATGGGTTTGCCCGCCCTTACCAGGAGTCACGCCACCTAAAATATCGGTTCCGTACTCTATCGCTTGACTGCAATGCAATGTGCCTTGTGCTCCAGTAAATCCCTGACAAATTACTTTAGTTTCTTTATTAATTAAGATACTCATCCTGAATTTTTAACTGCTAATTCTGCAGCTTCTGAGAGATCATCCGCAGAAATAATATTAAGATCGCTTTCAGATAGAATTTTTTTTGCCTCTTCTGAATTATTACCTTTAAGCCTCACGATGACAGGTATATCAACTCCAACTTCTGAGACAGCTGAAACTATCCCAGAGGCAACAACATCACACCTTACAATTCCACCAAAAATATTTATCAAGACCGACTTAACTTTTTCATCAGAAAGAATGATCTTAAAAGCCTCGGCTACTCTTTCTTTATCTACAGTACCTCCAACATCTAGAAAATTAGCTGGAAATCCCCCAGAAAGCTTAATGATATCCATTGTTGCCATTGCAAGACCAGCTCCATTCACCATACATCCTATATTTCCATCCAAAGCCACATAATTAAGATCCCATTTTGCCGCTTCGATTTCCTTTTGATTTTCTTGCGAAGAATCTCGCAGTTTTAAAAGATCTTCTTGTCTAAACAATGCATTTTCATCAATATTTATTTTTGCATCCAAACATTTTAGAGAATCATTTTGATCTATAACCAAAGGATTGATTTCAATCAAAGAAAGATCTTTTTCAAAAAATAAATTTACCAATCCAGAAACTATTTTCTTAAATTCTTCGGTTTGGTTGGGAGACAACCCGAGGCCATTAACCAGAGGAAGAACATCAAAATCTTCTTTCTTATTTTTACTGACATTGATCTTAAAAATCTTCTCAGGACTTTCCTCAGCAACTTTTTCAATATCCATGCCTCCTTCTGGTGAGGCCATCACCACCAAAGATTGAGAACTTCTGTCTATTACGGCACCTAGATAAAATTCTTTTTGGATCGTAGTACTTTCTGCAATCATTATTGCAGAAACTGGCTTTCCTTCATCGCCAGTCTGGTGATTGACAAATTTCTTTCCAAGCCAATCCTTAGAAAATTCTATAATCTCATCAATATCGTTTGTTATTTTAACTCCACCTACTTTCCCTCTTCCGCCAGCATGAACTTGGACTTTGACAACAAATTCTTCGCCGTCTAATTCACTGATAAGGCTGGAAATTTCTTCTTCTGAAAAAACTACTACAGAATTAGCTGTTGGTAGGTCAAAATTTTCTAGGAGTTGTTTAGACTGATATTCGTGTAAATTCAAAGTGTTAGTATTATAAAGCTCTTTTAACTAACATTTTTTTAATTTCACCAATTGCTTTTGTAGGGTTTAAGCCTTTAGGACAGACTGAAACGCAGTTCATAATTCCATGACATCTGAAAACGCTAAAAGCATCTTCTAGTTGCTCTAATCTTTCTTCTGTAGCAGTGTCTCTGCTGTCAGCAATAAATCTGTATGCTTGTAATAGAGCTGCCGGTCCCAAAAATTTATCAGGGTTCCACCAGAAGGATGGACAGGCAGTAGAGCAGCAACCGCACATTATGCACTCATAAAGGCCATCTAACTTTTCTCTTTCTTCGATTGTTTGAGGAATGGCTTCTCTAGTATCGACTTTTTTATCAGTGATCAGATATGGTTTAACTTTTTTATACTGATCAACAAATTGTTTCATATCAACAATTAAATCTTTAATAACAGGTAGACCTGGTAGAGGTCTGATAGAAAGCTTATTAGATTTGATTGCATCAGATAAAGGCGTAATACATCCAAGTCCATTTTTACCATTTATGTTTAAACCATCAGACCCGCAAACTCCCTCACGACAAGATCTTCTGAAAGAGATTGAAGGATCTTGTTCCTTTGCAAGCATCAAGACATCTAAAACCATTAAATCTTTTTCTGCCGGTATATCGATATCAAAGTCCTGCATGTAAGGCTTTTCTTGCTTCAAGGGGTCGTATCTGTAGATACTCAATCGAAGAGTTTTGATCTCACTTGCTGCAATTGCATTCATTAATAAGTCCTGACAATTGGTTGGAAAGCTTGAACCTGTTTAGGCCTAAAATTAACGTCTCTTTTAGATACTTGCTTGGTATCGGAAAAATAAATCGAGTGTTTGAGCCAATTTTCATCATCTCTATCTGGGTAATCTTCTCTAGAGTGAGCTCCTCTACTTTCTTTTCTTTCGTTTGCACTGATTGCAGTAGCCTCAGCGACTTCGATTAGATTAAGAAGTTCCAAAGCTTCAACTCTGGCGGTATTAAACTGAGAAGATTTATCGGCAAGATGAATGTTTTGAGATTTATCTCTGAGATCAGAGACTTCTTTAATGCCATTTTCCATCAATTCTTCAGTTCTAAATACTCCAAAATTCATTTGCATTGTTTTTTGTAAGTCTTTCTTAACTTCTACAAAGTTTTCACCAGATTGGCTGACATTCACTCTGTTGAGATTTCTAAGAGCATAGTCGACATCATCAGATGAAGGATCATCCATTTTTATGCCTGCCTTGAAACTTTCTTCAATGTGTAATCCAGCAGATCTTCCAAAAACAATAAGGTCTAGAAGAGAATTTCCTCCTAAACGATTACCGCCATGAACGGAGACACAAGCTGCTTCTCCTGCAGCATAAAGACCATCTATGATTTTATCCGTACCGTCAGGATTTTGAGAAATGACCTGACCATGAACATTAGTTGGAATACCTCCCATTGCATAATGACATGTGGGAACAACCGGAATAGGATGTTCGGCAGGATCAACATGAGCAAACCTTTTTGACAATTCTGTTACTCCAGGCAGTCTTTTGTGAACAATTTCTGGCCCTAAATGATCAAGTTTTAAATAAACGTGATCAGCATCTGGACCACAGCCTCTACCTTCTAAGATTTCAGTAAACATGGATCTTGCAACAACATCTCTGCTAGCTAGATCTTTATAATTTGGAGCATATCTTTCCATGAATCGTTCGCCGTCTTTGTTGACCAAGTAACCTCCTTCTCCTCTACAACCTTCAGTTACTAAAGTTCCATGACCATGGATACCTGTTGGATGAAACTGCCACATTTCCATATCTTGCACTGGGAATCCGGCTCTCAATGCCATTCCAGTACCATCACCGGTGTTAATGAGAGCGTTTGAAGTTGTTTGATATATTCTTCCTGCTCCTCCAGTAGCTAAAACAGTAGCTTTTGATTTTAAAAAGTATGGTTCACCGGATTCAATTTCAAAAGCAATAACTCCAACGACCTGATCATTTTGATTTTTCACAAGATCAACTGCGAACCATTCTGAAAGAAAGTTGGTTCCCGCTTTAACGTTTGCTTGGAAAAGTGTATGCAAAAGAGCATGGCCTGTTCTATCAGCAGCAGCACAAGTTCTTTCGGCTTGCCCCCCTTTTCCATAATCTTTTGACTGACCTCCAAATGCTCTTTGGTAAATTTTGCCTTCTTCAGTTCTAGAAAATGGCAATCCCATGTTTTCCAATTCAAATATTGCTTCAGGTCCTTCTTTACACATGTATTCTATGGAGTCTTGATCTCCAATGAAATCAGAACCCTTGACTGTATCAAACATATGCCATCTCCAGTCATCATCTGGATCTGCACTTTGAATTGAACAGGTGATACCGCCTTGAGCAGAAACGGTATGTGAACGAGTTGGAAAAACTTTAGAAACAACAGCCGTATTCATTCCGGATTTAGCTAGCTGAAGAGAAGCCATCATTCCAGAACCGCCACCACCAACGATAATTCCGTCAAATTCCTTTACGGGTAAAGTAGATGCATCCAAAAAAGTGCCTTTTCCATTCATTGCCATATTTACTAACCTAAAATATAAAAACTACAAATAATTAATCCAAGAGCTTGGAGCCAGCTAAAACCTATAACTGCAGGTCTAAGAAGTTTAGCCGAAGCACCAATCTGCGCCTGGGTAAGATAATCTGTTGCCACGTTCCAAATTCCTTGCACTGAATGATAAGCAATTGAAAAAGCAACGATTACCGTAAAAATTTCTATGATGAGAATATCAAAAAAGCCAGATAGTTGTTCGTATTTAAAGTCTCTATTGACTAACCAATAGAAGGTTATAACTGAAAAATATACTGCCTGAATTACTGCCGTGATTCTTACAAAAACATAATCAAAGATTCCTGTTTTCTTTAATCTGTATAACTTCGTTACCATGCCAAATACAGAAAAGAAAAGAAAAATAATCCTGTTGAAATAAAAGTAGCAAGAGCAGACATCCTACCAGCTTTTAAAGTTTCCCAATATCCAAAATCCATTACTAAATGTCTTAAGCCGGAAACAAAATGATAAAAAATTGCCGTGATGAAAAGGGAAAACAAGCTCTTGAACAGAAAATTTTCAAATAATGAATTAATGAATTGATAATTAGCTTCAGAACTCAAAGAAAAAACTAAGATCCCCATCATTGGAAGGGATAAAACAAAAATAGCAATTGCAGAAATTCTGTGCAAAATGGAAGAAACCCCTGGCAAAGGTAAAGCGATTTTAAATAGATTTAGATATCTAGGCGAATTCATCTCAAAGTCGGCATTATATTGTATAAATTATTTTATTAGCGCCTTGCTATCCTTTTTCTCTTAGCTAATTGCTTTTTGGTAAGTTTGTTTTTCTTTTCCCCAAAAGGATTAGTATTATTTTTAAAAACCAACTTAATTGGAATACCCTCAAAGTTCAATTTTTTTCTTAAAAAATTTTCCAAGTACTTTTGATATTGTTTTGTTAACTTATCTAAGTTGTTTCCCTGAATCCTGATAATTGTTGGCTGGGATGAAAGTAAATTTGCATATTTAATTTTCGGTCTAAACCTTCCAGACATCTGGGGGGGATTTAACTTTGATGCTTCTTCTACCAAGTCATTCAACTTTGAAGTATCAATTTTTTTTACGCTTTTCTTTATGAGCTTTATAAGCTCTTTTAATGCCTTAGCAGTGCCTTTATTTTGTTTTGCGGAAATATAGTGGATGGATATGCCGGATATGAAAGCTAATTTTTTATTAATGGATCTGGTTAAATTTGATTTGTCATATTGAGACAGTTTATCCGATTTGTTGATTCCTAAAATCATAGGTTTTCCAGAAGAGATGATTAAAGAAATAAGATGTAAATCTTGATCAGTAATGTTCTCTTTTCCATCAACTAAATAAAGGACTCCAGAAGAAGATCTCATGCTCGAAATAGCTTTAGAAACTGAAAAACTTTCTATTGCTTGATTTATTTTTGATTTTTTTCTCAAGCCTGCCGTGTCAAAAAGTTCTATCTTGTCATTTTTAAAAACAATTGATTTAGAAATGGCATCTCTTGTTGTGCCAGCCTTGGGCGAAACAATAGAACGATTTTCTTTAATTAAAGAATTAAAAAAAGTAGATTTTCCAGCATTGGGTTTTCCTAGAATACTCACCTTGATACTTTGACTAACAATTTCGTCTTCAAGGCTGGAACTTGTTTCTATGTGAAATTGATTCAAGACTTCCTCTTTAAGATTTTTTATACCTAAACCGTTTTTAGCGGATACTTTGATAAAGCTTTTAACTCCAAGCTGATAAAAGTCGTTTATATTTTTTTCTGAAGACTTAAGTTCAGATTTATTTAAGGCAAGAATATATTTTTTTCCAGATTTTCTGAGAATTTCATGAATCTTATAATCATCTTGGCTTAAACCATAGTCAGCATCTACTAAAAAAATAAACCCGTCAGCTTCTTCAATAGCCTTATCTATTTCCTTGAGTATGAGAAGATTCATTTCTTCTTTTTCGTCTGAAATTCCCCCTGTATCAATTATTGAGAAATTTCGAGATTTAAAAGAAAAACTTCCATAAAGCCTATCTCTAGTCAATCCTGAAAAATCAGCAATTATGGCTTTATCTTCTCCTATTATTTTATTAAAAAGCGAAGATTTGCCTACATTAGGTCTACCTATTATTGCTACTATGGGTCCCATGGTGGGGACAATATCATTGCAAAGTAAAGAGTGAAAGTTTTCCTTTTGAATCCAAGGTTAAGACATTTTCATCTTTCGTGGATATTGAAATAATTTTTGATCTAGAAACTCTTTTTCTTGCAACTTGTTCTCCTTGAGAAATATCTAGCGCATGAAGAAAGCCCTGAAAATCTCCATAAACTACTAAAGATTTTAATCTATTTGGAGAGGTAAGTTCCCTCAAGAAAAAATCTTTATTGAACCATTCCAAATTTCCCGAATTTTGAGAATACGCAAGTACCTGATCTTTTTCATCTATTAAAATTATTTTTCCTCTGGAAGAAAGTAAATCATTTGCAGTAGAGGTCTTTTCTTTCCATATAAATCTTCCAGATCTTGTATCCAATGCAGCAACATCTCCTTGAAATGTTGCAACAAAAGCAATGCCACTAGAAAAAACAAAATTTCCATCAATGTCAACAATCCTTCCAATTTCTGATGTTTCTTTAGATGTAGTTATAGGTATTTCCCATTGAGTTACTCCTGATCTGGGTTCAATCTTAGCTAAATTACCATTTGCAAAACCAATGTATAGAAAACCTTCATAAAAAGAAGGTTCAGAAGTTCCTCTCAGGGTTAAGTTTGGAATAACGCTTCTATAATCCCATCTAAACTCTCCCGTTTCTAAGTCAACTGCTGTTACTCTGCCATCAATATTTTGTATTGCTACAATATCTCCATTAGTAGCTGGAGGAGATAAAACTTCTCCCAAAGTTGAATATCTCCAAATTGTTTCTCCCGAATCTTTAGAAAGGCAAAATATATCTCCGTTTGAAGAACTCAAGAAAAGCTTATTAAAGCCAAGGGTTATCCCTGTAGAAATATCTGAATCTAGTTTAATATTCCAAATTCTTTTTCCATTATTGGAAAATGCTTTAATTTCTCCTCTTGAATCAAAAATAAAAATATTTTCTTCATCTGAGGCAATATTTATTTTTCCTAGCGGTAATGTCTTAAATGCATTTACTGACCATCTTCTATCAAAAGAAAACTTTTCGTTAATTTGTTTTTTTAATTCATTTGGTTTTTCTTCTTCTTCTGCTCCTGTCTCACAAGCAATAAGAATCATAAACAAGATTAAATAGAATAAATTTTGAAATTTCATCAGTCTGTCAAAGTGGAAATTTTTAAATTAATAAGATTTTTTTGAGTTTCATTTTCGGATCGTTCCAAGGCATCAACATATTTTTTTTTAGCTTCTTCAAATTTTTTTTCTATTGCTGAGATATCTCCTTGAAGAATGAGTTTGTTTGTTTGATAAGTTGTAAAAGTATTTTTAAGAATATTATTGGCTCTTTCTAAATCTTCTAAATCAATAAAAATATTTACCATTCTTAAATCAATTATTTCTTTCAAAAAATTAAAATCATTTCCTTTCGAACTTAAAATTTCTCTTGCATTTGAAAGTTCGGTTAAAGCTTTTTGTAGATCTTTACTTTCAACTGACTCTGCAGCATTAATTGATTTGAGCATTACCAAAAAAATTGAAGCATTATCTATTTGAGAAATTTCATCTATAACAATTTTATATTCTTGCTCATTGAAGTCTGAGGTTGAATAAGAATTATAAAAGTTTAGAAATAAATCTCCTGCCTCTTGATCTTTTTTTTGAGCCTGGAAATAGAAATAAAGATAAGTGCCATAGGCTAAACCTATAACAAGAAGAAATGAAATTACCTTAATATAATTTTTAAGAATCCAAGCATAGATTTTATTAAGAAAATTCATTTAATTTATTTCAGATTTTTTAATAAAGAATCAAAATTATCGATTTTCATTTCTTGATTCATTGAAAGTTTTTTTAAGGTAAAGGAATTATTTTTAATCTCTTCTCGGCCAATTATAACCATGAAATCAGTATTTTTTTTGTTTGCTTTTTTTAAGAGGGTTTTTAAATTTTTTTCTTTCCCAGAAAATTGTATTGAGAGGTTTTTTAATTTCTTTCTTAGAGACGAAGCTAGTTTCATTCCATCTAGAAAAAAAGAGTCTTCAAGAGATACTATTAGTAATGATTTTGTATCTTTTATGATTGAATCTCCAATTAATAAACATAGTCTTTCAAGACCTATTGATAGGCCGATTGCATTAGTCTCTCTTCCGCCAATAATTTTAGATAAAGAATCATATCTTCCTCCTCCACAAATAGTATCTTGAGACCCAATTGAATTTGACTTCCATTCAAAGACTAAATCGTTGTAATAATCCAATCCTCTAACCAAAAGGGGATTTTCTTTGTATTGAATTTCTAAATCCTCTAGATAGTTTTTTATTAAAGAAAATTTATCTTGAGATTCCTTTGAAATTGATTGATCTATCTTTGGAGCTTCTTTAATAAGATTTTCTAAATCTTGATTTTTTGAATCTAAAATTCTCAAAGGATTTTTTTCTAATCTTTTTAAGCTATCCTCATCTAGATCTTTTTTATATTTTGAAAAATAATCTTTTAGTTTTTGGGAGTATTCTTGTTGATCCTTTTGTGAGCCAATAGAATTAATTTCTAAAGTCATTTCTTCTTTTACTGAGAGTTCTTCAAAAAGAAAATTTGATATCTCAAGCATTTCTAAATCAATCGTACAATCATTAAAACCATATGCCTCCAGGCTAAGTTGTTGAAATTGGCGAGATCGACCTTTTTGGGGACGTTCGTATCGAAACATTGGACCTTTATAAGACAATCTTTGTTGACCAGCATCAAGCAATCCGGTTTCTATAGCCATGCGCATGCAACCAGCTGTACCTTCTGGCCTAAGCGTCATCGATTTCCCGCTTTTACTTTCAAAAGTAAACATTTCTTTATTCACTATGTCGGATTGATCGCCAACGGATCTTTTGAATAAATCTGTGCTTTCTATGATTGGGAATCTCACCTCTTGATAGCCATAACTTTTGGAAATTTCATTAAAGCTGTTTTCCACAAAATTAATTTTGGTTGTTTCAATAGGATCTGTATCTTGCATTCCTCGCAACTTTGAAATCTTTTTCATGATTTTTAGACCTCTTTAATGGAAAGCTTACTTTGAGATTGTTTAACTTTTTTTGCTTTCTTCCTAATTAATTTCTCAAGGGAGTCGATGAGGTCTTCGTTTGAGAGTTTATGATCTGCCTTTCCATCTACGTATACAAGATTATTTGGTGAAGCTCCAGTTAAACCAACATCTGCTGCTTTAGATTCTCCAGGTCCATTTACATAACAACCAATAACCGCAACATCTATATTTTCTGTTACATCTTCAAGTCTAGATTCAAGTTCATTCATGGTTTTAATGACATCAAAATTTTGTCTTGCGCAACTTGGACATGCGATGAAATTAATACCCTTCTTTCTTAATTTTAGTGACCGTAAAATATCAAATCCAACTTTGATTTCTTCGCATGGGTCTGAAGCTAATGATACTCTTATAGTATCGCCTATGCCCTCTGAAAGAAGTTGTCCAATTGCTATAGATGATTTGATAGTTCCACTTCTTTGGCCACCAGCTTCTGTCAGTCCTAAGTGAAGAGGCTGGTCAATCAAAGAGCTAATTTTTCTATAACTTTCTGTCATCATAAAGATATCTGAGGCCTTGATACTGAGTTTAAAATTTTCAAAATTTTGTTTCTTTAAAATATTTACATGATTCATAGCCGATTCCACTAATGCATCAGCATTTGGTTCTCCGTATTTTTTTTGCAACTTTTTTTCAAGAGAGCCTGCATTTACTCCGATCCTAATCGGAATATTATGATGAGATGCACAAGCAATTACTTCTTTTACTTTTTTTTCGTTACCAATATTTCCAGGATTTATTCTCAAACAATCTGCTCCTTGTTCTGCAACCTGAATAGCAATCTTGTAATCGAAATGAATATCAGCAATCAATGGAACATTCGCTTGTTCTTTTATTTTTCCAAAGGCTTTTACAGAATCTTCGTCAGGAACAGAAACTCTTATTAAATCTGCTCCAACTTTTTCTAGCTCTTTGATTTGTTCTAAAGTTTTTTTTGTATCAGTTGTTAAAGTATTAGTCATACTCTGAACTGTTATATCTGAGTCTCCTCCTACAGGAACGTTTCCAACGTGAATCAGTCTGCTTTTTCTTCGTTTAATCTCTAATTGACTCAACTTTATTTACCTCGTTTACCCAAAAATGAGCATAGTTGCTTGCACCCTTAATTGCTCTAGAAAAACTAATTTTTTGATCATCGATATATAAATTTGTTGCAGGAGCATAGCCTATTTTAAACCTCAGCGGAGATATTCCTGAAAGCTCATAACTTCCAGTTTGCATCAATTCATATAGAAGCCTTTCATTTTTATCAAAAACTACTACCCAACTTTCTCCTTCAATAATAATTTCAATCTTTCTGATTAAATCTTTTGGACTCACATCATCTATGATTTCCCCATTTGAAAATGAGTCATTGTTAATTGGGTTCTCATTTAATAATACTTCCTCAGAAGAACTGAGCAAAAAATCTTGATTTTCAGTTTCCAAGGATTCTGAGTCGTTCTCCTTTTCTAGATTGTCTAATAAATAAATTTCCTCATCATCAGCAATATCAAACATTAAGAACAATAAAATAATAGAAATAAATAAAATACCTCCATATTTAAGGTAAGAGTTACTGACGCTCGGAACATTTAAATTATTCAAGAGATTTTGAAAATTAAACTTTGAATCTATAGAAGGCTCTTCTTCAGATATTATTTCTGGGGGAGATATAAATTCTTCATAATCCTTTAACGCTTCACTGGGATCAATTCCTAAAAATTTAAAAAGGCGCTCTATTTGAGATTTGGCAAAAATTTCAGCTGGAAGACTCTTAAAATCAGCTTTCTCAATTGCTTCAATGAATTTTGTGGGAATTTTTGTTTTATCTGATATTTCTTTTATCGAAAATTCAGATTCAAGAATTTTAGTCTTTAGCTGTTCGTTCCAGCTTTCCATAACCTTAAACTAAAACAAAGCAGACATTATTTCAATTTCTCTGTCTGCAGATTCTGGTGAGTCTGAACCATGTACCGCATTTTTAGAAATTGACTCAGCAAATTTCTTTCTAATAGTTCCCTCTTCAGCTTCTTCCGGATTGGTTGCCCCCATTAAACTTCTGTAGCTTGTTATGCATGCATCACCTTCAAGAATTTGGACAACCGCAGGTCCTGAGGTTATAAAATCCACAAGTTCATTGAAAAATGGTTTTTCCGAATGCTCTGCATAAAATTGCTTAGCAATTTCAGAAGAAATATTAGTTTTTTTGCTTTTTAAAATACTCAATCCCTTTGATTCAATCATTTCATTTATTTGATCTACAAAATTATTTTCCACTGCATCTGGTTTAATTATGCATAAGGTTTTTTCTGACATTAATCTTTCTCCTCTATCCAGATAGCCTGAATGGCTTCCAAAATTCTTTCGTTACAGTTCTCTTTCTTTCCTTCAAACCCTTCAAGAGACGTAACCATATTCATTAGATCCAAAAAAAGCAACTTTTCAGGCTCTTCATTTGGATATTTTTCACAGAGACTATCTACGATGTCATAGGTATCTGACCAATCCATTGTATTTAGTTGTTAGATAAATCTTTTACAAGCTCGTTGTCAAAATTAAAACTTTCACCGCAACCGCATTCAGCTGAAACGTTTGGATTCAAAAAAACCAGTTCTTGGTTTAAGTTTTTTTTAACGAAATCAAGTTTAGTACCTTTAAGAAATACAAAACTTTTATCGTGAATAAATAAATTTACTCCATTTACTAGACCGGCGAGATCGTTTTTGTCTTTTTCATCAATTAAATCAAGTTGATACGCAAAGCCTGAGCAGCCCGAATCTTTTAAAGATATTCGAACGCCATATGAATTATTTGCTTTGATCATTTCAGTTAAATGATTGGCAGCAGTATTAGAAATATCAAAATCTTTTGAAGAAATTTCTTTAGTTGAGGTCTTAGTAGACTTTGGGTGATTTTCAGAAACCATATTTATTGTGTATTTAGGAATTTGAATTTCCAAATCAGTGTCTTCTACTATTGTCTGACAACTTAATCTTGATCTTGGCTCCAAACCCCAGGCTTTATCTAATAGATCCTCCTCATCATCTGAAGAATCATTTAAGGAATTAAAACCTTCTGTAAAGACAACATGACAAGTAGTACAAGCGCATGAGAGTTCACAAGCATGTTCTAGATCTATATCTTGATTAAGAAGATTTTCACAAACAGAGATACCTGACTCTGCTTCAAATTCTGCGCCTTGAGGACATATTTCAGCATGCGGCAATACTTTGATTTTTGGCATTAGTCATTATTTCTTCTGCTTTTGAAGTCATCTATCGCCCTATGGATAGCTTCTTCAGCAAGGACACTACAATGAATTTTTATAGCGGGTAATTCAAGAATATCCACGATTTCTTGATTTGAGATGTTTTGAGCCTCTTCTAGAGTTTTTCCTTTAAGCATATCAATAAGCTCTCCGCTTGAGGCAATCGCTGAACCACAACCATAAGTCTTGAACTTGGCATCAACAATTTTATTAGTACCATCTATGTTTTCACATTTAATTTGAAGCTTCATCACGTCTCCACAAGCAGGAGCGCCAACTATGCCTGTACCAACTCTGTGAAAGTCTTTGTCTCCAGGCTTCCATCTTCCCACACTTGCTTCTTTGGGGTTTTTTAGTGTTTGTTCGAATTTATCTACTACTTTCTGTGAATAAGCCATTAGTTCCTCGCAGTTAAAATTTTCAAATTATGCCCACTCTATTTTATCTAAATCTACGCCATCTTGATACATTTCCCATAGCGGAGAGATTTCTCTAAGTTTGTTAACAGAATCTTTCACAAGCTCTACAGTCTCTTTGACCTCTTGTTCCTTTGTGAACCTTCCAAAAGAGAATCGTATCGAGCTATGAGCAAGTTCATCTTTTCTTCCTAAGGCTCTTAAAACATAAGAAGGTTCAAGACTAGCAGAAGTACAGGCAGAGCCAGATGAAACTGCAATATTTTTTAATGCCATTATTAGAGACTCGCCTTCAACAAAGTTAAATGACATATTAAAAATTCCTGGAAATGTATTATCAATCGCTCCATTTATATAAACTTCTTCCATGTCTTTTAATCCGTTCCATAAAATATCTCTGTATTTAGAAAGATTTTTAAAATCTTCTGACATTTTTTCTTTGGCAAGCTTAAAAGCTTCGCCCATTCCAACAATCTGATGAGTTGGGAGAGTTCCTGCCCTAATACCTCTTTCTTGGCCCCCACCATGGAATAAAGGTTGCAGACGTACCCTAGGCTTCCTTCTGATGTATAACGCTCCAATCCCCTTAGGACCATATATTTTATGAGCAGAAAATGACATTAAATCAACTTCTAAATTCTCAATATCAATTGGAATCTTCCCTGCGCTTTGAGCTGCATCAACGTGAAAAATACTCCCATTTTGTTTTACAATTTTTCCTATGGCCTCAATGTCGTTTATAACGCCTATTTCATTATTGATGTGCATCAAAGAAACTAAAACGGTATCCTCTCTTAGGGCCGCCTCAACAGACTCAGGCGTAATAATTCCGTCATTGTTTGGCTCTAAATAAGTAACTTCATAAGATTCGCTTTCAAGTTGTCTACATACATCTAAAACGGCTTTGTGTTCAATTTTAGAAGTAATAATGTGTTTGCCTTTATCAGAGTAAAAATATGCTGCACCTTTGATTGCTAAGTTATCTGATTCAGTAGCTCCAGAAGTCCAAATTATTTCTCTGGGATCACAGTTAATTAAGTTAGCAACATTTACTCGAGCCTCCTCAACCAATTCTTCAGCTTTCCAGCCAAAAACATGTGATCTAGATCCAGAGTTACCAAAGGCTCCGTCGACTGATAAACATTCTTTCATTTTATCTACCACCAATGAATCAACTGGAGTAGTAGAAGCATAATCAAAATAATAAGTATTCATTTCATCAAATTTTCGCGTGAATGGTACCACGAAAACAATAATCTAAAAAGGTACATTTAATTAAAAGCTAACATTTCATAAACATATTACTTAGTATTGTACCTTTTAATTAAAAATACTATAATTCTTTATTTATAGCGCTGTGAGATGAAGATAAGGTACACTTTAAATGTCTGATAAAAAATATTTATTTAAAAGAAACAATGTATGGTGGGTGAAACTTGCTGTACCTTTGTCTCTAAGAAGTGAATTAGGCTATGATCTAAGAAGAACTACTGGTGAGAAAGATTTAGATAAGGCCATACCTATTAGAGATAAAATTATTGAAGAATTCAAAACTGAATTTCAAATAAGGAAAGTTAATGCAGATGATAAAGGCATCGTGCTTCGAGGAACTGAGCACATGCAAAAAACTGATATTTCTGATCCGCAATATTTTCATAAGGTAGTTGATTGCCAATATGCATGTCCTGCTCACACCAATGTTCCTGAATATATTCGTCTGATTGCTCAAAAAAAATACGATGATGCTTACATGCTTAACTGGGAATCTAACGTATTTCCAGGAATACTTGGAAGAACATGTGATAGGCCATGTGAACCTGCATGTCGTAGAGGGAGAACTCACGATAAGCCAGTAGCTATCTGTAGATTAAAGAGGGTCACTTATGATTATAAGAATGACATTGATCCTTATCTCCCTGATATTCCAAAAGTTAAAAATGGTAAAAAAATTGGCCTTATTGGTGCAGGTCCTGCTTCCTTGACAGTGGCCAGAGACTTATTACCCCTCGGATATGAAGTTACTATTTTTGAGAAAGATAATAAACCTGGTGGATTAATGAGAACTAATATTCCGTCATTTAGGCTTCCTGCAGAAGTATTAGACGAAGAGGTTTATAGAATAATAAAAATGGGAGCTGAACTTAAAACTAATTCTTACATCGATAGCCTGGAAAAAGTCATTGATTCTTTTGATGCTGTATTCGTTGGCACAGGAGCTCCTAAGGGTAAAGATCTTGAAATACCTGGCAGAAAAGAAGCTAGTGAAAATATTCATATTGGAATCGATTGGTTAACTAGTATTGCTTTCGAACATACCAAATCAATAGGTAAGAAAGTAATTGTCATTGGTGGTGGAAATACTGCTATGGATTGTTGTAGAACAGCCATTAGATTAGGAGCAGATGACGTTAAGGTGACTGTTAGAAGTCCAAAATCAGACATGAAAGCATCTGATTGGGAGTTAGAAGAAGCTATTGATGAGGGAATTCCTATTCTAGATAACACTTCTCCAAAAGAATTTTTACTAGATGATGAAGGCAAGCTTAAGGGAATGAAATTTGAAAAAATGGAAGCTCAATATACCGATGGCAAAAGAAAGCTGATTCCTACTGGCGAAGAAATAATTATTGAGTGCGACGACGTTCTTTTGGCAATTGGTCAAGATAATGCTTTTCCATGGATAGAAAAAAATATCGGAATTGATTTTAATGAATGGGATTGTCCTGTTGTTGATAAAACTACAATGCAGTCTTCTCATCCAAAAGTCTTTTTTGGTGGTGATGCTGCCTGGGGTCCTGAAAATATCATATGGGCTGTAGCGCACGGCCATCAAGCTGCAATTTCCATAGATAATTTTTGTAGTGAAGTTGATTTATTCGATAGGCCTCCACCTCTTACAAATTTAGTAAGTCAAAAAATGGGAATTCATGAATGGTCGTATGATAACGACGTTTCACAAGAAGCTCGTTTGGAAGTTCCTCATGCAGATTTAAAACAAGCACTTAATGATCTTAAAATGGAAGTTGAGTTAGGCTTTGATGAGAAACTCGCACTCGATGAGGCACAGAGGTGTCTGAATTGCGATATGCAGACAGTTTTTCAAGAGAAGCTTTGTATAGAGTGTGATGCTTGTGTTGATATATGTCCAACAGACTGTATTACATTTACTACAAATGATACTGAAGAAAAGGTTAGGGAAAAACTTAGAGTGCCGGCTTTGAATTTAGATCAAGATCTTTATGTTTCAGGAAAACTAGCCACTGGAAGAGTCATGATCAAAGATGAGGACATGTGCGTTCATTGTGGACTTTGTGCAGAAAGGTGTCCGACTGGAGCCTGGGACATTCAAAAAAATAATTATATTGAAGCGCATAACTTGAACAAAGGTAGAGTTAAAGCCAAGGAAGTTGCTTAGTGGAAAATCCTGTAAAAGTAGATCCGATTAATTCGCTTAATGACTTTGTCATTAAATTTGCAAATGTAAATGGAACAGGTTCTGCAAGTGCTAACCAAATGTTTGCTAAATCTATCTTTAGGATGGGCATACCTATTAGTCCAAAAAATATTTTTCCTTCAAATATCCAAGGTTTGCCTACTTGGTTTGAAGTCAGAGTAAATAATAAAGGATACTTAGGAAGTAGAGGCGGTGTAGATATTGCTGTTGCTATGAATCCCCAAACTTATTCTCAAGACGTTGAGGAAATTTCAGAAGGTGGTTACCTTTTATATGATTCTACTTGGAAAAGAAATTTTAATAGGGATGACATCACTGTTATCGAAATACCTTTAACGCAACTTTGTGTAGATTCCTTTACTAACGCTAAACAAAGGGCATTATTTAAAAATATTGCCTATGTAGGAGCATTATCGCCTCTTTTGGAAATTGAATATGAAGTTCTTGAGAAATTAATTTCAGAACAGTTTGTAAGCAAGCCTGCACTGATCGAACCAAATATAAAAGCCTTAAATATTGGAAGAGATTACGTTTTAAAGAATTTACCTTATCCGCTAGGAATTAACGTTAAAAGGGAGGACAAACTAAAGGATAAAATACTTGTTTCCGGAAATGACGCATGTGGATTGGGAGCGGTCTATGGAGGAGCTACATTTTGCTCTTGGTATCCAATTACGCCATCAACCTCTGTTGCTGAAGGCTTTGAAAAATACGCTTCAAAATATAGGGTTGATCCTCAGACAGGTAAAAATAATTATATAAGTGTTCAAGCAGAAGATGAATTAGCTGCAGTTGGAATGGCCATAGGTGCAAATTGGAATGGCGCAAGAGGCTTCACTGCAACAAGCGGCCCTGGCATTTCCTTAATGAGTGAATTTTTAGGTTTAGCTTATTTTGCAGAAGTACCTCTTGTTATTTTCAATATTCAAAGAGGTGGACCTTCAACTGGAATGCCAACCAGAACTCAACAATCCGATATCCTTTCTTGTGCTTATGCTTCACATGGTGACACTAAACATGTGCTTTTATTTCCAGAAGATCCTCAGGAGTGTTTTGAATTTTCTGCTGAAGCTTTTAATTTAGCAGAAAGATTACAAACTCCTGTATTTGTAATTAGTGATTTAGATATTGGAATGAATGATTGGGTTACAGATAAATTTGAGTGGGATGATGAACAGAAATATGACAGAGGAAAAGTTCTTAAGGCTGAAGATTTAGACAAGATGGATAATTTTGGGAGATATTTAGATGTTGATGACGATGGTATTTGCTATAGAACCTATCCTGGAACCCACCCTGAGAAGGGAGCATTCTTTACAAGAGGAACATCTCATGATGAATATGCTAGGTATACCGAAAATGGAGATATCAACGAGCAAACTTTAACAAGATTGGTTAAAAAGTTTAGGACTGCGTCTGAATTAGTTCCCGATCCAATTATTAATCTTTCTGAAAAACAAGGAAGCTCTGGAGTAATTTTTTATGGAAGTACATCTGCAGCAATGTATGAGGCTAAAGATATTCTCAATGAAAATAACATTGAGGTAGATCTAATGAGAATTAGATCTTTCCCTTTTAATTTAGATGTATGGGAATTTATCGAAAATCATGACCTTATCTATGTGATTGAACAAAACAGGGATAGTCAAATGAGAACCTTAATAATGGCTGAAGGAGGAATTTCAGCAGAAAAACTTAGATCACTAGTGTGGTTCAACGGGGATCCAATTCAGGCAAAATTTATTGCTAAGAAAATATATGAAAGAGAATCACAACAGGCATTAATCACATGAGTTACTTTAAACCAATAAATAAACACCCCAATTTAGAAAAAAATAAGTTAGGTCTCACTAGAAGAGATTATGAAGGTGGCGTTTCTACGCTATGTGCAGGATGTGGCCATGATTCAATAAGCGCTTGCATCATTGAAGCCTGTTTTAGGTTAAATATAGAAGCATACAAAGTAGCTAAATTGTCTGGAATTGGTTGTTCTTCAAAAGCTCCTGCATACTTTTTAAATGCCTCTCATGGATTTAATTCTGTTCATGGAAGGATGCCTTCTATAGCAACAGGAGCAAATTGCGCTAATGAAGATCTCCTTTATTTGGGAGTATCGGGAGATGGAGATAGTGCTTCAATTGGTATAGGTCAATTTATTCATGCAATAAGAAGGCAAGTGAACATGGTGTATTTCGTTGAAAATAATGGAACATATGGTTTAACAAAAGGACAATTTTCCGCAACAAATGACCTTGAATCTAAAAATAAATATGGAGAAGATAATTTATTCCCGCCAATTGATCTTACTTCAATGGCAATTCAGATGGGAGCATCATATGTAGCTAGAAGCTTTTCAGGAGATAGAGATCAGTTGGTTCCTTTAATTATGGGTGCAATTCAACATAAAGGTTTTGCGCTCTTAGATATTATTAGTCCTTGTGTGACCTTCAATAATCATGATTCTTCAACTAAAAGTTACGATTACATTCGAAATCACAATGAAGCTATGGGCAAAACAGATTTTGTTCCCCTTGGAGAGGAAATTAAGACTAATTATGATGATGGTTCGAGTGTAGAAGTAAAGCTTCATGATGGTTCAAGACTTTCATTAGAAAAAACAGATCATAATTTTGATCCCACGGATGCTGGGAAATCTTTGGAGTTAATTAGGGAAAAAAATAAAGAAGGAAAAATTATCACCGGATTGCTTTATGTAGACAATAAATGCAAGCCTTTAACTGAAATAATGGACTTGCCTGATAAACCTCTTAACACTCTGGAACAAGACGAACTTTGTCCTGGCAGCGAGATATTGGAAGAAATTAATAAAGGTTTAAGTTAAATTTACACCAAGTCTGTGTGCAATTTCTTGGTAAGATTCAACCACGTCTCCAAGACCCAATCTAAATCTGTCTTTATCTAGCTTCTTTTTTGTTTCCTTGTCCCAAACTCTACAACCATCTGGAGTAAATTCATCCCCAAGATATATTTTTCCTGAGTTTTTTCCAAACTCTAATTTGAAATCAACAAGAATTAAGTCCGCTTTAAGGAATAAATCTACTAAATGATCGTTAATTTCTAAAGTGAGTTTTTTTAGAACTTCTATATCATCAGCTTCTGCCCAGCCAAATGATATAATGTGATTATCATTTATCATTGGATCGCCTAAGTCATCATCTTTGTAAAAGAATTCAAAAATAGGATTTTCAAATTTCATCCCCTCCTCAAGACCAAGACGCTTACAAATACTTCCTGCAGCATAGTTCCTCACTACACATTCAATTGGAAACATATCCAAAGATAAAACTAAACTTTCGTGATCATTTAGTTCTTCCAGAAGATGGCAAGCAACGCCTTTGGAATCTAAATGATTCATAATAAAGTTATTGAATCTATTATTGACAGTACCCTTTCCAGCTAATTGTTCTATTTTTTTTCCATCAAACGCAGATGTATCATCAGTAAAGTCCATGACAAGCTTAGATTCATCATCTGTTTTATAAAGCTCTTTAGCCTTCCCTTTTGTAAGTAATTCTTTTTTTTCCATTTTTTATGTTAAAGCTTGGTTGATTTGTGAAATTATATCTTCTGAAATATCAATATTATCAACACCTAGGTTAGTAGAAATAGTGCATTCTCCTTTTTTTGATTCAGATACCAACACCTGAACACTTGATAAAGAAGGAGATTGATTAAAGATAGATCTCCTTACTTCATATTCTAAATAAAATTTACCCTCATTTCTATCTTCGTCAATGATTTTGAAGCCAGAAAGAATTAGCGATCTTCTGGTTGAAGCCCAAGCTCTTGCAAAATTTACTTTGAGTTTTATTTCTCTTAGCCCCAAATCATTTGTAATGACTTCTGTTTTGTTAGTCGTATTCAGATTTAAAGCAAGAAGTGATGTTCCGCTAGTTGGGCTTGTCGAAGATAAAAAATCATATAGCTCTTCCACAATAGCTTCTAAATTACTGTTTTCGTTTGGAATAATTTCCCATAATTCATCTTTGGATGCTAAGTGAGAAACAAAAATTTCTGAGCTAGATTGCTGTAAGCCAGGTTCAATTTTTAGCTCTACCTTGGTCTTTTGGTTTTTAAAGCTAAATGACTTAGAACTTAAGATGCCTGTAGATGAATCTGCATTCCCAAGACTTAAGCTTTCACTGCCTTCAAAAAACTCAAGTATCATTGGCCAGACCATGCTTGGCTCCAAACCTAGATAAACCCACCTGACTTCACCTAACTTATGAAGTCTTATTTCGTTCATTGCTGCGGCTGAAAATAATTGTTTTGGCCTTTTGGTCTTATATTCATCAGAAATGACCTCAATATCCCCAGGGATAGGATAATTATCTAAAATAAAAGAACTGTCATCTAAAACCCTTTCCGATAGCAGTATTGAGGAATTTTTTTCAACACTAGAAATTTTTGGCTTTACTTTTTCATCTTTGTTAACCAGATTTGTGGTGCAAGATGCAAGCGCAAGAAAAACGACAATTTTGATTAAGCTATTCATCTATTAATCCTAAGCTATTCAAGCAAGTTTCTAAAGGTTTTTTGTATTTTTCGTTTAGTTCTACTAATGGAAGTCTTATGCCCTTATCAATCAGACCCATTTTGTATAAGGCCCACTTTACTGGAATGGGATTAGATTCAGAGAACAAAAGCTCATTCAATTCGCTTAGACTACTTTCTAAGGTTTGAGCTTCTAAAAGATTTGTTTTAGCAAGATCACAAATTTTAGAAATTGTACTTGGAACAACATTAGAGGTGACTGAAATCGTGCCGTGACCTCCAAGTTGGAGAAATTCTAAAAAAGTAAAATCGTCTCCTGAGAATAAAAAAAACTCTTCCGCATCAATTTCTTTATTGCAAAGACTTTTGAGGTCTTCTAAATTTTTCATCTCGCCTGTTGCATCTTTAATTCCAATAATATTTTCATGCTTAGCAAGCTTAGAAACTGTAGAAGATTCAATAAAACTTGCAGTTCTAGAGGGAACGTTATACAGAATTTGAGGAATTTGAACCTCTTCAGCTATTTTTAAATGATGTTGCAATAAACCCTCTTGAGGAGGTTTATTGTAGTAAGGAGAAACTAATAAAGCTGCGTCCGCTCCAATAGTTTTTGCTGCCTTGGTAAGTATTATTGCTTCTTCAGTAGAGTTTGCTCCAGTTCCAGCAATTATTGGAACTCGATTATCACTTTCTTTAACAAAAAATTCGATAAGCTTTATGTGATCTTCGAAATCTATTGTTGCTGATTCTCCTGTAGTCCCAACTGCAACTATGCCATCAATACCGTTATCTATTTGAAAATTTATTAAATTCTTAAGAGATTCATAATCTATGCTCGCATCCTCTTTCATCGGGGTAGCTAAAGCAGTTATTGAACCTTTAATTGACATTTTAATACTTTAAAAAATTATTATTTGCTAATATTACTTTATAACTTAAATAATCTTAATTAAAAAATGAAAGAAGGTTCAAAGATAAAAAATTTCAGTGCTGAGATGACTGGCAATAAAGAATTTAAATTAAATGACTACCAAGGTAAAAATATAGTTTTATATTTTTATCCGAGAGATAACACCCCAGGATGTACATCAGAAGGTGAAGATTTTAGAGATAACTTTAAATCTTTCGCTAAAAAAAATACCCTGATCTTTGGTATATCCAAAGATACTTTAAAATCTCACGAAAATTTTAAAGATAAATTTAATTTTCCTTTTGAATTAATTTCTGATCCGGAAGAAAAAATTTGTAAGTTATTTGATGTCATTAAGGAAAAAAGCATGTATGGAAAAAAATATATGGGTATTGAAAGAAGTACTTTTTTAATAGACTCTAATGGAAAATTAACTAAAGAATGGAGAAAAGTTAAATTAAAGGGACATGTAGAAGAGGTGCTTAACTCATTATAGAAAATAAGTTAACTCACCTTTATTGGCCAAGATACTAAGATAGCTCTCAAAAAAGTTGCAATAGGTATTGCAAAAAGTAATCCCCAAAAACCCCAAATTCCTCCAAATATTAAAACTGCGGTAATTATATATACTGGATGAAGCTTTACCTCCCTACCCAACAATAACGGCATCAAAACATTTCCGTCCAGCGCTTGAATTAGAAGATAGCTTAAAATATAGATATAAAAACTTGTTTCAAGACCCCATTGAAACAGCCCAATAATTACTACGGGTATTGTTACTAGAATAGCGCCAACGTATGGAATTAGGACCGAAAGGCCTATTAGGATTGCTAAAATGATTGAGTAATTTACATCCTGAAAATAAAATACTATTCCCGTAACCAAAGTCACTATAAGCATTTCCAAACCTTTTCCTTTTAAATAGCCATATAGTTGTAGGTTTAGATCTTTCCAAATCGTAGATAATAATTCTCTTTTAGCAGGTAATAAAATTTTTAAATTTTCTAAGAAAAAAGTTTTATCTTTAAGAAAAAAGAAGACTAAAAAAGGAATGATTATCAAATAAAGAAGAGCGTTCATTATTGTTGAAAAACCTGCATTTAGTTGAAGTAAGGCGTTCTGCAATATTGAAGGAATATAGTTAAGAGTGTTTGATATAAATTCATCTATCTGACTTTCAGAAAAAATATCTGAGTAGTTTTTAAATTGGGAAGACAAAAATGTATTAACTGTTTCAAAAATCTGGGGGATATCTGAGACTAAAAGAAGTATTTGTCTTGAAAGAAAAGGCAAAAAGAAAAAAATTGAAAGATAAAAAATACTAAATACAAACAATGTAGTTGAGAGCGATAAAATTCTACTATTTCCCTTTTTTTCAAGATAAGTCATTAAACCATTTAAAAGATATGCTATAAGAATGCTTATGAGAATTGGGGCTAATATCCCTCCCAAAAAGTAAAAAACAATAAGGCCAATGATAAGAAAAAATAAGGCAGCGTAATGCTCGTCATCGTAAAAATAGTTTTGAAAAAAGTTTTTGAGAAAATTAATCATTTGTTGATAGTATGTAGTCTAATTATACTTTCAAAATGAAAAATAAATTATTTTTTATAATAATTTCCTTTTGCTTCTCAACATTTCTAGCTTCGCAAAACACAAATGGCCAAGACCTTCCTGTCTTGGGAGATTACTCATCTTCATCAATATCGTTATCTGGTGAATACAATCTAGGAAGAATTTGGCTATCAATGTATAGGTCAGTTGCTCAAGAACATGATGACCCAATGATCAGAACTTACCTTGAAGATCTTCTTTATAGGTTATCTGAAGATAGTGATGTGCAAGACAGAAGATTCGAATTTATTGTTCTAGAAGATAAGTCGATAAATGCTTTTGCTGCTCCTGGAGGTATCATAGGAATAAACCTTGGAATGTTTCTTGAAACTAGAAAAGAAGGTGAATTGGCTTCAGTAATGTGTCACGAATTAGCTCATTTGAGTCAAAGGCACTATGCGCGATCTCAAAACCGGTCATCACCTCTAGCGAATGCTTTGATGGTTTTGGGAAGTATTGTTGTTGCTGCAGCTTCAAGAAATCCTGAAGCTATTTTGATAGCCCCTGCAGCAATGCAACAAATGTCAATTAACTTTACTCGAAGTAACGAAAAAGAAGCAGATAGGATTGGATTTAATAATCTCGTGAAGGCTGGATTTAATCCTGATGACATGACTTCTATGTTTCAGAGAATGCAAGATAAATATCAAAGTAAAAGTTCAGAAGAATTTTCATATCTTATGACGCACCCTCTTCCAAGCGAAAGATTATCTGACATGAGAGTAAGAGCAGATGATCTGCCCAAATCAAATAAAAATAGCTATCGAGATAATATCGATTTCTACCTAATGCAAAAAAGAGCAGAAATTTGGTCTGAACAGAACGCAAACAAGTTGATTAAGAGATATAAAAAGAACCTTAAGTCTACGAATGATCAAATCTTAATATCTAATAAGTATGGTCTGGCATTAGCTCATAAGGAAAATAAAGAGTTCAATAAAGCCTTTGAGCTGATAAGAGAATTGATTAAAGAAAATCCAAATAACCTTGTTCTTGAAACAAGCTTGCTTGAATTGCATTTGGCTGCAGGAAATTATTTTGAAGCAATATCATTAGGAAGAAGTATCTTAGAAATTCACGATTTGAATTATTCAACTACAATACTTTTAGCAGAAGCCTACCTTAATAATGATCAAGCTAGTAAAGCTGAGAAACTTCTTAAGGAGTTATCAAAAGATAGACAAACAGATCCAAATGTTTGGTATAGACTTGCCGAGGCTCAGGGACTTTCAGGTAATATCTTAGATTTACATAGATCTAGAGCTGAATATTTCATTCTTACTGGCAGATTTGATGCTGCAGTGTTCCAATTAAAAGAAGCTCTTGCGTTATCGAATAATCTTTTTGAAGTTAGAGAAAGTATAATAAAAAAGCTTGAAGATATTTTTGCAAAGAAAAGAGCTCTTTCGGAGTTATCTTAACCAGGAAGAAAGTCAGAAAAATTTTTTCCTGCCAATAAATGAATATGCAGGTGGAAAACAGTTTGTCCCGCATCTCTACCATTATTTATAACGATGTTGAATGCGTCGTCTATATTCATTTTTTTTGCGACCTTTTTAGCCACTAACATTAGGTGTCCTAAAAGATCTTTATCGTTTGTTTGAGCTTCTGATAGCTTAGTGATCAATTTTTTTGGAATTATTAATAAGTGTGTTGGTGCCTTGGGAGCTATATCCTCTATTACGATGCATCTATCATCTTCAAAGATAATTTTTGAAGGGAGTTCTCTATCTATAATCTTCTCAAAAATAGTCTTTTCCATCTCACGAAAACATTTTAAATCCAATTATTGTAGAGGATACACAAAGAGACGAAATAACTAAAGCAAGGATATAACTGGACACTAATCCATTTGAATTTGAAAATATCAAAATTTCCCTAGTAAAAGCTGAAAAAGTTGTGAAAGACCCCAAAAATCCAATGATAAAAAAAGGTAGCAGAAAATCTTTGTTGTTAAGATTAAACGCAACAAGAACTCCAATAATGTAACAACCTATTATGTTTACAAAGAGAGTTCCAACCGGAAGTCCAAAAAATAAGACTTTTGAAAGAGCGGAACTCAAGAGAAATCTTGAGATTGCTCCAAGAAATGCTCCAATGCCTATGAGTAAAAAATACATAATCTTTGGTGGGTCGTATAGGATTCGAACCTATGACCAATTGATTAAAAGCCAACTGCTCTACCAACTGAGCTAACGACCCAAAAAGAGAAGGATTATACCTTTATTGAGAATTAAGTTTAATTAAATCTTGTTCAGCAAGTAAAGCTGCTCCAGAATTTGGATAATTACTTATAACTTCTTGTAAGAGTTCTTCTGCAGAGACGACATCTTCCAAATTAATTTTTACAAGAGCTAGTTTATATAAGGCATCTGCTTTTCTGGGATGATCTTCAAATTTAAGAACAAAAGCATTTAAAATTTCTGAAGAATCTTCAAACATTTCTTGAACCAAATAAATCTCACCTAACCAAAAATAAGCATCGCCTGTATATGTTCCATCTGGATAAGAAAGAATAAGAAGTCTTAAATTTTCTGCTGCTTCAGAATATCTTGAATTATCAATGAGTCTCATTGAATTTGACCACAGATCAAATTCGCCAGATTCAATCTCTTCATCAACTAATCCAGATAGAGGATTAATAGAAATTTCAGGAGAATCTTCTTCCAAAGATTCTTCAAATAAAAGCTTAGTTTCAATAAGATGAATTCTTTTGTCTAAATCAACATATCTTATTTGGTTAGCTTCTTCTAACCTTGAGATACTAAGATTATTTGTTTCGATTGAGGCAGTAAGATTTTCAATTTCTTTCTTTAATTGATTTATCTTCTCTAGCAGAAGCTCAATTGACTCATCTTCCTGAAGATAAGTTAGGTTAGATAAGCCTAAAAACGAAAAAAATAAAAAATTCTTAAGAATATTCAATCTAGTAAAGGGAGATCTCTACCCTTCTATTTTCAGCCCAAGCTTTTTCATTAGAAGCATTTTTAATAGGTCTTTCTTCTCCAAAACTTACGACTCTAATTTTTTTTCCAGATACGCCTTTGATAATTAGGAAATCTCTAACTTCCAAAGCTCTTCTTTCACCAAGTGCTAGGTTATATTCTCTGGTTCCTCTTTCATCGCAATGGCCTTCCAATCTTACAATCTTCGCTTTTCTAATTGCAGGAAGGTATTGCTCGAGCAAATTTTTATCATCCGCATCAAGAGTAGATTTGTCGAAATCAAAATATACTTTGTCGTCTAAATTGGTGTCTATTTTTTCACCTTCTAGGTACTCTTCTCCGGCGACAGAAGCATATTGCATTCTTTCAACAGAATCAGAAACATTCTGCGCACATGAATAGAATTGGCAAATAGTTGCCAAAATAAAAATTCCAATCGGTTCCATAAATAGTCTCCTCATTTTTAAAGCCTCTTAAGGGAGGTCATTATAATACTTTTCTCTTAGACAGGATATTTTATATTTAGTTTTGTCAATTAAATAACGGAGACCATGCAGGCTCTCTCACCGAGCCATTTTTGACAGGCAAGGAGAATCTGGACTTTCCATCTAATGTAATTCCTCCTAGATAACCCTTAGAACCGTCTTTTGTGGCATAGATAATTATGTTGCCATTTGGCGAAATGGTAGGAGATTCATCTAACGATGTAGAAGTTAAGGTTTCGATGAACCTACTTGAAAGTTTCTTTGTAGCAATTTGAAAATTTCCATCGTTTCCATGAACAAAGAAAATTGATTTACCATCGGGAAAATATCTTCCTCTGGCATTATAATTACCGTCTCTGGTAAGCCTTTTTTTTCTTTTGGATTGAGTGTTTATTTCATACAACTGTGGTGATCCTGATCTATCGGATGTAAAAATAATTTTCTTAGAGTCAGGTGACCAAGATGGTTCTGTATCTATTCCATAATGATTAGTGAGTCTCACTAGTCTTTTGTTATTTATGGAATAAGAAAAAATATCAGGATTGCCAGAAAAGGAAACTACCAGGGCTAAACTTTTTCCATCTGGTGACCAGACTGGGGCGCTGTTTGTCATGCCAAGGGCCTGAATGGATTCTCTTTCTCCTGAAGCTAAATCCTGTATAAAAATTTCAGCTAATCCGTTTTCAAAAGATACATATGCTATTTTTTTTCGATCAGGGGACCAATCAGGTGACATAATTGGCGCAGCGGAAGTAAACAAAATCTGCTCATTTTTGCCATCAATATCCGAGATGCACATTTGATATGTTTCGGCATCTGAATTAACTATGTAAGCCAATTTAGTATCGAATATTCCCTTTAAGCCAGTAATTTTTTCATATATCCGATTACTGATAATTTTAGCAATTCCTTCTATATTATTTTCTCTTCCGACTATCTCACCTTCTAATATTTTTATTCTACGATTAATGTTAAAAAGGGAATACGAGATGTTTAGGTTTCCTAACGCATTGACTGAATTAATCTTTCCTATGACAGAATAATCAACTCCCATGATCTTCCAGTCTCTGTAGTAAAAATCTTCTTCTGAGTCAGGAAATGAAAGCATCTCAGCCTTATCTAAATTTTCAAATTCGCCAAACAACAACATGTTTTTTTCAATCAGAGTGGAAATTTGTTCCCCGTAGTTTTCGTTAACATTCTCCTCAATTCCAAAGGGCACAAAGGCTACTTTAGATAAATTATCACTCCCTTTTATGATCTCTATTTCTAAAAGAGAAAATATATTGCTAGATAAAAAAATTAGAATAATCAGACTTCTCTTCACTCTATCTCCCCTGAAGACTTAAATACCAATTTAAAATTTCTGAAATTTGATTCAAATAATTTTCTATCAAGTCCTAAAACCTCCTCAAAGAAGCTTATTTTATTAATAGCGATTAAAACAGATTCATCAAAGACTTTATCGTTGCTAGGCTCAACCATTTCAAAATTTATGACTTCTCCTGATGGAGCTAAATTTATTAAAACTTTTGCTGCTAAAACCTTACTTAAAGAATTCGGCTTGATCCAAACTGAAGATATTTTATCTTGAATAATGGCTGAAATTTTTAGTATTACTTCTCTTTCTTTGGAAAGTTTTATCTTGCTAAGTTCTCTTTTTATATCAGGTTTGTTTAATTTATATTTTTCAAAGTCTAAAGATTTTTTAACCTCGCTGTTTTCTTCTACTTTATTCAAATCAGCTTCCTGGATACTTTCTTTAGGTTTGGTTCCAGAAAGTCTTTTGGGTTGTTCTGCAATTTCAATTAACTCATAGAAATTTACCTTTATTGATTGCGTTTCATCAACTTTTAAAGTTGTGATTGAAAAAACAGAAAAAACAAAAGACAAGAAGAGCAGAATAAGTGCAAAGGTATTTAAACTAGTCAGAATTTTATTCATTCCCAATTGGTTCTGTTATCAGATTAATGGAGTCTGACTTAAAATTTTTTATAAGAGACATAGTTTGTGCGACATTGTCATATCTCGTGTCTCGGTCTGCTCTAACAAAAACCTCGATATTTGGATTATTTTTTATGATTTTTTCAAGCTGTTTAGAAAATACTTCGAAGCTCTCATACAATTTTTCTTGTTCTCCTAGATCCATTGAATAATAACCCTCTTTGCTTATGGAAATTGTCATATTATCGCCTTTGGATTTATTCAATGCTTCTGATTCAGTTTTTGGTAAATCCAGATCAATCCCTTGAATCATAAAAGGAGTTGCAACCATAAAAATAACGAGCAACACCAAGGAAACATCTACATATGGAATAACATTTATTTCGGTTAAGAGTTTTCTATTTTTTACTCTTCTCTTGGACATGGTGCTCTTGGTAAGTAATTAAAAGCTCTGCAGTAAAGTTTTCGTAACTTTTAATAATTGTATCAATTGACCGAACGCTCCAATTATAAGAAATAAGAGCTGGAATAGCGGCAAAAAGACCTAATGCTGTTGCTACTAAGGCTTCCGATATTCCTGGAGCTACTGCATTTATCGACACTTGAGAAAGCTGAGCTAATCCACTGAAAGCGTTCATTACCCCCCAAACGGTTCCAAAAAGTCCAATAAAAGGACTGACTGAGGCAACTGTAGACAAAAACGACAATCCCTCTTCTAGTCTTTCTTCTTGTCTGTTAATGATAATTTCTGTTGTTTTATTTATTCGATCCTCCGCGATAGCAAAGTTTTCAGCATTTATAAATTCTTCGTGAGCAATAACAAATATTTGAGACAACCCAAAGTTATCCGCTTTGCGTTTCCAATCGTTAAATATCTTTTCTATATTTTTTGAATTCCAAAATTCGGTTTCAAAGAGATAAAGATCTTTTTTTGCCCTGCTCAAAGTTAACCATTTATCAAATATATACCACCAAGAGGTGCCGGCCAGAGCGAATAGAACAATCATTACAAGCTGAACCACGAAGCTTGCACCTAAAAATAAATCTAAAAAACTTAATTCAGCTTGCATCTTTTCTATCTACCATTTTACTTCTTAATTCGCTTGGCAGGGCAACTGGTTTTTTGGTATCAAGGCTGACACAACCGCATAACACTTTAGCCTCACACATTAGTTCGCCATCTAAAATTACTTTTTGGTGAAAATAAAAGCTAGCCTTTTTAACTTCTGTTAGAGAAGATTCAACTTTTATAACCTGATCCAGCAATACAGGTTTTTTATAATGCACATCCAATTTATTCACAATAAAAATTAAGCCTTCTTTCAAAAGATCATTTTGCAGATAACCGCATTTCCTTAAAAACTCAGTGCGGCCTCTTTCAAAATACTTCAAATAATTAGCATAAAAAACTACGCCTTGAGCATCAGTGTCTTCGTAGTAAATTCTTATATCTATGGAATCCGGCATCAAAGATGAATTTCGATATCCTTCTCATAAAGAGACTTTAATAAAATTATGAAGCTCTCCAAGGAAATATCGCAAGTATTGTTAAAATCTTTCTTTAAATTATTGTTCACAGTATGAAGGGGGACTCTCACTTTTATTGGTCTATGATTGAATTTGTAAATTAGGGCTGGATAACCATCTTCCGGCGTGGAAGCAATGACTTGATCCCACCACCCTTCTAAAGGTTCTGCGCCTTGACCATACCTTTTACATTCAATAAACCATTTTCCTAAAATTAAGTCTGGTAAATGTTTTTCCCTGGTTTGCTCTAAAATTCTTTTTAAAGGCTTTTTTAATCCCAAAGAATCGTTTAGAGTGTTTGCGATTTCTCTTTCAAAAGACGCTCCCTTATTTCTTGAATTGGTCATCAAGCAAAACTTCCTTCAGAAAATTCTGCGTTTGAATGTACATTTTGCACATCATCTAAATCTTCTAAACTTTCCAAAAGATTAATTACTTTTTCTGAGGCTTCGTCATCAAGTTCAACGCTATTGGATGCTTTCATGATTAGCTCATATTGATCAATCTTGATCTGCTGTTCCTCGAGGACATTTTTTAGATTATGAAATTCTTCTGCCTCTACGGAAATGATTAAATTATTTTCATCACCTTTTTCGACCTCTTCAGCTCCATTGGAGACAGAAATATCAAATATTTTCTCTTCATCGGTATTCTCTACGACTATCTGCCCTACTTTTGTAAAAAGATAAGCTACCGAACCATCTGTTCCTAAGCTGCCGCCATACTTTGAAAAAGCATGCCTCACTTCAGCAACGGTTCTATTTTTGTTATCGGTTAAGGTTTCGACAATGATTGCAACTCCGTTTGGACCATACCCTTCATAGATTGTTTCTTCTAAATTCTCAGCTTCTTGATCTCCAGAACCTCTCGCAATAGCTCTTTCAATAGTATCTTTGGGCATGTTTGCTCCAAGCGCTTTATCTAATGCCAATCTAAGTCTAGGATTATCTCCTGGCTCAGGACCGCCTAGTTTTGCTGCAACGGTAAGCTCTCTTATGAGCTTAGAAAATACTTTTTGTCTCTTCTCGTCTTGACGGCCTTTTCTGTGCTTTATATTGGCCCATTTGGAATGCCCAGCCATTATGAATCCTCTTCAATAACTTTTATGGAAAGCATATCCAATTGATCTTGATCAATATGACTAGGTGCATCTGAAAGCAAGCAAGTTGCTGATTGAGTTTTTGGAAAAGCAATGACATCTCTGATGGATTCTTGTTTACAAAGTAACATAACCAATCGGTCAAGCCCAAAAGCTATTCCTCCGTGAGGAGGACAGCCATAAGATAAGGCTTCAAGAAAGAACCCAAATTTTTCTTCCGCCTCTTTTTTTTCTATCCCTAAAATAGATAAAACTTCGAGCTGTTCATTTATGTCATTAATTCTTAAGGAACCTCCACCAATTTCACTGCCATTGAGAATTAAGTCATAGGCCTTAGCAGTAGCATTTGCCGGATCTTTCTTGAGAGCCTCAAGGCCTCCCTGAGTAGCTGTGAAAGGATGATGAGAGGGAGAAAGGTTTCCTTGAACATCTTCTTCGAACAAAGGAAAGTCAGTTATCCAGCTGAATTTATATGCTTCATGATCTATCAAATTAAGATCTTCTCCTAATTTTTCTCTCAATGCGCTCATGGAATCATTTACTATATTTCGATGATCAGCACCAAAAAATACAGTATCTCCTGAGCTTAGCTCTAACCGCTCGGCTAAACTAGAAATTTCATCAGTAGAGAGAAACTTTAGAATTGGAGACTGCAAGCCTTTTTCTAAATCCTTAGCATCGTTTACTTTTATGTAAGCAAGTCCTTTAGCTCCAAAATTAGCAACAAATTTTGTGTATTCATCAATTTTATTTCTACTGATTTCTTGATCAATTTTCAAAGCAACAATCCTAGATTTATCATTTTTTGCAGGATCTGCAAAAACTTTAAACGATGAGTTATTAAAAATATCTTTAACATCAATAAGTTTTAAAGGATTCCTGAGGTCAGGTTTATCCGAACCAAAATCTTTTACTGCATCTTGATATTTAATTCTTGAAAAATCTTCAAAATCTATATTTAAAGTCTCAGAGAAAACTTTTTTAATCAAACTCTCAGAAATATTGAGAACCTCATCTTCGGAAATAAAAGAAAGCTCGACATCCAATTGTGTGAATTCTGGCTGTCGATCTTTCCTAGTATCTTCATCTCGGAAACATCTAACTATTTGAAAATACTTTTCAAAGCCGCCGATCATTAACATTTGCTTGAATAATTGAGGAGATTGAGTAAGTGCATAAAACTTTTGGTTGTAAAGTCTGCTGGGTACTAAAAAGTCTCTAGCACCTTCTGGGGTAGCTCTAGCCATCATTGGTGTTTCTATTTCAATGAAGCCTTCATCAATCAGATGATTTCTAATTACATGATTTACTTGCGATCTGATTTTCAGATTTGATTGCATTTCTGGTCTTCGCAAATCCAAGTAACGGTATTTGAGCCTAACCTCTTCACCGACTTTTGCATGCTCATCTAACTGAAAAGGCAAAGGTTTACTTTTGGAAAGAATATCAATTTCTTTTGAAACTAGTTCCAGTTCTCCAGACGCCAATGACTCATTAATTGTGCCTTTAGGCCTTTTTCTAAGAATTCCTGTAACTTCAAGAACATAAGACATTCTTATCGATTCCGACTTTTTGAATAACTCTTTATCGTCTGGCTCAACAACAACTTGCATTAATCCAGATGCGTCTCTGATATCTAAAAATATGACACCTCCATGATCTCTGACCTTTTCAACCCATCCAGAAATAAGAAAGGATGAATCGATTTCTTTATTAGAAATATTTTTTATTTGAGTACGTTCCATATTTAGAAAGATTGTTTAATCTTTTTTAGCAGGTTTTGAGTTTTCTGTTTTTTTTGGTTCCTTAGAGGGTTTTTTACTTTTAATATCTGATTGTACAAGATTTTTTTTATTGCCTGTCTTAAAGTCTGTTTCGTACCAACCTGATCCTTCTAAACGAAAGGATGGGGCTGAGATAATTTTTTTAGCCTTTGCTTTTGGCGAGCAATCACAAAATACAGTTTTTGTAGAATCTGCTACAGAAACAATTCTTTCAAATATTTTGTCGCATTTACTGCATTGGTACTCATAAATAGGCATTATTCCTCACTGTAAGCATCTTTTTTTAGTATTATTAATTTTTAAAGCCGAATATTAATTTATATTTTAAATGAAAGCTTCCTCATTTCACTATAAAACTCAAAAAGAAGCCCCAAAAGACGCAGAACTCATAAGCCATAAACTTATGATCAGAACAAATATGATAAAACCGTTGGCTTCCGGTATTTATTCGTGGATGCCCCTGGGATTAAAGATTCTTAATAAAGTCGAATCTATCATTAGAAGAAATATGAATGAATATGGTTGTTTAGAAGTTTTAATGCCGATGGTTCAACCAAAAACACTGTGGGACGAAACAAAACGGTCTGAGCAAATGGGTCCAGAACTTCTGGGTTTTTTGGATCGTAATGAAAGGGAATTTTATCTCGGACCTACTCATGAAGAAGTCATTACCGATATATGTCGTCAAGAACTGCAAAGTCATAAAGATCTGCCTAAAACTTTTTATCAAATACAAACGAAATTCAGAGATGAAATTAGACCTAGATTCGGAGTCATGCGAGGCAGAGAGTTCTTAATGAAAGATGCCTATTCATTTGATCTTGATGAAGAAGGGATGAGCAAAAGCTATCAAGCTATGAAAGAGTGTTACCAAAAGATATTTGATGAAATTGGCTTTGATTACAAGATTGTAAAAGCTGATTCAGGAGCAATTGGTGGGAATATGTCTGAAGAATTTCATGTCTTAGCTGATTCTGGTGAAGATACATTGGTATTTAACGATAAAGATTTTTCATCAAATATTGAATTATTGGAAGATTCCTTAAAAACGGAAATTGAGAAAAAAATTGAAAATAATGATCTGTCTGATATTGATAGTGAGCATGGCAAACTTTCAATTAAAAAAGGAATTGAGGTAGGTCATATATTTGAACTAGGTAATAAATACAGCAAATCTATGGGTTTAAGTGTCCAACATGATAATAGTCAAAAAATTTTAGAAATGGGCTGTTATGGAATTGGAGTTTCTAGAATTGTTGCAGCTGCTATAGAGCAAAATCATGATAATGAAGGTATTGTTTTTCCAAAAAATATTTCTGCTTTTGATTGTTCTTTAATTTCAATCAATGAAAAGAAATCAGAGATAGTTAAAAACAAAGCTAAGGAAATATACTCATATTTAATGAGTAACAATGTAGATGTCTTCTATGACGATAGAGATGCATCTCCAGGTAATAAATTTTCTGATTCCAACTTAATGGGGAATCCTTATCAGATAGTCATTAGCGAAAAGAACGTTGAAAAAGGCTTAATCGAAATAATCAATAGAAGAGATCAAGCAAAATCTGAAATAACTGAAAAAGACTTATTGGGTCTCTTTGATTGAGTCTGTAATCTGTTTTTCTATTTTCTTAGCTATATTTGGGTTGTCTTTTAGCCACTGACTAGCATTAATTTTACCTTGGCCAATTTTTTCACCATCGTAAGCGTACCAAGCACCTGCCTTCTCAACGATTTTTCTCTCAACTCCAATATCGAGAATTTCTCCAGCACGGTTAATCCCTTTGTTGTAAAGAATTTGAAATTCAGCTTGTCTGAATGGAGGTGAAACTTTATTTTTAACAACCTTAACTCTAGTTTCATTTCCTGCGACTTCGTCGCCGTCTTTAACTGTACCAATTCTTCTAATATCCAATCTCACAGAAGAATAAAACTTTAAAGCATTACCACCAGAGGTAGTCTCAGGACTGCCAAACATTACACCGATTTTCATTCGAATTTGATTAATAAATATAACAAGAGTATTTGATTTTTTTATACTACCGGTTATTTTTCTTAGTGCCTGTGACATCAGTCTAGCTTGAAGGCCAACATGATGATCCCCCATTTCGCCCTCAATTTCGGCTCGGGGTACTAATGCGGCTACAGAATCAATAACTAAAACATCTATTCCACCAGATTTAACCATTATGTCGGCAACTTCCAGGGCTTGTTCGCCTGTATCAGGCTGAGAAAGAAGCAAGTCATCTATTTTTACTCCAATTTTTTCTGCATAGACTGGATCTAAAGCATGCTCTGCATCTATAAATGCCGCGGTTCCTCCTTGTTTCTGGCACTCGGCTATAACTTGCAAAGTCAAAGTTGTTTTTCCTGAAGATTCGGGACCAAAAATCTCAACTACTCTGCCCTTAGGCAAGCCCATTATGCCAAGTGCCAAATCCAATCCTAATGAACCTGTAGAAATACTTGGAATACTCTGAACCTCCCTTTCTCCCATCCTCATGATGGTTCCAGGACCAAATTGGGTCTCAATCTGAGAGATGGCTGTTTCTAAAGATTTTCCTTTTTCTGGTGACGCTGTATCGTCTTTTTTTGTTTTTCTTGTAGGCATAATAAAACTGTATATTTATACAGTATTTAACAATATATTAAAAATTATTGCAAACATTTTAATAATTCTTTTAAAGCAAAAGCTACACTCTGTTTTCTGACTTCGTCACGATTTCCTTCAAAAAGTTTGGTGAAGCAAGTTATTTCAGTTTTAGTGCCAATTCCAAAACATACCGTTCCAACCGGCTTATCATGTGTTCCTCCAGTAGGTCCTGCTATACCGCTTATTGAAATTGAAAAATCTGAGCCACTATTTTTTATAGCTCCTTCTGCCATTTCCTTCACAACATTTTCACTTACAGCTCCCTCCTCTAAAAGAGTATCTTTGCTAACGCCAAGAGTTTTAAGCTTTGCCTTATTAGAGTATGTGATAAACCCAAAACCATACCATTTTGAACTACCTGGTATGCCTGTAAATTCCTTACCGATCCAGCCTCCTGTACAAGATTCTGCTGTAGAAACACTTTTCTTTGTCTCTGTTAATACCTGACCTATCTTTATAGCTAAATCTTGTAGTTCGTCATTGGAAATCATCAATTTAAATTATAATTGATTAATGACTTTTATTGTTGGCCAAGGATGCATCAATTGTAAGCACACCGATTGTGTCGAAGTATGTCCTGTAGATTGTTTCTATGAAGGAGAAAATACTTTAGTCATCAATCCAGACGAATGTATAGATTGCGGTTTGTGTGAGCCTGAGTGCCCCATTGAAGCCATTTATGCAGAAGACGAAGTTCCAGCTGATCAAATAGAATTTATTGAAATAAATGAAAAATATTCAAAGATTTGGCCGAACATTACTGAGGCAAAAGATCCCATGCCAGATCACGAGGAGTGGAAGGAAAAAACAAATAAAATTAATGTATTAATCCTTGAATAAAGCTATTCAGAAACCTTTCCCTCAAGCATAGGAACAAATAACACAGAATCTAAAATTGTTTCATGAAATTCATCTTTTGATTTTTTTTCTAAGAGTAATAAATGTTGTTTCTTCCCATCGCCGACGGGGCAAATGAGCTTGCCATGCACCTCAAGTTGAGTTTTTAATTTTTTTGGAATTTGTGAAATTGCTGCTGTACAAATGATGGCATCAAATTTTTTTGGGGTTGGCCAGCCTAAAGTACCGTCAGACCAACGTAATTGGTAATTGTCTATACCAACTTTCTTTAAATTGTTGTCTGCCCGAAGTGATAGGGCTTCGATTCTTTCTAAAGAAAATACTTTTCTGCAAAATCTAGCAAGTATTGCTGTTTGATACCCACAGCCAGTGCCGATCTCCAAAACTGCTCCTAAAGGTTTTTGGTCTAAGATATTTCCTTGAATCAAAAGTTCTGTCATTTTTGCTACAACAAAAGGTTGTGAAATGGTTTGTTGATGACCAATTGGTAAGGACATGTCTTGGTAAGCTCTAGAAGTAAATGTTGCATCGACAAATTCATGTCGCGGTATTTGGTAGACGGCTTCTAGCACTCTCGGATCTTTAATGCCCTTTTGAGATAGCTCTCTGGTTAATTCTTTTCTAGCAAATTCAAAATTCAATTGATCTATAAATTTTTTGCCCAGTCTTCAACTACCTGTTGTTGAGAGTTGGAATGCATGTCTACCTTAATTGGGGAAATTGAAATGAATCCATCTTCCAAATTCTTTCGATCGGATGCATCAAAATTCTTCTCACCTTCTTCCTCATTGAGGAAAGTTTTAGTGATTTTAATTTCAGGATCGGGAAATTCATTATGATCCGGTACATTGATGTTTAAAATTTGAAAGTCTTCCATTTCCAAGTTGTCTAGATTATCCAAGACTTTGGCAACAAACTTTGCAGCGAAAGAAAAATCATCGATTTCAAAAGATGCTACAGACACTGCAATTGAAGGATACTTCAAATTCCTACCATCTAAAGCAGCTCCAACGGTACCGGATAAAATGGCATCGGAGCCTAAATTTGGACCTGGGTTTATTCCAGAAACGACTATTTCTGGTTCGAAGGGACACAGCATGTTTCTAGCCACTTTTACACAATCAACGGGAGTACCGTTTAGACTGAATATATTATCTGCATATTTTTTGTGTCTTAAGGGAGTCAAAAAAGTTATTGCGCTACTAAATCCACTTCGATTTTGATCTGGACCTATAAGAAACACTTCGTGTTTGTCATGCAATTCTTTAAAAAGAGCTTTGATACCAGGATGGTCAAATCCGTCATCATTGGTGAGTATTATTTTCATATTAATTAGTTCTTCGTAACGAGAGCAATCGCTTGAGTGCTGATGCCCTCTCGAGCGCCTTCATAACCTAAACCGTCTGTTGTCGTTGCTTTGCAAGAAATATCATTTGGATTCATTTTTAATTCTTTTGCTAAATTCTCTTCAATTTTTTTTTTGAATTTCTCAAGCCTAGGCTCTTCTCCAACATAAGTAAGGTCAATATTTACAATTTGATATCCTGCCTCTAAAAGCATTGTGGCAACTTTTTTCAAGAGATGAATACTAGAGATGCCCCTGTTTTCCTCATTGGAGGGTGCCAATTTGCCGATGTCACCCATCTTACAAGCACCTAAAAGGGCATCGATGATTGCATGACTGATGATATCCCCATCGGAATGAGCAACGACCTCATACTCAGAGTCGATTGCGATACCGCCTAAGATGAAATCTTTAGAACCTTTGATGATTTTATGAGCGTCAAATCCTTGCCCAATTCTCAGATTACTCACTAAATTCTGCCAGCAAGCTTTAAATATTGTTCTACTGTTTCCAAATCCTCTTTTTTAGTCACCTTAATATTTGTTTTATTACAGGGGTAAATGGATATGTCTTTTTTAAAATAATGCAGCATAGCGCTTACTTCATCAGTGAATACTTTTTCATCATCATTGGCTTTGGTTAAAGCGGACAATAGATCTTCCAAACAAAAAACTTGAGGTGTTGCTGACAACCAAACGTTATTTCGATCTAAGGATTTTTGTACTTTTTCATTTTTTACCAAGTTAACACTTTCTGTTGGTTGGTAAGAAAGATAGCACCCTTCCCCATCTTCTTTGATTTCATCCTGAGCTTTACTCATTAGACCCAAAAGATCTTTAAGGTCCAAGCAAGGTCTTGCAGCATCATGCACGGCAACTAATATTGATTTATCTTCATCCTCTTTAATTTCTTGCAGCCCATTCAAAACAGATAGCATCCTAGTAGAAGCACCAATGCAAGTCTTAATCTTATTATGTTGAGAAATTGGTAAGGCCTCCCAAGCTTCAGTGTCTTCTGCAACCACTACATAGATGGTTTTGCAATTTTCGTCTTTCAAAAAAGGATCTATTGCAAATTCAATGATGGTCTTTTTGCCAACCAAGTTAAATTGTTTGGCTAATTTTAGTTGAGCTCTAGCACCAACTCCAGCAGCAGGAATTAAAGCGACGTATTCACTCATTTGGTACTAGTTCAATGAGAACTTCCCCTTTTTTAATCAAATTTAGATTACTTCGAGCATAACCCTCCAAAGCTTCAGGATCATTTGTAAAACTATCTAGTTCCATTCTAAGCAATTTTATTGTCTTCTTTTAATTCTGCGATTTTATGTTCTAACGTAGCTTTTTCTTGAGTCATGGTATTCAATCGACTTATGCTGTTATCCCCGTATAAGATTCCTATAATATAAAATAAAATGAGAAAAATAAGTATCACTAAAATACTTGGCAGGAAATAAATTTTAATTTTTTCTATCAATGAGCTAACTCCTGTCGTCCAAGGAAATTCAGATCTTCCATCGCATCGATCATTAAAAGCCTATTGTATTTTGAAGTTCTGTCCGACCTTGACGGGGCGCCAGTTTTAATTTGTCCTGCACCGGTACCAACTGCTAAATCGGCAATGAAGTTATCTTCCGTCTCACCAGAACGATGAGAAATCACGCAGCTGTAATTATGTTGATAAGCTAAGTTTATGGTTTGGAGAGTTTCAGAAATTGTTCCTATTTGATTTATTTTTACTAAAATAGAATTAGCAACGCTCCTGTCAATTCCTTCTTGAAGAATTTCTTTATTGGTAACGAATAAATCATCACCTACTAACTGCGTTTTTTTTCCAAGTTTTTTAGTCAGTTTTTCCCAGCCGCTCCAGTCGTTCTCATCAAGTCCATCCTCTATAGAAGTAAGAGGATACGCATTGGCTAACTTAGCAAGATATTCTATTAGTTCGTCTGAAGATAGCTTCTCATCATTTGAAAAAACATACTTATCCTTACTCAATAATTCAGTAGCTGCACAATCTAGAGCAAAAGTTACGTCTTTATCTACTTTGTAGCCTGCTGCTTCTATGGAACTTGATATTAAATCTAATGCTTCTTCGGCAGAATCAATTCCAGGAGCAAAACCACCTTCATCACCTACTGCGGTTGAAAATCCCTTTTGATTTAAAGTTTTTTTTAAATAATTGAAAACTTCGACGCCACAGATTAAGCCCTCTTTAAATGAAGAGAAGCCAACCGGCTGAATCATAAACTCCTGAAAATCTAACTTATTATTAGCATGCGCCCCACCATTGAGAATATTCATCATCGGTAAAGGCATCTTCATTTCGATCTTTGAAGAAAAGTGTTCTAAAAAATAATCGTAAATATATTGATACAATTGTTTTTTTCTTTGCTTGCCGATAATTTACAGAAAGCCAAGGACAAAGAAAGAATAATATTGGCACCAAAATTTTTTTTATTTTTTGTGCCGTCCAATTCAATCAATCGAGCATCAAATTCTTCTAGCGAGCTAATTTCCATACCTATCAGCTCAGGAAACAATTTCTCTTCAGCATTTTTTATGACCTGAGAAACACCTTTGCCATCGAAATTATTTCCGTTATCTCTTTTTTCTATTGCTTCCCTAGAGCCAGTAGATGCGCCAGAAGGAACAAAACCAAATTCGGCTAATTCTTCATCAGACTTGATTAAGGTTGCAACAGTTGGAGAGCCTCTGGAATCAAGGATTTCGAAAGATTTGATTTCTTTTATTTTCATTTCTTATAACCCTTTGACTGCTTGATCTACTGCATTGACTTTTTCTAAGAGACTTTCAAATTCATGCAAAGGTGTTGCTGAGGGTCCATCACAAAGTGCTTCTTCAGGATTGGGATGGACTTCAATGAATAACCCTGCAATCCCTAAAGATACTCCTGCCTTAGCAAGGTCTTCGGCTTGCTCCCCTCTACCGCCAGCAGCAGTTTTTCCCTGACCGGGCAGTTGCAGTGAGTGAGTTACATCAAAAATAACTGGGCAATTGAAAGATTTCAATTTGGACATGCCCAACATATCAACAATCAAGTTATCGTAACCAAATGAAGTTCCTCTTTCACACAACATCACCTGGTCGTTACCAAAATTATTACATTTTTCAATAATGTTTTTCATTTGATCAGGAGACAAAAATTGTCCTTTTTTGATATTTAACGGCTTTCCAGCTTGACAAGCCTCTTTAATCAAGTCTGTTTGTCTGCATAAAAAGGCAGGTATTTGAATAATATCAACAACCTCTGATATTTGTTCGACTTGGCTTATTTCATGAATATCGGTAATAAGTTGATAGTCACTTTTTTTTAATTCTCTAAAAATCTTCTAAGCCTTTTTCTAGACCCGGTCCTCGATAAGAATCTACAGATGAGCGATTTGCCTTATCAAATGAAGCTTTGAAAATAAAGGGATTGCCTTGAGATTCAATGATTTTTTTTAGTTTTTCAGCAACCTCGACAGTTTGCTGATCGTCTTCCAGAACGTTTAAGCCTGCGATAATGGTAAGCTTATTTGAATTTGATATTTTTGTTTCTGCTATTTCAATTAAATCAGTCATTTATTACTTAGAGTTTAACTTAGCAGCCTTAATAAATCCCTTGAAAAGCGGATGAGCGTTTATTGGATCGGAGGTAAATTCAGGATGAAACTGACATCCAACAAACCATTTATGTTTTTTAATTTCTATTGCTTCAACCAAAGTATCGTCTTCAGACTTACCTACAATGGCCATGCCGTTTTTATTGAAAGTTGATTCATAATTACCATTGAATTCATATCGATGCCTGTGACGCTCGGATATTTTTAACTTATTGTAAAGTTTAGCCATTTTGCTGTTTTTCTTAAGCTGGCACACTTGGCTACCCAGTCTCATGGTCCCCCCTTTGTCTGAATCTTCTGAACGATATTGAACGAGTCCATCTTCATCAAGCCATTCTGTAATCAATCCTATTACTGGATGCTTGAGTGTTCTTCTTAAACTCAGTACTGTCAGCATCCAATTTCAATACATTTCTTGCAAATTCTATGACCGCAACTTGCATCCCTAAACATATCCCAAAATAAGGGATGTTATTTTCTCTAGCAAACTTTGCTACGTTAAGCATTCCTTTGACGCCTCTATTTCCGAATCCTCCTGGAATTAAAATACCATCAGCTTCTAAATTTTCTACTCCCTTATTGAATCTTTCAGAATCTATATGCTCAATTTTTACGTTTGTCTTATTGTGGATGCCCGCATGAATTAAAGCTTCATTTACTGATTTATATGAATCTACCAATTCAGTATATTTACCTACCATCGCGATTTTAGTCTCTCCTTTTTGCTCTGATTCAAGTTTAGTAACCCTTTTCCAGTCATTAAGTTTTGGCTTAGAACACTTTAATTTTAGTTTTTCTACTATTTGCTGATCTAAGCCTTGTTTATTCATCATTACAGGGATTGCGTATATTGATGGCACATCAGGTAATGTAAAAACACAATCTTCGTTTACGTTGGTAAACAAAGCAATTTTTCTACAATCTGCTTTTGAAAGATTTTGTTCAGAACGACAAATTAAAATATCTGCTTGCAGACCATGAGATAACAGACTTTTCACGGAATGTTGAGTTGGTTTTGTTTTAGTTTCTCCTGATGATGCTAAATAAGGAACGAAAGTTAAGTGTGTAAATAGTGTCCTTTCAGATCCCAACTCAAGTTTCATTTGCCTAATTGCTTCTAAAAAAGGTTGTGACTCAATATCGCCAACGGTTCCACCAATTTCTATAATTGCGATGTCATTATCGCCTGCGCCATAGGCAATTCTTTTTTTAATCTCATCGGTGATATGAGGAATTACTTGTACGGTTGAACCTAAAAATTCTCCCTTTCTTTCTCTTTTAAGAACATCTTCATACACTTGACCTGCAGTAAAATTATTTTTATGCGACATTTTAGAGTTCAAATATCTTTCATAATGCCCAAGATCGAGATCGGTTTCAGAACCATCTTCTGTAACAAAAACCTCGCCATGTTGAAAAGGACTCATTGTGCCAGGATCAAGGTTTATGTATGGATCTAGCTTCATCACTGTAACTTTTAACCCTCTACTCTCTAAAAGAGAGCCTAGTGAAGCTGAAAGAATACCTTTACCGATAGAAGAGACGACTCCACCAGTTACAAATAAGAATTTAGGATTTTTTGAAGCCATCTTTTTCATACAAGATGGTTCATTAGTATATCAGAATAGTCTAAAGCTATTTAGAAAACTTTATCAGGGATAAGTTAGATGGATATAAACTGACCTTCTTCTACTTCTTCCGATTGATCCAGCGGCCTTGAAAGAGAAGCCCAATCAATTTCTCCATCTGTTGGCCAGTCTTGGTAATCCAAAACACCTAGTTCATCATACAAAGGTTTGACTTTATCAGTTAATAACCCAATTCTTGCTAAGTTAGGTACGACTCTTGTAAACAACAAGTGTTGGAAGTTGTTGGTAACATCGGACTTACTTTGAAAAGCAATGGCATCTTCCACATCCCATCCAAAATGTTCATATACTTCTGAAGACATCAATCTACCTCTCATCACAACACAAGCCTCATAAGCAAATTGAGCTCTTTCCTCTCTTTCTTCATCAGAAAGGGTTTTTACAAACTCCTCTAAATAATTTACACCAAACGTCACGTGTCTTGCCTCATCCCTAATGATTAAGTAAAGCATATCTTTAAAAACAGGATCAAAAGTACCTTGTCTCGCAAGATTAAAAGCAGCAAGAGCAAGCCCTTCTATGATTATTTGCATCCCGATGAATTTGAGGTCCCATCTTGGGTCAGTCAAAATTTTATCAAGTAAAGACTTAAGACCTGTTCCTACAGGATACATAATTCCAACTCTAGATTGGATGTATTTATTAAATGCTTCAACATGTCTTGCTTCATCAAAGGTTTGAGATGCAGCATAAAGCTTTGCATTGAAAGTTGGAGCACAAGATACGAGTTGCGATGCTACTAACAAAGCTCCTTGTTCGCCATGCAAAAATTGGCTTAAAGACCAAGCTCCTCTATGACTCATGAAAGTGAATTTATCTTCTGTGGAGAGCTTTTGATAAGGTTCGTAATCGTCCCAAAATATAGGAGGAGGTGTATCTCCTCTTTCAGGTAAAGGTCTGTCCCAATCGATGTCTTTTTCTGCATTCCAATTGAGATCTTTTCCAAGTTCGTAAAGTCTTTTGATTCTATTATCTTGAACCGTATAGTCCCAATTGTAAGAACCTGTTAAGGGAGTACTAAAAATCTCAGCTATATCAGTGACTTCTTCCTTAGAAAGGTTGTATTCGTTTTCAACAGGAAACTCTTTTATGTTTCTTGGGGTTTCTTTTAAAACTTTAATTTTCATAACTTATATACCTTTTTTACGCGATTTGTTATTCCAGTCATTAACGTATAAGAACTATTATTAGCATATTTAGCCACTGTGTCTACTTCATGGCCTTTACCCCATAAAATAACTTCATCCTTATAACTAATTTTACTTATATTTGATAAATCAATTGCAACCATATCCATTGAGACTTTACCGATTACCGGCGCTAATTTTCCTTTAATCAATACTTTCCCGCAATTGCTCAAGTTTATTGGATACCCATCACCGTACCCTACTGGCAAAATACCTATTTTAGTTCGCTTTTTGGCCTGCCAAGTCCCTTCGTAACCAACCTTTTCTCCTTTTTTAATTTCTTTTAAAGAAATGAACTTTGATTTCAAAGTCATTACAGATTCAAGCTTAATGTTTTTATCTTTTAAGTTAGATCTACTGCCAAACATGCTTATCCCAGGTCTTACAATATCTTTCTGCGAAGCAGGATAATTAATCATGCCGCCGGAATTGCATAGGCTTTTCTTTACAGAAATTTCATCAGATGAGCATCTTTTCTCAAGATCCTTAAATTTCTTTAGTTGTATTGCATTACCTTTAAAAGAATAAAAATGACTCATTAAAACTATTTGGTTAGTTTTTTTTGAAACTTCTTCAAAAATTATTGAAGAATCTTCAATTGAAAAGCCGAGTCTATTCATTCCTGAGTCAAATTTAAGCCATATCGGATGACTTTCTTTGAATTTCTTAATTTGCTTTAAAAAATTAAGCTGCCTGCTGGAGTGGATAACAAACTCTATATCGTTTTTGAGAAGAGCCTTCATATCGGCTAAATCGTAAGGCCCTTCCAAATCTAAAATAGGTTTTTTTGATTTTGAACGAAGATTTATGGCCTCTTCAGACGTTGCAACACAAAATCCATCAACTTTGCTTTGGATGTGTTTCGTAATTTTATCTATGCCGTGGCCATATGCATCAGCTTTTACGACTGGAAAAAATTTAGCAGAGTGTACAGAGCTCTTAAGACTTTTAAGATTAAAGTCCAAAGCCTTTAGATCGATCTCTACAAATGTTGGACGATTCAATTCAATCTTCTTCTGAAAAATCTGGATTTCTTAGAGCTGGATCATCTGGGGCAAGATCTTGGAACTTTGTATATTTATCTGAAAAATGCAATTTCACTGAACCTGTAGGCCCATTTCTATGTTTTGCTACATCAATTATTGCAAGCCCTTTATTTTCAAGATCTTGTTCATATTTTTCTGCACGAAAAACAAAAGTCACAATATCAGCATCTTGCTCAATCGCTCCAGAATCCTTTAGGTCAGCAAGAACAGGTCTTTTTCCTGTCCTTGTTTCAGGTGCTCTATTCAATTGAGATAAAGCTATTACCGGGACATCAATTTCTTTTGCCAGAGCTTTTAAAGATCTTGAAATTTCACTCATTTCTGAAACACGATTATCATTTTTATTATCAGCATTCATCAACTGCATGTAATCGATGATGATCAGACCTAAATCGGGATTTTCTCTTTTAAGCTTTCTTGATCGAGAGAGAATTTCTGATGGAGATAATGAAGATGTATCATCAATAAAAAATTTGGATCTACTCAGTAAAGAAAGAGAGTTCTCTATCTCATTAAAATCATTATCAGAAAGATTTTTTGCTTCGAATAGTTTTTTTAATTCTATTTTTCCTAGCAGAGATATCAGCCTGTACATAATAGATCTTGCGGACATTTCCAAACTAAAAAGCACTGATGGTATGCCATCGTTTACCAATTGTCCGGCAATGCTAAGAGCAAAAGCAGTCTTTCCCATACTGGGTCGACCTGCAATAATGAATAAATCTCCTTGTTGTAAGCCCATTGTGAGCTTATCTAAATCTCTAAAGCCTGTGCTTATCCCTACCAAATCTCTATCAGATCTTATGGTCTCATCTATCTTGTCGTAAACCGGTTTTATCAAATCTTTAGCTAACATTGGACCAGAACTTCTTTGAATTGAGTCTCTGAGTTTTATTAATTTATCTTCAGCCTCGCTTAGAGCGCTTTCGCTTTCAAAAGTATCTGCTTCCTTTGCCAAAGAAGAGATATCAGCTGCAGTTGATATTAATTTCCTAAGCGAAGAAGACTGTTTAATGATGTTTGTATAATTAACAAAGTTAGCTGTGCCTGGTGTTTCAGATACCAAATTTTTTACATAACTCACTCGATCAAAATTAGAAAGAGATGAAAGATCGCTATCGTTTGAAAGAGATTCAATCAAAGTAACGGTGTCAATCTCCGATCCAAGATCAATCAGTTTTTTGATGCCTCGATAAATTAACTTATGTTCGTTGGCAATAAAATCACTTTCATCAACTTCTACAGACAATGAATCCCAAAGTGTTGGTTCTAAAATAATGCTTCCAAGAACAGCTTTTTCGGCTTCAATAGATGATGGTAAGTCGTTTTCTTTTCTCATAGCAGGGCTGATATTCTCCCACTACTGAAGAATGAAGACAATTAGATTTTAAGATTCTTCGGGTTTTAGTTCGAGATTAATTTTAGCTATAACTTCAGGATGCAATTCGATATCAATCACATAATTTCCGAGTTCTTTGAGCGAACCCTCAGGGAGTCTGACTGCACTTCTTTCAATTTGGAAATCATTTGCTTCTAAAAGTTCTGAAATCTCTTTTGTTCCTACTGAGCCATACATTGTGCCTTCCTCGGAAATCGCTACATTTTGGGAGACGGAAAATTCATTTATTTTTTCAAAAATCTCTTTTGCACTTTCTAGCCTTTTTTCTTCCTGAAGTTTCAATTCTTCTTGTTTTGCTTCATAAACCTTCATATTTTCTTCATTGGCAATAATCGCTTTGCCTGAAGGTAAAAGATAATTTCTACCATAACCTGATTTAACTTGGACCAAGTCTCCAGGATTTCCTAATCCAGTAATGCTTTCTTGTAGAATTAACTTCATGCTTTTAATGACTATCTGTAAAAGGTAATAATGCCAAAAGCCTTGCTCTTTTTATGGCTCTAGTAAGTTGGCGTTGATACTTTGCACTTGTACCGGTCATACGTGCTGGAATAATCTTTCCTGTTTCTGTTATGAATTTTTTTAAAAGCTCAACATCTTTATAATCAATTTCTTCAACGCCTGCTGCAGTAAATTGACAAGCTCTTTTAGGCTTTAGAAAGTTATCCTGATTCTGATTTCTTCTTTTGTTATCTTTTTGTCTTCTCATATATCTTACTTTTTCTTATCTGATTTAAAAACATTCTTAACTTTTGCAAAAACTCCTTTTGCTTTTTCTTTTGCCTCTTCAACTACTTCTTCAACAACCTCTTCGACTTTTTCAGCAGCTTCTTTGACTTCTTCAATGGCGTCTTCAACTACTTCTTCTGCTTTTTCAACAACATCCTCAACGACTTCCTCAGCAGCTTCGACAATCTCCTCAGCTTTCTCAACCACATCCTCAACCACATCTTCTACAACTTCTTCGACTTTTTCAGCAGCTTCTTTGACTTCTTCAATGGCGTCTTCAACTACTTCTTCTGCTTTTTCAACAACATCCTCAACGACTTCCTCAGCAGCTTCGACAATCTCCTCAGCTTTCTCAACCACATCCTCAACCACATCTTCTACAACTTCTTCGACTTTTTCAGCAGCTTCTTTGACTTCTTCAATGGCGTCTTCAACTACTTCTTCTGCTTTTGATAAAACTTCTTTTGCTTCATTTGAAACTTTTTTTACAAGGCCTTCGTCTTTTGAATCTTTTTCATACGAAGAGTCTTTGGTTTGTTCCATGAGAGCTGATTTGCCAGTTTCAGCTTGTTTTTTCTTTAAAACGGATGTCCTTAAAATATTTTCATTAAATTTAAAAAGGTCGGTTATTGATGCTAGCTCAGAGGAATTACACTCTAAGTTGATTAAAAAGTACTCGCCTCGATAGAAATCTTTTATTGGATATGCCAATCTTCTTGAGCCAATTTCTTCGGATCTATGTATCTGACCTTTAATGGATTTGGTTGTCTCTAATATTTTATCGAATAGAGATTTACCCAGCTCTTTTTCATCAGGGTTAAAAATATAAATAATTTCGTAATGATTCAATTTGCCTCCTTATGGGTATGAATCTTTTAAAGTAAGACTCAAGAAAACACGCGAAGTCTAAGTCAAAAGAACTCAATTATCAATAGAGTCTATTATTATTTTTTTTATGAGTTCAAAAAAATTTAAACCTTCTTTTTCTGCTGATTTAGGCACTAAACTGGTCTCTGTCATTCCTGGAACGGTATTCACCTCAATGAAGTAAAATTTTTCTTCGTATTCAATTAAATCTACTCTCCCCCATTTATCACACCCTAAAAGATCAAAAGCATTCTTTGAAAGCTTTTTAAGCTTAGCTAGTTTGTCTTCTGCAAAAATAGGAAAGCTATAAGATGTATCAGTTCTATTGTATTTTGCTTCAAAATTATAAAACTCTTCTTGAGCTTCAATTTCTATTGGATCACATATTAAATTTCCTAAAACTGAGATAGTAAGTTCTCTTCCAGGAATAAATTCTTCAATAATTGGAGTGCCTTCAAACTTTTTTGCATGTTTAATGGCCTTTGAAAAATTTTCAGAATTATTTTTTATTATAGATACTCCAAGACTTGAACCTTCCTTGCTTGGTTTTATAACCAACTTTGAAGTTTTTTTTAAAAAGTCAGGAAGATCAGACCAGTCAAAAATGTCTGACACATATTGAGGAGTGTTTACTTTGTTTTCACACCAAATTTGTTTGGTCAGAACTTTATCATATGAATTTTTCAGGCCTGAAATGTCACTTCCTGAAAACTTAATATTCAATGACGATAAAAACTCTTGGACTTCTCCATCTTCTCCACCTTTTCCATGAATCATTACAAGAGCAAAATCAATACCGTCATACATTTTTTTGTCATGCATTTCGTTTTTATCTCTGATATCAATGAGTCTGGAATTTATGTTTTTCGCAATCAAGGTTTGATGAATTGACTGAGCTCCTCTCAAAGAAATTTCTCTTTCATTTGAAAAGCCTCCACAGACAATACCAATGCTTAAATTTTCTATCTTCATTAATTTTTAAATTTTTTTGCTAGCAACGAAGTATTTCCAGCTCCTTGCGTTAGAAAAATGAAATTATCCTCAGCAATTTCTTTCATTGCATCATATGCCTCCTCTATGCCTCTTACCAATTTTGCCGATGGATTTAACTTATGTATCTCTCTAATAAGGTCATCACTTTCATAGTTTGGAATCGGTTTTTCACTTGCTGGATAGATCTCTAAAAGAATTAAGTTTTCGCAAGAAGACAAAAGCCTTACAAAATCGTCAAAAAAGCTTTTGCGGAATACCTAGGGTTGAAAAAAAACCAATAGTTTTTTTTGGGCCAAACCTCTTTACTGTTTAATTGAAACCTTAACTCCCTTTTGGATGATGTCCATAATCATCGATAAGAATTTATGTCCTTTTCAAAAACCCTTTTCTATAAATTGAAACCCCAAAATGAATTTTCTAAAGCCTGCTTTATTCCTTCGTAAGATATTCCTTCATCGAGAGCTACAGTGATAGCTGCTGCTGCGTTTAAAATATTATGCTTTCCCAGCATATTTGTCTTAAAGCTCATTTTATTGTTTTTTTCTTTATCAAATAAAACAAAATTAGAACCATCTTTGTCTTGCATGAAATTTAATATTTGAAAATCGTTGTTTGCAGAAAAACCAAACAAAGATACATTACGAGGAAGATTTTCAATGACTTCTACTACTTCAGGAGAATCACCATTGGCAAATATTCGACCTTGAAAGGGAGTTTTCAGACAAAAGTCCTTAAAGGATTGTTTTAATTTTTCAAGACTGTCGTCATAAGCCTCCAAATGATCGTTATCTATATTCGCAATTACTGCTTTATGGGGTCTTAATAATAAAAATGAGCCGTCACTTTCATCAGCTTCGGTAAAAATATGTTTGCCTTTGCCAAGCTTTGCATTTGATGCAAAAGATTCTACCTTCCCGCCAATGATGTATGTAGGATCAAGTTCATTACTGCTAAAAATATGAGCAAGAATACAAGTTATAGTGGTTTTGCCATGACTGCCGGCTATTGCAACACTTTCTTTAAGCATCATTAAATTTGCCAGCATTTCAGCTCTTTTGATAACTGGAATTTTTAATTTTTCAGCCTCAGATACTTCCAAATTTTCATGTGAAATAGCCGATGAAATAACAACCAAATCCTTTTCTGCTACATTTGAGGCATCATGGGCATAAAAAATCTCAGCTCCAAGAGACTCAAGTCTCTGCGTTATTGGAGTATCAACTAAATCGGAACCAGAAATTTCATAATCTAAATTGATTAGTATTTCAGCAATGCCACTCATTCCGGCACCACCTATTCCAATTAAATGTATTTTTTTTATGTCATTCATTTGAAAGAATTTTTTTGACAATAATATTTTTTTTGTCAGTTAAAGAAATCCTGGATATGTTTTTTTTCATCTTTTCAAGAATCTCAGGATTTTTAACTATTTCAAATAATATTTTTTTTAAATTTTCTTCCAAAAGATCCTCTTCACAAATAAATGCAGAGTTTTTCTCTGCCAGGAATTTAGCATTTTCATGTTGATGATTATCAATTGAATTTTTCAAAGGAATGAAAATTGCAATATTTTGAGTTTCACAAATTTCAGATACGGACAGAGCTCCTGCTCTTGAAATTATTAGATCCGCATTTGAATAAAAGCTTTCCATACTTTCTACAAATTCAAAGAGCTTTAAATCAAAATTTTTTTTACAAGAATCGTAGTACGATTTTGTTTCTTCTAGGTTTCCTTTGCCACATTGGTGCGACAAGATAAATTTAAAATCAGGAAAATCTTGTGATAGCTGGCTGAAAACTTTGGGTGCAGTTTTGTTAATCAATCTAGCGCCAAGACTTCCTCCCATGATCTTGATATCTAACTCACCAGAGCAGGGTTTCTTTTTCACAACTTTTTGTGCATTAAGATTTATTAAATTGCCAGAGAATATTGCTTTCTTTTCTTCAAAAAAATCTTGGGTTTTTGGAAAACCGCAAAAAATCTTATCTATTTTTTTATACCGAGCTAAAAGTCTATTTGTAGAACCAGGTATAGAATTTTGTTCTTGAATATATATTGGTCCAGAAAAGTGTGCCAAACCTACTAAAGAGACATACCCTCCAAAACAAACTAGGATATTTCTTTTAGAAAAAATATTCCCAATCTGAAATTCTAGAAAAAATCTCAAGAATGAGAAAATCAAAAAAATAAGACTTAAGATTTTAAAAAATAAAGATTTGCCTCTGAAGCCAGTTAATGGATACCGATAAAATTTAATACCTAAATCTTTGCATATTTGTTCTTCCGGTCCTCTAGACGAGCCAATCCAACTTATTTCAACAGTCTCTTTAAGAAGCATTTCGCTTAATTTTTTTGCAGGAAATACATGTCCCCCTGTCCCCCCTGCACAGATAATAATTTTTTTATTTTTATCTGACATATTTTTTAGACAGAAACTTTATTTGAAAAGTTTGCTTCAATCTTTATTTTCTGAACTAAGGCAATCAAAACAAACATGAGCATCAAGTTGGAACCTCCAAAGCTTATTAATGGTAACGTAATACCTTTTGTAGGTAGCAATCCCGTTGAAACGCCGATATTTATAAAAACATGCAGAGCTATTAAAACTCCCGCTCCATAAGATACTAAACAACCAAAAGTATAATCATTTTGACGAGCATATCTTCCTATCATAAAACATCTGAAGACTAAGTATGAGAAAGCTAAAATTAAAACTAAACTAAAAACAATGCCTAATTCTTCTGTGATAATCGCAAAAATAAAGTCGGTTTGAGCATCCGACAAAAATCCCTCTTTCATTTGGCTATTTCCAATGCCTACTCCAAACCATTGCCCATTACTTATTGCGCTTAAAGAAGCTCTTAACTGCTCTGCAAATTCGTTATTCCAAGGATCTAAATATCCCATAATTCTTTTGATTCTGTAGCTCGCTGTAAATATCAAGCCAATAAATGTAAATAATCCAACTATAAAAATTGATATAAGATGCTTTAGAGGGGCTCCAGCAATAAAAAGTATAGAAAAAGATACAATAAATATTACTGCCGATGAACCTAAATCTGGCTCAAGCAAAATAAGCAATATGGAAAGCGAAATCAAAAAAACAGGTTTAAAGAAGCCTAACCATTCTTCTCTAAATTCATCGTATTTTCTAATGCAATATGAGGATATATAAATGATAAGCGAAAACTTCATCAATTCAGAAGGTTGAAAAGAAAAGCCCAAAACTCGAATCCATCTAAATGCGCCGTTAACTTCTTTTCCTATGAAGGGGACAAAAACCAATATCAATAAAAGTAAAGAGAACAATAAGAAATAAATTGAATTTTTTTGCCAAAAGCTCATTGGCATTCTGAAAGCAAATAATGCAATAACAAACGCAATGAAAATTTTTTGAATATGACTCAAAGTCATGTTGAGCGACCCTGAAGTGAGAGGGAGAGATACGGAAGTAACCATGACAATACCAAAAAATAATAAGAACGTTGAAATGAACAACATAGGTATATCAATATCAGCGAAGCCAAGCGAGCGATCTTGCTTACCAAGAAAAATCCTTTGCAATGTTGATTGGTTTTTAAATTTTGGCATTCAAAACTAAATCCTTAAATTTTTTTCCTCTTTCCTCAAAGCTTTCAAACATATCTAAGCTAGAACATGCTGGCGAAAGAATCATAACGGTATCACTTTCAATAATTTTTAATGCCGAATGAACTGCCTCTTCAAGGTTTGAAACTTCTTGAGATTTTGACGAATCAAGAAGCTTTTTTAAAATTTTTGTACTCTCGCCAAAATAATAAATTTTCTTTGCACGTTTATTTAGATAATCAGTGAAACTTTTAAAATCCTGATCTTTTGATCTTCCTCCACAAATCACTATCAATGACTTGGATTCATCGACACTTTTCAGGCCTTCTAATGATGAAGCTACATTAGTTGCTTTTGAATCATCTATGAAGGTTATGTTTCCATCTAACTGATGAAAAAGTTCCATTCTGTGAGGAAGCTGAGCAAAACAATTCAAAATATCTTTTTCTAAAAAATTAAGATTTAAGCAGGAACAAATTTCTTTGATTGCATTGAAGTTTTGATCTTTTACAGACCCTTTATTGCTAAAAAAATAATCAGCTTGAGGAATAAATTCTTTGAGATTTTCGTTAACAATTGAAATTTCACTACTGTCACTTATCTTCTTTTTTATTTTTGCATATTCATTAAAGCTTCCATGTCGATCAATATGATCAGGTGTAATATTTAACAAAACTGATAATTTGAATTTGGGTAATGGTGCTATATCCAAATGAAAGCTTGAAACCTCTAAAACAAAAAAGTCTTTTTTTTCCTCCACGAATTCCAAAACTGGTCTTCCGATGTTTCCAATGGCAAGAGTATCTAAATGTTGGTAATTAAATAATTTTTCTAACCATGAACAAACTGTTGATTTTCCATTGGTGCCAGAAATTAATATTTTTTTTGATGTGTTTTCTTCTAAAAAAATATTTATATCACTTTTAATTTCTATGTTTTTTTCTTTTGCTGTTTTGATTATGTTGTGATTTAAGTCAAATCCTGGACTGCAGGCTATAAATTTTAAGTTGTTAAAATCGATTTCTTCTTCGGTAATAAAATTAAAATTTAAATTTTTTTTTAAATTGAAATCATCCTTTTTTACCCTCGTATCGTAAGTAATGAATGGTTGTTTTTTTTTAGAAAAATATTCTCTAAATGACTCTCCTGTAATTCCTTTGCCAAGGATTAGAACAGGTTTGGATGAATTCATTTTTATCTTAGTCTAAAGGTAGCCAAAGCAAAAAGAACAAGAATTAAGGTAACGATCCAAAATCTGACAATTATTTTTGGTTCAGCTAGCCCTGAAAGTTCATAATGATGATGTAAGGGAGCCATTTTAAATATTCTTTTCCCAGTTAGTTTGAAAGAAGCAACCTGAAGAATTACAGACAGAGTTTCTATTACAAAAACTCCCCCCATCAACATCAATATAAATTCTTGTCTAATACTTACTGCGATAATTCCTAATGCCGCACCTAAAGACAGAGATCCAACATCGCCCATGAATATTTGTGCTGGATAAGTATTAAACCAAAGAAACCCTATCCCAGCTCCAACTAGCGCCCCACAAAAAATTACTATTTCTGTTGAATAAAAAAGATAGGGAACATTAAGATAATCCGAGAGAATTGCATTACCCGAAATGTATGCAATTATTCCCATTCCTGCAGCCACCATTACAGAAGGCATTATTGCTAGTCCATCTAGCCCATCAGTTAAATTAACAGCATTTGCAGTTGCAACAAGAACCAAGGCGCTGAATAAAATGAACCAAATCCCAAGTTGCAGAGCAAAGTCTTTGAAAAAAGGAAGAAACAAAGTAGTTTCTTCTGCGCTAGTAGCAAAATAGTAAATCAATGAACTTGCAGATAAAGCTACTAAAATTTCCCATAGAAGCCTACTTCTGCCACTTAGACCTTTGCTATTTGAATAACGCAGTTTTAAATAGTCATCAATTAACCCAATAACGCCAAATAAAAAGGTTACTGCCATTGAAACTAAAAGATATTTATTACTTAAATCTCCCCAACAAAGGCATGAAAATACAATAGAAAATAAAATTAATAACCCTCCCATCGTGGGAGTTCCTTTTTTTTCTAAATGACTTTGAGGGCCTTCGTCTCTAATGATCTGACCATACTTTTGTTTTGCTATGAATCTTATAAAAGTCTTGCCAAAAAAAAGAATAAAAACCAGTGAGGTTAAAGTTGCAAGGATTGCTCTAAAAGTGAAATAGTTGAAGATCCTTAAAGGCCCAAAGCTTTCCGCTAAATATTCAAGTATTGGTAAAAACATTTTAAGTAAGATTCTTGATGATGTTTTCCATTTTAACCGAACGTGAACCTTTGAAGAAAATTAAAGCATCTTCTTCAAGATATTCCTTCAAATAAGAATCAATTTCTTCTCTTTTTAAGAAAGATATATTTGATTCTTTCAAATTCACCTTGAAATCTATTGCTAAAACAATATCAAATATTAAAGATGCCTCTTTGAGGATATATTTATGTAAGTCTTCGGATTTTTCTCCAAGTTCTCCCATTTGCCCCATAACGCATATTTTTTTTTGATATTTTGAACCTTTTTCAATAAAAGAAATTTTTGAAAGATCTAGATTTTTTATTTTTTTAAAAGCATATAAAAAGGAATCTGGATTTGCATTGTACGAATCATCAATGATCAGAGCTTTTGACTTTGATTTTCTTATTTCAAACCTGCCAGGAACATCAATTTTTTTATCTAAGAAGCTATCTATTTCTTCAGGAAGATACTCAACCTCTAGCAGATCATTAATTTTTATAATGGCAGTTTTCATTAATTTTTTTGGATCATTGTCGCTTAAGAAAATTCTTTTTTTTCCAGACGATTTATCTCTAACTAGATTTAAATATTTTTTTGGAATGTCCCCTAAACAATATCCTTCATCCTTGGTAAAAACAAAAATATCACTTTTTTCATTTGCCACGCCATCTATATTTTTTAGGCCTTCTAAATGAGCATTTCCAATATTCGTAATAATGCTTAAATTCATTTTTAAAATATTTGCCAATTTTGAAATTTCTCCAGGATTATTTGTTCCAATTTCAAAAAAACCCACTTTATGATGCGGGCTTAATTCCAAAAGAGAAAAACAAAGGCCATAAAAATTATTAAAATTTCCATGACTTTTATAGACATCATTTTGCTTAAATTTCTCCTTGAAGTATTTACTTAGAGTTTCTTTTGTTGTGGTTTTGCCATTACTCCCTGTAATTCCTACCACCAGCCCCTCAAACAGTTCTCTTTGTTTTCTTGCGATATTTTCTAAAAAAGTGTTCGTATCCTTAACAAGAATATGATTTTTATTATCAATCTTTTTTTCAGAAACAACACATGCTGCCCCAAGATCATATGCTTCAGCGATAAATTTATGAGCATCATGATTTTGTCCTTTAAGGGGTATAAATACATCCCCTCCTTTGATTTCTTTTGAATTAAAAACTATTTTTTTGAAATCAATATTTTGACAATAAATTCTTCCTCCTCCAAAGGCTGCAAGATTTTCTATATTTTTTTTAAATAACATCCTTCAATTCATTTAAAATTGTTAAATCGTTAAATTCTATTTCCTTGCCTTTTAAAATTTGAAAGTTCTCATGGCCCTTTCCAGCAATAAGCAAAACTGATTCTTGTTCCAATTTCTTAAGTTTTTTTAAGCCCTCAGAGATAGCTTCTTTTCTGTCAAAAATGATGTCAAAGTTTTTTAAATGCATATCTTTGACAATTTGAGCCACTATTTTTTTTGGATCTTCATTTCTTGGATTGTCGTTTGTAATAATTTGAAAATCCGATTTCTCTTGGGCGATTTTTCCCATATCCCCTCTTTTGGATGAATCTCTTTCCCCGCCACATCCAAATAAAGTTATGATTTTTCCTTTATAGCTACTTCTCAAATAATCCAAAACAGATTTCAATGCATCTGGGGTGTGTGCATAGTCTACATAGCAAATTTTGTCCTGAAATAAAGAGATTTTTTGTAACCTGCCAGGAAGGTTTTTCAAATTTTTAAGCATTTCTGCCTCAAAGTCTATTTCATTGAATATCTTTCCGTAGAGACCCAAAGCACATAAAAAATTTGAAATCATAAATTTACTTTTAAAAGGAAGATAATTTGTTAAATCTCCCCAAGGAGTTTTTATTAAGTTATTTTCTAAGTGTAAATTTGCAGTTTTGTCATTCACTGAAACAGTCAAAGTTGATTTGTTTTCAGAATGAATTTCCCTTCCTAAATCATTATCAATGGAAACGATGTTGTTTTCATCGAATGTTGAGAAAAAGCTTTTTTTAGCATTTCTATAACTACTAAAATTTTTATGATAATCAAGATGGTCTTTTGAAAAGCTTGTGAGGGACTTAGCGAAAAAATCTAAACCAGAAATTCTGCTCTGATCTATGCCGTGTGAGGAAACTTCCATAAGGAAGTATTTTCTCTTTAAATCGATAGATTTTTTTAAAAAATGATGAAGTAAAAAATTATCTGGTGTAGTTAAGGGAGTGAATTGTGTATTTTTAAGATTTGAAACTTCTGGTGTATTCGTTAATAGAGTCGCATTGGAATCCTTGAAAGATAAAAGTTGGTGAAGAAAAAATGCGGTTGAAGATTTTCCATTTGTACCGGTAATTCCAACGATCTTGATACTTTTTTTTGATCTTGCAAAAAGAGTCTCTAGATATTTATCTTTATGATTGACTAAATTCGAATCAAATAAGTTTTTATCTTTTAAATGTTCATGGAGGTTTACCTGACTAATGACAATTTTGGCGCCTTTATCAATAGCATCTTTGGAATATTTAAGTGCTTCCTTTGGATTTTTTGAAAGAGATATGAAAGCATAGTCTCGCTTTACAAAATTTGAATTATCGGTAAATCCAGTGATTTTTATACCTTCTAATTTTGAAAGATTTTCTGTTAAGGAAAGCATTATTAAAGTTTTTGAATGGTTTCAATGATCTCCGAAAATATTGGAGCAGCAACATCGCCTCCTCCATCACCGTTAATCTTTGGATTTTTTACAAATAGTCCGACCAAGTACTCTTTATCTTCTATTTTCGTCATTCCTATGAATAAGGCATTATGCAAATCCTCATTATACTTTTGATCCTTAAAGATTCTTGCCGTTCCTGTTTTGCCAAAAACATCATGATCATTAACTTTGGCCCGAAATCCGGTGCCATTTTTTATTGCTTGGTACAATATTTTCTTTATTTGTTTAGCATTTTCTTTGCTAAGGATTCTTTCTTCTTCAAATTGAGATGAGTTTTTTATTAATTTAAGTGGGCGATAAACTCCTTCTGAAAAAATTGTGCTGTAAGCAGAGATTAATTGAACCAGGGTTGTCTGAAGACCATATCCATAACAAAGTGAAACTTTTTCTCTAGGCGATAAATTTTTATATTCTGGGAGATAGCCTTCTCGGGTTGAGATAAAAATTTCATTCATATACTTCCCCAAACCAAGAGAGTAATAAGTTCTAAGAATTAGACTGGGATCAAAATCAGCGCATAGCTTTACCATGCCGACATTACTGGATTTAGAAATTATTTCTTCTGTAGACAATGTCCCGTAGTTTCTGGCATCTTCAGTTTTATAACCTTCAAATTCTATCCACCCAGGGGAAGTATTTACTGCTGACTCAATTAACTCTGGATTGTTTTTTAATAAGGCAGATAAAGCTAAGGGTTTTACAGTAGAGCCTGGCTCAAAGAGCTCTATCGCTGAATTATTCTTCAATAATTCCATGTTATTAAGTTTTTTTCTATTGTTGGGGTCAAATGACGGAAAATTTGTCATTGCTAGAATTTCATTTGAATCCAAGTCAATCATTATGCCTGACGCAGATTCTGCATTATGAAATTCAACAGCTTTTTAAGCTTATCAAATAAGACAAATTGCATTTTAGAGTCAACCGTTAAGTTTACTGATGAGCCATTAATTGGCTCTTTAATTATTTTATTTTGAATAACGCCTGATTTTCTAGAAAGAATTTTTTCTTGATAACCGTCTTCTGCCTTTAAAGTTTCATCAAGAGCAAACTCAATTCCATTAACACCTTCGTTTTTATAATTAGTAAGTCCTATCAATTGAGAAAATATCTCTCCTTGAGGATAGTTTCTTTTAAATGTTCTCTTGCTTATGACTATTCCAGGAATTTCTAAAGACTGAATGAGTTCTTTTTTTTGTTTTGCTACTTTTTGATTGAGAACCAAATATTTGGTTTTTTTTCTAGCTAACCGCTTTTTTAACCTATCAATATCTAAATCTAAATTAGTCGATATGAGATTGATATGAATTGGGTCAAATGAAAAATCCTTTAGGGAGATGCCGATCTCATAAGATGGTATATCTTCAGCCAAAACATTGTTATTTCTATCAAAAATTACTCCTCTTTTTGAAGCAATAGAAGATTGCCTGATTGAAGCTTTTTGTGAAAATTCTTTTCCTAAACTAAAATCGTTTTTTTGAAAAAAGACTAACTTAGTTGGTAAAGCTAATAGGATAAAGAATATTACAATCCAGAGAGTAAGTTCTCTGTATTTATTATTCTCGCTTGCATTCAAATCAATCTATCTGTTTTCTCACAAATGACGGTATGTCTAAATAATCACTTTTTTTGGTTGATTCATTCTTAGCAATTTCATTTTCAACTTTTCCTAAAGTTGGTACTTCTTGAAATCTACCGTATGGATCATTAGCAACCTTAAATCCTGAAGCTCTATCATTTTGTTGAGAGCTATCTGATAAGCCAGTCGCTATGATTGTGACTTTTATATCTCCTTCCATGTCATTATCTTCTACTGCACCATGGATTATTTGAGCGCCATCACTCGCAAATTCTGATACTTGTCGAAGAACGTCCTCTATCTCACCAACCTTAATGCCTTTTCCAGTTATATTTACTAGAACTCCTTTTGCATTTTGTAAATTTATATCCTCCAAAAGCGGACTCCCTACTGCTTGAGCTGCTGCATCTTTTGCTCTGCTAGGACCACTAGCAACTCCTGTTCCCATCATGGCAACTCCTTGCTCAGCCATGACAGTTCTAACATCGTTAAAGTCCACATTTATGTAACCAGTCTGAGTGATGATGTCAGCGATACCTCTCACAGCTCCTAACAAAACATCATTTGCATGGCCAAAAGCTTCTAACATGGTGCAGTCGCCTCCAAAAACTTCACTTAGTTTTTGATTTGGAATGGTTATTAAAGAATCAACTTCCGACCTCAGCTCTTTAATTCCTGCTTCTGCCAAATCATCTTTAAACTCTAAAGACATTGGTTTTGTAACAATTGCTACTGCTAAAGCGCCAACCTCTTTCGCAGCTCTAGCAACTATAGGAGCTGCACCAGTTCCAGTTCCTCCTCCCATTCCTGCTGCTATGAAGACCATATCGGCACCATCAAACATAGTCGTTAACCTTTCATAATCATCTAGAGCAGTGTCTCTGCCTACATCTGGCTTTCCTCCAGCTCCTTGCCCGTGATTATTTAATTCTCCTAAGATTATTTTTTCAGCTGCTTTATTTTTAGTTAATGCTTGCGAATCAGTATTTGCGGAAATTGTTTCCACACCTTCAACTCCGTTAGCTACCATGTGGTCTATGGCATTGCCTCCACAGCCACCAACACCAACTACTTTTATTATGGTTTGATTTCTCTTGCCATTATCTACTAGTTTATATTTCATAACTCCTCCTAAAATAAAGTTAAAAAGTATTCTGTATCCATCTAAAGGCTTTATTTAATAAGCCTTTTTCGTTTAACATCGCAAAGTCCATGTAATCTTCTTCCTGTTCCTTTTGAGCAAACAAAATTAATCCAACTGCTGTGGAATATATGGGATTCGATAAAATATCGCTTAAACCAATCAATCCCTGAGGTTTTCCGACTCTGACAGGAGCTTGAAATATTGCCTCCGCTAATTGAGAAATGCCCTCTATTCTTGATGCGCCCCCGGTCAACACTATTCCTGCGGGTATTGCTTGAGCAAGATTTATATTTCCCATTCTTTGCTTAATAATTTGAAAAATTTCTTGATATCGTTCTTCGATAACAGTCGATAGGCCATGTCTTGAGAATGATTGGTTTTCTCTACCATTTATTGATTGAGTAGTTATCATTTCGTCGGAATCTGCTAATTCACTCCAAGCACAACCATGTTTCTTTTTAATATCTTCCGCATTTTGAATCGAAGTTTGAATTGCCCTAGCAATATCATTAGTAACATGTGTTCCTGCAATAGGTACATTTACTGTATGACTAATTGCTCCATCTGAAAAAATTGCTACGTCAGAAGTTCCACCGCCAATATCAATAAGACAAACACCTAATTTCTTCTGATCATCCGTAAGAACTGAATGGCTAGATGCAAGTTGTTCCAAGACATATTTTTGAACATCAATTCCACATATTTTCATGCAAGATCCAATATTTGTTGCTGAATTCTTAAGACAAGAAACCAAATGAACATGGGCTTCGAGCCTTACTCCTGCCATACCTAATGGCGCCTTTACTCCAGGTTGATTATCAATGATGAATTCCCTTGGCAAAGCATGCAAAAGCTCGTAGCCCTCTGGAATTCTTTGAGCTTGAGCTGTAGACATAACCTTTTCAACCTCGCTCATTTTTACTTTTTTATCTTTTATTGGCACGGCTCCTGAAGAATTCAAACCATTAACACTCCCGCCTGAAATTCCTACGAAAGCTTTTGTAACCTGCCTTCCTGACATAAGCTCAGCTTTCGAAACCGCCTCTTTGACGGCTGCTACCGTAGATTCAATATCCACAATAACTCCATCTCGAAGACCTATTGAATTTTGAATACCTAAGCCCAATACGTTTATGCCCTCCGAGGTATTCTCTGCAATTATGCAAACAACTTTAGAGGTTCCTATATCTATTCCGACTCTTAAATTATTTTTGTTATTGTTCGCCATTAATAATATCCAATTGCTAATTTATCTTTATGTCTTAGGTCTATGGTTTTAAAGTTTTTTAATAAATTTTGTGAATCTTTGCTCTGGAAGAATAATTTCAGGGTTCTAAGTTGATCAGGGAGTTGAAAATCTTGAAATTTAATAAATTTCTTATTGGTCGTTTGAATTTTTATTTGCCCAAATTTTTTATGTTCCATTTCTTCAATTTGAAGATCTTTCAAGAGTAGGACCTCTTGAATTGCGTAATAATTACTAATCAACCCTAAAGGTTCTTTGCCAGCAGTTGATAAATTAACCAAAGATAAAGAATCATTATCATTTAGTAGGATTGATTTGCCGTTTTGAGAAATGACTTCATCATCATTTAAATAAAAATAAGGTATTTTTGTTAACTCGCTATCTTTAAAATTTAAACCGTCAATGGAGGAAGCTATTGCAAAACCACTGAGTAAGACAAATGAAAAAAGAAAAAATATCTTTGGATTAAGCTTGATATTCAATTTGCAACCTCAATCTTCAATATCTCATCTGGTCTGATCATAGAAAGGCTTTGCGAAGAATTCTCATAAGCTTCTTTTAGAGATTTTTTTAATTGTATTCTGCTATTTAAGGAGAGATTCTCATCCAATTCATAATTAAATGCTTTTGTTAGTTTATAAATATCTGAATTTGTTTTTTTTATATTAAAGTCCAGCTGTAAGTAAACTAACAAAACAAAAGTTAAGATAAACAAAAGAGAAAGAAATGATATGTATTTAAGAGACATATTCTATTTCCCCAATTCTTAAAATTGCACTTCTAGATCGAGGATTAGTTGATTTCTCCTCCTTCGATGGTTTAATTTTATTAACGTTTTTCAAGTTAATACCCTCAAAAAAATTCTTGTAATCTTTCTTGAAAAAGTTTTTAACTATTCTGTCTTCGGCTGAATGGAAGCTTATGACAGCTAAAATGCCCCTGTCTTTTAAAACTTTTATTGCTGAAATTAGGCCTTCCTTTAATTCCTCAAATTCATTATTAATTAAGATTCTTATGCCTCTAAAAATATTTGTGGCTGGATGTTTTTTTTGGAAACCTTTTGGTTTGAAAAGCTCTGCCAGATTTTTAGTTGAAGAAATATTTGTATCTTTCCTTGCTTGGATGATTTTTTTTGCAAACTGTCTAGATTTTCTTTCCTCTCCAAGAAAATAAAAAACGTCTGCAAGTTCTTTTTCTGATGCGCTATTTATCCATTCTTTAGCAGACATTCCAGAACTATTATCAAATCTCATATCCAGTTCTCCCTCACGCATAAAGCTAAAGCCCCTTTCAGGCTTATCTAATTGAAGGGACGAGACTCCTAAGTCAAAAAGAACACCATTCATAGTATTTTTTGAAAATAAGCTCGAGATATTTGAAAAAGTTGATGTTTGGAAATTAAATCTCTCATCCTTGATTAGATTCGCATAATGTTTGACCTCTTTATCTTTATCAATTGAATAAAGACTGCCATCCGAATTAAGATTTTCTAGAATTTTTTTTGAGTGCCCTCCTAAACCAAAGGTGCAGTCAAGGTATGAACCGCTTTTATCATAAATGAGATTGTTTAAAGTCTCTTTCAATAAAACTGGTTCATGAGAATAATTCAAAACGGGATCTCCTGAACTTCACTTGGAAGTTCAATTTCCAGCCTTTCGCCTTTTACGTTTTTCCCTTCTTCTTTGAGTTTCCAGTTTTTTTCACTCCATAGTTCTAGTTTTTGACCCATACCAATGAGTACAACTTTAGTTTTTTCTTTAATTTGACTGTAATTTCTTAGGGACTGAGGAATAAGAAGGGTCATTCTTTCAGAGACTTCAAAATCAATAGCATGAGCATTTCCAAGGAAATTCCACTGTAAAGATCTAATTTTTGGATTTAGGCCAGATAGATTTTCAAAGGCATCGGAAATTTTCTTCCACAATGCTCCTGGATAAATCAAGAGTGAAGGATATTGAGGATCTCGAGTGATAATAATCGACCCTGAAGCCATTTCCTTCAACAAGTCTTTGTATCTTGCAGGTATAACAATTCTTCCCTTTGTGTCCAAGGAAAGACTGCTAAACCCATAAAGTCCAGCCATAAAGTAGTCCCAAAAAGTTACACTAATGTATACTTTTGCACACTTTTACACACTTTTTAGGGATTGTAAATATATTAAAACTCTAAAAAAACAGATTTTTACGCTGTAATAAAGGCTGCTAAATTGGATTGAGCTGACTCATAAGCCGGGTTCTGTTTGAAGTAATCATTCATCTCGAACTCATGTCGCCATGAATTTCTAGCGGCCTACCCAGATTCAATGCGGAAAACATTATAAAATCTCTATTTGGCCTTGCTCCAAGTGGGGTTTACCTAGCTGTTCTTTGTTACCAAAAAACACGGTGAGCTCTTACCTCACCTTTTCAACCTTACCCTAAGGCGGTTTATTTTCTGTTGCACTTTCCATAGTAAGCTTTTAAAACTTACCTCCAGGAGTTACCTGGCACTTTTTCCTATGGAGCCCGGACTTTCCTCTGCAATGCAGCGATTACTCGGTCAGCTCGCGAGAATTATACTTATTCTTTATATTTGTTGTAAATTTCTTTTGCGCTCTGTTTTGAAATTTTAGAAAAAACCTTTGAAAATTGTTTCAAGGAAAGATCATTTGATAATGCTGAATACAAATAATCCAATTTGTTGTCAAATTCATCATCTCTCTTATCAGATCCTTCTAAAACAATAACAATTTCTCCTCTAGTAAGGTTCAAATCCACATCTGCAATGTGGTTCAACTCCTCAATTGTGCCTCTTAAAATTGTTTCATGCATTTTAGTCATTTCACGAGCAATACTTATTCTTCTATTTTCACCAAGAACATCTCTCATGACTTTTAAAGTTTTTTTTATTCTGTAAGGGGATTCAAAGAAAACAATTGTCTTTGTTTCATAATTGCATTTTGAAAGCAGTGATTTTAACTCGCTAGATTTTTTTGGTAAAAAGCCTTCGAAAATAAACTTATTATTTTTAAATCCTGAAGTAATTAATCCCGAAATTACTGAAGAAGGACCTGGAATACTTTCAACTTTAATTTTCTCGCTGATGACTTGTGAAACCAATTCATGACCCGGATCTGAGACTAGAGGTGTTCCAGCATCTGAGATCAAAGAAATAGTTTTACCGTCTTTTAGATGTTTTATTATCGAGGAAATTTTTTTCTGAGATGAAAAGTCATTATAAGAAACCAACTTGCTAGCAATTTTGTGCGCTACAAAAAGTTTTTTTGAATTTCTTGTATCCTCTGCAAGAACAATGCTCGACTCATTAAGTATTCGAATTGCTCTTAAAGTTATATCCTCTAAGTTACCAATTGGTGTAGCAACTAAATATAATGTTCCTGTCATGTTAAAAAAAATAATCTCTTATGTTGTCTTAGTTTTCATCCTAACTTGCTGCACTTTATCTAGCAATGAATACTCGAAAAAAGAAGATGATATTGATGAGTTTAAAAGTAAAGATCTCGTTCTGAGTTCATCTCGATTAAACTCAAACATAGACATTGTTTTTTTTGAAGACAAAACCGCTTTTCAGAAATCCTTTTTAGAAGGAATAAAGAATGGTTTCTTTACTTTAAGGGAAGGTCAGAAAAGAAATTCTCAAATCAACTTTATAGATTTTTCCAAAGAAAAATCTTTTGATTGCTCAAAAATATTAACCAAAACAAAAAAAATAATTTTCCTCAATAATAACTTGGTAGATATTTTGAATAGTTGTAATTTAAAAAATAGTAACAATATTTTGGTTATCGTCGGATTAAAAGAAAAAGTTAAATTAAATCTCAATTTCATTGATCCTTTCTATGACTATGTTGACTATCTTTACAGTTCAGATCCTGAGATTCTTCGAGAAGAATCAGTAGTTTTAACTGATAGAGAATTAAAAGCAGAAAATTATTTTTTAATCGAAAAGCAATCAAACATTGAAAATAGAATTTCAAACCTTTTCGAGATTAATAAAAGTTCAAACAGAAAAAGGGAGTTAGAAAGAATAACTCAAAACAGAATTTATCAAACGCCAAGATTCAGGAAAGATGTAAAAAAAATTATCATTAATACAAAAGAAGTTACGGCTGAAAGAATTATCCCTGCAATTAATTTCAACTTAATTTTTGAACCTGAAATTTATATCCTACCTGGGCAACTTGATTTATGGAGATTTTCAAAAAAGGAATTTAATTCTAATTTAAAAGGCTTAGAGCACCCTATCTTTTTGAACAATAACTTTTTATTTGATGATGAGTTTTCAAAGAAACAAATTCAAGAAAAGCTTTTTTACGCTTTAGGATTTGATTCGCTATTATTTTTAGGCAGAGGTATCAACACTAGTTTTAAGGGACTGTTAGGTGAATATACAAAAGATGAAAATAGAATTTTTATCACGCCAGAAAAAATTGGCTTTCAATAGAACTAAAGTAATTCTATTTCTAATGAAGTAAAACTTTCTTTGACGCTGGGTAAGTCTTGCATCCTTTCAATATAATCAAAAAGAGGTTTTGATGCTTTATTGTTAGGAATTTTAATTTGATGATGATCAAGTCTCAACAGAATTGGAATAATTACAGCATCCAAGACTGAAAACTCGTCGTTTCTGAAGAATTTTTTATTGTCAAACATCGCCAAAGAGTTTGAAATATTTTTTTGTAAGTCGTTTCTTGCTTTTGTAATTTGTGGTTTTGAAGAATTTGTATTTTCAAGGACATCTAAATTTTCAGCCCAGTCCTTTTCAATTCTTTGAAGGATTAATCTAAATTGAGCTCTAGAAACTGGGTAAACAGGTAAAAGAGGTGGATGAGGAAATCTTTCATCAAGATATTCAACAATTAAACCAGAGTGATACAAGGAGAGTTCTCTGTCTACTAAAAGAGGCAAATGTCCATCAGGGTTTATCTCTAAAATTTCCTTAGGAAGATCATCTTTACTGAGCACCTCCAAATTGCAAGTTATTCCTTTCTCAGCAATTACAATCCTAACTTTTTGAGATCTATGTCCAATATCATCATGGAACAAAACCATAGCAGACCTGTTGCTTAGAAGACTCATAAAACTATTTTAAATCTTTTTTAAATTCTCTATATGTCATATAAGCAAAAGCGGTAAAAATTATCAAAAAAAGTAGCACATAAGTCCCAATTCTTTTGCGTTGCTCTGCAGAAGGATCTGCCACATATGTCATGAAGTTGGTTAAATCATATATAACTTGATCATATTGGCTTTCGGAAAGATTATTTTGCATGTCTTCTAAAACATGCGGCATATTTACATTTTGATAGACCCTGTTGTTTACTCCGTAAGGTCTAGAAGAGTCGGGATAATAATTTCTTAAGTAAGTATATATCCAATCAGGCCTTCTCAATCTGGCCTCTAAAGTGAGATCAGGAGGATAAGCCCCAAGCCAATTTATTGCATCTTCTTTAGTCAAACTTATCTCCATAAGTTCCCCTATTTTTGAACCATCAAAAATTAAATTATTCTCATACATTTCCAAAGGAATAAGTAAGTCTTCGGCAACCCTTTTGTATCTAGAATACTTAAGGGAGTGACAGCCGTAGCAATAATTCATGTAAGTAGATAATCCTCTTTGCAAAGAAGCTTTATCTGAAACATCTGCTTCGAAGTAATCACACTCCATAGAACCGCATCGGTATTCTCCTGCAGAAAAGATAAAGAAAGACGAGGTTATGATTGTGAGATAAAAAAGGGTTTTCAAGCTGTATCTCCAACACGCTCTGGGACAGGTTTGCATTTCTCAAATCTCGTATAAAAAGGCATCAAGAGAAAATAGGCGAAATAAAGAAAAGTAAAAACTTTCGCAAGCATATTCTTAGTCTCTGTAGGAGGGACAGATCCAAGATATGCTAAAACGAAGAAACTAATCACAAAACCAGCTAGAAAAACTTTACTGAAAATACCTTTATACTTAATTGATTTGACTGGGCTTCTGTCTAACCAAGGTAAAGCAGCAAAAATTGCAATTCCCGCAGCCATAACTACAAAACCCAGAAATTTAGCGGTTAATCCAAATAGAGGGAAATCTATTGCTCTAAGCATTGCGTAAAATGGAGTGTAGTACCAAGATGGAACAATATGAGCTGGAGTAGATAGTGGATTAGCTGGCTCATAGTTAACGTACTCGATGATATATCCTCCCCCTTCTGGGAAGAAAAATATCACTGTGCAAAAAATTAATAAAAACACTCCCAATGCATAAAAATCGTGAGTTATGTCATATGGAAAGAAAGGCTTGGCATCCAATGGAACTCCATCCTGATCTGTATGTTTTTTAACATCTATGCCGTCTGGATTATTAGAGCCAATTTCATGAAGAGCTAAAATGTGAAAGAAAACAACCGCAATAATTAAAATAGGTAATAAAACTACATGAAATGCAAAAAGTCTCGATAAAGTAATTCCTGAGACTATGTAATCACCTCTGATCCAGATAGCAAGATCTTCGCCAAAGTAAGGGATAGAACCTACCAGAGATATAATTACTTGTGCCGCCCAAAATGACATTTGTCCCCAGGGAAGGACATAGCCTGTAAAACCTTCTGCGCATAGAAGAACATAAACAAACCATCCACCAACCCAAATTAATTCTCTTGGCTTCTGATATGAACCATACATCATGCCTCTAAACATATGCAGATAAATCAATGCAAAAAATGCTGATGCACCGCCGGCATGCATGTATCTGATAAGCCAGCCATAATCTACATCCCGCATAATGTATTCAATTGAAGAAAATGCTCCTTCTGCTGTATTGGTATAATTCATCATCAACCACAAACCGGTTAGAATCTGCATTACCAAAACAATCAATAAAAGAAAGCCAAATAAATACCAAATATTTATGTTGGAAGGAGAATAATATTTAGAAAGATGCCTTTCGAAAAGGTCGATTACGGGAAACCTTTTATCTACCCAATCAAGGCTTTTTTTCCCAATAGTGTTTTCGCTCATTAACTTACTCCGTCTGAACCGATAACCAATAAGTTATCTTTTTCAAAAAAATGTGGAGGCACAACTAAATTCGTAGGAGCTGGAACGTTTGCATAAACTCTTCCGACCAAATCAAATTTCGAACCATGACAAGGACAAAAAAATCCTCCCTGCCAATTTGAATCAAAATCCTCTGGCTTTGCTTCTGGGTAATACTTTGGAGCGCAGCCCAAATGGGTACAAACTCCGGTCAAAACTGCAATTCCTTTTTTTCTAGACCTTATCTCATTTTTTGCATATTCCGGTTGAGAAGGATCATCCATATCAGGGTCAGCTAGTCTTTCAAGATTTTTTGTTATGAAATTTGTATTTTCTTCTGGAATATTTACGACGAAAACAGGCCTTCCTCTCCATTCAACAGTCATCATTTCTCCAGGAAGTAACTTTGAAACATCAACTTTAACAGGCGCACCTGCTGCCTCGGCTTTAGCACTAGGTTTAAAGGCACTAACAAATGGTATCGCCGTAAAAAATGCTCCGATAATTCCTAGGAATGAAGTTGTATATGTGAGAAATTTCCTTCTACCAGGATTAGGAGGACTTTTGGGTTGCATATTTTATCTTTTGCTGAATTGAGGTGCTTTTCTTGCTTTTCTTAATCCAACTTTTTTTCTTTCCACTTTTCTTGAATCTCTTGTTAAATAGCCTGCGGACTTTAATGCTCCTCTGAATTCACTATTCTTTTTTTCCAGCGCTCTTGAAATACCATGTCTTATGGCGCCAGCTTGGCCAAAGGAACCTCCACCAGAAACTTTAATTTTGAAATCAAATTTCTGATCACAATCTAAAAGCTTCAATGGCTGTTTGACCAGTATTTTAGCTACTTCTCTTCCGAAGTATTCTTCTAAAGGTAGATCATTTATTAATATGTTTCCAGAGCCTTCATATAGGTAAACTCTAGCAGTTGCGCTTTTTCGTCTTCCTGTTGCATATATTGCTTCTGACATATTACTAAATAGATAATTCCTTAGGTTGCTGTCCAATGTGAGGATGAACTGAACCAGAATAAACTTTTAACTTTTTAATGATCTGATTAGCAAGTTTGTTTTTAGGAAGCATTCCTTTAACAGCTTTTTCAATTATTTTTTCAGGAGAATCTTCTTGCATCTTTTCAAAAGATTTTGTCTTGAGTCCTCCAGGATAGCCGGTGTGATGATAATAGTTTTTTTGAGAAAATTTATTACCAGTTACCTTAACTTTTTCAGCATTAACAACAACTACAAAGTCACCTAAGTCAGCATTTGGGGAATACTGGGCTTTGTTTTTACCTGAGAGAATTGTTGCTATTTTCACAGCCAATCTGCCTAAAACTTTGTCCTCAGCATCAACAAGATGCCAATTTTTTTCGACATTACCGCTCTTATAACTCTTAGTTTCCATAAATAAGTTTTGAAAGGCGAGAATGATAACTCAGAGAGGTTATAATTGCTATTACCAATGATCAAAAAAAGTTATTTTGTCATATCTTTATGGATAGTTTTAGGCGCCCTTTCTGCTTTAATTTTTTCTAGTTTTTATGGCAAAACAGATATCTATATCCCTATCTATCATGATATTTCGAATGTACTCGAAAGAACTTCCCCTTCGGTTGTAAATATTTGGACAATAAAAAAATGGAAGGCGTGGCAAGAACAATCTAATGAATTTGGTTTTAAATTCAACAGACGAGTTGTAAAAACTGGTCTTTTTCCTAATGGATCGGGAGTTGTTATTGAAAAAGGTCTAATAGTTACAAACTTTCACGTTATTAGTGATGCTTTTAATCAAAATCAAGAATTAATAGTAGAGAATCATTTAGGGAAAACAGTTAAAACCCAAATTTTAGGATTTGATTCAGAAGCAGATATTGCAGTTTTAGGAATTATTGATTCGATTGATCTAAAGCCCTTTAAAATAAGAAAAAACATAGATCAGGTTAAAGTTGGAGAGTCTGTAATTGCAATTGGTAATCCTCAAGGATTAGGGCAATCATTCAGTAAGGGTATTGTTAGCGCCATAAACAGAACTTTCCAAGATAAAAAAGGAAATTTTATCCAAACTGATGCATCAATAAATCCAGGAAACTCTGGCGGAGCATTAATTGATGATAAAGGAAGATTACTAGGCGTGGTAAATGTTATTAGGTCTACTTCTGGAGGAAATCAGGGGTTAAATTTTGCTATTCCTGTCGATACAGTAATTGAAGTCTTCAATTCAATTGTAGATAAATAGTATCTATTTGCGCCTGAGCTTCAAGGCATATGCATGCCCATGCAAACCTTCAAGCTCTGCTAAAAATATTGAATGATCAAGTAGTTCATTATATTTTGCCTTATTCTTAATGGATTTAATTTCTGTTACCGAGGTTCTCACTAAAAAGTCTTCAATACTAACAGGCGAACTAAATCTGGCAGCAGAATTTGTTGGAATTACATGACTGGGTCCTGCAGCATAATCTCCTAGAACAGCTGTATTGTTTTCTCCAACAAAAATGGCTCCAGCAATGAATCTTTTTAATAATGACTCTTTAAAATTTTTGTAAATAATTTGTAAATGTTCTGGTCCTACAAGATTATTGATTTCAATTGCTTCTTCTAAATTTTTAACCTGTATAAACATTGAATTTTTTTCTAAAGCGGTTTTTATTGTTTTTCCTCTTGGAGCTTCAGTAACTTGTCGTTCAAGTTCTTTAAACAAATCCCCTAATCCTCCTTTTCCAATTTGAATAAAAATACATTTGGAGTCTTCTCCATGCTCGGCTTGGGCAATTAGATCAGCAGCTAATTGTTCAAATCCTTTTTTCTTATCAGAAATAATTAATACCTCAGATGGGCCAGCAAATGAATCTATGCCAACATCTCCAAATACCTGTCTTTTTGCTTCTGCAACATAGTTATTCCCAGGGCCAAAGATTTTATCTGACTTTGATATCGACTCTGTCCCATAGGCCATAGCGGCTATTGCATGTGCTCCACCGAAATTATAAGCATTAGTTATTCCTGCTAGATGAGCAGTCCCTAACATTAATGTTTTTGCTTTCTCGGAAGAACTAGGAAAAAAAAGGTTTATCTCTTTAGAGCCTGCCACTCTTGCAACTAATGCAGTCATTAGAATAGATGATGGATAAACAGCTTTGCCTCCAGGAGCATAAAGACCAATTCTGTCTATTGGTTTATGGATTTGACCTAATAAATTAAATATCCCATCCTTTGTTTTTAAATCACTTGTCTTTATTGCTTTATGAAAATTTATTATTCTTTTCTTAATGAAATTTAAGTTTTTCTTGATTGCATTGTCTAACTTTTCATAATTTTTTTTTAAATCAGACTTATTGAAAGAAGCTTCTGTAACTGTTTTAAATTCTGTCTTATCAATTTTGTTAGAAATCTTTATTAATGCTTTATCACCATTTTTTTTTACATTAAGTATTATTTTTCGAACAGTTTCTTTGACGTGAACAGCCTGATTTCTAAATTTACTCTGCAATAAGTATTTTTTGGCGACAGGAAAAGATACTTTCTTAATTTTTAAAGTTTTCATTTAGAGCATTTTTCATGGAAATAATTAATTTTTCTATCTTTTGATTATTTGTTTTGAAAGAGGATTTGTTAATGATTAATCTAGTTGAAATGTCTTGGATCACCTCCAATTCAGACAATCCATTATCCTTCAGGGTGTTACCTGTTTGAACAAGATCAACAATATAATCTGAAAGCCCGAGAATTGGTGCTATTTCTATTGCGCCTTTTAATTTTATTATTTCTACGTTTTGCATTTTTGAAGCAAAAAAAGCTTTTGCAGATACTGGATATTTAGTAGCTACTATCGGTTTGTTTGAATTAGTTACTTGCTTATATGAGGCTAAAGAAAGACGACACTTGCCTAATCCTATATCTAAAGATTCATAAAAATTTTCTTCATCTTCAATCTCGTTTAGAACATCTTTCCCAACAAACCCCATGTCTGCAATGCCTTTATTGACAAACTTTGGAATGTCCCAAGACCTAAGGATTGCTACTTTGATATCTTTTACAGAAGTATCCATAACCAGTTTTCTTGATGAGTCTTCAAAAGATATGCCTATCAGCTCCAATAGATTTCTAATTTCTTTAAGTAATCTTCCTTTTGGTAAAACAATTAACATTACCCTGTCACCCGCTCTATATTTGCTCCTAGGGAGTTCAATTTTTCTTCAATTCTTTCATAACCCCTATCAATATGATAAATACGATCAATTTTCGTTTCTCCTTTCGCAACCAAGCCAGCTAAAACTAAACTTGCTGACGCTCGAAGGTCTGTTGCCATAACAGGTGCTGAGTGTAAGGAATTTTTTTTGCCATTTATTGTTGCTGTGTTTCCCGCCAAGGAGATATCTCCTCCCATTCTAATAAGTTCTTGAACATGCATAAATCTATTCTCAAAAATAGTTTCTACAACAGACGATTGTCCCTCTGCAATGGTGTTCAATGAAATAAATTGTGCCTGCATATCTGTCGGAAAAAGAGGATAAGGAGCAGTTGATATGTCCACAGGTTTAAGATTTTTATTCATTTTTAAATGAATGGTATCTGCATTGATATCTATTTTTGCGCCTGCTTCAGTTAACTTTTTAAGAACACTATCCAGAGTTTCCGGCATAGAATTTTTTATTGTCACCTCGCCTCCAGTCATAGCAACCGCTGTTAAATAAGTAGCAGTTTCTATTCTATCTGGCATAACTTCATAAGAAGTTTGTTTCAGTTCTTTCACGCCAAATACCATTAGTTCTTTTGTTCCTTTTCCGTGAATCTTCGCTCCCATACTAATCAAACAGTCAATCAGATCTCCAACTTCAGGTTCTCTTGCAGCATTTTTAATTATGGTCTCTCCTTCTGCTAGGACAGCAGCCATAATGGCATTTTCTGTTCCTGTTACGCTAATGGTGTCAAACAGAATTTCGGCCCCTTTAAGGCCATTTTCTGCTTTCGCTTTTATATATCCTCCTTCAGTAATAACTTCTGCCCCTAACTTTTTCATGCAATCAAGGTGAAGATTTACAGGTCTACTTCCTATTGCGCATCCTCCAGGTAAGGCGACTTCAGCCTGTCCAAATTTTGCCAAAAGAGGTCCAAGCACTAAAACAGAAGCTCTCATTGTTTTTACAAGCTCATATCTTGCTATTTGATTTTTAAGATTTGAAGTATCTATCTCAAGATTCATATCCTCATCAAGTGTTATATTTGCTCCCATTGATCCTAAAACTTCAATCATAGTAGTGACGTCTTTTAGGTGCGGGATATTACTTAAGGTTAATTTGCCTTCTAATAAAAGAGAAGAAGCTAGTATTGGAAGAGCAGAGTTTTTTGCGCCAGAGGCTTTTAAGCTTCCATTAAGAGAATGGCCTCCCTCAATAATAAGTTTATCCATTAATTTTCTAGGTTTAAGGAATCTTCTTCGATACTCCAAGAATCTATTGCTAGATCCAAATTATCATCATTTTCTTTAACAAGAGATGCAAATTGTTTTCGGTAAAGTGAAACTATGTCTATACCGTCCAAAACTATACCAACTACTCGCCAATCCTTCCTATCTTCAACTTGAATTTTTTTCATCTTGTAAATTAATTTAAATTTTCTTCCTGAAAAGTCAGTATTTAATTGGACAACCGCTAAATCCATTCGTTCATTGGGGTGAAAGTGAGATTCTATTGATATATTTGCTGCTTCTACACTGCTTAGTGCACCTGAATAAGAGTCTAAAAGAGTACTTTTAAACTTCTCATTAAATTTTAAAATTTGTTTTTTTGTAGCTGCTGTAAATAGCCTCTTACCCATTACTCTTTTTGAAATTTCTTCGGGGGGAATCAGTCTTGAAAACCTAACTTCAAACTCATTTAGAAACTTATCCTTATCTGAATCAAACAAATCTTGATTGTTATTAAGAAAATTAAAAATTTCATTATGTTGTGAGTTCACAAACTCTTCTACCTCCGTATCTAAAAAAGAGTTTGAAGAAAAAATAATGATAAAAAATAAGAAAAAGTACTTTTTCATTTATAATCGGATTTAAAGAGCCTAGTCTACTACAGGATAATTAATCACAGATGAAAAAACCAAAAAAAATTAATTTTTTTGCAATTGGTAAAAAAGTAATTTCAAACGAAATTGATGCTCTTCAAGAGGTTTCTTCGGGTATTTCGAAAAATGAATTCAATAACGTTTGTAACTTTTTATTAGAAACAAAAGGAAATTTAATTTTTTTAGGCATAGGTAAGTCAGGAAAGGTATCTGAAAAAATATCAGCTACTCTTTCTAGCCTTGGAAAACCGTCTTTTTATATAAATGCCGCCGAGGCTAGTCATGGAGATCTTGGTGCGATAACTAAAAAAGATTCATTAATTATTTTCTCTTACTCAGGTGAGACGGAAGAATTGGTAGATCTTTTGCCAAATCTTAAGCAAAAAAAAGTGAATATTTGTTCTGTTACAGGAAACAAAAAGTCCTCAATTGCACTTTCATCTAAAGCGCACATATCTTTGAATTTAAAAAAAGAGGCGGATATGCTAAATCTTGCACCAACATCCAGCACTACTGCCATGATGATGATTGGAGATGCTATTTCTGTAGCTATAACAAACTACGAAGGTTTAAAAAGATCTGACTTTGGTGCAAATCATCCAGGAGGTAGTCTTGGTAAAAGTTTCATTAAGGTAAGAGAAATTATGATCAAAGAAAAAGACTTACCTTTTATAGATGGAAATATTTCTATAATTGATGCAATGGAAAAAATATCAAAAAAAGGGTTTGGATTAGGTTTAATAAAAATTAAAGGTATCGTGAAAGGTATTTTTACAGATGGAGATTTAAGAAGAATGATAAACAATCGTATAGATCTTACATCAACGCCTATAAAAGAAGTCATGACTAAAAATTTTAAATTTGTTAAAGATGTTGATCTTGTCCTTGATGTTTCAAGGATAATGGAAGATCAAAAAATCTATTCATTGATAGTAAAGAATTCGAATAAAAAAATAACAGGTTTAATCAGAATGCATGAAATTCTTTCAGCAAAAATAATTTGATGCCAAAAAGCATTTTTGTATATTTAGTTGCTTTATTTTTTCTTATTGGTTCTGTCTTGTTCTTGTCTTCATTTTTTTTAAACTCATCATCTTCTGAGTTAATAAAACAAAATAATGAAGTTATTTTTGAAGCAAAAAATATTTCTATTAATTTAGGCTTTAAAGAAAGTGATTTTATTTTAGAAGTAAATTCTTCAATGGTTAATTCTTTGAAAGATGAAAAAAATCTTTATGTTTACCAGCCAAAAATAGATATTTCCGGAAAAAATACTTTTTTAAAAATAATTTCAAATAAGGGAACAATTGCTTACGATAAAAATATAGTGCAACTTGATAATAAGACTGAAATTTCTGGAAAGGTAAATGAAAAAGATATTTTAGGAAAAGCTAGTAAAGTTGATATTGATCTTAACAAAAGAAACTTATCATCTGATGAATTAATCATTTTTATCGATGAATATGAAATTTCTGTGAAAGAAATTATTCTGAATGAAGATGAGATAGTTTTTAAAGGTAGCCCTGTATACCTTAAAGATAACAAAGGTTTAGAGACAGAGACGTCTATGGTGAAGTTAAAATCAAATGGAGAATTAATTTTTCCATCAAAACTTAATATTAAAAATTATTAATTAAAATGCGTATTGAGGGAAAAAAACTTAAAAAAGTTTCAAATAAAGTAAATATTCTCGAGAGTATAGATATTTCTATTTCCTCAGATTCTATATACGGCTTACTAGGTCCAAATGGAGCAGGTAAGACATCTTTGTTCTCTATTCTGGCTGGTTTGAGCAAACCTTCTGAAGGCGAAGTGCTCTATGATTCAAAAATAGTTAACAACCTAAGTTTTGAAAAAAGATCTGAATTAGGGGTTATTTACCTGCCTCAAGAGCCTTCAGTATTCAGAGAACTCACCGTTGAAGAAAATATAAAGGCTGCGCTTGAAGCAAAAAAATATGAAAAGAAAGAAATTGATAACAAATTTACTAGAATCTCTGAAGAATTTGATCTCATGAGCATCAAAACTCAAAAATGTAATTCTTTATCTGGAGGTCAAAGAAGAAGAGTTGAAATTGCTAGAGCAATTGCGTTAAACCCCAAACTTATATTGCTTGATGAGCCTTTTGCAGGAATTGATCCTTTGATAATAAATGAGATTAAGACTTTGATTAAAAATCTTAAAGAGAAAGGTATAGGTGTTCTAATAAGTGATCACAATGTAAATGCTACTTTGGATATTTGTGATTACATTTATGTCATTAACGCAGGAAAAGTTATCGCTCAAGGGATTCCAAATGAAATTGTGCAAAATGAAATCGTCAGAAAGGTTTATCTTGGCGAAGTAACTTAAGCAAAATTTTTATTGTCCGTAAGTAAGTTTTATCCTCAAATATCTCAAAACTCCGTAAATAATTGGCCAAAATAAGCTAGAGATGATTGTTAAGATTAATAATTCAAAAATAATTGATAAGGCGAAATTATTGGAAATCAAAATGAAATAAATTTGATATATAAAAACAATAATTGCCACAATCAAAGATTGTTGCAACCTAAATAAAGCTCTAAACCTATGGAAGTATCTTTGCGAAAAGTAAGATGTCAAAAGAAAGATAACAACATGAATTCCTAAGAGGTATCCCAAAAAAATATCTAAAATGAAACCAGAAAGCATAGTCCAAAAAAAACCTATATTTCTTGGCGTTGCTACATTCCAATAAATTAATGTCATCAAGGTTAGAGGCAAAGTTAGCCTAGATAGCAGGAGGTCATTTAATAAGACTTCAACCATTGAAGCGATAATTAAAGTAAGTCCTACAAAAAAATAAAAATTAAAAATTGAAGGTTTTTTATCATCAAGACTATTCATGGCTTAGTAAATAAAATTGTAGAGCCAAAACTAAAGTCAAAAGTATTTTCAACTGTAATTTGCAAAAAGTTTGATTGATCATTTTCTTTTATTTCAGTTACCCTTCCAAGCAAAAAACCTTCAGGGAACCTGCCTCCCAATCCAGACGAAATGATTTCATCCCCTTTTTTAATATCTCCATTTTTTTTGAATTCTTCAATTTGAAATGTTTTAGGCTTACCTGTTCCAACTATAATTATATTTTCTAAGGTCCTAGAGTTCTTTGCAGGAATTTTTATTGATACGTTGTGAAGAGGTATTATTTTTATTGAATTATTAAGTAGTTCATCTATCACTCCGATTAAACCAAAAGCATTAAAAGCAATCATATCTTTTGTAATATTATTTGATCTGATTTCAACTGAAACAATTTCTTTAGGAAATTTCTTAAAATCTGTGATTTTGCCTAAAAATATTTTTCTTTCCTGAAAACTCTTACTTAGATCAAAAAGCTCCTCAAGCTCATTTAAAGAAGTTTTTGTATTTTGAAGAGCAAGATTTTGATTTTCTAAATCTCTTATCTGGTTTCTTAATAAATCTATTTCTTCAGAAAGTTTTTTTTGAGATGAAAAGTAAGAATCAAAGGAATTAAAACTATCTTTAGCTAGGTATTCAATTTGTGTGAAAGGAGAAAAAATATATGACGAAATGATTCTAATTTTACTGCTTAAATCAAACGAATAATCTCCATACATAATAAGAAAACTAAAGAGGATTGCGGGATAGAAACGGCTTGCGCGCATTGACCCCGTAGTGAATATTGCTGATTGCGCGATATCGGTTTGTTTGTGTTCACCGCCGAACATGAAATTACTCTGTAGATAAAAGATCTACATCAAATTTATCAATAATATCAAGGGCAATTCCTCCGCCTTTTACTACACAGGTTAAAGGATCATCAGCGACAATTACCGGAATTCCAGTCTGCTCAGATATCATTATGTCTAAGTCTGTAAGCAAGGCTCCTCCCCCTGTTAAAACTATTCCTCTTTCAGAAATATCTGCGCTAAGTTCCGGAGGGGATTGTTCTAAGGCATTTCTTATAGATTGAAGAATTGAAGATAGAGGTCCCGATATGGCTTCATAGGCTTCTAAACTTGAAAAATTGATTGTATTTGGGACACCTTCGGCTAAATTTCTTCCTCTGATTTCCATTGATTTATCTTCACTTTCAGGAGTTGCACAACCCACAGTTTCTTTTATTCTTTCGGCAGTTGATTCACCAACCAAAACTCCGTATTTCCTTCTAATATAAGAAACAATAGCTTCATTGAATCTATCACCTCCCGTTTTCAAAGAGCTGGAAAAAACGACTCCATTAAGAGCAAGAATTGCTATTTCAGTTGTTCCTCCACCAATATCCACCACCATTGAACCTGATGCCTCTTCAACCGGCAATCCAGCACCAATAGCTGCTGCCATAGGCTCTTCTATAAGCCTTACTTCTCTAGCGCCTGCTTGAAGGGCTGATTCTCTTATTGCTCTTCTTTCTACTTGTGTTGATTGACAAGGGACACAAATCAATATTCTTGGACTTGGTTTAAAGAAATTTTCTCCATGAACAACCTGGATAAAATGTTGAAGCATCTTTTCTGTTACTTGAAAATCTGCGATAACTCCATCTTTAAGTGGACGAATTGCTTCGATGTTTCCAGGAACTCTTCCAAGCATTCTTTTTGCTTCAGAGCCTACCGCAACCACTGATCTATGGCCCTCAGATTTTTTTATAGCTACTACGGATGGTTCATTTAGAACAATTCCCTTTCCTTTGGCAAAAATGAGTGTATTTGCAGTACCCAAATCAATTGATAAATCTGTTGAGTAGATGCCTTTTAGAGCTTTAAGAACCATAATTTTGTAACTTTTTAAATAATTCGAATAGTAGTTGATTTTAAGTTGATATAAAATCTTCCTCTCTTTTAATCATTATAATGAAAATTACTGAACAAGACCTTAAAAACATCTCTTTATTGAGTAAAATCAAGATAGACGAGGAGACATCTGACTCTTTGGTAAAAGACCTGGAATCAATTTTGACCATGGTCAACAAAATGGATGAGCTAGATACTTCAAAAATAAATCCATTAACCCATCCCATAGAGAATACTCAGACCTTGCGAGAAGACATCGAAAAAAAAGACATTGAAAGAGAAAAACTTCAAGAACTTTCTAAGGAAAAAGACTCTGGTTTTTATCTTACCCCTAAAGTAATTGAATAATTATGAGTGAATTAATAAATCTTTCTTTGACAGATCAGATACTTGGGCTTGCTGATAAATCTTTCTCATCTAAAGAAATTACAGGAGCATATTTAAATGAAATTAAGAAAAAAGAATCTCTAAATTGTTTCATTTCAGTGTTTGAAGAAGAATCAGAAGAAAAAGCCCTAATGGCAGATGAAAATATTGCAAAAAACAAAGCTAGGCCTCTAGAGGGGATTCCAATTGCCCACAAAGATATTTTTTGTATTAAAGATAAAAAAACAACTTGTGGTTCTAAAATGTTATCCAACTTCATTTCTCCCTATTCTTCAGAGGTTTTCTCTAAATTAGATACTGCCGGAGCAATTACCCTAGGAAAAACAAATATGGATGAATTTGCTATGGGATCTTCAAACGAAACAAGCTTTTATGGAAATGTTTTAAACCCTATTAACGAAAAACTTTCTCCAGGAGGTTCTTCTGGAGGATCAGCAGCTGCTGTTAGAGCCAATCTTTGCTCATTTGCAACTGCAACCGATACAGGAGGCTCTATAAGACAGCCAGCTTCTTTCTGCGGAGTTACGGGTATAAAGCCTACTTATGGAAGAGTTTCCAGATGGGGAATGATTGCTTTTGCGTCTAGCCTTGATCAAGCAGGAATAATCGCAAAAAATGCTAAGGATGCCGCTATAGCACTCAAATATATGTCTGGGTTTGATCAAAAAGACTCGACATCTTTGAATGAAGAAGTTAAAGATTTACAAAAGGAAGTCGATGCTGAACAAGAGCATATAATTGGAATTCCTAAAGAACTAATTGAAAATATTAAAAATGATCAGGTGCGAGATTCTTTCAAGAATGCTATTTCCATTCTTGAAAAAGATGGAGCAAAAATTGAAGAAATTAATCTGCCTCATATTGAGTACTCCTTACCTGCTTACTATGTAATAGCCCCTGCAGAGTGTTCAGCAAATTTGGCGAGATATGATGGAATTAGATTTGGCCATAGAAGCGAGAGCGTATCTTCTTTAGAGGATCTTTATGTAAATTCAAGAACAGAAGGATTTGGTAGAGAAGTAAAGAATAGAATTTTTATTGGAACGTTTTGTCTTTCAGCAGGTTACTATGACGCCTTTTACAACAAGGCTTTGAAAATAAGAAATTTAATAAAGAGTGATTTTGATGAAGCTTTTAAAAAAGTTTCATCGATAGCAATGCCTACTTGCTCCAACTCATCTTTTGAACTGGGCTCAATAAGCGATCCTGTAGAAATGTATGAACAAGATATTTATACAATTCCTGCAAACTTGGCAGGTTTACCAGCGTTATCAATTCCATCAGGTACAGCTGACGAAATGCCAATTGGCCTCCAACTCATTGGAAATTATCTTGAGGAAGGAAGAATTCTTAATCTTGCAAATAAATTTCAAAAATTAACGAATTTTCATGAGTTTAAATAATTGGCAGCCTGTTATTGGATTGGAAGTTCATGTGCAACTTGCAACCAGAACAAAACTTTTTTCCTCTTCACCAATAGCTTTTGGTGCTGATCCAAATACTCAAGCTAGTGAAATTGACTTAGGGCTTCCTGGTGTACTGCCAGTATTAAATAAGGAAGCGATTTCTCATGCATTAAAGTTTGGTTGTGCAATAAACGCCGAAATATCTGAAAAGGTAATTTTTGCAAGAAAAAATTACTTTTATCCTGACTTACCTAAGGGTTACCAAATAAGTCAATTAGATGATCCTATAGTCGGAAAAGGAAGTGTTGAAATAAAACTTGGTGATAAATCAAAAATTATTGGTGTTACTAGAGCTCATCTTGAAGAAGATGCAGGAAAATCAATCCATGACTTGTACAGCAATAACTCTGCAATAGATTTGAATAGAGCTGGAACTTGCTTATTGGAAATAGTCTCTGAGCCTGATCTTAGTTCTGCTGAGGAAGCGGTTGAGTATTTAAAAAAAATACACAGTATTGTTACTTTCTTGGGAATCTCAGATGGCGACATGTCGCAAGGATCTATGAGATGCGACGCTAATGTGTCTGTTAAAAGGCCCGATGATCAAAAACTAGGTACAAGAACTGAATTAAAAAATATAAATTCTTTCAAATTTGTTGAAAAAGCAATTATTTTTGAAATAGATAGACAAATTAAAGAGCTTGAAAAGGGAGAAGAAATTATTCAAGAAACTAGATTGTATGATTCTAAAAAAAATCTTACGCGATCCATGCGTTCTAAAGAGGAAGCCAATGACTACCGCTACTTTCCAGAACCAGATTTAATTCCAATAAAAATCTCAAAAGATCAAATTAACGATGTGAGAAAAAATCTGCCTGAATTACCAGAAATTATGAAAGAAAGGTTCATGAACTCTTACGAACTATCAGATGACAATGCTGAGCTTGTAACAATAAATAAAGAAACTGCATCCTTTTTTGAAGAGGTATTGTCTTATGAAGTATCTCCTAAAAATGCCGTAAATTGGATCACTGGAGACTTATTTGCATTGCTTAATAAAAATGACACAAACATTTCTGAATCTAAAGTAAATCCAAAGCACATTGCAGAGATAATTCAAAATATTGAAGATCAAAAAATTTCTGGCCCTTCTGCAAAAAAACTTCTTGAGATTGTATGGAGTGAAGGAGGAGAAATACAAGAGCTCATTCAGAAAGAAGGTTTAGAACAAATTTCTAATGATGATGAAATTGAAAAAATCCTTGATGAGGTGATTTCTGAAAATCAAAAACAATTTGAGCAGCTAAAATCAGGCAAAGATAGATTGCAAGGCTTTTTCGTTGGTCAAGTTATGAAAAAAACTTCGGGCAGTGCAAGCCCACAAGTAGTAAATAAACTTTTAAAGGATAAATTATCTAAGTAATAAACATAGATAAAGACTCTGCAACATAAGCAGGTTTTTCTTGACCTTCTATCTCCATCACAACTTCGTATTTTAAAAGATATCTTCCATCACCTTTATCATCAACAGATAAAAGTGTTGATTTAGTCCTTACTTTTGAACCCACATTAACAGGAGTTAAAAATCGAACTTTATCAAGTCCATAATTAAAAACCATGGTCATACCCTCAGGAGCAACTTGAGGAGCTGGCAACCCAGCCATCAACGAGAGGGATAAGAATCCATGAGCTATTGTTGAGCCAAAAAGTGGTGTAGCTTTTTCTGAATCGATATGAATGAATTGATGGTCATTCGTTGCATCAGCAAATTGATTTATTCTATCTTGATCGACTTTTAACCAATCAGAAGCCCCCATATCTTTACCAATGTAATCTTTTAAAGTGTCTGCAGGTACTAATCCAGCCATTGTTTTCTCCTTATTTTTTTATTTCATTAAATGATTTTTGTAGTCTTCTCGCAAACCTGTCTTGAGAAGTTTCCCTGTTGCTCCGTGAGGAAGTTCATCTAGAAAGATAACGTCATCAGGAAGCCACCACTTGGCTACTTTATCAGAAAGGTAATCCAATACTGAATCTTTATCACATTCTTCCAAGCCATTTTTTACAATAAACAATAAAGGTCTTTCATCCCATTTGGCATGAGCAACTCCAACAACACATGCCTCTGCTACTCCCGGATGTCCAACTGCCGTATTTTCTAGATCAATAGAACTAATCCACTCTCCTCCAGATTTAATAACATCTTTACTTCTATCGACTATTCTCATGTAGCCATGAGTATCTATCGTTGCAACATCTCCCGTATCAAACCAACCATCTTCCAGAGCTGTCTCATTAGACTTAAAGTATCGTTCAATAATTGCAGGTCCTTTGACCATAAGTCTCCCAAACGTTTTTCCATCATTAGGAAGAACCTTACCTTCATCATTTATTATTTTCATTGAACAACCGTAAACTGCCCTACCTTGGCTTGTTTGAATTTCATATCTTTCTTCAAGATCCATGCCATCCATCTCTGGAGTATAGGAATTGAGTGTCCCAAGCGGACTCATTTCTGTCATACCCCAACCATGAAGTAAAAAGCAATCATGTTTCTCTTGAAAGGCTTTAATCATTGCTTTTGGAGCGGCAGAACCGCCAACTAAAACACTATTTACAGACTCAAGTTTGATATTGTTCTTCTCAGTGTAATTCAGTAAGTCAAGCCATACAGTAGGAACTCCCATAAGCTGATTTACTTTTTCAGAAGTAATTAAATTACAAATTGATTCACCATCAGTGAAGGGGCCTGGAAAAACCATTTTGGCGCCATACATAAATGAAGCATATGGAATTCCCCACGCGTTGACATGAAACATTGGTACTACAGGAAGCAAAACAGTTTCAGAAGTTAAATTCATTGCATTCCCAGCAGTAGCATACCAAGCATGTAAAACTGTAGATCTGTGAGAATAAAGAACTCCCTTAGGATTTCCAGTTGTACCAGACGTATAACACAATGATGATGCTGTATTCTCATCAAACTCAGGCCAAACTATTTCTTCAGATTCATCAGCAATAAGATCTTCATAACAAATGAGATTTTTAATTGATGAAGATGGCATGTGCTCCTTATCAGTAAGTACCACAATTCCTTTAACTGTTTTAAGGTCAGAAATGACATTTTCTATAATTGGTAAGAAAGGCGCATCAACGAAGATATATTTATCTTCGGCATGATTAACAATGTATTTAATGTCGTCTGGAAATAATCTAGGATTAAGAGTATGAAGAACAGCTCCCAATCCGGAAATGCCAAAATAAAGTTCTAAATGGCGATAACTGTTTACCGCCATTGTGGCAATTATATCCCCCTCTTTAATACTTAAATTAAGCAAAGCATTGGCCAATTTCTTTGATCTTTTTGCGGAGTCTTTAATGGTATATCTGTGTATGCCTCCTTCTACAGTGTTGCTTACTATTTCGGTATTGGCGTTATTTTTTATAGCATGTTCTAAAACTCCTGAAATAAGAAGTTGTTCATTCATCATATTTCCTAACATAATCTCACCTTTTTTTTGTTAAACCCTTTACGAATAAAGGAGAATATCTTCGCTCAAGAAATCCTTCAACCTCTTTTTTTGATTCTAAATGAAAAAGTTTTATATCGTTTAAAGAAGACATTAAAAATGGTTTCCATTCCAATAAAATTTCATCAAGAGGGTTTTCAAAAATAAATCGAATTGATTTTTTACTGATATTTAAAGCGCGCTGTAATTCCTTTTCGTTTAACTTCTTAAACGGATCAGAGAAGATTGGTTTTAATTCTTTTGGTAAATATGGAACTTTCTGCTTCGGGTTAAATAAATAATTTAATAAAAATTTGTCTGTTTCTTTTAAACCAGTTCCATTAAGAAAGTGTCCAACTATTGATTTGTTTAAAGACCTTCCTTTTAAGGGGCCTAAAAACAGTCTACTTGGGCAATAATCATTTGCATAAAAATTATCCCAAATGGCTAAAGGATTTTTAAAAAAATTTTGAATTGACTTTAGAGATGAATTATTAATCCTTTCACTAATAACGTTATCACCTGTCCAAAAAATAACTACGTGCTTATTTAAATTTTCTTTTAGCCCTCCTAAATATCCTTCATCAAATATCCCTTTTGACAAAGATAAATTATAAATTGACGGACAAAACCAGATATTTTTTTGTTTTGGAAAGTGCACAGAAACTTCATTTAAAACTTCTGCATGTTTTTTTCCCAAATCTTTGTCTGCCGCTTCCTGACCAAAATTAGTTATATCAATGTCATCAAAGAAAATTGCTATTTCATCAAAGCCTGCCTTCTCAAGAGCATGAGATAATTTTGTTTTCAAAAGTTTTAAATTTTTTTCAATATCTTCAAAAAATTCTGAAGTAGGAGAAACGCAATAAACTTGCTTGATTTTTTTTGGAAGAATTCTTCTTTTGAGATTTTTATCAAGTTCTTTCCATCGATGACGCAAATAAATATCTTCTTTTGGTCCATAAAAATAATGAGAAATTGGTGTTTTTAAGTCTTTAAACGCATCAATAGGTAATCTCCTAGAGTAATAACCTTCTATATAGCCTTTAAACATGATTTAGATTCGACAGATCCTGCATTCTGGATTTTTATGAATATCAACTCTTTTAAAAATTCCTTTCAACGAATCAAAAATCATAAAATATGATTCAAAATTTTTTTCTATAGTCGCTTTTATCACTTCAATTGCCATTAAAGAGCCTATGGCTCCAACTAACGGAGAAGCAATCGCAGACTCTCTGCATGATAAATCTTCGTTCTCAAGATCTTCAAATAAACACTCATAGCAGGAATTCATAGAATCTCTTAAATCAAAGCAGCCCAATTGTCCTTTCCAAGCGATAGAAGATCCAGAAATAAGAATTTTGTTATGTTTTACGCAATATCTATTTACAGCTTTTCTTGTTTCAAAATTATCAGAGCAATCAAGAATTATTTCTGAATCCCTCAGAAGATACTCGATATTTGCAGAATCAACTTTTTCCTCTAATCCTGTTAGCTCAACAAAAGGATTCAATTGAGATAATTTTTTTACTGAGGTAGTGGCTTTGTTTTTTGATAAGTCATTTTCATCAAAAAGAATTTGCCTTTGTAAGTTTGAAGCTTCTACAAAGTCAAAGTCTATTATTTTGATTTTACCGAATCCAGATAGAGCTGAATAAAGAGAGGCAGAGCATCCCAAGCCACCCATGCCTATAAATGCCAACGACATATCATTAATTTTTTTCTGCCCTTCAATGTCTATTTCAGGCAACATAATATGTCTGCTATATCTTAATAATTCTTCTTTTAACATTGATAAATCGAAACTCTTTTATCTCCATTTAAATCATTTAAATTAGAAAAATTAAGATACCCATTTTCCATGGCAAATTTATTTAATTCTTCGTATTGATCTGGAGCATGTTCTAAATAAACTTTACCACTTTCATTTAAAAATTTTTTTCCTTTAGATAAGATTAATTTTAAATCAGATAACCCTTTATCTTTTGAAAATAATGCTATTTCTGGTTCATGCCAGATCCCTTCTTCTTTTCCACTAGTTGCCTCTTTATCTACATAAGGAGGATTAGAAATTAGATAATCTACCTGAGGAAAAAGCCATTCATTATTCCAGTCGTGATTTAAAAAAATTATGTTTTCACAGTAAAACTTCGCTGCATTTTGTTTTGCCACCAAGATACTTTTAATAGAAATATCTGTTGCAAAGATAAAACAATCTTTATTTTCTTGAGCGATAGATATAGAAATAGCTCCAGACCCTGTTCCAAGCTCAAGAAGAGTTTTGCCTTGTAGATTTTCGTTGAGAATTGCATCTACCAATGTTTCAGTTTCTGGACGCGGAACAAGGACATCTGGCGTGACAATAAAACTATTTTTCCAAAACCCTTTCTTTCCGATTAAATAAGCCAGTGGCTTCCCTTTTAATCTCTCTTCGACTATGAGGTCAATGGAGCTTAAATCTTTTTTATTAATTTCTTTTTTAATATCTGAATAAATTTTTGCTTTATCAATTTTGAGAACATGTTGAAAAATAATTTCAGCATCAGGACTGTCAATTTTGTTTTTAGTTTCTATTAACTTATCCTTGAGAAGCATTAGGCAGGTTCATTTTCTAAGTTAATAAGTTTTTTTGCTTCATTCTCTTCTGTTAGGGCTGATAGCATAATTTCCATGTCACCATCTAAAAATTCTTCCAAATTATGAATAGAAAATTCTATTCTGTGATCAGTAACTCTACTTTGAGGAAAATTATAAGTTCTAATTTTTTCTGACCTATCACCACTTCCAACCATGATCTTTCTTTGAGAGTCTAACTCTTTAGCTTGTTCTTCTAGGGCTGCCTCATTCAATTTACTCTGAAGTAAAGACATAGCTTTCTCTTTATTCTTATGTTGCGATCTTCCATCCTGACACTCAACAACGATGCCAGACGGAATATGTGTCAGTCTAACTGCGGAATCAGTTTTATTAACGTGCTGTCCTCCTGCTCCAGATGCTCGAAAAGTATCAACTCTAATTTCTGACTTATCAATGTTTATGTTTTCTTGTTCATCTGCCTCTGGCAGGACGGCTACTGAACATGCTGAAGTATGAATTCTGCCCTGTGATTCGGTTTCTGGAACTCTTTGAACTCTGTGTATTCCTGATTCATATTTGAGAAAACCATAAGCACCTCTTCCAGTAATTTTAGATACTATTTCTTTGAAACCTCCTTTTTCGCTTTCTCTAGAGCTAATGATTTCTATTTGCCATTTACGTCTTTCTGATAGTCTGGAAAACATCCTAAACAAATCACCAGTAAACAGTCCCGCTTCATCGCCTCCAGTACCAGCGCGAATTTCTATAAATGCATTTTTTTCGTCATTTGGATCTTTTGGTAACAACATTTTTTTTAAATTTTCTTCTAACGAATCTTTTTTATTTTTGAGACTTTCTAGTTCTTCTTGAGCTAAGGCTCTAATTTCACTATCCGAATCGCTCAAAAGTTGGTTAGATTCATCAATATTTTCCTCAACAGTTTTAAATTCGCTAAAACTATCGACAATAGGTTTCAGGTTTGAATATTCTTTTGAAATAGACGTGAACTTAGTTTGATTTTCTATTGTTTCTGGCTTTGATAGCTCAGATTCCATTTGGGAAAATTTAATTTGAATTTCTTCTAGTTTCTTTTTTACCGACTCCAGCATAAAAACTATTATAGTATCTAGTCTGCTTTCATATGAAAAAATCGTTTTTAGCTTGGTATCTTTTTTTGGTTTTTTTTCTCTTTTCTTGTGCCGCAATCGAAATTAAAGAGGATATTTTTTCAAAAAAAGGTAAGTTTTCTCTTGCTTCTAATTCTGAATATTTCTCAGGAACCATAAATGTGAGTAACGTAGAGAAGAGAATTCAATTGAATTTAGATAGTTTGAGTAAAGACTTTAAAATTTCGTTTAAAGATGAAGAAATCAAAACTAACTTTAAATACGAAAACATCATAAAAGAATCTGATTTTAAGTTATTTCTTAAATGGTTCTTTTTCAAATGTACAAATATCGAATGTCAAAATTTTGCTTTGCAAAATCTTAAACTAAAAAAGCATTTATCAAATAAATCAGGTCTAATTATTCAAGGAAATTTTCAAAACTTTAGATTGTCACTGAAACTCAATGATATTTAGTTCTCCAGCAAAAATTAATTTATCTTTGAAAATAATTAGAAAGAGATCGGATGGCTTCCATGATATAGATTCAGATTTTCAATTTTTAAATTGGGGAGACAAAATCGAAATTTCTTCTTCAAATAAACTATCAGTTTCAACAACAAAAATTCAGTTATCTCAACAAGAAAACTTAGTTACTCAAGCTTTGAAAAAAATTGAGTCCTTTTGTGATACCAAACTTAATTATTCTGTAAAAATTGAGAAAAACATTCCTCTTGGCTCTGGACTTGGAGGCGGAAGTTCCAATGCGGCAACTGTAATGCTTGCAGTAAATAGTCTCGCAAAACTCAATTTATCCTTAGATGTGTTAGTAGATTTGGGTAAATCTTTAGGATCGGATATACCATTTTTTTTAAAAGGTCTGTCTGGAAGAGTCTCGGGAATAGGAGAGATAATTGAGCCTAAGGAATTCCCAGAAAATCTAGTCATGATTCTATTTCCTGAATGTTCAATATCCACAAAAGATGCCTATAACGCTGTAACATTGGAGGAAATTTCAAATAAAAAGGATAGGTTAAACGGAAACTTTTTTGAAGAGTGGGTTTTGTTTAATTACCCTCAGGTCAGAGAAGCATTTGACTTTTTGAGTGAGAATAAAGAAGTAAATATCTCTGGAACAGGAAGTAGTTTGTTCATAAAAATTAATTCTTTTGAAGAGGGAAAGGAAATAATGGATAATGCACCAAGAAAATTAGCATATGTTATTACTAATACTATTAACAAATCGCCTTTATTAAATGAACTGCTTAATTCTGGGGTGTAGCCAAGCGGTAAGGCAGCGGCTTTTGATGCCGCCATGCGATGGTTCGAATCCATCCACCCCAGCCAAAAATAAAAATGAATTCTAAAAACAACTTAGTTATTTTCTCCGGAAATTCTAATCCTGGCTTAGCAAACAAAATCGTTAAAAAACTCAACAAACCACTTGGAAAAGCGACAGTGGGAAGATTTAGCGATCAAGAGATGAATATCAAAATTGAAGAAAACGTCAGGGGAAAGGATGTTTTCATAGTTCAGTCTACTTGTTTTCCAGCAAATGATAATCTAATGGAATTGATCATTATGATTGATGCTTTGAGACGAGCATCAGCATCAAGAATTACAGCTGTGATACCTTATTTTGGATACGCTCGACAAGATCGAAGAGTTAGATCCGAAAGAGTTCCGATAAGTGCAAAATTAGTTGCAGATATGTTGCAAAGTGCTGGTGCCAACAGAGTTCTTACTATCGAACTGCACTCTGATCAAATTCAAGGCTTCTTCAATATCCCAGTTGATAATGTTTATGGAACAAGTGTAATTTTTGATCATATCGTTAAGACAAAATATAAAAATCAAATGGTGGTTTCTCCTGATGTTGGAGGAGTAGTAAGAGCAAGAGCATTGGCTAAGTTTTTAGATGATGCCGATTTAGCAATTATTGATAAAAGAAGAGAAAAGGAAAATCAATCTCAGGTCATGAACGTTATTGGAGATGTGAAAGACAAAACATGCATTCTTGTTGACGATATTATTGATACGGCTGGAACAATTTGTAATGCTGCTGAAGCTTTAAAGGAGTCAGGTGCTAAAAAAGTCGTTAGTTATGCTACTCATGCAGTTCTTTCTGGAGATGCTTTAAAAAATATTAGTAATTCAAGACTAGACGAATTAATAGTTACTGATACAATTCCGCTTTCAGAAATGGCCTCATCAACTAAAAAGATTAAAACCATTTCTATGGATAAAACTATAGCTGAGGCTATAAATAGGGTTAATAAAGAAGAATCCATTAGCCAAATGTTTTTATAAAAATGAGTGAATCAACATCTATATCTGCCGAAATAAGAGAAAATAATATTTCAGCAAAAATCTTGAGAAAATCAGGAGAGATACCTGCAATAGTATATGGTCAAGAAAATGATCCTAAACTGGTTAAAATTTTAGAAAAAGATTTAGTAAAAATTCTTGAAAATCCCAGTATTTTTTCTCAAGTGATCGAGTTGAGTCAAAATGATGGTGCCGTAAAAGTTATTTTGAAAGAGGTTCAGGTAAATCCTTCTAATGACAGACCGATCCACGTCGATTTTCAAGCCGTTAGTGAAAAGACTAACATCACAATTAATGTGCCTCTAAAATTTATTAATGAAGAGGTTTGTATCGGAGTGAAACAACAAGGCGGGATGATTTCACATCTCAAAAATGAGATTGAATTGACTTGTAATGCTCAAAATCTTCCAGAATTCATTGAGATTGATATGAAAGATCTGGAAATAGGTTCAAACGTTATGCAGTCTCAAATTATCCTTCCCGAAGGAGTTTCTCTAAGTACTAACATTCTTAACAATCAAGACCAACCAGTTGCAAGTGTGAACGTTACTCGAGCTGCTCTTGATATTGACGATGAGCCTTCTGAGGGCGAACAAGACGAATCTGAAGAATCAACTGACGAGACGTCTGAAACTAAAGAAGCTGCAGATGAGAGTAGCTCTGAGGAAGAATCTAAAGACTAACTTTCGTGAGTTTTCATGAGTTCTTTTCTAGTCGTTGGCCTAGGTAACCCAGGTTCAAGATATTCCAATACTAGGCATAATGTTGGAACAGACTTTATCCTTGAAGCTCAAAAAAAATACTCTTTTGATTTAAAAGAAAAGAAAACTTTAAAATCCTTTTTAGCAGAAGTAATTATCCAAGATAAAAAAGTTATTTTTGCTATTCCCACCATTTTTATGAATCATAGCGGAGTAGCTTTAAAGTTATTAAAAAATAAATTTAATACGAATATAGAAAATATTATTGTCATTCATGATGATCTTGACTTGAAGTCTGGAGTAATAAAGTTAAAAGCAGGCGGAGGACATGGGGGACACAATGGTTTGAAAAGTATTTTTGAAAATCTGGGATCACAAGAATTTAAAAGAATTAGAATTGGAATTGATCACCCGGGTGATAAGAAAAAAGTAAATAAGTACGTGATTCAGAAAGGAAAAAAAGAGGAAAAGATAGATCGCCTGCAATGCATAGATAAAGGGCTTTCCGTCATGGAATTTTTATTTCAAGAGGATTGGGACACAGCCTTAAATAAACTGAACAACTAATGTCTTTAAAATGTGGAATAGTTGGCTTGCCTAATGTCGGCAAATCAACACTATTTAATGCCCTTACTGCCTCGAAAATTGCCGCAGAAAACTTCCCTTTTTGTACGATTGAACCTAATCATGGAATAGTTGAATTACCTGATGAAAGACTGGATAAAATTTCAAAAATATCTAAATCTGAAAAAGTGATTCCTGCCACTGTTGAATTTGTTGATATTGCCGGTTTGGTTGAAGGCGCATCCAAAGGAGAAGGTTTAGGAAATAAGTTTTTAGGTCACATAAGAGAGACTCAAACAATTATTCATGTTGTCAGGTGCTTTGAAGATAATGAGGTTACTCATGTGAATGAAAAAGTAGATCCAATTTCAGATGTTGAAATCATAGAAATGGAATTAATCTTGGCAGATATAGAATCTTTAGAAAAAACAAAAGAAAGAATTGTAAGAAAAGCAAAAAGTGGAGATAAGGATTTGTTAAAAGATCTTTCTAGAATAGAAGATATTTTAACCATTCTCAAAAAAGGAGATTCTCTTTTTGAATATTTACAAGATGACGAAAATAAAACTTTTGTAAATGAAGTTGGCCTTCTATCTGCAAAACCAGTCATCTTTGTTGCAAACTTGAATGAGGATATGGAAGAAACCGACGGGCTTAAAAAATTAAGAGAAAAAGCACATTCAAATGGTTCGCAGTTAATTGAAATGTGTAACCAAATAGAATTTGAAATAAGTGAGCTGGAAAATGAAAGCAGGCAGGAACTTATAGATCTTGTAGGTTTAGAGGAGCCAGGTCTAAATAAATTAATAAAAACTGCTTTTAGAACTTTAGGATTACAAACTTTCTTTACATCGGGTGAATCAGAATCTAGAGCTTGGGTAATAAAAAATGGAACCAAAGCTCCGGATGCTGCAGGAGTAATCCATACCGATTTTAAAAAGGGATTCATTCGAGCCGAAACTGTATCTTTCAAAGATTTTATTGAATTTGATGGAGAACAAGGTGCAAAAGCTCAAGGGAAATGGCGATCTGAAGGAGCAGATTACGAAGTTAAAGACGGCGATATAATTTTATTTAGATTTAATGTTTAGAATCTTGACAATTAGTCTAAGTACAAAGAGAATCCATTTTTTGGCTATGTAGCTCAGCTGGTTAGAGCGCAGCATTCATAATGCTGAGGTCGGTAGTTCAAGTCTACCCATAGCCACCAATTAAATTATAAAAATTAAGGATCTACTTGATCTGGAGCACAGTTGTCGATAAGAAGAACTTGCATTTCTTCTAACACTGCAAGAGTTTCTTTGTATTCAACTACCTTGGGATCTACAGCGGTTGATCTGAAGCCAAAAAAGTTTTGACCTGTTCTTGGGTTATTTGTTTCAAACCCAAAAGAAGCATAACCTGTATCTCTATCAGCTTGTTCTGTTAATTTTGAAGCTAGATCTGAAATAATCGCAGAAACCCTAATTACTTGCTCTGTTAACTCAATACAATTGAGCTCTGTTGGGTCAAAATCGAAATGTGTGTAATCAGATGTGGGACTTCTATACCACCATACAGGGTTGGCACAGCCAATTAAAAATAAAGCTATAAAGCCATAAAATAGGTACTTTTGATTAGCTTTTTTTAGAAAGGTCATTCTATCTCCCAAGAGCTTTAATTTATCAAATTTCTAATTTAATTAAAACAGAATTTTTATTCAGATGATACTTCTTTCATTGAGAGTTTTACTTTTCCTCTATCATCTATTCCGATAACTTTGATTTCAACTTCTTCTCCTTCAACGAGGTAATCAGCAATGTTTTTTACCCTCTCTTCAGAAATTTCTGAAATGTGTACTAAACCTTCTCTTCCATTATCGAAAGAAACAAAAGCACCAAAATCAACTATTTTTTCTACGGTCCCTAAAGTCACCAAACCTACTTCAGGATCAGATGTAATAAACTCGATTTTTTGTAAAGCATCTTCTCGTTCTTCCTTGCTGCGACCATAAATTTTCACAGAGCCGTTATCGGAAATATCAATGTTTGTATTGGTTTCCTCGGTAAGTTTTTTTATGTTTGCTCCGCCCTTACCAATGACTTCACCAATTTTGTTTTTAGGAATTTTGAGCTCGATTGCTTGAGGAGCCAGAGGAGACAATTCAGATCTGCTTTCAGATAAAACTTTATTCATTTCTCCTAAAATGTGGTTTCTTGCTGTATGAGCTTTATTCAGAGCATCTTCAAGAATTTGCTCATTTATCCCAGCTATTTTTATATCCATTTGTAAAGCCGTTACTCCATCATCTGTTCCTGCTACTTTGAAATCCATATCTCCAAGATGATCTTCATCTCCTAAGATATCGGTAATGACACAGTGTTGATCATCAGTTTTTACCAATCCCATGGCAACTCCTGCTACGGGTTTTTTTAACGGAATCCCAGCATCCATCATTGCTAAACTTGAAGCACAAACTGTAGCCATCGAACTTGAACCATTAGATTCAGTAATTTCTGATACGACTCTAATTGCATATTCAAAATCTGTTGGATTAGGCAGGACAGCTTCTAAAGCCCTTCTTGCAAGTTTCCCGTGACCAATTTCTCTTCGTTTTGGGCTTCCAACCATTCCTGCTTCGCCGACAGAAAAAGGAGGAAAATTATAATGCAGCATAAAAGGATCCTTTAAATCCCCATGCAATGAATCTATTAATTGAGAGAGCTTCAATGAATCCATGGTCGCTACAGAAATAGATTGCGTCTCACCCCTTGTAAATAATGCAGAGCCATGAGCTTGTGGCAAAACTCCTACCTCAATAGATATTGGTCTAACTGTATCTAAATCTCTTCCGTCAATTCTTGATTCTCCAGATAATAATCTTGATCTGACAATCTCAGACTCTAAAGATTTAAATTGACTAAGAGCTTCATCAATTTTTTCATCTTCAGGATCTTCAAAAGATGTCTTCACTTTTTCCCTTAATTCGGCAATTTTTTCTTGTCTGCTGGATTTTTCTGCTATTTGATATGCTTCGGATAATTCCTCAGAAATTAGACTTTTAACCTTTTCTTTTGTTTCAGTGTCCTCTTCCTTAGCCTCGTACTCAATAGGAGAAATTGAAGCTTGCGAAACTAATTCGTCTATTAGCTCTAGACTAGGTTGCATTTCAGCTTGAGCAAAAAGAATTGCGCCAAGCATTTGATCTTCTGAAAGTTCTTTTGCTTCCGATTCCACCATAAATATCGCATCTTGTGAGCCCGCCACCATCATATTTAGAGAAGAATTTTCTAGATCTTCTAAGGATGGATTTAGAACATAATTTCCATCTATGAAACCAACTTTTGCCGCAGATAGAGGACCTTGAAAAGGAAGTCCTGAAAGCTGAAGTGCAGCTGATGCGCCTATGATAGAGATAACATCTGCATCGTCGTTTTTGTCCATGGATAAGACTGTACAGATGATCTGCACTTCCCTACCAAAACCTTTGGGAAATAGAGGTCTAATAGGCCTATCAATTAGCCTTGAAGTAAGAACTTCTTTTTCAGAAGGCCTTCCCTCTCTTCTAAAAAAACTTCCTGGGATTTTTCCTGAAGCATAAAATTTCTCAATGTAGTTAACAGTAAGAGGGAAAAATCCTTGATCGGATTTATCCTGTCCAGCAACTACAGTTACCAAAACTTTAGTGTCTCCAGAAGAAGCAATCACTGATCCGGTTGCTTGCCTAGCAACCTTGCCTGTTTCCAACGTAACATTTCTTCCTGCAATTTCTCTTGTGCAAGATATAACTTTCATATCATTCATTTATTTTCCTTAAATTATGTAACTCTAAGTTACTTTCTGAGGTTTAATTCTGAGAGAATAGAACTGTATCTTTTAGGATCTTTTTTCTTCAAATAATCCAAAAGCTTACGCCTTGTATTAACCATTCTTATAAGTCCTTGCCTAGAGTGATGATCTTTGGCGTGGTCTTTGAAATGAGCTTGTAAAGACTCGATATTTGCTGTTAACAAAGCTATTTGAACTTCTGGCGAACCTGTATCTCCCTTAGATTGAGCAAACTTTGAAATAATCTCTTCCTTTGTTTTTGTTTCTAAACTCAAGAACTGCCTCCTTAGTTATTTAATTTTCTATAGATATTAACCTTTTGGGTGAAACTAAACCGTTAATGTTTTTTAAAATTCCAATGAATTTATTTTTTTCGTCAAACAATCTCAGGTATTTGCTTTTTATTTCGGCCTCTTTCAAATATATTTTTTGGCCTTTTTTTATCCTATCTATTATTTCTGAGGCGCATTGTAGCTTATCTAAGCTTCTAAGTGCATCCCCCATTTGAATTATTTTACTTTTAATATTTTCCCTATTTATCGACTCAATTTCGTGTGCTTCACTAATCTCATGTTCAGCAGAAATGGTTCTTTGTAAATTAGATAACACTGCAACACTATTCAAATCCTTAGCTAGATCTTTAACAAGAGATCTTATGTAAGTTCCTTTTCCACATTCCACTAAAAACTTGAACTTATTCTGATCAACAGAAATTAAATCTAATTTATAAATTTCTATCTCTCTTATTTTCTTTGGAACTTCTTTATTCTTCCTAGCATAGTGATACAAAGGCTTTCCTTTATATTTTAGAGAAGAATATTTAGGAGCTTCTTGATTTAAGCTGCCGATAAATTTTTTTTTAATTTTATTGAAGTCATTTTTTGTAGGTATTTTTTTATATTCCCTTTCAATTTTTCCATCTAAATCTCCAGTATCAGTCTGAAGACCAAACATCATTTCTGCGATGTATGTCTTTCTTTCGTTTGCTAAAAAATTTGTGAATCGAGTCATCTGACCCAGACATGCAAGAATTACGCCACTGGCTAAAGGATCTAGAGTGCCAGAATGTCCTATTTTAGAATCGCCAAGAAAAGGTTTTAACTTTCTAATAAATTCTCCTGAAGAAATTCCAGAAGGTTTGTTCAAGACTAACAATCCAGATATCAAATTGGATTATCCTGTTGATCAATAAAAAATAAAAGTTCAGGCATTTTTTTTAATTTGATGTTTTGTCCCAACTTTTTTTTCACAAATGGTTTTGAATTTTCCAATGCCTTGGAAAGGCCATCCTGATCTTCATTTAATGCTTGATTTAAATAATTAGAAAGAAATATTTTTGCAGACGATAAGTCATCGCTTAACTTGACTTCTGTTACTGTGAGGCTCTTGAGTCTTGGATCACTAATCTCAAAACTAAATATATTAGCTATTTCTCGTCTGATATTATCTGAAACTCTCTGAGCTCTCTTATAAGGTTTTGAACTAAACAATTAAATTTTTCTAGCAGTTTCTGTTCTTTCGAAAACTTCTATTTTATCTCCAACTTTTACATCGTTGTAATTTTCGATACCAATTCCACATTCTGTTCCGCTTTTTACTTCACTAGCCTCATCTTTGAACCTTCTTAAAGAATCTAGCTTGCCCTCATGAATAACGATATTGTCTCTAAGAACTCGTATTGGAAGATTTTTTATCACTGCTCCTTCTATGACAATTGAACCAGCTATCAAACCAAACTTTGGCGATTTAAAGGTATCCTTAACTTCTGCAATTCCAACTGTAACCTCTTTTATTTCAGGCTCAAGAGAGCCTTCAATTATTTCTTTTACAGCATCAAGTAAGTCATAAATTATTCCAAAATACTGAATTTTTATCTCTTCTGTTTCTGCAAGCGTTTCTGCTGCTGCGTCAGACCTTACATTAAATCCAAGAATAACGGCTTCTGAAGCGACAGCTAAATTAACATCGTTTACTGAAACTGGGCCGACGCCATCCAAGACTATTTTGATCTTTGCGTCTTCTACTTTTAAATTATTTATAGCACCTGCAATTGCTTCTGCAGAACCGTTTGTATCTGTTTTGATTATTAAATTTACTGAAGGTTTTGCGGAATCCCCGGCGCCTGCAAAAATACCATCTAAGCTGACTACTCCCTTTTTGGCCAATCTATTATCTCTACTTTTGCTAGCTCTTTCTTCAGACAAACTCTTCGCAGCCTTTTCATCTTTAACAACCATGAACTCTTGTCCGGCATTGGGAGGATATTCAAGTCCAGAGATTGCAACAGGAGATGATGGAGGAGAAGTTTTAATTTGAGATCCTAAAAAGTTTTTGAGGCTCCTTATTTTTCTAAATTGATCTCCAATTAAGACAAAATCTCCGCTATTTAAAGTACCTCTTTGAACCAGAAGAGTCGCAACAGCTCCCTCACCTTTTTTGACTCCAGATTCTAAAACCACTCCGGACGCTGGACCGTCATGATTGGTTTTTAATTCCAACATTTCAGAAAGCAAAGTGATATTTTCTATTAAGTCATCTATTCCCTCACCAGTTTTTGCTGACACAGGAACTACCTGAGTATCGCCACCCCAATCTTCTGGGACAAGGCCCATTTTTGAGAGATCTCCTTTTACTTTCTCTATGTCTGAATCGGGTTTATCAATTTTGTTTACTGCAACTATCACCTGAACATTTGCAGCTTTTGCATGATTGAAAGCCTCTTCTGTTTGAGGTTGAACACTGTCATCGGCAGCAACAACTAAAACTACGATATCTGTGGAGTTGGCTCCTCTTGCTCGCATTTCTGAAAAGGCTGCGTGTCCAGGCGTATCGATAAATGTAATGGTTTGATTATTTCGATCTACCTGATAGGCCCCAATTCCTTGAGTAATTCCCCCTTCTTCTTGATCAGCTACAGATGATTTTCTAATAAAATCAAGTATTGAAGTTTTTCCATGGTCAACATGTCCTAAAACTGAGACAACCGGATTCCTCAGCTCTTCATCTCCTTCATAAACTATATTCTCAAGAATTTTTTCCTCTTCAGATTCAATGTCTTGAGGAATACCAATGTGTCCCAACTCTTCAACAACTAAAATAGCTGTCTCCTGATCAATAGCTTGATTTAAAGTTACCATGACTCCACTATTCATTAACGATTTAATCAAATCCGATGATTTAATGGATAGTTCTTTAGCAAGCTCCGATACGACAATGGTTTCAGGAATTTTTACTTCTTTTTGGATGAATTCTTGTGGTTTTTCAAATTTTTGAACATTTTCAAAGTTTTTTTCTAGAAATTTTTCACCCTCTTGCTCTCTTTGATCCTCTTTGGAGCTGTCTTTAAATGTTTTTTTGTCTTTTTTTAAGTTTTGAGGAATTTTCTTTTGGGGTTCCTGCTTTGTTTTTCTGACAACTTTTGTTTTTGCTTCAGCTTTCTTTTTTTCTTCTTCTGCTGACTCATTTTGAGCATTCAATCTTTTTCTTTCTGCTTCGTCGAAATCAATTGATCCAGTAAAGTCTTGTTTTACATTTGACTTTTTTTCTTTATCTGGAGAATTAATTCTTGTGACAGATAAGTTTGGTTTTGCTGTTTTTTGGGAAGAGGTACTTAAGGAAATGGTTTTTTTACTGTCTTTCTTACTATCTTTGATGAATTTTAAAAGTACTTTTTTATCTTCAGTACTAACAATATCTTTTTCTGATTTATGAGAAAGACCCGCCGCCTTCATCTGGGCCAACAAATTATCTAAATCAATTTTTATTGCTTTAGAAAGTTGTTTAACATTTATATCTGCCATAATTTAATCTTCTAGCCATTCTTCTCGAGCTGACATTATAAGTTTAGCTGCTCTTTCTTCATCAATTTCAAAAATTTCAGTCAATTCATCTGTAGCTAAATCTGCTAAGTTCTCAACAGTGAGAATTTCATTTTTAACCAATAACTCCAATTCTTCCTCGGAAAAACCATCGGATAATTCTAATTTTCTTGCTTCCTTAGTTTCTTCTTCTGTCTCATCTTCATCTAATTCCAATAAAGCGATTTCAAGAAGAGACTCTTCTGCTCTTTCTATAAGAGTTGAAATAACCTCTTCTTCTAGACCATCAATGCCAGCAAAATCCTCTATTTTAGATTCGGATATTTTTTGAACAGTATCAAGATTATTTTCAATTAGTTTTGATGCTAAGTTTCTGTCAACACCAAGATATTCAATCAGCTTGGAAATTTCTGTATCTTCTTCTCCTGAAGACTCTCCCTTAATTTGTATTTGCCACCCTAACAGTTCCGAAGTAAGTCGGATGTTCTGACCACTTTTACCAATTGCTAGAGCTAGATTTTCATCTTTTACTACTACTTCCATGGATTGATTTTCATCATCCATAACGATGGATAGAATTTCTGCAGGTGCCAAAGTATTTACAAGCAACTTGGCTTGATCGTCTTCCCAAACAACAATATCAATCCTTTCATTACCTAACTCATTTGATACTGCCTGAACTCTAGAACCTCTCATGCCTACGCAAGCTCCTACAGGATCAATTCTTGCGTCATTGGTTTTTACAGCAATTTTTGTTCTAGCTCCTGCCTCTCTAGCAACGGCTCTGATCTCAATTACTTCTTCCGCAATTTCTGGAACCTCTAACTTAAAAAGTTCTGATACCATCTCTTTAGAGCTTCTACTTAAAACTAATTGAGGGCCTCTATTCTCTCGAACACTTTCTTCAAGAATGCCTTTGATTCTATCTCCAACTCGATAAATTTCTCCTTGGATTAGATCTTTTCTTGGTAATGACGCTTCTGCATTATCTCCAAGATCAACAATAATAAACTCTCGAGTAACCTTTTTTACAGATCCTGATACAAGTTGACCTAAGGAAGGTCTAAACCTTTTAATGATTTCTAATCTTTCAGCATCCCTTACTTTTTGGACAATTACTTGTTTCGCGGCTTGTGCAGCTATTCTTCCAAATTCAGCATTTTCAACTTGCTCCTTGAATTTATCCCCAACTTTAAGATCATTTTCTTCTGCAAAATCACTGTCAACCAAGATGTGTAATTCGCTATCCTCATAATTTTCAAAATCTACAACATCTTTGTATCTGAAAGTTTGATAATCTCCAGTGGATTGATCAATATCAACAAGAATATTTACTTCTTCTTTATATCTCTTCTTTGCAGCACTAGCTAAAGCAAATTCTATAGCTTCAAAGATTGTTTCCCTTGGTAAATCCTTTTCGTTTGAAACTGAGTCTGCAACTAATAATATCTCTTCATTCATTGGTAGCCCCTAATAGATTTGAGGATAAATAATCCCCTTTCAAGATTTGATAAATCTGTCCTTGAGATACTAAAGAGATTTCTTCGTCAGATACCTCTTTAAGCTCTCCCTTTAATTTGCATTTTTTTCCATCTAGAAAACAAGACAAGTTGATTGTCTCGCCTAAATAGTCTTTAAGCTGATTGATGTTGAAAAACTTTCGATCAATTCCAGGCGAAGAAATTTCTAAACTAAAATTAAAATTCAATTCTGAGAAATTATCCAAAACTTCTCGTGCTTGAATATTCACATTTTCGCAATCTTCTAAAGTTATCAAATCATCCTTTTTATCGATGTAAATAACTATATGCTTTGAAAAGGAACCGCCAGAAATTTCTATTCCCCAAATGAAACAACCTAGGCTCTCAATATCCTTTTTTAAAATGTCAGCAATCTTTTGTTCTAGCATTTTTCTTTTACATAACAAATAGGCCCTAAAGGGCCTATTAAAAATTCTTAACTAATAAGTTAGTCAAATCAATAATTTGAAAGCGAGTATAGGAGTATAGAGAAGAATGGTCAATAGTTGTCTAAATTGGTAGCGGGGGCAGGATTTGAACCTACGACCTTCGGGTTATGAGCCCGACGAGCTACCAGACTGCTCCACCCCGCGAAAAGCTTGGCGAGTATAGGATTAAGTTCTAAATAGGTCAAGTTAATGGTGCCGAAGAGAGGATTTGAACCTCCACGGACCTAAGTCCACTACCCCCTCAAGATAGCGTGTCTACCAATTCCACCACTTCGGCAATTACTCAGGGAGATCTTCAATTAAAGGCTTTTCTTCTATGATTTCCTGAGACTGAGAATTTTTAAAGACTTCCAACTCAGAATCTAAAGAAGTTTTTTGATAAGCTGAAATTGCAATAGTAATTGAAAAAAAAGCAATAACTAAACCCCAAGTTATTTTAGTTAAGATATTTGTAGCGTCTGCAGGAGCAAACATTGCATTGTTGTTTCCACCTCCAAAGGCGGAACCGATGTCTGCACCTTTTCCGTGTTGCAGTAAGATTATTACTACCAAGGAAATGGCGATCAATACCTGTAAAACTATAAATACTGTAATCATGATTTAATTTTCGAAGCGATAATAGCAAATTGTTCGCCGTCAAGCGAAGAATTTCCTACAAGGCAACCATCAATTCCGGAAATAGAAATTATTTCTTCAATATTGCTTTTGGAGACACTTCCACCATACAAAATAGGACAATCAATCTTCTTATTTTCAAAAAAATCTAAAATAATGGATACTGCTGAAGCAATATTTTCAGAATCTGCTTCTTTTCCAGTACCAATAGCCCATATTGGTTCATATGCTAAAAGACCGGGTGATATGTTGTCTTTACAGAAAGTCTGCAATTGATTTAGTAGGAAAGGTTTTTTTTTGTTATTTTCTAGAATTTCTAAATTTTCTCCAATACAAAAAATATTCGATAATCCTTGTTCGTTTAATCTAAAACCTTTTTCAAAAACAATATTTTCTGTATCGCCATTTTCTCTTAGCTCAGAGTGACCAATGATAGAACCTTCGACACCCACTTTTTTTAAAAATTTAGATGAAATCTGTCCGGTGAATGCTCCTTCATCATATTGGGAAACATCTTGGGTGAAGAGAGAAATTTTATTAAAAATTTCATTCTTTGAATTTTTTATTTTTTCTGAAAAAACAGTGTAATCATACAAATTTAGACAAACTATTAATCTTACTTCATCAGATTTTGGAAAATTATTTTGAGAACTAACAAGATTTACAAATTCTTGTTCCCAAACATTTATATCAACTGAATTCATTTTCCAGTTAGCAATCAGATATTTCATGAATAGTTAGGCTAAATCTTTTGCAAGATCAGTAAGTTGCTTGCTATGAATTTCCGTTACTTTAGAGTCTTTGGCCTCCACCAAAATTCTAAGTAAAGACTCGGTTCCTGATTTTCTCACTAAAATTTTGCCATCAAACTCTGTTATCTCTTTTTGGGCTTTTTCACAAGAATTCTTAAATTTTTTGTTAGCCAAAATGCTCTCAGCATTGGCAACTTCAACGTTTGTGAGGATTTGTGGATATTTCTTAAAAGAGCCCAGAATTTCGTTTAATGGTTTTCCAAAGGTAAGAAAAGCTTCAAAAAATTTGATGGCAGCAATAATTGCGTCTCCCGTTGCAACGCTATCTAAACAAATAATATGTCCTGACTGCTCTCCACCTAGCTGCCAACCAAGTTCTAAAAGCTTTTCCAATACATACTTATCTCCAACTTTGGATCTTACTAATTCAATACCCATTTCAGATAAAGCATTTTCCAGACCTTTATTTGTCATATCTGTTCCAACAACTCCTTTAGATCCTAGAACAATCTGATTTTCAAATTTAAATTTTGCTAATAAAAATAAAATATCATCTCCATCCAAAGCCTTTGCCTCTGAGTCGACTATGATTAATCTGTCGCCATCGCCGTCAAAGGCAATTCCAAAATCAGCGTTATTGTCTAGCACGGCTTTTTTTAAAACATTTAAATCCGTTGATCCACAATTTTGATTAATATTCAGACCATTTGGATCATCTGAAATTGCAACTACTTCAGCTCCTAATTCTCTGAAAACTTTTGGAGCGACATCATATGCTGCACCGTTAGCTGTATCGATAACAATTTTTAAATTGTTCAGACTAATTTCTTTAGATAAAGAGTTTTTGCAGTATTCGATATAACGACCGCTGGCATCAGATAATCTAGCTGCTTTTCCTAAGTTTTCAGGTTCAACTACTTTAATAGGTTCTGAAATTTTTTGTTCAATCAATAGTTCTAATTCGTCTGATATTTTTTGTCCTTTATCGTCAAAAAATTTAATTCCGTTATCTTCGTAAGAATTGTGAGATGCGCTTATGACGATACCTGCCTGACTTTTAAAAGTACTGACTAAATAAGATATTGCAGGAGTTGGCAGTGGGCCTACTAAGCGTACATTCAAGCCTGAAGAAATTATTCCTGCTTGGAGGGCAGCTTCCAGCATGTAACCTGAAATTCTTGTATCTTTACCAATGATAAATGATGATATTCCCTGATCCTTGAAGACTTCTCCAGCTGCCCACCCTAGTTTCAGGATGAAATCTGGACTGGTCTTAGAAGAAATCGGACCTCTGATGCCATCAGTGCCAAAGAATTTCTTTTTTGCGTTTATTATTTTGGCCATATAGTTCTCAATAAATTAACGGTTTCTTTAACTTGATGAACTCTTAAAATATTTGCCCCACCTAGAGAAGCTATTATACCAGCAGTTAAGCTTTGTTCGTTTAGATGATTTTCCTTTGTTTCAAAAAGTAGTTTCAAAAATTTCTTTTGCGACAAGCCAGCCAACAAAACTCTATCTTTTTTTATTTTCTCTAAATTAGATAAAATTTTTAAGTTCTGAAAAGGTGTTTTTCCGTATCCAAAACCAGGATCAAAAATCAAATTTTTTAAATTAAAGTTTCCTTTCTTAAATTTGACTTCGATTTCAGAGAAAAAATGTTCTATTTGATCAAATATATCTTTTTTGTTTTCAGGATTGCCTTGATGACAAATACAGACAGGTATATTTTCTTTGCAGACTAAATTAAAACTTTCTTCGTCTTCAAATGAAAAAACATTATTAACTAAATCAATTTTATTCAAGATGGCTTCTTTGATTACTGCAAAATTAAATGAGTCAATTGAAAAAAGTATCGGATAATCTTTTAACTTTCCAAAAACAAATCCTATTCGGTCAAGTTCTTCTTGAGGAGATATTTTGGTAAATCCAGGTTTTGTACTATGAGCTCCGATGTCAATAAAATCAGCACCATCCTCAATCATTGATTCAATTGAATTGAATACCTTTGATTCATCAAAAGTATTGTCTTTTTTTAGAAATTTGCCGCCATCAAAAAAAGAGTCAGGTGTTAGGTTTAATACCCCCATGACTTTTGGGGTAGAAAGATCTAACTCTTTTTTTGGAAAGAGCATGTTAAGAAGCTTTAGACTTGTTCTGCTGGATCCTTAATTGGAGGTTCTTCTCCTTTTTTATTATCTTTATCAGAAGAAATATCATCGTCATCATTACTTCTTGGCTTAGCTCCAGCCATGATGTCATCAATCTGATCGCTGGTTAGGGTTTCAAGCTCTACAAGTGATTCAGCCATCATGTGAAGCTTATCCAAATTGTCTTTCAAAACCTTAGTAGCTTTCTTATAACAAGTATCGATGATTTTTTTTGATTCTTCATCAATTAAGTTTGCAGTTTTATCTGAAACAGACGTTGATTTTGAACCTGCGCTTCTTCCAAGAAAAGGCTCATCACCCTCTTCGTCGTATTTAATAGGGCCAAGTTTTTCAGACAAACCCCATTTGGTGACCATATTTCTTGCAAGTTCTGTTGCTCTCTCTATATCGTTAGATGCTCCAGTCGTTACTCCGCCTTCACCGTAAATTAGTTCTTCGGCAATTCTTCCTCCAAATAATCCACAGATTCTGTCTAATATAGATTCTTTGCTGTAACTATATTTATCTTCTTCAGGAAGAAAAACGGTTACTCCAAGAGCCCTTCCACGCGGAATAATTGAAACTTTATAAACCGGATCGTGGTGCTCTAAAGCTCTACCAACAATGGTGTGACCTGCCTCGTGATAAGCGGTTTTTGTTTTTTCATCCAAGCTCATTACCATGCTACGTCTCTCGGCACCCATCATTACTTTGTCTTTAGCAAGTTCTAATTCTTCCATGGAGACTTTCTTTTTGCCGGATCGAGCAGCAAACAGAGCAGCCTCATTAACTAAGTTAGCTAAATCGGCACCTGAAAAGCCTGGCGTTCCTCTTGCAATGTAAGAAGTTTCAACATCCTTATCGATTGGGACTTTTCGAACATGCACATTAAGAATTTGTTCTCTACCCTTGATGTCTGGAAGTGGTACAACAACCTGACGGTCAAATCTTCCGGGCCTTAATAAAGCAGGATCTAGAACGTCTGGTCTGTTTGTAGCAGCGATGATGATAATTCCTTCATTAGCTTCAAATCCATCCATCTCTACTAAGAGCTGGTTAAGTGTTTGCTCTCTTTCATCATGACCACCGCCCAAGCCTGCTCCTCTATGACGACCTACTGCATCAATTTCATCAATGAATACGATACAAGGTGCTTGACGTTTAGCTTGTTCGAACATATCTCTAACTCTAGAAGCTCCAACACCGACAAACATTTCTACGAAATCAGAACCTGAAATTGTAAAAAATGGCACTTTGGCTTCTCCAGCTATTGCTCTTGCAAGCAAGGTCTTACCTGTTCCAGGAGAACCAACCATTAAAATTCCTCGAGGAATTTTTCCACCTAGTTTTTGAAATTTTGAAGGATCTCTTAAAAAATCTACCAGTTCTTGAACTTCTTCTTTTGCTTCTTCTACTCCGGCTACATCTCTAAATGTTGTTTTGACCTTCCCACCTTCCAACATTCTTGCTTTGCTTTTACCGAATGACATTGGGCCACCACGACCTCCCATGCCTCCTTGCATTTGACGCATGAAGAAAAAGAAGATGGCTAAAATTATGAGAATTGGAAAACTAGCTACCAAAAGTTGTGTCCAAATGCTTTCTCTTTGAGGTTCTTCACCTAAAACTTCGACTCTGTGCTCAAATAGATCAGTCATTAACTGATCGTCTTGAACGTATATAGGACGAGTTGTTGTGAAAGAGTTTCCTTCTTGAGTGATCCCTTCGATGGTATAACCATCTCCTTTAAAAGATACTTGGGAAATCTGGTCTTTGTTTACTAAAGAAACAAATTCAGAATAGTTCATATTCTGTGAAGGGCTTTGGTTGTAAATGTTTTGGATAGCAACAAAGGTGATACCTGAAATTGCGAGCCAAACTAAAATATTTCTCATTAATTGCGACATAATTCTTACTTTTTAAATTTTCCTAATAAATAACATTCCTTTGAACTTGTTCTGGATGCTTCTGGTTTAATTCTTACTACCTCTTTGAAATTTTCTTTCATAAATTCTTTTAAATGATCAAAAGAACTACCTTGAAAACATTTTGCTAGAAAAGAACCTCCTTTTACAAGATATTTATTTATTAGATATATCTCTATATTCAAAAGTTCAATCATATTTTCAGAGTCGGTAATACTTATACCACTTATATTGGGGGCAATATCAGATAAAACAAGGTCAAAATGGTCATTCAGGTCATCGTCGTTAACTTCCAATAAATCCTTTTGCAGAAAGGTAATTCCCTCAATTTTAGCCATGGAAAGTATATCTATGCCTGTAATTGATGCTTTTCCTTTTGTAAGCTCTTTTACCACTTGAATCCAACTGCCTGGAGCGCAGCCGATATCCAAAATATTTTGATTTTGTTTAATTAAATTGTGCGACTTATTGATCTGCTTTAATTTATAGGCTGCTCTTGATCGATAGCCGTCTTTTTTTGAAAGCTTATTGAACCTTTCTCCGCCGGTATAGTTGGGATTTTTGCTCAAATCAAATGTGCTTAATAGCTACTATTTCGTATTCTTGAGGACCGGCTGGACTTTCAAACTTAGCAATATCTCCCTCACCCTTACCTATAAGCGCTCTAGCTAAAGGAGAGGAGAAAGAGATTTTGCCCTCATTTACATTTGCTTCATCTTCGCCAACAATTTTGAAAATCACTTCTTCATCTTTTCCTAAATCATAAAGATCCAACGTGACGCCAAAAATTACTTTGCCGGAAGGCGCTATAGCGGTTACGTCTATAACCTGGGAATTCGTTAATTTAGACTCTATCTCTCTGATTCTTGCTTCTGTCAGCCCTTGTTGTTCTTTGGCTGCGTGGTATTCGGCATTTTCCTTCAAATCACCAAGCTCTCTGGCTGCAGCGATTTCTTTGGACAATTGGATTCTTACGTTTTTTGTAAGGTGTTCGTGTTCTGCGCGTAAGGCTTTCTCGCCTTCTACGGTCATTGGGGCTTTGTCAGTCATATCCTCAATGGATATCTTGAAGTTTTTTTACCCTCCAATCAACCTGATTTTCTATTACCTTGCATATCGCTCTTGCACCTTCAATAGTGGTAGAACTACAAATCTTCTGATCCAAAGCGGTTCTTCTAATTGATGCAGAATCGGTAATTGATTCTCTTCCTTCGGTGGTATTGACCACAAGACTGATTTCTTTATTTTTCATCAAATCAACGATGTGTGGCCTGCCTTCCAAAACTTTATTTATTTTCTTTACTTTAAAGCCCATGTTTTCCAGATCTCTTGCAGTTCCTCTGGTAGCTACTAACTTAAAGCCTGAATTGGTTAAACTTTTGGCAAGTTCTTCCAAATAAGTTTTGTCTGTATTTCTGACACTCAAGAACGCAGATCCCTTCAAAGGTATCGATACTCCGGCAGCTATTTCAGCCTTTTCAAATGCTTCGACAAATGAAGGTGCTATTCCCATGACCTCACCAGTAGATCGCATTTCTGGACCTAGAATAGGATCAACTGCTTGGAATTTTTCAAAAGGAAGCACTGCCTCTTTTACCGAATAAAATTTGGGTTTTTTGAATTTAGTGATCCCTAAATTTTTTAAACTTTTACCGGACATTACTTGAGCGGCAATTTTCGCCAATGGAGAGCCGATAGCTTTTGAAACAAAAGGAATGGTTCGGGAGGCTCTAGGATTGACTTCCAATAAGTATATTTTTTCATTTGCATAGGCCAGTTGGATATTGACCAAACCAGAAATTTTCATGTTCTTAATGACTTTAATTGCCGTGGCTTCAATTTCTGCAAGCAATTTTTTATCAATGCTGTAAGGGGGAATGGAACAAGCCGAATCTCCGGAATGGACTCCTGCCTGCTCGATGTGTTGAAGTACACCACAAATAATATGAGTTTTGCCGTCGCTTATTGCTTCGACATCAAACTCAATCGCTAAGTCTAAGAACTTATCGATCAAAACTGGATTTTTTGTATCAACGTCCAAAGCTTCGGTTAAGTATTTTTTTAAATCCTCATCATCGTAGACAATTTCCATGGCTCGTCCACCCAAAACATAAGAAGGTCTTACGACGACTGGATAGCCAATTCGATTGGCAATTTTAATCGCTTGGGCATTGTTCGATGCCATGCCATTGGCTGGTTGAAGCAGTTTGTTTTCTTTTACAAATTTTTGAAATCTAGAGCGATCTTCAGATAAATCGATTTGATCAGGAGAAGTACCCAAAATTGGAACGCCATTTTTTTCTAAGTCTTTGGCAAGTTTGAGTGGCGTTTGTCCGCCGTATTGAATGATCAGACCTTTGGGTTTTTCCACTTCGTAAATTTCTAAGACGTCTTCTAAAGTGATTGGTTCAAAATAAAGCCTATCGGAAGTATCGTAATCGGTCGAAACCGTCTCTGGATTGCAATTCACCATGATGGTTTCAAAACCCTCCTCTTTTAAAACTTGAGCCGCATGCACACAGCAATAGTCAAATTCAATTCCTTGGCCGATTCTATTAGGCCCGCCCCCAAGGACCATGATTTTTTTCTTCTTGGTAGGATTGGATTCACACTCGTCTTGATAAGTTGAATACATGTATGCCGTTGAAGTTTCAAACTCAGCAGCGCAAGTATCTACTCTTTTGAAGACCGGTTTGATTTTTAATCTTTTTCTTTTCGCTCGAATGTCTTTTTCAGACTTGCCGGTTAACTCCGCAATTCTTTTATCTGAGAAACCAATTTTTTTGGCTTCAAGGAATAAATCCTTAGAAGAGAAGAATTTTTTGGATTTTATGATTTTTTCGTAATTAATGATTTCTTGGACTTCTTTTAGAAACCAAAGGTCAATGCCAGTAAAAGCTTGGATTTCATTGATATCCATCCCTTTTCTAAAAGCCTCTCCAATAAACCAAAGTCTCTCAGGCGTTGGCGTAATCAGTCTCGGTTTGATAGCTTTGATATTTTTAGCTTGTTCAGGCGATTCGAAACCTGAAGAGCCAATTTCCAAACCACGCATGGCTTTTTGTAACGATTCTTTAAAGTTGGAACCAATGGCCATAACTTCTCCAACCGATTTCATTTGTGAAGTCAAAGTAGGATTGGCGCCTGCAAATTTTTCAAAGTTAAATCTTGGAATTTTTGTGACTACATAATCAATCGTTGGCTCGAAAGAAGCTGGTATGGAATCTTTGCTGATATCGTTTTGCAATTCGTCCAAAGTGAAACCAACAGCAAGTTTTGCCGCTATCTTGGCAATCGGAAAACCTGTTGCTTTGGATGCCAAAGCAGAAGATCTGGAAACTCTGGGATTCATTTCAATCACAACCATCTCTCCGTCTTCTGGGTTGATGGCAAACTGAACGTTAGATCCTCCGGTCTCTACTCCAATTTCTCTTAGGATAGCCATTGAGGCATTTCGCATCATTTGGTATTCCTTGTCGGTCAGTGTTTGTGCTGGCGCTACAGTAATCGAATCCCCAGTGTGAACTCCCATGGGATCGAAATTTTCAATGGAACAAATAATGATGCAGTTATCGGCCTTATCTCTAACAACTTCCATCTCATACTCTTTCCAGCCTGCAAGGTACTTATCAATATAAAGCTCTGAAGTTGGTGATAAATCCAAGCCTCTGTGACAAATCTCTTCAAACTCATCGCTGTTGTAGGCAATTCCTCCACCAGAACCACCCAAAGTAAAGTTGGGTCTAATGATGCATGGATAGCCAACCAGTTGTTGCACTTCCCAACACTCTTCAATGTTGTGAGCCAGTTTAGCTAGAGGTACTTTAAGGCCAATTTTTTCCATTGCTGCAGCAAAGAGTTCTCGATCTTCGGCTTTATCGATCGCTTCTTTGGTAGCACCAATCAATTCAATGTTGTATTTTTTAAGAATTCCTTTTTTATTGAGATCCAGAGCTACGTTCAGTCCGGTTTGACCACCCATGGTCGGTAAAATCGCATCGGGTTTTTCGATCTTAATGATCTTTTCTAAGGATTGCCATGTAATGGGTTCAATGTAAGTAGCATCTGCCAAGCCAGGATCGGTCATAATTGTTGCTGGATTGGAATTGACCAAGATGACTTTGTAACCTTCTTCTCTTAAAGCTTTACAAGCCTGAACTCCAGAATAATCAAATTCACAAGCTTGACCAATGATGATTGGCCCTGCGCCAATGATCAAAACGGATTTGATATCAGTTCTTTTTGGCATATTTATTTACCTGAGCGATGAAAGTATCAAAGAGCGATTGCAACTCTTGCGGTCCTGGACTTGCTTCTGGATGACCTTGAAAACCAAAGACGCGATTTTTTTGAAAAGAAATTCCTTGAATGGAGCCATCGAATAAAGATCGGTGAGTAATTGAAATATCTTTTGATAAAGACTTTTCTGAAATCGTAAAGCCATGGTTTTGACTGGTTATTGCCACTTCGTTGGTGATGAGATTTTTTACAGGATGATTGGCACCGTGGTGACCGAATTTCATTTTTTCAGTTTTCATGCCCAACGCTAAACCTAAAAGTTGGTGACCCAAACAAATACCAAACAAAGGTATTTTTGTTTCTCTAATCAATCTGGAAATCGTTTCTATTGGTTGATGACAAGGTTCTGGATCTCCTGGGCCATTGGATAAAAATACGCCATCTGGTTTTTTACCAAGAATGGTTTCAAAGTCGGTGTTGGCCGGCATAACCTCTACCTCGCATTCGCGATCCACCAACAAGCGAAGAATGTTGTGTTTGACACCAAAATCAAGAGCGATGATTTTGTATTTGAGTTTGGGCTTCTTTGTGCCATAACTTGGCTTTTTCCATAAGTAAGATTTTGCGGTCGTTACCTTGGAAGCCAAATCTTTGCCTTTGAGGCTGCCAAATCTTGCAAACAATTTTTCAATATCTTTTTTGGTCTTCTTCTTATAAGAAATAAAGGCCAGTTGAGAACCTTTGTTTCTCAAAACTCTGGTTAACTTTCTGGTATCGATGTTTTTTATGCCTGGCACTTTATTGGCCTTTAGAAAATCAGCCAAAGAAAGTTCATTTCTCCAATTGCTCTCAACTCTCGTTAGGTCTCTGATTACCACACCACTCGCACCGCCAACGACTGATTCGTGATCATCGATATTGGTCCCAACGTTTCCAATATGCGGATAAGTAAAGCAAATGAGTTGATCGGTATAAGACAAATCGGTAATGATTTCTTGATAGCCGGTCATTGAAGTATTGAAAACCAGCTCGCCTACTTTTTCTTTGGTGTAACCAAATGCTTCGCCATCGAAGACTTCACCTGATTTTAGGATGAGCTGAGCAGGTTTAGCTCTCATGAAACACCTGCTTCAAATGGGTAAAAAAAAACGCGAACAAAGTAGAAACTATGGATCGCGTTTTAAAATCTAATGCCGTTTGCATTAGAATGTGACTCTAATGAAATAACTCTGTAAAGTCCATTAAAAATTTAACTTATGATTAAAAATTCGGAAGATATAAAAGGCATGAGAGTCGCAGGCAAGCTTGCTGCTCAGACTTTGGAGATGATCGGTGAACATGTAAAACCAGGAATTTCCACCGGTGAACTAGACAAAATTTGTCACGACTACATCGTAGATGAGATCGATTGCATTCCAGCCCCTTTAAACTACAAAGGTTTTCCAAAATCAATTTGCACCTCAATCAATCAAGTGGTTTGTCATGGCATTCCCACTGAAAATAGAATTCTAAAAAGCAACGACATCATAAATATCGATGTCACCGTCATCAAAGATGGCTACCACGGCGATACCAGCAAAATGTTTATGGTTGGCAAGGCCCAACCGCATGCACAACGCCTGGTTGATATCACTCAAGAATGCCTTTATCGCGGTATTGAACAAGTTAAGCCAGGAGCTAGATTGGGTGACATTGGTCATGCCATTCAAGTCCATGCCGAGGGCAATCATTATTCAGTCGTAAGAGAATACTGCGGACATGGCATTGGCAAAGTCTTTCATGAAGATCCACAAGTTTTGCATTACGGCCAACCCAATACCGGCATGTCCTTACAAGAAGGCATGTGCTTTACCATCGAGCCCATGATCAATTTGGGTACCTACAAAACCAAGCTGTCCAAAACCGATGGTTGGACGGTCGAGACTGCAGATGGCAGATTATCTGCCCAATGGGAACACACCATCCTGGTGACTCAAGACGGCTTTGAAGTTCTTACCAAAAGAAGTGAAGAAAGTTTTTAGTCTATGAATAATTTAATTGCTGAGATTCAATCTTATCCCTTTGAAAGATTGAGAAAACTCATTAGCCCAAAAAAATCGCCAGCAGAGATCAATTTATCCATTGGCGAGCCAAAGCATCCGGCCAGTCCAAAAATTTTAGACGCCATCAATCAAAACAAAGAATTATTCAGTCACTACCCTCCGATGGCGATGGTGCCTGAACTGAAAAAAAGCTACCAAAATTACCTAGCTAATAATTTCAAATTAAAAGATGTTAAAGATGAAGAAATCTTTTTGGTTGGCGGGACCAGAGAAGGCACCTTCTCTGCCATTCAAACCATGGTCAATAGAGAAGCAGTAAATGAGAAACCTTATGTTTGTATGCCGAACCCTTATTATCAAATTTACGGTGGTGCGACTTTGTTTGCAGGAGCCAAACCTCATTTTTTAAATTGCTTTGAAGAAAATAATTTCCAAATGGATTTGGAAAATGTCGCGCAAGAAGTTTGGGAGAAATGTCAGCTGCTTGTCCTTTGCTCGCCTTCCAATCCTACCGGCAAAGTAATGACTAAGGACGAGCTTTGTAAGGTGGTAAAGCTCTCCAAAGAATTTGGTTTTAAAGTTTTAAGCGATGAATGCTACATAGATATCTATTTTGGTGAAAAACCCACTTCCCTTTTGGAAGCTGCCATGGAAGTTAATGACAGCTTGGAGAATGTTTTAGCGCTTCATAGTCTTTCAAAGCGTTCCAACTTACCTGGTTTTAGATCTGGTTGTGCTACGGGAGATGCCAGTATCATTGCTGCCTTTTCAAAATATCGCATGTTTCATGGTGTCAGTGTGCCCTTGCCCATTCAAAATGCGAGTACTTTGGCTTGGGCAGACGACAAAACCGTTGAAGACAATCGAGCCGCCTATGCAGAAAAATTTAAATTGGCTGAAGAAATTTTAGACAAAGACTCTTTAACCCCAGATGGAGCTTTCTATCTTTGGTTGAAAGTTAAGGATGCAGAAGCTTTTACCAAAAAACTTTACGACGAAGAGCAAGTCATAGTATTACCAGGTAAATATTTAGGCGCTGAAGATAATGGACAAAATCCTGCAGAGCAATATTTAAGAATTGCTTTGGTGCATGATATAGAATCAACAACAAAAGCATTAACGAGCATAAAAAAGGTTTTAGATAATGAGTAATTGGACTGGCTTAGGCATTGGCACAAAAAACAGCGACGGTGACTGGATCGAAATGTTTTTTGCCGAGGAAAATATTTCCTCTGAAGATCTTGAGTCATCCGATGCTGCTTTTGAAAAAGTCTCTGTCAGTGATGACAAAGCTCCTACTTCTGTACCAGAAGCCTATTTGAAACTGCATTTGCTTTCTTATCGCTTGGTCAAACCAAACGAAACCAATTTGGATGGTATTTTTGGAATTTTACAAAATGTCGTTTGGACTTCTGAAGGTCCCTTCTCGATTGCTGATTTCAAAAAAGCACAACTTGAAGCAAGAAAAGATAACCGACACATCTTGGTCCACAGCATTGATAAATTTCCACGCATGACCGATTACGTAACTTTATCCGATGTCCGAATTGCCGATGCCAATCGCGTGAGATTGGGAGCTTATCTGGGTTCTGGAACAACGATCATGCACGAGGGCTTTGTGAACTTTAATGCCGGTTCTTTGGGCGAAGCAATGATCGAAGGCAGAATTTCTCAAGGAGTTGTCATTGGCGATAAAACCGATATTGGTGGTGGCGCTTCAACTATGGGGACTTTATCCGGTGGTAACGATGTCAGAATTTCTCTTGGAAAAAATTGTCTGCTTGGTGCCAATTCCGGTTTGGGTATTCCTTTAGGGGATAGATGCACAGTCGAGGCTGGACTTTATCTGACAGCTTCTTCCAAAGTAGAAGTTATCGATGACAAAGGTGAGATTTCTGAAACGGTGAAAGCTTCTGAACTTGCCTCTAAATCCGATCTTTTGTTTATCAGAAATTCTTTAACGGGTTCCATTCAATGTCGCCCGAATAAAAAAGTCATAGAACTCAACGAAGAATTACACTCCAACGATTAACTTAATCGTATAGTCATCAATGAAGGAAGCTTCTAATCCAATTCCTGCGGGTCGACTGCAAAGAGCAGCTTCAAGCCAAGAGACTTACATCTCTAAATTTCGTCAAGTACTTGCAAGACATGGTCTAACCATGGCTTCGATAGCGATTATTTGTCTTTTGATGCCATCCATTCAAACCGCCCTATTATCTTCACTGGATAATTTATTTAGAAATCCTCTGAAATATCTTCTTTGGAGTTTGGTAGTTGCAACTTTTATCTTTGGGTTTCTGAAATATACAAAAAGAGAAATTGATCTTCGTCAATTAATCTGGGTTGGATATCTCTTCATGATTTCTGTAGTTGAAGAAATTGCATTCAGGCTTTCTCTACCTCTTTTAATTACTTCGGATGTTACCGGTATCAGTTTCTTTTGGATTGGAGCTCTCATAAGCAACCTTCTTTTTGCAACCATTCACTATTTCACTTTACGCTGGAAACTCAATGCCTGTATCTTTACTTTTCTTGGCGGTATGGGTTTTAGCAGAATGTTAGATACAACCGGAGATCTTACTGCGGTTATTCTTTTACATTGGGCGGTAACTTTTTTAAATACCCCAACACCGCCAAGAAATAGTCAATAAATCTAAATTTTAATTTAATGCAAAGTGCTGAATCTTAATTTGATCCGTTGTGCTATCAAATTCGACCATATCAAGGTTTCTATCTCCATTGCTTACCTCAACAATGTAATTCATAAATGCTGTAGTTCCCTCTCGATGCCATCTTCCTGAAAATATTCCTGCAAGGAAATTACCATCTGCTGTTGATCCTCTTCCTGAGCCAAAACATGATCCGGAATTTCTTTCACCGCTGGATTGAACATTTATTGAAAATCTTACTTTTCCATAGGACGGCATATCAGCCTTTGCGCTAATCACCATTCCATCTGCTTTTACTTCAATTGAAGTTACTTCAGCAAGGGTGTCATCTTGTCTTTTTTTAAGTTCCATAATATCTCCTTATTTTTCAATTAATCTTAAAACTTAATATTTCTGTTCGCAATATATAGCAGCTTACGAATTAACTTTGCCTTTAATAAAGAAAGAAAGAACTATTAAGACTGCTGCCAAGATCAAATAGTAATAGATCAATTCAGAAAATATCGGAGTCATGCTACTCAAACCGGACTCGGTTGCTTCTCCACCAAATAATCCAGCAAGTACTCCTCCAAGAGATGAAGCCAAAAACCACAAACCCATCATTTGACCAAGATATTTTTTAGGTGAATATCTGGAAAAAGCAGATAAGCCAACTGGCGATAAGGCCAATTCGCCAAAAGTATGTAATAGGTAAGTTAAAAGCAACCACTGTACTCCGACAGGCGCTTCGACCATGGCGTATTGCACAGCGTAAAGCATCACAATAAAACCCAGTCCCATAAAAATTAATCCAATGGCAAATTTAATAGGCGTATTGGGATTTAAATTTCTTTTGCCCAAAAAGACCCAAAGATACGCAAAGAACGGCGCAAACATTACGACAAAAAGTGGATTTAAAAATTGTGTCCAACTGACAGGTGCTTGAAAAGAACCAAAAGTAAGATTCACATAATCTCTGGTAAAGATTGATAACGAACCTGCTGACTGATCAAAACCAGACCAAAAAGCAGCCGCTCCCACAAATAACAGTAAAAGCATCAAAACGTTTTTCTTTTCAAAACTGGTAAGGCCTGCAAAGAAAAACAAGTAACCAAAATAGATAAACGAGATGACAACTAGAAAGTCACGAAAACGTTCGGCAAAAAATACTGGATCGATACTCCAAAGTCCAAGAACTCCTGAGATGACTACTGCAGCAAAAAATAAAACCGTAATGATGGTCCAAAGTCGCAAAGTGCTTCTGCGCCCTTCTGCCATCTCATTTGGATTTAAGCCGGCAGTGCCAAGCTGACTTCGAAAATAAACAAATTGAATGACGCCAAAAAGCATACCTATGCCTGCAGCACCAAAACCCCAATGCCAGCCGATGCGCTCGCCCAAGTAACCGCAAACGGCAAAACCCAGCATGCTCCCAATATTGATCGACATGTAAAAAATGGTGAACCCTGAATCTCTGCGTTCGTCGTGATCGGCATAAAGCTGTCCTACGATGGAAGAGATGTTGGGTTTTAGAAGACCGGTGCCAATAGCAACAAAAGCCAAGCCCAAGATAAAAGTCTCTTCCAAAGGAATGGCCAAAGTAAAGTGGCCCAACATGATGATGAGCGCGCCATAAAGCACGGCCTTTTGATAGCCCAATAAATTATCTGCGAGCCAACCGCCCGGTAAAGCTAAGAAATAAACCATCCCAGCATAAATGCCATAAATGGCATTGGCTTCAACGTTTGACCAACCCAGTCCTGGATTGCCAACCACACCAATGGTCATATAGAGAACCAGTAACCCACGCATGCCGTAATAAGACATTCGCTCCCAGAGCTCAGTAAAGAATAAGGTTCTTAAGCCAATGGGATGACCGAAGAAATTGCTTTGTGATAGATTAGCTTCTTGTTCAGACATAATATGAATTCTACTTTAGATTATAAACCAGCAGGCTTCTTCAGGAGAATGGTTGCTCTTTTTTATGACTTGATTTTAATCATTGCCCTTTGTGTGGGTCTCACCCTGCTTATCACTTATGCACTCAATACTGAAGTGGAAAGCCCTTTGATGTATTTGGTATTTTTAGCCTTAGGTGTTGGTTTTTACTGTTACTTTTGGAAAAAAAATAAGGGCCAAACCTTAGGGATGCAAGTTTGGAAAGTTCGCTTGGCTCAAGATGACTCTTCTGAAGTAAGTTTCGGCAGGATGGTTTATCGATGTTTACTGGGACTGGTCTTCACTTTGTTATTTGGGTTGAATTATCTTCCGATGTTGTTTCGTAAAGACAAAAAAACCTTAAACGATATTTTGTCAAAAACATTTTTAGTAAAAGTCTAAACGCGTCGAATGATTCTTATGCCAAAGTAAAGCAGAATCAAAGAAGACAAAAGAATTCCCCAAAAAGCACTCCAACCTAGAATCAAAGAAATATTGCCGAAGATTTTAATTAAGAGATTAAAGCCAAAGGCAATTAAAATTCCCAAAACGAAACGATCCACGCTTTTGTTTCTGCCTATGGCTCTAAGTGAAATGGCTAAAGCAAAAATTATGAGACAGAGCAAAGAAATGGGCTCAAGCATTTTCTTCCAAAATTCATAACCTACTTTGTTTCGATCAGCCACTTCGTTGATGGACTGCCAGTAATAATAGTTATCCGTTAAGGACATGTGTTTTAGACCTTTCATGGAATAATTCATAGCGAGCTTTGGTGCATCCTCCCAAATAAAATCAGACTTACTGATATCTTCCTTATAGTCTCTTACCTCTTTGATAACCCATTCGTTTTCAGCAATTTCAATGTCTTTGGAAACCACAATGCTATCGACATTTCCTTTTTCATCGAGATCGTAAATTTTTACTTCCTTGCTGGTGCCTTTATCGGTAACTTTTGAGAATCGGTCGTTTTTAAATACCCACTGCTCTTTTTGCTCGGAGAGATTTGATGTGGGTTCAAATTTTAAATTATTGGCAGCCTCTTGAAGATTGGGGATAAAAAATTGCCATGAAACGAGCATTAGTAAGATTCCAAAAATTACTGGTTTCAAAACCGCAAAGATAATTCGTGATAATTTTTTTCCAGATACCCTTGCTGCTATCAATTCTCCTGAATCTGAAATTGCACCCATACAAATGATTGTCGAGACAATTGCGCTTAATGGGAAAATATCAAAAACCGCATCAACCGAAGTAAAAGCCAGAAAGAGCAGAATCTTATTGAATGAATAAAATTCGCTTAAATCTTCAAATTCATTCAAAAACGAAAGAATCAAATCCAATAAAAAAAATATCCCAACCGTTAGAAAAAGAAAGCGCCAGGCATATCTCGTGAAAAGATTGTCTAAAGTATCGCCAAAAATAAGACTATAAAAAGACATAAAAAACCAAATAGGAAAATACCGTTGCAATTAAAAACAACACAAAGAGATTGATCATGAAGTTTCTTGAATATTTTAAGCCGCCAAGATTGAAACTAAGGTTTTGATAGCTTTGATCGAGTGCCAACATGATAGCGGCGATCAAATAAATACCGTGAATGCTAAAAAACACAATTGTGGAATTAAGAGAAAAATTACTAAAGACTTCCTGGGAAAGCGAAAGTCCATAATAAGACATAAATATGATTAGACCGGAAAGAAAAATATAAAAACGTCCCGAGTCTTTCAACCTCATGGTCAAGGATGCAGCTATTAAGGCTGAAATGATAATGATCAACGGCATGGAAGAACGTTTGAGTAATTCGATTCGCTCTAAATCTTTAGCAAAAAACAATTCGTGAAAATATTTTCTCTTCAAGTCTTCAACATTGAGAATTGGTTTTTTCGGCAAAATTAAAAAGAATTCATCAAAGCTAAAATCCAGTGGCATGGCTTCGGACAAAATAGAAAATTTACCTGACTCGAAAGATATCCGGTTTTCTTTTTCGTTTAAGGGTTTGGAGATCAATTCGTCAGCAGTTAAGACAAACTCTGAGTCGTTGGTTTCAAAACTTGAAAAGACATCTTGGAAGCCCCTATCTGAAGCTTCCTTGGCATAAAAAATTGCATTGAGATCATCAAGGACATTGATCTTTTCGGCTCCCATTAATTTAAATCTATCTGAAAATCTTTCTACATCGTTTAAAAAAGCAAGTTTGTTATTTGAAAGCGGAGTGAGATAAAAAGACACCAAAGCCACAAAAAGAGCAAAAAATATCGCTGGGATACAAGAGATTAAAACGACCTTGCGTTTGCCAAGACCCATTTTGGAAAAAGCCAATAGCTCATTGTTTTGATCCAGGCGATAAATGGCAATGATGGTCCCGATAAAGACACTCAACGGAAGCACGACCTCAACAATTTCAGACATGCTGTAAATCGAAACCAGTATCAGGAGTTCAGGATAAAGCTCACCACTTGAGACTTTCTCAAGATAGACCGTAAACTCATTTAGAAAAAAAACACTAAATAAAACGATTAAGGTTAAAAAACTAATCTTAGTTACTTGGCCTATTAAATATAATGTAATAATTCTTGGCATTGCTATTATATTCTTAGGGTATTATCCCACATGTTTAACAGTAAATTTTGTATGGAGAAGAAATGAAGAAATTATTAAATCAATCAATATCATCAAATAAAAAGTTAAATTTCAAAAAAGATAAATTTCAGACTTTGATAATAGGTGTAAGCGAAGCCAAAACTCTCGATGGCGATTTAAAAGTAATCAACGAAGTCAGCAATGGCACTATTAAAAAACTTATTTCCAGGGAAGAAATTACCGGAAAAATTGGCAATAGCGTTTATCTGCCTGCCATCAGTGGGGTCAATGCGGAAAAATCTTATTTCGTTGGAACCGGCAAAAAAAATAAAAAGATTTCAGAAGTAGACTATTTCAAAATTTGCCAATCAATTTCAAGCGCTGCGTTGGCTTCGAAATCTGCTTCGGTAAAAATTATCATTCCTGAAGTTTCTGTAGAAAATAGAGATACCAGTTGGACGGTTGAAGTTTTGGGTAGACATCTTGAAGCTTCAAGCTATCAATACTTTTTTAAAGGCAAAAAGAATCAACCTAAAAATGTCTTAAAAAAAGTAGAAATATTTATGGATTCGAAAAAAGCAGGTCTGTCTGGAGCTCTTAAAAAAGGTCAAATCATTGGTGCGGGCAGCAATTTCAGTAAAGAGCTTGCGAATACCCCTGCCAACATTTGCACCCCGACGCACCTTGCAAATCAAGCACGAGCCTTGTCTAGAACTTTTTCTGCAGTGAAAACCAAAGTTCTCGGTGAAAAAGAAATGAAAAAATTAGGTATGGACTGCCTCTTGTCGGTTGGTAACGGTAGCGTACAAGAATCGAAGCTAATCATCATGAACTATGCTGGTGGTAAAAAAGATGAACAGCCGCATGTAATTGTTGGAAAAGGAATTACCTTTGATACTGGAGGGATTAGCATCAAACCTTCGCGTGCCATGGACGAAATGAAATACGACATGTCTGGAGCTGCTAGTGTCTTAGGTACGATGCGAGCGATAGCAGAAATAAAACCGAAGAAAAATATTATCGGTGTCATTGCCTCAGCTGAAAACATGCCAAGTGGGACTGCAACTAAGCCAGGCGATGTTGTCAGCACCATGTCAGGTCAAACCGTGGAAATACTCAATACCGATGCCGAAGGTAGATTGGTACTGTGTGACGCACTTACTTATGTAGAAAGATTTAAGCCGGCCAGTGTTATAGATATTGCTACCCTAACGGGTGCTGTAATCGTAGCCCTTGGGCACGAAGCTACCGGCGTCATGTCAAACGATCAAAAATTGGCTGATAAGATTCTTAGCTCGGGAATTGCCAGTGGCGATAAAGCTTGGCAATTGCCTCTCTGGGATGAGTACCAAGGTGGTTTAAAAAGTAGGTATGCCGATATCGCAAATATAGGTGGTTCAGCCGGCACAATTACGGCTGCTTGTTTTCTTTCAAGATTCACGGAAAAGTACAAGTGGGCACATTTAGATATAGCGGGAACGGCTTATGGAATTGGAGGACAAAAGGTATCCTCCGGAAGACCTGTCCCCCTCTTGTCTGAATATTTACTCACTGCATGACCCAAGAAATAAGTTTTATTTCTGCAGGAGAAGATGAAAAAGAAGCCATAAGTTTCTTACTTAAGTTTGTTGAAGAAAAATTTCTAGAACTTGGCTCTTCTCCTCAGAATAAAATTAATCTGAGGTGCAATGACGCTGCGCAAGCCAATGAACTCGATCAGAAGCTTTGGGAAGACCTCAATGAGGTTTTTTTAGCTCATAAGATTTCTAACGATGCAAAAATACCCTCTTGTCCTGTAGAAATATCTTACCCAGGCATTAAGGTAAAAAACGATTTTTCAACTTTGATCAATCTAAACCCAAAGTTACCTCCAGACTATCAGGACTACGACACCGTGTTTCAAATTGTCATTAAAGATAATGCTTCTTTGCAAAATCAAGCAAGAGAAAGCTTCAAACAATGTAAAATTGATGGATTGGATCCCACTTACATCAACTAAAAGTGAAAAAGACTTACAACCCAAAAAATTTAGAAAAAAAATGGTATCGGTTTTGGGAAAAATCTGGTTTTTTTAAACCCACTTATAAATCTAAAAAAACATTTTCCATTATGATTCCGCCGCCAAATGTGACGGGTAGCTTGCATATGGGTCATGGGTTTCAAAATACCTTAATGGATATTATGACGCGGTTAAAAAGAATGCAGCAGTATGATGTCCTGTGGCAGGTCGGAACGGACCATGCAGGCATCGCAACACAATTGGTTGTCGAAAGAAAACTTGAAGGTGAAGGCAAGACAAGAGAATCTCTTGGCAGAAGTAAGTTTGAGAAAGAAATCTGGAAATGGAAAAAGTACTCTGGCAATACCATTACCAAGCAACTGAGACGACTGGGTTCTTCAGTGGATTGGTCTTCTGAAAAATTTACTATGGATGCTGACTTCAGCGATGCAGTATCGGAAGTATTTTGTAAGCTCTACGATGAAGGTCTTATTTACAAAGGATACAGACTCGTTAATTGGGATCCCTCTTTGCAAACTGCATTATCAGATCTTGAAGTTTCCAATGAAGAAGAAAGTTCTTTCATCTGGAACATCAAGTACGAACACGATTCAGGACACCTAACAGTAGCAACCACTCGGCCAGAAACTTTATTGGGAGATATGGCTGTTGCCGTAAATCCCAAAGACAAAAGATATAAAAAACTTATCGGTAAAACAGTTAAATTGCCTCTAACGGATAGAGAGATACCTGTAATTGCTGATGACTATGTTGACATGTCGTTTGGTACCGGTTGTTTGAAAGTAACTCCAGCTCATGACTTCAATGATTTTGAAATAGGCAAACGTCATAAACTCGAGTTTCTAAATATTTTAAACAAAGACGGAACTTTGAACGAAAACGCTCCTAAGAAATATCAGAATTTAAAAATGCTAGAAGCTAGAAAAATTATCATCGAAGATCTAGATCAAGCAAATTTACTGGCAGGAAGTGAAAAGCACAAACTTGCAATTCCTCGTGGCGAAAGAACCGGAGAAATTTTAGAACCCTATTTAACCGAACAATGGTATTTGAAAACAAAAAATTTAGCTCAAGAAGCTTCGAAATTGGTTAGAAATGGGAAAGTTCAATTCGTACCAAAAAATTGGGAAAAAACTTTCTTCAATTGGATGAAGGATATTGAAGATTGGTGCATCAGTCGTCAATTGTGGTGGGGACATAGAATTCCAGCTTGGTACGATGAGAATAAAAAAGTTTATGTTGGAAAGTCCGAAGCAGAAGTAAGAAAGAGAAATAAAGTTTCTGGAACTCTAACAAGGGATGAGGATGTATTGGATACCTGGTTTTCTTCGCAATTGTGGACTTTTGCGACCTTAGGTTGGCCGAAAAAAACCAAACAACTTGCAAAATTCCACCCCACTTCCATTTTGGTTACAGGTTTTGACATCATATTTTTTTGGGTTGCCAGAATGATTATGATTTCCCAAAAATTTCTTAAAGAGCCTCCTTTTAAAAAGGTTTTTATTCACGGATTGGTGAGAGATTCAGAAGGTCAAAAGATGTCAAAGTCAAAAGGAAACATAATTGATCCAATTGACGTAATTGATGGAATCCCTCTGAAAACTTTAATAGCAAAAAGAACTGAAAACTTAATTGTGCCAAGTTTGAGAGAGAAAATTGAAAGAGCAACCAAGAAAGAATTTCCCTCTGGTATACCTTCTTTCGGAACTGATGCGCTTAGGCTTACTTTTGCATCTCTGGCATCGGGAAGTAGAGACATTAACTTTGATGTCAAACGAGTCGAAGGCTATAGAAACTTCTGTAACAAGTTATGGAATGCCTCAAGATTTATCAAGCTGCAATGCAAAGGATATAAAAAATCAAAGAAATTTAGTGACGATCCAATTGATAAATGGATCAGATCTGAATTCAATAAAAGTTTAGAAAGTTATGTTGATCATATCGATAACTCTAGATTCGACTTGGCTACGCAAGTTCTCTACGAATTCATTTGGGAAAAGTTATGCGATTGGTACATAGAGTTCTGCAAAATTAGACTAAATGACCAGAGCATTTCCAATGCTGAGAAAGCCCAAATAAAAAATTCGTTGTTAGATATTTTTGAAAAGACACTCAAATTAGCCCATCCCATGATGCCTTTCATTACAGAAGAAATTTGGCAATCTTTCAAAGAGACGTTCAAAGCAAAAGAAAAGAGTATTATGATTTCAGAGTTGCCGACAAGATATTTAGGAACCTCTAACCTGAAAAATATTGAATCTTTGAGATCAGTAATCTCAGGCATTAGAAACATAAGATCCGAAATGCTTATTTCTCCTAAGAAAGATATCACTATCATTGTCGAAAAAAATAAAAGCATCAAGAAATTACTGGAGCAAAATAAAAACTACTTGCTCAACTTAACAAAAGTTAAAAAAATTGAGTTTTTAAGCAAAAACCTCCCGCCTTCAGCAATTTCTCTTGTTGACGGCACGAAAATTCATATTCCTCTACAAGGTCTTATTGACCCTCAGTCTGAAATTGAAAGGAATCATAAAAACCTAGAAAAATTCAATAAGTCTTTTCAAGGCTTAAAAAATCAACTCGATAATAAAAAATTTCTTTTGAATGCTCCAAAAACACTCGTTCAAGAAAGAAAACAAAATTTAAAAGAAATTTCCCAAAAAATTGTTACTACCGAAAAACACATCAAAACTCTTGAAAAATTAAAGTAATTTTTAGCTTTATAACAATAAAGATATAATACCTTTATGTGGTTAAGAGGAGCGACTTCATCTTTGCTGGTTTCTTTTTTATTTGCTTTTGCATACTTTTGGTTCGTTGAAAATCAATCTTTTAGCCAAGCTTTTCAAGAAAACCTTGTATTTTTAACTCTCTTCTTTTTTCTTGGTATCTACACATCCAGCATGATTATTGTTTATGGCAAGCAAATAAAGAGAAGAATTAGAAGAGAAAAAGGTCAAATCAAGTGGTTTGATCCAAGTAAAGGTTATGGGTTTGTGGAGAGAGATAAAGGCGGAGATTTATTTATTCACTTCGCCTCGGTAGAAATCAAAGATAGAAAGCTTCTCAAAGAAAGCACCAGAGTCAGTTACGTAGTAACCAATGGTCTCAAGGGACCTCAAGCAAAAGACATAAGAATCATCTAAAAGACTAAAAAAGATCTCTCGATGATGAGATTTAAGCTGTAGCCAAAAATTGATGCGGTAATGGCTACAGTGGCAAAGTTTCTTAGCTTTCCTAAATTATAAAATTTTAAAAAGTAGGCAAATAAAGCAAAAACTCCAAAAATTAAAATTTGACCAATTTCAATGCCTAAGTTGAAAGCTAGAAGGATTTTTAACATGTCTTCTTTTGGTAAATAAATCTCATTTATTGCACCTGCAAAACCCAGGCCATGGATAAAGCCAAACACAATGGTTATAAAAATAAGATTCAAACTGCTTTGGTAGTTATCAGATAATCTCAAATAGCAAAACATCATGAGACCTAAAGCCAAAAAGAAAAGAGACTGCTTAGGGATAAAGATATATATAGTAAAAGTTAGAATTGCCCAAGCAACTAATAGAAGATTTGAAAACATGCCAAGCTGAGCAGTCTTTTTCCCCAAGACCTCTATCGAGCAGACTAAGATGGAAAATCCAATCATGATCTCAACCAAATTTGTTGAAGATACAATGAGACCCTGAACACTTGAAAAAAGGCTTGCCGAATGTCCTAAGGTAAAACCTGAAATTGCAAAAAAAAGGGTTTTTAAGTTTGCACACAAAAAAATTATGAGCAACAAAAAAGCAATGTGATCCAAACCACTCAAAATGTGTTTGAAACCGAAAGACAAGAAGTTTAAGAAGGATAAATTAAGCTCAGCACTTTGATTCTCATCAAAAATATAAATCTGTCGATTGTCCGAGGAAATAATAAAATCAGGGAAGAGTTGACCTGCCTTTTCTTGAGAAGAAAAATCCAGGTGGGTAAGATTCAAGTCAAAAAACAAGTTGAAGTTAAATCTAGGCTGCTCTACAGAACAGACAAATTTATTCAGATATTTAACAAAGTCACCCTGATCTTGGATTAGCGGATTTTGCGAAAAACAGTCTTCAGAGCTTATTTTATTTTTAAAATAATTCTCAAGCTGATCTATTCGATAGCCGTTGTTTTGTAATTGATTAAATAAAACTCCTTTACTGATTTTTGTCGAAACAGAAACAATAAAGTCTGTTCCAGCCACTTCGCCCTTCCAGGAGGTATAAGACTGACTTTTTTGATGAGATAAAATATTTCCTGAAAAAAAAAGTATTAAAAGAAAGCTAAAAAGAATATTTTTCAATTTCATAAAAATTTCTTAAGTTTTCAATATACTCTTTGACGAGACTGTCTTCTCGATCTCTGATGAATTTGTTCTTGATCTGTTCGGCAATTTCTTCGAATTTTGGATTGTTGTCCAACAAAATATCAATACAAATAACGATGCTAGGTACTTCGTTTATTTCAAAAATATTAGAAAAGCCTCCTTTTTCAAGACTCGGTAATTCGTCTAAAACTTTGGGTCCTAAATAATCTCTTATTTTTTGTGGTGTAAGGAAAACGTTTGGTAAATCAATAGCACTTTCAGTTTCTACAAGTTTTAAGAAACTTTCCAAATCGCTTTGGTTAAGCAAATTTATTGCCGTTTCTGCATCATTCAAATTACGAAAAGTATAATTCTTGAGTTTGTAACGCCTACCTGAAGAGAAGTAATTCTTTTCTTTGCTGAAATACTCTCTTAACTCAGCCTCTGAAGGTTCAACCAATTCGTTTGAGTTAATGATGTATTGAAACATAGTTTGAATTACATTCCCTTTTACCAAAGAGTCATTTCTTACCAAATCAAGCTCTATTGCTCTTTGAATTAAAAGTTCCTCATCAATTAGCCTTTCCCGGATCAAATTTTTCTTTTCCAAAGTCAATTCTGAATTGCTTTGATCGTCCAAAACTTTGATTATTTCTTCAAATCTTTGTCGGCTTATCTCTTTTTCGCCTACGCGGGCAATTGCCTGGTCGAGTTGAAAATTGGTCTCAAAAATAACTGAATTTAAAGAAATAAATAAGGAAACAAAAAAAACAACAATTAACGCAATGTTGACGTATTTTTTATCAATCATTTTTCAATAAAATAAAATGCTCAACTCCAGCTTCGTCAATGACCTTTTTATCTTCAATGAAATTATGTTTCTTATAAAAACTTAAGGTAGAAGCCAAGCTTGATACTTTTGTTATTTTATTGGAGAACAAGGCTTTTGATTTTTTACTCAGCTCATTAACCAAAGCTTTACCAAAACCTTTTTTTCTGAATTTTTCGGCAACGATGATTCTGCTGAGGTAAGGATTGATAAATTCACCATGAGGTGGAATCACTCTGCCATATGCCACCAAGTCAGAATTCATCAGCCCTAAAAGATGAAAACTCATTACATCGTATTCGTCCTTTACCGGATCTTGCTGATCTGCCTCAAAAAAAGATTTTCTTAGCTCTGAAATATCTCGTAACTGCGAGTCATCCAAATCATTATATTTAAGCCATATCCATTTCATCAAATTAAGGACATGGATTAGGGCAAGCAGCGTGTACTTGATCCAAATAGGTCAGATTTTCTTCGCTCAGTTCAACTTCAAAACTATCAATTGCTAATTTTAGTTGTTCCATTGTTGTAGCTCCGATGATGTTGGATGTCACAAAATCTCTGGAATTAACAAAAGCGTTGGCCATTACTGAAGGATCGATATTTATTTCTTTTGCGTAGTCGACGTACTTTTGAATTGAATTTTCGGCAGATTCTGTTTCATATCTTTGACCTCTGCCAAATAATTGAGTTCTAGAACCCTTAGGTCTTGCACCATTTAAATATTTTCCAGATAAATACCCTTGAGCAAGCGGAGAGTATGCCAATAAACCTACTTCAGATCTGAAATAAAATTCAGACATGCCATATTCGTATGTCCTGTTTAAAAGATTGTAAGCATTTTGAACTGACTGAACCCTAGGTAAATTCATTTCATCTGCAATTCTTAAAAATTCTGAAAGTCCCCAAGGGGTCTCATTAGATAAACCGATATATCTCACCTTGCCAGAATCGACCAGAGACTTTAGAACTTCCAATGTTTCAGAAATTGCGATGTTTTCCATATCGTAATGCTTGTAAAGACCTGCTCCTCCGCCAAACATAGGCATTGGTCTATCCGGCCAATGCAGTTGATACAAATCTACATAATCGGTTTGCAGTCTTTTCAGACTCCCTTCTATCGCAGCCTCTATATTTTTTTTATCGAGTCGAGTCTCTCCTCCTCTAAACCAATCCATACCGCTTCTACCGGCAACTTTTGTAGCCAAAATAATTTTGTCTCGATTCTTGTTTTTCTTAAACCAAGTTCCAATAATTGTTTCGGTGCTTCCTTGTGTTTCTGCTTTTGGAGGAATTGAATAAAGTTCTGCGGTATCAAAAAAATTAACTCCCCTATCAACAGCATAGTCCATTTGCTCATGACCTTCTTCTTCTGTATTTTGTTGGCCCCAAGTCATTGTCCCTAAACAAATAAGACTTACATCTAAGTCTGTATTACCTAGTTTTTTGTACTTCATGATTGCTTCTCCCCGTTGATTAAAGTATTTAAATTTTTTTCTGGTAAAATAATTTTATGAGCCAAACATTATATGACTTTTCAGTTAATGATAATGCAAATAATTCAGTATCATTAGAAAAATTTAGGGGAAAGACCCTTTTAATTGTTAATACAGCCAGCAAATGTGGCTTTACTCCTCAATACGATGGTTTAGAAGAGTTGCAAAAAAAATACTCAGAAAAAAATTTTTCTGTCTTAGCTTTTCCTTGTAACCAATTTGGCAACCAAGAGCCTGGAAGCAACGAAGAAATTCAAGAATTTTGTTCAATAAACTTTCAAACTAGTTTTCCTGTCATGGGTAAAATAGATGTTAACGGAAAAAATGCTGAACCTTTGTATGATTTTCTTAAATCTGAAAAAAAAGGCTTGCTAGGAAGCAAGGCAATAAAATGGAATTTCACAAAATTTTTAGTAAATAAAGATGGTGAGGTAATTAAGCGTTACTCACCTAATACGGAACCTAAAGATATTGCTCAAGATATAGAAGATTTGCTTTAAAGAAAAGGAATCATTTCTCAGCTTTTTTGAAAAAATAAGAGCATCTTCTCTCCCATCGAATAGTTTGTAGTAATTTTTTCTCAAACCAACCTTTTTAAATTCATTGTTTTTATAAAAAGATATTGCTTCTTTGTTTGATTCTCTGACCTCTAAGAATATTTCTTTGATTCCAAACTTATTCGCAATGGATTCTACTTTTCTTAATAGTTCATTTCCGATTCCTTGTCTTTTCATGTTTGGAGCGACAGAAATATTCAGTAAATGTCCTTCCAATAAACTAAAACTTGCAATGAAGAATCCTTGAACCTTCTCATCTTCTAAACATACATAAAATTCGTAATCTTTTCTCATGCAATCAAGAAAACTAGAGTAACTCCAAGGAGTAGAGTTAGAAAGCTGTTCTATTCCAAAAACTTGCTCAAGATAACGTTTTTTTATTTTTTTAATTTTTCTCAATGTTAATCAAAAACTCTTTTTTTTCTTCAACAGACATATTTTTCAAAGAATCAAAGCTATCAATTTCTACTTTCTTTGAAGACAAATAATCAATTATTAGCTCTGGATAATTCTCATGAAACTCTTGTCTAAAGGAAATGCATAAAGACTTTAAAAATTTTAAATCTGCTGTTGAGATATTTTTAACATCTTTTTTAGATACATATTTGCCGTCGAACAAAAAATTTTTTTTCAAAGTCCAAGAAGAAATTCCCATTTCTTTCAAAAGCTTTTCCTCTGATTTCATTGTAAATATCTTATATGATAAGCACATTTAAGTTAATTTATAACTATGAAGAAAATAGATAACAGCGGTATTTCTAAGTATTCAGCTTTTGAGAAGATTGAGCTTAAAAATAGAAGCTGGCCTAAGAATCAAGTTACCTCTGCTCCCATTTGGTGTAGCGTTGATTTGAGAGATGGAAATCAAGCCCTGATTGAACCAATGGGTATAGAAAAAAAAACTTAGATTTTTTTCAATGTTGGTTGAATTGGGTTTTAAAGAAATAGAAATTGGTTTTCCCTCAGCATCTGAAACTGAATTTAGTTTTGTAAGAAAATTAGTCGATGATAATTTGATTCCTGCTGATGTAAAAATTCAAGTTTTATCTCAAGCAAGAGAGCATTTAATAAATAGAACCTTTGAAGCTACCGAAGGAGCAAAAAACGTAATTTTTCACTTATATAATTCTACTTCAACTCTTCAAAGAGAAGTTGTTTTCAAAAAAGATAAAGCTGGTATCACAAAAATTGCCACAGAAGGAGCTGAACTTGTACAAAAACTTTCAGAAGAATACAGCAAGACAAATTGGCAATTCGAGTACAGTCCAGAAAGCTTTACTGGGACAGAATTAAGCTATGCTGCAGAAGTTTGCAACGAAGTAAATAACATTTGGCACAAAGGTAATAAGAACAAAACAATAATAAATCTTCCTGCGACAGTGGAACTTGCCACCCCAAATATTTATGCTGATCAGATCCAATGGATGAATGAAAACTTAAAAGACAGAGATAAGATTGTCCTCAGCCTTCACCCTCATAATGATAGAGGTACTGCAGTTGCAGCTGCTGAACTTGGACTCATGGCAGGAGCCGATAGAATTGAAGGAACTCTTTTTGGAAATGGGGAAAGAACGGGCAATGTAGATATTGTTACATTGGGATTGAATTTATTTACCCAAGGAGTAGATCCTCAACTTGATTTTTCTGATATCAATAAAACCATGCGTGAAGTTGAATATTGTAATCAGCTCCCCGTGCATCCTAGACATCCTTATGCCGGAGATTTAGTTTTCACTGCTTTTTCTGGATCTCATCAAGATGCAATTAAAAAAGGATTTGATGAAATGCGAAATTCCAATGATACAAAATGGAGAGTGCCCTATCTTCCTATAGACCCTGAAGATGTTGGGAGAACCTATGAGGCTGTCATTAGAATCAATAGTCAGTCTGGAAAAGGAGGTATTTCCTATATTCTTGAACAAGATTATGGGGTTACCTTACCAAGAAGAATGCAAATAGATTTTAGTCAGGTTATTCAAAAGCAAGCTGATGAAACAGGGAAAGAGCTAAACTCTAAAGAAATATGGCAAAGCTTTGAAGAAAAACTATTTAAAGAATCATCCAAATAGAATTACTTATAGTTCGCATGAAATTCAATCAACAAAAGAGAAAGATAAAATAAAACTTTCATTAGTCGAAAATGGTAAAGAAATCACTATTGAAGGCGCTGGTAACGGTCCTATAGATGCTTTTATTAATGCTTTGAATACTCTCTTATCTTCAGATTTTAAGGTTTCTGATTATCACCAGCATTCAATTTCATCAGGATCAGATGCTTCAGCAGCAGCATATATTGAAATTCAAAATAAAAACTTTTCAAACTGGGGAGTAGGTATAGATCAAAATACTACTGTCGCCTCTTACAAAGCCATTCTTAATGGCATAAATAAAATCTTAAGTCGATAATTGAGAAATCTTTAATTCTTTTGAATTTTTTGTAATACAAACAGATCCTTTTTTTGAAGGCGTTCCCCAAATATATTTTGCTTTAGGTGTCTTTTCATCTTTAATAAATTTTTCAAAAAATAAATTAATAACTTTCGCGTTAGGTGAATTTAGTTTGTTGAGATTGATCCAAAAAATAAAAACATTTTTTTGTCTAACTTTTGAAAGACGAAGCAATTTTTCCAAGGAAATAAGATTTTTTTTCAACTTTATTTCATTAAAATCTCTCTCTGCTTGCATTTAATAAGAATGCTGGATTCTTTTTAAATTTAAAGTCAATTGATTTAGATTTTCCTGTATGAAGGCCATCTTTTTCAATCCTTGGGAAAAAAAATATTTCTTAAATAATTTCTATCAAAGAATTGTCTTTGTTTGATGGATCATCAATAAATTTCAATTTCTCTTTTTGCTCTTAAAAGAAGATCGCTTTTGAAATGTTCAAAAAGGCCTTATGAGTTTTCCATCCCTAATGACCTTTGTTCGGGGAAACGAAATCAATCCATCAATTCCACTTCTCCAATGCTCTTAGAAAAAAGTTTCTATCCATCGTCTAAATGATGACCCATAAACAGAATTGAATTTTTATCTAAAATATTTTGAAAAATTTTGTATCTTTCTTCTCTAAGTTTTTTTTTTAAATTTGAGATATTTTATTTTTTTCTCAAAGTTCGCGAAACAAACTTTATTTGATTTTCTTTACACATTTCAGCACAAAAGTCCTTCCATTCATGCGAGTCTTTTTGAACGTTATGATTTACGTGAATTGCTGTTAGATGAAAGCCAATTTCTTTTTTAAGTTTAGTTAATTCATTAAAAAGAACTACTGAATCGACTCCTCCGCTCAATGCTATATAAATATTTTGATTTTTATCGTTTATAAATGGTTTTAAAAGGGCAGAAAAATCCATTCACTTTTGAATTGATCCATAAGACATAATTTTCTGATACCTTTTTCAATCAACTCATCAATGCTGATTTCTGTGAGGCGTTTTAAATTTTCATCAATTTCTTGAGCAATTAAAGCTGATGCTTTTTTTATATCTCTATGAGCGCCGCCAAGAGGTTCATCGATTATGTTATCGATTAATCCAAAATCAAGTAAATTTTTAGCATCAAGTTTCATGGCCTCTGCAGCTTCTTGAGCCTTAGAATTATCTCTCCAAACTATTGAAGCACATGCTTCAGGAGAAGCTACCGAATATATTGAATATTGAAGCATTGATATATGGTCTCCTACCCCAATTGCCAAAGCACCTCCTGAACCTCCCTCACCAGTAATAATTACAATTATCGGTACTTTTAACCCAGACATGATGCTTAAATTTTTAGCAATAGCTTCACTCATACCTCGCTCTTCGCTCTCGATACCGGGATAGGCTCCTGGAGTGTCAATAAAAGTGATTATGGGAATAGAAAAATCCTCTGCCAATTTCATCAACCTAGAGGCTTTTCTGTAACCTTCTGGTTGAGACATGCCAAAATTCCTTGATATTTTGTCTTCAGTAGACTTACCTTTCTCATGGCCGATAATGACAACTGGAATGCCTTTAAATTTAGCAATACCTCCAATAATAGCCTGATCATCACCGAATAATCTATCTCCATGAAGTTCATCAAAATCTGTAAAAATATTTACTATGTAGTCAGAAAAATGGGGTCTATGAGGATGTCGAGCTACTTGGACTTTTTGCCAGATCGAAAGGTCTTCATAAATTTCTTTAGTGAGATTTTCAATTTTATTACTCAAAGACGATATTTCTTGATGAACGCTCTCATCGTTATCTTTGCTATCTCTTAAGTTTTCAATTTTACTTTCAAGATCACTTATTGGTTTTTCAAATTCTAAATAAGTATAAGCCACGGTCACCTCGCACGATATTGGAAATCAATATTTTCTTTTCCACAGTTTTCAACAAGCTTATCCATATTATCGTCATTTAAAAGAATTCTAAAATCTTTATCCAGTTCGATGTTTGCTGAGCCTGAGTCTAAATTATATTGCATTTCTATTTGACTGCCTTGTGAATTATTTTCACCAATGCTATCGCTTTTAAATTTTCTACAATGTTCAAGACATCCTTTTGTTCCTGCCCCTCAATATTGATTTTTAACTTTGTAACAGATCTTATCCTTGCTACTTCGAGAGACTTAATATCTGTAACTCTCATTTTTTTTTGTAGCCCTATATTTTTCTTTTGAGGATCTTTTTCAAAGGTGACATCCCCTGTAGCGAGATAGATAGTTTGTGGACTAAGATTGCCCTCAAAACTTTCTAGAACTTCAGATGAAATGATCAGTTCAATCCGATCAGTTCCATCATCTAAAGTAGCAAAAACTAATGGGCCTCTCCTTGTTTGTATCCTATTTTGTCTAACTATTACACCTGAAATCGTATTTACTGTTTCTTCTATTACATTTCGAATTTCCCGAGTACCGAGTTTTTTTAACTCCCAATAATGTTCTTCAACAGGATGAGTTTTTAAATAAAAGCCTAGTGCTGAGAATTCAAATTTAGAATTACCTATATCCTCACGGCTACTCTTTTTAAATTGAATAAAGTTACTACTTTCACTGATTCCACCAAATAAATCTGAAATTCCACTTTCTTGAGTCATGGTATTTTGTTTGGCGTACTTCATGGCATCTTCCAAACTTTCCAACATTTCTTTTCTAGACAAATTAAATGAATCCATTGCACCGCTTTTGATAAGCGGCTCAATACCCCTTTTATCTACCTTGCTTAAATCAACTCTCGCACAAAAATCAAATAAATTTTTAAAAGGCTTACCTTCTCTCTCTAAAATAATATTTTCTATTGCTGACTTACCTAATCCTTTAATTGCTCCTAAACCATATAAGATTTCATTATCGCCATGATTTATAAAATTCAATTGACTCTCATTTACATCGGGCTTGCGAATTTCTATTCCAAAGTTCTTACAATCATCCAAAAGCAATTTAACCCTATCAGTATCATCCATATCTGATGATAAAGCAGCACTTAAAAACTCTACAGGATAATGTGCTTTCAACCATGCGGTTTGAAATGCAATCAGCCCATATCCTGCTGAATGAGCTTTATTAAATCCATAGCCAGCAAAGGTTTGAATCTGATCAAACAGTCCTTCTGCAGCCCTTTCTATTTTTCCTTTTTTCAAGGCACCATTTATAAATTCAGGCCTTTGTCTTTCCATCTCTTCAGGAATCTTTTTCCCATCGCTCTTCTAAGAAGATCTGCTTGTCCCAAAGAAAAGCCTGAATACTCCTGAGCAAGCTGCATAACTTGTTCTTGATAAACTATTACGCCATAAGTATTTTTAAGAACCTTTTCTATATCTTTGTCTCCAAGATAATCTGTTTTTTCAGTTCCATGCTTCCGTTTTATGAAGGTGTCTACCATGCCGGCATCTAAAGGCCCTGGTCGATATAAAGCAACAACCGAAATAATATCTTCAAAAGATGAAGGCTTTATTTTTACTAAATATTCCTTAAGCCCTCGAGATTCTAGTTGAAATACGGCAGTAGTTAGCCCTTTTTGCAGGAGATCAAAAGTCATCCTATCTTCAAGGTCAATGTTATCTAAGTCGATTAGTTCTAGATCTAATTGAATCCTCTTTTTATTTATGAGTTCCAATGCCTCCTTAATAATTGTAAGAGTCCTTAATCCAAGAAAATCAAATTTTTGCAAACCTACAGATTCGATATCTTTCATATCAAATTGAGTTGCTAGAGTGTTTGTTGCCTCATCAAGGTAAAGAGGGGAGAAATCGTTTATCTGAGATGGAGCTATAACCACTCCTGCAGCATGTTTTCCTACATTTCTAATGATTCCTTCAAGTTTTCTTGCCATGTCGAATATTTCTTGAGCTTGTTCATCGGTTTTTAATGCTCTTTTAAGATCATTATTGGCTAGTGCTTTTTCAAGTGTCATATCAGGAGAAAAAGGAATCATTTTTGCCAATCTATCTGCAAGACCATAGGATTTTCCTTGAGCTCTTGCGACATCTCTAACTACAGCACGTGCTGCCATCGTTCCAAAAGTACATATTTGTGCTACTGCATCTTTTCCATATTTTTGAGTTACGTAGTCAATGACTTTATCTCTTCCATCCTTGCAAAAATCTATATCAAAATCAGGGTTACTAATCCTGTCAGGATTTAAGAATCTCTCAAACAGCAAACCATATTTCAAAGGATCTATTCCAGTTATTCCTAAACAATAAGCAACTAGTGAGGCTGCACCTGAACCCCTGCCAGGACCAACTGGAACATTATTTTCTTGTGCCCAATTTACAAAATCAGATACCACCAAAAAATAACCTGAGTACCCCATTTTTGAAATGACATCTAACTCAAAATCTAATCTATTTGAATATTCAGATTTAACCTCATCAGAAAAATCTTTTATTTTAGCTTTGAGATTTTCTCTAGATAGATCGATTAAATATTCATCAGCAGATTTATTTAAAGGAGTTTCAAAATCAGGTAATACATAAATGCCTGTTTCAACTTCTAAATTACACAGCCTAGATAATTCATAAGCATTTGAAAGAACTTCTGGAATATCATTGAATTTTTCATACATTTCCTCAGAGGTCATAAAATATTGATCTTCAAAGTAGTCTCGTATTCTCTTTGAGTCGCTTAATACGTCACCATTTTGAATACAAACTCTTGTTTCATGAGCCTCAAAGTCTTCCCTATCAAGGAATCTAACTTCATTTGTTGCGACAACGGGCAATCCCAATTCTCCTGCTTTAGAAAGAATATATTCGTTATAAATATCTTCCTGCGGCCTATTTATCCTAGATATTTCCAAAATAAAATTTTCTTCAAATATTTTTTGGAAGTACCTTATTCTTTTTAAAAAAAGATCATGATTTGAATCTAAAACGGCCTTTCCAATGTGTCCTCTAAATCCACCTGATAAAGCAATGAGCCCTTCAGAATTCTCTTCAAGCCAGTTACTCTCTACTACTGGTATACCTGATTTCTTTCCGTAAATTTGGGATTTTGAAATGAGTTTTATTAAATTCTTATAGCCTATTAGGTTTTTAGCAATCAGAGTTAGATTTGCGTGTTCATTATGGGATGAATTGTCTTTTACATGATTGATTTCAGCTCCAGCAATGGGTTTTATTCCATGTTCTCTTACAGATTTATAGAACTTTAGAAATCCAAAGAGATTAGCTGAGTCTGTAATTGCTAAGCTCTCAAAATTGTAATTTTTTCCCTTTTCAGAAAGTTGATCAATTTTTATGATGCTATCAATTATGGAATACTCACTATGAATATTGAGATGTGTAAATTTTTTATCTAGCATTTAAGACAGGTTTAAAAGTTTTCCTATGATATTTCGTAGGACCCAATGATTTTAAAATATTTAAATGTTCTTTTGTTGGATATCCCTTATTTTTTTCAAGAGAGAAATCGGGAAATTTTCTTCCAAAATCAATCATTAAACTATCCCTAAAGACTTTAGCAACTATTGAAGCTGCCATTACCTCAGAAATTTTATCATCTGCTTTGATGATTGCCTTACAAGGATAATTTATTTTGGGAGTGTGTATTCCATCAACAATAATTTCCATATTATTTTTCTTTAAACCTAAAATAGCTCTTTTCATAGCTAAAAGACTTGCTTCCTTTATATTCAGATTATCAATTTCTTCAACAGATGCTTCTCCAATGGAAACTTTGCTTGCACCTCTTCTAATATCATTACACAACTGAATTCTTTTTTTCGGTGAAAGTTTTTTTGAATCTTTTAATTCAGGATTTTGGTATTTTCCTAAAATGACAGCAGCTGCAATCACCGGCCCAAAAATACAGCCTCTTCCTACCTCGTCAACTCCTGCAAGGTAAGTAGTCATTTAGAAATTATGTCACTTATTGCTTTTGAGAATTTGTCTGAATCTGAAACCAGCAAACTATCTTTTATAGAACTGAGCTTGCTAGAGATACTTTCTCTATTTTTAAAGGTATCTTTAACTTTTTCAAAGATTTCTCTCCCTGTAACCTGATTTTGTCTAAGTTCAAAAACGATGTTGTCTTCAGAGAGAATATTAGGGAGAGATATGAATTTTGTCTTAAGAAAAAATTTAGAAAGAATAAAATTACTTAAAAAGTTACTTTTATAAATTACTACCATAGGTTTACTTAAAATGGCTGCCTCAAGTGTAGCTGTTCCAGAAGCCACAACAGCTAAATTACAAATAGATAGAACTTTTTGAGTTGAATTAAAAATTACCTTTATTTTATTTGATAGTTTAGCTAATTCTCCAAAAAGATCAGATTTCTTGTTTAAGGCTAAAATTATTTCAGTTTCAGGATTCTCATTTACATAGTCATTGATGAAGTCAGATAGAGGTTTATTGTGATGTTTAATTTCAGATTGCCTACTGCCTGGCAATATTGCAATTATTTCTTTTTCTGTGGAGACATTAAGTTCTTTTTTAATTTGGACTTCATTTGAATAAATTTTCATATTTCTTGCGAGCGGATGGCCTACATATGAATAATTTACTCCATGTTTTTTTAGTAATTTTGATTCGAAGGGAAATAACGAAAATATCTTATGATATAGATGGTTAAATTTATAAACTCTTCCATAGCGCCATGCCCAAAACTGAGGACAAACATATTGTACAGTTTTGATATTTGTTTCCTTTCTCAAAGTTTTGCAAATGCCGCTATTAAAAGACGGACTATCTATGCCAATAAAAATATCTGGATTTTCTATTTTCAAGAAAGATATAAAGTCTTTTCTTCTTTTTAGGATTTTTTTTAAGTTCAACAGAGGATCTATCAAGCCCATGTATGAAATTTCTTTTAAAGGAAAGAAACTTTTTAAACCTTGGCTTTCCATTTGGGAGCCTCCAACGCCAATTATCTCTATGTTTTCAAAATTTTTTTTTAAATCTACTAGAAGTTCATGACCGAGAGCGTCTCCGGATTTTTCTCCTGCACAAACTGCAATTTTCAAAATTTTTTCCTTAACGAACTATGCTTCTTTCAAAATTTGAAATGCTTTTAATAAATGGATCCATCTCTTTAATGTCTTTGAATTTTGAAATAATTTCTTTTTGCGCTTCCTTTAATTTGTTTTTTCTCAAATACAAAATTTTATATGATTCTTTCAGAGCTTCACTTACTTCAGTTGGTAAACCTTGTCTCTGAATACCTACAGTGTTTAAACCTCTTGGAATAGCTGGATTTCCACTTACCCTTACATAGGCAGGAACATCTTTTGTAATAATAGTTCCTAAAGCGCTAAAACTATAACTCCCAATATTGCAAAATTGGTGAACTAAGGTGAATCCACTTAACCTAGCTCCCTTACCCACTTTTACTACTCCAGCTACACCAGCATTATTTGTCATTACAATGTCATCATCTAGAACACAATCATGAGCAACATGAGTATAAGCCATGAAAAGGTTATTATTTCCAATAATTGTTTTCCCACCTTCTTGAATTGTTCCTCGATTAATAGTGGAACCCTCCCTAATTTCATTATTGTTTCCGATTTCTAAATATGTTTCTTCACCGTTATATTTTAAATCCTGGGGATCTCCACCGATACTTGCAAAAGGATAAATTAAATTTTCTTTTCCAAGAATGGTATTTTTATGAATGTATGCATTTCCCTCGACTACCGTTCCTTTTAAGATTTTTACATTTGGTCCTATTACTGTATGAGGGCCTACTGAAACATCTTCATCAATTTCAGCGGTAGGATCTATTTGAGCAGAGGAATGAATCATTTAGGACGATCTGCACAAAGAACTATTGCAGAACAAATAAATTTATCTTCAACAGTTGCTTTACAATCAAATTTCCAGATACCAGCTTTGTCAGAAGCTTTGTAGATTCAAGAGTTAATTTGTCTCCTGGTATTACAGGATTTTTGAAACGAAGTTTGTCTGCACCTACAAAATAATACATAGACCCTTCTTCGGGCGTCTTGTTCATTGAAACAAAACCTAAAATTCCTGAAGCTTGAGCCAAAGCTTCAAGAATAAGTACTCCGGGCATAACCGATCTATTAGGGAAATGTCCTGTAAAAAAAGGTTCGCTGTTCGTAATGTTTTTGTATGCCTTCACATACTTATGCTTTTCTAATTCTTCAACCCTATCTACCAACAAAAAGGGTATCTATGGGGAAGCAAAGTTTTTATTTCTTCTATATCAATCATCAAACTGTTTTTTGAATTGTAATATGTTTCAACCATTTTGCGTGTTCTAAAACTACTGAGCCGCCCGAATAAATTCCAGATTTTTTAATGGATTTAGTTAAATAAGTCATTGGATTTATTCTTACATTATTTTCTACTTTTATATTATCGACAATCCCACATCCTCCTCCAATTAAACAATCATCACCAATAATTGTACTTCCTGCAATTGCCGTTTTAGCCCCAATCATTGTGTTTTTTCCAATATAGCAATTGTGGGCAATATGTACTTGATTATCAAGTTTAACTCCGGTTTCTAATACAGTTTTTCCAAGTGAGCCTCTGTCTATTGTGCAAGCTGCGCCTATTTCTACATTATCACTAATAAAAAGGCTTCCTAAATGCTCAATTTTTTCCCAAGTATCGCCGTTTCTAGAAAATCCTAATCCATCAGATCCTAAAACAGAATTTGAATGAATTACATTACATTCACCAATAACAGTAGACGGATAGACTGAAACATTTGAATATAAATAAGTATCCTGGCCAATCTCTACATTATCGCCTATAAAACAACCTGGACTGATAATTACTCCTTTTCCAATTTTAACATTTTGACCAATGAAAGCGGTTTTAGCTATTTGAATATCTTGTGAACCTTGAAAATCCTTTGAGAAGTCCTCTGAAAGCTTTGTCCTGATCCCTCCAGAAAATAATTTTGTTAACCTTGCGTATGCAACATGAGGATCATCCACTACAATGCAGTCCATATTGCATTTGTCTTTAAACTCATTGGAAACCAAGATTGCTGATGCAGACGAATTATTAAGTTCTTTTAAAAACTTCTTACTATAAAGAAAAGAAATAGAGCCTTCCTTAGCCTCCTTTAAAGAACTTAAACTGTATATGTCTTTGGAGGAATCGCCTAAATTTTTCCTCCCAAAAATCAGCTATTTCTGATAACTTGTATTTTTTTTTGACAAATTTATCTAATTCTTTTGTTCCTTATTAATTAAGTCTACAACTTCGGGCGTAATGTTAATTTTTTCGTCAGATCTATCAAAAGCCAAAAGAGCTTGAGAATTTAAAAGCATTTTAATTTTTTTTGCCTTTATAAGTTCATTAACTACTTTCTGAACGGATTCAGCTTGATCGGCTTGAAGCTTTTGAGTGACTTCTTGCTCCTTGGCTTGAATCTGTTGTGATAATAACTGAATGCTTTGAAATAGGGTTTGAACCTTTTTGAGAATATCTGCTTTTTCTGATTCTGATAAAGTTGATTCTTCCTTTTTCAATTTTTCTGCCAATTTAATCCTTTCGCTATCCTTAGATTGCGCTTCATCAGTAAGCTCTTTGTAATCAGAAGAATCTCTTAAGTCGTCAATTCTTTCTCTGGCTAATTCAGTTCCTAAAAATATTGCGTTGTAATCTATTACAGCTATGCCTTCTAAAAGAAATGCAAAATTTGTAAAACTAATCAGAGCTGAGAAAATAAATATTTTTCTTATGTAGTTCATCTTTAAAATCTCCCTTTTCAGTAAAAATAATTATAAAGGAATTGAAGTTTACCTTTTTGACAAAGAAAATTCCTATTTTTTTTTAAAATTGTGTTCCTATTTCAAACTGAAAGGTTTCTGTTCTATCTGCTGGCGAATCATTAAAAACTGAAGCTAATGCAAAAGACAATGGTCCCAAAGCGGTAATCCATGTAACTCCAACTCCTATAGAATATCTTAATTCAGACAGATCGAATTCATAGCAGTTGGTTTCATAAGCACGACATCCGTCACTGAAAACATTTCCATAATCTAAGAAAACAGAGCCTCTTACCGATCTTGGATCTGGGACAAAATCCAAAGGAATTATAAGATCAAAACCTCCTGAAATACTATAAGGCCCTCCGATAGGTCTGGCATACCTTGGACTATATCCCGATGAATATATTGCTTTTGGTCCAAGATAATTTTGTTTAAATCCCCTCACTGATCTCATGCCCCCTGCATAGAAGTGCTGATAAGGGGGAGCAGTTTCTGTATCATCATAAGTAAATAAAATTCCAATTCTTGATCGATAACTAAAGATTAAATTTAGTGGGAGAGGTCTAAAAATTTTAAAGTCATGATTAAATCGACCATAATTTATATTGCTTCCTGGAAGAGTAAGTGTCAAAGATAATTGGTTGCTCATTCCATTTGTAGGAAAAAGTCCTCTATCTAAAGTAATTTGAGACCATGTGACTGTCCCTGAGTAAGTATTAAAGTCGAAACCTTCAGAATTATAAAAATCAACTAATTGCCTTGAGCTAAATGCATTTGTTTTAATTTGTGTATTATCAATAGATAAATTGAAGCCCAATCGCTCTATTTCACTTATTGGAAGCTGAAAGGAAACATTACCTCCGTAAGAGTCAGTATTGTATGCTGCAATATTGAAGTTTCCGTAATCAGTCTTTCTATAAAAAGCTCCATATCCAAGACCTATTCCATCAATCGTGAAATATGGATCGAAAAAGTTAAAAGATACATCTTGTCTCCATTCGCTATAACTAATTCCTACAGAAACAGAATTACCGGTTCCAAAAGCATTTTTTTCTGAATAATTTGCACCTAAGCTTAATCCATAAGCTCCATAACCAATTGAGCCCCCAATAGAGCCAGAATATTGCTCATCTACACTGAAAATTACATCAACCTCATCTGGAGAACCTGGAACAGCTTTCTTTTCATAATCAACTTTTTTAAAAAAGCCAAGCCTATCTAGTCTCAATTTTGATGTTTCAAGTAAATTATTTGAAACCCAACTTTTTTCCATTTGCCTCATTTCTCGCCTAAGAACTATGTCATGTGTTCTGTCATTTCCCTCAAAAGAAATTTTATTTACCATCGTCCTTTGACCCTTATCGACAAAGACGGTTAATTTAACCGTTTTATTTTCATCATTGATTACTTTTGAGGTAGAAACTTCAGCATTTGTAAAACCCAGTGATTCGAGAAAAGATTTAATTCTATCTTCAGAAAATTTTACATAAGCTTCAATATAAATTTCATTTATGGGAATGGTGATGAGATTAGATACAAGCTCGTCTGCAATATCTAGGTCACCTGCAAGTCTAACTTCTGAGACATTAAAAACCTCCCCTTCATTAATAGTAATTGTCAGATAAATATTCTTTTTATCTTTTGATATGGTTACCATTGAAGACAAGATTTCAAACTTCAAATATCCTCTATTTTTATAGATTGATTCAAGAGTTTCCAAATCTCCTTTCAAATTTTCTCTGGAATACCCTGAACCTCTTGTAAAAACTGAAAGCCAATTTTTTTCTTTTAGTTTAAATTCATCTAATATCTCTTCATCAGTAAGAATGGTATTTCCAACAATATTGATCTTGATTAAGGAGGCTGATGCACCTTCTTCAATTTTTACAGACAACTTAATTCTATTTTTAGGCAAGTCATCAGCAATCACATCAACATTTGCTGAATATTTTCCTTGCGCAGCATATTGCCTCTCTAGCTCAACACTTAAACTCTCAAAAACAGCTCTTTTGTAAAGTGCTCCTTTAAAAATACCTGAATTTTTAAGACCATCTAATAAAGCATCTGTGGGAATAGCCTGATTTCCCTCAATTACTATTTCATCAATTGTGGGTCTTTCATCTAAATCGATTAATAATGCATTTCCGTCTCTCCCCAATTTAACATCATCAAATTTACCTGTTTCAAATATTGAAACTACTATTTCCTTATATAAGTCTTCTGTAATCAAATCTCCTATGTTGACTGGCATTACAGCAAAGACACTTCCTGCTGATACCCTTTGCAAACCTGTTACTCTTATATCCTCTAAAACCCAAGATTCTGATTGAGAAAAAGACAGGTTTGGAAGAAAGAGGATAAAAATAAAAATTAATTTTGCTTTCATTTCTATAGAATTATTCTAAAAATATCATTTAAAAAAACGAATACAAAAAGGAATAGCAAGAATAATGTTCCTAATTTGTAAAAAAAGTCTAGCAATTTATCTGGCAAATTTTTTCCAATAATTCGTTCAATGGTAAGTATTAAAGCCTGACCTCCATCTAATACCGGCAGAGGAAATAAATTAACTATGCCCAAGCTGATGCTTATAAATGCAATTAGGTAAATAAAAGAATATAAACCGCCATAAATTACAGATTCTCCCGCATACTGACCAATCATGACTGGACCGCCCAAATTCTTAGAAGATATTTGCCCAAAAATAATTTTTTTAAAAAATATTAAAGAATTTTCAATTACCGAAAAAGTTTGTAAAAAAGAATTTTGAAGAGACTGAGCAATTCCAAATTTGATTATTTTTCTTGAGCTTGGATTTAAAATATAAGCTGAACTTATTCCAATCTGCCATGTTGAGCTTATTTCAGAAAAAATGGGTTTTACAAATAATTGTTTACTTTCTCCATTCCGATCAATTGTAAGAGAGATAATTTCACCTCCTTTTTCATTGATGAATTTTTTAATTTCAGACCAATCATAAATTGGATTAGCATTTATTTTTAAAATCATGTCTCCAGAGTTTAATCCACCTTCCGCAGCAGGACTATCAGGGAGTACCTCACCAATTACAGGTTCAATAGGCGGAACAATACCTAACGAATAGACTAAGTTTGAGGGTTCGTCTTCGCTCAACCAGTCAGTAATTTCGAGGTTATAAAAAAAAGTATTTTCATTTCTTAAGATTTTAAAATTTACTATTCCCGTGTCGCCGAGACGCTTAGATAAAATTGATTGAGCATCAGAATAAGAAGAAATATCATTTCCGTCGATTTCTAAAATCAAATCTTTTGCTAGGAGGCCATTTGTTTCTGCGAGTGAGTTAGGTATGACGTCTCCAATTAATGGTGTAACTTTCTGAACTCCAAAAAGGTTAATCATAAAAAATATGACTAAAGCTAAAAAAAAGTTAAACAGAGGTCCTCCTAAGGTAATCAACATTTTCTGGTAATATTTTTTTGAAGCGAAAGAATCTTGTTCATTTTCGTCATTTGAAATATTTTCGCCTTTCATCTGAACAAAGCCTCCAACCGGAAGAATTCTAAGATTGAATATGGTTTCAGAATTTGTTTGCCAACTTTTTATTGATCTGCCAAAGCCTATGGAGAAATCAATCACCCGAACTCCAAATAGTCTGGCAAAAGTGAAATGACCCAATTCGTGAATAAAAACAATGATGGAAATTAATACTAGAAAGGAAAGTATGTAGATAAGGTAAGTCACTTTATAAAATTTTTAAGATTTTTAGATGTAATTTCCTTAATTTCATCATAAAAATTCAAAATAGAATCTAATGATACAGACTTTAACTTTATATTGTTTTTATCGACATAAGAAAGAGTTGATGAAATAAGTCTAAATATATCTGTAAATTTAATTTTCTCCTTCATAAAATAATCTACAGCTAACTCGTTGGCTGCATTTAGAACAATTGGCATTCCTCGTCCTTGATTTATTGCATAATAAGCAAAATCAATTGAAGGGAATTTTTTTCTATCTATCTTTTCAAATGATAAGTTGGCTAATTTTTGTAAATCCACTTTGTTGATTTTATTGTTTATTATTTTTGGAAAACCTAAACCATATGAAATGGGAATTTTCATATCTGGCTTGGCCATTGAAGCCAAAGTTGTACCATCAACAAATTCTACAAAAGAATGAACTAATCCTTCCGGATGGATAATTGCCTCAATCTTGTCTTTCTCTATACCAAAAAGATATTTTGCTTCGATAATTTCTAAAGCTTTATTCATAAGTGTCGAAGAATCAATTGAAATCTTTTTCCCATTTTCCATACCGGATGTTTCAAAGCTTTTTTAAGTTTATTGTTTTAAATTCTGATTTTGGAAGAGAATGAAATGGGCCTCCAGAACAAGTTAAAGTTATTTTTGATACAGTTTTAATGTCCTTGCCATTGATGCTTTGATGAACGCCACAATGCTCAGAATCTATTGGGATGATCTCTGAATTGTGTTTTTAGCAAGATTCATAAGAAAATCTCCGCCCATGACTAAAGGCTCTTTATTTGCCAAAAGTACTTTTTTCCCGAAATGATTGAATGATGAGTTAGTTCTAATCCGTCAGATCCTGATATAGCCGCTATGACAGTATCTACCTTTGAGTCAGAAATTAAGTCGTAAAGTTGTTTTCTATCTATTGTCCTTTCTGATGATTTACTTTTAGCTTTTTTTCTAGGTAGATTTTTGCCTTTTAAATTCTCTAGCTTGATCAGTAATAAGTTTTTCGTTGGTAGATGCAACTAGGCAAGATACATTAAATTTATCTCTATTATGCGCGAATTATCTCTAAAGATGATTTACCGATAGAACCTGTAGATCCCAGAATTACTATATTTTGCATCAGATCAAACTATTCAAAAAAAGAAAATTGGAATACAAACAAGATGACTATCTATTCTATCTAGTATTCCTCCATGTCCTGGCAATAAATTTCCAAAATCTTTTATGGCAATTGTCCTTTTTGCCTTACTAGCAATTAAATCTCCTGCAATACTCATTAAAGAACAAAACATCAAAGCTAAAAAAGTGTTTGCGATACCCCAAGAATCAATCATGGGAGATAGTTCTAAAAAGGAATAAAGAAATTGATATTCAGATAGAGTAAGTGTGAAAAGCAAAAGTAAAATGCTTGGAACAAAAACTCCTGACAAAGTACCTTCTAAAGTTTTATTGGGACTTATAGTTAGGGAAAATAAAGCGCTTACCTATTAAATTACCAAAAACAAAAGCTGAAACATCTGTAAGCACTGATATAACTAATGCGGTAAAAAATAAACTTCTATCGAAATACTGAGATATAGGGTAAAAAGAAGAATGTTAAGCAAAATTAAGAAAAAGATTATCCATAAATAAAATTCTTTTTTTATTTTGATTTTCTGTAACTCATAGATAGAAAAAACAAGAATTAAAAACAGCCCCAAACAAAAAACATAAGTATTTGTCCAAAATACAAACAGTAATGCAAAAGATGCAAGGGCTAAACCAGTAATTAGTCTCTTCATCATCTAGCCAGATTTAGCTCCAAATTTTCTTTTCTTTTAAAGTAATCATTGCAGGCCGCCTTAAAATCTTTTTGCTAAAGTCAGGCCAATATTTTTCAGAAAAGTAAAGTTCTGCATAAGAAGATTGCCAAAGAAAAAATTGCTAAGTCTTTTTCACCTCCCGATCTAATTATTAAATCGGATCCGGAAAATCTTTTGTTTCGAGATTTTTTCAAGATCTAACTCTGAAAATTTTTTATTTGCCCTTTTGAAAAGATTTCTTATGGAATTAATGATGTCCCATTTTCCACCATAGCTAACAGCAATTATTAAATTTAATTTAGGTTTTTGAATTCAGTATCATTTTTGACTTCTGAATTTTTTTATCAATTGTTTATTAAACCTAGAAATATCCCGATAAAATTTAATTTTACTCTCTGTTCAATTAAGCTCAGGCGTTTGCTCATCAAGAGCATCAAAAAAATTGATAATAAAGTTTTTACCTCAACTTTATCTCTTAACCAATTTTCTGTACTGAAGGCAAATAATGTCAGAAATTTAATTTTGTTTTCAGAGCAAATTCAACTGCAAATTTTGCTTTCTTTACTCCTTCTTTATGCCCCTCTTTTGACGATAGTCCTTTACTTTTAGCCCATCTATTATTTCCATCCATGATAATTGCAACATGGTTTAGGTCATGACTCATTACTATATTTCTAAAAGATCCTTTTCTTTTTTTCTAAAAGTTTTTCAATTTTATCAATGAAATCATTTGTTATATTTTGGATAATTTCTTCTCCACGTCTTAATTCATCTTGAGAAATCTCTTTTTCATTGCAAAATTCTTTCAAAATAGCATTTGCATCTCGACGTTGATTCCTTATTGCAATTTTAGAATTTTCAGCTTCTGATTTAGCATATTTTTATTAAGTCTCTTCTTGTTTCTTCAGTTAGCTCAGGAATTATTACTCTAATATAACATCTCCAGAGGTTGCCGGCTGAAGTCCGCGATATCTGAAGATTGAATATGCTAGCTTTTCAATATTTTGAACTTGATCTTTCTCCCAAGGAACAATTGTAAGAGTCCTTGCATCTTCTATGGAAATATTACTCATCTGATTGATAGGAGTATTGGTGCCATAGTAGTCTACTTCTATTTGTTCAAGAATTGATGGATTTGCTCTGCCAGTCCTAATTCTTTGAAGTTTTTTTTCAAAAGAGATAATACTCTTAAGCATTAAATCCTTAGTTTCCTGTTCAGTTTCTTCAATCATTTTAATTTAGAAGTCCTCTTCTATTAATTAGACAGGCATTTAACTATCTAATTGAGACTGTACCTCTTCAGCAAAATCTTTTTTTTCAATTTCAATGCCTTCTCCAACTTCAAGTCTGACAAAGGATTTAATTTCTGAATTGGACTCAGAAAGAAAAGTTTCTATTTTTTTTGAGGGGTCTTTTACGAAAGGTTGTTTTAAAAGGCTTATATCTGATAATTGTTTATTGAGCTTTCCTTCTACCATTTTTTCTAAGATTTCTTTTGGTTTATCAGTATTTTCAACTTGTGATCTAAATATCTCTCTTTCCTTTTCTATGAATTCTTTATCCAAATCTTCAGGTGATAAAACAATAGGATTGGTTGCAGCAATATGCATTGAAATTTCTTTAGCCACAGCTTCGCTTCCAGAAATAAGTTGAAACTCCAGACGCAATTTTTCTATTTGAATGAATATAAAATTCAGTTATTTCTCCAGAAATCACTTCAATCTTTCTAATGATAATGTTTTCACCAATTTTTTGGACTAATGACATTCTTTTTTCTTCCATGGCTGAAGATACTTCTTCAAAAATATTTTCACTCGAAGATTTATTATTGTAGCGAAAGACAAAGTTTCATTACAAAAATCTAGAAAATTTTGATCTTTTGCAACAAAATCCGTTTCGCAATTTACCTCTACAAAAATAATTTCTTTATCAGTTTTTTACAGCAAGAATTATTCCCTCGACAGCTGTTCTTCCTGATTTTTTTTCAGCTTTTAAGGCGCTATTTTTTCTTAAATTTGTGATGGCTTCTTCCAAATTACCACCAGCTTCTTCAAGAGCTTTTTTACACTCCATCATTCCAAGCCCAGTCTTGTCTCTTAGATTCTTACATCAGATGCTTTAATAGTCATTTAATCAGCCTTTACTTTTTTCGTTTGTATCTTCGGAGTTTTTGTCATCTTTTACATCGGATTCATTTGGTGCGTCTGAAGAGGCTTTTTTCACTACCTACAGGACCATCTTTAGACGATCTTGATCCGCCTGACATTTCTGCACCTTCCAAACAAGCATTTGATATTATTCTTGAAATAAGAGATATAGATCTTATGGCGTCATCATTTCCAGGAATGACATAATCGATGTTATCAGGATTTGAATTAGTGTCGACAATTCCAATTATTGGTATTCCCATTTTTTTTGCTTCAGCCACAGCAATTTTTTCATTTTCAACATCAACAACAAATAGAGCTTCTGGAAGACCGCCAATATTTTTTATACCTCCAATAGATCGTTCAAGCTTTTCCATTTCTCTTTTAATACCTAAAACTTCTTTTTTTGTAAGATCTTCGAATTTCCCCTCTTCTTCTTGAGTATTTAAAATTTCTAACCTTCTAATGGAAGATCTTACTGTTTTATAGTTAGTTAACATTCCACCAAGCCACCTATGGTTGATGTAAGGCATATTGCACCTTTCAGCTTCCTCTTTTATGACTCTTCTAGCAGCTCTTTTAGTGCCTACAAAAAGAATCCTATTATTTGATGCCGAGAGTTTTTTGCAAAATTCAATGGTTGGCTCTAAAAGTTCTAAAGTTTTTTCTAGATTGATAATATGAACTTTTTTTCTATCGCCGAAAATATATGGCTGCATTTTGGGATTCCAAAATCTTGTTTGATGGCCAAAATGTACACCGGCCTTTAACATTTGTTCTATGGAAATATCCATAAATTTGCTCCTTTTTATATAGCCTTACGGCTGGGTTATTCCTCCTCGTGTCTGAGTACTAAACTGATATTGAGCAATATCAGCACCCTAATACTCTATACATACGAGTGCGTATTTATCTCTGCACAAAACAGAACGCGAATTAGAACACATTACAAAAGCAGAATAAAGAGTTTAGGCTAGAAAAAAAATTATCGGTCTTCTAGTAATTCTGTCATGGAATAAATACCGGGTTCTTTACCCATAATATCTCTAGCAAGTGAAATTCCTAGACCAAAGATGTCTCTATTCAGAGCATTATGAGAAACAGAAAATTCTTCATTTTTTAATCTAAAAATAACTTCATGCTTACCTACAGATGACTTATCTCGAATAGACTCGATTTCTATTTCTGAATCCATATGACCCAGACCTTTTTTAATGTAATTTTTTAAATCAATAGCTGTTCCTGAAGGCGCATCTTTCTTTTTATCGTGGTGTGTTTCAATAATTTTAATTTTTACATCCGAAATATCGTACTCGTTTGCGACACTTATAGCTCGAAGGTTTGTCTTAGAATTAATAAGATTGATTATGGGTTTTAGTATCATTGTTTTAAAGAATGCAATTCCTTCACTTAAATTAGGTGCTCTTAAAACAGCGACTTTTTTTGCCAATTTGTCTAATTTTCTGAGCTGTTGTTGAGTGTGACCTGTAGAAGCAAGCACTAAAGGAATTTTGTTTTTGTAACAAAAATCATAAACGTTATCAAAATTTTCAGGATAGGATGCATCAAACTACTAAGGGTACCTTAGCAATCTCAAGACTTACATCTGATAAAGAGGAAATTAAAGGTTCCTGTATTCCACTTATTATCTCTCCTAAAAGAGGATTATCTTTTGAGCAAATACCATAAGTTACATTAGCATTGTGAGATGAAATCGATCTTCCTAGCTTTCCAGTTGCTCCTACTAAAATAAATTTTGTTTGTTTCTCAGGAGGTATAGGAGTTGTCATAAGTTTTTAAAGAATTCTTTAGCAGAATTTAACCATGAACTCATTAAAGGTGAGTTATCTTCATGAGACATATTTGTTTTGAAATCGTTCAATAAATCTTTCTGTCTTGAGTTTAAGTTTACTGGAACCTCAACAATTACTCTAACCAGGATGTCTCCCACTCTACCGCCTCTCAAAGGTTTGATACCCTTTCCGTTAAGTCTAAATATTTTATGGCTTTGCGTTCCTGAAGGAATTTTTATCTTTGCTTTTCCAACTAGTGTTGGTACTTCTATTGATCCTCCCAAAGCAGCATCCGCAAAATCTAAAGGAACTTCACAATAAAGATGTTTTCCATCTCTCTCGAAGATTTTATGTTTTTTTACATTTATAGAAATATAAAGATCTCCCCGAGAACCTCCTCGTCCCAGTTCTCCTTCTCCAGATAACCTGATTCTATCTCCGTCATCAACTCCAGCAGGGATTTTTACGGATAATTTCTTATCCTTACTTATAAAACCAACTCCATTGCAAGTGGAGCAATTTGGATCATGAATTTCTCCTTCGCCTCTGCAGTGAGGACAGGTTTGTTGCATTGAAAAGAAGCCTTGTTGCTGTCTAATTACTCCAGAACCGCCGCAGTATGAACATCTATTCCATAAACCGTTGCATCTCTCTTTTGAAGGTATCTCTATATTTAAGGACTTACCAAATACCGCCTCTTCTAAATCTACCTCTAAGTTATAGCTTAAATCTTGCCCTCTTGAAGAACTCCTCGAGGAAGTTCCGCCAAATATGTCAGAAAAAATATCTCCAAAAATATCACTAAATGCATCTGCAGCTCCTTGTGAACTTGTAAATGAGGAATTTACACCGTCATGGCCAAAACTATCATAAGTTTGTCTTTTCTGATCATCTGAAAGGATTTCATATGCTTCAGAAAGCTCTTTGAATTTTTCAGCCGCTTTGTCATCATCAGGATTTCTATCCGGATGATACTTCATGGCTAACTTACGGTAAGCCTTTTTAAGTTCGTCTTTTGAAACATCCCTAGGAACTCCAAGAACATCATAGTAGTCCCTCTTGCTCATGATGTTTTAAGAAATAAAAAATTAACTTTTCTCTTCTTTTACTTCTTCAAAATCTGCATCGACAACTTCGTCATTTGATTTTGAATCTGCTAGAGTCAGATCATCCTGGTTATTTTCATTTGTTTGAGCTTCTTGCTGTTGTTCAGCATACAGCCTTTGAGCCAGAGAAGATGAGGCGTCTGCTAAAGATTTAGTTTTTTCCTCTATCTGATTTTTATCTTCACCTTTTAAAGCTTCTTCTAAATCTACAATAGCAGCTTCGATACTTTCTTTTTCTGAAGGCTCGACTTTATCTGCAGACTCGTCAAGAGTTTTTTTACATCCATGTATAAGAGTATCCGCAGCGTTTCTTGCCTGCACAAGTTCTTCGAATTTTTTATCATCCTCTGCATTGGCTTCGGCATCCTGGACCATTTTTTCTATCTCTTCCTCAGAAAGACCGCTTGATGCCTGGATGGTAATTGATTGCTCTTTATTTGTTGCCTTGTCTTTGGCTGATACATTCAATATACCATTTGCATCTATATCGAAAGAAACTTCTATTTGTGGCATTCCTCTTGGAGCAGCAGGAATTCCATCCAAATTAAACAAACCCAACTGTTTATTATCTTTGGCTTGCTTTCTTTCACCTTGCACTACATTTACTGTGACGGCGGTTTGATTATCTTCTGCTGTAGAGAAAATTTGAGATTTATTTGTTGGTATCGTTGTATTTTTTTCTATCAGAGGAGTCATTACTCCACCCATAGTTTCAATCCCTAGAGTCAATGGAGTCACATCTAAAAGAAGAATATCTGTTACATCTCCTGATAGAACTGCCCCTTGAATCGCAGCTCCAGCGGCTACTGCTTCATCAGGGTTTATGTCCTTTCTTGGTTCTTTGCCAAAAAATTCTTTTACCTTTTCTTGTACAAGAGGCATTCTTGTTTGGCCTCCTACTAAAATTACATCGCTTATTTCTGAAGTGGATAATTTTGCATCTTTAAGAGCAACATCAACCGGCGTTAATGTTTTTGAAACTAAATCTCCTACCAGGGATTCTAATTTTGCTCTTGTTAGCTTCAGAAGAAGATGTTTTGGACCTGAAGAATCTGCTGTGATGTAAGGTAAATTTATTTCTGTTTGTTGATTAGAGGAAAGTTCAATTTTAGCTTTTTCAGCTGCCTCTTTTAACCTTTGGATTGCAGATGAGTCTTGAGTTAAATCAAAATTCTGTTCTTTTTTAAATTCATCTACCAAGTGATCTATCAAAACGTTATCGAAGTCTTCGCCACCTAAAGAGGTATCCCCATTGGTAGAAAGAACTTCAAACTGTTTCTCTCCATCAATTTCAGCTAACTCTATAATTGAAATATCAAAAGTACCTCCACCCAAGTCGTAAACTGCGACTTTTTGATCTCCGGTTTTTTTGTCCATTCCGAAGGCAAGAGCGGCAGCTGTAGGCTCATTAATAATTCTTTTAACCTCAAGGCCAGCTATTTTTCCAGCATCTTTGGTTGCTTGTCTTTGCGAATCATTGAAATATGCAGGTACAGTTATAACTGCCTCTTTAACCTCATGTCCTAAGTAATCCTCAGCGGATTTTTTCATTTTTGTTAAAACTTGTGCAGAGATTTGTTGAGGAGCGAGCTTTTCTCCCTTTACCTCGACCCATGCATCTCCATTATCAGACTTGATAATTTTATATGGAGCTACTTCTGATTCTTTTTTGATTTCTCCATCAAATTTTCTTCCAATGAGTCTCTTAATTGCATAAAGCGTATTTTCTGGATTTGTTACAGCTTGTCTTTTAGCGCTTTGTCCTACTAAAGTTTCTCCGTCAGTATATGCAACCACCGAGGGGGTTGTTCTGTCGCCTTCCGCATTTTCTATTATTTTAGGTTGGCCACTTTCTAAAACAGATACACAAGAATTAGTAGTTCCTAAGTCAATACCAATTATTTTAGACATTTTTTACTCCTTAACATTTTCTTTACCCCTTTAATGAGGGCTAAACAAAAAAAAACAAGTAAAAACTAAATTTTATTTACTACAACCAGAGCGGGTCTGATTACTCTATCTTCAATTGAATATCCTTTTTGAATGACTTCTAAAATTTCATCTGGATCTTTTTTCTGATCCTCTTGTACTGAAAGTGCTTCATGAAAATTAGGATTAAATTTTTCACCTACAGGATTAATTTCTTTTACGTTATTATTTGAAAAGGCTTGATTTATCTCTTTTAAAACTAATTCCAGTAAGGACTTAGGAACATCTTGATCGGAATGCTCTAAAGCTCTTTGGAGGTTGTCAATTGGCGATAAAAGTTCTTTTGCTAATGATTCTGAGGCGTAAATTCTTGCCTTTACCACTTCTTTTTGAGATGTTTTTCTTACATTTTCTATTTCAGCCTGAGCCCTCAGAGTTTTTTCTTCTAAGGATTTTACCAATTCTGATAAAACCATATTTTCTTCTTCAAGAGAGTCTGATTTTTCTGACAGTTCTTCTTCCTGAACATCATCTTGAGAATTATTAGAAGTCTTTTCTTTGTATTCTTTTTATTTTTTTCGCCATCTAAAGGTTTTACATAAAGAACTAGTTTATGGTCGACAATTTTATATCCATGTTCTTGTGCGATCTTTTCTTGTTCTTTTTCTATTAAGATCGTTTTTAAATTCTATCACTGCCCCTGTGTCGAGACATACCATATGGTCATGATGATCGTCAGAAACAAGCTCATAAACAGAATAATTATCTTCAAAATTTTGTTTCATTAAAATTCCTGCTGATTCAAACTGAGTCAAAACTCTGTAAACAGTTGCTAATCCTACTTCGTCACCTGAATCTCTAATTTTATTATAAATATCTTCTGCACTAAGATGTCTTTCTGAAGACTGTTCAAAAATTTCTAATATCCTTACTCTAGGTAAAGTAACTTTTAGACCTGCTTTTCTTAAATTTTTATCTTCGCTCATCTTTAAAAAATATGCTTAAATCTCGTTGTGAAAATCTTTATTTATTGAGTACTATTATAACTATTTTTTTTCTTAATTCCTGTGCCAGCAACTTTTATCAAGTTCCAGTAGCACAAGGAAATATAATAAGCGCATCCATGCTAGCTAAACTTGAAGTTGGATTAACAAAAGCACAAGTGAGATACATTATGGGAACTCCATCTATAAAGGACCCTTTCAATAAAAATAGATGGGACTATATTGGATTTGAATTTATTGGAGAGAATAAAAGAGCTGTTGTACACCACACGATTATTTTTGAAGGAAATAAACTAGTTACGTTTGTTAGTAAAAATAGATAGTGAAGTTAATGAAAACTTGGAAGAAAAATCTAAAGAACAGAGTATAAGAAAATTAGAGCAATAGCCCCTGTAGATACGTATTTCAAAAAGAAAATAAAAATCTTAAATAATTGATCATTTAGTTTTACATATTTTTGTACTAAATGTTTGGTATTACCCACCCAACAAAAATTGAAACAAAAAATCCTCCCAGAGGCAGCATGATATTGTTAGTAAGGTAATCCAATAACTCTAAAAAATTTAATCCAAATAATTTTAAATCCGACCAGATATTAAAAGAAAAAATGCTGGCAAGCCCTAAAAACCAAATTAAGAATCCTAAAATAAACAACAATTATTCTTCTTGTATATTTTTTTTTCTCTTCCATCCAAGCAGTAAAAGGCTCTAAAAGGGATATTGAAGAACTTAATGCTGCAATAGATATTAATAAAAAAAAGATTATGGAAAATAAGTTTCCATAAGGAAGAGAATAAAATGCAACTGGTAAAGTCTCAAATAAAAGTCCTGGACCTGCAGTTACTTCTAATGAGGCATTGCTAAATACAATTGGAAAAATAGCTATTCCAGCAGCAAGTGCAACAAAAGTATCTAATAGGATAATTGTTAGGACAGTTTTGCCTATGAGCTGTTTTTCAGGCATGTAGGCTCCGTAAGCCATAATTGCTCCCATTCCAATAGATAAGGAAAAAAAAGCTTGACCCATAGCACTTATGACTACGTCGGGCGTAATGGCGGAAAAATCTGGATTAAATAAAAACCTTAAAGTGCTTTTTAAGTCTCCAACATAAGATGAATATAATGAAATCAAAATAATGAATATAAATAGGAAAGGCATTAAAAAATTGACAGATTTACCTATTCCTTTGATAACGCCAAGCCCTACGATTAAACATGTAGTAATGAGAAAAAGAGAATGCCAAAAAATTAATTTTCCGGGAGAGGAAGTAAAATCTAAAAAGTATTTAGATGAATAATTAGAAGGATTTTCAAGTCCTGATGGAAACAAGTTAAAAATGTAAGAAAAGGCCATTCCGGCAAAAACACTATAATAAGAAAGTATGAGAATCCCTGCTAAAGCTCCTAATACTCCTAAATATTTCCAATTGATATTGAGTTCATATTCTTGTGATATTTTTTTTAATGAATTCACAGGGCTTTTCCGACCATATTTTCCAATTATTATTTCAGAAACCATGACCGGCAATCCGATAGCAAATATACAAATCAGATAAATTAGGACAAACGCACTTCCTCCATTCGAACCAACCATATAAGGAAATTTCCAAATATTACCCAATCCAACAGCAGATCCTGCTGCGGCTAAGATGAATGTTGAATTTCCTTGCCAAATTTTTGAAGTACTCATGTCAAATAATTTTATAGGACTTTTAACAAGTTATACTAATCCAATGGGCCAAGATAAAAAAATTAATAGAAAACCTATCATTGAAAATAGACAAGCTAAGTTCAATTATGAATTGGGTGAAAATTTTGAAGCTGGGATATCCTTGTTAGGTTGGGAAGTTAAGTCTATTAGATCATCAAGAGTAGATATCAAGGATAGTTACATTTTGATGAAAAAGGGAGAAGCATGGATTATTGGTATGTCCATTTCTCCCCTACAAGAAGTCACTCATGAAGTTGACCCTTTGAGGACAAGAAAATTATTACTTACCAAGTCAGAATTATCGAAAATTTTTAAAGGAACGCAAGAAAAAGGGCTTACTTGTCTACCGATAAGAATTTTTTGGAAAGAAAATTTAGTGAAATTAAAAATTAGTTTAGGGAAAGGAAAATCAAAGTTTGATAAAAGAGAAAGCATCAAGCAAAAAGAATGGAGAAAGGAAAAAGCTAAAAATTTAAAACTTAATAGCAAGTTTTAAAAATTTGATTAAAATGGTCGTCCATTTGGGGGCGAAATGGATTAGACATCTGTTTTTGAACTTAATGTGCATGTCGAGAATGTAACTAACTCGTTAAATGAAGTTACAAAAAAATTAGTTGGCAATAAAGCAAACTACGCTCTAGCCGCATAATCTGGCTAGCTTTCTTTATCTAATACCTATTAGGGTAAAAGAAAGTCAATTAATAGGTTGCTCAGAAAATTATTTCTGTGATTTTTCTGATAAGTTTTAACAGAATACTTTTTATCTATCCTGCTCATCGGAGAGTTAAAAAAGGAATTTAAAAGATGAATCTAAGCATGTAGAGCTGATAGGGATAAATTGATGGACGCGGGTTCGATACCCGCCGCCTCCACCACTAAAAAATTCCTTTAAATTAATTTTCCCCTTTTTTTAGATTGAGAAAGTCGAAAGTAATATTGACATTAGTTAAATATGTCTTCATTATCGCGACCTATGGCAAACATTCAATCAGCTAAAAAAAGGTCTAGACAAGCAAATTCTAGAAATGCTTTAAAAAGTTCTCAAAGAGCATCTATCAGAACTATGATTAAAAGCGTTGAAGAAGCAATAAATCAGAAAGACTCGTCAAAAGCAAAGGACCTATTCGCTTCTGCACAAAAAGCTCTTGATAAACTTGCGAACAAAAAAGTTTTACCAAAAAATAAGGTAGCTCGCCAAAAGTCTAGGTTATCAAACTCAATAAAGAAATTAGGCTAGATATATCTTAGTCCCACTTTCCTGATTTTGGAGAAGTTTCACAATAACATCTTCCTTCTTACCATTTAAAATCCAAACTTCTTTTTTGCCTGTCAGAAAGTCCTTTGCTGCTTTTACTTTGGTATTCATTCCTCCTCTTCCAAAGATACCTGAGTCTCCAAAAGAAATAGAATTAAAATCAAAATTATTTAGGTTTATTTTATTGATGATTTTTGCATCAAAATTTTGAGCAGGATTCTTATCAAAAATTCCATCTTGATCCGTTAAAATGAATAGTTTTCTAGACCCTAATAAAGAAGCAACTTTTCCACTTAACCTGTCATTGTCACCATTCAAAATTTCTTCAGTGGAAATAGAATCATTTTCATTAATGATTGGAATAGCGCCAAGTTTAACCAAATTAATTATACTTTTGTGAGCATTTTCTGAACGTTTTTTAACATTGAAATCTGAGTGACTTAGTAAAACTTGTGCGGCGATCAAATTAAAACGTTTCAATTCCTTTTGATAACTGTTAATAAGGCCTATTTGTCCAGAGGCTGACAGGGCTTGAAGATGATCGACAGATTTAGGCTTTGAAGTTAAGTTCCATATCTTCATTCCTTGAGATATTGCTCCTGAAGAAACTATTACTATTTGAAATCCCCTATTTTTTAACTTATGAATCTGTTCACAGACTAACTTAATAAATTTAAGATTAGGCAAACCAGACTTTAACGTAGTGAGGCTTGAGCCAATTTTAATAACGATTAATTTTGATTTATTGATCTTCTTCATAATTTAAATGTTTTCCTAATTTATTAATCAAATTTTCTGTACCCTCTCCAGTAAAAGACGATATGAAAAAGACATTTTTTCGATGAAATAGTTTGTTTACTTTTGTGTAAATCTTTTCTTTTTTTTCATCAGATAATTTATCCATTTTACTAATTAAGATCCATTGTTCCTTATGTTGAAGATCTTTACTAAAGCTTTCTAACTCTTTGTTGATTCCAGAATAATCATTCTTTATATTCGTTAAATCTCCATTTTCTATGTCTATTAGATGAAGGAGTATTTTTACTCTTGAAAGATGTTTTAAAAAATCTGTGCCTAAACCTACGCCTTTTGATGCTCCTGGAATTAGTCCTGGAATGTCAGCTACAACAAAACTAGAATATGAATTTATTTGCACAACCCCAAGATTTGGTCTTAATGTTGTGAAGGGGTAATCTGCTATTTTTGGTTTAGCTGAAGATATTTTAGATATTAAAGTCGACTTCCCTGCATTTGGCTTTCCAAGAAGACCTACGTCTGCTAAAACTTTTAACTCTAACCTTAACTTTAAACTTTCCCCTGGAAATCCTTCTGTTGTTTTTCGGGGAGCTCTGTTAGTTGATGATTTGAATCGTGCATTACCGAGACCTCCTCTTCCCCCTTTTACAGCAGTATAAATTTGGTTAGATGTCTTTAAATCACAGAGGAGTTCATTAGTTTCATCATTTATCAGCATGGTGCCCAAAGGAACTTCCAAAGTTGTGTCCTCGCCATCTTTGCCATGCATATTTTTTCCTTTACCCTGAAAGCCATTTTGAGCTTTGTATTTCCGCTTTAGTTTAAAATCTTGCAAAGTTTGTAATGACTCCTTTGCTATAAAGCTTATATCACCTCCTTTGCCTCCATCTCCTCCATCAGGCCCCCCTTTGGGAATAAACTTTTCTCTGCGAAAACTAAGGCAGCCATGACCGCCATCGCCAGATGAAATTTCTATTATTGCTTCGTCAATGAAGCGCATGACATTATGGTGTAGTCTCTATATTGACGAATTGCTTGAGCTTTTTTCCTTTTTTATTGAAATAGACCTTACCATTGCATTTAGCAAAAAGAGTATGATCTTTTCCGATCCCAACATTATGTCCAGGGTGAAACTTTGTGCCTCTTTGCCTAACAAGAATCTCTCCTGCCAAAACCTCTTGGCCACCATACCTTTTTACACCGAGTCTTTTTGACTCGGAATCTCTACCATTCCTCGAGCTTCCGCCTGCTTTTTTATGAGCCATAATTTATAGATTCAATTTTTACTTTGGTTAGGTTTTGCCTGTGGCCTTGTTTCTTACGGTAGTCCTTTCTTCTTTTCATTTTGATCACAGTAATTTTTTTTGCCTTCAAATGATTTATTATTTTTCCCTTTACCACAGCTCCTTTCAAAAGAGGTTTTCCAACATCGAGAGAACCATCTTTATTAACAGCCAAAACTTCTGAAAATTCAACGATTTCCCCCTCATCCAACGAGATTTTCTCGAGAAGGATTTCTTCGCCCTCAGAAACTTTGTGTTGCTTTCCCCCGCTCTTAATTACTGCATACATGGTTAAAAATAAAAATTAGAAACGCATAGTATAGGATAAAGTCTTTCCTCGCAATCTTTAGAAAACATGTGATAATTGATGCAAGATGGATTTTAAAAGTAAAAATAATTTCACTAAAGATGAGCTTATTTCTTGCTCTGATGGAAAGCTTTTTGGGTCAGGGAATGGTCGGTTACCGAATAACGAAATGCTCATGATGGATAGGATTGTTGAAATAAACGATAAGAATGGCGATTATAGTAATGGTGAAATACTTGGTGAATTAGATATAAAGCCTGATCTTTGGTTTTTTGATTGTCACTTTTCTACAGATCCAGTGATGCCAGGATGCTTGGGATTAGACGCAATGTGGCAATTATTAGGGTTTTATCTTTTGTGGGAAGGAAACAGTGGTATCGGGCGAGCTTTAGGTTCTGGGCAGGTTAAATTTTATGGGCAAGTTCTTCCTAAAGCAAAATTAGTGGAATATAAAATTAGTATAAAAAAAATAAGAAAACAAAAACTCGTCATTGGGTTTGCTGATGGATTAATGTTCGTTGATGGAAAAGAAATTTACTCGGCTAAAGATCTAAGAGTTGGACTTTTTGAAGATCCGCAAAACTTTTAATATGGGAGAAAAAAGAGCTGTCATAACTGGAATGGGTGCTATTTCCTGTATTGGAAACACTCTTGATGAGATATCGAACTCATTAAGAAAAGGTATTTCTGGCATATCAAGAAATGAGGAATATGATGCTTTGGGTTTTAGAAGCAAAATTTCAGGTTCCGTAAATATTGATATTAAAGATTTAATAGACAGAAAACTCCTTAGATTTATGGGCGAAGCTGCGGCATATTCTTATCTCAGTGCCGTAAATGCAATCCAAGACTCTGAGCTAAGTGAGAGTATTTTTGAATCTGACCGGATTGGAGTAATCGCAGGTTCCGGAGGAGCTTCATCTAGAAGTCAGGTCGATGCAGCAGACATAATGCGTAATAAAGGGGTAAAAAGGATAGGCCCTTATAGAGTAACTCAGACAATGGGCAGTACAGTATCCGCGTGTTTATCTACATCGTTAAAAATCAAAGGTATAAATTTTTCAATATCTTCTGCTTGTTCTACAAGTGCTCATTGCATAGGCTCTGCTTGGGAGCAGATCCGGCTTGGTAATCAAGATGTTGTTATTGCTGGCGGAGCAGAAGATGAACATTGGACTATGTCGGGACTATTTGATGCGATGGGAGCTCTATCAAGCAGTTATAACGAAAATCCTGAAAATGCATCAAGACCGTTTGATGAAAAAAGAGATGGATTTGTTATTTCTGGAGGAGGAGGAATAGTAATAGTTGAAGAGCTTGAACATGCTTTATCAAGAAATGCGAAAATATATGCTGAAATAAAAGGTTATTCTGCAACTTCTGATGGGGATGATATGGTTGCTCCGTCTGGAGAAGGAGCAAAAAACTGTATGAAAAAATCTTTTGAGATGAGCGGTCTTGATAATATTGACTATATAAATGCTCATGGAACGTCCACTCCGGCCGGGGACCCAATCGAATTAAATGCTATAAAATCTGTATTTGAAGATAATCTCCCCATTGTTACTTCAACAAAATCTCTTACTGGACATACTTTAGGGGCTACGGGAGTTCAAGAATGCATCTACAGCATTCTTATGATGAATGATAATTTCATTGCTGGGAATAAAAATTTAACTAATCCCGTACCTGAAGCGAATGGCATTCATATTCCTGAAAAATCTTTAGAAAAAGAATTTAATAATTTTATGAGTAATAGTTTTGGTTTTGGTGGAACTAATGTGAGTTTAGTTCTTTCAAAATACGAAAACTAAAAAGGAATATCATCGTCATCCCAAGGTACGCTTTCTTCTTGAGTATTCTGAGGAGATTGATCAAATCCTGAATCTTGATTTTGCTGGCTCATTTCTCCCCTTGAGCTGAGCATTTGCATTTCTCTTGCAACGATTTCAGTCCTGAATTTTTTTTCTCCTGTATTTTTGTCTTCCCAAGAATTTGTTCGCAATTGACCTTCAACATAAATTTTTGAACCTTTTTTTAGATATTGCTCGACAATTTCAGCTAAACGGTTGAAAAAAACAATTCTGTGCCACTCAGTTTGTTCGACAGTCTCCCCAGAATTTTTATCTTTCCAACTATTGGATGTTGCAATTGAGACATTGGCTATTGGCACTCCTCCAGCAGTGTATCTTACTTCAGGATCCTGTCCTAAATTTCCAAGTAATATAACCTTATTTATTCCGCTTTGAGCCATAATTGATATCTGTTAAGTTAGTCTAATCTAAAAGAAAAATTAAATAAATGAAATTTATCCATGTTAAAGGTGCAAAGCAGCACAATCTTAAGAACATAGATCTTGATATACCTAGAGACAAATTAACAGTAATTACTGGTTTATCAGGATCAGGAAAATCCTCATTAGCTTTTGATACATTGTATGCTGAGGGGCAAAGGAGATACGTAGAATCTCTCTCCGCTTATGCAAGACAGTTCCTTTCCGTAATGGATAAACCAGAGGTAGATACTATAGAAGGACTATCTCCTGCCATATCAATTGAGCAAAAATCAACTTCTCATAATCCTAGATCGACAGTTGGAACCGTAACAGAAATTTATGATTATCTCAGACTGCTTTACGCAAGATCTGGTTCTGCAAAATGCCTAGAACATAATATATCTCTAGAAGGTCAAACCATTGATCAAATTGGAAAAAAAATACTCAACTCCTTCAATAAAAAAAGAATTTTCATTTTAGCTCCAGTAGTCAAAGAGCAAAAAGGTGAACATTTAAACTTATTCAACGATCTTCTTATGAAAGGATATGTGAGAGTTACAGTTAATGGTGTTGTCTATGATTTAAGCGACCAAATTAAATTAGACAAAAATAAAAAACATTCAATATCAATTGTTGTCGATCGACTTACTGTTGACTTAAAGAATAATAGTCGCCTCATACAGTCTTTAGAAACCTGTGTTTCTGAATCAAATGGGTTAATAGAAATTCAGGACATGGATAACAAAGATGTCTTTGATGCGTTTTCGACTAAAATGGCTTGTCCCAAGTGTGGATTTAGTATTCAAGAGTTGGAACCGAGATTATTTTCTTTTAATAGTCCCTCTGGTGCATGTCCCTCTTGTGATGGTTTAGGTTACAAATCAAAGATAGATCTTTCAAAACTTATTGTTAGGCCGGAGCTAAGTCTTAATCAAGGAGCAATAAAAGATTGGGATGCTAGTCACACTTACCATAATAGATACCTTCTAAATAGAGTTAGTCAAACATTTGGGTTTTCTCTTGATACTCCATTTGAGGATTTGCTTAAAAAGAAAAAGAAATATTACTTTACGGAAGCGAAGAAGAAGTTGACTTTAGCTATGTTTCTAAAGAGGGTTCAAGAGAGAAATTTTTAAACCTTTTGAAGGTATTGTAAATAATATTGAAAGAAGACTTGGAGATACAGACTCTAACTTTAGAAGAGAGTACTATGCAAAATTTATGACCAATACATCCTGCGATGAATGCAGTGGGACAAGATTGAATCTAGAAGCAAGAAGCGTTTTTATAAATAAATATTCTCTTCCAGAAATCGTCGGTATGACCATAGGTGATGCTCTTAGTTTTTCAAAAGCCTTTCATTAAAGGAGTAAAAGGAGAAATAGCGGTGAAAATAATCAAGGAAATAAAAGAACGTTTAACTTTTCTTTCTGATGTTGGGCTTAACTACCTTACCCTTTCTAGAAGTGCAGAGACTTTGAGCGGTGGCGAAGCACAAAGAATTAGGCTTGCTTCCCAAATTGGAGCTGGTTTAGTCGGAGTAACTTATATTTTAGATGAACCCTCTATAGGCTTACATCAAAGAGATAATAAAAAACTTTTATCCACACTTAAAAGGCTAAAAGAACTTGGCAATACTGTAATCGTAGTAGAACACGATCAAGAAACAATTGAAGAAGCAGATCACATCATAGACATAGGACCAAAGGCAGGAATTCATGGTGGAGAAGTATGTTTCTCAGGAAATGTTGAATCTCTAAAAAAAGCGAAAAATTCTCTTACTTCTCAATATGTTTTTGGAAAAAAAAGAATTCAAATTAAAAAGAAGAAACAAATCGAAGATAAAGGAAAAATTAGGCTTTTAGGATGCTCGGGAAACAATCTTAAGAATATAGACCTGGAAATTCCTCTTGGGAATATTGTTAGCGTGACAGGAGTCTCTGGTTCTGGAAAATCTACTCTAATTAATCAAACGCTCTTCCCAGCTTTATCGAATATTCTCAGTAAAAGCTCCCTGAAAACCGAGGCTTTTGAAAAAATAGAAGGAACAGAACTTGTCGACAAAGTTATAGAGATAAGTCAAAGTCCAATTGGCAGAACTCCAAGATCTAATCCTGTGACTTATACAGGTATATTCACTCCAATAAGAGAACTATTTGCTGGCACTCAAGAAGCTAGAGCCAAGGGATATAAACCTGGAAGATTTAGCTTCAATGTCAGAGGAGGAAGATGCGAAGCCTGTGAAGGAGATGGGATGATAAAAGTGGAAATGCATTTTCTCCCTGATGTATACGTTAAATGTGACGTATGTAATGGAAAAAGATATAACAATGAAACCTTAACTGTGAAATATAAAGGCAAAAATATTTCTGAAGTTTTAAACATGACAGTTGAACAAGCAACTGTATTTTTTGAAGCAGTTCCAAAAATTAAGAAAAAGCTTGATACTTTAAATCAAGTAGGACTGGGATATTTGAGATTAGGACAACCTGCTACTACCTTATCTGGAGGGGAAGCTCAAAGAGTAAAACTAGCTAAAGAACTCTCCAAACTTCTACGGGTAAAACCATTTATTTGTTGGATGAACCCACAACTGGATTACATTTTCACGATGTTCAACTGCTTATGGATGTTTTGCATAAACTTAATTCACAGGGAAACACGATTGTAGTTATTGAACACAATTTAGATGTGATTAGAAACTCTGACTGGATAATAGATATTGGTCCTGAAGGGGAAATGGCGGTGGTGAAATAGTTGCTGCAGGCAGTGCTGGTCAACTGGCAAAATGTAAGAAGTCCTATACGGAAAATTTTTATAAATTGGTAATTAGAAAATTTTACTTAGAGCCTTTTCTAGTTCTGGTTTTGTTTCTGCAACATTTTCATTATCAATAGATCTGTCTAAGAGCTCAATGAAAGCTATTGGAGCTGCATCCCCTTTTCTAAAACCTATCTTAATAATTCTTGAATAACCTCCAGGCCTATCTTTAAATCTTGGCCCCAAATCAGAAAAAAGTTTTCCTACCGCAGACTTATTTCTAATCTTTGTAAAAGCAATTCTTCGATTGCTCACAGAGTCGTTTTTAGCAAGTGTAATCAAAGGTTCAATGAACGACCTCAGTTCTTTAGCCTTTGCCAAAGTTGTTTTTATTCCTTCATGTTCAATTAAAGAAATTGCTAAAGATTGAAAAGTGCTTTCTTTTCGCACTATTTCTTCCTAAAGTTCTACCTTTTTTAGATTTTCATTAGCTCTCAATATTTGAAGGTGGCCAGTTGTCCAACTCTAATCCTAAAGATAGCCCTCTTGCAGCCAAAACATCCTTAATTTCGTTTAAAGATTTTCTTCCAAGATTTGGAGTTTTTAAAAGGTCTGATTCTTTTCGTGTAACAAGATCGCCAATATAGTAGATTTTTCAACTTTTAAGCAATTAGCCGACCTCACGGTGAGTTCTAATTCGTCGACTGGTCGCAGCATTATTGGATCTACTGGAGGTATTTCTTCTTCCTCTTCCTCTTCAGTTTCAAATCCCAATTCAGCAAATGCGATGAGCTGTCTTTGCAAGATAGTTGCAGCCAATCTCAAAATTTCCTCAGGATCAATCGTACCGTTTGTATGAACATCTAAAATAAGTTTGTCTAAATCTGTTCTATTTTCTACTCTTGTATTTTCAACTTGATAAGCTACCTTTTCAATAGGGGAATAAGAAGCATCTATTCTTAATAGCCCAACCTCTTTGCTTTCGCTTTCTTCCGTAGCAGAGATTATCACAGGATCGTAACCTCTTCCTTTTTTAACTTTGATAGACATTTTTATGATGCCATTATCCGCGAGAGTAGCAATCTGGTGGTCTGGGTTGATTATTTCTACACCTGCAGGGAGCTCAAAATCTTCGGCCGTTAATTTTCCTGTTCCAGATTTTTCAACAGATAACTCTGCCTCTTCAACGTCCATCATTCTCACAGCAATGCCTTTAAGATTTAAAAGAATATTTATTACATCCTCTGCGACTCCATCAATAGTTGAAAATTCATGCAATACGCCATCAATTTTCGCTTCTACAACGCATGAACCAGGTATAGAAGATAAGATAATTCTTCTTAATGCGTTTCCAAGAGTATGGCCAAATCCTCTCTCTAAGGGCTCTAAAATAATTTTTGAATGATTAGGATTTACTTCTTCCACAATAATTTCTTTTGGGGTTAGGAAATCCTTGATAATGTCAAAATTGTCTGTCATATGATCCTCAAATAAAATTTTTTTACCTTGAATAAAGCTCTACTATGTAATTTTCGTTTATTTCGCTACTTAGCAACTCTCTCGTTGGTAAATTTTTTAAAATACCTGTAAATTTAGATTTATCTACTGATACCCATTCACACTCTTCTCTTTGTTCACTCAAAGATAAAGCTTGTGTAATTCTTTTTTGCGACTGAGATTTTTCTACTATTGATATTTCATCTCCCTCGGCTACCTGATAAGAAGGAATATTTACTATTTTTCCATTTACAAGAACAGCTTTATGACTAACAAGTTGTCTTGCTTCAGCTCTGGTTGATGCAAAACCAAGTCTATATACTAGATTATCCAGTCTTGCTTCTAAAAAAAGTAAAAGATTAGTGCCCGTTTCGCCTTTTTGACGAGCTGCTCTCTTATAGTAATTTCTAAACTGCTTTTCTAAAACGCCATAAATTCTTTTAACTTTCTGCTTCTCTCTTAGTTGCATTCCATAATCTGATAACCTTCCTCTTTTCAATCCATGGGCACCGGGAGGGTTTTCAGATCTTGCTTTAGATTCATAAGATCTATAACCACTCTTAAGTTGGAGGTCGGTTCCTTCCCTTCTAGAAAGCTTAATTTTTGGTCCTCTATATCTAGCCATAATTACACTCTTCTCTTTTTAGGTGGTCTACAGCCATTGTGCGGGATAGGCGTTACGTCTGAAATCTTAGTGATTTTTAGACCACATCCGTTCAAAGCTCTTACTGCCGACTCTCTGCCTGAACCAGGACCAGAAACTTCAACTTCAACTTCTGAAAGACCCAGATTCATGGCTTGTTCTCCAGCTTTTGTCGCAGCTATTTGAGCTGCAAAAGGAGTGCTTTTTCTAGAGCCTTTAAATCCATTCGCGCCTGAACTGGACCAAGAAATAGTATTTCCTTTTTTGTCAGTGATGTTGATGATTGTATTGTTAAAAGTAGCAAGAATATGAGCTATTCCTTCACTTCCAACAGATTTAGATGTTTTTGTTTTTTTTCCTTTTTCTTTAGCCATTTTTATCTTCTAATTGGTTTTCTTGGTCCTTTACGAGTTCTTGCATTTGTCTTTGTTCTTTGACCTCTTACTGGAAGCCTTTTTCTATGTCTAATTCCTCTCAAAGTACCTAGATCCATAAGCCTTTTAATGTTAGTGCTTATCTCTCTTCTTAAGTCTCCTTCTACAAGAAAATTACCAACTTCTTTCCTGAGTTTTTCTAACTCTTGTTCGTTCAAAGCGGAAATTTTTGTATCAAACTTAATTCCTGTCGTTTCACATATCTTAAGAGCAGTTGTTCTCCCTATTCCAAATATATGTGTTAAAGATATCCAAGCCTGCTTTTTATCAGGTATGTTTACTCCAGCTACCCTTGCCATTATCCTTGCCTCTGTTTGTGTTTTTGATCGGTTTTACAAATCACGTAAACGGTGCCTCTTCTTTTGACGAGTTTACAATCCTTACAAATTTTTTTAACTGAAGCTCTTACTTTCATTTTATCTTTTGAACCCTTTTAAATTAGCTTTCTTCATCAATGACTGATATTGACTTGATAAAAGGTGTGATTGTACCTGAGCCATGAAGTCCATTACCACTACTACTGCAATTAAAAGTGAAGTTCCTCCCAAGTAAAATGGAACATTTGCAGACACAATTAAAAATTGTGGTAACAAACAAATCATAATCATATATATAGAGCCCCAAACTGTTAATCTGGACATTACATTATCTATGTACTCTTCTGTGTGGCCTCCAGGTCTAATGCCAGGAAGAAAACCTCCCGATCTTTTCAAATTATCAGAAATATCTTTTGCTGGAAACTGTATAGCAGTATAGAAAAAACAAAAGTAAGCAATCAAAATAGAAAAAACTACAACATACAAGGGCTGTCCCGGACTTAATGCCAAAGATACTTCTTGAAGCCATTCCATTCCTTCACTTTGCCCAAACCAAGAACTTATAGAGGCTGGAAAAAGAACAATGCTACTTGCAAAGATTGCCGGAATTACGCCAGACATATTTACTTTTAATGGAACATGGGAAGATTGCCCCATTGCCATTTGATTAGGATTTCTTCTTGCATAGTTTACAGATACTCTTCTTTGCGCTCTCTCTACCCAAACGATGAAAGAAATTGCTAATATCGCCATAAAAGCGACAGTAAGAAGTAAAATAAGGCTAATTTCTCCCTGCCTAGCTCCCTCAAAGGACTGTCCTATTGCACTCGGCAGACCAGATACAATACTCGCAAATATAATAAGTGAAATACCATTTCCAATACCTCTTTCATTCACTTGCTCACCTAGCCAAACTAAAAACATTGTTCCTGTGACAAAAGAAACTATTGCAGTAAATATAAACATTGTACCGGGATCTATTGCCATTCCCTGAGAAGAAAGAGCAATTGCAAATCCCATGGATTGAAAAATTGCCAGAAGTAAAGTTCCTAAGCGTACATAATGAGTTCGCTTTCTTCTTCCTTGTTCGCCCTCTTGCCTAAACATTTTTTTTAGACTGGGTGTTGTAGCCTCTAGAAGATTCATGACAATTGCTGCTGTAATGTATGGAACAACATTAAGCGCCATAATACTCATTCTTTCCAAAGCTCCGCCGGAAAACATGTTAAACAAGCCAAGTAAAGTTCCCTGATTTTGGTCAAATAAAGATGAAATTTTTACTGGATCTATTCCAGGAACAGGAATGTGAGTACCAATTCTATAAATAATTAGCGCTAATAAAACGAATCTCAGTCTAGACCAAAGTTCTGAAAGTCCGGATGACTTAGGATTAATGGCAGCCATTAATTAATCTCTCCTCCAGATTTTTTAACTTCTTCTGAAGCAGTTTTTGAAATTTTTAGACCCTTTATTTTGATGGCTTTTTTTAACTCACCAGAATTAATTACCTTAACTTCTTTTGTTATTCTTGAAATCAGTTTATTTGCCTTTAAAACATCTAAATCAATAACGTCCTCAGATAAATTGTTTAAATCACCAAGCTTGATATGTGTTTTGTATTTTGATGATCTAGAGGTAAAACCAAATTTAGGTAATCTTTGTTGAATTGGCATTTGTCCGCCTTCAAATCCAGGACGAACCTTTCCACCAGATCTTGCTTTTTGACCTTTATGCCCTTTACCAGAAGTTTTGCCTAAGCCAGAACCTGCTCCTCGGCCAACTCTTTTAGTGGGTTTATTTTTTAAATTAGGATTTAATTCATTAAGCTTCATTATTCTTCAATTACCTCTATTAAATGCCTGCATTTATTTATCATGCCAAGATTTTCTTTTGTGTTTTTAACTTGCACAACATGATTGATTTTTTTTAAGCCCAATCCCTTTAAAGAAAGTCTCTGGTTTCTTTTAGAACCAGTAACGCTTTTAATTTGTTTTACGGAAATTGTTTTCTCTTCAGCCATAATTATTTTGATCTTCTTAATGCAACTTTTTCTGGTGATTCTATTTCCGACAAGCCTTTGAATGTAGCTCTTACAACATTAATTTGATTTGTCGAGCCATATGATTTAGCTAATACGTCTTTTACGCCAGCAAGCTCTAAGACTGCTCGCATTGCTCCTCCAGCGATAATTCCTGTACCGGGTGAAGCAGGCTGCATGTAAACAGTTGCCGATCCATGTTTAGCTTTAACTGCGTAATGAATAGTTGATCCATTAAGGTCGACATTAACCATATTTCTTCTAGCACTTTCTAATGCTTTTTGAATTGCTATAGGCACTTCCCTTGCTTTTCCTCTACCAAATCCAACTTTTCCCTTTCCGTCACCTACTACAGTTAAGGCAGTAAAACCAAATAGTCTTCCTCCTTTAACAACTTTGGCAACTCTGTTTACGCCAACTAGTTTTTCTTCTAAAACTTCTGTGGTTTGTTCAAAATTTTCTTCCATATTCTTCTCTAAAATTCTAATCCCTGAGACCTAGCACCATCAGCAAGCGACTTCACTCTTCCATGATATTTATAGCCAGACCTATCAAAAGTAACTTTTTTTATCCCTTGCTCAATTGCCCTTTTTGCAACTAATTCTCCAACCTTCTCAGCTGCCTCAACGTTTCCTCCGTTGGTAGCTTTTAACTCTTTATCTAGTGAGGAAGCCTGAGCAAGTATTTGTTTTCCATCAACTGAAAAAACTTGTGCATATATATGTTTTGCAGATCTAAATATAGCTAGCCTATTAACATTAAGGCCTTCAGATAGACTTCTTAGTTTTCTTGCTCTTCTATTTCTTGCTTCAATCTTTTTCATCTTAGGCAGTTTTCTTAGATTCTTTTCTTTTTATATGTTCATCGGAATATTTAACTCCTTTTCCTTTGTAAGGTTCTGGAGGTCTAAAAGCTCTTATCTCTGAGGCTGTATCACCTAGAAGTTGTTTGTTAGTAGATGTCAACACTAATTCTGTATTGGTAGGAGCTTCAGCAGTAACTCCATCAGGAAGTTTGTAGTTAATTGGATGTGAATAGCCAAGTGAGAGTTCAAGATTTGCTCCTGATACTTTTACCCTGTAACCGACGCCATTAATTTCAAGTTTTTTTTCAAAACCTTTAGTGACACCTTCTATCATATTCAAAGTAAGAGATCTCATGGTACTTGTCATTGAAATAGAGGTTTTGTCCTCTAAGTCTTTTGGATTGAAGAGAATTGAATCCTCTTCTAAAGAAACTTTAACAGTATCATGCACATTTAGAGAAAGCTCTCCCTTTGCTCCAGAAATCGATAGAACGTCTTCAGCTATTGACGCTTTTGCGCCATCAGAAAGAAGTAATTTTCTATTTATATTTCTTGCCATTTTAAAATACCGTACAGATTAGTTCGCCACCCACTTTTTCTTTTTTTGCTTGATCGCTGGTAATGATTCCCTTACTGGTTGTCATGATGGCTGTACCCAAACCTCCTTTAACAGGCGGAATTTGATCAAAGGAAAAGTACTTGCGAAGCCCTGGTTTGCTTGCTCTGTCAAATTCTTTGATAACAGGTAAATCCTCGAAATATTTAAGAGTAATTTTAATTTCCTGCTTGGGCTGTTCTCCTACTAGCTCGACTTTTTTAATATAACCTTCTGATTCGAGAACCTTGCATATACCGAACTTAATTTTAGAGGAGTCAAGAAGTACTTCTTTATGACCTCTAGATTGAGCATTTTTAACTCTTGCTATCATGTCTGAAATTGGATCTTGCATACTCATAATTCTTACCAGCTTGATTTTACTAATCCTGGGACATCTCCTCTCATAGCTAATTCTCTTAATTTATTTCTTGAAAGACCAAATTTTCTGTATACAGCATGAGGTCTTCCTGTTATTTGACATCTTCTTTGAAGACGAATTGGATTTGCATCTCTTGGAAGTTTTTGCAATTTCTCTCTAGCAGCAAACTTATCTTCATCAGAAGATTGAGAATCTGCAATTATCTTTTTTAGCTCTGCCCTTTTAGCAGCAAAGCGTTCAACTGTTTTTTGTCTCTTTATTTCTCTTGCTATCATTGATTTTTTTGCCATTTTTTTACCTCAGCTAACAAATGGAAAATTTAGTTCTTTAAGTAAGGACAAGCCTTCTTCATCGTTTCTTGCAGAAGTAGTAATACTTATATCCATACCTCTGATTTTTTGGACTTTGTCATAATCAATTTCCGGGAAAATAATATGCTCTTTTATTCCCATGGTGTAATTACCTTGTCCATCAAAAGACTTGACGCTAAGTCCTCTGAAATCTCTTTCTCTTGGAATTGCGATATTCAAGAGTCTATCTAGAAAATCGTACATTCTTTCCCCTCTTAGGGTTACTTTGCAACCTATAGGATAGCCATCTCTAATTTTAAAACTTGCTACTGACTTTCTTACAAGCGTTTTTACTGGCTGCTGACCAGAAATGAGTCTAAGATCTTCGATTGCAGTATCAATAACTTTTCTGTCGTTTACTGCATCGGGCCCTAAACCCATGTTAAGAGTTACTTTAGTAATTTTAGGTACTGCCATATTAGACTTAAAACCTAAAGATTCCTTTAAGTTTGGAACTGCCTTTTCAAGATAAGTTTTCTTTAAAATTGAAGTGCTCATTTGATTTCTTTTCCATCCGATTTAAATACTCTTATTTTTTTATCTTTTTTAATTTCAATATTAATTTTGTCTGCTTTTTTTGATTTCTTGTTGTAGATAGCTAAATTAGAAACATCAATTGGTGATTCTTTTTCAAGAATTCCCCCTTGAATATTGAGTTGAGGATTAGGCTTCTGATGTTTTTTAACGATTTTAACTCCAGAAACAATGCATTTTGTTTCTGAGATAAATTTAGAAAGAGTTCCAGTTTTTCCTGAATCTTTTCCAGATATCACAATAACCTCATCTCCAGTTCTAAGTTTTTTCATAATTAAATGACCTCCGGAGCAAGAGAAATAATTCTCATGAAATCTTTACTTCTAAGCTCTCTAGATACTGGCCCGAAAATTCTAGTGCCAATTGGCTGTTTTTGAGTATTAACTAAGACTGCTGCATTATCATCAAATCTTATGCTCGAACCGTCTTCTCTTTTAATATCTTTTTTAGTTCTAACTACTACTGCTTCAGCAACCTGTCCTTTTTTTACTCTTCCAGTTGGAATAGCTTCTTTTATAGCGACTTTGATAATGTCCCCAACTCGAGCGTATCTTCTTTTCGAGCCGCCAAGAACTTTTATACACATAACTTTCCTTGCTCCACTGTTATCTGCAATTTCTAAAATGGTCTGAGTTTGAATCATTTTTATTCAACCCCCTCAAATACTCTAAGCACTTCAATAAGTTTCCAAGATTTGGATTTTGAGTAAGGCTTGCATTCCATAATTTTTACCTTATCTCCTAAATTGCTAGAATTATCTTCATCATGGAAGCTAATTTTTGACGAGCGTTTTATAATTTTTCCTAATGTTTTATGTTTAACGCTTCTCTGAATTAGAGCTACCCTAGACTTATCTCCAGAAATACTTACCACTGACCCAACCAAAGTTCTTTCAATTACTTCACTCATTTTTCTATTCCCATTCTTTCTTTAGTTTTTAATCTAGCTATGTCTTTTCTTAATTCCGATAGTTTGTGAGTCTCTTTAAGCGAGCCCGAACTATTTTTTAATTTCAAATCTAAATACTCCATATTGAGTTTTTCAATTTCAGATAAGTTTGCTTTTTTCTTGGCCATTAAACTGATCTCCTTTGAACAAATTTTGTTCCTACAGGTAATTTTGCGGCTGCTAAAGTTAAAGCTTCTCTTGCAATTGATTCATCAACACCTTCCATCTCATAGAGAATTCTTCCTGGTTTTATAGGACAAACCCAATACTCAACATTTCCTTTACCTTTACCTTGTCTAACTTCAAGAGGTTTTTTTGTAATTGGCTTGTCGGGAAAGATTCGTATCCAAATTTTTGCTCCCCTCTTAACATGTCTTGTCATAGCTCTTCTTGCAGCCTCAATTTGTCTTGAAGTAATTTGTCCTCGAGAAGTAGCTTTAAGACCGAAAGCACCGAAATCCAAGGAATTACCCTTTTGGGCAAGACCTCTATTGCGGCCCTTCATTTGTTTTCTATATTTTGTTCTTTTAGGTTGAAACATAATTTTTAGTTATCGGTTTTTTTAGGTTTCGTAGATATTTCACCTCTACAAATCCAAACTTTTACTCCAATGATTCCATAAGTTGTTTTTGCTTCTGCAAGACCATAGTCTATATCTGCTCTAAGAGTATGAAGAGGTACTCTTCCTTCTTTATGCCATTCGGCTCTTGCAATTTCTGCGCCCCCTAATCTTCCTGCAACTCTAACTTTTACTCCTTGAGCACCTTGACGCATAGTATTTTGTGCAGCTCTTTTAATAACCCTTCTAAACATTGCACGTCTTTCAAGTTGAACCGCAATATTTGCAGCAACCAGTTGAGCATCTAAATCAGGTTTTCTTATCTCTTGTATATTTAGGCTGACTGGAACTTCCATTAACTTTGTAAGCTCATCCCTTAAACGATCTATGTCCTCACCTTTTTTTCCAATGATCATTCCTGGTCTTGAAGTATGGATGGTTACTTTTCCACTTTGTGAAGGACGTTCGATTTCAATTTTGCTTACAAAAGAATTATCAAGTTCTTTTTTTAGAAATTCCCTCACAGCAAAATCATTAAGCAAAAGTTCTTGATACTTGTCTTTTTCAGCATACCAAGTTGAGTTGTGCTTTCGCGAAATTCCTAATCGAATTCCTATCGGATTTACTTTTTGTCCCATTTAGTTTTTTTCACTCCCTAAAGTTATGTTGACATGACAACTGCGTTTTTGAATTCTGTCCGCTCTTCCTCTAGCTCTTGCCTGGATTCTTTTAAGAATAAAAGATTCATCAACTTTAATTTCTGAAACAAAAAGATCGTCGATATCCAAACCTTTATTGTTTTCGGCATTTGCAATTGCTGACTCCAAAAGCTTAAGTACATTTGATGCAGAAGATTTCTTGCTGAAAGATAATATGTCAATAGCCTCTTCAACCCTCTTTCCTCTAATTTGATCAGCTACCAACCTTACTTTGTAAGGTGAAACAGTTAATCTACTAAGCTTTGCTTTTACTTCAGTCATAATTAACCCGCTTGTCTGTCTCCTGAGTGCATTTTGAATGTTCTTGTTGGGACAAATTCCCCTAACTTGTGTCCAACCATGTCCTCTTTGATAAGAATTGGTACGTGAGCACGGCCGTTATGGACTGCAATGGTCAAGTTCACCATTTCAGGCGTAATCATTGATCTCCTTGACCAAGTTTTAATTGGTCTTTTGCTCTTTTCTTCAATCGCCTTTTGAACTTTTTCTTCAAGATGATGATCTACAAAAGGACCTTTTTTTACTGATCTAACCATTACTTCTTCCTTCTTCTGACAATTAATGAATCTGTTCTTTTATTGCTTCTGGTTCTATATCCTTTAGTAGGAACTCCCCATGGAGAAACAGGATGTCTTCCTCCAGATGTTTTTCCCTCACCACCTCCATGAGGATGGTCAATAGGGTTCATTGCTACTCCTCTAACTGTGGGTCTCACTCCAATCCATCTTTTAGCACCAGCTTTACCGAAAGATTTTAAAGAATGTTCTTGATTTGAGACTTCTCCAATTGTAGCTCTGCATTCAGTCAAAACCTTTCTAACCTCACCGCTTTTAAGTCTTAGAGTTGCGTATTGACCTTCTTTAGCAACAAACTGTACGTAGGTACCTGCGCTTCTGGCAAGTTGTGCTCCTTTTCCTGGTTTCAGCTCCACACAGTGAAGAATTGTTCCAACAGGAATATCTTTTAAAACCAGGGTATTTCCAACATTTACCGATGCCTTTTCTCCAGAAATTACCTGATCATTTACTTTTAGGTTTTTAGGAGCAATTATGTATCTTCTTTCCCCGTCGTTATAAAGCAATAAAGCTATATATGCTGACCTGTTGGGATCGTATTCGATTCTCTCTACCTTTGCGGGGATATTATCCTTGTTCCTTTTGAAATCAATAATCCTATAGTGTTGCTTATGTCCCCCACCAATGTGGCGTGTTGTGATTCTTCCCGCATTGTTTCTACCGCCAGTTTTACTTTTCTTAGTTACAAGTGAGGACAAAGGCCTGCCTTTGTATAAATCTTTTCCAGTTTGAAGGCTTCTAAATCTTCTTCCTGGTGATGTTGGTTTTGCTTTTACTACTGCCATTTTATTCTTGAATAATCTCTATTCGTTGTTCTGGTTTTAATGAAACGTAAGCTTTTTTCCAATCAGATTTTTTTCTAATCTTCCCTCTTAGATTCATCATTCGTTTTGTCTTCCCTTTAACATTCAGAATATTCACCTTCGTAACATTTACATCAAATTTTGCTTCTATAGCTTTTTTCACTTGATTTTTTGTTGCAGAAGTATTCACTTTGAATACGTATGTATTTGCGTTTTGTCCAACCAAAGAAGATTTCTCAGAAACTAAAGCTGATTCGATAATTTTGTTGGGAATAATATTGCTCACGATAATTTCTCTTCAATAAGGTTAAGACAATTTTCTGCAATCACTACTGAGTTAAACTTCAATAAATTAATAGGATTCAAAGTATTCAAGTTGGTTACATTCACATTTGGTAAGTTTCTTGAAGCTAAACTGAGATTGTTTGAAATTTCATCAACAATAAACAGGCCCTCTTTAAGTTCATTTTTCTTTAGAAAATCTACAAAATCTTTAGTCTTTGGGTTTTCTATATTGATTTGGTCAGACAAAAAAACTCTATTTTCTTTTGCAAGAGACGAAAAAATGGATCGCATGGCAGATTTATACATTTTCTTATTTAGTTTTTTTGGTTTTGCTGACTTAGTTGAAGCAGGAAATACAACTCCACCGCCACGCCAGAGAGGACTTCTAGATGTTCCTGCCCTAGCTCTTCCTGTTCCCTTTTGACGCCAAGGTTTTTTTCCACCTCCTCTTACAGCAGATCTGTTTTTTTGAGCCTTTGTTCCGGGGTGGCTATTTTCAATATAGATTTTTATAAGTTGAGCGATAAGATCTTTATTTATCTCAACTCCAAAGATTTTTTCTGAAACTTCAGCCTCAGTTGTTTTAGAAGATTTTAAAAAAGGTAATTTCATGTTTTTTTAGTTGCCGGTTTAATGGTAACTTCTGATCCATTTGGACCAGGAACAGCTCCCTTGATTAAAATAAAATTATTTTCCAAATCAATTTTTTGAACTTTTAAATTTTGTGTAGTTTGTCTTACGTTACCCATGTGTCCTGACATTTTTTTTCCTTTCCAAACTCTTCCGGGAGTTTGACATTGTCCAATTGAACCTGGTTTTCTATGAGCAAGAGAGTTTCCATGAGTAGCATCTTGAGTTGCGAAATTCCATCTTTTAACCGTACCCGCAAAGCCTTTTCCCTTTGTTGTTCCTATTACATCTACAAATTGGCCTTCCTCAAAAATATCGGCCTTTATTTCAGAGCCTATATCAAGATTTTCTTCTTCACTTATATTTAAGGGAAATTCTTGAGAAAGTTTTTTGAAGGAAATATTGTTTTTTTTCAAATGACCTATTTCAGCTTTAGATTGATTTTTTTCCGATTGCTCTACTGCTGATATTTGGATGGCATCGTAACCATCTTTTTCAGAAGTTTTAATCTGAGAAACAACGTTTGAATGAATTTTCAAAACCGTAACAGGGACAGACTTTCCTTCATCAGTGAAAACCCTGCTCATTCCTTCTTTTCTTGCAATTAATCCAATCATTTTCTAGTTGAGTTCATCCAAAGATATTTGTACGTCTACACCAGCAGAAAGATCTAGTTTCATGAGTGCATCCACTGTTTTTTCAGTAGGTTTGATTATGTCCATAATACGTTTGTAAGTTCTAATCTCGTATTGGTCACGAGCATCCTTATCTTTATGGGGAGAAATTAAAATTGTTGTTTGCCTTTTTCTCACAGGCATGGGAATAGGTCCTTTTACAACTGCGCCAGTTCTTTTAACAGTCTCTACAATTTCTTTTGCAGACTTATCTATCAGCTTGTTATCAAAAGCTTTTAGACGAATTCTTATATTTTGGCTTTGCAAAGCTTACCTCTATTTAAACAACAAAATTTTTAAAGAACGTGCCGAAAAAATCGGCCTTTTACATATAAATACGCAAAAGAGCGGCAATTCTATGCCTGCCCTTGGAGACTGTCAATAAGAAATTAACCTTTATTTATAAGAGCTTCTGCAACATTTGCAGGGACTTCTGAATACTTCAAAGGTTCCATGGTGAAAGTTGCTCTTCCTTGAGTGGCAGACCTTAGATCAGTTGCATAACCAAACATTTCTGCAAGTGGAACTTCTCCATCTAGAACCTTTCCAGCATGAATATCATTCATGCCTTGAACTATGCCTCTTCTTCTATTTAAGTCTCCAACAACATCTCCCATATACTCTTCTGGAGTCACAACTTCCAGTTTCATTATTGGTTCAAGGATGACTGGATTAGCTTTTAGTGCTCCATCTTTTAAAGCCATCGAGGAGGCAACTTTAAAAGCTATCTCTGAAGAATCTACATCATGAAAAGATCCATCATAAACCGTTACTTTTACATCGATCAAAGGAAAACCACCTAATATTCCTGATTGCATTTGTTCGAAGGCACCTTTTTCGACGGCCGGAATGAATTCTCTTGGAATGGTTCCTCCAACAATTTTATTCACAAACTGAAATACTTCATTTTCATCTTCTTTTTCAGCTTCTGTTAAAGGCTCTATTTTTAACCAAACATGACCGTATTGACCTTTTCCTCCAGATTGTCTGACAAATTTTCCTTCAGATTCAACATCTTTCTTAATTGTTTCTCGGTATGCTACTTGAGGTTTACCGATGTTAGCTTCAACATCAAATTCCCTTTTCATTCTATCAACAAGGACATCTAGATGAAGTTCTCCCATACCAGAAATAATTGTCTGACCCGACTCTTCATCAGAATTCACTCTAAAAGATGGATCTTCTTGAGCAAGTCTTCCTAAGGCTGTAGACATTTTTTCTTGGTCTGTTTTTGTTTTAGGTTCAACTGCAACTGAAATAACAGGTTCAGGGAAAGTCATTTTTTCTAGGATAATTGGTTTTTTAAGATCGCATAAAGTATCTCCTGTTGTTACGTCCTTCAAACCAATAACTGCAGCTATGTCTCCTGCTCTTACTTCTGATATTTCACTTCTATTGTTGGCATGCATCTGAAGCATTCTTCCGATTCTCTCTTTGGATCTTTTTGCAGGAGAATAAACGGCATCTCCAGAATTTAAAACACCCGAATAAACTCTTACAAATGTTAAAGTTCCAACAAAAGGATCTGTTGCAATTTTAAAGGCCAAAGCAGAAAAAGGCTCTTCATCGCTTGATGATCTTTGGTCGGTTGTTTCCTCATCCTCCAAAATACCTTGTATTGCTTCTACTTCGTCAGGCGAAGGGAGAAAGTCAATTACACAATCCAACATTGGTTGAACGCCTTTATTCTTAAAGGCAGAACCGCATATAGTAGGAACAATTTCATTATTTAAAGTCCTAATCCTGATACCTTGAATTATTTCTTCAAGAGATAAGTCGCCATTTTCCAAATATTTTTCCATTAATTCTTCACTTGCCTCTGCGACTGACTCAAGCATCGCTTCTCTATATTCATTTGACTGATCAAGAAGGTCTGATGGAATATCTTCTTCTCTATAAGATGTTCCCATATCATCTCCATCCCAGTAGAGAGCTTTCATTCTCATCAAATCAATGATTCCTTTAAAATCATCTTCTGCACCTATAGGAAGTTGTATGGGAACAGGAGTAGCGCCTAACCTATCTTTAATTTGACCAACAACTCTTAAAAAGTCAGCTCCGGCTCTATCCATTTTATTTACAAAAGCTATTCTAGGAACTTTGTATCTATTTGCTTGCCTCCAGACAGTTTCTGATTGAGGTTCTACGCCAGAGCTTCCGCAAAAAACAACTACAGCGCCATCCAAAACTCTTAAAGATCTTTCTACTTCAATCGTAAAATCAACGTGTCCAGGAGTATCGATTATATTAATTCTATGTTCATTAAATTGACTCCTCATACCTTTCCAAAAACAAGTCGTAGCAGCTGAAGTAATGGTAATACCTCTCTCTTGTTCTTGTTCCATCCAATCCATTGTGGCAGCACCATCATGAACTTCACCTATTTTGTGAGATATTCCAGTATAAAAAAGAACCCTTTCAGTTGTTGTGGTCTTACCAGCATCAACGTGCGCGCAAATGCCAATATTTCTATATAAGTTTAAAGGAACTTTTCTTGTAGACATTGATTAAAATCTAAAGTGAGAGAAAGCTTTGTTTGCTTCAGCCATTTTATGAGTATCCTGACGTTTTTTTACTGCCTCTCCTCTTCCGTCAGCAGCATCAATCAATTCTCCAGCCAGTTTTGTAGACATATTTTTTTCAGATCTTTTCTTAGCACTTGAAACGATCCATCTCATTGCTAAAGCAAGACGTCTTGAAGTTTTTACTTCTAAAGGGACCTGATAGGTAGCACCACCAACCCTTCTGGATTTAACTTCAACTTGAGGACCAACTTGATCTAAAGCTTCTTCAAAAACTTCAAGTGGATCTCTTTTTGATTTTGAAGATACTTGATCTAAGGCAGAGTAGATAATTTTTTCAGCTGTACTTTTTTTTCCTCTTTGCATTAAGTTATTTACAAACTTAGCAAGTTTTACATTCCCATATTTTGGATCGGGGATAACATCTCTTTTTGGGACTGGTCCTTTTCTAGGCATTATTTAGGCCTCTTGGATCCATATTTTGATCTTCGTTGTTTTCTGTCTTCGACACCCGTAGTATCCAGTGTACCTCTAACAGTATGATATCTAACACCTGGAAGATCTTTAACTCGACCACCTCTAATTAAAACAACAGAGTGTTCTTGAAGATTATGGCCCTCTCCACCAATGTAGGAGATAACTTCATATCCAGAAGTTAATCTTACTTTACAAACTTTTCTTAAAGCCGAATTAGGTTTTTTTGGCGTTGTTGTATAAACCCTAGTACAAACTCCCCTTTTTTGCGGAGAACCCACCAATGCAGGCACATCACTTTTAGCTTTCTTAACCTTTCTAGGTTTTCTTATTAATTGATTTACTCTTGCCATATTTAAGTGCGCGATTTTAATGAGACATTGTCATTTGGTCAAACTATTCTTCACTGGTAGATTCACTTTGATCAGCCTCAGTATCAGCGATTACTTCGCTGAGCTCGGATTCAATATCTGAGACTAAATCAGCTTGTCCTTGAGAGGCTCCATATCCAGTTCCAGCAGGAATAAGCCTTCCTATCACAACATTCTCTTTAAGGCCTCTTAACTTATCTATCTTTCCAGTTACAGAGGCTTCGGTAAGAACTCTTGTAGTTTCTTGGAAAGATGCAGCTGAAACAAAAGACTCTGTAGCAAGAGATGCTTTGGTAATTCCTAATAAAAGACGCTTGAATTTAGCTGGCATTCCGCCATCTGAAGAGACTTTTTTATTTTGTTGCAATACTTCTGAAAGTTCCAGTTGATCTCCTATGATTAAATCTGTGTCACCAGACTCAGTAACTTCAACTTTTCTAAGCATTTGTCTAAGGATGCACTCGATATGTTTATCACTTATTTCAACACCTTGTAGTCGATAAACATCTTGAATCTCATTAACGACATACTCTGTTAGTTCCTCAACTCCTTTCAAAGAAAGAATATCGTGCGGGCTCAAGGAACCTTCACTTATCACGTCTCCTTTGGTGACGGTTTCTCCTTCAAAGACATTAATACTTCTTGTCTTAGGTATTAAAGTTTCACGAACAATCTCTTCTTTGCCTTCTTTTCCAGTTAAAACTAGTCTTCTCTTGCCTTTGGTCTCTTTTCCCCAAGAAACTACACCACTAATTTCAGCAAGAATAGCAACTTCTTTTGGTTGTCTTGCTTCAAATAAATCAGCAACTCTAGGAAGTCCTCCAGTAATGTCTCTTGTTTTGGAAGATTCTTTAGGAATTCTTGCAAGAACATCACCTATTTCAATGGATTGACCATCAGTTACATTCACGAGAGATTTTTGTTCTAACTTATATTCAGCAGGTCTTTTACCTCCAGGAAGCATAACTTCTTTTCCTTTAGCATCTGTTATGACTACCATAGGATTCATATCTTTTCCTGCAGAAGTTCTTTCAGACGCATCCAAGATCTCCACACTTGATAAGCCTGTTAACTCGTCAGTAACTTCTCTGATGGTAATACCATTTTCCATATCTTTAAGATTTACCTTACCCTTAACTTCAGAAATTATTGGGTGGTTTAATGGATCCCAAGTTGCCAACAATTCTCCGGATTTAATAGCAGCACCTTCGTTGACATTTATTTCGGCTCCGTAAGGAATTTTGTATCTTTCTTTTTCAGATTCATTCTCATCAAAAAGAACCAATTCAGCTGATCTAGAAATACAAACTTGTTTTTTAGATTTATTTTGAAGTGAATTCAGATTTCTAAATTTCACAGTTCCGTCATACTTAGCTTGTATTCTGTCTTCCTCTGAAGACCTAGAAGCAGCTCCTCCAATATGGAAAGTTCTCATTGTAAGTTGAGTTCCGGGCTCTCCAATAGATTGAGCAGCAACTATTCCAACGGCTTCACCAGGATCTACTAGATTTCCTCTTCCTAAATCTCTTCCATAGCATTTTGAACAAATTCCAAAACTGGTTTCACATGTTATTGGAGATCTTACTTTTGCAATATCTATGTTGTTTTGTTCGATCTGTTCAGCTAGAGCCTCATCAATTAACGTGCCTTTAGGAATTTTGAAAGACCCATCTTTTGAAGATAATGGTTCAGCTAAAACTCTACCTAAAATTCTGTCTTTTAAATGTTGAACAACTTCACCACCTTCAATGATTGATCTTAGTTCTATACCTTCTTTTGTTTCACAATCTTCTTCTCTAATTACTAGATCTTGTGCAACATCGACCAATCTTCTTGTTAGATAACCTGAGTTGGCAGTCTTTAAAGCAGTATCTGCCAAACCTTTTCTAGCACCATGAGTAGAGGTGAAATATTGAAGAACTGTTAAGCCTTCTCTAAAGTTCGCCGTAATTGGAGTCTCAATTATTGAACCATCTGGTTTAGCCATTAGACCTCTCATTCCAGCTAGTTGTCTAACCTGAGCAGGAGAACTTCTTGCGCCAGAATCTAAATACATAAATACCGAGTTAAAGGATTTTTGGTCTACAGAATTTCCTTCTCTGTCTTCAACTTTTTCTGTTGAAATTGTATCCATTAAAGAACTTGCAACTTTTTCATTTGCTCTTGACCAAATATCAATTACTTTATTGTACTTTTCACCTTGCGTTACTAGACCAGATGAATACTGAGATTCGATTTCTTTTACTTCAGTTTCAGCGCTTGAGATGATTTCCTCTTTGTCAGTAGGAATTACACAATCATCTACACAAATTGAAGATCCAGACTTTGTAGAATACTCATATCCCAAGTACATTAGTTTGTCTGCAAATATTACTGTTTCTTTCAAACCACTGTGTCTGTATGACATGTTGATAAGAGAAGATATTGACTTACTGTCTAGAGGTTTATTTATGAGTTCAAAATCAAGTTCCTTAGGAAGAATTCCAGAAAGAATTGCTCTACCAACAGTAGTATCAACTAGATTCAACTCTGATTCTTTATTTGCCAATCTAACCTTTACTTTTGCCTGAAGATCGACATTTCCACTGTCATATGCTCTGTGGACTTCGTTTATATCAGCAAAAATTGAGCCTTCTCCTTTGGCTGAAACCTTTTCCCTCGTCATGTAATAAATACCAAGGACTACATCTTGAGAAGGGTCAATAATTGGTTTTCCATTAGACGGTGAAAGAATATTATTACTTGCCATCATTAAAGCTCGACACTCTAGTTGAGCCCCCAAGGTAAGAGGAACATGCACTGCCATTTGATCGCCATCAAAGTCTGCGTTGTAAGCTTTACAAACTAGAGGATGAAGTTGAATAGCTTTTCCTTCAATCAAAGTTGGTTCAAAGGCTTGTATTCCAAGTCTATGAAGAGTAGGTGCTCTATTTAGCAGAATTGGATGTTCCCTGATTACGTCTGCCAAAATGTCCCAAACTACTGGCTCTTCCCTTTCAACCATTCTTTTAGCACCTTTAATAGTTGTTGCTAATTCTAGTTGTTGAAGTTTTCCAAAGACAAATGGTTTGAAAAGCTCCAAAGCCATTTTCTTAGGTAGTCCACATTGATGAAGCTTTAATGTTGGGCCTACAACAATTACAGATCTTCCAGAATAATCTACTCTTTTACCAAGTAAGTTTTGTCTAAATCTTCCTTGTTTTCCTTTAATCATATCTGCGAGAGATTTCAAAGGCCTTTTGTTTGAACCAGTGATAGCTCTTCCTCTTCTTCCATTGTCGAGTAATGCATCTACTGATTCTTGAAGCATTCTTTTTTCATTTCTCACAATTATTTCAGGAGCATTAAGCTCTATTAATCTTTTAAGTCTGTTATTACGATTGATAACTCTCCTGTAAAGATCGTTAAGATCGGATGTTGCAAACCTTCCACCTTCCAATGGAACAAGAGGTCTTAGGTCTGGAGGTAAGACAGGTAATACGTCCAAGATCATCCACTCTGGTTTGTTGTTAGAGGAGGTAAAAGCCTTAAGAATTTTTAATCTTTTGGAAAGCTTCTTTTTCTTGGCATCACTATTTGTGGAATCTATTTGTTCTTGTACTTCTGATATTTCATTGTCCAAGTTCATCTCGGAAAGAAGAATTTTTACCGATTCTGCTCCCATACCAGCAGAAAATTCTTCTCCAAACTCCTCAAGTTTTTCAAAGTATTCTTCTTCATCTAAAATTTGACCTTTTTCAAGATCAGTCATGCCTGGGTCTGTGACCACGAAAGATTCAAAGTATAAAATTCTTTCTACTTCTCTGAGAGTCTTATCTAAGAGGAGAGATATTCTAGAAGGAAGAGATTTTAAAAACCAAATATGTGCAACTGGAGCTGCCAGTTCTATATGCCCCATTCTTTCTCTTCTGACTTTGGCTAGTGTTACTTCAACTCCACACTTTTCACAGACAACTCCTCTGTGCTTCATTCTTTTATATTTGCCACAAATACATTCGTAATCCTTAACTGGACCAAATATTTTTGCGCAAAATAAACCATCTCTCTCAGGCTTGAAGGTACGGTAATTAATAGTTTCAGGTTTTTTTACTTCTCCAAAAGACCAAGATCTAATTTGCTGCCCGGAAGCTAGTCCAGCTTTGATTGCGTTGAAATTGTTTTCTTCTTCCTGTTTAAAAAGTTTTAATAAATCTTTCATAAATTTAATCTACCTCGTCGAAGTCTATGTCTATTCCTAGAGATCTGACTTCTTTGGTTAAAACATTATAGGATTCGGGGATACCAGCTTCCATTTCATAATTACCATCTACAATATTTTTGTATACCTTTGTTCTTCCTGGTACGTCATCTGATTTTACAGTCAACATTTCTTGTAGAGTGTTAGCAGCTCCGTAAGCTTCTAGAGCCCATACTTCCATTTCTCCAAGCCTTTGTCCTCCAAATTGAGCTTTCCCTCCAAGAGGTTGTTGAGTAACAAGACTGTATGAACCTGTAGATCTAGCATGCATCTTATCTTCGATTAAATGATTTAATTTTAGAATATACATGTATCCGATTGTCACTAATCTATCGAAAGCCTCTCCTGTTCTTCCATCATATAGTTGAGCTTGACCAGAAGATGGTAAATCAGCCAATTCGAGCATCTTTTTAATCTCTTCTTCTGATGCTCCATCAAAAACTGGTGTAGCCATTGGCACTCCCGATTTTAAGTTTTCACATAACTCTTTAAATTCTTTATCAGATAGTTTTTCAAGCTCTTCTCTTTTTCCAGTAGAAGAATATATTTTTTCAACAAAAGGTTTTACTTCAGAAAGGTTCTTAGACTTTTCAACTAGCTCACCTATTTTTTTACCTAGTTCTTTTGAAGCCCAGCCTAAGTGAACTTCAAGAAGTTGTCCTACGTTCATTCTTGAAGGGACTCCTAAAGGATTTAGAACTAAATCAACTGGTTCTCCGTTTTCATCATAAGGCATATCCTCGACAGGCATGACTACTGAAATTACACCTTTGTTTCCATGCCTTCCTGCAAGTTTATCTCCAGGCTGAATTTTTCTTTTTACAGCAAGATAAACTTTAATTACTTGTTGCACCCCTGGAGGCAAATCATCGCCAGAAACTATTTTTCTTTTTTTAGCTTCAAAGCGTTCTTTAAGCATGTCCTCATATTTTTTGAGATTGTCTTTAGATTCTTTTATCAAATCATTCAGCTTTTCATCTTGCATTCTCAATTTGAACCATTCCGAAGCGGGCAAGCTATTTAAGAAGTCTTTTGTCAAAGCCTCTCCTTTGGAAATGCCTCTTCCGCTGATAACTTTCTTACCCTCAAGAGAAGGCATAAGGGAATTAATGGTAGCTTCAGAAACTATACTTAATTCTTGATCAATATCTTTTTGAATCTCTGCCAAAGAAACCGATTCTATTACCTCAGCACGAGAATTTTTTTCTAAACCTTCTCTTGTAAATACTTGAACATCGATAACAGTTCCATCTTGTCCAGCTTTAACTCTCAAAGAGGTATCTTTAACATCAGATGCTTTTTCTCCAAAAATTGCTCTTAAAAGTTTTTCTTCTGGAGAAAGTTGTGTTTCGCCTTTTGGAGTTACTTTGCCTACAAGAATATCTCCTGCATTTACTTCAGCTCCAATGTGAACTATTCCGCATTCATCAAGTTTTGATAAAGCAGACTCACCAACGTTAGGAATATCTGCTGTGATTTCATCTGGTCCAAGCTTTGTATCTCTTGCAGTGCAAGTCTCTTCGATAATATGGACACTTGTAAGCTTATCTTCTTTAACTAATTTATCTGAAATTAAGATTGAATCTTCAAAGTTGTAGCCATGCCATGCCATAAAGGCAACTTTGATATTTTGTCCAAGCGCTAACTCGCCTAAGTCTATTGAAGAACCGTCTGCCAATATGTCTCCAGCAGAGATCTTGTCTCCCTCACTAACTATAGGTCTTTGATTGATACAGGTATTTTGATTGGATCTTGTATATTTGATCAGATTATAAATATCAACAGCTGAGTCGGTTGCGCTTATCTCTTTTAAATTTTTTCTAACAACTATTTTTCCCGAATCAACTTTTTCAACTGTTCCAGAATTTTTAGCAATAATACAATCTCCCGAATATTGTGCTACCAGTCTTTCCATGCCGGTACCAACTAAAGGAGCTTCTGTTGATAAAGTTGGTACTGCTTGACGTTGCATGTTTGATCCCATCAGTGCCCTGTTAGCATCATCATGTTCCAGAAAAGGTATTAGCGCTGCAGCAATTGAGACTACTTGTTGAGGGGAAACATCCATAAGATCAACTCTATCTACAGTCATTAACTCAAACTCATTTCGATATCTAACTGGGACAAGCTCTTCAACAAATTTATTATTTTTGTCTAATTTTACTGAGGCTTGTGCTATGACAAATTCACCTTCTTCGATTGCAGATACATATTGAATTTCATCGGTAACCTTGCCGTTTTCTACTTTTCTGTAAGGAGTCTCAAGAAAACCGAAATCATTAACTTTTGCATATACCGACAAAGAATTTATTAAACCAATGTTTGGTCCCTCAGGAGTTTCAATTGGACAAACTCTACCGTAATGAGAAGGATGAACATCTCTAACTTCAAAACCAGCTCTTTCTCGAGTTAGTCCTCCGGGACCTAATGCCGAAACCCGTCTTTTATGAGTTACTTCAGAAAGAGGATTATTTTGATCCATGAATTGAGATAACTGACTTGAACCGAAAAACTCATTTATTGCGGCAGTTATTGGTTTTGCATTAATTAAATCTGCTGGTCCTAATTCTTCTGCTTCTGCTATGTTTAACCTTTCTCTTACAGCTCTTTCCACTCTCAACAAACCAACTCTAACTTGGTTGGCTACCATTTCTCCAACTGATCTAATTCTTCGATTTCCAAGATGATCTATATCATCACAGGTTTGTTTTCCATTTCGGATATCTACCAAAGTTTTTATGACCTCTAGGATATCGTCATTATCTAAAGTACCTTTTCCTATTAATTCTTCCCTGCCAAGCCTTTTATTGAATTTCATCCTTCCTACATCAGAAAGATCATATTTATCTGCATTAAAAAATAGGTTCTCAAACAACAGAGTCGCAGCTTCTTTAGTAGGTGGTTCCCCAGGTCTCATCATTCGGTAGATTTCAGCAAGAGCTTCAAGTGAATTTGAAGTAGTATCTGACCTTAAGGTATCTGAAATATATGGGCCTGATTCAAGCTCATTGATATAGAGGACGTTAATTTCTTTGAGTTTTAGCTCACTCAATTTAAGAAGAACTTCTTCATCGATCAAAGTGTTGCATGCTATTGCGATTTCTCCGGTTGAAGGATCAACAATATCTTCAGCAATTGTTTGATTGAAAAGACTTTCTTTTGGAACCTCTAAAGTTTTAATCTTGCTCGACTCAATTAGTCTAATGTGTCTAGCAGTTATTCTTTTACCTGCTTCGATAATTACACCTTGAGTACCTTTAATGTCTGAAGGAGCAATCTTTCCAACCATTCTTCTAGGCACGACTTTCAAAGAGTAGCTATTTGAACCTATCAGATAAGTTTCTTTTTCGTAGAACTTCTCTAATATCTCTTGGGAAGTAAAACCTATTGCCCTTAGTAAGATAGTCGCATAGAGTTTTCTTCTTCTATCAATACGAATGTAAACAAGATCTTTATGATCAAATTCAAAGTCTAACCAAGAACCTCTATAAGGTATTACTCTAGAAGAGTATAAGAGTTTCCCTGATGAATGAGTTTTGCCCCTGTCGTGATCAAATATCAAACCTGGTGATCTATGCAGCTGCGAAACAACTACCCTTTCAGTACCATTGATTACAAAAGTTCCATGCTCTGTCATTAAAGGAACAGTTCCCATGTAAACTTCTTCTTCTCTAGCGCTCTTGAGGTTTTCTTCGCCAGTGGTTTTATCAATAAAGATGATTCTGCATCTTATTATTAAAGGCGCCTCATAAGTTTTTCCTCGCGGAAGACACTCTTGAACATCGAATTCAGGGTCTTGTAATTTATAACCTAAGTACTCAATCCTTGCATTTCCAGAGACACTATTGATTGGAAAAATCGATTGGAAAACGCTTTCTAAGCCTTGATTTTTCCTTTTTGTAGCATCAGGAATATTTTGTAAAAAGTAATCATACGAATCGGTTTGAATTTCTAAGATATCAGGTAGTGACATCGCACTAGAAATTTTTTCAAAACTTTTTCTTATTCTCTTTTTTTCTGCAAATGAGTATGTACTTGCCATATAAATTTAGCCTATAAATGATGTTATTTTAGTTCTACTTTTGCGCCAGCTTCTTCAAGTTGAGATTTAGCTTGTTCAGCCTCATCTTTGTTAGCGCCTTCTTTGACAGAAGCGGGAGCGCCATCAACTATTGCTTTAGCTTCTTTCAAGCCTAAGCCAGTGATTGCTCTCACAGCCTTGATGACATCGATTTTCTTTTCACCAACATCAGCTAAGAAAATTTCAAATTCACTTTGCTCTTCAGCAGCAGCGGCTTCGCCGCCTGTGGCAGGAGCAGCAGCAGCAGCAACTGGAGCTGCAGCAGTGACGCCAAATTTTTCTTCCATAAGTTTTACTAAATCAACCACATCCATAACGCTCATTTCTGATATCGCATCGAGTATTTCTTCTTTAGTAGTAGCCATTATTTTTCTCCGTTATGCCCAGATAATTAAGATTTAGTTTGACTCACTGCGTTAACAGTTCTAACTAACTGTGACGGAACCTCATTTAGAGTTCCGGCAAGTTTGTTAAGTGGAGCCTGGATTAATCCTAAAAGCATAGAAATTGCTTCTTCTTTTGATGGAAGAGAAGCTAAGGCCTTAAGCTCATTTGGCTCAAGAAAACCTTCTCCTATGGAAAGTCCTTTTACTTCAAATGATTCTTCTTTGGCTGCAAAGTCTTTGACAAGTTTTGCTGCACTTTGAAAATCATTCATAGAAAAAGCCAACAGGGTTGGACCTGTAAGAATTTCGTTTAAGGAATCAAATTTTGTATTCTCCAAAGCTCTTTTTGCTAAAGTATTTTTAATAACTTTTAATTGAACAGACTGTGATTTAGCCTCCTTTCTAAGTTGAGTTAAACCTGGAACATTAGTTCCTCGATAATCAACAGCAATCACAGAAAAAGCTTCTTGAGCAATCTTATTTAAATCCTCAACTAGAACTTTCTTAGTATCTAAGCGTGACATTAATTAAAACCCTCCTTTGATTAAATTTCCAAAAGAGGAACCTTTTGTCCAAAAAGAAAAATCTTTTTGAACTATCTGCGTAGGAAACATTAAGTTTAATGAAGTTAAACTCCTACGGTCTAAGACGGTTGTAACGAAGTTACAACAGCTTAAAATTCTCATTTTTTCAAACAAACTCATCTATAAATTAAAAATTAAGTTTTGCAGTATCAATTTCAAACCCTTTGCCCATGGTGGAAGAGAGGGTTACTTTTGAAATGTAAACCCCTTTTGCCGAAGGAGGTTTTGCCTTCTTAACATCTGTTAAAAAAGCTTCTAAATTATCTTTCAATTGTTCTTCTGTATAACCTATCTGTCCAATACGGGCGTGGATTATACCTTGTTTATCTGATTTATACCTAATTTGTCCTGATTTTGCGTTTTTTACTGTATTTGGAATATCCTTAGTAACAGTTTCTGATTTTGGATTTGGCATCAGTCCCTTTGGTCCAAGAATTTGTCCCAAAGGAGAAACTACTCTCATGGTATCAGGTGTTGCAATCACAACATCAAAATCTATGTTGCCTGCTTTAATTTCCTCTGCAAGATCTTCCATACCTACTTTATCTGCTCCTGCTTCTTTTGCTTGTGTAGCTTCATCACCATCAGCAAATACTGCAACTTTGAAGGATTTCCCGTTTCCATGAGGGAGATTTGATGCTCCTCGAACATTTTGGTCTGATTTGGAAGCATCAATTCCTAAGTTAATTGAAACATCCAAAGATTCAGTGAATTTTTTTGAAGCATTAGAATTGAGTTCATCCAAAGCTTCTTCAATCAAATATTTTTTAGTTTCTTGAGACATTAAATTACCTCTATTCCCATGCTTCTGGCACTTCCTTCAATAATTTTTACAGCTTGATCCATATCAGTAGCATTTAAGTCAGCCATTTTTGCTTCTGCAATTTCTTCTAATTGTTTCCTAGATACTTTTCCGACTTTTTCTGAATTTGGGGTTGGACTTCCTTTAGAAAGGCCGGCTGCCTTTTTTAAAAGAACACTTGCCGGAGTCGTTTTTACAATAAAATCAAAACTTCTATCCTCGTAAACGGTAATAACTACTGGCACAGGTAAGTTTTTTTCCAATTCGTTGGTTTTAGAATTAAATGCATTGCAAAAGTCCATTAAATTTACTCCGTGTTGTCCTAAAGCTGGACCAACCGGAGGACTTGGTGAAGCAGCTCCCGCAGGAACTTGCAATTTAATGTATGTCATTATTTTCTTTTCAGCCATATTTATCCTCTTTCAATTTGAGAAAAATCCAATTCAACAGGAGTGGATCTTCCAAAGATCATTACAGCAACTTTAACTTTACCCTTTTGGTTATCAGCTTCTTCAACAACACCACTGAAGTCATTAAATGGACCGTCTATTACTCTAATCATTTCTCCAGGCTCATAAACAGTGCCTTGTGATGTCTCCTCTATTCCATGCTCCATTTGATTTAAAATCTTTGCTGCTTCAGCATCGGAAATTGGCTTGGGATTATTTTTTGTACCGCCTATAAAACCGAGTACTCTAGGAGTCTCTTTAACCAAATGCCAAGTTTCATCATTCATCTCCATCTCAACTAAGATATACCCAGGAAAGAATTTTTTTTCTGTAATCTTTTCTTTTCCACCTTTTAATTCAACGACTTCATGAACTGGTATTTCTATCCTGCCAAAAAGATCTTCCATTTTTTCTAATTTAATTCTTTCTAAAAGTTGCTCCTTAGCCTTATTTTCGTAGTTGGAATAAGAATTTATGATGTACCAAGCTTTAGACATTTATCACCCTAAGATTAAACTCATTACAAAAGAAAAAAGAGAATCTAAACCCCATAAAATAAGAGCAGCAATTATGACTACACCTACAACTATAAGAGTAGTTTGAGTTGTCTCAGTTCTATTTGGCCATACTACCTTGCGGATTTCAGTCGTAGACTGTTTTATAGTTTGGAAAGCAACAGATCCAAACTCGGTAAATCTTAAAACAAATAGGCCTAATGAAAATAAAGCTATAACTCCTATAACTCTATAAAGAAGACCAAAATCGCTGTAATAAGAATTACCCCACACTGCAGCAGCAATGATTGCCAATCCTACTAACCAAAGACCTTTACTTAGAATCATCTAGCTCCTCTCATGCCATGCTCTTTAAAAAGAGGGCTTCTCTTTCTGGCAGGCCAGGAGGGAATTGAACCCCCAACCTGCGGTTTTGGAGACCGCCGCTCTACCAATTGAGCTACTGGCCTATTGAATAATTTTAGAAACTACTCCGGCACCAACAGTTCTTCCACCTTCACGGATAGCGAACTTCATACCATCTTCCATTGCTACTGGAGAAATAAGCTCTACGGTTACTGCAACGTCATCTCCTGGCATAACCATTTCTACACCATCAGGAAGTGTAACTTCACCAGTCACATCAGTAGTTCTCACATAAAATTGAGGTCTGTACCCTTTAAAGAAAGGAGTATGTCTTCCTCCCTCTTCTTTACTAAGAACATATACTTGAGCTTCGAATTTTGTATGAGGAGTAATCGAGCCAGGAGCAGATAGAACTTGTCCTCTTTCCACATCTTCTCTTTTAGTTCCTCTTAATAGGACTCCAACGTTTTCTCCAGCTTTTCCTTCATCCAAAAGCTTTCTAAACATTTCAACTCCTGTACAAACGGTTTTCTCAGTATCCTTAATACCAACTATTTCCATTTCGTCATTAACTTTGACTTCTCCTCTCTCAATTCTTCCTGTAACAACTGTTCCCCTTCCTTGAATTGAAAAGATATCTTCAATTGGCATTAGGAAAGGCTTATCGGTTTCTCTGGTTGGCTCTGGAATATAAGAGTCAAGCGCTTCAACAAGTTTTTGTACAGATTGAACTCCATGTTCTGAATCTTCTCCTTCTAAAGCTTTAAGAGCTGAACCTACAATTATTGGAGTGTCATCTCCAGGAAATTCATATTCGTTCAATAAATCTCTGACCTCTACTTCAACGAGCTCAATAAGTTCTGCATCATCAACTTGATCGGCTTTATTAAGGTAAACGACAATGTAAGGAACGCCCACTTGTCTAGCAAGAAGAATGTGCTCTCTAGTTTGAGGCATAGGACCATCGGCACAGTTGACCACAAGAATAGCTCCGTCCATTTGTGCAGCACCTGTAATCATATTCTTAATATAGTCAGCGTGTCCTGGACAATCTACATGAGCATAATGTCTTGCAGAAGAATCATACTCTACGTGAGAAGTCGCAATCGTAATTCCTCTTTCTCTTTCTTCAGGGGCATTATCGATACCATCAAAAGCAATTGCTTCACCAGTACCTTGAGCTTCGGCACACACTTTAGTTAAAGCAGCAGTTAAAGTCGTCTTACCATGGTCTACGTGACCAATAGTTCCCACGTTTAAATGCGGTTTGGTTCTTTCGAATTTTTCTTTAGCCATTTTTATTCCTCTTTTAAAAACTATATTTAATGGAGCTCATAACCGGACTTGAACCGGTGACCTCTTCCTTACCAAGGAAGTGCTCTACCAGCTGAGCTATATGAGCAATTCCTTTAAAATCATAGGAGACGGATAAGAAAATTAGATAAAAAAATAACTCTCAACACCCGTTGCTCCGAACGGCTTTATACTTAAATTTTGCTTTAAATGCAACACTTTTGGTGGAGGGGGCAGGATTCGAACCTGCGAAGCCGAAGCGTCTGATTTACAGTCAGATGGGTTTGACCGCTCCCCAACCCCTCCTATAGAGTTGTGTATTCTCTGAGTACACATGAAAGATGTCAAACAAAATACATTAAAAGAAGAAAAAATCTTTAATTTTCTTAAAAAAAACAATGATTTTGTGTGGCATTTATCGCTATATGAAGAACTAGAATCAACTAACGATTATCTTATTGAGTTTGCAAATCCAAATGAATATTGTCTGTGTGTAGCTGAAAGCCAAACAAAAGGAAGGGGAAGAAATTTGAAAAAATGGCAAAGCCCCAAGTATGAAAATATCTACATGTCTCTGAGTTTTTCTACCAACCAAGAATTGAAAAATTTCAGCTCATTTAGTTTGGTATCAGCTCTTGCAGTACACAATGTTCTATTAAGGCAAAATATTTTTACTGAAATTAAATGGCCTAACGATATTTACTTGAATAAAAAGAAAATTGGGGGAATCTTAATAGAGACTTTTACAAGGGATAGGAAAAATTTAATTGTTGTGGGAATTGGCCTAAATATTTTTATGAAAAATAATACAGAAATTGACAGAGACTGGACTTCTCTTAAATTGGAATTTGAGAATATCGAAATTGATAGAAACGAAATAATATCTGAGATAGCAAACGAAGTCTTACTATCAAAATTAAATTTTGAAAAAAAAGGTTTTGATGATTTCGTAAAAGATTTCAATAGATTGAATTTTTTGAAAGACAAAAAAGTTTTTCTCTCAAATTTAGTTAATAAAGAAGGCACTGCTCTAGATGTAAATTCCGATGGATCTCTAAATGTCAGAATGGGTAATAAAACAAAAAAAATATCTTCTGGAGAGGTTTCGATAAATATAAATTAATCTGCAATTTATTTTTTAATTAATATATCATCTTCATCTGATTTGCTGGCGTAGCTCAGTTGGTAGAGCTCCTGATTTGTAATCAGGCGGTCGTTGGTTCGAATCCAATCGCCAGCTCCAATATTATTTAAATTTCTCTTCTTCGAGTATTTGAGCGTCTTCTATATCTGAAGTTTGGTTTTTTGTATTCTTTTTTTTTGAACTTTTATTTCTAAAGAAAAAAAATAAAAATCCAATTAGATATGGCCAGAAAAAAAGTAATGCGGAAAATAAAATATTCCACTCCCAGACAAATGTTGCTCCTATGATCCCTAAAATTGGACCTAGAAAAGGAGTAAAGGTAAGAAAGAGAGAGATGATAAATAAAACACCTTCCAGAAAGGTGCTTTGAACCATAAAGATAAGTTTTAAAGCATCTGTGACGGCGCTGATCTGATAGATGGAAATTGTGATGTAAAAAAATAAAACAATAAAAAAAGGCATTCTCAAAAAGCAATTTTACAAAGTATACTCTTTAGTCTGTTATGAAATTAAAAAAAATAATTTCCAAACTATCTCTTGAAGAAAAAGTTTCTTTGTTATCAGGTTTTGATAACTGGCATACCCCGGATATTAAAAAATATGGAATACCAAAAATAAAAATGTCCGATGGTCCAAACGGAGTAAGAGGAGACTCCAGCACTCCTCAAACTTCAGCTTGTTTTCCTAGCCCTATTCTTTTGGGAGCAACTTGGAATGAAAAACTAATTAAAAAAATTGGTTCGGCTACTGGTGAGGAAGCCTTATATAAAGATGTTGATGTTCTTCTAGCTCCCACTATAAATTTACATCGTCACCCGCTTGGGGGCCGACATTTTGAGTGTTATTCAGAAGATCCTGTTTTAACTTCGAAAATTGCCTGCTCTTATGTCTCAGGCGTTCAAAGTGAAGGGGTTGCTGCTTGTTTAAAGCATTTTGCTGGAAACGATACTGAATTTGAAAGACATCTTGTTAGTTCCAACATAGATGAAAAAACATTAAGAGAACTTTATTTATATCCTTTTGAAATGGGAATAAAGAAAGCCAAAGCTAAAGTCGTAATGTCGGCCTATAACAAAGTAAATAATATTTATTGCAGTTCTCACGATGAATTAATAAATCAAATTTTGAAAAAAGAATGGAAATTTAATGGCTATGTTGTAAGCGACTGGGGAGCTGCATTAGAAACTGTGGAAAATGCCAATGGCGGGCTAGATTTAGAAATGCCTGGGCCAGCGAAAACTTGGGGGGGAAACCTAGTCGATGCGGTTAAAAATGGATTTGTTGAAGAAGAAACGATTGACGAGAAAGTAAAGAGAATCCTTAACGTTGCAAAATTCACCAATAGGTTCAACAAAAAAAGAGTTGCAGAGAAAAGCATTGATAAAAAGTCACATCGCGAACTTATTAAAAAAACCGCTATCGAAGGTATGGTTCTTTTAAAGAATGAAGAAGTACTACCTTTTGATAAAACCAAAATTTCTAAAATTGCTCTTATCGGTCCAAACGTTAAAGACAGTCAAATTATCGGTGGCGGAAGTGCGGGTTTGAAACCTCATTACGAAGTTCATCCTTTTGAGGGAATTTCAAAATTCTTAAAGGAAGAAAAAGTAAAAATAAATTATGCAAAAGGTTGTCATGTTGATAAATATCTCCCTGCTTTAGAAAAAGAAAGCTCTTACGTTCCAGGAAAAAAAGAAAATGGATTTGAAGTTGAGTTTTTTCGAGGAAAAACTTTTGATGGAGAAGCAATAGCAAAACAAGTTTTAAGTGGAAATAGATTTTGGGCCTTGCAAGGATTTGCAAGAGAGTTTTTGGATGAAAAGGAAAGGCCTGAATTATCTGTTAAATTTTCTACTACATATAAACCAAAGATTTCAGGAGAATTTGAGTTTGAGGTTTTTAGTATTGGTTTATCCAGAATCAAAATCAACGGAAAGGAGTTAGTTGATAATTGGTCATCTCAAAAAAAAGGAGAAGCTTTTTTTGGTTTTGCATGTGCTCCAAAGAGAAACAAAATAAAACTTTTAAAGGGAAGAGAATATCTAGTAGAAGTTGAGTATGAATTTGAAGGAAGATTTCCAGCCATACAGTTTGGCTGCAGACCGCCCGATCCAAAAAATTTGCTTGAAGAAGCAGTCAAAGTTGCAAAGCAATCTGATGCGGTAGTTCTGGTTGTAGGGACAAATTCAGATTGGGAAACTGAAGGCAATGATAGAAAAAGTTTAAGCCTTCCAGGTGAGCAGGATGCTCTTATCAAAAAGATTTTAGCTACAAATAAAAATACAGTTTTGGTCATAAATACCGGATCTCCTGTAAGCATGCCTTGGATAAAGTCATGCCCAGCAATTTTACAAACTTGGTTTCCAGGACAGGAATTTGGAAATGCTTTAGCAGAAATATTATTTGGTAAAGAAAGTCCAAGTGGCAAGCTCCCTACAACTTATCCTAAGAAACTATCTGATACGCCAGCATATTCTTCTTATCCGGGTAAAAACTTGCAAATGGACTATAAAGAAAAATTATTGGTTGGTTATAAATGGTACGACAAGAAAAAAATTGAACCTCTTTTTCCTTTCGGTCACGGTTTGTCTTACTCAAAATTCAAATTAAAAAAGGTTTCTGTTACAAAGAAGAAACACGAAATCAAAATTAAAGTAAAACTTAAAAATATTGGTGACTTTTCTACTTTTGAAACTGTGCAGTGCTATCTTGAAAGAAAGGCAGTGAAAGCAGAGACGCCAAAAAAGAAACTCGTAGATTTTAAAAAGTTAAAAGTTGCAGAAAACAAATCTAAGAAATTAACTTTAAAAGTTTCTAAAAGAGATCTCTCAGAATGGGATGTAAAAAAATCTAAATGGGAAATCGCTAAAGGGGATTACATCATACATGTAGGGACCTCTGTAAAAGATATTTCAATTACCGAAGAGATAAAAATCTAATCTAAATCTAATTGTTCTTTGGAAATTAATATCCCGCTTTCATCAGCATAAGCCCAATTTCCAGATTCAATTGAGATGCCCCCAAATTTAATATTGATTCCTATTTCGCCTTGATCTTTTTTTTCACTTTTTTTTGGAACTGAGCCCAAAGCAAATATTCCAATCTTGAAATTAGACAAAGCCTCAACATCTCTCACACAGCCATTTATTATGACAGCTTGCCAATTATTTTTTTCTGCAGACTCTGCAATCATGTCTCCCATTAAGGCAACTCTAGTACTACCTTGACCATCAACGATCAAAATTTTTCCGTCGCCCTCTTCACCTAGAATTTGCTTAACTTTTGAATTATCGTCAGGGCAAATTACAGTTTCAATTTTTCCTGAAAAAAAACCTTTTTTGCCAAAATTCGTAAACTGCAAATTCAAAAAATCTACGTGGGGGTACTTATCACTTAAGTCTGGGGTGGTCATATATTTCTATCAATATACATTAAAAATTAAATCGCTTTATAGATTATCAAGGGCAGTATAATTGAATCAATGAAAGAAAATTTCAAAGCCAAAGTATTTTTAAATAAATCGGGCAAAGGGAGGGTAAAGTATTCAGAGGATGAATTTCTGACTTTATCAAATAGAGAAATGTTTAAAGTTTTTCCAGGAGATGAAGTTGTCTGTCAAAAAATGCCTGGGAGTAAGGCAAAAATTAAGGAAGTTTTGAAGAGGAATACCAGTGAGCTTACGGGCATTATAAAGAAGTATAAAGGCAAGACTTTTCTAACCAGTTTAGACAAAAGTTTTCATCTCGATATCCTGTTAGAGGGCAAGAATTTGAAGAATTTCAAATCAAATGACATTTGTGAAGTAAGAATAACGTCGCAACCATCTCTAAAGTACAAGCCCAAAGCAAAGCCTATCAAAACCTTAAAAAGCAATGATGTATTTGAGGAGGCATTTATTTTTGCTACCAATGGAACCGAGCTTTCTACCGAATGGTCCAAATCTATTATTAACGAATGCAACAAGATCAAAAGAGAAATTTCAACACAGGATATCGACTCCAGAAAAGATCTGAGAAGTTTAAATTTTGTGACCATTGATGGAAGCAATGCTAAGGATTTTGATGATGCTGTGTATGCCGAAGAAAGTTCCGATGGCTATCTTTTATATGTAGCAATAGCAGACGTTTCCGAATATGTACTTCAAGATTCTTCGCTAGATAAAGAAGCTTTGTCCAGAGCCACATCGGTTTATTTTGAAAAAAAAGTTATCCCTATGCTGCCAGAACTTATATCAAATAAACTTTGTTCGTTGAGGCCTAATGAGGATAAGTTGGTTTTAACTTGTGAAATATATCTTGATGGAGAAGGAGAAATAAAATCCTATGAATTTTTCAATTCTGTAATCTGTTCTAAGAATCGTCTCACCTATGATGAGGTTGAAAAATTTTATCAAAAAGGTCAAACCGCTCTTTCAGATGATATTGTCTCTAATTTAAATGCTCTAAAAAAAATACATGCTTTGAGAAGAAAAATAAGAGAAGAAAGAAAGGCAATAGATTTTTATCTTCCTGAATACAGACCTGTTGGCAAAGATAACAAAATAATTAAGTTCAAATCGATAAATCATCTATTAGCAAACGAAGTCATAGAAGAATCTATGATTCTGGCAAATATTTGTGCAGCAAAATTAACTAAAAAAATTAAAAAACCTATCCCATTCCGACACCACGATAATCCGGATTACAATGAATTGGAAAAGCTTAAAGAATTTCTAAAAGCGAGAGGTCTTCGTAAAGGCATGACTGAATCTAATCCTAGAAAGAAACTCAACGCTTGGCTTAAAGAGATCAAACAAAAAGAAAAATCCTTTTCTTTGATATATCAGATCTTAAGAAGTATGAAGCTTGCTGTCTATTCAGGAAAAGAAAGTAACCATTTTGCTCTTGGACTCGAAGAATACTGTCATTTTACATCTCCAATAAGAAGGTATTCGGATCTGGTAACGCATAGAGTTATTAAGTCGATTATTGAAAAAAAAGGAAGCTCTTATTCTCAAGATGAAATAGATGGAATTGCTACAATTTGTAGTGATAAAGATAGAGAAGCAGAGAAAATCGTAAGGGAATCATCTAAATATCTAAGTTGTAAGTGTGCCGAACAACACATCGGAAAAGAATTTTATGGAGAAGTTGTGGCGGTATTGGAATTTGGCGTATTTATGCATATCGATGGACTTAATATTGAGGGGTTTTGTCATATAAAAAATCTTAAAAGATCACCTTATTATGTTCATGATGCGACAGCTCATTCTCTTACTTCAGCAAATAAAAATAATATTTATGCGTTGGGTGATAAATTTAAAATTAAAATAAAATCTGTGGAAACTTCTAGAAAAAGGATTGATTTGAAAGTTATTAATTAGATATGAAAAAGTTGGAAACTATTGATCAAAACTTTATCAAAACTTTACTTGATAACCTGCCTCAAAATATTGAGGAGCTTTCTGTTCCAAAAGATAAAAATAATAAAAAAACTTTAGAATTGATTTCACTTGCAGAGGAAAAAGATTTACCTATCTCATTTAATACAGATAAGAAACTATCAGCTACTTTCAAACCATCGCAAATAAAAGATATTAATTTTTTAGAAAAGTTGATTAGTCAAAAAGAGAATTCACTTCTACTGATTTTGGATCATGTTATGGATCCACAAAATGTAGGTTCCATATTAAGAACTGCTTTAGCTGCAAATGTAGATGCCGTAATAGTCAGCAAAAATAGAGCATGTCATCTTACCGAAACAGTAAGAAAGGTTTCCAAAGGTGCTTCAGAAATAATACCTTTTGTTATTGTTAACAACATCAAGTATCTACTAAAAAATCTTAAAACTTTAAATTTCAATATTCTTGGTTGCGATGGGACTGCTGAGAAAAACTATTACGAGTGTGACTATAACTTACCTACGGCTATTATAATGGGGTCCGAAGGTGAAGGCATAAAACCAAATCTAAAAAAAGATATAGACGAAATGATAAGAATTCCCATGAATGAGCAAATAGAAAGTCTTAACGTATCCAATGCTTGTTCTGTTATTCTATTTGAAGCCAGAAAACAAAGAATTTAAAAGCAATGTTGGTACAAAGAACTCTTACAAATCCTATAAAAGCAACTGGAGTTGGACTTCATACCGGAAGAAAAATAACGATTAACCTTCTCCCAGCTGAAGAAGATCAGGGAGTAGTCTTTAGAAGAATTGATTTAGAGCCTAACGTTGAAATAAAAGCAGTAGTTGAGAATGTTGGGCCAACTTCAATGGCAACAACATTAAAAGATGGGGAGATTGAGATTGCTACTGTGGAACATATGATGTCTGCTTTTGCTGGATTAGGTATAGATAATGTCACCGTAGAAATAAACGATTGCGAAGTGCCAATTATGGATGGTAGTGCGAGTCCTTTTGTTTTCTTAATTCAGTCTGCAGGTATTAAAGAACAAACAAAGCCCAAAAAGTTTATAAAAATTAAAAAAGAAATCTCAATAACTACCGATAATGGTGCTTATGCGAAACTGTCTCCTTACGACGGTTTTAAAGTAACACATTCGCTTGTCTATGATGACGAAGCGCGCAAAGGTCACTCTAGAACAACCACGGTTGATTTTAATTCAACGACATATTTAAAAGAAATTTCAAGATCAAGGACTTATGGCTTTATGGAAGAACTCGAAGCATTGAAAAAGAATTCTCTTGCCTTAGGTGCCAGTCAAAAAAATGCTATCGCCATCAAAGATAATGAAATCTTAAACGAAGAGGGTTTACGATCTAAAGATGAGTTGGTAAAACATAAAATTTTGGATGTAATCGGAGACTTATATTTATTGCAACATAATCTTATTGGAGAATTTGAGGGCTATAAATCTGGACATACACAAAACAACTTGCTTTTAAGAAAATTAATTGAAGTTCCAGATTCATGGGAGCTCATTTCTTCTGAAAGTGATAATCCTATTATTGATTATATAGAACCAATCATCGACCCTAGTCTTGGATAAACATGTCCATATTGTCATTCTTATTTGGAAACAAAGATAAGCGAGTTTTACGTAAACTCGGAAGCGTTGTAAATTCAATAAATGATTTAGAACAAAATTTTGGTTCTTTCACGGATGAAGAACTAAAAAATACTACTAGTAAATTAAAAGAAAGACTTTCCGAAGGTTCAAGTTTAGAAGACCTCATGCCAGAGGCGTTTGCAGCTGTAAGAGAATCAAGCAAAAGGTTTTTAGGACTTCGTCACTACGATTGTCAATTAATTGGTGGTGCCATTTTAAATGAAGGCATGATTGCTGAAATGGCAACGGGAGAAGGAAAGACATTGGTTGCAACCCTACCCTGTTATCTCAATGCGCTTACTGGAAAAAGTGTCATCGTAGTTACTGCAAATGAATACCTAGCCAAAAGAGATGCAAATTGGATGGCTCCAATTTTTGAGGGCTTGGGAATGAATGTTGGATATATCACTCCAGAACTTAATCCTTTAGAGAAAAAAGAAAACTATGCCAAAGATGTCGTTTATGCCACAAACAACGAGCTAGGTTTTGACTACCTTAGAGACAATATGGTTTTAAGAGAGGAAGATCGTCTTCAAAGAGATCCTTATTTTGTGGTGGTAGACGAAGTGGATTCGATTTTAATCGATGAAGCCAGAACTCCTCTAATAATAAGTGGCGTTGCAGAAGATAATGGGCCTCTCTACAAAAAGCTTAAGCCGGTCGTAAAAAGTCTCACTGAGGAAGAGTTTGATTTTGAAAAAGAAGAAGTCGTAAAAGCAGGAGACTTTACTATAGATTTACAATCCAGATCGATTGAAATTACCGAAAATGGGCATGAAAAAATAGAAAATTATCTCAAGCAAAATAACCTCCTCGAGGATTCTGTGAGTCTCTATGCCAGTGAAAACTTAAAACTTCTGAATATGGTTCAAGCTCTTGTTAGGGCTGAAACTCTGTTTGAAAAAAATACTGATTACATAGTTCAAAATGGAAAAGTCATCTTAATTGATACAAATTCAGGTCGAGCAATGCCAGGCAGAAGACTTTCTGATGGAGTGCATCAAGCTTTAGAATTAAAGGAAAATTTGGATATTCAAGTTGAAAGTCAAACACTCGCATCTACTACTTTTCAAAACTTCTTTAGGATGTTTGAAAAGCTGTCAGGCATGACAGGAACTGCCAAAACAGAGGCTAGAGAATTTGACGAAATTTATTCTTTGGAGGCAATTTCTATTCCCACAAATCTTCCAATGGTTAGAGAAGACAAAAACGATAAAATTTATCTCACAGAGGAAGAAAAAAACGATGCCATTATCGATGAGATAAAGACTTATCACGAAAAAGGTAATCCCATTCTTGTCGGCACCATATCTGTTGAAAACTCTGAAGTTTTGTCAAAAAAACTAGATACGTTAAATATTCCTCATCGTGTTTTAAATGCCAAACAAAATCAACAAGAAGCAGAAATAATTTCCCAAGCTGGAAAAGAAAAAGCTGTAACCATAGCTACAAATATGGCTGGAAGAGGAACAGATATTGTCCTTGGAGGGTTCCCAGAATCTGAAACAGCCAGAAAAGAAATTGTTGAATTAGGAGGATTACATGTCATCGGTACCGAAAGACATGAATCTCGAAGAATTGATAACCAACTTAGAGGAAGGTCAGGACGGCAAGGTGACCCCGGTTCTTCCCAGTTTTTCTTATCACTAGATGATGGCTTACTTAAGATATTTGCCCCTGATCGAATGAAAGCTCTTATGCAATCCTTCGGTGGAATGAAAAAAGGAGAATCGATAGAACATAAGATGTTAACGAATTCTATAGAACGAGCTCAACGGAGAGTTGAAGGTAGGAATTTTGATATTCGGAAAAGAATACTAGAATTTGACGATGTCTTGAATGAACAAAGACAGGTAATTTATAAGCAACGAAAGGAAATATTAGAAGATAAAGATTTAGACGACTTAATTTCAAATATGCGAGCTGATGTTTTGAGCTCGACTTTTGAAGCTCATATTCCTGAATATGAAATAGAAACTAATTGGAAAGTTGATGAACTAACAAATATCTTAGAATCTGAATTTAATCTGCAATTTAATTTAAAAGCTGAATTAGAAAATAGTGAATCCAACACGCAAGAAGTGTTGAATAAGCTTTTGGATTTTGCTGACGAAATTTACTTAGAAAAAAGAAACAAATTTCCAAGCGTTTATTCTCAATTGGAAAATCAAATCATCCTGCAGGTCATTGATCAAAGTTGGAAGAATCATATCAATCAACTTGATTCGCTTAGACAAAACATTGGGTTTCGAAGTTATGCAGGAAAAGATCCGCGTCTTGAATACAAAAGAGAAGCGTTTGAGATGTTTGAACAACTTCTTGAAACAATAAAAAAAGAATCTACAAGATTTCTCTGCCGTGTCGAAGTAAAACCTGAAGACGAACAAGAAATTGAAAAGATGAAATCTAGAGAGGTCTTAGAAAAAACTAAAACAGTGCATGAAAATTCTCCATCAGCATTTATGGATAACTCTGTGTCTAACCAACAGGTATCTAATAACGATCAACCAGTAGAGGGAAATAGACGTTTAAGAAGACTGCAAGCAAAAGCTAACAGAAAAAAGAAAAAGAGATAATGTTGAAAGATATAAAAATTGGTTGCGCATCCTCCAAGACGAAGTATGGAACTAGATTGGATACCTCAATAGTAAAACTTGAGAAAGAAGCAATTTGGTCTGGCTTGTTTACCTCAAATAAATTTAAGTCTGCACCGGTTGAAATATGTTTGGAAAAAATTAATAAAAATATTTCAGAACCAAAGGTCTTGATGGTCAATGCTGGAAATGCAAATGCTGCAACCGGCAAGAAAGGAAAAATAGACTCTGAAAAACTCATTGAGGATGTTTCCTCTTCATTAAATGTATCCAGAGACAATATCCTCCCCTTTTCTACTGGCGTGGTAGGAGAACTACTTGATACTAAAAAGCTTACTCAAGCGTTTAAAAAATGCACCAACCAGTTAGGGAAAAATTCTTGGGAAGACTTTGCCAATGCAATAATGACTACAGATACTCGACATAAGGTAGTAAAAAAAGAATTTAAACTAGGAAGTCAAAAAATTAATGTAATCGGAGTTGCAAAAGGAGTTGGGATGATAGAACCGAATATGGCAACTACCCTGAGTTTTATTTTTACGGATCTAAAACTTTCAAAAATTCAATTGAAGAAATTACATAGGGATATTTGCGATCAGACATTCAATGCCATCTCAATTGATGGAGATCAATCTCCAAGTGATTCAAGTATTTTTGCAACAACCTCAAAGAAAAAAAGTGACTTTAAGAAATATCACAAAAAAATTAAGAATAACTTTTTTGAGGTCTTTAGAGAATTAGCTGAAAAGATGGTCTTAGATGGAGAAGGTGCAACCAAACTTATTAAGATTAAAGTTTCGGGATTAAGCTCTTATAAAGCTTCTAAGAAAGTTGCTTTAAAAGTTGCAAACTCTCCTCTGGTTAAAACAGCCGCATATGGTGAAGACCCTAATTGGGGCAGAATTATTACTGCTGCAGGAAATGCCGATGAAAAGGAGTTTGATATGAAAAATCTATCACTAAAAATTGGAGGTCATCCGGTTTTAGTGAATGGAAATCTAAGTCCAAAATATTCCGAAGCAAAAGGTAAAAAGGAATTTAGAAAAAAAACAATCAATATTGAAATCAATCTTGGAAAATCTAAACAATCGGCTCTTGTCATGACTTCAGACCTATCCCCAGAGTACATATCAATCAATAGTGATTACAGAAGCTAGTTTTATTCCAATAACTCCAAAAAAAATTCCAGAAAACTTCTTTTCTCTAATTGAAAAACTATCTGATACTTCTAAGTACTTGATCTACAGAGTAGATGTAATGGATTTTTCATCAGAGCATTGGAATAAAACCAAAGAAATTTACGAAAATAAGGGAGGCAAAGTAATTTTGAATTCAGGATTGGTAAAAAATATTTCCGGTCATGAAAGCCTACATCTAACCTCCAGAGATTTGATGGAAACAAATCAGTTGAGTTCCTCTTTGACCGGTGCTTCTTGTCATAATAAAAAAGAAGTTATTAAAGCTGCACAACTTGGGCTGGATTATATATTTATCTCTCCAATAAAAAATGTTGTTAATAAAAATCCTGCATTGGGCTGGGAGAAATTTTCAAAACTAGCTAAGCTATTTCCAGGACCAAGTTTTGCTTTAGGAGGTTTAAAGCAAGACGACCTTAGAATTGCACAAGAAAATGGTGCTCAAGGTATTGCAGGTATAAGTGGATTTTTTCAATCTTCTGAATGAGATAAGTCCGAAGAAATAACATTTCTTTCGTTAAGCCAATCTGACAGGTCCAAAGAGCGGCATCTTTCTGAGCAGAAAGGTCTAAATTTTTTATCAGCGCTTTCTGAAATTTCTTCTTTACAACTTGGACATTTCATTTGGTTTCAATTTGAGTAATTATTTTTTGATGTAATTCTGTTACAGCTTTTTTTAGATCATCTAAAGTATTTTCGTTTTCTATGATATGAGTTGCTAATCTGAGTCTTTCAGAACGATTGATTTGCGAAAGAATTATAGTTTTCACTTGTTCTTCAGGAACATCGTCTCGCGTCTTTGTTCTTAAAATTTGAGTTTCCTCAGATACATCAATAACCAGTACTTCATCGCAATAATCGGACTGTTTAGTTTCGAACAACAATGGCGAGGCAAGGATTGTATACTTGGAAGAAGATGACTTTAATTCCTCTTTTATTAAATCCGCTATTAAAGGATGAAGTAAATTTTCTAACCAATCTTTTTCCTCTTCTTTTTCAAATATTATTTCTCTTAATTTTTTTCTATCCAGTTCACCTGTAGCAAGAAGAATTTCAGAACCATATCTTTTTTCTATCTCAAAAAGGCCTGCTTCTCCTTTTTGAACAGGGACTCTAGATAGAACATCGGCATCGACTATCTTAATTCCCAGAGAGGAAAAAATATCAGTTGCTGCTGATTTGCCAGACCCAATTCCACCTGTTACGCCCAAAACAAACATTTTTTATATTTTTTTAAAAATCCTATACTATGATAATTCTTTCACAATATCCTATAAGTATGAATCCATATAGACTTCTTTTTTTTCTGACTGTATTAAATCTTCTCAATATTACAGATAGACAATTAATCGCAAGTTTTGCCAACTACATTGTTCCAGAACTGGAGCTAACAGGTTGGCAATTTGGACTGCTTACCTCTTTAGCTTTTATTTTCTTTTACTCAATAATGGGTCTGTTCATGGGAGCTTTAGCTGATCGTGTAAATAGATCTAAGTTGATTGCTTTTGGAGTAGTACTTTGGAGTGTTTTTACAATGGCCTCAGGTGCAGCCAAAGGATTTATTACTTTAGCTCTGCCGAGAATGTTTATTGGTGTCGGTGAATCAATCATAACCCCAACATCAATGTCTCTCTTGGGCGATGCCTTCCCTCCAAAAAGGATGGGGTTTGCTGCTGGATTTTATTACTTAGGAGTTCCCTTAGGCGTTGCGATAAGTCTTTTATTGGTTGGATTTGTTGCGGATATAAAATCGCCAATTTTTTTAGAAGGCTTACTTGGGGAGACGATTGGGTGGCGTGGGTGTTTTTATATGTTAGGAATTCTAGGTGTCTTTTTAGGACTTTGCATGTTGCTCTTTAAAGATAAAAAAAGAGTTGAAAGTCAAAATTTAATCGAAGCCCAAGAAGAGAAACTATCTTTCTCGGAAGTAATGACAATCTTGGTTAATGCTTTAAAAAAATCACCTGCTCTAACACTCACCATCTCTGGAGGAGTTTTCTATCATATTATTCTTGGTGCAGCCGCCTTTGAACAAATATGGCTTGTTGAGGAAAGAGGTTTTGATAGAAGTGTCATCGCTCAAATATCTGGAATTATCGCTGTCTTTGCCGGACTGGCGGGAGTTTTGTTTGGTGGGTTAGTAAGTGACTGGTGGTTGGAGAAAACAAATCAAGGTAGACCAATTTTTTTATTTTGGTTATCTCTTATTTTGTTACCAATAGGTGTAATTTATCGATTTGTGGAACCAACAACGGTAATTTTTTGGGTTGGTGTAGTCGTCGGTTATTTTCAGTTGGGATGTTTTTATGGTCCCACTTTTTCTACTGTTCAAGAGTTAGTTCCGGAAAAAATTAGAGCGACAATCGTTGCTTTCTACATTCTTTGTATAAACTTAATTGGCCTTACTATCGGTTCCCTAGGAGCTGGAATTCTAATTGATTTAACCAAAGGCGCCATTGCAGAGCCTTATACCTGGGCTTTATTAATCTTTGGATTTATCGGATCACTAGCTATTCCATGCTATTACTTTGCAGGGCGAAGATATGCTGGAGATAAAGCTAATCTAGAAACTTCAGTTTAGTCGTCAGAAACAACTGTCGTTTTAACTGAGCTTTTTCTAAAATTCCAGAGTAATTTGAAGGCTTTAACAGACATTAAACGAAGAGTTCGGTCAATGAAAGGTACCCTTTCTTTTTCCGTTTTTACTTCACAAGTTTGTTTTCCTCGGATTAATTTTCCAGGAAGAACTCCTGTCGCTTCACCAGCTTCGTAGACTACTTCACCGCTTTTAACTGTAGCCAAGTAACCTGAAGAGGTTTGAATTAATCTTCTTCCTCCCAAAGGCAGGTCATATACCATTTTAGGATGAGTAACATTAAGCTTCTCGAAATCAATGATATTCAAATCGGCTAACATCCCTGTTTTAATTTCCCCTCGGTCAAACAAACCATAAGTTTCGGCAGTATCCTTAGTTTGTTTTCTAACTATTAATTCAATCGGAATTTTTTTACCAGCCTCTCTGTCTCTTGCCCAGTGTGATAAGTTAGTTGTGGGCATACTTGCATCACATATCAATCCACAATGAGCTCCACCATCGCTTCCGCCAGCTACAGAGGATTTAAGACTATAAGCTCGTTCTACAAAATCTAATTTGTGATTATCGTATGGAGTAAAACAGGCATAAACTAAATTAGTGCCTTCGTTTTTAAGAAATTCATCATAAATGACTTCAAGCTCAGCTATGCCTTTGGATTTTGCTAAAGCTGCAATACTGTCTTCTTTTCCAGGCTCATAATTAGGAGGATCTCCCAAAATAAATTGAGTATCGTAGTTGGAAATAAGTTTAAGGCCTAGATTAGCTGCTTCTTTGATCTCTTCCTGAGATTTTGTATTGCCTTGCTCATTCATTGATTTTTCTATCTCAGATGCAAAATTTGGTTTTTCATTAAGAAGTTTTTCCTTAAAAGCAGGATCTTTCATAATTTTTACCCTCTCGGATAAAGGAAGGTCTGCTATTTCGCGATAGGAAGGATGACCAATAAAAGGATGCAAAGAACTTTCCAAACCAAACATCATTCCGACATTCCTACCTGGAAATTGAGGTCTAACGTTTTTACCTTTTAAAAACTGTTCTTCACAGAATAAAATTGTTTTTACTGCATCACCACTTGTCTGAAGCACTGTAAGTCCACAATCACTTTTTTCAACGTATTCTCTCATCCAGGACATTTCGATTTCTTTATCAAGCCAATCAGAAACAATTTCTAAAGTTCCCTCGCCTGCTTTATCGATCGCAAAAGCTAAAGACTTCATTTCTTCTGAGCTTGCTTCTGTTCCAGGAACATAAACTCCGTGAACATCTCGATGTAAAATTGTTCTAGAAGTACTAAAACCTAAGGCACCAGATTCAATAGCCTCAGTGACAATATCCGACATTTTGGAAATTTCTTCTTTTGAGGCATCAACTTGACTTTGACATCTTTCATATCCCATGACGTAACTTCTCAAAGGACCATGCCCAATCATAAAACCAAGATCCATGACAAAATCCTTTTTTTCTATCGCATCTAGAAACTCTGGAAAAGTTTCCCAATTCCAATCAACCCCTTCATGAAGAGCCGTACCAGGTATGTCTTCAACTCCTTCCATCAATTGAATAAGAAATTCCTCATCACCAGGTTTGACCGGAGCAAAACCGACTCCACAATTTCCCATCACGACTGTTGTTACACCATGCCAACTTGATGGGGTTAAATATGGATCCCAACAAACTTGACCATCATAATGAGTATGAATGTCTACCCATCCAGGAGTGACAATGTTACCTTTCGCGTCAATTTCCTTTTTACCAGGATTCTCAACGATTCCTACTGCAGATATCTTTCCATTGTCTATAGCAACATCACCATGAAAAGGTTTTTTTCCGCTGCCATCTACAATTTTTCCGTTTCTAATAACTAAATCGTGTAATGCTCTCATAAGATGATTATATAAATAAAAAGTGAAGAAATGTAATATTTTGGTGGAGCTACGCGGGATCGAACCGCGGACCTCCTGAATGCAAATCAGGCGCTCTCCCAGCTGAGCTATAGCCCCAAAGGAATTGGATTATATAAGAAGTTTACAAATAACTAAACCGATACGAAACTTGGACTGTCTGAAGGATTAGGCAAATTTGCTTGAATTTTTTCTACAATATCTTGTTGAAAAACTTCTTTTGTTTTTTGGTACATAGGATGACCTAAAGTTGCCAAATCTTCTGCTTTTTCCATCGCTCTTGTCATAAGATCACCTGGAGAAGACACAACTTCATCAATCCAACCAGCACTGACAGCATCAGACATTTTATAAGGATCTGCATGAAAAAGAGCTCTATAAATGTGTTGCTTGTCTACCCTACTGGCTGCTATTTCCATAATAGGTACGGGAATATCCATGTTGTTTCTTACTTCATTTGCTTGAACCACAAATTCTCCGTCTATCCCAATTCGGTAGTCACAACAACAAACTACAAAAATACCCAGCGCTACAGCATGACCTGAAATTGCAGCAACTACAGGTCTTGGAAAGGTATACAAATCAAATAAAGTTTTGAAACCCAATGCAGACATATTTTTAATTTGATCAACATCCCCAGATGCGAAAGTTTTTAGATCAAAACCTCCAGAAAACATTCCATCTCTTCCAGTAATAATTACTGAACCTTTATCTTTGGGAATCTCGGAAAGAATTTTTTGAAGAGTTTCCAACATTGGATAAGAAAAAACGTTTGCCTTTCCATCATCCAAAGTAATTATCGATACATCTCCTTCTGTTTTTAAAGTAGCTAACTCAGACATTTTTTATCTCCTATATTAAATCGCATGCCTCTGCAGGCATCCAGTGTGCTTCCTTGCCCTCCCATTTAATATTACAGCCAATGGGATTGGTAACTGGCACTGATATTTTTCTATCATCTTTGAGTTCTTCAAGAACTCTTTCTAAATCATTAACTTTAATATTAGATGAATCTTTAGGAGAATCAACTCCTCGTCCTGTGTAAACCAACTTTCTTTCTTTATCAAAAACATAAAAATGAGGCGTTTTTAAGGCTCCATAATCCTTTGCAGCTTTCTGTGTCTCGTCATAAAGATAAAGCCATGGAAATTTTAAGTCATCTATTCTTTTGACCATATTTTCAAAACTGTCTTCTTCATAGGTATTTTTACTATTTGAATTAATTGCAACAAATTTAAATCTAGGTCCTTGAAATTTTTCAACCGTTGCTCTTGTGACTTCATCTGATCCAGTTACATATGGACAATGGTTGCAAGTAAAGAAAATAATGAGATTTTCATATTCTTGAAAGGAATCCAAAGAGTAATAATCAACATCAGTCCCTAATAGATCAAAATCCGGAGCATTTTCACCAATGCTTAACGTGTAGGCCAATGTTATTTATAAGAAAGAAGTTTATAAGAAATCTTATCTGGAAGATCTTCAGCACCAGGAATGCCTCTTGCAATCATAAAAGGTTTTAAAGCCTCTATTGCTTTTGGTTCATCAAAATGACAAATGTTTGGATACATATGGTGCATCACATGGATTTGCATAGAATGATTAAAAAATCTAGGAATTCCATTTACCCAGAATCTAGTATCCTTGTATCTTCCAACTGGCAAACCCTTATGAGGCTCATGAGAAAATATTACTCCCAAATATGATGCTACAAGTTTCCTTGGAAGCCACCAAAGAAATAAAGTTTCCAAAGGAAAAAAGAATGCGGAAATCATTTGACCAAAAAATATCATCAAAGCAAATGTAGAACCTTTATCGATATCAGCCTTAAAGTTTTGATCTTCTTCCATATAGGTTTCCAGCATTTTTTGAAACCTAGGATTTCCTCCATCGGTTTGAAGATGAACATTCAAAGCTGCCTGCCACCAATGATCTACATGAGTATTAAAGTAATCAGGATCTTTTTCTGGATTATTGGTATGCGCATGATGCTTCATATGAGTAGCTTTTAAAATATGATGAGACTGGGCAAGAGGTATCAAGGAAATTTGTCCGACAAAGGCATTCAGCCATTTTAAGTTTTTATGTTTTCCCGATAAATGACCGTGTTGACCTGCATGCGATGGTAAGTATGCAAAAGCCGTTGAGATTGTGCTTAGAATGAAACCAGCCCATAAAGGCAGTATTCCTTGAAGAACCATAAACCATATGCCAAGCCAAATTAAAAATTGACCTATACCTACGACAATCATCTCCCACTCGATTCTCCCCATAAAAGATCTAGCTACTAGTCTTTCTGCATCTATGGAAAGATCTTCTTGATTGTTTTCCATTACCACGCTCATCGTAGCCAATTCCATTTTTTAGATTTTGCAAAAAGACCCAAAATTAATCCAGCTATGTATCCTATATAAGTTAGATAGGAGCTGATCTCGCTAAATGACAAACTTATCAATATCGCATTAAAAATGCTTCCCCAAAAAATCAAACAAAACCAAACCAAGCCCCAATTTGATAAGTGGTTAGAGAATAATTCCGATATTTTTTCCATTATTTAAAAATAAGTAAATTTAAAAAATCTATGTTAATTTGTAATTAAAATTAAATAATACAATAAAAACAAGGTTTTAATAAATAGCATGTCAGCAATACAAGATTTTAAGATAGATATTCCAAAAGAAAAATTAGTAGATTTACAAAAACGTCTTGAAATGACGAGATGGCCTGAAAAAGAGACGCCAGAGGACTGGACTCAAGGCATTCCTTTGTCTTACATGAAAGAAATTCACGAATATTGGCTGAATGATTATGACTGGAAAAAACATGAAAAAAACATTAATGAATTTCCTCAGTACATAACAAACATAAATGACTTGGATATTCACTTTATCCATTACCCCTCCCCCCACAAAGAAGCCAAGCCTTTAATTATCACTCATGGCTGGCCAGGATCCATTGTAGAATTTCTGCATGTGATTAAACCTTTAGCAGATCCGACAATCAATGGTGGAGATCCTAAAGATGCTTTTCATGTGGTAACCCCTTCTTTGCCTGGATTTGGATTTTCAGGAAAACCCACAAAACCGGGTTTTGGTGTGGAAAAGATTGCAGATACTTTTTCTAAGCTCATGAAAAACCTTGGATACAAAAAATATTTTGCCCAAGGTGGTGACTGGGGCTCTGCAGTAACAACCGCTCTTGGCACACAAGATCCCGACTGTGAAGCTATTCATTTAAATATGGCAGTAGTTTCTCCTGATATGGATACCATGAATGATTTAACTGAGTTTGAGCAAAACGCTCTAGCAGGATTTCAATTTTATCAAGAGTGGGACTCTGGCTATTCCAAACAACAATCAACAAGGCCGCAAACTTTAGGCTATGGATTGACCGATTCGCCCATAGGTCAAGCAGCATGGATCTTAGAAAAGTTTTATCAATGGACCGATTGCGATGGTCATCCAGAAAATGCCGTATCTAGGGATGAATTACTGACCAATGTTATGTTTTATTGGTTAACGGAAACTGCAACATCCTCCGCCAGACTGTATTGGGAAAGTTTCGGAGAATTCAATGGCGGTGAAGTTAAAACGCCTACTGGAGTAAGTATCTATCCTAAAGAGATTTTCAAAGCATCCGAACGTTGGCTTAAAAAACGTTACAGTAATCTGAAGTATTACAACGTTTTAGATTCAGGTGGACACTTTGCAGCTTTGGAAAAGCCAGAACTTTATATCCAAGAACTAAGAAACTTCTTTGGCTCTTTATAATTTAGTCTGGTTTAGCTGAAGGCTGATAATCGTAATACCCTTCCACAGGAATCATTAAATGGGCATAAACTGTCCCTGGAAACATGACGTAAGGCTCTCCCTTTGTAAAATCAGTAGTGAAATTTTTCAGGCTATCTGGATCCTTAGGCATAAGCATCAAATGTGGGCCTGATTCAATCCATTGTCCAGGAGTTGATTCACTTTTGTTTAAAACACCAGGAACCAAATTGTCTTCACCAACATCGCCATGGAGCATCCACATATAGGTGTCTCTGGTTAAGTTAGGAGCCTTTCCTTCAGCGTAAGCCATCATCCATTTCATTCCTTCTTCATCGTGACACGCTGGCATGGCTTCATGCGCAGTCTTCCATCCATCCTTTGGGTAAGGTCGAGGATTGCCTTGCTGGCAGATCCAACCATTGGTTCCTTCTCTGAGTATTTCTCCATTACCGCCTATCACCGTAGCAAAATCTCCAATGTATGAGGGCGCAGCAGAAGAATAAGTTTTAATTTGCCACTCTGCTGAATTATGCGAAGTTTCAGAACAAGAAATAAAAAAGGCTGTTAATAAAATAAGTGACAATCTCATAGTTTTTCTCCCAAAAAATTTTATGAAAAGTGTAAAAAATATTTTTTTATAATACAATCTCTCGCGTGTTAGGGAAAGGAAACAAACTAGCAATTCTTTTTAGCTTAGTTTTAGCTTCAAGTGGCTTACTTGGAGAGCTTACCCATGATCATTTTCATGAAATTCACGATGCCGAGCATCAGGAAATTGAGTTTCATAGTGAATGTCTAACTTGCATAAGTGATCAAGTAAGTAATGAACTTGAAGAAAATTCATATCATCTTTTTTTCTCTGACGGTGAAGAAATTGAAGACTTCAATTTTTATCAAAAAAAGAATCATTCTTACTTTCTTTCTAGAGCCCCGCCTCAATAAATCCAAACCTTAAAACTTTTTTTTAATTTTAATTTTTTAATTTCTAGGAGGAAATTATGAAAAAATCTTTGTATTTTGTTTTGTGTTTCGCATTTTTTAATGTGCTTCATGCAACAGATGAAGAAGTTATCGTTACTTCATCACTAGGTGGTGCGACTCTAGCAGAAATAGATTCACCAGTTTTTGTCATCAAAGGGGATGACATCAATTATTCGGCTTCAACAAATCTTGGAGAAAGTTTGACTTATTTACTCGGTGTGAATTCTTCAAACTTTGGTCCTGGTGTTGGCCAACCGATCATTAGAGGAATGGGCGGTACCAGAGTAAGAATACTTTCTAACGGTAAGTTGGTTAGAGATGTCTCTGGGTTGGGTTCTGACCATCTAAACGATGTGGATATGAACGATCTGCAACAAATTGAAGTGGTTCGTGGTCCTTCATCTTTGTTGTATTCCAATGGAACTATGGGTGGAATCATCAATATCGTTGATCAAACTATAGCCAGTAAAGATTTTGAAGGTAACGACTTTAATATCGGTCTTGAAAGACAAACAGCTAACATGGGAACTGCGGGAAGTTTTTCTTATAAGGGAAACGTCGATGGTTTAAATCTGACTTATGCTCTAAAAGAGGTTAACTTTGAAAGCTACGAAGTTCCGCTTGGTGCTATTATTCACGAAGGCTCGCCTGAAGCAAAAACCACTTTAGAAAACTCTGATTTGGCAACTTTCAGTCAAAAGTTTGGTCTTTCAGTAATTGAAAACTGGGGATATTTTGGTTTTTCTTTGGGTAAGATTGAAAATACTTATGGTATTGCTTTCCATGGTGAAGAAGAAGAGGAACATGGTGGAGAGCATGGTGAAGAAGAAGAAGAAAGGATTCAGGCTGATACTGAATCTGAAAACGTAACCATTGAAGGAGCTGTCACTAATCTAAGTGGGCTAGATAAACTTAGCTACTTTTTACAAGTGAATGATTATTCTTTCACTGAAGGACATGTAGAAGGAGCCTGGTCATGTAGAAGAACCAGGTGAAGAAGAACATGAACCTCCACTACTTTTACTAATGAATCTTTCGAATTTGGCATGAAATTGGATATTGGTAACCAAGCTGGTGGTAACAGACAGAATGTGACAATCAATGCCAGCCAAGAAGATGTAGCGATAATTGGTAAAGAAGCATTTATGAAGCCGGTCGATTCTCAAATGTTGAGCTTTGGTTACTTCCTATGCAGAGAACTTGAAGTCATGGATCTTGATTTTGGTGTACGCTTAGATCAAGTAAGCCGAGATGGTGCAATTGGCAACTCGCTTCATGATATAAGTGAAAGTAACTTAAGTACTGCCCTTACTATGGGTTGGGATGTAGCAAACAACGTTGGCATCACTCTTGGTATTTCAAGTGTTGCAAGAGCCCCGTCTGAAATAGAGCTTTTCATGAATGGAACTCACTTAGCTGCAGCAAGAAATGAGTTCGGTAATGTCAATTTAGAATCTGAAAGATCAAATAATTTAGATTTTAGTGTTGGTTACGAAAACAATGGCTACTTTGTTAATGCCTCTGTGTATGCAAATGCAGTAGACGACTACATTTACATCAAAAATAGAGGAACAGTAACTAAAGGCAGACCCAATGTTGACTATGCTCAAGCCGATGCTGACTTCAATGGTTACGAATTTGAAGTAGGTAGATCTTTTTCTACAAACAACGGTGAACTACAAATTTCTTATGGTAGAGAAGAAGTGGTTGGAACCTTTGCCAGTGGTGGAAACGTGCCAAGAATTACTCCAATTAAAAATGTTTATCGCTTTGCGCTTGAACAAAGAGATGTCACTTATGACATCAAAATTATGGATGTGCAAAAAGAAGATGACATTGGTTTTGGTGAATCTGTAACGGACGGCTACACCATGGTTGATTTCGATATCAGAAGATCAATTGCTATTGGTAGTGACGAAGAACTGGTTTTATCAGTCTTTGGAAGAAACCTGATGGACGAAAAAGCTAGAAATCACACTTCTTATGTAAAAAACGAAGTGCCTTTAGCTGGCCGAAACTTCGGTATCAAACTTAACTTTAACTTCTAAGTTAGAGAATCCCCCTAGAGCACCCCTTCAATTCTGGAAGGGGTGTTCCCAAAACAAAAATTTTTTATTTAGTTTATTTGTTCAGTTAGACCAATAAATATATTCGTCCCCTACTTCATATTCTTGCCCGTCATATTTATCAATCATTATTGGAGCTTCAAAAGCTGACGGGAAAAGAGGATCACTTTGCTTATCGTTGAATTCAACTAATAAGCTTTCTATAACTTGGGCCTGTTTTGGATATTTATCAATAACATTATTTTTTTCAAAAGGATCCGAAGAAGTATCAAACAACCATCGAGCATTTTCTTTAATGCTAATTAAATATTTCCAGTTTTTATGTAAAACCGATTGGTGATTACCAGAGCGCCAAAAAAGAGTTTCATGAGGTTTGTTAAAAGTCTCTTTATTTATGAAAGGTAGTAAATTTACTCCGTCAATAACGTTTTTATTCTTTATTTCTGCATTTGCCGCTGCGGCAATTGTAGAAAAAATATCGAAGTGGTGAATAGCATCATCGAATTTTCCACCAGCTTCAATGCGATCAGGCCAACTAAAAATAAAAGGCACTCTTATACCGCCATCAAAAAACGATATTTTCCAGCCTCGATAAGGTTTATTGATATCTTCTAATTCGATGTAGTTAGCACCTCCATTATCGCTAGTAAATATGATCAAGGTTTTCCCATAGATTTCTAGTTCTTTAAGTTTTTCTATAATTTTGCCAACACTACGATCAAGTGCTCGAATCATGCCTGAATATACTTGAAGGTTATGGCCGGACATATGTTGCATTTGCTCAACATCAGATCTTAAAGCTTGTAATGGATTATGAATTGCCCAATGACTTAAGTATAAAAAGAAGGGACGGTTCTGATTATTTTCAATCACTTTCAATGCTTCATCGGTATAGTAATCTGTGACGTATTTATCAGGAGCAAAAGGTTTGCTGCCATTAAATCTAGCTGCATACTGAGAAGAAGACCAAACCATCTTATCAATGCTGGTATCGAATTTGGCATTTACAACTTCAGGGTCATTCTCAGAAAGATAAGAACTCCCTGCAAGCGACAAAGAGTCAACAAAGCCCTGACTTTGAGGATCCATGCCATTGGTAATTCCTAAATGCCATTTACCAATGTGAGCGGTGTAATACCCTGCATCCTTAAGAACTTCAGCTATAGTAATTTGTTCAGTTGGCATGCCCATATCGAAATATGAAGGTAAATTATTTGCGACTTCTCGATCAATTCTCCCTCTCAATTGAGCATCATCTTCTTCAACCAGCCAAGTGAGAATAAATCTTGCCGGATCGGGCACTGGAGTAAATTCATAGCCAAATCTTGTAGCATATTTACCTGTCATGATTGATGCTCGAGATGGAGCACAAGTCGCATTAGCAGCATAACCTCTTGAAAACCAAACACCACTTGCAGCCAATTCATCAATATGTGGCGTTTTCAATGAACCATCAGCAGCTCCACCATTGTGGAGCGAAATATCGTTGTAGCCCATATCATCAGCAAGAATTAAAATTATGTTAGGTCGATCGTCCTTCGTTGCTTCTTCTGGCCCTATAGACCAAGATGTTGGTATGTTTTCTTGAATGGGGTTAAGAAAATTCATCATCTTTGGTAAGGACCAAATTAAGATGTTTACTTTGTATTCCCAAGCAATAACCCCTATGAAAACAATTGCAATGAGTGAGTAAAGCGTCTTTTTGAGCATTTTGAATTATCTCCCTGAGGAAAGAATATAGGATATGACAGTATGACTGTCAAAATATTAAATTGAATTTGGTGGGTCTGGCAGAACTCGAATCTGCGACCTCACCCTTATCAGGGGTGCGCTCTAACCAGCTGAGCTACAGACCCAAAATTAGAAGTAAAAATCTTATCTTGCTGATCTTGGAAAAAGGATTATAGGTTTTTTTTCTAGTAGATACTATGTAAAGTAAAAAAACTTTAGAAAATTATTTTTGGGAGAAAGATGGAAAATTTTGATGGAAAAATTGCGGTAATCACAGGTGGTGGAACCGGCATGGGAAGAGAGCTCACTTATCAATTGGCTGCAGAAGGTTGTCATGTCTCTATTTGCGATGTCATTGAAGAAAATATGGAAGAGACCTTCCAAGAAGCAACAAAAAAATATCCTCATGTAAAAATAACAAAACACTTATGCGACGTATCGTCTGAAGAAGATGTCTTGCGTTTTAGAGATGAAGTTTTAGAACAACAAAAAACCGAGCATATAAATTTACTTTTTAACAATGCCGGTATTGGTGGTGGAGCAAGTTTTGTTCTTTCTGGCATAGAAGAATGGGAAAGAACTTTTAAGATTTGTTGGGACGGAGTTTATTTGTGCTCTCGAGCATTTATGGACGCCCTACTTAAAAGCGAAGAAGGTCATATGATCAATACCAGCAGTGTAAATGGTTTTTGGGCAACCCTTGGACATTCCCAACCCCACACTTCTTACTCTGCAGCAAAATTTGCCGTAAAAGGTTTTACTGAAGCATTAATAAACGACTTTCGTATCAATGCGCCACACCTTGGTGTATCTCTGGTTATGCCAGGACATATTGGAACTTCGATTAGTGAAAATTCTGGAAAAGTCTTGGGTCAAAAAGACATAGCTGATCTTAATGACGAAGAGCTGCAAGAAATGAAAGATAGATGGATTAAAGTGGGTGCGCCAGTTCACAACCTATCTTTAGAAATGTTTCGTGAGTCGGTCATGAATAGACAAAGAGATTTCAAAGAAAAAGCCATTACTTCTGCTGAAGCTGCTGCGAAAGTAATTTTGGATGGCGTCAAAGCCAAAGAGTGGCGAATTCTTATCGGCCCCGATGCAAAAGCATTAGATAGAAGGGTCAGAGAGAATCCAGAAAAAGCATACGATCATGATTTTCTTCCCATGAGAGATGACAGTCACTTCAATTTAATGAAGCAACTTAAAAATCTCTCTGAAGAAGAAAACTAAAAAACTAGTTTTTGGTTTTATCGACCAATTTATTGGCTTCAATCCAAGGCATCATGCCTCGAAGATCTGCGCCAACTTTTTCAATGGGGTGTTCTCTAGACTCGCGACGATACTTTTCCATTTCTGGTCCACCTTCAGGACCATTACTCTTTCTGGCATCTGTCACAAACTCATCGGCAAACTCACCGTTTTGAATTCGATCTAGAATTTTTTTCATCGCTTGCTTGGCTTCATCGGTCACAACTTTAGGACCAGAGGTATAGTCACCGTACTCTGCAGTATTTGAGATGCTGTAACGCATGTTTGCTAAACCGCCTTCATAAATCAAATCAACGATAAGTTTCACTTCGTGGACACATTCAAAATATGCCATCTCAGGTGGATAACCTGCTTCAACCAAAGTTTCATAACCGGCTTGAATGAGGGAAGTTAAGCCGCCACAAAGAACTGCTTGCTCACCAAATAAATCGGTTTCCGTCTCGTCTTTGAAAGTAGTTTTGATGATCCCAGCTCTTCCTCCACCAATAGCAGAAGCATAAGCCACAGAATTATCTAGTGCATTGCCAGATGCATCTTGATGAATAGCTACTAAACAAGGCACCCCTGCTCCTATTTGATATTGACCTCGAACAGTATGTCCGGGGCCTTTTGGCGCAATCATCACAACATCCAAATCAGCTCTGGGTTTGATTTGACCATAATGAATATTAAAACCATGGGCAAAAGCCAAAGTTGCGCCCTCTTTTAGATTTGGCTCAATTTCTTCAGCATAAGTTTTTCCTTGTTTTTCATCAGGAATAAGCATCATCACAAAATCAGCTGCTGCTGCTGCAGCTTTGTTGTCCATAACTTCAAAACCAGCGCCTTTGGCTTTATCAGCTGAACTTGAACCTTCACGCAAACCAATAATAACTTGCATACCGGAATCTTTGAGATTGTTTGCATGCGCATGTCCTTGGGAACCAAAGCCAATAACTGCTATGGTTTTATCTTTTATAAGATCCAACTTTGCGTCTTTATCGTAATAAACTTCCATTTGTTTCTCCTCTAATTAATCGTAAGAAATTTTAGTCTGATCATTAGTTGCCAAAGACTCATTGCCTTTGGTCATACCTAAGGTACCAGACCTTGTCACTTCTAAAAATTCTTCTTTCTTCAATTCAGACAATAACTTTTCAATTTCTTGAGTATCGCCAAGTACTTTGAAAACTGTGTAGTTGTCTTTTTCATCTAAAATTTCTCTTTCAAATTCATAATTATTCAAAAGACCCTCGACATCTGTCTTATCTTTATTTAATTTAATTATCGCAAGTTCTAAAGTTAAGGAATCGGCTTCACTTAAATTTTGTACCATTACCACATCAACCAATTTATATAATTGTTTCAAAATTTGATTGATATCAGCACCTTCTTCACCAATGGTCATAGTCAATCTGGAAAGTGTTTCATCTTGTGTTGGTGCTACCGACAAAGAATCGATGTTGTACCCTCTTTGAGAAAATAAACCTATTACCCTGGATAGAGCTCCGGGTTGGTTTTCCATTAGCAAGGCAATATGATTCATTCGAAAGTTTTTTCCGTTTTGCTTAAAAACATTTCTGACATGTCTCCGCCAGCTTTCAACATAGGATAGACATGCTCATCAGGATCAACATAGACATCAAGAAAAACCAATTTGTCTTTTAAAGCAAAGCACTCTTCCATTGCAGACTCAAGTTCTGAAAGCTTTTCTACCTTCATACCAACATGTCCATAGGATTCTGCAAGCTTGATAAAGTCCGGTAAGGAGTCTTCATAAGAGATACTGGAATATCGACCACCGTATTGCATATCCTGCCATTGTTTAACCATCCCAAGCGCTCTGTTGTTGAGATTGATAATCTTGATGGGCAAACCATATTGTCCGCACGTAGATAATTCTTGGATACACATTTGAATACTGCCTTCTCCCGTGATGCAAGCAACCGTTTCATCAGGAAAAGCAAATTTAACTCCCATTGCAGCAGGCAAACCAAAACCCATGGTTCCCAGTCCACCTGAATTAATCCATTTCCTGGGTTCATTGAAATGATAATACTGTGCCGCGAACATTTGATGCTGACCGACATCCGAAGTAACAAAAGCCTTACCATCAGTTGCTTTGTAAGCAGACTGAATAACTTGTTGGGGCAAAATGATATCTCCCGGATTTTTTTGATCCAACATATTGTGATTGAGTCCGTGTTCCGCACGCCACTGCATGGCTTTTTTCATCCAACCATCAAATTTTTTGTTGTCAAAATTCATAGCTTTTAATTCTTTATTGATTTGGGAAATAACTTTTTTTGCATTTCCAGTCATCGCAACATCTACGTCTATGATCTTGTCTATTGAAGATGGATCGGAATCAATATGTATTTTTTTTGCTTGCAGACCGAATTTGTTTGGATTGTTGGTAATTCGATCGTCAAATCTTGCGCCAATTGCCATGATCAAATCTGCTTCATGCATCACCATGTTTGCTTCATAGGTACCATGCATGCCTAACATACCAACAAACTGCTCGTCTGAAGCGGGGTAAACACCAAGACCCATTAAAGTATTGGTAACAGGACAACCCATCAACTTTCCAAATTCATATATTTCTTCTGCAGCATTGGAGTTGATAGCTCCACCACCAGCATAAATGACAGGTCTTTCTGCCTCGGTAAGCAATTTCACAGCTTTTTTTACTTCACTATTTTCTGCTTCGTCGTATAACGCGAATGATCTTAAATATAAATCTGAAGGGAATTTATACTCAAACTTCTCATTTGGATCGGTTAAGTTTTTTGGAACATCAATTACGACTGGTCCAGGTCTGCCACTGGTTGCAATGTGAAATGCTTTTTTGACAATAACTGGAATTTCTTCTGGCTTTTGCACAAGAAAACTATGTTTAACAATGGGTCTAGAAATACCCATCATATCGGTTTCTTGAAAAGCATCCGTACCTATTAAATGATTTGGTACTTGGCCAGAAATGACAACCAAAGGAATGGAGTCCATATAAGCAGTTGCAATACCGGTAATCGCATTGGTTGCTCCAGGTCCAGAAGTAACTAAACAAACTCCAGGTTTGCCAGTAGCTCGAGCAAAGCCATCAGCTGCATGAGTAGCGGCTTGTTCGTGTCTCACTAAGATATGTTGTACTCGATCTTGTTGGTAGATGGCATCATAAATATGCAACGCAGCACCTCCAGGATAACCGAAGATGATGTCTACATTTTCGTCAGCTAAAGCTTTAATTAAAGCCTCGCCGCCAGATGTCATAACTTTTGCCATTTTTCTAAAAAAATTTGAAGAAATCTCTTAAGGGAGCGAATTTTGACAGTACCAGTAAGCAAGTCAAGGAAATTATGCCTGATTTAAAAGGTTTTCCCTCAATTCGACTAAATCAGATGGTAATTTTGATTGGAAGCTTACTTCTTTAGATGTAGTTGGATCTATAAAACTCAACTGGGCTGCATGAAGTGCCTGTCTAGGAAAACTTTCTATTATTTCTCTAAGTTTCTGATGGGTATTTTTTGCAAATCTTCTGCGCCTACCATAAAGAGGATCGCCAATTAAAGGAAAACCCAAATGATTCATATGAACTCTAATTTGATGAGTTCTTCCTGTTTCCAAGGAAACTTCAAGATGAGAGTAAGAGCCAAAATTTTCTATGACTTTGAAGTGTGAGATAGCTTCTCGACCAGATTCAATAATTGCTTGTTTTTGTCTATTCTTAGGGTGTCTTCCTATCGGCGCTTCAATTTTTCCAGACCTTTCAATTCTTCCAACTGTGAAAGCTTGGTAAATCCTTTTTATGGAACGATTGGAAATTTGTTCTGATAAGCTTTGCATGGCAGGTTCGTTTCTAGCGACTACCATAAGTCCCGAGGTATCTTTATCCAAACGATGAACAATTCCTGCTCTTGGTAATTTTTTTAATTCAGGATATTCATGCAATAAGGCATTCAACAATGTTCCAGATTTATTGCCAGCACCAGGATGAACTACCATTCCATGACTTTTGTTGATTACGACATATCCTTCAGTAGACTCAACTATATTTAAGTCTAATTGTTCTGGTAAATCTTCTGTGAGATTTTCGTTTGGTACACTGAGTTCCAGTTTTGCTGGAAAAATGATTTTATGACTGGGTTTATTAATTACTCTTTTATTTACAGATACTAGATTGTTTTCTAGCCATTTTTTTAATCTACTTCTGGAGTATTCCGGAAAAGTTTCAGCCAAAACTATATCAAGACGTTTGTTGGAAAGTGCTTCACTTATCTCTCTAGTAATTAAATTCTCCTTCTTAATCGTCATGACAGAATGATAAACTTATTTCATGAAATTTTATTCAAATCTTTTTTTTACTGTTTTCTTAATCTTTTTTGTAAGTTGCGCCACCCAAAAAAAAGAAGAGCCAATGACACCTGCAATGCAAGAAAAAGAAATTTATGACCAAGCTCAAGAGAGAATAAAATCCAAAAACTATTCCATGGCGATCGATGCTCTGGAATCTCTAGAAAGAAGGTTTCCATTTGGTAAATATGCAGAACAAGCTCAAGCAGAACTGATTTACGCTTACTATGAAAATGGGCTTTACGATGCTTCCGTGGTTGCAGCAGAGAGATTTATCAGCCTGCACCCAAGACACCCCAATACAGATTACGCTTACTACATGAAAGGTCTGGCAAAATTTTCTAAGGAAAAGGAATTGCTGAGTACTGTTCCGGTGTTGGGAGAACTCACCTATAAAAGAGATTTGACTCAGGCTAAAGAGTCCTTCGATGAATTGACTGAGTTTATTTCTAGATTTCCAGAAAGCTCCTATGTTGAAGATGCCAAGAGAAGAATGCTGTTCCTTAGAAGTTTAATAGCAAAACAAGAAATAGAAGTTGCAGAGTTTTATATCGAAAGAAAAGCATACATCGCCGCTGTTTCTCGAGCAGATTACATAATTTCAAATCTCCCAAATTCCGAAGTGGTACAGAAAGCTTTGGAAATTAAAGTTCAAGCCTATGACCTCATGGGTAAAGAAGAATTGAAAAATCAAGCAGCTGAAGTATTAAAAAGATTTATCGAAGCTTCTGAAAAAAAAGCAGCTGCTAATTCCTAGAAATGCTTTTAAAAGTATTAATTGTCCTTGCCTTTGTGGGTATTCTTTCCGGTTTAGCAAGACTATTCAAACAAGAAGAGATTGATCTGGATAATGAAAATAAAGAGTTGGTGAAATGCTCAGCTTGTGGAGATTATTTGCCAAAAAACTTATCCGTTATGTCTTCGGGGAATTTGTTTTGCAAAAACTGTAAGGCTTAAAATTTATATCTTATTTTGACTATAAATTTGTCTAAAGTTTGTTCGTTCCAAGCATTGGAATAAAGACCATCAAAAGAATCTCTTAAAAGTCCTGAAGACTTTCCGCCTCGCGTATAAACAACATACAAATTTGATAATGGTGAAAATTCATACTTATATCTGATTTGAAAAGCAGTTTCAGAAAGTTGAAAAGGATTGATGTCATCCAAAGATGGTGTCATATAGCCACTAGAATTCACCCTATAGGCTCTAGCATTATTTGCTTTGATACCGTATATGAATGCTTTCAATCTAAATTCTTGATTGTTGCCTGGAAACCAATCTATGTTTATCCCAGAGGAAACCATTTCCTTATCGTAGTAACCAAATAAGTTTTCCTTTTGCCAAACTTCCCAATTATTTTCTTTTTGAAATTCAAAGAAATCCAGAGAAGTTCTAAACTGGCTTGAGGTGGTCAAAATCAAACCCAGACCAAAATTAATTGTTTCATGTTGCAGGTCTGAATCTTGATCGTTAACTCGGTATCCGCCAGTAGCCAACCCAAATTTAACATATGGTCTGATGTCGTCTGTTCTAGGAGTGAAGTAGGCAAGCTGAAGATCGTAGTTTGCCAGACTCTCTATAAATGGAGCAGCTGCAAATCCTCTGGTTTCAGTAGAGTTTTTACCTCTTCTGACAGTACAGTTACACTTCAAGCTTATGTAAGAGTTATCACGCATGAACATTTCTAATTCTGTGTTGAAGCCAATACCATTTCCATAGCCTTCGGTGGATCTGTTGTGTCCACCGTTTACTTTGAAAATAGTTTGGGATACTTTTGAAGTTTTATTTTTTATGGGACGAATGTATTGAAGGAAACCACCTATGCTGATTTTGTTGTATTCCTCGATGTAACCCATATCATTGATATTAAAATCTTCATCTAAATAGTTGATTGCGCCAAGAACGAATAACTGATCTGAAAAACCCTTTGTGACTACTATACGAGCTCCAGTCCCCACTGTGTCTTTATCTTTATCTTTAATACTTGCTTGGCTTAACCAACCGTAAACTCTGGTTGGAGCAGAAGGTTTGAAGTCAAAATCAATAGTATGAACGTATGCTTCTCTATTGATAGATGGTCTGTCCACTGCAGTAACCATATAACCAACTTTACCGTTGGCTTCTGAAATATTTCTTCGGTAACGACCAGCAAAATAGTCCCTCCCGGATGAATAAACGCTATTCGCTTCAAAAGCTGAAAAAAAACCAAATTCATTTTCTTGTGACTTTTGAGAGTATCTCAAAGCGAGATCTATATCAGAAGAATCAAGAAGGCTATTTTTACATTGTCCTTTGAGAGTTTCGTTTGTTGGAGAACATTTGTCAGGTATCCCGCCAATTCTTCTTGTATTTATAAAATAAAGATTCCAACCGGTAATTTCAAACAGAGTTTGATTTTCAGTAAAAAAAGGTCTTTTATCTTCATAAAAAGTTTCAATTGCAGAGAAGTTTACAATCAAATCATCGCTTTCAACTTGACCAAAATCTGGGTTAAGTGAAACATCCAATTTTGATTCGGAATTTATATCCCAAAAAATCTCCCCACCAAAGTTTATGTTTCGATTATTTTCAACAAAGTTATTGGTAAAACTCACATAAGGAAAATAATCAACCCTGGATTTTTTAATTGTCGAAGGGTTATCAACCTTTATGCTCTTAAATCTAGATAAAAATGGAGATTGTTCAGCCCATAATCCAGGAACATTATAAAACCTATTTTCTTTATGATGCCTTCTGACAAAGGTTGCTTTAACTTCTCTTTTTTTTCCTTCAACCACATTCATAGGAGCTACCTCCCAAGGAATAAAGAATTCAGAAAACCAAGCGGACTCTGTTTGATATGTTTTTGCATACCAAATAGCATCCCAACTATCTGACATTTCATTCTCATTAGTTACAATCGCGTCTCTCAATGTATCGCCAAGAGTTACAGAAAATTCATACCCCACAGTTGCATTGCCATCAAAATCTATCATGATGAAATTCCTATCAGCATCAACAAACCACTTATCCCTTGGATGTTTCAAAGGTGTGTGTGTTTCAATAGGTTGTTCATTTGTAAAGCCAAAATATATTCCTTTATCATCAGAGAAAACCCTTACTTCGGTTTTAAACTCTGGCTTTGATTTGTCATTTGGATAAACGGTTACAAAATCACTTATTGACTGAGCATTTTGCCATTCCGGTTCATCTAACTTTCCATCAACGGTAATGGCAGCTAACAAAAAGCTCGGAAATAGCGAGAAAACTAAGGCTAAAGTTTTTTTATGATTCATATTTACCGTCTTGATAGATCAGCGGATCTGTTTTTCCTGAATGAAATATATCGTCTACTTCGCCTATTACCAAAGAATGAGAATACAAAGGTACTATTTTTTTACAAGTGCAAAATAAATTTGATTGTGCGCTTTGTAAATATGGAATCTTTTCTAGATTCCAGTCAGGATGATTAAATCTAATTTGCCCCTCTTCAGCACCACTGCATATTTCAGCGATATCTACCTGATCAGCAGTTAATAAATTTAAAGAGAATTTAGTTTCTTCCATCAAAAGATCATGCAGGCTTGCGCTTTGATTGACACTCACTGCCATAGACATTGGTTCAAGAGATACAGAAAAAACCGATGACACAGTCATTGCATGACGCTGGTCACCATTTTCCGCAGCTAAAACAAAAACATTTTGTTTTGTTGTTCTAAGAACTTCTAGAAATTTTTCTTTCAAGGTAAATAAGCAGGTAAATTTAAAACTGAATTATCTCATGTAATATCATAAATGATATGAAGAAAGAAAAAAAAGGCGAAATTAGAATCATTGGAGGAAAATGGAAAGGAAAGAAAATTTACTTTGATCTGAATGATGATTTAAGACCAACTCCGGATAGAGCAAAAGAAACATTGTTTAATTGGCTGGGACAGGATTTGAAAAAAATGTATTGTCTGGACCTTTTTTCTGGAACAGGTGCATTAGGTTTTGAAGCTTTCTCAAGAGGTGCTGAAAAAGTAACTTTTGTAGAGAGAAATAAAGAGTATCTGCAAAAAATTAAAAATGTTTATCTAGAAATGAGTGAAAAAGCAGATTGCGATTTCTTTTGTGCGGAGTGTTTGGAATGGATACAAAACAACAATTCTGGAACTAAATACGATTTGATTTTCATAGATCCACCATTTAACAAAAATTTAATTCATGATTTGCTTGCTGCTATTTTAGAAAAAAAACTCTTATCTAAAAATGGACAAATTTATTTTGAATTCGAAAAAAAATTGGATCTAGAAATTCCTGAATCTTTGAATTTGAAAAAGAAAAAAAGCTTAGGAAAAAAAAGTTATGTTTTAGCAGAGGTTACTTGCCTTTCTTCATAGAGTCGAAAAATTCGCTGTTGGTTTTATGCTTGCTTAGCTTATCAATTAACCAATCGGTAGCATCAATATCTTCCATCTCATGAAGGAGTTTTCTCAAAATATTAATTCTTGCAAGTTCTGCATCATCGGTAATAAGTTCTTCTCTTCTGGTACCTGACCTACGGATATTGATTGCAGGAAAGATTCTTTTTTCAGCAATAGCTCGATCCAGATGAATTTCTTGGTTACCGGTACCTTTGAATTCTTCAAAGATTACCTCATCCATTCTGGAACCAGTATCAATTAATGCTGTTGCAATGATCGTCAAGCTGCCGCCGCCTTCTATGTTTCTGGCTGCTCCGAAAAATCTTTTTGGTTTTTCCAAAGCATTGGCATCTACACCTCCAGTTAATATTTTTCCTGAAGCTGCTTGAGTTGAATTGTAAGCTCTTGCCAATCTGGTAATGGAATCGAGCAAAATTATAACGTCGTGTTTCTTTTCGACGAGTCTTTTGGCTTTAGCAATCACCATTTCTGCAACTTGTACATGTCGAGAAGGAGGTTCATCAAAAGTACTTGCAACAACTTCTCCCCTAACAGACCTTTTCATATCTGTAACTTCTTCCGGTCTTTCATCAACAAGTAAGACCATCAATTTACTTTCAGGACTATTCTTTTCTATAGAATGTGCAATTGATTGCATTAAAAGAGTTTTACCAGCTTTTGGAGGTGAGACAATCAGTCCTCTTTGACCCTTTCCTGTAGGTGATACCAAATCAATTATTCTTGCAGAAAGATCTTCAGTGGTTCCATTTCCAGACTCCATGATGATTCTTTCTTCTGGAAATAAAGGAGTGAGGTTTTCAAAAGCAACTTTATTTTTTGTTTTATCTGAAGGTTCAAAATTTATTTGATCTATTTTGAGCAAGGCGAAATATCTTTCACCATCTTTTGGAGGTCTAATGTTTCCAGAAACAGAATCGCCTGTTTTTAAGCCGAATCTTCTAATTTGACTTGGAGAAACATATATATCGTCGGGGCCGGCAAGATAAGATGAGGATGGTGATCTTAAGAACCCAAACCCATCGTTTAAAATTTCTAGAACTCCTTCCCCTTCAATATCTTCTCCACCATTGGAATGAGTTTTTAAAATATTGAAAATAACATCTTGTTTTTTTTGACGAGACAAGTTTTCAATACCCATACCCTCAGCGATCGTGAGTAATTCTTCGACTGGTTTTGCTTTAAGTTCCCCTAAATGCATTTTTTTAAACGTTTGTATAAATTAAAGATTATGAGTGTTTCTACTGAAAGTAGGTCTGCAATGTACCACTATAGAAATTATGAGTCTAGTTTTTTTGAGTATTAAATATGTTCGTTAATGAATTCTTGAAGTTGATTTTTCGTTAAAGCTCCAATTCTTTGATCAATTGGCTGTCCATCCTTAAATAATATGAGAGTAGGTATACTCATCACATTCTGTTTGGCTGCTGAGTCCCGATTGGAATCAACATCAACCTTGCCAATAGTTAATTTGCCATCAAGTTCAGCCGCAAGCTCTTCTAAGACTGGAGCAACCATTTTACATGGTCCACACCATTCAGCCCAATAGTCGACAAGCACTGGAACTGAAGAACTAGATAGAGTTTCTTCTAAATTTTCATCTGTTAATTCGATGGGTTTTGACATACTTTTATTATGAGGGCGTATTCAAATAAAACAAGCTTTTTTAATCTGTAACCGCTCCTTCAGAAGCCGATTGAACTGTCTTGGCATATTTTGCCAAAACACCCTTTTTTGGTACTGGTTTCGGATTTTTCCAATTTTTCTTTCTTTCTTCGATTTCTTTAAGTGATAAATCTGCATCAATTGTTCCTTTCAAGGCATCTATAGTAATTTTGTCGCCATCTTCTAAAAGACCTATAAGTCCGCCTTTAGCAGCTTCAGGCGTTACATGACCGACTACAAAACCATGAGAGCCTCCAGAAAATCTTCCATCCGTAATAAAAGCTACCTTGTCGCCAAGGCCTTTACCCATAATGGCTGAGGTTGGTTTTAGCATTTCTCTCATGCCTGGCCCTCCAACAGGCCCTTCATATCTAACAACAATTACATCGCCTTCTTGAATCTTTGAGCCATAAATAGCTTCTAAAGTTTCTTCTTCAGAGTTAAAAACTCGAGCTGAGCCTGAAAAACTATGTCCTTCTTTCCCAGTGATTTTCGCAACAGCTCCCTCACTGGCGAGGTTTCCTTTTAAGATTTTCAAGTGACTGTCTTTCTTTATGGGCTTATCCAAAGGCATTATAATTTTTTGCTTTTCTGGATAAGGTTTAACATCCTTTAAATTTTCAGCCATGGTTTTGCCTGTTACTGTCAATGTATCGCCGTGCAGAAGATTGGCTTCTAAAAGAGTTTTCATCAAAGGTTGTATACCGCCAATCTCATTCAACTCAGACATAAGAAAATGTCCTGAAGGTCTTAAGTCAGCCAATAATGGACTGGTTTTGCCAATTTCTTCAAAATCATCAATATTTAACGGGATGTCTACGCTTTTTGCCATTGCTAACAAATGAAGTACTGCATTGGTTGATCCACCCAAAGCGATTACAACACGAATAGCATTTTCAAAAGCCTCTCTAGTCATGATGTCTGTGGGCTTGATATCTTTTTCAAGAAGATTGTTGATCGCATTACCAATTTTCTTGCAATCTTCTTGTTTATCTGTCGAAACTGCGTCTTGTGAACTGCTTCCAGGTAAGCTCATACCTAAAGCTTCAATCGCGGATG